>NZ_JAFDVE010000001.1 GCF_016888005.1 Phycicoccus sp. CSK15P-2 | reverse complement strand
CGCCCCCCCGGGCCCCCGCCCCCCCGGGGGGGGGGGGGCCCGGCCCCCCCCCCCCCGCCCCCCCCCCCCCACGGCCGGGGCCAGCCCGTGCGGGTCGTGGTCCATGTCACCGCTCCAGTCGCGGGTGTCGACGATGGTCCGGCCGCGGGTCCAGGTGCCGGTGAGCTCGACCCGCACGGGGAGCCGGCTGGTGCGCACCGCCTCGGGAAGGACGAGGGCCGCCACCGCGCCCGCGTCCCCGATCGTCGCACCCGCGGCGTCGAAGCGGCGCCGGTGGAAGGAGACGAGACCGGCGGCGAGCCGGGCCACGGGGGTGTCGGCGGCCCGCAGCCGCGCGACGCCGGCGTCGCCGACCGTCGGCGCGTAGAAGACGTCGAGGCCGTACATGGTGACCGGGACGTCGTGCGTGGCGGCGGCGTCGAGGACGATGGCCGCTGCCTCGGGGTCGTGGAAGACGTTGAACTCGGCAGCGGCCGTCGCGTTGCTGACGTTCGCGCCGCCGCCCATGAAGACGACGCGGCCCAGGCGCGCGAAGGACTCCGGGTGCAGCCGGGCGAAGATCGCGACGTTGGTCATCGGGGCGAGCGGGACGAGCGTCACCGGGTCGCCGTCCCCGTGCGCCGCGTCGACGGTGTCCCGGAGGAGGTCGACGGCCGACCGGTCGTCGACCTCCTGCGCCGGAGGTGGCAGGCCGAGGTCCGCCATGCCGTCCGCGCCGTGGACGTGCCGGGCGTCCACCGGCTCCTCCAGGAGCGGACGCGCCACCCCGACGCCGACCGGCACGTCGGCGCGCCCGGCGGTGCCGAGGACCGTCAGCGTGTTGCGCACGACGTCCGCGAGCGGGGCGTTGCCTCCGACGCACGTGACGGCGCGCAGGTCGAGATCGGGGTGCAGCGCGGCCAGCAGCAGGGCGCACGCGTCGTCGACCCCGGTGTCGACGTCCAGGACCACGGGGGTGGGGCTCACCCGTCGATCATGGCCGATCGCGGCCGTGGCGCGTCCCGCGGGTTCGGCAGAGGCCCTCGGAGTCGCGTAGCGTCGACGGGTGACCTCTCGCGCGCGAACCCCTCGTCCCGGCGGCCCGGCCCTGGCCCTCGCCGGAGTCCTGGCCGTGTCCCTCGGGGCCTGCTCGAGCGGCTCGCCGGAGGCCGCCTCGTCCTCGACACCGCCGAGCCCGGCTCCGGCCACGACCTCCCCCTCCCCGACGCCGACCCCGGGCTGCGTCGACGTGATGCTGGGCACGCTCGACGAGGACCAGCGCCTCGGCCAGCTGCTCATGGTCGGCTTCGACACCAACGCCGCCCTGGAGTCCCTGGACGACGAGGTCGAAGAGGACCACGTCGGCAACGTCATCTACCTCGGTGGCTGGGAGGGCGCCGACAAGGTCACCCGCACCTCCGAGCACCTCCAGGGGCTCGTCTCGGACTCCGCGACGGGCGGGGTCGGGCTGCTGCTCGCCGCCGACCAGGAGGGCGGTGAGGTGCACCAGCTGCGCGGCGACGGGTTCACCCGTCCGCCGTCGGCGCGCGAGCAGGCGCGGATGTCCTCGGGCGACCTGGCGAAGGCCGCGACCGGCTGGGCGGAGGAGCTCGCGGCGGCCGGCGTCAACGTCAACCTCGCACCCGTCACCGACACCGTCCCCGAGGAGCTCGGCCGGGGCAACGAGCCGATCGGCAAGTACCGGCGCCAGTACGGCTCGGACCCGGAGACCGTCGAGACGGCCTCCACCGCGTTCATCGAGGGCATGCTCGCCGGTGGCGTCGAACCCACCGTGAAGCACTTCCCGGGGATCGGCCGGATCCGCAACAACACCGACTTCAGCTCGACCGGCATCACCGACGACGAGACGACCCGCGACGACCCGTACCTCGCGCCGTTCGCCGCCGGTGTCGAGGCCGGGGCCGGGCTGGTCATGGTCGGCTCCGCGACGTACACGGAGATCGACCCCGACGTGCCGGCGATGTTCTCCTCCACGATCGTCACCGACGTCCTGCGCGGTGACCTCGGGTTCGACGGTGTCGTCATCACCGACGACCTCAACGCCGAGGCCGTGGCGTCCACGCCGCCCGCGGAGCGTGCCGTGAAGGTCGTCGCCGCGGGCGGGGACATCGCCCTCACCGGGGACGCGTCCGTCGCGGCCGACATGCTCGCGGCCCTGAAGGAGGAGGCAGCCGCGGACGAGGAGTTCGCCGAGAAGGTCGACGCCTCCGTCGAACGCGTGCTCGCCCTCAAGGACCGGATGGGCCTCCTGCCCTGCTCCGAGGACCGGATCATCCCCTGACCCCGCCACCCGGCCCACCGGGCCGAACCGCGCTCGCCGCCGGCCCGGCGGCGGTCGTAGGCTCGGCGGGGTGACGGACCAGCAGATCGACCAGCAGGCAGGGCAGCGCTCCGCTCCGCCGGAGACCGCGGCGCCGGTCATCGTCCTCGTGTCCGCCGAGCACGCCGACACCCTCGTCGACGAGTTCTGGCGCTACTCCCGTGAGTACGACCTCCGCGCGGCGCGGTCCTGCGCCGAGGCGTGCCGGGTCGCCGAGGACGCGGCCGCCGCGGGGCTGCGGGTCGCGATGTTCGTCTCCGACTCACGGCTCCCCGACGTCGAGAGCGTCCTGCACGCGTTCGCCCGCTGGCGCGGGCTCGTCCCCACCGCGCGGCGCGTCGTGGCAGCCCCCTTCGACCGCTTCCTCGCCGACGCTCCGGGGCTGCGGGTGGGCATGGCCAAGGGCAAGTACGACGCGTACCTGCTCATGCCGCGCGGCCGTCGCGACGAGGAGTTCCACCACGCGGTCACCGAGCTGCTCAGCGACTGGAACTGGTCTGCCTCCGACCCCGACGTCGTGGTCGCCAAGATCGTCTCGCCCGACTCCGACGCCCTGACCCACGGCATCCGCGACTTCTTCGACCGGATGGGGATGCCCGCCCGGGTCGTCCACCCGGACAGCAAGGTCGGGCAGCTCGTGCGCGAGCACTTCCCGCCGGACGCGCCGTACCCGCTCGTGCTGGGTGCGAACCGCCGGCCGATCGTCGCCCGCTCGGTCCGTGACGTCGCCCGTACCTTCTTCGACACCGAGGCCGAGCGCGAGCTCGACGCCCGGCGTGGCACCGAGATCACCGACGTCGCGGTCGTCGGAGGCGGACCGGCGGGGCTCGCGGCGGCGGTCTACGCCGCGTCGGAGGGCCTGAGCACGGTCGTCCTCGACAGCAGCGCCATCGGCGGGCAGGCTGGCACGAGCTCGATGATCCGCAACTACCTCGGCTTCCCACGCGGCATCTCGGGGATGCGCCTCGCCCAGCGCGCCCGGACCCAGGCCCTGCGTTTCGGCACGCGTTTCCACACCGGCTGGGAGGTCGAGGAGCTCGTCGCGGCGACGGACGGCCCACACCTCCTGCGGGGCAGCGACTTCGAGATCGCCGCCCGCGCGGTCGTCGTCGCCTCCGGGGTGCGGTACAGGTCGCTCGGTGTGCCGTCCGTGGAGGACTACCTCGGCGCGGGCGTCAACTACGGTGCCGCGATGTCGCTCTCGCGCGAGATGGAGGACCACGACGTCGTCGTCGTGGGAGGCGGCAACTCCGCGGGCCAGGCCGCCGTGCACCTGGCGCGGTTCGCCCGCTCGGTGACGGTCGTGGTCCGGCGTCCCGGGCTCGCCGAGACGATGTCGGCCTACCTCGTCGGCGAGATCGAGTTCAACCCGCGCATCACGGTGCAGCCCTGCTCCCGCGTCGTCGAGGCCGGAGGCGACTCGCATCTGCAGTGGGTCACGCTCGAGGACACCGAGACCGGCGAGCGCCGGCGGCTCGCGGCGTACGGGCTCTTCCTCCTGCTCGGCGCCGAGCCGCACTGCGCCTGGCTCCCGGACGAGGTGGTCCGCGACGAGCGCGGCTTCGTCCTCACCGGACGTGACGTCCCGAAGGACCTCTGGGTCGACGGCCTGCCACCGCCCGGCCTGGCCACCAGCGCTCCCGGCATCTTCGCGGCGGGCGACGTGCGTGCCGGGTCGATGAAGCGGGTCGCGGCGGCGAGCGGTGAGGGAGCCTCGGTCGTCCCGCTCATCCACGGCTGGCTCTCGCCCGCCGACGGCTGACGGCGCACCGCCGCGGGGGTCACGCCGTCGCGGCGTAGGCGGGTCCCCGCTCGCCGGAGGTGGCTCGTCGGCGCCCCAGCGGGCAGGTCAGCCGGGTCCCGCCGTGGGTCGTCGGGCGGAGACCTCGGTGACCGGCATCGAGGAGTCCGCGGGGATCGCGAGGTCGGATGCGGGTCGTCCCTTGATGACCATCTGGGCGCCGAGTGCGGCGACCATCGCGCCGTTGTCGGTGCACAGCCCCGGACGCGGCACGCGGAGCTCGACCCCGGCCGCGTCGCACCGCTCCCGGGCCATCGCCCGGAGCCGGGAGTTGGCCGCGACCCCGCCACCGACCTGCAGGTGCCCGACCCCGTTCGCCCGGCAGGCGTCGAGGGCCTTGCGGGTGAGCACGTCGGTGACCGCCTCCTGGAAGCTCGCGGCCACGTCGGCGACGGGCACCGGCTCGCCGGCCGACTGCCTCGCCTGCACCCAGCGGGACACGGCCGTCTTCAGCCCGGAGAACGAGAAGTCGAAGCGGTGCCGCTCGAGGTCGCGCCCGGTCGTCAGCCCGCGGGGGAAGTCGATGACGACCTCGCCGTCCCTGGCCGCACGGTCGATGTGCGGGCCGCCGGGGAAGGGCAGGCCGAGGACCCGGGCGACCTTGTCGAACGCCTCTCCCGCGGCGTCGTCGATGGTGGAGCCGAGGCTGCGGACGTCGTGGGTGACGTCGGGGACGAGCAGGAGCGAGGAGTGCCCACCGGAGACGAGCAGGGCGAGCGTCGGCTCGGGCAGGGGCCCGTGCTCGACGATGTCGACGGCCACGTGGCTCGCGAGGTGGTTGACGCCGTGCAGCGGGACGCCGAGGGCCAGCGCGAGTGCCTTGGCAGACGCCACACCGACCATGAGGGCGCCCGCGAGGCCGGGCCCGGACGTCACGGCCACGGCGTCGACGTCCCGCAGGGCCACGCCGGCCTCGGTGCAGGCACGCTCGATCGTCGGGACCATCGCCTCCAGGTGTGCCCGGCTCGCGACCTCCGGCACGACCCCGCCGAAGCGGGCGTGCTCGTCGACGCTGCTCGCGATGGCGTCGAACAGGAGGGTCCCGCCGCGGACCAGGCCGACGCCGGTCTCGTCGCACGAAGTCTCGATGCCGAGGACGAGAGGCCCGTCAGCCATCGTGGGCTCCCTTCGTGGACAGCGACTTCCGCATCACGAGCGCGTCGACGGAACCGGGCTGGTAGTAGCCACGACGCCGGGAGACCGTCGTGAAGCCGCGACCCTCGTAGAGCCCGAGAGCGGCGCCGTTGTCGGCCCGCACCTCGAGCATGAGGTGCTCCGCGCCCCGTCCCCGCGCCGCGCGCTCGAGCTCGCCGACGAGCATCCCGCCGAGGCCGCGGCCGCGCTCCTCCGGTGCAACCGCGACGGTCATCACGTCGGTGACCTCGCCGCCGTGGTCCAGCCCGCCGTAGCCGGCCACGCGTCCGCCGACCTCGAGCACGAGGTACTCGCGCCGCGGGCGGGCGGCGAGCTCGGCCCACCACGACGCCTCGGACCACGCGTCGTCCGGGAAGAGCCGGGTCTCGAGCTCGGCGAGCGCCGCGACGTCGGTCCACCGCGCGTGGTGCAGCCGGACGTCGGGGGCGGTGCTCACCGCGCGGCCCGCTCGGCGGTGGTCAGCGCGTCGGGCCGGCGCAGGTAGAGCGGCTCGACCGGCATCGGCGTCCCCGACGCGAGGCGGTGCAACGCGAGCGCTCCCAGCACCCCGGGGTCGACGTCGAGCACCCCGTCCACCCGCGACGGGAAGGACTCCGGGTAGAGGAGCGGCCCACGGCCCGCCGTGGGAAGCGCCCGGACCTCCTCCGCCAGCTCGGCCGGACGGTCGACCGCCGGGGCACCCAGCCGCTCGGCCCCGTCGGGGCCGCGGCGGTAGCGCGCCCAGTAGACCTCGCGGCGCCGGGCGTCGGTGGCCACCAGGACCTCGTCGACCCCGCTCGCGGCGAGCGCCTGCTCGGCGAGGACGTCGAGGGAGCACACGCCGTGGACCGGGCAGCCGAGGGCGTGGCCCATCGTCACGGCCGTGACGAGACCGACGCGCAGCCCGGTGAACGGGCCCGGGCCGGTACCGACGGCGAGGTCGGTGAGCTCCGGCGGACGGACCCCTGCCTCGGCCAGCACCCGCTCGACGAGCGGCGCGAGCAGCTCGGTCTGGGCCCGAGGTCCCTCCGCGGCGGCGGCGACCGGGGGTGCGCCGTCGCGGAGCACCGCGGCGCCGACCGTCGACGTCGCGGTGTCCACGGCGAGCATCAGCACGGCGCGCCCCCGAGCACCTCGAGTGCGGCGGCGTCCGCCCACCGGAGCCCCACGCCGGTGACCGTCGCGGTGCGTACCTCGGTGGCGGGGTCGACGTCGAGGACGACCTCGAGCCGGTCCTCCGCGAGCCCTTCGGCGAGGCCCTCGCCCCACTCGACGACCGTGACGCTCTCGTCGACCGTGGCGTCGAGGTCGAGGTCGTCGAGCTCGAGGGTCCCCGCGAGCCGGTAGGCGTCGACGTGCACGAGCGGTGGGCCGCCGGCGGTCGGCGGGTGCACGCGGGCGATGACGAAGGTCGGGGACGTCACCGCGCCACGGACGCCGAGGGCCTCGCCGAGCCCCTGGGTCAGGGTCGTCTTGCCCGCGCCGAGGGTACCGGTGAGGACGACGAGGTCCCCGGCGCGGAGCATCCGCCCGAGGGCCGCACCGAACGCGCGGGTGGCCGGGGCGGTCGGCAGGACGACCTGCCGCACACTCACGACGCGGCCTCCCGTCTGGCCCGGGCGACCCGGCGCTTCTTGGAGATGTCCTGGACGGTGCGGCGCACCCGCGGCTTGCTGCCGACGGGCACACCCTCGGCCACCGCCCGCTGCGCGCGCTGGACGAGCATGAGCAGCTGCTCGGTCACGAGGTCGGGGTGCTCGAGCATGATGATGTGCCCGGCGTCCTCGACGACGACGTGCTCGGCGCCCGGGACGTGGCGGACGATCTCGACCGAGTGCGACGCCGGGGTGATGCGGTCACCCGTCCCGTTCACGACGAGGGTCTCGACGCCGGAGAGCGCCCCCAGGCCGGGGACGAGGTCCAGCCCGTCGATGTCGGGCAGGAACGCGGCCATGACGTCGAACGAGGTGCCGAAGATCATCTCGGCGACGAGGTCGACGAGGCCGGGGCTGACCGGGGAGTCGAACGCCCACCGCGCGACGACCGCGTCGTGCACCCCCTTGCCCATCCTGCGCAGCGCACCGATGGGGCGGGCGTGCCGGGAGAGCCGGGTGAGCACACCGGGACCGATGGTGCCGACGACGCGTCCGGCCATCGGCCCGAGGCCGAGCTCGGTGAGGTCACGGCCCCCGGGGCTGGTCGCGACGAGCGCGACCGCCAGTACCCGGTCGCGGACGACGTCGGGGTGCTGGGCGGCGAAGGACATGACGCTCATCCCGCCCATCGAGTGCCCGACGAGCACGACCGGGCCGGTGCGGCAGGTCGTGGCGAGCACCTCGGCCAGGTCCTTCCCGAGCCGGTCGACGGTGCACGAGGAGTGGTCCGGGAGGGCCGACCGGCCGTGGCCGCGCTGGTCGTAGGTGACGACCCGCAGGCCGGCGTGCACGAGCGCCCGGCGCTGGAGCACCCAGGACTGCATGGTCAGCGCGAAGCCGTGGACGAGGACGACGGTCGGGGTCCGCCCGCTCAGGTGGCGGCGCCCCCGGCTGCCCGCCTCCGGGGCGTCGATCTCGACGTGGAGGTCGACGCCGTCGTCCGTGGTCACGACGAGTGCCTCGGTGGGCGTGTGCGCCCAGCCCGATGGTGCGTCGACCTCCGGGTAGCCCGAGCGTGCCCGGCGGACCCGGTTGCCGACGGCGGCGGCCGCGGTGCCGAGCGCGGCGGGACCGGGGACGCGGGCCGTCACTGCTCCTCCCCCACGACGACGCGGGGTAGGCGGGGGCCCATCCGGGTGACGATCTCGTAGTTGATCGTCCCGGCGGCCTCGGCCCAGTCCTGGGCCGTGGGCTCGCCCGCGGCGCCGACGCCGAGGACGACGACCTCGTCGCCGGGCTCGGCGTGGGAGTCCGGGCCGAGGTCGAGGACGACCTGGTCCATGCACACCCGGCCCGCGACCGGGTACGTCCGTCCGCCGACGAGGACGGGCCCCCGGCCACCCGCGTGCCGCGGGACGCCGTCCGCGTACCCGAGGGGGACGAGGCCGAGGACGGTGTCGCGACCGGTCGTGTACTCGTGGCCGTAGCTGACGCCCTGCCCGGCCCGGGCCCGCTTGACGCTGGTCAGCCGCGCCGTGACCCGCATCGCCTCGCGGAGCCCGAAGTCCGCGGGTGCACCGAGGTCCGGCACCGGGGAGAGCCCGTACACCGCCAGGCCCGGCCGGACGAGGTCGAAGTGCGCCGACGGGTTGGTGAGCGTCGCGGCGGAGTTCGCGAGGTGCCGCAGCCCGGGGTCGACCCCGGCGCCCTCGAGCTCGGCGAGCGCCTCGACGAAGCGCTCCTGCTGGGCCCGGACGGTCGGGTGCCGCGGCGCGTCCGCCCACGCGAAGTGCGACCACGTGCCGGTGAGCTCGACGGCCTCCTCCGCGACGGCCGCGGCCAGCAGCCCGACGAACCCGGACCAGTCGGTGAGCACGCCGCCCCGTCCGAGCCCGGTGTCGACCTTGGCCTGCACCCGCGCCGGCCGGCCACGGTCACGGGCGGCGGCGACGACGGCCTCGAGGCTCCACGGGCTCGTCACGGTGACGTCGATGCCGGCGTCCACGGCCGCCCCGACGTCGGCCTGGGGCGGGAAGAGCCAGGTGAGCAGGGGGGCCTCGACGCCGGCCGCCCGGAGACGGAGCGCCTCGTCGAGCTGGGCCACGCCGAGCCACGTGGCGCCGCCGGCGAGCGCGGCCCGGGCGGCGGTGACGAGACCGTGGCCGTAGGCGTCGCCCTTGACCACGGCCAGGACCTCCGCGGGCGCGGAGCGCCGGAGGAGCTCGGCGACGTTCTGGCGGATCGCCCCGGCGTCGACCGTGACCCAGGCGGACGCTCCCGCGGTGGCGGGTGCGGTGGCGGCGGCGCTGCTGGTCATGGGCCGGACCAGTCTAGGCACGGCTGCGGCGGCCCCGGGCGGGCAGGTGGCGGGGGTGGGCCGTCCGGCCGACCCGGCGCACCACCCGTCCCGACGAGGGTGCACGACATGCCGGAGGAGGTGGGCCGCCCTCGGCATGTCCTGCGCTCTCGACGGAGGTGGAGGGGCGCGGACGCCCGGCGCTCAGCGGTGCAGCAGCGCGGCCACCGTCCCCGGAAGGGCGCGGGCCACCGCGAGCGCCCGGACCGGGCCGCCGGGGTTGGCCCGGTGGGCGGCCGAGCCGTGGACGAGGGCCCCGAGCGCCCCCGCCTCGTCGGCGGACAGCCCGCCGGCCAGGAGCGTGCCGAGCAGCCCGGCGAGCACGTCCCCGGCGCCGGCGGTGGCGAGCCAGGGAGGTGCGTCCGCCTGCGACCACACCGGAGCGGCGTCCCCGGGGGGCACGACGAGCGTCGTCGAGCCCTTGAGCAGGACCGTGGCACCGGATGCCCCGGCGAGCCGGCGGGCGTGCTCGAGCGGGGCGTCCTCGACCACCTCCCGGGCGATGTCGTCCCCCGTGAGCCGGGCCAGCAGACGCGCGCACTCCCCCGCGTGCGGGGTGAGCAACGTGACCCGCCCGGCGCGGCCCTGCAGGACACCGGTGTCGAGGAGGTCCAGACCCCCGGCGTCGACGACGACCGGCTCGTCGCCGGCCAGGGCTCCCCGGGCGGCGGCGAGCTGGGCCTTGGCCCGGGTCGACCCGGCGTCGAGCCCGGGGCCGACGACCCAGGCCTGGGCCCGACCGACGCCGTACGTCGCCTCCGGCACGGCCGACCGGACGAGACCTTCCGGGCTCGGCGTGCCGACGTAGCGGACCATCCCGGCCCCGGACTCGGCGGCGGCCGTCACGCACAGCACCGCGGCCCCGGTGTACTCCTCGCCGCCGGCGACGACGCCGACCACGCCACGCGAGTACTTGTCGTCACCGGGCCCGGGCACGGGCCACAGCGCGGCGACGTCGTCGTGGTCGAGGCGCCGCACCACCGGCTCGGCCTCGACCTCGAGGCCGATGTCGACGACGGACAGCGCGCCGCACGCCTGCTCGGTGGCGGGCAGCAGGTGGACGGGCTTGGCGACCGAGAAGGTGACGGTCTCGTCGGCGATGACGCCGTGCGGGTCGAGCACACTGCCGGCGGGGTCCTGCCCGGACGGCAGGTCGACCGCGACGACGTACGCGGTCTCCGGCACGGCCTCGACCCACGCCCGAGCCCAGGCCGGCAGGCCCGGCCGGGCGCCGATCCCGAGCACGCCGTCGAGGACGAGGTCGGCCTCCGCGAGCACCTGCGGCTCGGTGGTGAGCACGACGCCCGCGGCCTCGGCGGCCTCCCGCGCGCCGTCGTGGACGGTGTCGTGGTGCACGGCCGCGGCGGCGTACCCGGCTTCTGCGAGCCGGGCCGCGGCGTAGAGGGCGTCCGCGCCGTTGTTGCCCGGGCCGACGAGCGCCACGACCGACCGGCCGTCCCGCTCGGCGAGGCGCGCGTCCGCCACGGCGGCCAGCCCCTCGACCGCGCGGGCCATGAGCTCGCCCTCGTCCAGCGTCGCCATCAGCGCCTCCTCGGCGGCGCGGACGGGGTCGGTCCCGTGGGCCTCGATCATCGGGCGGTGTCCTCCTGCTCGGCGACGACGACGGCGGACGCGATGCCGGCGTCGTGGGACAGCGAGAGGTGCAGCGAGCCGATGCCGAGGGCGTCGACCTCGGCCGCGACGGTCCCCCGGACGACGAGGTGCGGTCTGCGGCCGTCGCCCCGGTGCACCTCGGCGTCGTGCCAGTGCATGCCCACCGGCGCGCCCAGGGCCTTGGCCAGCGCCTCCTTCGCCGCGAACCGCGCGGCGAGCGAGGCGGCCGGGAGGTCACGCTCGTTCTCCGTGAAGAGCCGCGTGCGCAGGGCGGGCGTGCGCTCCAGCGCCGCGGTGAACCGCGCGACGTCGACGACGTCGATGCCCACGCCGACGATCACCGGGGGACCGCGCTCACTCGACGGTGACCGACTTGGCGAGGTTGCGCGGCTGGTCGACGTCGAGGCCCTTGGCGGTCGCGAGGTGCAGCGCGAAGACCTGGAGCGGGACGACGGCGAGCAGCGGCGCGAGCATCGGCGGGCACTGCGGGATCCGGATGACCTCGCTCGCGAAGGGCAGGACGTCGTCGTCGCCGTCGTGCGCGATGACGATCGTGCGGGCTCCGCGGGCCCGGATCTCCTGGATGTTGGACACGACCTTCTTGTGCAGCTCGTGCGGTGTGTCCGGGGACGGCACGACGACGAACACGGGCTGCCCGGGCTCGATGAGCGCGATCGGGCCGTGCTTGAGCTCGCCCGCCGCGAAACCCTCCGCGTGGATGTACGCGAGCTCCTTGAGCTTGAGCGCCCCCTCCATCGCGACGGGGAACCCGACGTGCCGGCCGAGGAAGAGCACGGCACGGCTGTCGGCCATGAACTCCGCCATCTCGATGACCCGGCCCATCCGGCCGAGGAGGTCCTCGACCTTGTCGGGCATCTCGCGCAGCTCGTTCATCACGGCCTTGGCGTCGTCGGCGTAGGTCTCGCCGCGCAGCTGGGCGAGGTAGAGGCCGAGGACGTAGCAGGCGGTGATCTGCGCGAGGAAGGCCTTGGTCGACGCGACGGCGATCTCCGGACCGGCGTGGGTGTAGAGGACGGCGTCGGACTCGCGCGGGATGGTCGAGCCGTGCGTGTTGCAGATGGACAGGGTCAGCGCCCCGAGCTCGGTGGCGTGCTTGACCGCCATGAGGGTGTCCATCGTCTCGCCCGACTGGCTGATCGAGACGACGAGGGTGCGGTCGTCGACGATCGGGTCGCAGTACCGGAACTCGTGGGCGAGGCTGACCTCGACGGGGATGCGCGTCCAGTGCTCGATGGCGTACTTCGCGACCATCCCGGCGTACGCGGCCGTGCCGCAGGCGACGACCGTGATGCGGTCGACCTGGCGCAGCCGGTCCTCGGAGATGCGCAGCTCGTCGAGGACCAGCTCGCCGTCGTCCTTCGTGCGGCCGAGGAGGGTGTCGCCGACGGCGTGCGGCTGCTCGTGGATCTCCTTCTCCATGAAGGTGTCGTAGCCGCCCTTCTCGGCGGCCGAGGCGTCCCACGTGACCTCGTAGCCCTTGCCCTGGGCAGGGGAGCCGTCGAACCCGATGACGGTGTGGCCGTCCGGTGTGATCGTGACGATCTGGTCCTGCCCGAGCTCGACGGCGTGTCGGGTGTGGCCGATGAACGCCGCGACGTCGCTGCCGAGGAAGTTCTCGCCGTCGCCGAGGCCCACGACGAGCGGGCTGTTGCGCCGCGCCCCGACGACGACGCCCGGGCTGTCGGCGTGCACGGCGAGCAGGGTGAACGCGCCCTCGAGCCGGCCGACGACGACACGCATCGCCTCCGTGAGGTCCCCGAGGCGGTCGTACTCGCGGCCGACGAGCTGGGCGGCGACCTCGGTGTCGGTCTCGGACTCGAACTCGGCCCCCGCCGCCTCCAGCTCCTTCTTCAGTGCGTGGAAGTTCTCGATGATGCCGTTGTGGATGAGCGCCAGGCGCCCGCCCTCGCCACCGCGGTGCGGGTGGGCGTTGCCGTCGGTGGGGCCGCCGTGGGTCGCCCACCGGGTGTGCCCGATGCCCGTGCGGGCCACCGCGAGGGGGTGGGCCGAGAGCTCGGAGCGGAGGTTCTCGAGCTTCCCCGCGCGCTTCGCGGTCTCGACCCCGTCCTCGGTGACGAGCGCGACGCCGGCCGAGTCGTAGCCGCGGTACTCGAGCCGGGCCAGGCCCTCCATCACGACGTCGAGGGCCGTGTCGTCCATGGACCGGCCGACGTAGCCGACGATTCCGCACATGGCCGCCAGCGTAGCCCGCCGGGGCGTGGTGCTCCTCACGGCCGGGGGGCTGCCTGCGACCGGCGGCGGTACGGGATGATGGCCGCGTGACCGCGGCCGACGAGGTGCTCGCGCGTCTCCGGCTCACCGGTGACGCCGCGCTCCCGACCCCGTACGTCGACCTCGACCGCGCGGCCTGGTCGGCGCTGCGCGAGAACCACCCGATGAGCCTCACCCAGGACGACCTGTCCCGGCTGCGCGGGCTCGGCGACCCGCTCGACCTGCGCGAGGTCGAGGAGGTCTACCTGCCGCTCTCCCGGCTGCTGCACTTCTACGTCGAGGCCGTGCACGGGCTGCGGCTCGCGACGAGCGAGTTCCTCGGCGACCGGCCGCGGCGGGTGCCGTTCGTCGTCGGCGTCGCGGGGTCGGTGGCCGTCGGCAAGTCGACGACGGCCCGCATCCTGCGCGAGCTCATGTCCCGCTGGCCGCACACGCCCCGCGTCGAGCTCGTGACGACGGACGGCTTCCTCCACCCCAACGCCGAGCTCGAGGCGCGCGGGCTGCTGCAGCGCAAGGGGTTCCCCGAGTCCTACGACCGGCGGGCCCTGCTGCGCTTCGTCGCCGACGTCAAGTCCGGGATGCCCGTGGTCACCGCGCCGCAGTACTCCCACCTGACCTACGACGTGCTGCCCGAGCCGCTCGAGGTCCGCCGTCCCGACGTGCTCATCGTCGAGGGCCTCAACGTCCTCCAGCCTCCGGCCGTCCGGCCCGACGGCGGGAGCACGACGGCGGTGTCGGACTACTTCGACTTCTCGGTGTACGTCGACGCACCACCGGACGAGGTGCGTCGCTGGTACGTCGAGCGGTTCCTCCGGCTGCGGGAGACGGCGTTCGCCGACCCGCAGTCGTACTTCCACCGGTACGCGGCGCTCAGCGACGACGAGGCGCGCGAGACCGCGAGCCGGATCTGGGCGGCGACCAACGAGCCGAACCTCGTCGAGAACATCCAGCCGACCCGGGACCGCGCGACGCTCGTGCTCAGCAAGGGCGCCGACCATGCCGTGACGCACATCCGGCTGCGGAAGATCTGACGGCGGCGTCAGGAGCGAGGTCTCGGCCTCGAGGCGTCCGGGAGCCGGACGCCCGCCCGGGTGTGGCTCAGTACCAGTGGGGGGAGCGCGCCTGCCACTGGTCGAGGGCGTTGCACGGAGTGCCGTACGAGCTCCGGATGTAGTCGAGGCCCCACCGGATCTGGGTGGCCGGGTTGGTCCGCCAGTCGCTGCCCGCGGTGGCCATCTTGGACGCGGGCAAGGACTGCGGGATGCCGTACGCGCCGGAGGACGGGTTCTCGGCGAACCAGCGCCAGTCGCTCTCGCCGATCCACAGCTGGTCCAGGCAGGGCCACTGCGCCTCGCTGAAGCCGTACTCCGGCAGGAGCAGCCGTGCCACCGACTTGGGGTCCTGCTGCGCGTTGGCGAGGATGCGCTCACGCTCCGCGGCGCGGGCGGCCCGCTCCTCGGCCTCGCGGCGCTTCTTGGCCAGCGCGGCGGCCCGGGCGCGCTCCTCCTCGGCGGCCTTCGCGGCGGCGACCGAGCGCTGCGCGTTGGCGCCGGAGCGGTCGGACGCGACCCGGGCGGAGTCGGCGCTCGCGCGCTTCGACTCCTCCGTGGAGGTCGTCGTCGTGGTGGCGTCGATCGCGAGGGTCAGCGGCTCCGCGCTCGCGGCGTCACCCTGGAACGCGCTGGCCGCGGCCACACCGCCACTCACGACCGCCGCGAGGACACCCGTCGTCACGACGGGGCGGCCGACCGAGCGCCCGAGCGAACGCCGGGGAGCGGCGTGTCTCGGGGCGTGGCGGGGTGTGTAGCGAGCCATGAGCGTGCGGGAGCGACCTTTCACGACGGAGGGCCCTCGAGGCGAGAGGGGGATGACCCGAGGGCGTTATGGAATCGAGACCTTACTGTAGGGGGATCTGGCGAGGAGTCTAAACGCAGACCTGAACGGACGCTCAGGTTCCGGCCACATCGCCCCAGGTCAGACCTCGATACCCTCCAGCAGGTCGGTGACCAGCGCGGCGATCGGGCTGCGCTCGGACCGGGTGAGGGTCACGTGCGCGAACAGCGGATGTCCCTTGAGCGCCTCGACGACCGCGACGACACCGTCGTGCCGCCCGACCCGCAGGTTGTCCCGCTGGGCGACGTCGTGGGTGAGGACGACCTTGGAGTTCTGCCCGATACGCGAGAGCACGGTGAGGAGGACGTTGCGCTCCAGGCTCTGCGCCTCGTCCACGACGACGAACGCGTCGTGCAGGCTGCGGCCGCGGATGTGCGTGAGCGGCAGGACCTCGAGCATCCCGCGGTCCAGGACCTCCTCGACGACCTCTCGCGAGACGAGGGCCGAGAGGGTGTCGAACACCGCCTGCCCCCACGGGTTCATCTTCTCGGCCTCGGTGCCCGGCAGGTAGCCGAGCTCCTGGCCGCCGACGGCGTAGAGCGGCCGGAAGACGACGACCTTGCGCTGCTGGCGCCGCTCCATGACCGCCTCGAGCCCGGCGCACAGGGCGAGCGCGGACTTGCCGGTGCCCGCGCGTCCGCCGAGGCTGACGATCCCGACGTCGGGGTCCAGGAGGAGGTCGAGCGCGATGCGCTGCTCGGCGCTGCGGCCGTGCAGGCCGAACGCGTCGCGGTCGCCGCGCACGAGGCGGACCTGCTTGTCCGGCCCGACCCGGCCGAGCCCGGACCCGCGCGGCGAGATGAGCTTCAGGCCGGTGTGGCAGGGCAGCTCGGCCGCGGGGACGTGCTCGAGACGGCCGTACTCGTAGAGGTGGTCCATCTCCTCGGTCGTGACCTCGACCTCGGCCATGCCCGTCCAGCCGGACTCGACCGCGAGCTCGGCGCGGTACTCCTCGGCGTCCAGGCCGCAGGCCGACGCCTTGACCCGCATGGGCAGGTCCTTCGAGACGACGGTGACGGTGCTCCCCTCGTTGGCGAGGTTGCGCGCCACCGCGAGGATGCGGGTGTCGTTGTCGCCGAGGCGGAAGCCCGCCGGCAGCGAGGTGGGGTCGGTGTGGTTGAGCTCGACGCGCAGCGAGCCGCCGTCGTCACCGATCGGGACCGGGGCGTCGAGGCGGCCGGCGCTGACCCGGAGGTCGTCGAGCATCCGTAGCGCCTGGCGGGCGAAGTAGCCGAGCTCGGGGTGGTGACGCTTGGCCTCGAGCTCGGTGACGACGACGACCGGGAGGACGACCTCGTGCTCGGCGAACCGGTGCATCGCCTTCGGGTCGGACAGCAGGACCGAGGTGTCCAGGACGAACGTGCGACACGGCTCCTTCCCCGAGGTCGTACCGTCTGTCGTGCGCGTGGTCGAGGCCATTGCCGCTCCTGAGGACGAGGTGCTGCCGGTGGCTCGACGCTACGACTCCGTCGATGCCCGATCGGGACAAGCGGACCCCGGCGTGTCGGGTCGCCTGTGAAACGTGTGACGGATGTGGCCCATGTGCCGAAATATCACCCGTTCGTCACCGGATGGCCGTCCGGCCGTCGTCAGGCGCCGTACCGGCGGTGACGTTCCCCGTAGGCCCGCAGCGCGCGGAGGAAGTCGACCTTCCGGAAGTCGGGCCAGAACGCCTCGCAGAAGTAGAACTCGCTGTGCGCGCTCTGCCACAGCAGGAAGCCCGAGAGGCGCTGCTCGCCGGAGGTACGGATGACGAGGTCCGGGTCGGGCTGGCCCTTGGTGTACAGGTGCTCGGCGATGTGCTCGACGTCGATGACCTCGGCGAGCTCCTCGATGCTCGTGCCCTTCGTGGCGTGCTCGTGCAGCAGGCTGCGCACGGCGTCCGCGATCTCCCGACGCCCCCCGTAACCCACCGCGACGTTGACGAGCATGCCGTCGACCTCGCCGGTCCGCTCGGCCGCTGCCTTGAGCCGCTCGGTCGTCGCCGCGGGCAGGAGGTCGAGCGCCCCGAAGGGGTTCACCCGCCACCGGCCGGTGGCTGCCACGGAGTCGACGACGTCCTCGATGATGCCGAGCAGCGGCCGCAGCTCGCGTTCGGGACGGTTGAGGTTGTCCGTGGAGAGCAGCCAGAGCGTGACGACCTCCACCCCGACCTCGTCGCACCAGGTGAGGAGGTTGGCGATGTTGTCGGCCCCGGCGCGGTGCCCCTCCTCGGTGCCTGCGCCGCGCAGCTTGGCCCACCGCCGGTTGCCGTCCACGAGGACGCCGACGTGACGCGGGAGCGGCGCCGACCCGAGCTGACGGGTGAGCCGGCGGGCGTACGTGGCGTACAGGACGTCCGAGAGTCGCCGCACCCCCTGGCCTCCCGTCGTCACTGTCCGTCCGCCGGCCGTTCCGGCGCCGGTCCAAAACTACTCCGCGGCCCGTGAGGGGGCCGCGGACGCGCTGTGGAGATCCTGTGGAGAGGCCGGAGCCGTCCCGAACCTACGCTCGCGTAGGTTAGTGTGGCGGCATGGAGGACAGCGACCGCACACCGACGCCCGACCCCGGCGCGCTCGATGCCCTCGAGACCCGGGTCGAGGCCGCCATCGCCCAGGTCAAGCCGCGGCTGCGTGGTTGGCTGCACGCCGGGATGACCCCCGTCGCCCTTGCCGCCGGGGTGCTCCTCGTCGTGCTGGCGAGCACGACCTCGGCCAAGGTCTCCGCCGCCGTCTTCGCCGGGACCGCCGTGCTCCTCTTCGGCACGTCGGCCGTCTACCACCGCGGCACGTGGTCGCCGCGCGTCGCCGACGTCCTGCGGCGCCTGGACCACTCGAACATCTTCCTCATCATCGCCGGCAGCTACACGCCCTTCGCACTCCTCCTGCCCACCGGCCAGGCCCGCACCCTCCTCCTCGTCGTCTGGACGGGTGCGGTCGCCGGGGTCCTCTTCCGGGTCCTGTGGGCGGGCGCCCCCCGCTGGCTCTACGTGCCGGTCTACGTGATGCTCGGCTGGGTCGCGGTCTTCTACTTCGGCCCGCTGCTCGAGCACGCGGGCGGCGCGGTCATGGCCTGGGTGGTGCTCGGCGGGGTGCTCTACAGCCTGGGCGCGGTCGTCTACGGCACGAAGCGGCCGAACATCTCACCGCGCTGGTTCGGCTTCCACGAGGTGTTCCACACGCTGACGATCCTCGCGTTCGGGGCGCACGTCGTGGCGGCCTCGCTGGCCCTCACCGGCACCGCGGCCTGACCACCCGGCCCGCCGGCACCGTCGACCGACCGCCCCGCTCACGGGCATCCGCCATGTCCCCCGGCATGTCGTCGCTCGCCGGTCCCACCGTCACGTTGCTCGACGCGTCAGTCGCCTCCACCGCCGTCACCGTCGGAGGAGCCCGCGGCGGAGCCCCCGGTACCGCCACCGCCGTCGGCGTCGTCCCAGACGTCGTCGGGGCCCGCCTGGGGGTCGTTCCTGCCGCGGTGCGCGCGCTGCTGCCGGTAGGACATCCGACGCATCCGCTCGTTCATGTTGCGCATGAGGAGCCACAGGGCGAGCGCGAGGAAGGTGAAGGCCACGAACGCGAGGAAGCCCGGCAGCGCGGGCACGGTGTCGGTCACGCGGCACGCTCCGCGCGGGTGTCGTGGACGAGCCGCAGCCCGTCGGAGGTGGCCATCGCGTCGGCCTCGGCGACCTCGGTGGGGAGCCCGGCGAAGAGGTCGTCCTCACCCTCGGCGATGGGCACGTACGACGCGGCGGCCTCGTACTCCTCGACCGGCCACACGCGCTGCTGCACCTCGCGGGACACCCGGAAGAAGTTGCCCTCCGGGTCGACCTGCGTGGCGTGCGCGAGCAGCGCGGCGTCGCGGCGGTCGAACCACTCGGCGCAGGGGACGCGGGTCGTGACCACCCGGTCGGCGATGCCCTGGCGGTCCCATCGCTCGAGCCACTCGGCGTACGGGCTCTCCTCGCCGAGCTCGACGAGGGCGCGGTCGAAGGCCGTGATCCGGGCGCGGTTGAAGGTCTGGTTGTAGTAGATCTTCAAGGGCTGCCAGGGGGCCCCGGCGTCGGGGAAGCGGCCGGCGTCTCCGGCGGCGTCGAACGCCGCCATCGAGACGTCGTGGCACATGATGTGGTCCGGATGGGGGTAGCCGCCGTTCTCGTCGTACGTCGTCATGACGTGCGGACGGAAGCGGCGGACCTCACGCACGAGCGCCTCGGTGGTGACCTCGAGCGGCTCGAGGGCGAAGCAGCCGTCGGGCAGGGGCGGCAGCGGGTCGCCCTCGGGCAGCCCGGAGTCGACGAAGCCCAGCCAGGAGTGCCGGACGCCGAGGATGTCCCGGGCCCGGGCCATCTCGTCACGGCGGACCTGGGCGAGGTCGCGCAGGATGTGGACGTCGTCCTGGAGCCGCGGGTTGAGGATGTCGCCCCGCTCACCGCCCGTGCAGGACACGACGAGGACCTCGTGGCCGGCGTCGACGTACTTCGCCATCGTCGCTGCGCCCTTGCTCGACTCGTCGTCCGGGTGCGCGTGCACGCACATGAGCCGGAGCCGTTCGGACATGGGGGACCCTTCGGTGTCGTCGTGTCGGGCCAGGCCCGAGAATGGGGACGTCCCATCCTCTCTCACCACCCACCCACCGTCCAGGAGCCGCCGTGCCTCCGCTCGACCTCCGCAGCCGCGCGGGCCGGACGCGCCTCGCCGGGCTGGCCGCGGTCGCCCTCGCGGTGCTCGCGGTGGTCTGGTACGGCTGGGCGTCGACCTCCGGCCAGGTCCGTCCCCAGGTCACGGGGTACCGCGTCGAGTCGGACTCGTCGGTGCGGGTCGAGTACGACCTCGTCCGCCCGGAGGGGACGGCCGTCCTCTGCCGGGTGAGCGGGCTCGACGCCCGCAAGGGTCGGGTCGGCACGGTCGAGGACTCGGTGCCGGGCGACGGCCCCTCGGTGGTCCACCGCAGCGTGGTGGTCCGCACCAGCGCCCGGGCCGTCACCGGCGTCGTCGAGTCGTGCGTGCGGCGTCCCGCAGCGCCCTGAGCCGCCGTCGGGCCGCGCGGATGTGCCTCCCGGGCACCCGGTTGGTAGACTGTCGTCTTCACGTTCGGGTCTGGGTCCGACGAGAGGCTGAGCACCAGCCGTCGGCCCGGGCCCGTTGCCGTAGCACCCTCGGCGCCACCCCGCGAGGGTCCGGCGCCCCAATGCACCCGCAGGAGTTGAACCAGCCGTGACCGAGACGACCAGCCAGAGCTACCTGACCCAGGCGGCCTACGACCGTCTCAAGACCGAGCTCGAGGAGCTCTCCGGCCCGGGGCGCGTCGAGATCGCCAAGCGCATCGAGGCGGCCCGGGAGGAGGGCGACCTCCGCGAGAACGGCGGCTACCACGCCGCCAAGGAGGAGCAGGGCAAGATGGAGGCCCGCATCCGCCAGCTCACCCAGCTCCTCGAGAACGCCATCATCGGCGAGACCCCCAAGGACGACGGCGTCGTCGAGTCCGGGATGGTCGTCACCGTCGAGATGTTCGGCGACGAGGAGCAGTTCCTCCTCGGCTCCCGCGAGATCACCGACTCCTCGATGCAGGTGTTCTCCGAGAAGTCGCCGATCGGCGACGCGGTGAACGGCCACAAGGTCGGCGACACGGTGTCCTACGAGGCCCCCAACGGCTCGCAGGTCGAGGTCAAGATCGTCTCGGCCACGCCGTACACCGGCTGAGCCGGGGCCTCCCCCGGCGCCGGCTCACCGGACGGCCGCGAGCAGCACGGGGTAGGTGACGTCGGTCCGCCCTTCCCGCTGCCCGACGTCCACCACGTCGTGCGGCAGGTCGAGGTCGGCCGGGAACGACTCGGTGTCCACCTGCGCCCCGTGCGCACGCCAGTGCTCCACGAGCCGGGCGATGTCGCGGTTGTCCACCTGCTCGTCCGCCTCGTTGGTGACGACCGTGATCGTCGTCGTCAGCGGGGCGCGGTCGTCGGCCTCCCGCCGCACCTCGCGGGCCATCCGGAACATCTCCGCGGCACCTGCGGGGGACTCACCCGCGTACGAGTGGTCCAGCGTCGGGTCGGTGTGGATGACGAAGTGCGGCAGCCGGGTGAAGAGGTTGGGGAACCACCAGTCGACGATCCCCGGCATCCCGTGCAGCGTCATCGCCGGCGCGACGAGCACCGCCTTGTCCACCTCGCGGTGCTGGGCGGTCCAGGCCGCCGCCACCCCGCCCATGGACAGGCCGAGCACGTGCACCCGGTCGCCGAGCCCTGCCGCGATGTCGACCGACGCGGCCGACCAGTCCCTGATCTCCTCGGCGGTGAAGGCGCCGGCGAACGAGACGTCCCCGATCCGGCGGCCGTCGGGGGTGGCCCGCCCGTGCTCCGGCGCCCGGAGCACGACGACGTTCTTCCCCTCGGAGCGCAGCTGCTCGGCGATCTCGCGGAACTGCCGCGGGCAGTTCGTCAGGCCGTGGAAGAGGACGACGGCGACCTCGGTGCGCTCGCCCGTCCCGTAGAGGCCGCTGCGGCACGGCTCGAAGACGTCCAGGGCGGTCTCGTCCGCGGCCCACTCGGTGAACTTCTCCTCGGCCTGCGCGTAGGTCGTGGCGGGGTCGGCCGGCGCGTCGTGCAGGTCGCCGAGCGGGACGGGGATGCTCGCGACGACGAGGACCAGCACGACGAGGACGAGCAGCCCGCGCCCGGCCCATCGGGCGACGGTGCGCACCCTGCCGGTGCGTCGTCGCTGTTCGGGGTCGCCGTCCCCGGTCGTCATGCCCGCCAAGGCTATCCGCGGCGCGCGGTCACTGCCAGGGGACGAGGCGTCCGGCGAGGGCCGCGGCGAGAGCGGGGTCCTCGTCGGCGAGGAGGCCCACCGCGGCGAGGACGTAGTCGCGGTCGACGGTCGTGCGCGCCCGGTCCGGGACCCGCCAGCCACCCCCGTGGTCGGCGAGGGCGGCCGCGAGCACCCGGTCGGCGAGCTGCGGCGCCGCATGGCGGAGCACGCCGCCGGAGCCGACGACGAGCCCGACGTCCGCGAGGGGGCGCGGCCGCTCCCCCGGCGCCGGCCGTCCGTGCCGGCGCAGCGCCACCCGGACCGCGGTCGTCGCGAGCGTCTCCTCGGCGTCCCACTCCTCCGGGGTCCTCGCGAGGCGCCCCGGATCGGCCGTGACCCGGCCGGCGTGTGCCCGTGCCGTCGAGGTGAGGTCCAGGCGCTCGCGGTCCGCGGCCTCCACCACGCCCTCGGCGGTCCAGCGCATCCCGAGGTCGGCCTCGACGGTGCGCGCGTGCCACAGCGTGCCCACGACCTCCCGGCGGATCGAGGCGTCCTCGCCCTGCGGCCCGAGGACCGAGTAGACGTCGGTCGTGGCGCCTCCGACGTCGATGACGAGGACGTCCGTTCCGGCCACCTCGGCGAGCACCTCGACGCCGCGCAGCACCGCGTCCGGGGTCGCGGCACGGACCAGACCCGCGAAGCCGCGTCCCCGCGAGAGGCCCTTGCCGCCGATGACGTGCTCGAGGAAGACCCGGCGGATGGCGCCGCGGGCGCCGGACGGCGCGATCTCGCCGATCCGGGGCAGGACGTTGGCCGCGACGACGTGCCGGCGCGCGGTGGACCCGAGCTCGGCCACCACCTGGCCGGCGGCGTCGGCGTTGCCGGCGACGACGACCGGAGCGCGCATCCGCGCCCTCGCGAGGCGGCGCGCGTTGTGCACGAGGACGTCGGCGTTGCCACCGTCGGTCCCGCCGACGAGAAGCACGACGTCGGGGCGTGCCGCGCGCAGCGCCGCGACGTCGGGCCCTCCGAGCGGCCCGGCGGCGACGTGGACGACCCGCGTGCCGGCCGACAGCCCGACCCGGTAGCCCGCCTCGGTGGTGACGGCGCGCTCGTACCCCACCACCGCGAGCCGCAGCCCGCCGCCGGCGCTGGAGCACAGCACCGTGCGCTCCGGGTCGTGGACCGCGGCCAGCTCGGCGCGGACGGCGTCGACGCCGTCCATGACGTCCGTCGTCCGGGTCGTCGGGTGCGAGGCCCGGGCGAGGACCGCGCCGTCGTCCCCGACGAGCAGCCCCTTGGTGAAGGTCGACCCGACGTCGACGCACAGGACCGCGGCCACCCGCGCACTCTAGTGAGCGGGTGGCCGGGGCCGGCGACGAGGACGGGCCGTCCGGGTCAGCCGTTCGTGGGCGGCGCGGGAGGCTGACCACCGCCGCCGCCCGGGCCGCCACCCCCCGTCGGGGCGCTACCGCCTGTCGGCTCGGTCGAGGTGTCGATCGGGACGGTGAGCGCGACGGTGTACCCGGAGGTGTCGCCGCTGACCGTCGCGAGCTGGTGCACGCCGCCGTCGTCACCGAAGACGTTGTCGGTGGCGAGGGTCAGCCGGGAGAGGTTCTCGGCCGAGCCGGTGTAGGCGTCCAGGGCGTACACGGTGTCACAGGCGTTCTGCGGCAGCGCGACCTGCGAGGTGCAGATGGCGTTCGAGGCGTCGCTGATGCTCGCCTCGTCCGGGTAGACCTCGAAGTGGATGTGCGGCCACCGGCCCGCGTAGCAGCCCGGGAAGAGGCTCGCGAACGTCACGACCCCCGACTCGTCGGTGACCTGTACACCACGCAGGTAGTTCTCGTCCTGGACCGCCTCGGTGTACATCGAGTACTGCCCGAGGGCGTCACACTGCCACACGTAGACCGCCGCGCCGGCCATCGGGGCACCGCCGCCCCGGATGTCGAGGACGGTCAGCTGCAGCTCCATGGGGATGCCGGGGGCCGTGGTCGTCGAGTCGCCGAAGCTGCTCGTGATGTCCTGGCGGACGACGCCGCTCTGCTCGAGCACGTCGGCGCCGTTCGAGCCGTCACCCGGGTAGGGGCCGGCGGTCTCGTCCGGGATCTCGGTGAGGTCGCCGTCGGCACTCGCGCTGCTCGACGAGGTGGCCGACGAGCCGCCCGAGGCGGAAGCGGAGGAGCCGGAGGAGGACGAGCCGCTCCCACAGGCGGCGAGCGCCCCACCGGCGACGCCGATCCCCAGCACCTGGAGCGCGCGGCGGCGGTCGAAGAGGGTGCCGAGGTCGAAGGCGAGGCCCTGGTCGACGACCTCGTCCTCGGGCCGGGGCAGCACGCGCCCCTCGTACGTCGGGCGGTCGGTCTGGCTGGAGCTCATGATGTCCTCCGGGTCGTGGTCTCGATGCCTCGACGGTAGGAAGGGCGCCGGTCAGCGCCGTGTGGCTCTCCTGTGCGCCTCCTGTGACCGGGGGCCAGGCCGGGCCTCAGGTGAGGCGGTCCAGGACGGTGCGCAGGTCGGCGACGAGGTCCGTGACGTCCTCGATCCCGACGGACAGCCGGACGAGGTCGCCGGGCACCTCGAGCTCGGTGCCGGCCACGGAGGCGTGCGTCATCCGTGCCGGGTGCTCGATGAGCGACTCGACCCCGCCGAGCGACTCGCCGAGGGTCCACACCTGCGTCTCGGCGCAGACCTTCGCGGCGACATCCTCACCACCTCGCACCCGGAAGGAGACCATCCCGCCGAACCGGCGCATCTGACGGGCGGCGACGTCGTGGTTCGGGTGGTCCGGCAGGCCGGGGTAGTGCACGGCGGTGACCCCGGGGTGCGCGGACAGCATGTCGACGACGGTCTCGGCGTTGTCGCAGTGCCGCTCCATCCGCACCGCGAGGGTCTTCAGCCCGCGGAGCACGAGCCAGGCGTCGAACGGGCCTGCGACCCCACCCATGGCGTTCTGGTGGAAGGCGATGCGCTCGGCGACGGACTCCCCGTCGTGGGTCGTGACGCCCGGCGCGACGACGACCGCTCCCCCGACGACGTCGCTGTGCCCGCCGCAGTACTTGGTCGTGGAGTGGACGACGACGTCGGCGCCGAGGGCAACCGGGCTCTGGAGGTAGGGCGAGGCGAAGGTGTTGTCGACGACGAGCAGCGCACCCGCGGCGTGCGCCACCTCTGCGATCGCCTCGATGTCGGCGATGCCCAGCAGCGGGTTCGTGGGCGTCTCGACCCAGACGATGCGGGTCTGGGGGCGGATCGCGGCGCGGACCGCGTCGACGTCCGCCACCGCCGCGACGGAGTGACCGGCACCCCAGGGCTCGAGCACCCTCTTGAACAGCCGGTAGGTGCCGCCGTAGGCGTCGGACGGGACGACGACGTGGTCTCCAGGACGCAGCAGGGCCCGCAGGACGGCGTCCTCGCCGGCGAGCCCGCTGGCGAAGGCCAGCCCACGCTCGCCGCCCTCGAGCGCGGCGACGCACTCCTCGAGAGCCGTCCGGGTGGGGTTCGCCGAGCGGGAGTACTCGTACCCGCCCCGGAGCCCGCCGACCCCGTCCTGCTTGTACGTGCTGACCTGGTGGATCGGGGGGACGACCGCACCCGTCGTGGGGTCGGGGTCCTGTCCGGCGTGGATGGCGCGGGTGGAGAAGCCGGGGGTCGGAGTCGTCATGCCTCCGAGCGTAGGACCGCCGCGCGCATCGTCTCGAACCGGCCGGACGTCACGTCGCGTTCGCGCCCCACTCGACGGGCCCGAGGGTGCGCTGGCCGGTCTGGCTCGTCTCACCGCACGACGTGGTGCTGTACTGCACGAGCGTCGTCGTCAGGTACAGGGCCGTGGCCCCCTTTCCGGTCTCGGTCTCCACGGCCCAGGACTGCTCGGCGCTCCGCCCCGGGAGCAGGGCCGTCCTCAGGGTCAGCGTGGCGGTGAACGACGCGACGCCTTGCGAGAGGTCCGGGTCGAGCGGGTGTGGCCGTTGGGGGCGCTCGTCGTGGCACTGCGCGCGGTGGCGAGGTCCGGGGTGTGCGTCGTCACCGGACCCGAGCACGCCGCCTGGGCCGCGGGGGCCCCGACGACCACGACCGGCACGCTCCACACCACACCCCCGAGGAGCTCTCGCCGCTTCAGTGTGCGCATGGGCCTTCTTCCGGTCCACCGCCGGGAACGGTGGATGACAACGATGGACAAGCCTCGTGGCATCGATTCTTTTCGATTTCTTTACTTTGACTAGACCTGGGCTTTACTCGCGTCCGAACGGACGACCCGGCATCCCCGTTCAGCCGGTGGGGATGACACCACCATGTGTCGCTGTTGCACTGGTCATGCTCTTCGGATCGCGCGCCAAGACCACCCTCCCGAGCCGCGAGGACGCCCTGCCCGGGCGCAGCACGCGGCCCTTCCCCGTCCCCGACACCCATGCCGTGCTCGGGACCCCGCTCGAAGGCCCCTGGCCGGACGGCACCGAGGTCCTGTACGTCGGGATGGGCTGCTTCTGGGGCGTCGAGCGCATCTTCTGGACGCTCCCCGGGGTCGTCACGACCGCCGCCGGCTACATGGGCGGCCTCACGCCGAACCCCACCTACGAGGAGACGTGCACCGGGCGCACCGGGCACGCCGAGACGGTCTTGGTCGCCTACGACCCGCAGCAGACCTCCCCCGAGCTGCTGCTCAAGGCGTTCTGGGAGAACCACGACCCCACGCAGGGCAACCGCCAGGGCAACGACATCGGCACCGCCTACCGGTCGGTGGTCTTCACGACCACCGAGGCGCAGGCCGCAGCGGCCCAGGCCACGCGGGACGCGTTCCAGCGGGTCCTCACCGACGCGGGACGCGGCGACATCACGACGACCATCGCACCGGCGGAGCAGGCGGGCGAGTTCTACTACGCGGAGGACTACCACCAGCAGTACCTGCACAAGAACCCGGGCGGGTACTGCAACCACGGCCCCAACGGGCTCACCTGCCCCGTCGGCGTCGCGAACCTGCCGGCGCAGACGGACGTCGCGCCGCCCGACTGACGACGCGGCCGTCAGATACGGGCGGCCACCTCGGTGCCCTGACGAATGGCGCGTTTGGCGTCGAGCTCGGCCGCGACGTCCGCACCACCCACCACGTGCACGGTCATCCCGCCGTCGGCGAGCTCGTCGGCGACGGTGCGGAGCGACTCCTGGCCCGCGCACACGACGACCGTGTCGCAGGCGACGGTGCGTCGCTGCGCCCCGGCCTCGCCGAGCCGGACGTGCAGGCCGTCGTCGTCGATGCGCTCGTACTCGGCGACGCCGGTCACCTGCTCGACCCCCTTCGCCCTCAGCGACGCGCGGTGCACCCAGCCGGTGGTCTTCCCGAGGCCCTTGCCGATGGGGGTCGCCTTCCGCTGGAGCAGGACGACCTCCCGGGGGCTGGGCTCCGGCACCGCGGGCACCACACCCCCACGGGTCGCGTCGGGGTCGCCGACCCCCCACTCGTGACGCCACGCGTCGACGTCGAGCGTCGGCGACCGGCCGGTCGTGAGGAGCTCGCAGACGTCGACCCCGATGCCCCCGGCCCCGATGACGGCGACGCGTCGTCCCGGCTCGCGCTCCCCGCGGACGAGCTCGGCGTAGGTCATGACGGAGGGGTGGTCGATGCCCGGGATGTCCGGCACCCTCGGCTCGACCCCGGTGGCGACGACGACCTCCTCGACGCCCTCGGCCGCGAGCGACGCGGCATCCGCCCACGTGGAGAGCCGTACGTCGACCCCCAGCACCTCGAGCCGCCGGGTGAAGTAGCGGATGGTCTCGGCGAACTCCTCCTTGCCCGGGATGCGCATCGCGATGTCGAACTGGCCGCCCAGGTGGTCGCGCCCCTCGAGGAGCCGGACGTCGTGCCCGCGTTCGGCCAGCGTGACCGCGGCCGCCATGCCGGCGGGCCCGCCGCCGACGACCGCCACCCGCCGTCGCACCGGCGCGGTGCCGATGACGAGCTCGGTCTCGTGACCGGCCCGTGGGTTGACCATGCAGGAAGCACGCTGCTTCGAGAACGTGTGGTCCAGGCACGCCTGGTTGCAGGCGATGCACGTGTTGATCTCGTCGCTGCGGCCCTCGGCGGCCTTGCGGACGAAGTCGGGGTCGGCGAGGAACGGACGCGCCAGCGAGACGAGGTCGGCGCCGGAGGCGAGCACCTCCTCGGCGACCTCCGGCGTGTTGATCCGGTTCGTCGCGACGACGGGGAGGGAGACGTGCTCGCGCAGCCGGGCCGCGTACTCGGTGAACGCCGCCCGGGGCACCGAGGTCACGATGGTCGGGATCCGGGCCTCGTGCCAGCCGATGCCGAGGTTGAGGATGCTCGCACCGGCGTCCTCGACCTCGCGGGCCAGCGCGGTCACCTCGTCCCAGGTCTGGCCGTCCTCGACGAGGTCGAGCACGGAGATCCGGTAGACGAGGACGAAGTCGGGGCCGGCCGCCGCGCGGACCGCCCGGACGACCTCGACCGCGAACCGGCGCCGGTTCTCCGGTGATCCGCCCCAGTCGTCGGTGCGGTGGTTCGTCCGCGGCGCGAGGAACTCGTTGACCAGGTAGCCCTCGGAGCCCATGACCTCCACGCCGTCGTAGCCGGCCTCGCGGGCCAGTCCGGCCGCCCGCGCGAAGGCACGGATCTGGCGGCGGACCCCACGGTCGGTGAGCGCTCGGGGACGGAACCTGCTGATCGGGCTCTTGATCGCCGACGGCGCCGCACACCAGGGCGTGTAGGCGTAGCGCCCGGCGTGGAGCAGCTGCAGGGCGATGCGCCCGCCGGCGTCGTGCACCGCGTCGGTGACGAGCCGGTGCCGGGGCAGCTCACGTCGCGCAGTGAGCTTGGACGCCCCGGGGTAGAGCGTTCCGCGCAGGTTCGGGGCGAACCCCCCTGTGATGATGAGCCCCGCACCGCCGCGCGCCCGCTCGGCGAGGTAGGCGGCCAGCTTCGGGAAGTCCTCGGCGCGGTCCTCCAGACCGGTGTGCATCGAACCCATGACGACCCGGTTGGGCAGCGTCACGTGCCCGAGGTCCAGCGGGCTGAGCAGGCGAGAGTAGTCGCTCATCGGGCCTTCCTCGTCCGGCGCCCCAGGCGCGCCGGCGCCGGGGACGCGACGCCACCAGCGGCGTCGCGTCCCCGGATGTTACCCGCGGGTCGGTCCGTCCGGATGCCCGGTCCCCGGCGTCACCCCGCGGGCGCCGCGAGGTCAGTCGACCACCGCCGTCGCCTCCACCTCCACCCGGACGTCCGGCTCGAAGAGGTGCTCGACGCCGACCAGCGAGGCGGGCGGCATCGGGTGCGGCATCGCCAGCTCCTCGGCGACGTCGGCGACCCCGGCCAGGAGGTCGCCGACCTGATCCGGGGACCACCGCGTGACGTAGAAGGTGAGGCGGACGACGTCCGCGAACCCGGCCTCCGCGCCGGCCAGACCGCGGGCCGTGTTGCGCAGCGCGTGGGCGACCTGGCCCCGCAGGTCCGGTGCGAGCGTGCGCCCGCCGGGGTCCCGGGCGACCTGGCCCGCGACGTGGACGTGGCGCGAGCCCGTAGCGACGGCGACGTGATGGTACGGCACGGGCTGCATGAGCCCGTGCGGGGACAGGAGGGTGACGCTCATCCGAGGCTCCAGGTGGTTGCGGGTAGTGGTACCCGATCTATACCTGGTAGACGAACGTCACTTCAACGAGACTAGGTCTCGTGCCGGATACCGACCACACCCACCTCCCGCTCGAGGTCGACGCCCCGCACCGGGCTCTGCTCGACCAGGTCCTCGACGCGTGGTCCCTAGAGGTCCTCGCCCATCTGTGCGACGCCCCGCACCGGTGGGGGGACATCCGTCGGGCGATCCCCGCGGTGTCCCCGAAGTCGCTGAGCGCCACGCTCCGCCGGCTCGAGCGCAACGGCATCGTCGCTCGCGAGGTGGTCTCCACGCGACCGGTGGCGGTCGAGTACAGCATCACAGCGCTCGGCAAGACCCTGCGCACTCCCGTGGAGGCGCTGACCGCCTGGGCCGCCGCCCACGGACCCGCCGTGCACGCCGCCCGACGCGCGTACGACGACGAGCTCGGCTGAGAGACACGCCGACCCCGCGTGTCCAGGCCCAGGAAGCCTGCCCCGGCCCCGCCGCGCGGGTGGCGGCGCTCAGCGTCGCCGCCACCGGCGGCGCCACCACCAGTGGCGACGTCGAGCCTCCGCGCCCGGAGGCTGCTCGACGGGCGGCGGAAGAGTCGTGGCTCGCGATGCGCGCCACTGCTCGACGAGGTCCTCGACGTCGACGGTCGGGGCGAGCAGCTGGGGCATCCCGGGGTCCGGAGGACGCAGCCGGTCCCGGCGCACCCGGCGGTTGTAGTCGTCGAGGACGGCCCGGACCGAGTCCTCGCTGCCCAGCCCGACGAGGGACCCGGGGAAGGTCGCCGCCTCCTTGCGCAGCGCCACGGCCGGCGGGAGCGCACCGGTGAAGTCCAGCTGCTCCCGCTCGGCCAGGGCACGGACCCACCACATCGGGTCGTTCGGGTCGCCGAGGTCGAGCGGCTTCCCGGCGCCGGGGAGGTCGTCGAACTCGCCGCGCTCCTGCGCCTCGCGGATGGCCCGCTCGACGGGGCTCTCGTACCGCGGCCGTTCCACCGCCCCAGTGTCACCCGACGGGGCCGTTCCGGGTGCCGGGTCAGCGCGGCGAGCCGAAGTCCTGCGTCCAGTACGGCCGGTTCCCGGTGGCGCTGCTCCGGGCGACGCCGACACCGAGGTCCTTGAGCCCGCAGTTGAGGATGTTCGCGCGGTGCCCCGAGGAGTTCATCCAGGCGGCGACGACGGACTTCGGCGTGCTCTGGCCGGCGGCGATGTTCTCGGCGATCCCCGACCAGCGGTAGCCCGTCGCGTTGATCCGGTCGGCGAAGCTGCGGCCGTCCCGGCTGTCGTGCGAGAAGTAGTCGTGCTGCGCCATGTCGGCGCTGTGCGCGCCAGCGGCCTTCGCCAGGGCCGAGCTCCAGGCCAGCGGGGCACACCCGGCCTTCGCCCGCTCGGCGTTCGTGAGGTCCAGCACCTCTCGCGCCTCGGACGGGGCCTCCGCCACCGGGGGCGGCGGCGCCGTCGTCGGGTCGGGACGCGGGGTGGTCCGCGGCGTGCGCTTGGGCTTGGACCTCGTGGCCGGCGCCGCGGTCGTGCGCTTCTTCGCGGTCTTCGTCGTCTTCGTCGCCGGCGGCTTCGGCGAGCGCTCCTTGGTCGGGGTCGTCGAGGGCGTGGGGCTCGGCGACTCGCTGAGGGTGGGGGCGGCGCTCGCCGTGGGCGAGGGCGTGGAGGAGCGGGTGGTCTGCGGTAGGGCGCCCCGGTCCGTGGCCGGGACGGCGCTCGCGGTCGTGCGGGCCTCGAGCGCACCGAGCCGGAACGGCGACTCGGGCACGACGAGGAGGGCGGCGACCCCCAGAAGGGTGATGATGACGGACGCTCCTGCTGCGATCCGGTGTAGCACGTTTCAGTCTCCCTGCGTTGTGAGAAGGTCGGCCCTGGTGAGCACGCCGACGGGCTTGCCGTCCTCGACGACGAGCACGGCGTCCGAGCCCTGCAGCTCGTGGCGGGCCGTGGTGACCGGCTCCCCCGCTCCGACGAGCGGAAGACCGGGGCTCATGTGTCGCTCGACCGGGTCGGCGAGCTGTGCCTGGCCGGTGAACAGCGCCTCGAGCAGGTCCCGCTCGGAGACCGCACCCGCGACCTCACCGGAGACGACGGGCGGCTCGGCCTTGACGACCGGCATCTGCGAGACGCCGTACTCGCGGAGGATCTCGATGGCGTCCCGCAGCGTCTCGTTGGGATGCGTGTGGACCAGGGCAGGGATGTCGCCGGCCTTGGCGTGCAGCAGGTCCCCCACCGTGCGCCCGCTCTCGGCACGCATGAACCCGTACGAGCGCATCCACTCGTCGTTGAAGATCTTCGAGAGGTAGCCGCGTCCGGAGTCGGGGAGGAGCACGACGACCACCGCGTCGTGCGGCAGGTCGCGGGCCACGCGCAGTGCCGCGACGACCGCCATGCCGCACGAGCCGCCGACGAGCAGACCCTCCTCGCGGGCGAGCCGCCGGGTCATCTCGAACGAGTCGGCGTCCGACACCGCGACGACGTCGTCGACCTGCGCCGGGTCGTAGGCGCTCGGCCAGAAGTCCTCGCCGACGCCCTCGACAAGGTACGGACGTCCGGTGCCGCCGCTGTACACCGACCCCTCCGGGTCGGCCGCGACGACCCGGACCCGGCCGGAGGCGCGGTCGCCCGAGACCTCGCGCAGGTAGCGGCCCGCTCCGCTGATCGTGCCCCCGGTGCCTGCTCCGGTGACGAAGTGGGTGACCCGGCCGTCGGTGTCGCGCCAGATCTCGGGACCGGTGGACTCGTAGTGCGAGAGCGGACCGTTGGGGTTGGAGTACTGGTCCGGCTTCCAGGCCTTCGGCGTCTCCCGGACGAGCCGGTCGGAGACCGAGTAGTAGGAGTCGGGGTGCTCCGGGGGGACGGCCGTCGGGCAGACGACGACCTCCGCTCCGTAGGCGCGCAGTACGTTGCGCTTGTCCTCGGAGACCTTGTCGGGGCACACGAAGATGCACGAGTAGCCCTTGCGCTGCGCCACGAGGGCCAGCCCGACGCCGGTGTTTCCCGAGGTCGGCTCGACGATGACACCACCCGGCTGGAGCTCCCCGGACTCCTCGGCGGCCTCCACCATCTTCAGCGCGATGCGGTCCTTCACGGAGCCGCCCGGGTTGAGGTACTCGACCTTGGCGAGGACGGTCGCCCCGATGCCCTCGGTCACGCTGCTGAGCCGCACCAGGGGGGTGTCCCCGACGAGGTCGGCGATGTGCTCGGCGTACTTCACGCCCTGCATACTGTCACGCTTTGACAACAATTCCACGGACGGAATACCGCGGGACCCGCCACTGGCCACCACCGGCTCCGACGCGGTGGGCGCGGACGGGCCCGTCCGTCCAGGTCAGCGGGGGTGGGAGACCCGTCTGCCGGGGTAAGAGGCCCCTCAGCCCGGGGGTGAGAGGACCCTCAGGATCGCAGACGGCCGAGGAACTTCGCCGCCTCGACGACCACCCGCTCGACGGTGCCCCGGGCCAGCACCGTGCCGTCGGGTGTGCCCGCGACGACGTCCAGCGTGACGCGACGCCCCTCGACGGCCACGACCTCCGCACGCACGAGCACGAGGTCGCCGACGACGCTCGGGGCCCGGTGGTCGACCTCGACCCGGACGCCGACACTCGTCTCGCCCTCCGACAGCCCGGGGGCGAGGGCGGCGACCGTCGCGGCCTCCGCCCACGCCACGAGCCGCGGGGTCCCCAGCACCGGCAGGCTGCCGGAGCCGAGCACCTCCGCGGTGTCCTCCGGCCCCACCCGCCGCTCGACCTCTGCCTTCCCGGCGTCCACGTCCACCCGCCCAGCGTAGGAGGCCCGCAGGACCGCGGAACGGGACCGTCGAGCGCGGCGTTACCGTGGTGGGCGACACCCGAGGAAGGAGCGGCCGAGCCACATGGGACGAGCACGACGAGCCCGGAAGATCGCGGCCACCGCAGCCTACGGAGGTGGCGGGATGGCTGCCGCCGGCGCCGCGGTCGGAGCTCTCGGCTACGCGGTCATCAAGGCCGAGGCGGCCCTCGCCCGACGGGTCATCGGCACCCCGTTCGACACCTCTCCGGACGACGACGGCATGTACGGCGCGGGACGGGGCGAGCCCTACGAGCTCGTCGTCCTCGGCGACTCCTCGGCCGCCGGGATGGGTGCCGACCACCCGTACGAGACCGTCGGGGCCATCGTCGCCAACGGGGTCTCGGCCATCACCGGGCGACCGGTCCGGCTCACCAACCGCGCGGTCGTCGGCGCCGAGTCCGGTTCCCTCGAACGCCAGCTCGCGAACGCCCTGAAGGAGGTCCTCCACCCGGACGTCGTCCTCGTCATGGTCGGCGCGAACGACGTCACGCACCGCACCGACCGGTCCACCGCCGTCCGGCACCTCGAGCAGACCGTCCGGCGGGCTCGCGCCCTCGGCGCCGAGGTGGTCGTGGGCACCTGCCCGGACCTCGGCACCATCCAGCCCGTGCAGCAGCCGCTGCGGACCCTCATGCGCCGATGGTCTCGAGACCTCGCCGCCGCACAGACCGTCGCGGTCGTCGAGGCCGGGGGCCGGACCGTCTCGCTCGGTGACCTCCTCGGTCCGGAGTTCGCGGCGTCCCCTGCCGAGATGTTCAGCAAGGACCGCTTCCACCCCTCGGCCGTCGGGTACGCACGTGCAGCGGCAGCCCTGCTGCCGAGCGTCTGCGCGGCGCTGCGGATCTGGGGCGCCGACTCCGAGGACCGTCGGCCCGAGCCGCTGCGGGGCGAGCGCGTCGGACCGGTCGCCGTCGCCGCGGGGCAGGCGGTGCGTACCGCGGGCACCGAGGTCGCCCCGACCCAGGTGGCCGGCGAGAGCCGCGGGCCACGGGGCCGGTGGGCCGTCCTCCTGCGTCGTCGGCCCGGTCCGGTGCCGCCCGCCGAGGACCCACGACACGAGACCGTGGCCGGTGGTCCGGAGACGGAGAGCTCGCCGGCCTGACCTGCGTGGCTCGCCGCGGGCCGAGGGACGCCCCGTCGCGACGAAGCCCACTGCGGGAGGTGCCTCTCCCGCCTACGCTGGGACGGTTCACCGAGCGAGCGCTCAGCCGGACGACCGGCCGCTCGCCCGTTCGAGGAGGTACCCGTGCCCGAGGCCGTCATCGTCGCCACCGCCCGCACCCCGATCGGCCGGGCCTTCAAGGGCTCGCTGCGGGAGATGCGCCCCGACGACCTGTCCGTCCAGGTGGTCCGTGGGCTGATGGACCGGCTCCCGGGCCTCGACCCGCAGACCGTCGACGACCTCTACTGGGGGTGTGCCGATCCGTCGTTCAAGCACGGCTCGAACATGGCACGCGTCATCGCCGTGCTCGCCGGGATGGACCACCTCCCCGCCGCGACGGTCAACCGCTTCTGCGCCTCGTCGACCCAGACCATGCGGATGGCCTTCCACGCCGTCAAGGCCGGCGAGGGGGGCACCTTCGTCGTCGGTGGCGTCGAGTGCGTGAGCCAGTACGAGAGCTTCACCGGCGCCGGTGGCAGCACGGGCGAGGCACAGAACCCACTCTTCGCCGACGCCGCAGCGCGCACCGTGGAGACCGCCTCGTCCAACGCGCCGTGGCACGACCCGCGGGAGGACGGCGAGCTCCCCGACGTCTACATCGCGATGGGCCAGACCGCCGAGAACGTGGCGACGTCCCGCGGCATCTCCCGGCTGCGCCAGGACGAGTGGGGCGTCACGAGCCAGAACCGGGCCGAGAAGGCGATCGCCGACGGCTTCTTCGCCCGCGAGATCCTGCCGGTCACCCTCCCCGACGGCACCGTCGTGTCGTCCGACGACGGCCCCCGTCCCGGGGTCACCCTCGAGGCGGTCCACGGCCTGCAGCCGGTGTTCCGGGAGCAGGGAACGGTCACGGCGGGCAACTGCTGCCCGCTCAACGACGGTGCGTCCGGGGTGGTCGTCATGAGTGACACCCGGGCCGAGGAGCTCGGGCTCACCCCGCTGGCCCGGATCGTGTCGACCGGCGTCTCCGCCCTGTCGCCGGAGGTCATGGGCCTCGGTCCGGTCGAGGCGTCCCGGCAGGCGCTGGGCCGTGCGGGGCTGACCGTCGAGGACATGGACCTCTACGAGATCAACGAGGCGTTCGCGTCGCAGGTGCTCGCCTCGGCGGACGACCTCGGGATGGACCCGGAGCGGCTCAACGTGCACGGCGGAGCCATCGCGCTCGGGCATCCGTTCGGGTCCACGGGCACCCGGATCATGACGACCATGCTGAACGGGCTCGAGGCCCGGGACGGCCGCTACGGGCTGGAGACGATGTGCGTCGGCGGCGGCCAGGGCATGGCGATCGTCGTCGAGCGGCTCACCTGACGGCCGACGCCGCGTGCTCCGGACGTCAGGGCAGACCGCGGCGTAGCGCGGAGACTGCTTCGGCGAGGCCGTCACCCCGGCCCTGTGCGTAGGCGTCCCACACGACGACCGTGAGCTGGTCCGGCAGGACCGCGGCGCCGAGGTCGGGTACCGGCACCTCGGGGGCGGTACGCGCGGCGGCCTCCTCGACGAGGCGGCGCACAGCCGGCGCCGCCTGCTCCGCTCGCGCGACGGGGAGCTCGGCCCAGCGACGCCGGATGCGGTCGAGGTCGTCGCGCACCGGCCGTGGAACCGGGTCGCGGGACGCGGACGGCGCCGAGGTGGCCGCAGCCTCCCCGGCGCCGTCGTGGCGACGTGGTCGGGTCACTCCCGCATGCGCGCGATGAGGCGCAGGAACTCGATGTAGAGCCAGACGAGCGTGACGATGATGCCGTGGGCGAGGAGCCAGGAGTACTTCTGCGGCGCCCCGGTGGCGATCGCGGTGTCGACCATGTCGAAGTCGAGCGCCAGGGACACCGAGGCCAGGCCGACGGCGAAGAGCGAGATGCCGATGCCGAGCCACCCGGAGCCGCCGAACCCGAAGGCGGTGTTCGTGACCATCGCGAAGACGAAGTTGACCACGGCGAAGATCGCGTAGCCGAAGATCATCATCGTGACGATCCGGCGGAACTTCGGCGTGACCTTGATCAGACCCACCTTGTAGGCGATGAACATGCCGGCGAACGTGGCGAGGGTCGCGAGGACGGCCTGCGCGACGATCCCCGCGTAGCGCTGCTCGAAGAACTGGCTCACCGCGCCGACGAAGAGCCCCTCGACCACGGCGTAGCCGACGATGAGCGGCACGCTGAGAGCCTTCTTGAAGGCGATGACGAGGCCGAGGACGAGGGTGGCGACCATCCCGCCCATCCACACCATGAAGCCGAGTGCCGGGTTGGCGGCGGCGATGCCCCAGCCGACGGCCCCGAACCCGACGACGAGCGCGAACAGGCCGAGCGTCTTCATGATGACGTCGTCCATGGTGACGACGCGGTCGGAGCCCTGCTGGACCGCCGACGGGGCGCTGTACATCTCCTGCAGCTGTTGGGCGCTGAGCTCGTCGGTGGCGGCGTGGGTGGCACCCGCAGGGGCCGAGCCCTGGCCGGTACGGAAGCCGGCGTAGCCGCTACGTGCGTCCTTCTCGAGGCGGTTGAATGCCGGGTTGTTGGCCATCGGTTCCTCCGTGATGGTCGTGGCGGTGATGGTCACCGTCGTCATCTACCAGCCTAGACGCAGGACGACGCTGCTGAGTTCCCGCTGAGAGCCCTTGTGGACAACAGCGCTCCCTGCGAGGACTACCGCTCTCTCTCCGTCGAGCGCCTCTCGGCCCCCGTGAGCTCCCTGGCGCAGACGGCGCGAAGGCTTCCGCGCGGTGGGGCTCGACATGAGAACGGTCGGTCCTTCGCGTCCCCACCCGAGCGGGCAGCGGTCATCCGGGGCGGAACACCTTGCGGTACGCGCCCGGAGTGACCCCGAGGGACTGACCGAACTGCGATCGGAAGTTGCTCGTCGTCGGGAACCCGGTGTCGGCGGCGATCCGGTCCACGGTGTGGTCGGTGGTTTCCAGGAGCTCCTGCGCATGACGAAGGCGCACGCCTGAGACCCATTGCATCGGGCTCTGCCCTGTCTCGTCCTTGAACCTGCGGGTCAGTGTGCGTGCGCTCATGCCCGCCGCGTCGGCGATGTCCGCGAGGGCGAGCTCGCGGTGCGCGTTGGTCTCGACCCACCAGAGAACCGGCCCGAGAGTCGACGACCGGGAGGTCGGACGGTTGCGGACGATGTACTGCGCCTGCCCTCCTGGGCGGTGCAGCGGCGACACCGCCAGGCGGGCAGCGTCCGCAGCAATCGCCGTTCCGTAGTCCCGGTGAACGATGTGCAGGCAGAGGTCGAGACCGGATGCCCCACCGGCGGAGGTGAGGATGTCCCCGTCGTCCGTGTAGAGCACATCGGGATCGAGTCGGACGGCCGGAAACCTGGACGCGAACTCGTCCGCAGCAAGCCAGTGGGTCGTGGCATCCCGACCGTCGAGCAGGCCTGCCTCGGCGAGCGTGAACGCGCCGACGCAGATCGACGCGATCCGCGTCCCGCGCTGCGCGGCCGTCCGCAGAGCATCGAGGACCTCGGCCGGCGAGAGGCGGGAAGGGTCGTTCCGACCGGGTACGACGATGAGGTCGGCACGCTCGAGTGCGTCCAGTCCCTCGTCGATGGCCAGCCGCAGGGGGCCGGCCTGGACGGACGGCTCGGGACCGGCCACGACGAGCCGGTAACCGGGCCGCCCATCAGGAATCCGGACGCGTCCGAAGGTCTCGATCGGAGTGGCCATATCGAAGGCGATCGCGTCTTCGAGAGCGAGCACGACGACCGTGTACATGCTGGCAGGATAGGTCCTCACGCCGTGGCGAGATTCAGGCGAACTATGTCTTGATAGTCATGGCGGTAGCCGGCTGGACGCGGCGAGGATTGGGGGGAACATCCGTCGAAAGGGAACCATTCATGCCTCCGCTCCGCGCCCAGCTCGTGCTTTTCGACGGATTCGACCCGCTCGATGTCATCGCACCGTACGAGGCGCTCATGGCGGGCAGCGGCGTCCTCGGCGGAGCGTTGGCGGTCGAGCTCGTCAGCGCAGGCGGCCCGGGTCCCGTGCGCTCCGGCCTCCCTGGGATATCACTCGCGGCGTCCACGACGCTCGATCCCGATACGCCCGGCTTCGTGCTCGTCCCGGGAGCGGTCGGCCCCGTCGACGGCGACCCCGATGCCGGCGACGAGACCATCCCCGTACTTCTGGGCCGGTTCGCGTCCAGCGACGCGATGCCCCTGATCGGACGCGCACTCGACAATCCGGACGTCACGGTCGCGGCCTACTGCGGAGGGTCGCTCGCGCTCGCGATGGCCGGGCTCATCGAAGGGCGCACGGCGACCACGCACGTGCTCGGGATCGACATGCTCGATGCCAGCGGAGTGAACGTCGTCCGCGCACGCGTCGTGGACGACGGCGACCTCATCAGCGGCGGCGGCGTCACCTCGGGTCTCGATGTCGCCCTGTACCTGCTCGAACGCACGTTCGGCTCGATGACTGCGCGCGCCGTCGAGGAGCTGTTCGAGTACGAGCGGCGCGGAGTCACCGTGCAGAGCGAGCGCCAGCTCGCGACCTGACCGACGTCATCTCCAGGAACGGAAGCTCGCACCCCATGTGCACCGTCACCGGCGAACGGACGCCCGCGTGAGCGCGTTCCTGCTCTCCGTGCACGTGCTTGCGGCCATCATCACCATCGGCCCGGTCGCTGTCGCCGCGAGCATGTTCCCCAGGTTCGCACGTCTCGCCCTGGCACTACCCGGCGACGCGACGAGGGGTGCCGTGGTGCGCATCCTGCACCGGATCACGCGCGTCTACGCGGTGGTCGGGGCACTCGTCCCCGTGTTCGGGATCGCCACCGGAGCAAGCATCGGTGTTCTCGGCGATGCATGGCTGATCGTCTCGATGATCGTCACAGTGGTCGCTGCGGCTCTTCTCGTCGCTCGCGTCCTACCGGGTCAAGCGCAGGTCGTTAGCGCCCTCGACGCCGGTGTGGGCGAAGCGGACGACGCGACACGGAACAGTGGTGCCGGACTTCGAGCTGGGTGCGATGCCGCGCGCCGACTCGCGATGTCGACGGGGATGTTCAACCTGGCCTGGGCGATCGTCGTCGTGCTGATGATCTACCGGCCCGGGTCGACCACCGGGGTCGGACGATGAGCCCGCGGCAGACCCTGCGGATCATCGGAGCCGTAGAGCTCATCACGCTCGCGCTGATGCTCGCCAACCTCGCCACTGTCCACGCGTCGGAGATATCGCGACTTCTCGGTCCCGTGCACGGACTCGCCTACACCGTCACGGTCATCACCGCCGTTCTCGTCCGAGGTCCCGGCCATCGGGTGTGGCTGTGTGCGCTCATCCCAGGCATCGGCGGCCTCCTTGCGTCCCGCACCGCCTCCTCCGAGCAGCTGGAACAGCGGCTGCTGGACGACCTGTAGACACGCACCGGTCCGTTCGCCGCATCCCCGGTGACCCACGGTCTGTTCGAGCGCCTCTCTCCCGTCGGGCGCGCCGGCGCCCCCGACGGGAGTCGAACCCGCACCTGGAGCGCTTTTAAGGCGCCTGCCTCTGCCGGTTGGGCTACGGGGGCGCAGCAACGGTAACGCTCTCCCGTCCACACGCGCGCGAGCCCCCGGCCACCGCTTCCGGTCTCGAGCGCGGCCGGCACCTGGCCCGACCTCCAGCCATGTCGCGGACCTCCGGCCGCCGCGACGGGAGTTCAGCCCGCTCCGGCGGTGCGGGTCGGAGCGGGCGTCAGCACGGCGCCGGGTGTCGGGGTCCGGCTCGGAGCCGGCGTGAGGTCGGACGTGGGGGTCGGTGACGACGTGGCCTCGGGCGACGACGACGGTCCCACCGTCGGCTCCGCCTCGGCCGTCGGGACGACCGGTAGGGGCGGCAGCGTCAGCGGCGGGGCCCACTCACCCCAGGGGTTGGCCCAGCGGTCGTCGTTCCCCAGGTCCACGGGGAAGACGTCGCTGCGCACGTCCACGGTGCCGTCCGGCCGCGTGGGCACGCCGTCCTGCCAGGCGAGCATCTCGGGGTCGACGAAGAGACCCTGCCCGTCCTGGTCGAAGATCCGCGCGCCCTCGACCCGGTCGCCGTTCGCGTCGTACACGTAGAGGTCCTGGACCTGCGAGCCACCGACCGAGACTCCCGGCGGAACCCACGGCTCGTACACGTCGGGCGACGCCGAGTAGACGAGGAAGCCCAGAGACGCAGGGAGCACCAGGGCGGCGACGGCGTTCAGGCTCGTCGTCACCACCCTGACATCCGCCCTCCCCACGCCGACGAGCCTGTGCCCGAGCCAGAAGGACACGACAGCTCCCAGGGTCGGCAGGAGAACGACGCGACCCGTCCAGAGCACCGAGGCCAGGCACCATCCGAGCGCCCACCCACGGGCCAGCCACCAGACCGGGCGTAGGTCGCGCAGCCATGGGGCTCGCTCTAGCAGCCCGGCACCCCATCCGCGAGCCGCCACCACGAGCCCGGCGTGCCACGGCGGGGACGACGGCCCCTCCACCGCCGTCCGCGGTGGCAGACCTGCGGCGGCCCGCAGCTCGGCCGCGTACGACTCGGGCTCACCGACGAGCGCGCCGAGGTGCACCCCGCCCTCGGCCGCCCGCTCGGCGAGGTCGGCCTCCATGCCGAGGGTCAGGTCGTCGACGTCCTCCGGCGGGAGGTCGTCCAGCCAGGCCCGGACGGCCCGCACGTAGGCCCGAGCGTCATCGGTCCCGGAGTCGACGACCGGCTGCGTCGGGGTGCTCACGACGCCACCCCCGCCCCGGCGAGCAGCCCGTCCATCGTGGCGGTGAACCCGCCCCACGTCTTCGCCTGCGTCTCCAGCATGTGCCGTCCCTCCGCGTTGATGCCGTAGTACTTCCGGTGCGGTCCCTCCTCGGACGGCACGACGTACGACGTCAGCGCCCCCGCCGCGTACAGCCGCCGCAACGTCCCGTACACGGAGGCGTCGCCGACCTCGTCGAGCCCGGCGTCCCGCAGGCGGCGGACCACGTCGTAGCCGTACCCGTCCTCACTCGCGACCACGGCCAGCACGGCCAGGTCGAGCACGCCCTTGACGAGCTGTGTGCCGTCCATGACGCCTCCCTTCTCCACGACGCACGGTACTACGGATTACGCAGTACCGTGCGTCGTGGAGACAGCGACGGCGTGTCGTGCCGATCTCAGGCGGGGACGGACAGCGCGATGCCGTCGAGGATGTCGTGCTCGCTCGTGACGACCGCGGCAGCGGGCGAGCGCAGGGCGACCCGGCCGAGCACCTCGTGCCAGACCAGCGCCCCGGCCCCGATGACGTCGACCCGACCCGGATGCATGAACGGCAGCGCCGCTCGCTCCTCGCGCGACATCGCGAGCAGTCCTCGGCACGCGGCGCGGTGCTCGTCGAGCGGAACCCTCGCCAGGTGGATGGCGTCGCGGTCGTAGGTGCCGAGCCCGAGCGCGTGCGCCGTCACCGTCGTGACCGACCCGGCCAGCCCGACGACCGCCCCGAGCCCGGAGAGGTCGACGACCTCCTCGGCCTGGTGCAGCGCCGTCGCGATGTCGGCCCGCGCGGCGACGACCTCGCCGTCGGTCGGCGGGTCGGATGCCAGGTGCCGCTCGGTCATCCGGACGCATCCGATGTCGACCGACCGCCCGGCCTCGACATCGTCCGTGCCCCGGACGAGCTCGGTGGAACCGCCTCCGAGGTCGACGACGAGGTACGGCCCGGGGATGCCGAGCCGGCGCAGGTCGCCGGTGGCACCGGTGAACGACAGCCGCGCCTCCTCGTCGCCGGGCACGACCTCCGGGGTGACGTCGAGGTCACCGAACGCCTCCCGGACGCCGGCGACGAACTCGTCGGCGTTGCGGGCGTCCCGGGACGCCGACGTCGCGACGAAGCGCACCGCCTCCGCCCCCAGCTCCCGGCACTGCCCGGCGTACTCGCGGGCGGCGGCGAGCGTGCGCTCCATCGCCTCGGACGCGATCGTCCCCGTGCGGTCGATGCCCTGACCGAGCCGGACGACCTCCATCCGACGGACGACGTCGGTGAGCAGGCCGTCCTCCCCCACGTCCGCGACGAGCAGGCGGATGGAGTTCGTGCCGCAGTCGACCGCGCCGACCCGACGGCTCACCGCGGGGCCTCGGCGTCCGCCGTGGCCTCGGTGCACGGGTGCCGCTGCCACCACGGGTCGAGCAGGTCGAGCGCCTCGTCCCCGAGTGGGTTGACCCCGGGCCCGGCGGCGAGCGCGTGCGCCGCGAGGACGTGCAGGCACTTGACGCGCGCCGGCATCCCGCCGGCGGAGACGCCGGCGATCTCCGGCACGTCGCCGAGCTCGGCACGGCGCGCGAGGTAGTCGGCGTGCGCCGCCTCGTACGCCGCGCGGAGGTCGGGGTCGGCCTCGAGCCGCTCGGTCATCTCGCGCATCACGCCACGGCTCTCGAGCGTGGACAGCGCGCCGGTGAGCCGTGGGCAGGTGGCGTAGTAGGACGTCGGGAACGGCGTGCCGTCCGGCAGCCGCGGCTCGGTCCGGACGACGTCCGGCTCCCCGCACGGACAGCGGTGCGCGACCTCGGCCACACCGCGTGCCTCGCGGCCGAGCTGGCGGGAGACCGCTGCGAGGTCGGAGTCGGTCGCGCGGGCCGGCTCCGGCGGGGTCACCGGCCGGCTCCGGGCGCGTCCGCCGTGCGAACGGACTGCCACAACGTGTCGTACCAGGGGTGCACCGGCACGTCGGGGTCCGTGCCCGGAGCGGCCTCGGGACCGCCGTCCTCGTCGCCGGTCTCGGGGTCGAGGACCGTGAAGGACCGCTCACCCGGCCGGACGAACTTCAGCCGTTCCCGGGCCTGCTGCTCGACGTACGCCGGGTCGTTCCAGCGCTCCCGCTCCGCTCGCAGGTGGGCGACGTCGGCCTCCTGCTCGGCCACCTCGTCCCGCAGTGCGGCGATCTCGTTGCGCTGGTGCAGCCAGGCAGCCACGGACGACGACAGCAGCACCGCGAGGAAGACGCCGATGGAGGCGAGGACGACGCCGCGCCGGACGACCCGGTTCGACACGGCTCCGCCGACCCGGGCCCGCCAGCCCGACGGCAGCCGCCGGACCACCTTGGCGGTCGTCGGGGACGTGGCGGAGCCGCGAGGGCCCGACCGCGGCGCCGACCCACCACCCGGCCGACCACGCGCACCCGACCGCGCCCCCGCCCCGCGGTGCGGGGGACGGGACGCGGGACGGGGCGAGCGGCCGGCCATCGGGGCTCCGGATCAGCCCTGACGGGCCGCGAAACGCGGGAAGGCGCCGACGCCGGCGTACTGCGCCGCGTCGTCGAGCTCCTCCTCGATCCGCAGCAGCTGGTTGTACTTCGCGACCCGCTCGGAGCGCGCCGGGGCGCCGGTCTTGATCTGGCCGCAGTTCGTGGCGACGGCGAGGTCGGCGATGGTGACGTCCTCGGTCTCGCCGGAGCGGTGGCTCATCATGCAGCGGTACCCGTTGCGGTGGGCGAGGTCGACGGCGTCGAGGGTCTCGGTGAGCGAGCCGATCTGGTTGACCTTGACGAGCAGGGCGTTGGCCGTGCCGGTCGAGATGCCCCGCGCGAGCCGTTCGGGGTTGGTGACGAAGAGGTCGTCTCCGACGATCTGGACCCGGGACCCGAGCCGGTCGGTGAGGGTCTTCCAGCCGTCCCAGTCCTCCTCGTCGAGGGGGTCCTCGATGGAGACGAGCGGGTAGGCGTCGACCAGCTCCGCGTAGTAGTCGACCATCTCGGCGGCCGACCTGGTGCCTCCCTCGAACGCGTAGCCACCGTCCTCGCAGAACTCGGTGGCGGCGACGTCGAGCGCGAGCGCGATCTGCTCGCCCGGGGTGTAGCCGGCGCGCTGGATCGCCTCGACGATGAGGTCGAGAGCGGCCCGGTTGGACTCGAGGTTCGGCGCGAAGCCACCCTCGTCGCCGAGCCCGGTAGCGAGCCCCTTCTCCTTGAGGACGGACTTGAGCGCGTGGTAGACCTCGGCACCCCAGCGCAGCGCCTCGCGGAAGGACCCGGCGCCGATCGGCGCGATCATGAACTCCTGGATGTCGACGTTGGAGTCGGCGTGGCTGCCGCCGTTGAGGATGTTCATCATCGGCACCGGCAGGACGTGGGCGTTGGGCCCGCCGACGTAGCGGAAGAGCGGCAGGTCGGCGGAGTCGGCGGCGGCCCGGGCCACCGCGAGGCTGACGCCGAGGATGGCGTTGGCGCCGATCTTCTCCTTGTTCGCGCTGCCGTCGACGGCGAGCATCTCGGCGTCGACGAGACGCTGCTCGCTCGCCTCGAAGCCGAGGAGCTTCGGCCCGAGCTCGTCGATGACCGCGTCCACGGCCTTCTCCACACCCTTGCCGAGGTAGCGGTCCTTGTCGCCGTCCCGGCGCTCGACGGCCTCGAACGCACCGGTCGAGGCGCCGCTCGGGACCGCCGCCCGCGCGACCGTGCCGTCGTCGAGGGCGACCTCGACCTCGACGGTGGGGTTGCCGCGCGAGTCGAGGATCTCGCGCGCGCCTACTGCATCGATGCTGGCCACTACAGCTCCTGCTGGGGAAGGGAATCGGTTCATCTCCGAGCCTAGCCCTCGTGGCGCAGGTCACCCCAGAGCGACCCGCGCCGTGGTACCGGTGCCGCAACCCGGCTCGGACGCCGGGTCCGCGCCTGCGAGCCGCCTGCAACGGCTCGGAACCGTCGAGAAGGCTTCCGAGCCGAGCTCGTGCGGCGACGAGCAGCTCCGGCCGCCGCGATGCGACCTGTCCTGACGGCGACCGCCGAGCGGACGAGCGAGCTCAGCGCGAGGCGGCCAGGGCCACGGCGACCGCGGCACCGACCCGGGCGTTGTGCTTCACGAGCGCGATGTTCGTCGCCAGCGACCGCCCGTCCGACAGCTCGACGATCCGGCCGAGCAGGTACGGCGTGATGTCCTTCCCGACGACCCCCGCGGCGTCCGCGTCCGCGAGCGCCTGCCGGATGACGTCGTCGATGTCGGCGGGCGCCATCTCGTCCTCGGCCGGCACGGGGTTCGCGACGGCCACCCCGGACTCCAGCCCGAGGTCCCACGTGGCCCGGACCATCGCCGCCACCTGCTCGGCGGTGTCGAGCCGCATGGGCACCGGCAGACCGGACGAGCGCGAGAAGAACGACGGGAACTCGTCGGTCGCGAGGCCGACGACCGGCACCCCGAGGGTCTCGAGCATCTCGAGGGTGCGCCCGATGTCGAGGATGGACTTCACACCCGCCGACACGACGGCGACGCGCGTCCGGGACAGCTCGGTGAGGTCGGCCGAGACGTCCATCGAGGACTCCGCCCCCTGGTGCACACCGCCGAGCCCACCGGTCACGAACACCTCGATGCCGGCGAGCCCCGCCAGGCGCATCGTGCTCGCGACGGTCGTCGCACCGTGCCCGCCGGTGGCGACGACATGGCCGAGGTCTCGGACGCTCACCTTGCGGACACCCGGGTCGGACCCGAGGAGCTCGAGCTCGTCCGCGGAGAGGCCCACAGTCGGACGACCGCCGAGCACGGCGATCGTCGCGGGCACGGCACCGGCGTCCCGGACGACGGCCTCGACCTCGCGCGCCATCGTGACGTTCTGGGGGTAGGGCATCCCGTGGCTGATGATCGTCGACTCGAGGGCCACGACCGGACGGCCCTCGGCGATCGCCTCGGCGACCTCCGGTGCGACGGCGAGGGCGGGATGCGGCGTGCGGGTGGTCATGGGCTGAGCTCCTGGATGGGCGGAACGGCGGGACCGAGGTGCTCGGCGACGAGCGCCGCGGTGAGGTCGGGACGGACGGTGTCGGGCGAGGCGCAGGTGAGGGCGGCGCAGACCTGGCCGGCGCGCGCGGCCTCGACGACCCCGCTCCCTCCGAGCAGGGCGTGGACGTAGCCCGCGGTCATGGCGTCCCCGGCGCCGGTGACGTCGACCACCGGCCCGCCGGTCGTGCCGACGGCGACCGCGCGCACGGCACCGTCCTCCGTGGTCGAGACGAGGCTGCCGGCAGCCCCGCGGCGCACCCAGACGGTGGAGACGCCCCGACGGTGCAGCTCGCCGGCCGCCGCCAGGACGTCGGTCTCGGCATCGGGGACGGGACGGCCGACCAGCGCCGCGAGCTCGTCGACGTTCGGCGTCACCAGCGCGACCGGCCGGTCCGGGGCCGGCACGCCCGCGAGGGCCCCGGACTTGGCGACGCTCACCGGCTCGAGCACCACGGGGACGCCCGCGTCGCGGGCGAGCTGGACCAGCCGGGAGAGGACCTCCGGCGGGGGGTTGGCGTCCAGGACGAGCGCACCCGCGCCCTCGAGAAGGGTGTGGACGGCCGTCAGGTCGTCGGCGGTGAGCTCGTCGGAGGCCCGCATGTCGGCGACGGCGACGACGAGGTCACCCGCGTGGTCGAGCACGGCGGTGTAGGTACCGGTGGGGTGCGCGGACCGGACGAGGTGCTCGCATCCGACACCGGCCGCTGTGGTGCGCGCGAGCACCGCGTCGGCGGCCGGGTCGTCGCCGACCGCCGCGACGAGCACCGTCGGGGTGCCGAGGCGGGCGAGGCCCTCGGCGATGTTCCGCCCGACGCCACCGACCGTCGTCTCCATCATCCCGGGGTTGCTCGTCCCGAGGACGGCCGGTCCCGCCGTGCGGAGCTTGACGTCGACGACCGCACCGCCGACGACGACGACACGACGGGGGCTGGGCACCGGAGCAGCCTAGAGCCCCTCGTGGTGGCCCCCGTGCACCGCGCCCGTCGTCACCGCAGGCCGTCGGCGAGCTCGCGCAGAGCGGCGCGGACGTCCTCCTCGGCCACCGCCAGCCGCTCCCGGGCCGCTTCGACCCGTTCCATCGCCTCCGGGTCGCCCACCAGGTCACGCCGCCGGAGGCGGGCGAGCACCTTGCGCGCGGCGAGCTCCGGGGGGAGCGAGGCCGGGACGCCGTGCAGGAGATCCTCGTCGTACCCGCCTCCGCGCGACTCCTTCTCGGCGGCCTTGATCCGCTCCCACTCCTGCTCGACCTCGTCCGGAGTTCTCGCGTCGCCGTCGGCGAAGACGTGCGGGTGCCTGCGGACGAGCTTGTCGACGAGTACCCCGGCCACGGTGTCGATGTCGAAGGCATGCCCGTCCTCGGCGTCCTCGGCGACCCGGGCGTGGAACACGACCTGGAGCAGGACGTCACCGAGCTCCTCGGCGAGGGCCGCGGGGTCCTCGCCGTCGATGGCGTCGAGCACCTCGTGGGCCTCCTCGACGAGGTAGGGAGCGAGCGAGGTGTGCGTCTGCTCGGCGTCCCACGGGCACCCGCCCGGGGAGCGCAGCCGGTCCATCGCGGCGACGACGTCGAGCAGACGTCCGCCCTGGACGTCCCAGGAGCCGACGACGACCTCGACGTCCGGGGGCGACTCGATCCGCGACACCTCGGCGGCGATGGCGTCGGAGAGCCCCGGGTCGCCGTCGGAGGAGCCGAGCCACACGACGTCCGCGCCCTCCTGGGCGGCCGAGACGAGCCGGCGGGCCAGGCCGGCGGGGGCGAGAGCGCCGACGGTGTCGACGGTGAGACCGGCCTCGGTCAGGGCCTCGACGACCGGCTCGTCGACGTCCCGGGCGAGGCGCAGGCCGGCTTCGGCCAGAGCGCTCCACGCACCGTGGGACAGCAGGCCGGGCGGGACCCGCGGCGAGGTGAGGAGCAGCGCGAGCCGCCCGGCCCTCACTGCGGGGCTGCGAACGGCTCGACCCACTCCGGCGTCGTCGCGGTCACCGCGAGGGTCTCCGGGTCGAACGCGCCGTAGCGCGGGCTGACGTCGACCTCCTGCGAGCTGATCCGCTGGAAGAACTCCGCCTGGTCCTCCTGGGTGAACTGCTGGCCCGAGGAGGCGACGTTCAGCGCGTGGAAGTACCGCAGGATCTCGATCGTGGCGTCGCTCGGGTCGTCGAGGCCGCCGTCGCGCGCCTGCGTGCGGGCCAGGGACTCCGACGACACGAGCCCGTTCTCGGCGAAGAACTCCAGGGCGGGAGCCGAACGGACGAGCTGGGTCAGCGCCGCCCCGGGTGTCAGGGGGTTCTGCACCGGCGAGGGGTCCATCGCGTTGATCTGCTCCATCACCGAGTTGACCTCGGTCTCGGTGATGACGCGTCCGTCCACGGTGGCGGCCCGGTCGGTCTCCAGGCTGCCGCAACCGGCGGTGAGCAGGGCGGCGCCGAGGGCGAGCGCCGCGACGAGGCGGCGAACCGGGAGGGTCACGAGCAGTCCTTTCATCGGGTCGCCCCACCTGCCGGGGCGGTCGCGGCGCGGGCGGCCTCACCGACATTGTCCATGACGACGGTGCGGACGACCTGTGCGGCCCAGTCGAGGATGTCACGGTCGCGCAGGGGGCGGCCGCCGACGGGCGCGGTCCTCGGCGCGGGCACGAGGAGGCTGCCGGTGGCGGCCTTGAGGACGGAGCGCGGGTAGAGGCGGTTCAGCCGCAGCTGCTGGCTCTCGCGCAGCTCGACCGGGCCGAAGCGGATGTTCGGCCCCTGCACGGAGATGTCGGCGATGCCGGCCGCGCGCGCGACCGTCCGGAGCCGGGCGACCTCGAGGAGGTTGCGCACCGGCTCGGGCACCGTGCCGTAGCGGTCGACGAGCTCGCCCTCGATCTCGGCGAGCTGAGCCTCGTCGACGACCGAGGCGAGCTTCTTGTACATCTCGAGCCGGAGCCGCTCGTGCGGAACGTAGTCGTGCGGCAGGTGCGCGTCGACCGGCAGCTCGATCTTGATCTCGGCCGGCGGCTCCTCGCCGTCGCCGCGGAACGAGGCCACGGCCTCGCCGACGAGGCGCACGTAGAGGTCGAACCCGACGCCGGCGATGTGCCCGGACTGCTCGCCTCCGAGGAGGTTGCCCGCACCGCGGATCTCGAGGTCCTTCATGGCGACCTGCATCCCGGACCCGAGGTCGGTGTTGCTCGCGATCGTCTGGAGCCGGTCGAGCGCGGTCTCGCTGAGCGGGGTCTCCGGTGGGTAGAGGAAGTAGGAGTACGCCCGCTCCCGGCCCCGGCCCACCCGCCCTCGGAGCTGGTGCAGCTGGGAGAGGCCGAGCCGGTCGGCTCGCTCGACGATGAGCGTGTTGGCGTTGCTGATGTCCAGACCGGTCTCGACGATCGTCGTGCAGACGAGGACGTCGAAGCGCTTCTCCCAGAAGTCGAGCACGACCTGCTCGAGACGGTGCTCCCCCATCTTCCCGTGGGCCGTGGCGACCCGGGCCTCCGGCACGAGCTCGCGCAGCCGGGCGGCGGCCTTCTCGATCGTCGACACCTTGTTGTGGACGAGGAACACCTGCCCCTCGCGCAGCAGCTCGCGCCGGACGGCCGCGGTGAGCGTCTTCTCGTCGTACGCGCCGACGTAGGTGAGTACGGGGTGGCGCTCCTCGGGCGGAGTGGCGAGGGTCGACATCTCGCGGATGCCGGTCACGGCCATCTCGAGGGTGCGCGGGATGGGCGTGGCCGACATCGCGAGGACGTCGACGGAGGTGCGCATCTCCTTGAGCCGCTCCTTGTGCTCGACCCCGAACCGCTGCTCCTCGTCGACGACGACGAGCCCGAGGTTCTTGAACCGGACCTCCTTGCCGAGGAGGCGGTGGGTGCCGATGACGAGGTCGACGGAGCCGTCGGCCAGCCCGGCGAGCACCGCGGTGGCCTCGGCGTCGGTCTGGAAGCGGGAGAGCGCCTTGACCACGACGGGGAAGCCCGCGTAGCGCTCGGCGAAGGTGTTGACGTGCTGCTGGACGAGCAGTGTGGTCGGGCAGAGCACCGCGACCTGGGTACCGTCCTGGATCGCCTTGAAGGCGGCCCGCACCGCGATCTCGGTCTTCCCGTAGCCCACGTCGCCGCACACGAGGCGGTCCATCGGGACCTCGCGCTCCATGTCGGCCTTGACCTCGTCGATGGTGCTCAGCTGGTCGGGGGTCTCGACGTGCGCGAAGGCGTCCTCGAGCTCGCGCTGCCACGGGGTGTCCGGGCCGAACGCGTGCCCCTTCGTGGCCATCCGCGCCGAGTAGAGGCGGATGAGCTCGGCCGCGATCTGCTTGACGTAGCGGCGCGCCCGCCCCTTCGTCTGCTGCCAGTCGGAGCCGCCCATCCTGTTGAGCGTCGGCTGCTCGCCGCCGACGTAGCGGGTCACCTGGTCCAGCTGGTCGGTGGGCACGTACAGCCGGTCCCCCGGCTGGCCGCGCTTGGAGGCCGCGTACTCGAGGACGAGGTACTCGCGGGTGGCGCCCTGGACGGTGCGCTGCACCATCTCGACGAACCGCCCGACCCCGTGCTGCTCGTGGACGACGAAGTCGCCGGGCCGGAGCTGGAGGGGGTCGACCTGGTTGCGCCGCCGCGACGGCATCCGGCGCATGTCCTTCGTCGAGGTGCCCGAGCCCCCCGCCGAGCCGGTGAGGTCGGCCTCGGTGACCACGGCGAGGCGGTCCTCGGGGACGAGGAAGCCCGCCGCGACGGCACCGGTGGTCACGGTGACCACCCCGGGGCCGGGAACGGCGTCGTCCGCGGCGAGCCGGGTCGACACCTCGTGCTCGGCGAGCACCTCGGTGACCCGCTTGGCGAGACCGGGCCCTTCGGTGACGGTGAGGACCGACCACCCGTCGGCGACGAGCCGGCGCAGCTCGTCCACGGCGTCCTCGGTGCTGCCACGGAAGGTGGGCGACGCGACGAGCCCGAGGTCGCGCAGGCCGTCCTCGCCGTCCCCGGAGAACGGGGTGAGGTCGAGCCAGCGGATGCCGAGGTCGCGGGCCTGTTCGCGCAGGTCGGCGATGGTGCGGAAGGAGGCCGTCCCGAGCACGGACTCGAGGTCGACGGGGACGGCACCCCCACCGGCGGCGTTGGCCCACCCCGCCTCGAGGAACTCCTCGCTCGTCGCGACGAGGTCGTGCGCCCGGGTGCGGATGCGCTCGGGGTCGCACGCGACGAGGACCGCGTCCCGCGGCAGCACCTCGAGAAGGGTCTCCATCCCGTCGACGAGGGCCGGGGTGAGCGCCTCCATCCCCTCGACGGCGATGCCGTGGGCCAGCCGGTCGAGGATGTCGGCGACGCCGGGCAGCCGGTCGGCGAGCGCCGCGGCCCGCTCCCGGACAGCCGACGTGAGCAGCAGCTCGCGGCACGGCGGCGCCCACAGCCCGTGCTCGGCGATCTCGAGGGAGCGCTGGTCGGCGACCTTGAACCAGCGGATCTCCTCGACGGTGTCTCCCCAGAACTCGAGCCGCAGCGGGTGCTCCTCGGTGGGCGGGAAGACGTCGAGGATGCCGCCGCGCACCGCGAACTCCCCGCGGCGCTCGACGAGGTCGACGCGGGCGTACGCCGCGGCCGCGAGGTCCTCGACGACCTGCTCGAGCGGCATGTCGTCGCCGGCCGACAACGCGACCGGACGGAGGCCGCCGAGTCCCTTGGCGACGGGCTGGAGCACGGCCCGCACCGGCGCCACGACGACGGAGAGCGCCCCGTGCGTCCGGTCGCCGGCGTCGGGGTGGGCCAGCCGGCGCAGCACCGACAGACGCTGGCCGACGGTGTCGCTGCGCGGGCTCAGGCGCTCGTGCGGCAACGTCTCCCACGAGGGGAAGAGCCCGACGGCGTCCGGGCCGAGGGACGTGGCGAGCGCGGCGTGGAGGTCCTCCGCCTCCCGGCCCGTGGCGGTGACCGCGAGCACCGGCGCCCCGGAGCCGCGCGGCGCGAGCGCCGCCAGGACGGCATGCCTCGCCCCCGGAGGGGCGGAGGCCTCGACCTCGGCGGACGGGACGTCGAGGGCCTCGGACAGGGCGGAGATGGCGGGGAGGGCGGCGACCCGGGAGCGCAACGAGGAGAGCGATGGCATGTCGGACGCCAGCGTAGTCCGCCCCGCCGACAGCCCCCGACCGGCGCCCTCCTCCGGCATACACCATTCGCCGGAAGGTGAAATGCAAAAACGTGAGAAATACCTCGAAGGTTCGACACATATCGGCCGAAAGGCGAATAAATGCCCGTTGGTCCCCATCTTCGGTCCCTGCCCGTACTAGCGTCCACGCCAGCCGCGCACCTCCCTCTCCCCTGTGACCCGCGCGGTCGTGACCCCACTGTCCGGTCACCCTGCCCGGACACTTCGCGCGGTGGGTCGCGCCGTGCTGGAGCCGTGATGTCCCTCTCCCCAGCCCCACACCTTTCCCTCCGAGCGGCAGCCGCCGTCCTCGTGGGGGCTGTGGCCGTCTCCCTCGCGGCTCCTCAGCCCCTGACCGTGGCCAGCAGTCCCGACGAGGCTCCGGAGGCCGTCACCGCGACGGCCTCGACGCCCGCCACTCCCGCAGGCACCCCACCCTCCGGGTCGGTCCCATCCCACGCCGCCGTCCCTGCTGCCTTCGGGCCGGAGGCCACCCCGGGACACTCGTCCTCACCGGCCGCGAAGTCCGAGCCGTCGCCGACACCGGAACCCGGCCGAGCCACGACCGCGCCGACGACATCGTCCAGCCCTTCGGCACCCGCGGCCGCGACACCGGCCCCCGCCCCCGTGGCCGACGAGCCCGCACCCGCACCGACGGTCTCGACCCCGAGCGGGACGGCCGACACGCAAGCCCTTGCGGAGGCCACCGAGATCGTCGCGGCGAGCGCAGCCGGTCGCCTCCTGCTCGGCAGCGTCGGCGACGTGACCACGCTGTCCTCGGCGGTCGGCGCCACCCTTCCTCGACACTCCTACGGCCACTTCCAGAAGGGCGTCCCGACGGGCGAGATGATCACCGTCAACGCCAGCGGCCTCTCCTGGCGCACCGTCGCCAACGCCGCACCGGGTTCGAGTCTGCACAACGACATGATCCGGTGGGCACGCACCATCAAGGCCCGCGGCGGAAGCATCCAGGTCGCCTTCGGCCACGAGCCCGAGACCAAGACCAAGCGCTACCTCGGCACGCCGGAGGAGTACCAGGCCGCCTACCGGAAGGTCGTCACCACCTTCCGGCAACAGGGCGTCAAGAACGTCCTGTGGGTCTTCCAGGCCACCGACTGGGGCTACCGGGCCAATCCGACGGCCAGCAACTACGCCCCGCGCTACTACCCCGGCGACGCGTACATCGACATCGTCGGAGCCGACGCCTACAACTGGGACGTCTGCGGCGAAGGCACCGGGAAGAACGTGTCGCTGTCCACGGTGGCGAGCGGCGTGCTCGCCTTCGCCAAGGCCCGCCAGAAGAAAGCATCCCTGCCCGAGTTCGCGGCGCACAGCTCGGTGGACCGCAGCAGGTGGCTCCACGACGGGTACGCCTGGCTCAAGGCCAACCGGGCGTACTTCGTCTCGGCGTTCTACTTCCAGCACCCCCCGACCAACCCGAGCAACGCCGACTGCCGCTGGTCACTGAGCAGGGCGAGCGAGTACCGGGCGCTGGCAGGTCTCGTCGAGGACGGCTGGTCGCTGCCCGATGTGCGGCGCTCGGCCGTCCTGGACCTCGAGGGTCGGCTCCGGACGACCTTACCCAACCAGCGACGCGGCGCGTGTGACCTCCTCAGTGCAGCGTCATCCGGAAGCAGCCCCGGTCCTTGCCGGCGGTGACGGAGATCCGCCACTCCCCGGCCTCCGGAAGCTCGAGGTCGGTGACGTAGTACTTCCACTGCTCGGCGTCGCCGAAGGAGTCACGGCTCGCCGTGACCTTCTCGCCGGACTCCTCGTGCTGGGCCACCACCGTGACGCCCGCCATCTCGGCGGTGTGCATCGGCACCCAGTAGAGGCGGACGGACTCCGGGTCGAGGTCGGCCCGCGTCGTGCCCCAGGCCTTGCGCGCCTCGTCGAACGGCCCGCCGACCACGTCGCCCGAGCGCAGGTCGCGGTGGTCGCCGACGGCGACGCAGGACCCGTCGCTCGTTCCGGAGACCCGCCCGAAGACGGCCGTCTGGCGACCGTCCTTCCCGGGCTCGGCGGACTCGGCCTCGGGACCGGACGGCTCGGCGGCCTCGGTGGCCTCCGCGGGGGTCGCCGGGTCCGCCGGGGCGTCCGTGCCCGTCCCGCGCTCGGGCCCCGGCGACGTGCGCTCGGGCCCCGGCGACGTGGGGCCGACCGCGCCGGACGCCGACGCGCTCCCCGACGTGGAGGCGGCGTCCGGGGTGCCTCCGTCACTGCAGCCCGCGACCCCGAGGACGAGGGCGGTGACCAGCGCGACCCTCGCTCGACGGAACCGTCGCGGCGTGACCGGTGTCGTCCCCGACGTCCTCATGACCTCGCCTCCAGGGTGATGGACCACGCGATGCCCCGGCTGCTCTGGACGTCGGTCCTGGCCGTGACTTCCTCGACGACGCCCGAGCGCGGACCGGCCGTGTCGCCGACGAACGCCGACACCCGGCCGCCGCCCGTCGAGTAGACCTTCTGGCGCCCGGTGACCCCTGTGCCTCCCGTCCACGACTCCGTGTCCGGCGACTTGTCGGCGAAGTACCAGACGACCCACGATCCGTTGGGCACCGTCACGGAGGGCGCCGAGTGCGTCGAGGTCGCGGCGTCGACCACCGTCGCGGTCTGGCCGACGGCTCCCACGTTGCGGTAGGCCGTGACGGCGAGCGCCGACTTGCGGCGGTCCTGGAAGGTGAGCCGGACATCGCTGCCGGCGTCTCCGGCGGCGGCGGTCCTGCTCCACACGAGCGTCGTCATGCCGGTCGTCTCCTTGCGCCCCACGAGCGTCCACCCGGTGGGGTCGGCGACGACGGGGCTGCTGCTCACGGTCGCCGTGAGGAGCAGCAGGTCGCCCGCCTCGGCACCCGCCGGCACCGTGACGGCCGGGGACTGCACGTTGGCGGCCGAGCCGCCGGCGTCGACGAAGCGGATCGGCTGCTCCGGCGGCGGCGTCACCTCGACCGTCACCTGCCGGGTCGTGGTGTCGGTGCCGGAGCGGTCGTCGGTGACGGTCAGGGTGACGGCGTAGGTGCCGGGGTCGGCGAACGTGTGCCGCGCCGTCCGCCCTTTGGCGGTGGCCCCCCCGAAGTCCCAGGCGTAGGACTCGATGGTGCCGTCGGCGTCCGCCGAGCCCGAGGCGTCGACGTCGCAGGTGAGGTCGACGCACGACACCGTGAAGTCGGCCGTGGGGGCCGTGTTCTCCCGCAGCGCCGCGGTGGCGGTGAGGAACAGCGCCCGCCCACGCCAGTCGGTGCCGGAGTCCGCCGGGCCGTCGACGGTCGTCGGGGACCCGGTCGGCACACCGTCGGTCAGCGCGATGCGGTCGAGCGTGCCGTCGGAGGAGACGAAGTACAGCTGCCCGCCGGCCACGAACATCCCGGACGTGCCGCGCCACGAGCGCCCACCGTTGGCCGTGAAGACCTCCGAGCCGATGATCCCGCTGTCGGTGTTGAACCAGCGCCAGTAGAGGTTCGGGTTGCGCGACCGGGTGTAGTACAGCCGGCCGTCCGCGTACGCCATGCCGGTGACACCGCTCATCTGGCGGTAGAGCGCGACGTCCTTGCCGTCGTAGGTGTTGCCGCTGCCGGTGTCGACCCCCGCCCAGGTCGGGTCGTCGTACGGGTCGACGACCTTCTCGGCGCCGAGTGCGCCGTCCTCGAAGGACCGCGAGCGCAGGTCACCCGAGCGGTTGCCGTACCAGAGCCTGCCGCCGGCGACGAAGGCGCCCCGGACCTGCGTCCAGTCGATCCCTTGGTCGGACACGTCCCGGGGGCTCCCCGCGCCGCGCGTCGTGAGCTCGACCGCCCGCAGCGCGCTCGCCCCGGAAGGATCGGACCCTCCGCCACCGATGTAGGCGGTCCCGGGCACACCCGGTGTGGCGTCCGACGCCTCCGGCTTCCCACCTGCCAGCGGGAAGAACGCGAGCTTCGGCCGGCGGTACTCGAAGTTGCCGACCCAGTCGGTGTTGCTGCCCATCCAGAGGCCGGTGGCGGTCGGGTACAGGGCGTACACGGCCGTGCCGCGGGGGTTGCGCCCCGGGTTCCACGAGATCGGGACGCCGGTCTCGGTGTTGAGCGCCGCCAGGCCGGGCCTCGGCACCGCACCCTGGGCGGCTTCGTCGGCACCGGAGCTGTTGTTCATCCAGCGCTGGTGACCTCCGACGTAGACCGCGGTCTCGGTGACGGAGACCCCCCAGAGGGTGTCACCACCGGAGGCGTTGACCCAGGTCGGCTGGATGTCGTCGCCCGAGGCGCCGACCTCGAAGCGCGCGGCAGCGTCGCACAACGTCCCCGCGGAGGGCCCACCGGTCGTGGCGACGACGAAGTAGGAGCCGTCGGGCGAGACGCTCACTCCGCGCATGTAGGTGTCGAAGGCCCAGTTGAAGCAGTAGGGCTCGTACCGGCGGGTGCGCCAGGTCGGGGCCACCACGGGGCTCGACCCGAGGTCGACGACGACGAGCTGGTCGCGAGGCAGACCGTCGACGGTCTTGAAGTTGCCGATCGCCACGAGCCGTGAGCCATCGGGGACGGCGTCGAGGTCACGCACGCCGATGGCGCCCTGCGCCCCGGAGCCGGAGTCGTTGTGGTGGCCGTCCACCTGCACCGAGAGGGAGTGGTCGATGGCGCCGGTGGTGGCGTCGAAGGCGGCGAGACCGCCGTGCGGGCGGTTGCCCGCCGCCGTGAAGTTCCCTCCGGCGTACAGCCGGTTCCCCGCGCGGGTGATCGCGTTGACCACGCCGTTGATCCCCGGTGTGGAGAAGCCCGCGACCAGCTGGCCGGTGGAGACGTCGAGGAGCGCGATCCGGTTGGCGACCTGGCCGTTGACCCGGGTGAACCGGCCCGCGACGTATACCGTCCCGGTCGTGGGGCCGGGGAGGACGTCCTCGACCGACCCGTCGAAGGTGGGGGCGAACCCGCCGACGAGGGCCCCGCTCGAGGCGTTGAACGCGAACGCGCCGGCGCGCGCGACGCTCGAGCGGCCGGGCGGTGTGACACCGGTGAAGCTCCCGACGGCGACGACGGTGCTGCCCGTCTGGGCGATGCCCAGCACGGACCCGTCGTCGACGGCGGGTGTGCCGGTGGCGGGCTCGGCCGACACGACGCTGTCGTGCTGCGGTGCCGACACGGCGGTGGTGCTCGCGACGGAGAGCATCCCGAGGAACGTCACCGCCGCGAGCAGCAGTGCGAGTGGTCGTCGAACGTGAGTGGACATGGCTAGCTCCGGGAGACACGGCCGCAGCAGCTGCGGGAGGAGGCTCGGACCGGGGAGGACGCCCGGTCCGTCGGTGCCAGGGAGGCGACGCCGACGTGCTGCGTCAGCTGGAGTGCGGTGGCCGCGAGAGAAGGACGCCGTGCGTCCGCCGGCCGTCGGCACATGGCCGTGGAGCGCCCGTCCGGGCATGGGTGATGACGGCCGCACCCGGCCGTCCGTGGGGAACCCGGGACACGGGTACCCGTCGGGCGCGCACTAACGCCCAGAGCACTGCTCATCGAACCGTCGACCCCTGCTATCGATGGAGTTCGAAGTGGTCGGGGGCGAGGTCCGTCGGAACGGGCCCTGCTCCCGTCGATCTTCGCGTCGCGATCAGCCCTGCACCGGTCGCGGCGACTGGGAAGTCATGATATTTCACCCCGCCGAATCCGCAAGACCCCCGGCGGGACCATCTCCCGAGCCGCGCGGCGGACGGTCCGGTCCGGGACCGTCAGCCGCGCGGCGTGGCGGCGTTCCGGGACACCGGCCGGTAGCGGTACGCCGCGAGCAAGGGAGAGGTCAGGGCCGAGACGACCGCCTTCTGCCGCAACGGCATCCGCTCTGTCCACGAGTCGTCACGCCGGACGTCGACCGCTCCGGTGCGGAACCGCGAGGGGTTGCCGCTCGCGGTGTGCACGGTCTCGAGCCGCAGGGTGCGGTCGTCGGCGCCGAACACCGCATCGCGGTCGTACTCGAGGTGGGCGAAGGCCGCCGTGCGGCGCACCGCCACCTCCGGCGCGTCGGCGAAGTCCTCGTAGCGGAGGTTCAGCGTCGGCACACCCCGCAGCCGCAGTGCCTCGAGCAGCACGTGGTGCCCGCTGTACAGCGCACCCATGTAGGTCGGCGAGTACCGGGGCATGTATGCCTCGGAGTCCGTGACCTCCGGGCGCCGCACGACCTTGGTCCACGAGTACGCGACGGCGCGCGGGTCGCGCAGGATGTGGACGAGCGACAGGTCGACCCGCGGTGAGCGGGCCAGGAGGTAGGCCAGCGAGGTGACCTTCGAGGAGTCCACGACGACGTCGCACCCGGACACCTCGCGCACCGCGGCGTAGAGCCGTTCGTAGTACGACACGTACTCGGCGGCCGCGCGGTGCCAGGACGCGGTGTGCACGCCGAGGAGGAGTCCCGGGACGTGCTTGACGTCGTCGGCCTTGCGGCGGAGCGCGGCCACGTGGTCGGTGTCGACGTTCGCCCAGCCTCCGAAGGCACGCTCGCCGACCTCGGTCCAGAACGGGCAGCGGGAGAACGCCACCCCACAGCCGCAGCGCTCGTCGTTGACCACGCCCCGCTGCCACATGTAGACGGTCTCCCCGATCCCGCAGACCCCGGGGAGCTGGGCCAGGGCCCGTTCGAGGAGCGTCGAGCCACTGCGGCCCATCCCCCCGACGTAGACGACGCGTCCCGCGCTCATGCCGACACCTCCGTGGGTCCGGACCGCTCGTCGCGGCGCAGCCGTGGTGGGAGCAGGTACCCGAAGAAGACGTGGATCATGACCCATCCGTAGTAGGCCTCGGCGGCACGCTGACCGTAGTCGATGACGGAGTCGACCGGACCGGCGAGGTCCTGGCGTGCCCACCGCGCGGCGAGGTTCACCGACACGGCGAGCACGAGGAGCGCCCCGATCCACACGAGCCGCAGGACGGGGCGGTCCGGCCGCTCCGGCTCGAGGACGGTGCGGTCCGCGACGTCGAGGGCGATCGGGGCGAGGAGCGCGGGCACGATGCTCTCGGCCTGGTCCAGGACGATCCGGGTGTCGAAGAGGAGGGCCACGACGAGAAGTCCCCCCAGGGTGACCAGTGGCGCGTACCGCAGCGGCCGGGGCAGCAGGAGGTACGGCCAGAGCAGCGCCACCCCGAAGGCCGACTCGTTGAGCGTGACGACGGACGACGGCCACGGACCGAGCAGCAGCGCACACCCCACGCCGGCCAGCACCAGGGTGCCGACCGCGGCTGCCGCCGGACGGGAGGCGGCTCGTAGCGCGGCGGGACGGGCGTACTGGACGAGCGCCGCCGCTGACAGGGCGTAGGCGAGGGCCTCGCTGTTGTGCCCGACCTGACCCGCGAGCCCGCCCGGGAGGATCGCACGGTGCAGACCGGTGACGACGACGAGCAGGGCGAGCACCCCGAGGCCGTACGCCACGGCGGCGACCCGGGTGCTCGTCACCCGGAGCGGTGTGGAACCCATCCCCGGGCCTAGCCGCGCCAGCTCGGTGTCCGGCCCCACCACGCGGCCAGGCGCTCGTCGTGATCCTCGAAGTAGGACTCGAGGCGCTCGCGCAGCGCGCCCTCCAGGGAGCGCCGGGGACGGGCGTTGCGCTTCTCGAACGTCTGCGAGTCCCATGGGCCGAGCCCCAGGAAGTCGCCCACGCCCCGCAGGACGGGCCCGGCGTCGAGGAAGAGCTCGTCGCTGTCGACGACGAGGATCCGGTCCCGCCCCAGATGGGCCGCCAGCCGTTCCAGCTGCTCGGCGTAGTGCCCGCGGGAGAGGTAGGCGTTGTGCTGGTGCTCGAGCGACACGTGGTGGGGGTCGCGGGCGAAGCGCTCCTCCACCCCGGCCAGCCGTTCGGGCTCGAGCTCGAGCGCCCGCTCGAAGGACTCGGTCTCGAAGCCCCGGGCGGACTCGTGGGTGTACGCCGAGTACGCGCGCTCCACCGGGTCTCGGAGCATGACGACGACCTTGGCGTGCGGCAGGTCCCGCGCGATCCGCTCGGGCGCGAGCGGGTGGAACATGTAGTACGGGCTGGCCTCGCCGGTCACCGGGCGCCGGCCCGTCCGCCGGGCGACCCGGGCGGCGGTGGCCCGCAGGGGGAAGTGCGCCCGGTACCACTGCGGCCCGCGGTCGTAGGCCGTGTCGAAGTAGTGGACGCCCTTGTGCAGCCCGGCCGGGAGGACGTCCGGATGGCGCGTGAGCGTGCGGTAGAGGGACGTCGTGCCGGCGCGCTGCGCCCCGACGACGAGGAAGTCCGGCTCCATCCGGGACGACGCCGTGAGACGTCCCACCACGGCCGACGCCCGGCGCGCGCGTCCGTGGGCCCACTGCGCCGCGGGTCCGCGCTCAGCCATCGGCGCTCCTCGAGGACGGGGCCGTCGCGGCCAGCGGACGCATCCAGTGCCGGGGGTCCCCGCCGGCAGTCCCGGTGCGGCCCTGCTGGTCCCGGGAGAACCGCGCCGCGAGCTCGGCCAGGTAGAGCGTCGCGACGCCCGCGGCGGCAGAGGGGCCGACGCCGAGCGGGCCGAGCAGCGACGGTGCGCGATGGAGCAGCGCGACGGCGGGCTCGACACGCGGGGACCGCTCGCGCAGCATCGGGAGGAAGACGTGGTGCAGGGCGTCGAACCCGACGGGAACCCCCTGCTCGTAGCGCTCCCAGTCCCACACGAGGACCCGGCGCGCGGCCGTGGTCGCGGCGTTGAAGGCGCTGAGGTCGCCGTGCCAGGCGCCGGTGGAGAGCTCGAGGTCGTCCGGGACCCGGCTGTCGAGCACGCCTGCCGCCAGTGCCCGCAGCTCGGGGTCCTCGACGGCAGCCACCCGTTCCCGCAGCGTGCCCCGGTAGGCGCAGTCGCGCCACTGCCCGTTCCACCGGGGCCCGGTGTCGGCGATGTCCCGGATCGCCTCCCGGAACAGCTCGTGGTCCAGGCCGGGACCCTGCTCCCACACCGGGAGGGCCGACTGGACGACGACCGGCAGGCCGTCCCACTCGAGCTCGGCCAGGAGCCGGGGCGGGTCGACGACGCCGAGGTCCGCCGACCCGAGGATCCGCAGCGTCTCGGCCTCCCGCGCCGCGAGTGCCGCCGCCAGGGGGGTGATGCCGACCTTCGCGAAGCCCACCACGCGGCCGGCGGCGTCGAGGACCTGCAGCACCGGCTTGCGGTTGGCGCGCGGGGGGCCGAGGAACATCCCCGTGACGACCGGGTGCCCGAACACCTCGGCGAGGGCCCCGTCGATACCCTGCCCCGCGCCCGTCAGGGCCACGCGTGAGCCCACGAGGCGTCCTGCGCCGAGGCGGAGCCCGAAGGACATCCCGGTCGTCCGGACGCGGTCGGTGCGGCCGACCGTCCGGCGGCTGTGCCGCAGCGCACTGGAGGCGAGCGGCGCGGCAGCCGGGAGGACGACACGGGCCTCGGCGAGCGAGGGCAGCGCGAGCAGGTCCCCGCCCCGGGAGCCCCTGGGCACCGGCTGCGGCTCGGGGTACAGGCGGCCCAGGACGGAGATGACGTCGGTGCCCACGTCCGGGTCGTCGGCCATGTCAGGTGTTCGTGGACCAGGCGTTCCCGCCCTGGCCGCCACCGCGCCGTCGCGCACGCTTGGACCCGAGACGCCGGATCGCCTGCCCTCTCGGGCCGCGCAACCGCGGCGCGTGGGCATCGGTGGCCGCGACGCCGCCGACGGAGCCGGCGTCCGAGGCCGGCCGGACGGGCCGGGCGGCGGCGTTGGTGGCGGCCGGGACGGGCGCCGGGGCGGGCGGCTCCTGCGCGGGAGCCTGCTCGGCGGACGGCTCCTGCGCGGGAGGCTGCTCGGCGGACGGCTCCTGCGCGGGAGGCTCGTCGACGGGGCGCTCGGGCACGGGCGGCTCGTCGCCCACCGTGCCACCCCGGCCGTGCGCGTCGTCCTCGACGGTCCCGCGCCCCTCGGGGGCGGGCGTCCGAGGCCGCGGCTCCGGCTCCTCGCCCTCGGTGGCCGGCGCCTGGGCCTGCGGCTTCTCGCCCTCCGTGGCCGGCTCCTCGGCATCGTCGTCGTCCACCGCCGCGTCGTGGGACGCGTCGGCGTCGGCCGCGGGGTCGTCCGGGTCCGGCTCGTGGCCCTCGCCGGTCTCGGTGTGCGGGACCCCCATGAGCTCCGACAGGCTGGCACTCGGCGTGATGATCGGTGTGGCCGGGGTCGTTCCCGGCTCGTCCTGGACGGTCGCGACGACGGCGCCGAGGACGACCGCGGACACGTGTGAGAGCTGGTCCAGGGCGTCGACGACCTCCTGCCGCTGCGAGGACTCGGCAGTGGTCACGAGAAGCACCCCGTAGCCCAGCGCCGCGAGGGACTGCGCGTCGGCGTTGACGGCCGTGGGGGCGACGTCGATGACGAGGACCTGCGTCGAGGCGGCGAGAGCGGCGAAGGCCTCGCGGGTGCGCCGGGTCTGCAGCAGCTCGAGGGACAGCGACGGGCTGGAGCCCTGGGTCACGACCCGCAGGTTCTCGATGCCCGGGACCGGGACGGCGACCTGGGCGGCCGTGGCCTCGGTACGGACCAGCTCGGCCAGCCCGGGCCGCCCCGCGGCCACGAGCTCCTCACCGATGACGGAGTGGAAGGGGTTCGCGCACACGTACACGACGTCCACGCCACTGCGGGCCAGGGCCTCCGCGAGGTGGAAGGACACCGCGGAGCCGGTGTCGTCGTCGCTGACGCCCGCGACGAGCACCTCGCCCTCCTCGCTGTGGAGCTGCGGGAGCAGACCGTTGCGGAGCTGGCGCAGCGTCTCGGTGTTCCGCGCCCCGGAGCCGGCGGCCCAGAGCTCCCCGGGACGGCCGACGTCGACCCGCTCGACGAGCGCGTCGAGACCCAGGCGCTCGAGGTCACGGCGCCCGCGGACCCGCTTGTCCGCGCGGTCGAGGCCGAACGCCAGCATGAGCCCGAGCACGAGGCCTCCGACCAGCCCGCTCACGGTCAGGATCGGCACGTTCGGGGTGGACGGCGTGGACGGGAGCTGGGCCTCGGTGATGATGTCGCCGGGGTTCACCGTCGCGGTCCGCAGCTGGAGGAGCTCGGACTCCAGGCGCCCGATCTGCGAGATCAGCAGGTCCCGCTGGGACGACACGATCGGGATGTCCGGGCTGTCCTTGGGCAGCTTGTTGAGCCGGTCCACGACCGTGGTGAGCTGCTCGCGCGCGTCGTCGGCCTGCTTCTGGATGCTCTCGCGGGTGGCGGAGGTCCGCCGGTCCGCGACGTCCCGCCGGTTCGTCAGGTAGGCCTCACCGAACTCCTGGGCGCCGTCCCGGGCGGCGCGCGGCGACGTGGCGTTGTAGGAGATGTTGAGGACCGAGGTGTTGGGGGGCACCGTGACCGAGACGTGCTGGGCGAGGGACCGCGACGAGTCGTCGACCCCCGGGCCGAGCTGCTCGAGGGCCAGCTGGGCGACCGCGGTGGAGCGAACGATCTGGGCCTCGGTGTCGAGGTTGAGCGCCGAGGAGGTCCGGCCGTTCTGCACCGCACCGTCCTCGCCGACCGACTGCACCTGGACCGAGACCGTGGAGGTGTACGTCTTCGGGAGGACGAGGACGGCGACGACGGCGCTCAGCACCCCGACGGCGACCCCGAGGAGGATGGCCCGCCAGCGGCGCCGGACCACGGCGGCGTAGTCGGCGACCTCGATGTCGGCCTCGCTTCTCGGCACACTCACGGACGAGGCCTTTCTCGGACGTCGGGGAGGAGCAGCGGTGGCGGAGTGCGCTCCGGGCGTGTCATGGTACGGGACCTCCCCAGGTCGGCGGGTGACGACCCGGGAGAGCCGGGCCGGTGGGACGAGGCTCGCGACTCCCGCCAGAGCAGACCGAGCGCGAGGGTGGGGACGAGCATGCCCGTGGACACGTCGTAGAAGAGGCTGAACAACGCCGTCATGACGAGCACGGTCGTCGCCGCGGAGACCATGACCGTGCGGCGGGAGCGCGCATGCCACCACATGACGACACCGAACGCAAAGAAGAGCGCTGCTCCGACGTACCCGGTGGTGACGAGGAGCCGGTAGAGGAAGCCGTTCATCCCGATGCTCGCGTTGCCGCACTGCGGGCACTCCCTGCTCTTGCCCACCGCGATCGACGCCGCCGACCCGTAGGTGGCCCGGGTACTCCCGAAACCGACGAGGGGCGAGCGCGCCGACAGCTCGAAGGCCTTGCGCGCGGTGAACTCGCGGATGGTGTCGCTGCGCCCGGCCGCGAGACGCTGCTCGACGACCGTCCCGAGCGGCGTCGTGACGACGGTGCCGAGCCCGATCGCGACGGCGAGCGCGAGCGCACCGACGAGCGCGAACCGGCCTCGGAGCGCCAGGCGCACCCCGACGAAGCACACCCCCACGGCCACGCCGAGCCAGGCGGCCCGGTTCAGCGAGTACACGAGTGTCACCGCGCCCGCCACGAGCACGAGGAGCCACGCGAGGGATGCGAGGACCCCACGCGCGTAGCGCCAGGTCGCGACGAAGAAGACGCCGAGCAGCGTCAGGTGGAAGGCCCAGTCGTTCGTGTACGCGAAGGGTGCCGCCGGACGCGGCGTGCGGTCGCCGAGGACCGCCTGGAGCTGGGCCGCGCGCGGGTGCACGAGGTTCTGCACGTAGAACTGCTCGCTGATGGAGCGGGGCAGGACCATCTCGAACAGCGACGTGAAGCTGAACGTCGGGGCGAGCAGGCCCAGCACGCCACCTGCGACGACGACGACGAAGAACCACCCACCGAGCCGCAGGATCCGGTCGCGAGGCAGCTCGTCCTCGTCGAGGTTGCCGATGAAGAGCAGCAGCACCGTGGTCGACAGGTAGGACAGCTCGCGCATCCCGAACCCGAAGAGGCGGGACGCGGCCGAGCTCGGGACGTAACCCGGCGGGTCGACACCCAGCAGCAGGATGCCCATGGCGCTCCACACGAGGAAGACCGCCCACACCGCGAACCCGCGCGGCAGGCGGATCGGCCTCCGCAGGAGGAGCACCCCCAGCATGGGGACGGCCATGATCGTCATCGCGAACTGGGAGAGCCCGAGCACCCAGAACACCGGGTACCCCGCGACGAGCAGCGTGAGCATCCACGCGGGGTTGCGCCGGGTCCGCGTCCGGGCACCGCGTGCGGGCACGCCGGAGCGGCGTGCGGCCGGACCCACGTGGTCCAGCACGGTCGTGCTCATGGTCGGCGTCTCCCTGCTCGGCGATCTGGCCCACGGCCGGCCCGCCAGCCAGGCTACGACAGGATCGACCGGCACGGGACACGGTCGGAGGGCTCACCCGGTGGCGGGGGCACGCCCGTCCCGGCGCCGCAGCGCCTGCGCGAGCTCGGGGAGGTGGACCTGCCGGCGTGCGACGTAGCACCCGGCGGCGTAGAGCGGCAGCGCGACCATGCCCGCGAGCAGGGCCGCGAGCGGTGCGGAGTCGACGAGGGCGCGGGCCCCGACGAGCGGGACGCCGACGGCGCCCCCGGCGAGCAGGACGGCGGTGGCGAGTGGCGTGCCGACGGCGTCGACGCCGAGCGCCACCCGGACCTGGACGGCGGCGAGCACGTTGCGCAGCACGATCGCGCCGGCCCATCCGCACGCTGCCCCGAGCACGCCGTGGGCCGGAACGAGGAGAAGGTCGAGCACGACGAGCGTGGCGAACCCGACGAGCGTGTTGACCAGGGTCCACGTGGTCCGCCCGGACATCACGAGGAGGACGTCGACCATGCCGAGGAGGGCACCGAGCATGAAGGCCGCCGCGAGCACCGTGACGACGACGTCGCCGCCCTCGTACCCGGCGCCGAACACGCGCACGGCGACGTCGGCGTAGACGGCGAGGACGAGGTACAGCGGCCAGGTCATGAGGACGAGCCACGCGGTCGAGACGCGGTACAGCGCCCGGACGGAGGCCAGGTCCCCGACGGCGAAGAGCGCGGCGAAGCGGGGCTGTGCGGCGAGCCCGACCGCCTGGGCCCCCATCTGGCCCGCGACGACGAACCGTGTCGCGGCGGCGTAGACGGCGGCGGGCACCGCGCCGGCGAGTGCGCCGACGAGGACGACGTCGAGCCGCTGCATGGCGACCTGGGCCGCGGCCATGACCGCCCGCGGCCACGTGAAGCGCCAGAACTCGCCCCGGGGGCCGGGACCTCCTCCCGGGCGCAGGACGTCGAAGCCGAGCAGCCGGCGGGACCACACGACGGCGACGACGGCCGAGACCACGTACCCCACCGCCCACGCGGGGACGACGAGGTCGGGACGCGCCGCGAGCACCGCCACCCCGACGAGGACGAGCTGGGCGACCGGACGCAGCACGAGGGTCGTGACGGCGGTGGGCCGCATGGTCCCGGTCCCCCGCGTCGCGGACACCGCGAGGTTCTCGACGACGGCCACGACGAGGAAGGGCGCGAGCCAGCGCAGCGCGGCCGCCGTGGCGTCCGGCCGGTCCGGGCCGATGACTCCGCCGAGCACGGGCGCGGCGACCAGGGCGACGAGTCCGGTGGTGGCGGCCACGACGAGCACCGGGCCGCGTGCGACCTGCACGAACCCGCGGACCTGGTCGGCCGTGCCGACCGTCCGCGCGCGGGAGATGAAGTAGACCAGCCCGGTGCTCACCCCGAGGTCGGCCAGCGCCACCGCGACGATGAAGGCCGAGGTGGTCGTGAAGAACACCCCCGCGACGCCGTCGTCGAGGCCCCGCGCCACGAGGGTCGTCAGCGCGAAGCCGAGGACCGCCGAGGACGCGGCGCCCACGAGGTTCACCGCCCCACCTCGCGCGACCCGCCCGACCGCGCCACCACTCGGCGGATCGGCCTCCGCCGCCTGGGGGCGGGTGCGGTCGGCGTCGCTCACGGGCCCTAGGGTGGCATGCCCTCCCACGGATGCGGCGCCGGGTCGGCCGGCGCCGCCACCTACACTTCGGACGTCCCTCGTCCAGCCCAGGAGGCCAGCGTGTCCGCGTCCCGGATGGTCGTCGTGGGGCTCGTCTCCGCCGTGGCCCTCGGGGCCGTCCTGGCCGGCTACCTCGTGCTCCGCGGCGACAGGTGCGCGCTGGCCGACGACGGGTCGTCACCGTGTGGCGTCCTGCTCGGGGTCACCTCCGAGCGGCCCGACCTCGGGTCGCTCGCGGAGGCCGAGCGGTTCGCGGGTCGTCCGTACGACCTCGTGTACCGCTTCCACGGTCTGGACGACACCGTGCCCACCGACGAGGAGCGCGCGCTCGTCGACTCCGGACGTGCTCTGCACCTCAACATCGAGACCCGTGTGGGGCCTTCCCCCACGGACCACACCTGGGCCGACGTCGCGGCCGGGCTGCACGACGACCGCCTGCGCGACCAGGCCCGCGGCATCGCGTCCCTCGACGCGCCCGTCATGGTCACCTACGACCACGAGATGGACCTGCCGAAGAAGCAGGGCCGCGGTACCCCGCAGGACTTCGTGGCCGCGTGGCGCCGGGTCCACGGCATCTTCCACGAGGAGGGCGCCGACAACGCGGTCTGGGTGTGGGTCGCGGCCGCCCTGGAGGACACCCTGCACCACGTCGGCGAGTTCTGGCCGGGCAACGACGTCGTCGACTGGGTGAGCTGGGACGCCTACACCCGCTCCGGGTGCGACCCGCTCGAGCCGTCCACGACGGTGGGCGAGGCCGTCGACGTCTTCCACGACTGGCTGGAGGTCGAGGGCCCGCGCCACGGCATCGACCCCGAGAAGCCCCTCATGGTGAGCGAGCTCGGCGGGATTCTCGCGGAGGACGCGCCCATGACCCGTCAGCAGTGGTACGCCCAGATCCCGGCGATGCTCCGGGAGCGTCCGCGCATCCGTGCGCTCGGGCTGTGGGACTACTCCGGGACGTGCGACTTCCGGTACTCGAACGACCCGACCATGCGCGACACGCTGAGAGGGCTGGCGGCGTCCGAGGTGTTCGCGCGGCTCCCGGTCGACGCCGCTCCGTAGACTGCCCGCCGCGGAAGGCCTGCGGACCGGCCCCCTGATCGGAGAGGATCTCAGCGTGACGACGAACGACGCTGCCGACGAGGTCGCGGACCGGCGTCCCGCGGTCGGCGTGGTGCTCGCGACGTACGACCGGCCGGCGCTGATGCGCGAGGCGCTGCGCTCGATCCTCGAGCAGGACTACCCGGGGCCGATCCACGTCGTCCTCGTCTTCGACCGCAGCGAGCCCGACCACACCCTCGGGCTCGACGACCCCACCCGCCGGGTGGTGGTCACGACGAACGACCGCACGCCCGGGCTGGCCGGGTCGCGCAACACCGGCATCCTGGCCCTCGACACCGAGTTCGTGGCGTTCTGCGACGACGACGACGTCTGGCTCCCGGGCAAGCTGGCCCGCCAGATGGACCGCCTGCTGGCCGAACCGGACGCCGAGCTCGCGACCACCGCGATGCGGGTCGACTTCGGGGACCGCGCCACCGTCCGGCTCGCGGGGCGGGAGACCGTGACCATCCACGACATGGCCCGGTCCCGGATGGCGATGCTCCACTCGTCCTCGTTCGTCTTCCGACGCGAGGCCCTGCTGGGCGGCATCGGGCTCGTCGACGAGTCCCTCCCCCGCAGCATGGCCGAGGACTGGGACCTCCTCATCCGGGCCGCGCGCAGCGCGCCCATCGCCCACGTCGACGAGCCGCTCGTCGGCATCCGATGGGGGGCGTCGTCGTACTTCAACGACGCCTGGCGGGACAAGAACGAGGCGCACGCGTGGCTCCTCGCGAACCATCCCGAGATCGAGGCCGACCGGGTCGGGGCCGGCCTGCAGTACGGCAAGCTCGCGTTCGGGCACGCCGTGCTCGGCGAGCGCCGTGAGGCCCTGCGATGGACGTGGCGCTGCGCCCGGCGGAACCCGCGTGAGCGCCGGTGGCCGCTCGCGCTGCTCGTGCTCGCGGGGGTCCCCGGCGAGTGGATCCAGCGTGAGCTGAACCGGCGCGGGCACGGCGTCTAGCGAGCCGACCCTGACTGCGCCCCGACGGCCAGGGGGTGTGTCAGGGCCACGGAGTGACGATGAAGTCGGCCTGGGCGAGCCGCTCGCGCACGTCGTGGGTGATCTCCTCGACCTCCTCGACCTCCGCCGGGTCGAGCTGTCCGCGCCAGGCGAACGCGACCTCGGCCGGCGGACGCTCGAAGTTGTGCAGCCCGGTGCTCGTGACCCGGCCGGTGCCCTTGCGCGCCAGCTCGGCAGCGGCAGCCGAGCCCCACGGGAGCGCGAGCTCGGAGTGCAGCGCCCGGCAGACCGCGATGTCGCTCGCGACGTCCTCGTGGGCGACGACGACGACGTTCGGGACGTGCCGGAGGTCGGCGAGGGCCATGGCGTACAGCGCCGCCCAGAACCACCCCATGGCCGTCGCGCTGTCGGCCGCGGCGTCCGCGGGCAGACGAGGAACCACGGGGTCCTCCGGATCGCGCTGCGCCTCGTAGCGGGCGACGATCGGGGCGAGCTCCTCGAGGTCGGGCAGCCATCCCATCCGCCGGTAGCTCGTGAGCATCGCCCCGGGGTGCCGGTGGATGAGGACCGGCCGTGCCCCGGTGGCCGCGTGCACGGCAGGCATCGAGAGGAGGGCGAACGGGTCCTTGACGATCCGCCGCGTCCCGGGAAGGAGGGCGGCCGACTGACGCACCCCGTACCGGCTGTAGACGAACGGCGTCGTCCCCCGGTAGGCACGGCGCAGTGTGCGCTCCTGGAGCGGCGTGGGCTCGCACAGCCGGGCCCAGCCCTCGAGCGTCCCGCCCAGGGCGTACTGGCGACCACGGGGGTTCATCGGCTCCCGGCCGGTCATCGCGGCACCCGGGGCCTGCGCGAGCAGCCGGGCGAGCCAGGTCGTGCCGGACCGGGGCATGCCGGTGACGAGCACCGGGGCGAGCCCACGCACGGGGTGCCGCATCCGGACCGGTTCCACCATCGTGTCGACTCCCATCTGCTACGCCACCTTCAAGGTGAGAGGGGCGGGGTCGCCGCTGACCCCGACCCGGGTGTTGTAGGCCCGCCACAGGTCCTCGACCCCGAGGTCGGAGACCTCGCGGCCGACGGCGATGCCGCGCGCGTCGAGCGCCTGGCAGATGTAGGACTGGTGGTCGTCGACGTGCTCGTGGTGCCGGGCCCGACGAGGCAGGAGGACGGGTGCGTGCCCGGAGTCCAAGGCCATGAGTGCCGAGCCGATGCCGCCGTGGGCGACGACGAGGTCGGCCTCGGCCACCGCCGCCCGTAGCTCGTCGGCCGGGATGAGGCCGCGTCCCCGGACCCCGAGGCCGGCGAGGTCGGTGGCACCGGTCTGCCAGAGCACCTCGGCGTCGGCCGAGGTGACCTCCGGGAGGGTCTCGACGAGCCGCTCCACCGCGCGTCGGAAGCCGTAGGTGCGCATCGTGCCGAGGGACACGACGACCCGTTGCGCGCCGCGGTCACCCCGGGGTGCCGCCTGCGCGCTCTCCGCCTCGTAGCCGTCGAACAGCGACCCGGCGTAGCTCCACCGGCCCGTTGCGAGGGTCTCGTACTGGCTGTACAGCCGGACACCCGGGATGTGCTCGGCGAGCGATCCGGTGAGGCTCGGCTTGTCGGCCCGTGCGGCGCTCTCGATGTAGTGGCACGGGATGCCGAGCGCCCGCCCGGCCGCGAAGAACGGCAGCGCGACACCGGCGCCGGTGGACACGATGGCGCGGTAGCCCCCGCGCCGCAGCATCCGGATGGTGGGAAGGCCCGCGCGGAGCAGCTCCCGGTAGCCGCGGGGAGGGATGTACGCGACGTGGTGGACGACCTCCCCGTGGAGCACCCCGCGCGACTGGTCGTCGTCGAACGTGGCCCACTCGACCTCGCCGAGCTGGGGGCCCATCCGCTCGCGCAGCCGGACCATCTCCTCGAGGTGGCCGCCCGTGGACGCGACGAGGAGGGTGGGGCCGTCGCCGGAGCCGAAGGCCCTGCGGCCCCGGTGGGGGGTGCGGTGGTACATGGGGGAACTCGTCCTTCTGCCGGTCAGGAGGGGAGACGCCGCGACACGGCGACCTGGGGAGGGATGCGCATCAGTAGGCCCCCTGCCCGCGCAGGACCGCCTTGGCCGTGCGGAGCAGGATCTGGGCGTCGAGCGCGAGTGACCAGTTGTCGACGTACCAGAGGTCGAGACGGACCGAGTCGACCCACGAGAGGTCGCTGCGCCCCGACACCTGCCACAGGCCGGTCATGCCCGGCCGCACCCGGAGGCGGCGGACGACGTCGTTCTCGTACTCGTCGACCTCGCGGGTCAGCGGAGGCCGCGGACCCACCAGTGACATCTCGCCGCGCACGACGTTGAACAGCTGCGGGAGCTCGTCGATCGAGAACCGCCGTAGGAACGCCCCGACCCGGGTGACACGAGGGTCCTTGCGCCGCTTGAACAACACGGCGTTGCCGTCGTGCCCCTCGCGCATCTGCTCCAGGCGGGCCTCCGCGTCCGGGACCATGGTGCGGAACTTGAGCATCGAGAACATGCGTCCGCCCTCACCGACCCTGTCCTGGCGGAAGAACGCCGGTCCGCGGGAGTCGAGCCTGACCAGCAGCGCGACGAGGAGGAAGAGCGGCGACATCACGAGGAGCGCGGTCGCGGCGAGCACGCGGTCGCCGGCGAGCTTCAGGCCGTACCGGATCCCGCTGAGCACGGGACGCTCGACGTGCAGCAGCGGGAGCCCGGCCGCGCGGCGCATCGTGAGCCGCGGCCCCGCGACCTCGACCACGCCCGGGGCGACGAGCAGGTCGACGTCCCTCTGCTCCAGCGCCCAGCCGAGCCGCCGCAGCGCGTGGCCCGACATCGTCGGGCTGCTCGCGACGGCGACCGCCTCGGCACCGACCCGTTCGACGGCCTCGACCGCCGAGGCCTCGTCCCCGAGGACGGGGACCCCGACGAACTCGTCGCTGGCCAGGACGGGGTCGTGGGGGTCGCTGACGCACACCCCGGACACCCGCATCCCGGTGGTCCGGGGATCAGCGCCGATGCGCTGGAGGACGTCCCGGACCGCGTGCGCCTCACCGACGAGCACGGTGGGCCTGAGGAACCTGCCCCTCTCGCGGGCGGCCGCCAGCCGGCGGCGCAGCATCCAGCGCAGCACGAGCGTCGCACCCGCCATGACCGGCACCGCCAGGAGGAGCACTCCGCGCGAGAACTCGAGCTTCAGCGCGTACGACATGAACGCGACGAGCGCGACGAGCGCGAGGGCGGCCCGGGTCACGGCCCGGTACTCCTCCGTGCCCGCGCCGACGTACCGCGACGCGTACCCACCGTGCCGGGCGAGCAGCAGCGGCCAGGCCGCCACGAGCAGCGCCCCGCGCAACGGCGTGGACGGGTCGTCGAGGACCGCGTGCGACCCGAGGAGCGCGTCGCGCCCGACGAGAGCACCCACGACGGCGGCGACCGCGGCGAGGATGTCGAGCCCGAAGGCCCTGAGGTGGTGACGCCGCTCCCAGGCGGCGAGCCCGTGCACGACCCGGGCATGGCCGTATGCGGCCAGGTCAATGTGAGCTCGGCGCTGACGTGGAGGTGTCCACGGGCGCGCGCCAACGCTCTGAGTAATACTCATCGAACCGTCGACCCCTGCAATCGATGGAGTTCGAAGCGCTATATCAGGCCGGACACCGCCGCTCGGAAGCGGTGGGACTCGCCTGCATCAGTACTTCCCGTGACGAACGGCCCTGCACCGCTCGCTACGGATGTCGGCCACTGTAGCCACAACGTGCGGCCCCCCGGAAGCGTCATCCCCGGATAGTGGTGGCGGCACCACCCCGGCCCCGGCGCAGGCACCACACCGGGGTCACCCCCACCGCGGTCCCGGCCGCGTACGGCCGTCGCCGCCCACCGAACGGCCTCCCGGACCGCGCAGGTCAACGGGGTGCGTGCACCCGCTGCTGCGCCTCGAGAAGGCCGACGGTGACGAGCTGCTCGACGGCGTCGGCCGCGTCCCCCACGGTGAAGGGCAGGTCCTTGCGCTCGGTCGGTGAGAAGTCGCGCAGCACGTAGTCGGCGGGGTCCATCCGGCCCGGCGGCCGGCCGATGCCGACGCGCACCCGGTGGTAGTCCCGGGACCCGAGCGCCGAGCTCACCGAGCGCAGCCCGTTGTGCCCGCCTTCGCCCCCACCGCGCTTGAGCCGGACCACCCCGGGGTCGATGTCGAGCTCGTCGTGGACCACGACGAGCCGCTCGGCGGGCACGGAGAAGAACGACAGCAACGCCTTGACCGGCCCGCCGGACTCGTTCATGTAGCAGCCGGGGACGGCGAGGACGGCGCGCGGGCCGGGCACTCCCCCGGGTCCCGTGCCGACCCGGACCTGTGCCGCGGAGGCCCGGGCCTTGTGGGTGCGCAGGCTCGTCCCGGTGCGGCCGGCCAGCTCCTCGACCACCATGGCCCCGACATTGTGCCGGTTGCCCGCGTACTGCGGTCCCGGGTTGCCGAGGCCGACGACGAGCCAGGGTGCGGAGTCGCTCACGGGACCGATCCTGCCATCCGGACGGGGACGCACGACGGGGCCCGGTCCGTGGCGGACCGGGCCCCGTGCGGAGCGGGAGCGCTCAGGACTCGTCCGTGGACTCGCCCTCGGCGCCGGCGTCCTCGGCGGACTCGCCCTCGGCGGCCTCCTCGTCGGACTCCTCGCGCTCGATGCCGGCCTCGGCCTCGGCGTCCTCGAGCTCGGCCTCGAGCTCTTCCTGCGACTGCTGCTGGGTGACGTTGACGACCAGGTACTCGGGGTCGGTGACGAGCTCGGCACCCTCGGGGAGCTCGACCTGGCCCGCGAGGACCTGGGTCCCGGCCTCGAAGCCCTCGACGGAGACGGTGACCCACTCGGGGATGTTCGTCGCCTCGACCTCGACCTCGAGGGTCGTGAGGGCGGTGGTGACGACGGTCTCCGGCGCGGCCTCGCCCTCGACGTGGACACCCACCTCGACGGTGACCTTCTCGCCCTTGCGCACGACGACGAGGTCGACGTGCTCGATGATCGGCTTGATGGGGTCGCGCTGGACGTCCTTCGCCAGGGCCATGTGCTCCTCGCCGTCGATGACGAGCGTGAGCAGGGCGTTGGTGTGCTTGAGCGCGAGCATCGCCTCGTGGCCCGGCAGCGTGATGTGCACGGGAGCCGTGCCGTGGCCGTACATGACGGCGGGGATCTTGTCGGCGCGGCGGATCTTGCGGGCTGCGCCCTTGCCGAACTGCGTGCGCTGCTCGACGACGAGCCGGGTGACCTCGGTGGACACGGGAACTCCTGGGAATGGTTCGGGAACGGACGGGTGTCGGTCCTCGACGCGGGGCGTGGCACCGGACCGGCGCACGAACGGCCCGCGAGGCCCGGAGGGCTCGCCTGCCGCCAGCGTCGATCACGGACGGTCGAGCCACCACTCTGGCTGCCGGACTCCCTCGTCCGGTGCGACGTCCCTCGCCGAGGCAACCCCGCGAGTCTAGGCGACCGGCGCCGGAACCTCGAAATCGACGGCACCGCCGGTCCGCCGTCGTTCGTGGCGGGCCTCGCCGAGCCGGACCGCGAGGACCCCGCCGAGGATGACGACCCCGCCGGCGAGCTGCCACGGACCCGGGAGCTCGCCGAGGACCACCCAGGCGACGAGGACGGCGAAGATCACCTCGGTGAGCCCGACGAAGGACGCGAGTGTCGACCCCAGGTGCCGTGTGCCGAGCACGCCGAGGACGTAGGCGGCCGCCGCGGCGACGAGGACGAGCTCGGCGAGCGAGACCCAGGCCGGCACGGCCGACCCGGAGAGGTCGACGACCGAGGCACCGACGCGCAGGTCGATGATCCCGAGGGTGCCGAGCGCCAGCAGCACGAGCGACCCGACGAGAAGACCGGCCCCGGCGAACGTGAGCGGCGGCAGATGCGTCTCGCGCCCCGCGAGGACGTAGTGCCCGGCGAGCCCGACCGCCGCGAGGACCGCCCAGGCGACGCCGACCAGCGACGGGGTCGACCGGCCGGAGAGGTCGAGGACGAGGCCGAGGCCGACGACCGCGAGGACGACCCCCACCGCCGTCAGCACGTGGGGGCGCCGACGGGTGAGCATCCAGACCCAGAGCACGACGACGACGATCCCGAGGTACTCGATGAGGAGCGCGACCCCGACGGTGAGGTGCTCGATGGCCTGGAAGTAGCCGAGCTGGGCCGCACCCACGGCCAGCAGCCCGTACCAGAGGAGCAGCCCCAGCTCGCGGCGCAGGACGCCCAGGTCCTGCCGGATGGTCCAGAGGCCGACCGGCAGGAGCAGGAGCGTGGCTCCGGCCATCCGCACGAGGACGACGGCACCGGGCGACCAGCCGCTGTCGATGAGCGACTTGGCGAACGGGCCCGACGTCCCGAACGCGAAGCTGCCGAGCAGCATCGCCACGAGACCGACACCCAGCGTGCGACGGACCATCTCGACCATCCGAACCTCCCTCCGGACACTCCCCGGCCGGCGAGGCGGCACGCAGCCACCCCTGGTGTAAGGAGTCATTGTGTATGTTGACCCTGACGCTAGAGCACGAATACGTCAGGAGTCAACATGGTTTTCACCCATGACACCGACCTCGTCCTGCGCCACACGGCGGTCCTGTGCAACACCGCCCCGGGACACGGGTCGAGCGGCGAGGAGGAGCTGCCCGACCTGCCCTCCGTCCTCGCCTGGATGGAGGAGTGGGGGTGGACCGGAGGCATCCCGGACGACGAGGCCGACGTCGCGCACCTGCACCGGGTCCGCGAGCGCGTCCGCGGCGTCTGGGTCGCCCCGCTCGAGGAGCAGGTCGCGGAGGTCAACGCCCTGCTCGCGGAGGGCAGCGCGCTCCCCCGGCTCGTCGAGCACGACGACCAGGGCTGGCACATCCACGCCACCGACGACGACGCCCCCTTCGCCGACCGGGTCGCCGTCGAGGTCGCGATGGCGATGGTCGACGTCATCCGCGCCGGGGAGCGCGACCGCCTCCAGGTGTGCAGCGCCGACGACTGCGACGACGTCTACGTCGACCTCTCCCGCAACCGGTCGCGCAAGTTCTGCGACGGGACGTGCGGGACGAAGGCGAACGTCGCCGCCTACCGCGCCCGCAAGCAGCGACAGCCCGAGGGATGACCGAGGCGACCCCGGCGCCGCCCGGCACCGGGGGTCGCCTCGCCGCGTCAGCCTCCGGTCAGGGTCTTCGCCTGGTCGATGACGAGGACGACGGAGAACCCGCCGTAGAAGAGCACCGCCCAGCCGAGCACGACGAGCCGGCCGCCCTTCAGCCCGATCTCACGCGGCAGCGTGAACCGGTTGAGCTGGATGAGCAGCGCCGAGTACACGAACATCACGATCCCGTTGAGCGAGGACGCGATGACGAGCAGCAGGACGGGCTGGGTGATGCCGGAGAGCAGGATCACCGAGCCGAACGCGATCTCGAGCCAGACGACCGCGAAGTAGAGCTTGCTCTCGCTCCACCTCGTGCTGTTCCGCAGCGGCCCGGTCTTGAGGATGTCGGCGGTGATCCGGCCGACCATGTCGAGCACGGCGAGGTTGGTGGAGAAGAGCACGACGGTTCCGATGAGCCAGAACGCCGTGGACAGCCAGGCGCCCTGGAGGTCGCCGAGCGCGTCGCCCTGCACCCTGATGAAGTCGAAGCTCTCCTCGGAGAGCCCCTGGTCGACCGTGACGAACGTGAGCGCCATGAAGACGAACAGTGTCACCGCGCCGATCACGAAGAACGTCGTGAACTGCTCGCGGTGCGCGAGCTTCCACCACGCGTTCCAACGCCGCATGTTCTCCGGGTCGCGCTTGAAGAAGTAGCCCGTCGTCGGAGCCGCGATCTCCTCCCCGGTGAACGGTGAGACGACCTTCGGCAGCCTGGCCCCCATCCCGAGGCCCTTGTCGCGCATCCAGTTCGACTGGGCCAGGTTCATCGCGCCGCCCGCGCCCGCGAACGCGATCGCGCCGAGCAGGGTCGCCGTGCCGATCGTGCCGATCCCGTCGGGGATCTCCGCCACGGAGACGAAGCCCGTGGCGAGCCCGGCGTAGCCCTCGCCCCCGATGAGGAAGAGCATCGCGTAGAGCACGAACAGCACGATGAGCGCCACCATGAAGAACTGGATCTTCTCGACGGTCCGGTACACGACCGGTGAGGCCGTCAGCACCGCACCGATGAGCACGAGCACGCCGATGGTCAGGTACGGGATGACGTCGGCCGAGAAGCCGAACACGAAGCTCAGCGTGGTGGTGCCGCCGGTCGCCCAGCCGGGCCAGGCCCAGGGGACCACGGTCATGACGATGAAGAGCAGGCCCCACGGCCGCCACAGCCGGGTGAAGCCGGTGACCGCCGTCTCCCCGGTCGCCAGGGTGTACCGCTCGATCTCCATGTTGAGGAAGTACTGCGTGGTCACGCCGAGGAGGGTCAGCCACACGAGGGTCAGGCCGACCTGGGAGGTGATGTAGGGCCAGAGGACGAACTCACCGGACCCGATGGCGCCGGCCAGCAGCAGCACGCTGGGCCCGAGGATCTTCTTCAGCGGCACCGGTTCGGGGAGGTCGGCGTACCGCGCGGGTTCGACGTGCGCGCTGGGCAGCTCGTGTGCCAGGTCTCCCCTGTCGACCTGATCGGTCTCGGCCATGGTCAGACTCCTTCGTCCGGTTGACCGGGGAGTCCTGCTCCCCGGAGCGAGGCGTCGAGCAGCTCGACGGTGTGCAGCAGCCGCATGGGGTGCCCCGAGCGCTCGATGGCGCTGGCGACCTGCATCAGGCATCCCGGGTTGGCCGTGACGAGCACGTCGGCGCCGGTCGCGACGATGTTCGCCGCCTTGCGGTCGCCGAGCTCCCGGGCCGGGCCGGGGCTCAGGATGTTGTAGATCCCGGCCGACCCGCAGCACAGCTCGGCCTCGGCGACCTCCCGGAGCTCCAGACCCGGGACGGCCTGCAGCAGGCGCCGTGGCTGGGCCCGCACTCCCTGCGCGTGGGAGAGGTGACATGCGTCGTGGTAGGCGACGGTGACGTCCAGCGGATGGCGGGTCGCGACCGGCCCGAGCTCGTCGAGGAGCTCGGAGACGTCGCGCACCCGTGCCTCGAAGGTCCGGGCCCGCTCGGCGTACTCGGGGTCGTCGGCGAGCAGCGCGGCGTACTCCTTCATCGTCGAGCCGCAGCCCGCGGCGTTGACGACGACGTGGTCGACGCCGCTGGTGTCGAACGCGTCCACCAGGCCCCGGGCGTAGGAGCGCGCCTCGTCGTCCCGCCCGTTGTGCGCCGAGAGCGCCCCGCAGCACCCCTGCGCCCGCGGGACCACCACGTCGAGCCCCTCGGCCTGCAGCACGCGTGCGGTGGCGGCGTTGACACCGGGGAAGAACGCGCCCTGCACGCAGCCGGTGAGGAGTCCGACGACGCCGCGACGCGCGCCCAGGGCGGGCAGGAACGACGGGAGGCGCTCGGCGCGGCCCAGCCGGGGCGCCAGCCCCTCCATCGCCGCGAGCTGCGGCGAGAGCCGCTCGAGCAGACCGGTCCGGCGCAGCGCCCGGTCGAGGCCCGCGGCCTGCAGGGCCCGCAGCGGGCCACGGAGCAGCCGCAGCCGGCGCGGGTGGGGGAAGATCGCGAAGACGAGGCTGCGTAACGCCCGGTCGGCGCGGCCGCGCTCGTGCCGCCGCTCGACCTGGGCCCGGGTCTGCTCGATGAGCACGTCGTACTGCACCCCGGACGGGCAGGCCGTGACGCAGGCCATGCACCCCAGGCAGGCATCCCAGTGCGCGACCATCGAGTCGGTCATCGGCTCGCCCTCGAGGCCCTGCTTCATGAGGTGGATCCGGCCGCGCGGGGAGTCCATCTCCTCTCCCCACAGCACGTACGTCGGGCACGTCGGCAGGCAGAACCCGCAGTGCACGCAGTCGCCGACGAGGGCGGCGTCCGGGGGGTGGTGCTCGTCGAACGCCCCGCCCGGGACCGGTCCGTCGACGTCGACGACCGACCCGGTGGCGGGGGCATCCGGCTGGTCGCGGTGGTCGGTGCTCATCAGATCCCTCCCACGAACCGGCCCGGCGCCATCCGCCGGTCGGGGTCGAAGCGCTCCTTGACCCGGCGCATCAGGTCCAGGGCCGGGACCGGGCCCCACGGGTCGCACGACCGCTCGACGTCCGGTGGCGCCTGGAGGACGACCGCGGACCCGCCACGGGCGACGCAGGTGGCGCGCAGCCGGTCCACCGCGGCGACGACGCCGCCCGCGGCGGTGACGGGCAGCGCGGCGTACAGCACGCCGGAACCAGCCGAGCCGCGGACCCGTGCCCCGGCCCCGGCCGCCGCCGCGACCACGTCGCGCAGCCCCGACAGCACGCAGGTGAGCTTGAGCCCGACCTCGTCCGGCGCCCAGGGGTACCTCCCCCAGCCGTCCGGGGCGTTCTGCGCGACCTCGGCGCCGCCGCCCAAGAGGTGGGCCACCGCGTCCGCGCGCCGGGTGACACCGGTCGCCCGGCCCCCGAGCTGGACCGTGAACGACCCCGAGGCCGCGTCGCGTGCGGGACCGCCGAGGTCCACCTCGACCGCCGCGGGCACGACCTGCGCATGGACCACGGCATGGGTGAGGCGGTGCACGGCGTCGGCGTCCGCCACCGGAACCGAGACCCAGCGCTCCGTCTCGGCGGCCGGATGGAGGCGGAAGGTCGCCCGGGTGATGACACCGAGCGTGCCGAACGACCCGACGAGCAGCTTGCCGAGGTCGTAGCCCGCGACGTTCTTCACGACCCGGCCGCCGGACCGGGCGACGACACCGTCGGCGCGCACGACGGTCATCCCGATGAGGAGGTCGCGGGCGGTCCCGGCGAGCATCCGCTCCGGCCCGGAGGCGTGTGCGGCCAGGCTGCCCCCCACCGTCGCCCCGGGCGTCGTCTCGTCCACCACGAGACGCTGGCCCTGCTCCCCGACCACGGACCGCACGGCGGCGAGAGGTGTGCCGGCCTCCGCCTCGACGATGAGGTCACCCGCCTGGTGGTCGAGGACCCGGTCCATGGCGGTCAGGTCGAGCACGAGGTCGGCGGACTCCGGCGGCGGGCACCACGCCAGCTTCGTCCCGGCCCCCCGCGAGACGACGCTGAGGCCGTGCGCGGCACTGGCACGCATCACCTCCGCGACCTCGGACGTGTCGGCGGGCCGCGCCACCAGCCCCGCGGGTGTGCCGTCGACCGCGTCGTCCCCGGTCGCCTCCCTGACCTCGCACGCCGAGCCGACCGCGGCGCGAGCCGCTTCCCCCAGGGCCGTCGCGACCATCAGAAGACCTCGGCCAGACCGGCCGCCTGCGCCGGGTGGACACCCTTGCGCCGGCCGGGCACCTCCCCGCACAGGCGCGGCGTCGGGAACACCTTGCCCGGGTTGGCGATGCCGTCGGGGTCGAAGGCACACCGCAGCAGCTGCATGGTGTCGAGGTCGTCCTCGCCGTACATCCGCGGCATGTACTTCGCCTTGTCGACACCCACCCCGTGCTCGCCGGTGATCGAGCCGCCGTGCTCGATGCACAGGTCGAGGATGGCGCCACTGACCTCCTCGGCCGCCTCCCCCGCCCCGTGGACGGCGTCGTCGAAGAGGACCAGCGGGTGGAGGTTGCCGTCCCCCGCGTGGAAGACGTTGGCGACCCGGACGCCCGAGCTGCGCGAGACCTCGTCGATGGCCCGCAGCACCTCGGGCAGGGCGGTCCGCGGGATGACACCGTCCTGGACGATGTAGTCGGGGCTGATCCGTCCGACGGCCGCGAAGGCCGACTTGCGCCCCTTCCAGATCAGCGCACGGTCCGCCGGGTCGGTCGCGAGCCGCTGCTCGGTGCTTCCGTGCTCCCGGCAGATCCGCTCGACCTGCGCGTACTCGGCCTCGACCTCGGCCTGCGGGCCGTCGAGCTCGATGACGAGCACTGCGCCGGCCCCGTCGGGGTAGCCGCACTGCACCGCCGCCTCGGCCGCCTCGATGGCCAGGGCGTCCATCATCTCGATGGCCGCCGGCACGATCCCGGCGGCGATGATCGCCGACGTCGCGTGACCCGCCTGGTCGGTGGACCCGAAGCCGACGAGGACGGTGCGGACCGCCTCCGGCAGGCGCACCAGGCGCAGCGTCGCCTCGGTCACCACGCCGAGCGTCCCCTCGGAGCCGATGACCGCACCGAGGAGGTCGTACCCGGGGGCGTCGGGCGCGTCGGTACCCAGGCGCACGATGTCGCCCTGCGGGGTGACGAGCTCGGCCGACAGCACGTGGTTGGCCGTGAAACCGTACTTGAGGCAGTGGGCGCCGCCGGAGTTCTCGGCGAGGTTGCCGCCGATGGAGCAGATCTGCTGGCTCGAGGGGTCCGGTGCGTAGTAGTACCCGCCGGGCGTCGCCGCCCGCGTGACGTCGAGGTTGATGACCCCGGGCTCGACCACGGCCCGCTGGTCCTCGGGCCGGACCTCCCGGATCGAACGGAGCAGCGAGGTCACGACCAGCACTCCGTCGGCGTGCGGCAGCGCGCCACCGGAGAGGCCGGTCCCGGAACCCCGGGCGACGAAGGGCACACGGTGCTCGTTGCACGCGGCGACGACCGCCGCGAGCGACCCCGCGTCGGGCGGGACCACGACGAGCCCGGGGGTCACCCGGTAGTGGGCGAGCCCGTCGCACTCGTAGGTGCGGAGCCGGGCGCGGTCGGTGATCACCGCGTCGGCCGGGAGGAGACGCCGCGCCAGGTCGGCCACGGCGTCGAGTCCTCTGGTCATCGGCCCCGCCCCTTCAGTCGACCCGGGCCCGGAGCCCGACGGCCGTGATCCCGGCGACCGCCGCCTCCTCGTCGTGGTCGGAGGTGTCGCCGGTCACCCCCACGGCGCCGAGCACCGCTCCGGTGTCGTCCGTGACGAGCACACCTCCCGGCACCGGCACGAGCGCGCCACCCAGCGCCGAGGTGACCGAGGAGACGAAGTACGCCTGCTGCTCGGCGCGTGCCATGATCCCGCGCGACCCCATCCCGAGCGCCAGGGCGCCGTAGGCCTTGCCGACGCCCACCTGGACGCGCCCGATGGACGAGCCGTCCTCCCGCTCGGCCGCGACGAGGTGGCCACCGGCGTCGAGGACGACGACGGTCAGCGGCTTCAGGCCGGCGTCGCGGCCGTGCGCCCGGGCAGCGGCGACGATGCCGCGTGCGGTCTCCAGGTCCATCATCGGCTCTCCTTCCTCTCCTGGCGGCGCCGGTGCAGGATCGGCTCGGTGTACCCGCTCGGCTGGTCGACTCCCTCGAACACGAGGTCGTAGGCGGCCCGGAAGGCCGGGCCGTCGAAGGTGGGGCCCATCGGCTCGTAGCCCTCGGCCCCCGCGTTCTGCTCGTCGACGACGGCGGCCATCCGGCGCAGCGTCTCCTCGACCTGCTCCGCGTCGACGACCCCGTGGGTGAGCCAGTTCGCGACGTGCTGGGCGGAGATGCGGCACGTCGCCCGGTCCTCCATGAGGGGCTCCCCCGTGATGTCGGGCACCTTGGAGCAGCCGACCCCTGCGTCGACCCACCGCACGACGTAGCCGAGCAGGCTCTGCAGGTTGTTGTCGAGCTCCTCCTGGCGGTCCTCGGCGGACCACCCGTCCGGGTCGCCGAGCGGGACGACGAGCAGGTCCTCGCGCCGGCCGCGGCGACCGGCGGCGGCCAGCTCCTCCTGCACCGCCCGGACGTCGACCTCGTGGTAGTGCAGGGCGTGGACCGTCGCCGCGGTCGGCGACGGCACCCACGCGCAGCTGGCGCCCGCCCGGGGGTGCCCGACCTTCGTCTCCGCCATCGCCCCGAGGGAGTCGGGGGCGGGCCACATGCCCTTGCCGATCTGGGCCCGGCCGAGCAGCCCGCACTCCAGGCCGATGTCGACGTTGAGGTCCTCGTAGGCCTCGATCCACGTCGTGCCCCTCATCGCGTTCTTGCGGACCACCGGGCCGGCGTGCATCGAGGTGTGGATCTCGTCGCCGGTCCGGTCGAGGAACCCGGTGTTGATGAACACGACCCGGTCGCGAGCCCGCTCGATGCAGGCCTTGAGGTTGAGCGACGTGCGGCGCTCCTCGTCCATGATGCCGACCTTGACCGTCCGCGGCTCCAGGCCGAGCAGCCGCTCGACGCGTTCGAAGACCTCGACGGCGAGCGCCACCTCGTCGGGGCCGTGCATCTTGGGCTTGACGACGTACATCGCGCCGGTGCGCGAGTTCTGCCGCTCGGTCGCGCCCCGGAGGTCACGCAGGCTGCCCAGCGCGGTCATCACCGCGTCGAGGATGCCCTCGGGCACCTCCCGGCCCTCGGCGTCGAGCACCGCGTCGCTCGTCATGAGGTGGCCGACCTGGCGGACGAAGAGCAGCGAGCGACCCCGCAGCACGACCTCGGAGCCGTCCGGCCCGGTGCACGTGCGGTCGGGGGCCATCGCCCGGGTGAAGGTCTCCCCGCCCTTGGTGACCTCCTCGGCGAGGGTGCCGTCCATCAGGTGCAGCCAGTTGCGGTAGCCGAGCACCTTGTCGGCGGCGTCGACGGCGGCGACCGAGTCCTCGAGGTCCATGATCGTCGAGACGGCCGACTCCAGGAGCAGGTCCTTGACGCCGGCACGGTCGCTCGCCCCGACCGGGTCCTCCGGGTCCACCTGGACCTCGACGTGCAGGTCGTGGTGCACGAGGACGACGGCCTCCGGGGCGTCCGGGGCGCCGCGATGGCCCACGTACTGGCCGGGGTCGGCGAGCCGTCGGACCTCGCCCTTCGCGGTCACGGCGAGCCCGTCGTCGTCCGCGGCGTAGCGTTCGGCGGCGGCGTGCGAGCCCTCCTCGAGGGGGAAGTGCTCGTCGAGGAAGGCGCGGCCCCGGCGGATCACCTCGTCGCCGCGGGTCGTGTTGTACTCCTCACCCGGCGCGAGGTCGCCGTCCTGCGGTACGACGTCGGAGCCGTAGAGAGCGTCGTACAGCGACCCCCAGCGAGCGTTGACGGCGTTGGTCGCGAAACGTGCGTTGAGCAGCGGGACCACGAGCTGGGGGCCGGCGATGCGAGCCACCTCGTCGTCCACCCCGTCGGTCGTCACCTCCACGTGCTCGGGCTCGTCGAGGAGGTAGCCGATCTCGCGCAGGAACGCTGCGTAGGCCTGCGGGTCGGGACGGCCGGGGTGCTCCCGGTGCCAGTCGTCGAGCCGGTGCTGGAGCTCGTCGCGGCGGGCGAGCAGCTCGCGCTGCCGGGGGGCGAGGTCCGCGAGGATCGAGGCGAGCCCTGCCCAGAACCGGGCGGGGTCCAGGCCGGTGCCCGGCAGGGCCTCGTCCACGACGAACCGGTGGAGCTCCGGCGCCACCTGCAGCCCGCCGACCGTCACCCGCTCCATCGCGTCTCCTGCTCCGCCGCCCGCAGGTAATGCTCGTGCGACGTTTCGTATCGTGGAATACTGAATCTGTATCTCGAAACTAGACAGCCGCAGACCAGGTGTCAACAGGCAAGGACCCCGCATGGACGATGACGGACGGTCGGCCCGGGCCGACGGCGTGCAGGCGCTGCACCGCGCCCTCGACGTCCTCGAGACCGTCGCCCGGCACGGGGGCCAGCTCTCCGTCGGTGAGATCGCCGCGGCATCGGGCTTGCCGGTGCCCACGACGCACCGGCTGCTGCGGACCCTGGTCTCGCGCGGGTACATGCGCCAGGCGCCGGACCGCCGCTACGCCCTGGGCTCCCGTCTCGTGCCGTTGGGCACCGCCGCCGGGTCCCTCGCGGGTGCCGGTTCCGAGGCGGTGCTGGCCCGGCTGGTCGACGCGCTCGGCGAGACCGCCAACCTCGCGACGCTCTCCGGCGCGCACGCCCAGTACGTCGCACAGGCCCCCGGGCGTCACACCATGCGGATGTTCACCGAGGTCGGCCGGCAGGTCGACCTGCACAGCACCGGCGTGGGCAAGGCGATGCTGGCCCGGATGCCCGACGACCGCGCCCTCGAGCTCGTCCGCCGGGTCGGCCTGACCCCACGCACCGTGCACACCCTCGTCACCGAGGACGCCCTGCTCGCCGACCTCGAGCTGGTCCGCAGGCGGGGCTACGCCGTCGACGACCAGGAGCAGGAGATCGGGGTGCGCTGCGTCGCGGTCGCGCTCGGCGACCCCCTCCCCTGGCTCGCCCTCTCGGTCTCGGGGCCCGTGACCCGGATGACCGACGAGCTCGTCGAGCGTGCGGTGCCGCTCATCCTCGGTGCCGCGGCGGCCCTGGGCGAGGGCCACCACACTGGGGGGTAGCGCCCCGGGGACCGGTCAGGCCCGGCCGCCGAAGAGGCTCGTCACCGAGCCGTCCTCGAAGACCTCCTTGACCGCCGCGCTGATCAGCGGCGCGATGGACAGCACCGTCAGCCCGTCGAACTCCTGCTCCGCCGGGATCGGCAGCGTGTTCGTCACGATGACCTCCCGTGCCGAGCACGCTTGCAGCCGCTCGACCGCCGGGTCCGAGAGGATCGCGTGCGTCGCGGCGATGATCACGTCCTTGGCGCCGGCGTCCTTGAGAGCGTCCGCCGCCTTCGTGATGGTCCCCGCGGTGTCGATCATGTCGTCGACCAGCACGCAGACCCGGCCGTCGACGTCACCGACCACACGGTTGGCGACCATCTCGTTCGGCCGGTTGATGTCGCGGGTCTTGTGGATGAAGGCCAGCGGCGCGCCACCGAGCCGCTTCGACCACTGCTCGGCCACCTTGATCCGTCCGGCGTCCGGCGAGACGACCGCGAGGTCCTCCCCGCCGTAGCGACGGGCGACGTACTCCGAGAGCACCGGGATCGCCATGAGGTGGTCGACCGGGCCGTCGAAGAACCCCTGGATCTGGTCGGTGTGCAGGTCGACGCAGATCAGCCGGTCCGCACCGGCCGTCTTGAAGAGGTCGGCCACGAGCCGGGCGCTGATCGGCTCGCGGCCACGGTGCTTCTTGTCCTGCCGCGCGTACCCGTAGAACGGCATGACCACGGTGATCCGCTTGGCGCTGGCCCGCTTGAGCGCGTCCACCATGAGCAGGTGCTCCATGATGTTCTCGTTGATCGGGCTCGTGTGGCTCTGGATGACGAAGGCGTCCGACCCGCGCACCGACTCCTCGAACCGGACGTAGATCTCGCCGTTGGCGAAGTCGTACGCGCTCGTCGGGACGAGCTCGGTTCCGATCTGCGCGGCGACCTCCTGCGCCAGCCCCGGGTTGGCACGCCCCGAGAAGACCATGAGCTGCTTCTTCGGACGCTTGCGGATGTTGGCCGACGGCGGTCGGTTGGCGTTGCTCACGTGCTCGGGCCCTCCGGGGTCGGCAGGTCGTCCGTGTCGTCGGCGCCGACGGCGGCCCCGGCTCGCGCCGCGGCGTCGGCCGTACGGGTACCGGGCCGGGCGCGCTCGACCCAGCCGTCGACGTTGCGCTGACGGGCCCGCGCGACGGCGATCTGCCCGGGCTCGACGTCCTGCGTCAGGGCGCTGCCGGCCGCGACGTACGCCCCGTCGGCCACCTGCACCGGGCTGACGACGACGGTGTGCGACCCGACGAAGCTGTGCGCGCCGATGCGCGAGTGGTGCTTCGCCACCCCGTCGTAGTTGGCGAAGATCGTCCCGGCCCCGATGTTCGCGCCCTCCCCGATCGTCACGTCCCCGGCGTACGTCAGGTGCGGCACCTTGGCGCCGTCGCCGATCTCGGCGTTCTTCGTCTCGACGAAACCGCCGATCTTGCCGCCGGCCCCGAGCCGGGTGCCCGGGCGCAGGTAGCTGTAGGGACCGACGGTCGCGCCCGCACCGATGACGGCGAGGTTCGCCACGGCCCGGGTGACCTCGGCGCCGTCCCCGACCTCGCTGTCGGTGAGGGTGACCTCCGGGCCCACCGTCACGCCGGCGCCGATGGTCGTCGCACCGAGCAGCTGGGTCCCGGGCAGCACGGTCGTGTCCTGGCCGATGCTGACGTCGACGTCGACCCACGTCGTGGCGGGGTCGACGATCGTCACCCCGGCCCGCTGGTGCCGCTCGCAGACGCGGCGGTTGAGCTCCGCCCCGAGGGCGGCGAGCTGGACCCGGTCGTTGACGCCTTCGGTCTGCCAGCGGTCGTCGACGACATGGGCGCTGACGCCCCGCCCGGCAGCGCGGGCGATGCCGACGACGTCGGTGAGGTACTTCTCGCCCTGCGCGTTGTCGGTGCCGACCTGCGCGAGCGCCTCGCGCAGCATCGCGGCGTCGAACGCGTAGATGCCGGAGTTGATCTCGGTGAGGGCGAGCTCCTCCTCGCTGGCGTCCTTCTGCTCGACGATCCGCGCCACGTGCCCCTCGGCGTCGCGGACGACGCGTCCGTAGCCCGTCGGGTCGTCGAGATGGGCCGTGACGACGGAGACCGCACTACCCGACGCGGCGTGTGCCTCGGTGAGCGCGACGAGGGTGTCGCCGGAGAGCAGCGGGACGTCGCCGTACGTGACGAGCACCGTCCCGGACAGCCCGGCCGGCAGGGCGTCCAGCCCGCACTCGACCGCCCGGCCGGTGCCCTTGACGTCGTCCTGGTCCGCGATGACCAGCGTCTCGTCGAACGCGGCGCAGAACTCGACGACCCGGTCCCGTGCGTGCCGCACGACCACCGAGACGTGCTCGGCGCGGGTGGCCCGGGCCGCCCGGACGGCGTGCCCGAGCAGCGTGGTCCCACCGATGCGGTGGAGGACCTTGGGGGTCGAGGACTTCATCCGCGTCCCCTCGCCTGCGGCGAGGACGATGACGGCGGCCGGGGTCGCGTTCACGCGGTGGGTCTCCTGCAGGAGGTGACGGCAGCGGACGTCGTCACTGTACCGGCGCGACGGCACCGCTGCGGACGCGGCCGTCGCGCCCGTCGGGGCCACCGCCCCGGGTGGGCTGCGACGCTCAGACCCGGGACGGGGACGGTGCGAGGTGGCCGCCACCGGGCGGGCGCCTCGGGGTCTCGCGGCGGCGACGCACCTTCTGCCGGATGTCGAGGGCGATCCCGAAGAGGAACACGCCCAGCATGGCCCAGCGGACCGGCCCGGAGACGTGGCCGGAGAGCACACCGAAGAAGAACACCATCGAGGTCAGCGTCACGGCCAGGTAGAGGAGCCCCCAGAAGATCCAGCGGAGCGCCTCGTTGACCATCTGGGTGCCCATACCATCTCCGTCCGCCGATGCCGTCCGTTTCGGATATCATGCCACCAAAATCGTCCGAACGGACGATGCGATCTCGCGGAACGTGACCGGCGGGGATGGATGCGGGCCTTTCGTCGGCGCTCCCTGGATCCCTCCCCGGGGGCTCGGCACGGCCTCGCCAGCTCGGCCGCTGCCGCTCCCCGGGTAGGCGCCGCGCCGTCGGCCCGGCTCCTCCGTCGCCGCCCCGACCGGCGCTCCCCAGATTCCTCCCCGGGGGCTCGGCACGGCCTCGCCAGCTCGGCCGCTGCCGCTCCCCGGGTAGGAATCGAACCTACGTCGCTTGTCCTGATTCAAAGTCAGGCGGGCCCTGCCAGCAGACCAACCGGGGACCGCCACCCCCACGGGGCGGCTCCGTCGAGGGTAGTCCAGCACCACGCGCCGACCGACCGCCCGCAGTCCGCCCACCCACCCGGCGAGGGCGCGCGACATGCCGACGGCGAGCGCCCGACGTCCGCATGTCGCGCACCCTCGTCGGGCCATCGGACGGCCACGCGCCGCACGACCCCATCCCGTACCGGACCACCACCCGGGGGCACAATGTGCGGGTGAGCGAACACAACGGGGGGAAGAAGAGCCGCGCCTCTCGCTCCCGCATGACGGGCCGCGAACGGCGCGAGCAGCTGATCGGCATCGGCCGGAAGCACTTCGCCGACAAGGGCTTCGAGGGTGCCACCATCGAGGAGATCGCCTCCTCTGCGGGCGTCTCGAAGCCGGTGGTCTACGAACACTTCGGCGGCAAGGAGGGGCTCTACGCGGTCGTCGTCGACCGCGAGATCGAAGCCCTCCTCGGTGGCGTCACGCACGCCCTCGACTCCGGCGGCACCTCACGCCAGCTCATCGAGCGCGCCGCCCTCGCGCTCCTCGACTACGTCGAGCACAACACCGACGGCTTCCGGATCCTCGTGCGGGACAGCCCGGCCGGGCAGGCCACCGGCTCCTTCGCGAGCCTGATGAGCGACATCTCGAGCCAGGTCGACCACATCCTCGCCGCCCAGTTCAAGAAGCACTCGCTCGACCCCAAGGCCGCACCCATGTACGCGCAGATGCTCGTCGGGATGGTGGCGCTCACCGGTCAGTGGTGGCTCGACAACCGCAAGTTCAAGAAGCACGAAGTAGCGGCCCACGTCGTCAACCTCGCGTGGAACGGGCTCACCGGCCTGGAGCCGAAGCCCGAGCTCACCCCGGAGACCCTCGAGCAGGGCTGACCGCGACGCCGCCTCAGCGGACCCGGTGCGCGACGGCGAAGACCCGGCGGAACGGGAAGATCACCCCGGCCGACGACCGCGGGTACGCCTCGGCGAGCGCCGCGGCGTAGGGGTCGACGAACGCGGCGCGGTCGTCGTCGTCCTCGAAGAGGTCCAGCACCGGTCGCAGCCCGGTCGCGGTCACCCACGACAGCACCGGGTTCTCGTCCTGGGCGTCGGGGTCGAGGATGTGGAGGTAGGTGGTCTCCCACGCGTCGACCGCACACCCAAGCCGGACGAGGAGGCGCAGGTACGTCGCCGGCTCACCGACCGACGGCACGTCGAGTGCCGCCGTGAGCTCGCCTGCGCGCGGGTGTCCGGCCGCGATCTCCCGCATCAGGGAGTGACTCGGCGCGTCGAAGTTGCCCGGCACCTGGAGCCCGAGCCAGCCGTCGTCGGCAAGTGCCTCCACCCACGGGCCGACGAGGTCGAGGTGCCCGGGGACCCACTGGAGCGTGGAGCTCGTGACGATGACGTCGGGCGCCTCGCCGAGGGACGCCGGGTCCCAGTCGCGCAGGTCGGCCTGCACCCACTCGACACGGTCCCGGGCGTCCAGCGACCGGGCAGCCTCCAGCATCGACTCCGAGGAGTCGATGCCGACGACCCGGGCCTGGGGCCAGCGCTCGGCCAGGAGCAGCGTCATCGGACCGTTGCCGCAACCGAGGTCGACGACCATCCCGGGCTCGTCCGCACCGACCCGCGACACGAGGTCGTCGAACGGCCTCGACCGCTCCTGAGCGAACTGCCCGTAGGCGCTCGGGTCCCAGCTCACCGTGGTCCGCATGGCCATCCTCCTCGATGTCGCCCGCCAGCATGCATCCGATATATCTCGATGTCAAGATACTTGACGAGGAGTAGCATTCGGCCATGTCCGCTGACGACGTCGACCGTATCGTCTCCGCCTGGCGTCGAGAACGACCCGATCTCGACGTCTCCCCGCTCCAGGTCCTCTCCCGTGTCTCCCGGCTCGCCCGCCGCCTCGACCTCGCGCGCGGCCGCGCCTTCTCCGGCACCGGGCTCGAGGGCTGGGAGTTCGACGTCCTGTCCGCGCTGCGTCGCACCGGGGCTCCCTACGAGCTGAGCCCCGGCAACCTTGTCGCCGAGACCCTCGTGACGAGCGGGACGATGACCAACCGTGTCGACCGTCTCACCGCCCGAGGCTTCGTCGAGCGCCACCCCGACCCGGGCGACCGCCGGGGCGTCCTCGTGCGGCTCACCCAGGAGGGGATGAGCGCGGTGGACGACGCCCTCGCCCAGCTGCTCGCCGGCGAGCGCGAGCTCCTCGCCGAGCTCGACGACGACGACCAGGCCGTCCTGTCGACGCTGCTGCGCCGCCTGCTCACCCCCTTCGAGTCCGGGCGCACCTGACCCCCGGGCCGCTCCGGGCGTCCGCGCTCCGGGGCGGGGGCCGTCGCGTCCCGGGCGGACCACGGAGCCGGGGTCGGGGTGGACGGTCAGCCGACGACGTCGGCCGCCTCGAGCCACTCGAGCTCGAGGGCGTCCTTCTCCTCGCCGACCTCACGCAGCTCACGAGTCAGCTCGAGGACCTTCCCGTGGTCGGTCGCGGCGTCGGCCATCGCTGCGTGCAGCCGCTCCTCGCGCTCGGTGAGCCTGGCCAGCTGCTTCTCGACGCGAGCCATCACCTTGCGGGCCTCCCTCGCCTGCGCGGGAGTCGGTCCGTCCACCGCCTGCGCCGGGGCCGGGGCCGGGACGGAGGGCATCGCGGTCGCCGGACGGGAGCCCTCCCCCTCCTCGACGAGCGCGTGCCGTAGCCGGAGGTACTCCTCGACCCCGCCGGGCAGGTCACGCAGCCGGCCGTCCCCGAGCAGCGCGAGCTGACGGTCGCAGACCCGCTCGAGGAGGTACCGGTCGTGCGAGACGACGACGAGCGTGCCCGCCCAGCCGTCGAGGACGTCCTCGAGCGAGGTGAGGGTGTCGATGTCGAGGTCATTGGTGGGCTCGTCGAGGAGCAGCACGTTCGGCTCGTCCATGAGCAGGCGGGTCAGCTGGAGGCGCCGCCGCTCACCGCCCGAGAGGTCGCCCACCCGGGCCTGCTGCTGTGGCCCGCTGAAGCCGAGCCGCTGCGCCAGCTGGGACGCGGAGAGCTCCTTCCTCCCGAGCCGGACCACGGACCGGACGTTCTCCACCGCCTCGATGACCCGGCGGTCGCGGTACGCGTCGAGCTCGCGGACCTCCTGGGTGAGGAACGCCAGGCGCACCGTGACGCCGACCTTGCGCTTTCCCGCGGCGAGCGGCGCCTCGCCGGCGACGGCCCGCAGCAGGGTCGACTTGCCCGCCCCGTTGACCCCGACCAGACCGATCCGGTCCCCCGGCCCGAGCCGCCAGGTGAAGCGGTCGAGGAGCACCCGCTCCCCCACCGTCAGCTGCGCGTCGAGGAGGTCGACGACGTCCTTGCCCAGGCGTGTGGACGCGAAGCGCAGGAGCTCGACGTCGTCGCGCGGCGGGGGCTCGTCCGCGATGAGCGCGGTGGCTGCCTCGACGCGGAACCTCGGCTTGCTCGTCCGGGCCGGTGCGCCCCGGCGCAGCCAGGCGAGCTCCTTGCGCAGCAGGTTGTCGCGCCGCTCGGCGAGCACTCCCGCCATCCGCTCGCGCTCGGCACGGGCGAGGACGTAGGCCGCGTAGCCACCGTCGTACTGGTGCACCGCACCGCTGCCGACCTCCCAGGTCTGCGTGGCGACGGCGTCGAGGAACCACCGGTCGTGGGTGATGACGAGGAGCCCGGTGTCCGGGCGGGCGAGGGTGCCGGCGAGGTGCTCGGCGAGCCAGGCGACGCCCTCGACGTCGAGGTGGTTCGTGGGCTCGTCGAGCAGCAGCAGGTCGGGGGCGTCGACGAGCAGCGCCGCGAGCGCGACCCTGCGCCGTTCCCCACCGGACAGCGGACCGACGGAGGCGCCGAGCCCACCGACCACCGGTGCGTCGAGCCCGCCGAGCAGCCCGGTGAGGACGTCACGGACCCTCGGGTCGGCGGCCCACTCGTGCTCGGCCAGCCCACCGAGGACGGCGGTGCGCACGGTGGAGCCCGGGTCCAGGGAGTCGTCCTGGGTGAGGACGCCGACCCGCAGCCCGCGGGTCCGGGCGACCCGGCCGTCGTCCGGCACGCGGGTGCCGGCGAGCACCCGCAGGAGGGTCGTCTTGCCGCCACCGTTGCGGCCGACGACGCCGATCCGGTCGCCACCGTTCACGCCGAGGGAGACGGCGTCGAGCACCTGGGTGGTGCCGAGCGCGAGGGACGCGCGCTCGACCGAGACGAGGTTGGGCACTAGTCGACCCGGTGGTGGATGACGTGCGCGCCGTGCACCGGGCCGCTCGCCCGCCGCACGTCGGCGGCCACCCCGCTCGCGGTCAGGGCGACGGCGAGGTCGATACCGGCCTCGGTGGTCTCGACGAGGAACGCGCACGTGGGTCCGGAGCCGGACACGATGCCTCCGAGGGCGCCGTACTCCATGCCGGCCGCGAGCGTCTCGCCCAGGTCGGGGCGTAGCGAGACCGCGGCCTCCTGGAGGTCGTTCGTCAGCTGGGTCGCGAGCTCGTGCGGGTCGCCGGTGCGCAGTGCCGCCATGAGGGTCGGCGTCGCGACGGGCTCGGGCACGTCGTGGGCGCCTCGCAGCCGGTCGCACTCGGCGTAGACCTCGGGCGTGGGGAGCCCGCCGTCGGCGAGGGCGAGCACCCAGTGGTACGTCCCCCGGGCGAGCACCGGCGCGAGCCGCTCCCCCCGTCCGCTGCCCATCGCGGTCCCGCCCGCGACGAGGAACGGGACGTCGCTGCCGAGCTCGGACCCGATCTCCTCGATCTCCTCACGGACGAGGTCGAGCCCCCACAGGTGGTCGAGCGCGACGAGGGTCCCCGCGGCGTCGGCGGAGCCACCCGCCATCCCTCCCGCGACGGGGATGCCCTTGCGGATGCTCACGTGCACCGGGGACCCCTCGTGCCGGTCGGCGAGCAGCCGGGCGGCGCGGAGCGCGATGTTGTCGTCGTCGGTGGGGACGCCGTCGGCGAGCGGGCCGCCGACGCTGACGCCGAAGTCGTCGGCCGCCGCGACGGTGATGTCGTCGTAGAGCCCCACGGCCTGGTAGACGGTGGCGAGCGAGTGGTAGCCGTCCGACCGGCAGGGGCCGACGAGGAGCTCGAGGTTGACCTTCGCCGGGACGCGCACGGTCACGGGGCCGGGCACGAGCGGGGCTGCGGTCATGACCTCACCCTAGCCAGACGCCGGAGCCGTCCTCGCGGCGGCGATCCGGGCGAACTGCTCGACGCCGAGCTGCTCACCGCGCGTGCGGGGCTCGACCCTCGCCGCGACGAGGACCGCCTCCGCCGCCGCGGGCGAGCCGGCCCATCCGGCGAGCGCGGCGCGCAGCGTCTTGCGACGCTGCGCGAAGGCCGCGTCGACGACCCGGAAGACCTCCTCGCGGGAGACCGGGACGTCCGGCGGCTCCCGGCGGGTCATCGCGACGAGCCCGGAGTCGACGTTCGGCACGGGCCAGAAGACGCTGCGCGACACCGTCCCGGCGAGGCGGACGTCGGCGTGCCAGGCGGCCTTCACGCTCGGGACGCCGTAGGTGCGCGAGCCGGGCGGGGCGGCGAGCCGCTCGGCCACCTCGAGCTGGACCATGACGAGCACCGACGCGATGGACGGGAAGCACTCGAGCATCCGCAGGACGACCGGGACCGACACGTTGTACGGCAGGTTGGCGACGAGCGCCGTGGGTGGCGGGCCGGGCAGCCCGGTGACGGCGAGCGCGTCCGCGGGGACGACGTCGAGCCGGTCGGCGAGACCGGGCGCCCGGGCCGCGACGGTGGCCGGGAGCGCCGCGGCCAGGGCCGGGTCCACCTCGAGCGCGACGACCCGGCGCGTCACCGGCAGCAGGGCGAGGGTGAGGCTGCCCAGCCCGGGACCGACCTCGACGACGACGTCGTCCGCCCCGACCCCGGAGACGCGCACGATGCGGCGCACGGTGTTGCCGTCGACGACGAAGTTCTGCCCCCACTGTTTCGTGGGCCGGATGCCGTACCGGGCGGCGAGCTCCCGGACGTCCGCAGCTCCGAGCAGCGCCGAGGCGGCGGGGTCGGGGGCGTCCGTCACGCGGTCACCCTAGCCACGCCCGACCCGGACATTTCGGGGTCACCCCGAAATGTCCGCCAGACCCCGGCTCGGAGCCGGGGTCTGGCGGACGAAGCGGGGTGTCGCGCACCCCGGAGAGGTCAGGCGGCGTGCGCGCAGCCCCAGGGCGACAGACCCGCCTTGGCGTAGTACCGGTTCGCGACCGTGATCTGCTCGGCCCGCGACGCGAGGTCGGCGCGCGGCGCGAAGTCGTCGCCACCGTTCGCCAGCCAGGAGGCCGTGGCGAACTGGAGGCCGCCGTAGTAACCGTTGCCGGTGTTGATGGACCAGTTGCCGCCGGACTCGCACTGGGCGATGCGGTCCCACATCGCGGCGTTCGCGAGGTTGATGCCCGCGCCCGAGGTGTTGCCGGCGTCACGCTTCGCGGACGGCGCGGACTTCGTACCCACCTTGACGACCTCGGTGACCGGCTTGCGCACGACCTTCTCGGACTTCACGACGCGGCTGTCGTACTTGCCGTCGATGTACGTGGCGACGCGCACCTGCTCCTTGGAGCCGTCCCGCCCCTTCGTCACCGTCTTGCGCTCGCCCTTGCGCATCGACGAGTCGCTCTTCTCGACGGTCTCGTGCGGGATGTCCACGGTGACGGTGCGGGTCTTCTTCGTGACGACCTGGACGACGATGCTCATCCCGTCCTCGACGGCCGTGCCGGCCTTCGGGCGGACGATGTCGTCGCCGTCCGGCGTCACGCCGACCTCGGCCAGGACGTCCCCGACGGTGGCGGCGACGGTGCTCGCGCTGCGCTCGTCACCGCCGACGACCAGAGAGACCTGCTTCGGGGTGGTCATCGTCATCGCGAGACCCTCGCGGCCGAGGCGCTGGGACCGGGAGGCGCTGAGCACGGCACCCTCGGCCCGCAGGCCGAGGTCCCGGAGAGCGTCGCCGACGGTCGTCGCGGTGGTCCAGTACTCGCGCGTCTCACCGTCCACCGTGAGCCGGAGCTGGCGGCCGAAACGCACCGAGATGCGGTCGCCGTCGGCGATCGGGGAGTCGAGGGACGGGACGACGACGTCGTGCTCGCCGACCGTGATGCCCTTCTTCTCCAGCGCGTCGCGGACCGTGGAGCCGAACACGTGGACCGAGCTGGGCGAGCCGTCGACGGTCAGGGCGACGGCCTTGTCGAGGTGGGCCACACCGACCGAGCCGAGCGCGACGACGAGGGCCGCGGAGCCTTGGGCGACGTGGCGGAGGGGGCGGTTGAGCAACGAGATCTCCAGAGGTGGGGCGTCCCGGGCACCGGCGTCCGGACGCTGCCGCGAGGGCCTCGACCAGGGGTGTCGAGCACGAGAACGCGCCCGCCGGCCTCGTCGCCGGGAGGGCGCTCACGTGAGTCGTCCGGGGCGGTCCGGCCCCGGCCTTCTTCCCTCCACCGTGCAGGACCAGCGGGACGACGGTCAAGTTTCGGTAACGGCCTCCTCTCAGGAAGGGCCGATCGGACGAGTGATATCCCGTCACATCCGTCCCACTCGTCTCACCCGTCACATCCTTCATCCCGCTCGGCGGGACCCCGGCACCCCGGCGGACACCGGACGGCGTGGGGTCACCACGGGCCGTACAGCCGCTCGGAGTTCTCGCTCACGGCCTCGCAGAGGGTCGCCACCGCGACCCCCAGGGTCGCAGCCATTGCTCGCACCGTGAGCGGGACGAGCATCGGGCTGTTCGAGGCGCCTCGCCACGGGTGCGGCGTGAGGTACGGGGCGTCGGTCTCGACGAGCACGAGCTCGAGCGGGGTCACCGAGAGCGCGTCCCGCAGACCTTTCGCGTTCTTGAACGTCACCGTCCCGCTGAACGACAGGTGGTAGCCGCGCGCCACGCACTCCCGGGCCAGGTCGAGGTCGCCGGAGAAGCAGTGCATGACGGTCCGCTCCGGAGCACCCTCCTCGGCGAGGACCCGCAGGACGTCGGCGTGGGCGTCGCGGTCGTGGATCTGCAGCGCCCGGCCGGTGCGCTTGGCGATGTCGACGTGCCGGCGGAAGGACTCCTCCTGCGCGGCATGGCCCTCGGGCCCGGTGCGGTAGTGGTCGAGCCCGGTCTCGCCGACGACCCGGACCCGCGGATGCCCCGCGAGCTCCTCGACCCGCGCGAGCGCGGTGTCGAGGGACCCGGCGGCGGCCAGCCCCGGCGCCTCGTTCGGGTGGACGGCGACACCGGCGAGGACCGCCGGGTGCGCCTCCGCGGCCGCGACCGCGAACTCGTTGCCCGCAGGGTCGCAGCCGATCTGGACGACACGGTCGACGCCCACCGCGGCGGCGGCGCGCAGGGCCGGCCCGAGGTCGTCGACGCCCACCGTCCCGCCCTCGCGGCTGATGTCGAGGTGGGTGTGGTTGTCGACGACGGGGATGGGCAGCGGGTCCGGCGGCTCCGGCTCCCCGCGCCGGCTCGGCTGGGACGTCATCGGGTCAGGCCCCGGCCCGCGCCAGCTCGTCGTCGACGACCGACTCGTCGAGCTTGGTGAACACCGGCGCCGGCTTGCCGACCGGGGTGCCGACGACGACCGGCCGCGACTCCCAGGCCGGGGTGGTCGTGTACTCCCCGGTGATGACCGGCCAGGAGCGACCCTCGTCATCGGGGTCGAGCCCGGTGACGGTCTCGAGGCGAGGCATGGGGACGAGCTCGCCCTCGCCACCGAGCACGGTGTGCACCCGGTTGGCGGCGTGCGGGAGGAACGGCGCGAGCATCGTGTTGAGGTCGGACACGCACTGGACGAGGGTGTGCAGGACGGTCGCGAGACGGTCACGCTCGTCCTCGCCCTTGAGCTTGAACGGCTCGGTGCGCGACACGTAGGCGTTGACCTCGCCCACCACCCGCATGGCCTCGGCGATCGCCGCCTTCTGCCGGTGCCGCCCGATGAGGTCGCCCACCGTGTCGAAGCCGGCGAGGACCGTGGCGCGCACCTCGTCGTCGATCGCCTCGAGTGGACCGGGGCGAGGGATCTCGCCGAAGCTCTTCGCGACCATCGCGGCGGTCCGGGAGACGAGGTTTCCCCAGCCGGCCACGAGCTCGGAGTTGTTGCGCTGCACGAACTCCCGCCAGGTGAAGTTCGCGTCCTGGCTCTCCGGGCCGGCCGCGCAGATGAAGTAGCGGATGCCGTCGGGCCCGTAGCGGTCGAGGACGTCCCGCACGAGGACCGTGTACCCGCGCGAGGTGGAGAACTGCTTGCCCTCCATCGTCAGGAACTCGCTCGAGACGACCTCGGTGGGCAGGTTGAGCTCGCCGAAGGCGCCCGGCTCACCCCCCTTGTCGCCCTTGCCTGCGTAGCCGAGGAGCTCGGCCGGCCAGATCTGGCTGTGGAAGGTGATGTTGTCCTTGCCCATGAAGTAGTACGACAGCGCCTCGGGGTCGTTCCACCACTCGCGCCACCGCTCCGGCTCGCCCTGCCGCCGGGCCCACTCGACGGATGCCGAGAGATAGCCGATGACGGCGTCGAACCACACGTAGAGGCGCTTGGCCGGGTTGTCCCGCCAGCCGTCGAGCGGCACGGGGATGCCCCAGTCGATGTCGCGGGTCATCGCGCGCGGCTTGATGTCGTCGAGGATGTTGAGGCTGAACCGGATGACGTTGGGCCGCCAGGTGCCCGAGGCCTCCCGGCCGGCGAGCCAGTCGCGTAGGGCGTCGGCGAGGGCCGGCAGGTCGAGGAAGAAGTGCTGAGTCTCGACGAACTCCGGGGTCTCGCCGTTGATCTTGCTCCGGGGGTCGATGAGCTCCTCGGGCTCGAGCTGGTTGCCGCAGTTGTCGCACTGGTCGCCGCGGGCGTCCGGGTAGTGGCAGATCGGACACTCACCCTCGATGAAGCGGTCGGGCAGGGTGCGGCCGGTGGACGGCGAGATCGCGCCCTGCTGGGTGCGCTCGACCATGTAGCCGTTCTGCCACACCTGGGTGAAGAGCTCCTGGGCGACGGCGTAGTGGTTGGCCGTGGTCGTGCGCGTGTACAGGTCGTAGGAGCAGCCGAGGTCGGCGAGCTCGCCGGCGATGAGCGCGTGGTTGCGGTCGACGAACTCGCGCGGGGTGACACCGGCCTGGTCGGCGAGGACGAGGATGGGCGTGCCGTGCTCGTCGGAGCCGCTGACCATGAGGACGTCGTGCCCCGCCATCCGCATGTACCGGCTGAAGACGTCGGACGGCACGCCGAACCCGGCGACGTGGCCGAGGTGGCGGGGACCGTTGGCGTACGGCCAGGCGACGGCGGAGAGCACCTTCATGCGGTGAATCCTAGGCGTGCACCGCAACCCGCTTTCGGCCGCCGCCGAGGGGGTCCGGTCAGCGCCGCCACTCGTAGGGGGTCGTCGTCGTGACCCTCACCAGGCCCGACCGCTCGAGGATGGGCCGGGAGTACGGAGTCGAGTCGCTCTGCAGCACGCTCTTGCCGAGGCGCAGCGCCGAGCGGGCGCGCGCCGCCGTCAACGCCCGGTAGATCCCGAGGCCGCGCCACCCGGGCAGTGTGGCGCCACCCCAGATCCCGGCCACCTCGGTTCCCGCCACCGGTTCGAGCCTCCCGGAGCCCACGGGGACGCCGTCGGCCTCGGCGACCCACAGCTCGACGTCCGGGTCGGCGGCGAGCCGCCGGACCAGGTCGTCGGCGCGCCCGGCCGAGACGGGGTCGCCGAAGGCGGTGTCGGCCATGGCGCTGACGGCCCGCACGTCGGCCTCCTCGGTGACCCTCCGCACGACGACCCCGACCGGCAGGGCGACGGCGGTCACGAGCCCGGCTGCCGGGCCCATCATCACCGTCTCCTCCTCGCCGCGTTCGAAGCCGTGCTCGACGAGGGCCTCGTACAGCCCGGGGGCATCGTCATGCCCGAAGGTCTTCCACTCGGCGGTGTGGACCGCCCGGTCCGCGGCGAAGTGCTCCCGGACGGCAGCCACCCACTCGCGGAGGGTCCCGGCGTCGGCGCCGGCGAGGTCACGGTAGGCCACGAAACCGAAGCCCCCGGCGAACGTGACCAGGTGCAGTGGGCCGAGACGGACGCTCGACACCGCGGTGGGCGCGGAGAAGTCACGCAGGTTCTCGTAGTAGATCCGCAGGAGGGCGGCGGGGTCGGGCGACACGCGCCGATGCTCCCGCGCCCGGCCCTGTACCGCGACCGGTTTCCCGCCCCCCGCCGACGACCCGCGGCCCGGACATCCGAAAAGCGCTGGTGGGGAGGCGGGCCCGACTGCCATCCTCGTCCGCGGCCCGGACGGTCCGGGCCACCCGTCGACGACCTCGCCGGCCGGGACCTCGGCCCGCTGCGGCAGGCGGTCGAGCGGGCCGTCCCGCTGTCGGCCGGCGCGGCGAACCGGAAGGTCGTCGCGACCGCGCAGCCGCGGGTCACCGAGCTCGAGGCGCTGGCCGCGGACGCCGGGTTCGACCCGGACGCCCGGGCGGGCCGCTGGCGGCTGCAGCTCGGGACGCTCGGGTCCGGGAACCACTTCATCGAGGTGAGCCTGGACGAGCAGGACCGGGTGTGGGCCTTCCTGCACTCCGGCTCCCGGGGCGTCGGCAACAAGATCGCGCAGCGCCACATCGCGGTCGCCCGGCGGCTCATGGAGCGGTACTGGATCGACCTGCCCGACCGGGACCTCGCGTACCTCGTCGAGGGCACGGACGAGTTCTGGACCTACATCCGCGAGCTCCGGTGGGCGCAGCACTACGCGCTGCGGGGCCGGGACGAGATGATGGACCGGACGCTGCGGCAGCTCGGCGAGTTCCTCGGGACCGAGGTGGACGAGCTCGAGCGGGTCAACTGCCACCACAACTTCACCCAGCAGGAGACGCACTGGGGGAGGACGCTGTGGGTGACCCGCAAGGGCGCGATCGAGGCCCGGGAGGGCCAGGCCGGCCTCGTCCCGGGGTCGATGGGGACCCGGTCCTACGTCGTCGAGGGGCTCGGCAACGCGGTCTCCCTCTGCTCCGCGCCGCACGGTGCGGGGCGGATGTACTCGCGGTCGGCGGCCCGGAAGCGGTTCACGCACGACGAGCTGCGGGCCGCCATGGCCGGCATCGAGTACCGGGACACCGACGCGTTCCTGGACGAGATCCCGGCGGCCTACAAGGACATCGACCAGGTCATGGCCGACGCGGCCGACCTCGTCCGGGTCCGGCACACGCTCCGGCAGGTCGTCAACGTCAAGGGCGACTGACCCGCAGGCCCCGGCACGGCGACTCCCCGTGCCGGGGCCTGAGCCCTCGGGAGGCAACGGTTCGGTCACGAGGGAACCGGGCGGGACTACCCTGACGTCGGACCAGCGTTGTCCCGCCGAAACGGCCACGAACGGTGGCCGCCGCAGTCAGGAGGTCGCCGTGCTGGCAGCCCTCACCGGGATGGGCCTGTCCGCTGCAGCGGGCCTGAACGCCTACATCCCGTTCCTCGTCGTCGCGCTCATGGCGCGCTTCACCGACCTCGTCACGCTGCCCTCCGGCTACGAGTGGATGGCCGGCGACTGGGCCATCGGCATCGGCACGGTGCTGCTCCTCACCGAGGTCGTCCTCGACAAGGTGCCGGCCGTCGACACCCTCAACGACACGATCCAGACCTTCATCCGCCCGAGCATGGGCGGGCTGATCTTCGCCGCGACCACGGCCGCGTCCGAGATCGACAACAGCACGTGGATGGCCGAGCACCCCTGGGTGTCGGTCGTGCTCGGGATCATCGTCTCCGGGCTGGTGCACACCGGGAAGATGGCTGCCCGCCCCGTCGTCAACGGCGCGACGGTCGGCGCCGGTGGGCCGGTCGTCTCCACCGTGGAGGACGGCGCCTCGATCGGGCTGTCCTTGGTCGCCCTGCTCGCTCCGGTGTTCGTCGTCGTGGCCCTCGGGCTGCTCGCCTGGCTGCTCGTCTGGATGTCACTGCGCGTGCGCGACTGGCGCCGCGGACGACGGGAACGCGCCTACGCGAGCGGCTGACCGCGCCGCACCGGTCGTGCACGCGGCCTCGGCCTCAGCCGTCGAAGGCGACGATCTTGCCCTTGGGCGGCCACTTGAGTTCCTGGGGCTCGTCCCAATGGTCGAAGGTCAGCTCACCGACCCGAGGTTCGGTGGCCTTGACGACGTGCTCGGCCCTCGGGTCGTACCAGAGCTCGGAGCCGTTCCACAGCCGCGCGACCCAGATCTCCCGGTCGGCGTGGGTGCGAACCTTCACCGATGAGCCGAGCAGGTCCTTGGCCGACATCTGTTCCTCGCCGAAGAACTCCCCGATGACGAATGCCACCGACGCGTCCTCGAAATCTGATGCCTCATCCGGAGGTACCTTCACCCAGCGGCCTTTCAGCGCATCTGCTGCGTCCTCGTCCGCAGCCACGGCCCAGAAGTCCCAGTCCCCCTTCATCAGGACCGTCTCCTCGGCCTTGAGCATGGTCACGGCCCCCTGGTCGGTCCGAAGAACAATGCGGGAGGTCGTCCCGTCGATACTCCCCTCGAGATCGATGCCGATGTCTTCGAGATCCTCGTCCTCCGTCTCGAGCAGGACGCCCTCGATGTGCACCCATGAGGCGTCGAGTGAGGACTGCCGTGCCATGCCGTACAGCTCCTGGACGCTCGGCAGCGGGGTGCCGTCCGGGGCGGTCCCGTTCGACCCACCCATCAGGGCCCCGCATCCGGTGCTGCTCATGAGGAGCACCACTGCGAGAGCCGCGAGCAGGGCGTGCCGGACAGCGCGGGTCGGGCGTGGTCGGGTCATGGATCGGCTCCCCCCGGAAGACATCGGCGGCGCCCGTCGGACGCGGAAGAAGGCTAGCGGGCTACCGCCCACCGCCGCAGGCGCTTTGCCCGATCGACCTCGACCGGGTGGGTACGTGCCCCACTCACCCAGCCCTGGATGTCGAGGCGCGGCCGTGGTGGACCCGGCCGACGCCTACCCTGACGCCATGCGGCGACACCTCACCGAGACCTGGCTCGTCCTCGGCGTCTCGCTCGGGTCGTCGGCGGTCTACGCGCTGCTGAGGATCGTCGACCGCCTCACCCGCCGCGAGGCGCTGTCCCAGCAGACGGCGACGATGAACTCGTCCGTCACGCCGGACCGGCCGTGGCTCGACGTCACCTACCAGCTCGTCGGCATCGGGCTCGCGCTCGTCCCCGTCCTGCTCGCGCTCCACCTGCTGCGCCGGGACGACCCGGACGAGCCGCACACGATGGGCTTCGACCTGCGCCGACCGCTGCAGGACGTGCTCCGCGGCGCCGGCCTCGCGGCGCTCGTCGGCATCCCCGGGCTGGGGTTCTACCTCGCGGCCAAGGCGGCCGGGATCAACACGACGGTCGCGGCGGCGAACCTCGAGGGCGCCGCCTGGTTCACCGTCCCCGTCCTCGTCCTGGCCGCCGCGCAGAACGCTGTGCTGGAGGAGGTCGTCATGGTCGGCTACCTCTTCCGCCGCTGGGCCCAGGCCGGATGGACCCCGTGGCGGGTCATCGTCACGAGCGCGCTCATCCGAGGCAGCTACCACCTCTACCAGGGCTTCGGCGGCTTCATCGGCAACGCCGTCATGGGGCTGCTCTTCGGCTGGCTCTACACCCGGACCAAGCGGGTCATGCCGCTCGTCGTCGCCCACACGATCCTCGACGTCGTGGCGTTCGTCGGCTACGCCCTCGTCGAGCCGCACGTCTCCTGGCTCTGAAGCCCCGCCCAACCGCCCCGCACCCGGCACGGCCCTCTCGCCCACACGGCTGACCGCGGACGTCGGGGCACCCCTTCGCACCGGAACCTCCGGTCACACACCGCGAACTTCGGGGTGCGTGACCGGAGGTTCCGGCATCAGGCGAAAAAGATGCGGTCAGGCGCGGAGGGCGCTGCGCAGGTCCTTGTTGAGCGTCGAGATGACGTCCTGCGGGATGCCCTTCGGGCATGCCTGCGAGCACGCACCGACGTTCGTGCAGCCGCCGAAGCCCTCCTCGTCGTGCTGCTCGACCATCGACACGACCCGGGCCATCCGCTCGGGCTGGCCCTGGGGCAGCTCGGAGAGGTGGGTGACCTTGGCCCCCATGAAGAGCATCGCGGAGGCGTTCGGGCAGGCGGCGACGCACGCCCCGCAGCCGATGCACTCCGCGGCGACGAAGGCGCGGTCCGCGTTCGCCTTCGGGACCGGGGTCGCGTGCGCGTCCGGGGCGGCACCGGTGTTGACGGACACGTACCCTCCCGCCTGGATGATCCGGTCGAAGGACCCACGGTCGACGACGAGGTCCTTGATGACCGGGAAGGCGTCGGCCCGCCACGGCTCCACCGTGATGACGTCACCGTCGCTGAAGCTGCGCATGTGCAGCTGGCACGTCGTGGTCTTCTCCGGACCGTGTGCGTGCCCGGAGATCATCAGCCCGCACATGCCGCAGATCCCCTCGCGGCAGTCGGAGTCGAAGGCCACCGGCTCCTCGCCGGCCGCGTTGAGCTGCTCGTTGAGGACGTCGAGCATCTCGAGGAAGCTCATGTCCGGGCTGATGTCGGAGACCTTGTAGGTCTTGAGCTCGCCCCGGTGGCGAGGCCCGGCCTGACGCCAGATCTTCAGGGTGAGGTTCATGCGGTCGTCCTTCGGGTCGCGGACCCTCGCGGGGTCGACGGTCGGCTCGGGGCGCACGCCGTGCGCGGGCGCGCTCCGCGCGTCACTTGTAGCTCCGCTGCTTGAGCTCGATGGCTTCGTAGACGAGGTCCTCCTTGTGCAGGACCGGCTGCCCGACCTCGCCCGGCTCGCCCTCGTCGCCGCCGAACTCCCAGGCGGCGACGTAGAGGAACTCGTCGTCGTGGCGCAGCGCCTCGCCGTCCTCGGTCTGCGACTCGGCGCGGAAGTGGCCGCCGCAGGACTCGCGCCGGTGCAGGGCGTCGATGCACATGAGCTCGCCGAGCTCGAGAAAGTCGGCGACGCGGCCGGCCTTCTCGAGGCTCTGGTTGAGGGTGTCCGCGGCGCCGAGCACCCGCACGTTGCGCCAGAACTCCTCGCGCAGCCCGCGGATGAGGTCGATGGCCTTGAGCAGCCCCTCCTCGGAGCGCTCCATCCCGCAGTACTCCCACATGATGTTGCCGAGCTCGCGGTGGAAGGAGTCGACCGACCGCTCACCGTTGATCGCGAGCAGGCGCTCGGTGCGCTCCTCGACCGACCGCTGGGCGTCGGCGACGGCCGGGTCGTCCGGCTGCAGCGGCTCGAACGGCCCCTTCGCGAGGTAGTCGCGGATCGTGTTGGGCAGGACGAAGTAGCCGTCCGCGAGGCCCTGCATGAGCGCCGAGGCACCGAGCCGGTTCGCGCCGTGGTCGGAGAAGTTGGCCTCGCCCGTCACGAAGAGCCCGGGGATCGTCGACTGCAGGTCGTAGTCGACCCACAGCCCGCCCATGACGTAGTGCACGGCGGGGTAGATGCGCATCGGCATCTCGTACGGGTTCTCGCCCGTGATCCGCTCGTACATGTCGAAGAGGTTGCCGTACTTGGCCTCGACCGCCGCGCGACCCATCCGGGAGATGGCGTCGGTGAAGTCGAGGTAGACGCCGCGGCGGAAGTCGCCGACCAGCGGGCCGACGCCGCGGCCCTCGTCGCAGACGTTCTTCGCCTGCCGGGAGGCGATGTCGCGCGGGACGAGGTTGCCGAACGAGGGGTAGATCCGCTCGAGGTAGTAGTCGCGGTCCTCCTCCGGGATCTGGCGGGGGTCCTTGTCGCAGTCGTCGCGGTCCTTCGGCACCCAGATCCGGCCGTCGTTGCGCAGCGACTCGGACATCAGCGTGAGCTTCGACTGGTGCTCGCCGGACACCGGGATGCACGTGGGGTGGATCTGCGTGTAGCAGGGGTTGGCCATGTAGGCGCCCTTGCGGTGCGCCCGCCACGACGCGGTGACGTTGCTGCCCATCGCGTTGGTCGAGAGGAAGAAGACGTTGCCGTAACCGCCCGAGGCGAGGACGACGGCGTCCGCGGTGTGCGTCTCGATGTCCCCGGTGACGAGGTCACGGGCCACGATGCCGCGGGCCCGGCCGTCGGAGACGACGAGCTCGAGCATCTCGTGCCGGGTGAACTGCTGGACCGTGCCCGCCGCCACCTGCCGCTCGAGCGCCTGGTAGGCACCGATGAGGAGCTGCTGGCCGGTCTGGCCGCGGGCGTAGAAGGTGCGGGACACCTGGACGCCGCCGAAGGAGCGGTTGTCGAGCAGGCCGCCGTACTCGCGCGCGAACGGGACGCCCTGCGCGACGCACTGGTCGATGATGTTCGCGCTGACCTCGGCGAGCCGGTAGACGTTGGTCTCGCGGGAGCGGTAGTCACCGCCCTTGACGGTGTCGTAGAAGAGGCGGTGGACCGAGTCTCCGTCCTCCTTGTAGTTCTTCGCGGCGTTAATGCCGCCCTGGGCCGCGATGGAGTGCGCCCGGCGCGGGGTGTCCTGGAAGCAGAAGACCTTGACGTTGTAGCCGGCCTCGCCGAGGGTCGCGGCGGCCGAGCCCCCGGCGAGCCCGGTGCCGACGATGATGACGTCGAGCTTGCGGCGGTTGGCCGGGTTGACCAGCGCGGCGTCGAACTGCCGCTGCGTCCACTTGCCGGCGATCGGGCCCTCGGGGGCCTTGGTGTCGGCGAGGCCCTCGCCCTCGGTGTAGAGGCCGTGGGCGATGCCCGCGTTCACGGTGTCGTTCGTGGTGGTCATCGATGTCTGCCTCACGTGATCAGGCCGAAGAGGATGGACAGGGGCGGGATGAGGAAGCCGACGACGACGACGGCGGCGAGCGCGTGACCGACGACCTTCGCCCGGCGGTACGCGCCGGCGTCCCCCGTCAGGCCCAGGGTCTGCTGGGCGCTGAAGGTGCCGTGCGACAGGTGGAAGGCCAGGGCGACGAGCGCGAGCACGTAGATCAGCGTGTTCCACGGGACCTGGAAGCTCGCGACGACGAGCTCGTAGGGGTTCTGCGTGACGTCCGCACCCTGCTTGTCGCCGTTCACCGAGAACTTGAGGATGGTGAACTGCAGGAGGTGCCACACGACGAAGAGCAGGATGAAGGTGCCGCCCCAGCGCATCCACGCGGTCCGCGACGCGGTCTTCACCGCGGCGTACTTGGTGCGGCGGGCCGAGCCGGCCCGGCTCCACAGCGAGTAGGCCGCGTACGCGTGCCCCACGAGGCTGAGGACGAGGACCACACGGATGGCCCACAGCAGGCCGCCGTGCGGAAGCATCGGCTCGCCGATCGTCCGCAGGTGCTCGGCGTAGGTGTTGAAGGCCTCCTCGCCGGCGAGCAGCTTGAGGTTGCCGTACATGTGGAGCAGGACGTACCCGACGAACACGAGGCCGGTCCCCGCCATGAGGATCTTCAGGCCGATCGTGGTCCGTCGGGCCGCCGCGGGACGCGAGGAAGTCGTTGTGGCCACGAACCTGCACCCTAGTCCCCGGCTCCGACCGATTCGAGAGGTGTCGAGGCCTGCCGGGGTGTGACATTCCCCCGGTTACCGGGCGGTACTGGACGCGGCCCGCGGGTCATCCGTGCCGGGCCTCCAGCACGGCGTCGTAGAGGGACTTCTTCGACAGCCCGGTCGTCGCGGCGACCTCGCCGCACACGTCCTTGAGCCGCTCCCCCGCCGCGACGCGGTCGAGGACCTCGGGCACGGCGGCCTCGAGGCTCACCGCAGGGCCGACCGAGCCGCCCACGACGACGGTGACCTCGCCGCGTACGCCCTCGGCCGCCCACGGGACGAGCTCTGCGAGCGGACCGCGGCGGACCTCCTCGTAGGTCTTCGTGAGCTCGCGGCACACCGCGGCCGGACGCTCCGGGCCGAAGGCGCCCGCCATCGACGCGAGCGTGCGCTCGAGCCGGTGCGGTGCCTCGAAGAAGACCATCGTGCGCCGCTCGGGCGCCAGCGCGGCGAGGGCGCGCTCCCGCTCGCCGTCCTTGCGGGGAAGGAAGCCCTCGAAGCAGAAGCGGTCGACCGGCAGCCCGGACACGGCCAGGGCGGTGAGCACCGCCGACGGACCCGGCACGGCGGTGACCCTGACCCCTTCCTCCACCGCGGCGGCGACGAGCCGGTACCCGGGGTCGGAGACGGACGGCATGCCGGCGTCGGTGACGACGACGACCCGTGCGCCGGACCGGAGCTCGTCGACGAGGGTGTGCGAACGCCCGGACTCGTTGTGCTCGTGGAACGACACGACGCGGCCCCGTGGCGTCACCCCGAGGTCGGCGCACAGCCGGCGCAGCCGCCGGGTGTCCTCGGCGGCGACGACGTCCGCTCCCGCCAGCTCGTCGGCCAACCGGGGCGCGGCGTCCCGGGGGTCGCCGATCGGGGTGGCCGCGAGGACGAGGACACCGCTCATGCCGCGATCCTCGCACGCCTCCGAGGGCGTGCAGACGGCCCACCTACGATGGCCCGCGTGACCCGGACCGACGAGCTGCGATCCCGCCTGCTCGGGTACCGGCCCACCGACCGGCTCTGGGGGTGGCTCGGCCCCGGCCTCATCGCGCTCGTCGGTGGCGTGCTGCGGTTCTGGACCCTCGACCGGCCGCACGCCCTGGTGTTCGACGAGACGTACTACGTCAAGCAGGGCTACTCGATGATCCGATACGGCGTCGAGATGCAGGTGCTGGAGTCTCTCAAGGACCCGAACGCGGCGTTCGTCGACGGCAACCCGGAGATCTTCTCCGACACCGCGGGCGACCTCGTCGTCCATCCGCCGGTGGGCAAGTGGGTGATCGGCTTCGGCGAGTGGCTGTTCGGCGCCGACTCCGGATGGGGGTGGCGCTTCTCGGTGGCGCTGCTCGGCACGCTGTCCGTCCTCGTCGTGGGCCGCGTGGCCCGCCGGATGTTCGGCTCGACGATGCTCGGCTGCGTCGCGTCGTTCCTGCTCGCCTTCGAGGGCCTGCACTTCGTCATGTCGCGCACCGGGATCCTCGACATCATCGTCATGTTCTTCGCGCTCTGCGGGTTCGCGGCGCTGCTCGTCGACCGCGACCGCAGCCGCGAGGTGCTGGCGCAGAAGGTCGGCGCGCTCGGGCGCGGGGAGTGGCCTCGGGGAGCCGGGCCGTGGCTGGGCTGGCGGCCGTGGCGCTGGATGGCGGGCGTCTCGCTGGGGCTGTGCACCGGCACGAAGATCTCCGGGCTGTTCTTCCTCGCGGCGTTCGGGCTGATGACGGTGTGGTGGGACATGGGTGCCCGCCGGGCCGCCGGGGTGCGGCACTGGGCGCGGGGCACGCTGCTCACGGACGCCCCGTTCGCGGTCGTCCAGACCGTCGTCACCACCGCGGTCGTCTACACGCTGTCGTGGAGCGGCTGGTTCCTCACCTCGATCGGCTACCACCGGAACTGGGACCAGTACCACCCCGGCGAGGGTGTCCTGTGGCTGCCTCCGGTGCTGCGCAACTGGCTCAAGTACCACCAGGACCAGCTCGCCTTCAACACCACGCTCGCCGAGCCGCACCCGTACCAGTCGAACCCGTGGTCGTGGCTGGTCCAGTCGCGGCCGACCTCCTTCTACTACGAGGGGCCTACCCAGGGGGTGGACGGCTGCACCGTCGAGCAGTGCTCCTCGGCCGTCAACCCGGTCGGGACCGTCTCGGTGTGGTGGCTCGGCATCCTCGCGCTGCTCCTCGTCGCCTGGTGGTGGCTCGCCCGCCGCGACTGGCGCGCCGGTGCCATCGCCGCCGGGGTCGTCGGCGGGTACCTGCCGTGGTTCCTCTTCCAGGACCGCACGATCTACACGTTCTACGCCGTCGCGTTCGAGCCGTGGGTCGTCCTCGCGGTCACGTTCGTCATCGGCCTCTGGCTTGGCACGCGGGGCTCGGACCCCGTGCGCTGGCGCTTCCGGGTGCTCGTGGTCGGCGGCTACCTGGCGCTCACCCTCGCCCTGTTCGCGTTCTTCCACCCGATCTACGTGGCCGACACCATCCCGTACGAGCACTGGCACTGGCGGATGTGGTTCCCCAGCTGGATCTGACGTCGCCCACGGTCGTCGGTGCCTCCGCGTAGGTTCGGGGGATGCTCCTCCTCGGTGACGACCAGCGGGTCGTGCTCAGTGCCGGCGACCTGCGCCGGGCCGCCACGTGCGAGTTCGCCGTCGTCGCCGGGCTCGACGTCCTGCGCGGGCGACGGCCCCGTGCCGAGGTCGTCGACGACCCGGTGCACGCCCGCGTGGCCGAGCTGGGTGTCGCCCACGAGCAGGCCGAGCTCCGGCGGCTGACCACGGCCCACCCGGGGCAGGTCGTCCAGCTCGCCCGGCCCGGGTACACCCCGGACGCGCTCGCCGCGGCGATGGCCGAGACGGTGACGGCGACCTCGGGCGGGGCACGGGTCGTCTACCAGGCCACGGTGTTCGACGGCGGGTTCGTGGGTCACGTCGACTTCCTCGAGCACACTTTGCACGGCTGGGTCGTCAGCGACACCAAGCTCGCCCGCTCCGAGGACGTCGCCGCGCTCCTGCAGGTCGGCGCCTACGCCTCCGTGCTCGCCGACGCCGGGGTCCCGGTCGCGCCCGTCGCACGGCTGGTGCTGGGCGACGGCGAGGTCGTCGACCGACCCCTCGAGGAGGTCGTCGCGGTCTACGCGCGGCGCCGGGCACATCTGGAGTCCGTGCTCGCCGAGCACGACGCCGACCGCACGGCGGCGGTGTGGGGCGACCCGCGTTGGCTGGCGTGCGGGCGGTGCGAGGTGTGCGAGCCGGAGGTCAAGGCCGCACGCGACCTGCTGCTCGTCGCCGGGATGCGCGGGCCCACCCGCGCGCGGCTGCTCGAGGCGGGCGTCACGACCATCGACGACCTCGCGGCACGTACGGCGCCCGTGCCGGACGTCCGGCCGGCCACACTCGAGCGGCTCGCCGCCCAGGCGCGGCTGCAGCTGGTCCAGGACGCCGACCCCGGGGGCACGGTGTCCTACGAGCTCGTCGACACCGAGACGCTGCGGCGGATGCCACCGCCGAGCGACGGCGACCTCTTCTTCGACTTCGAGGGCGACCCCCTGTGGCACGAGCGCGGGTCCGGCGACTGGGGCCTGGAGTACCTGTTCGGCATGCTCGAGGTCGACTCCGGGTCTCCGCGGTTCCGCGCCTTCTGGGCGCACGACCGGGCCCAGGAGCGGCAGGCCCTCGTCGACTTCGTCGAGCACGTCCGGGCACGGCGACGGCGCTGGCCCGGGCTGCACATCTACCACTACGCCCCGTACGAGACCTCGGCGCTGCTGCGCCTCGCGGCCCGGCACGGGGTCTGCGAGGACGACGTCGACCAGCTGCTCCGCGACGAGGTCTTCGTCGACCTCTACGCCGTCGTGCGGTCGGCGCTGCGGGTGTCCCAGCGCTCGTACTCGATCAAGAAGCTCGAGCCCCTGTACATGGACGCCCGCGAGGAGGAGGTGCAGGGCGGCGCCGAGAGCATCGTGGCCTACCACGAGTACGAGCAGGCCGTCGTCGACGGTCGGGCCGACACCGCCGACGCCCGGTTGGGGGACATCGCCGCGTACAACGAGAAGGACTGCCGGTCCACGCTGCTCCTGCGCGACTGGCTCCTGGCCCGCCGCCGCGAGGAGTGGGGTGACGAGCCGACGCCCCCGCCGCCGGAGCCCGTGGAGCCCGAGCTCGGCGAGCGCCGGCTCGCCGCACTCGCCCTCGAGGCCGCGGTCCGCTCGGAGGTCGACTCCGTCCCGGTGGCCGACCGGACGCCCGAGGAGCAGGCGGTCGCGCTCGTCGGTTCCTCGGTGCTGTTCCACGCCCGCGAGGACAAGCCCGCGTGGCAGGAGCACTTCGAGCGGCTGCGGCTCCCGGTCGGCGAGTGGCGGCCGGCCGACGGCGTGTTCGTCGTCGACCGCGTCGAGGTCGTCGACGACTGGCACCTGCCGCCCCGGGCCCGGAAGCCGAGGCGCCGGCTGCGGCTGCACGGCGAGCCGGCCCGCAACGTCGCGCTCCCCGCGGGCGCGAAGGTCGCGGCCGTCTACGCGGTGCCCGCGCCGGACGGCATGGAGGCCGACCCCCTGCACGCCCACGCGAAGAACCCGGCGACGGTCACCGTCCTGGACGCCGAGGACACCGTCACCGACAGCGGCTGGGTCCGCCAGGTGCTCGACGTCGAGGAGCTCCAGCCCGGAGCCGCGGCCTTCGACATGGGCCCGGTCGCGCTCGTCCCGGACGACCATGTCCGTACCGACAATCTCGACGACGCGCTCGCCGAGATCGCGGAGCAGGTGCTCGCCACGGGCCGAGTCCCCGAGTCGGCCGGTGGTGACCTGCTCCTCCGGCACACCCCACGGCTGCGCGGTGGTGAGACGCTGCCCGTACCCGGCGGGCCGCGGGGCTACGTCGACGCCATCACCGAGGCGCTGCGCGCCATGGACGACTCCTACCTCGCGGTGCAGGGCCCGCCCGGCACGGGCAAGACCTACGTCGGGGCGCACGTCGTCGCCCGGCTCGTGGACGAGGGATGGGCGGTCGGCGTCACGGCGCAGAGCCACGCCGCCGTCGAGAACGTCCTGTCGACGCTCGTCGCGTCCGCCGGCGCGCCGGCCGGGCAGGTGGGCAAGGCGGGTGCCCGCACGCCCGACGCCGCGTGGACCGCGCTGGCCAAGGCCGACGAGCTCGCGGGCTTCGCGGCCGAGCACCGCGCCGCCGGCCGGGGCTACGTCATCGGCGGCACGGCGTGGGACCTCACGAACCCGCGCCGGGTCGAGCGCGGACAGCTCGACCTCCTCGTCGTCGACGAGGCCGGCCAGCTCTCCCTCGCCAAGACGCTCGCGGTGTCGGTGGCGGCGCGACGGCTGCTGCTGCTCGGTGACCCCCAGCAGCTGCCGGGGGTCACCACCGGGGTGCACGCCGAGCCGGTCGACCGGGCTGCCCTGGTCTGGCTCGCGGACGACGCCCCGGTCCTGCCGCCCGCGCTGGGCTACTTCCTCGCGACGACCTGGCGGATGCACCCGGCACTCACCGAGGTCGTGTCCGACCTCGCCTACGCGGGTCGGCTGGAGTCCCACGCGCAGGTCACGGCCGCGCGCACGCTGGGCGGCGTCGACCCCGGGCTGCACGTCCGGCTCGTCGACCACCTGGACAACTCGACACACTCCCCCGAGGAGGCCGCCGAGGTCGTCCGGCTCGTGCGCGACCTGCTCGGCCGCACCTGGGAGGACCCGTCCGAGACCGACACCTCGGGGCGCCCTGTCGGGCCGCGTGTGCTCACCGAGCGCGACGTCGTCGTCATCACGCCGTACAACCACCAGGTCTCGACGATCCAGCGGGCACTGCTCGACGCCGGCCTCGTCGAGCTGGCCGACCGGGTCGGCACGGTCGACCGGTTCCAGGGGCAGGAGGCGCCCGTCGCGATCCTGTCGATGGCCGCGTCGTCGCACACCGACGTCTCCCGCGGGATGGGGTTCCTGCTCGACCGCCACCGGCTCAACGTCGCCATCTCCCGTGCCCAGTACGCCACGTACCTCGTGCGGTCCCGGGTGCTCACCGATTTCGCCCCACGCAGCGCCGACGAGCTCGTGGCGCTCGGGGCCTTCCTACGCCTCGGCGAGCCGGACTCGCCCCCCGGTATCCGGCACCCGGGTGGTCGGCCGCGGCCGGTCGGACAGCCCCGCCCGCACCCCGTCGGGGACACGGGCTGAGGCGCCGCCATCGTCCGTTCGGCCGATAGGGCCGCCATTCCCGGGTGGAGGCTCCCGTGGCCCCGACATCCTGGCCGCTCAGTCATCTCGACCCGGAGGTCCTCGATGTCAGTGCGACGTTTCGGCGCTGCGCTCACCGCCGCGGCCGTCGTCGTGCTCGGGGGCGGGGTCGCCGCGGTCGCTGCCGCCGGGTCCGCCCCGGCCACCTTCGTCGAGGACGACGCGACCGAGACGCCCGACGCCACGCCGTCGGCCGACGACCCGGACGCCCACGACCAGGACGACGAGAGCCCGGAGGACGACGCCTCCGAGGAGTCCGAGAACGAGACCCCCGACGAGTCCGACGAGTCCGACGAGTCCGACGAGTCCGACGAGCACGGTGCCGGCGAGGACCGCACGGGCGGGGTCGGCCCGGACGCCGACGGACCGGCGCACCACGGCCTGTGCACCGCCTGGTCGCACGTGCAGCATTCCTCGGGGCACGCCGCCGAGAGGTCCACGGCCTTCCGCAACGTCCAGGGGGCCGACTGCTCGGACGTCGACGGCAAGGACGGGACCGCTGCGGACGACGAGGTGGGCGACGAGATCGGCAGTCCCGCCCCGAAGCACTTCGCGAAGGCGGGGAAGAAGGCCGGCGAGCGCCCGGCGAAGGCGGAGAAGAGGGCCGCGAAGAAGGCCGACAAGGCCACGCGCCGGGAGAACACGAAGGGGGCCGGGGCGACGAAGCCCGGTCGGTCCACCCAGAAGGCGACGCCGCGAGCCGGGTCCGGCCGCGGTCGGCACTGACGAGGGCGCCTCACGGCGTCCGACACCACGTCCCCCCGGAGGATGCGTCCGGGTGTAGGGACGCGTCCCGGCCGGACAGTGAGCCGTCCGGCCGGGACGTCAGTGCCCGGGGCCTACTGGCCCGTGCGTCCGTCGATGCACTCGCGCAGCAGGTCGGCATGGCCGACGTGGCGCGCATACTCCTCGATCATGTGGACGAGGACGTCGCGGACCGGCAGCTCCTCGTCACGCCGTGTGACGGTCGCGCCGAGGTCGCCCTCGGGCAGGGTGTCCAGCCAGGCGTCCGCCGCGTCGACCTGATGCTGCCACGTCGCGAACGAGTCATCGACGACGGCCTGCTCGGCGACCGCGCTCGTGAACTCGACGTCCCGGTCGGCCGGGTCGCTGTAGACGGGGTCGACGGTCCGCCCCTGCAGCACGCGCTGGAACCAGTACTGCTCGACGACGGCCATGTGCCGGACCAGGCCGAGCAGGCTGAGCGCGCTCGGCGGCACCGACCGCCGCGCCAGCTGCTCGGCGTCGAGCCCGTCGCACTTGAGCCGGAGCGTCATCCGGTAGTGGGTCAGGTACTGCCGCAACGTCGCGAGCTCACCCTCGGGTGAGCCGATCGGTCGGGGGTCGTCGTCGGGGTCCATCCAGCGGTCGGTCACGGTCCGTCAGCCAACCGGAACGACGCCCCCGGGGCAAGGGGGCACACGCACCTCGTGCGCCGAGGTTCACCCGACCTCCCGCCCGGACCACCTGACCGCCAGGATGAGCACATGCGACCTGGACGGACCTGGGCGGGCAGCCACACGTTCGGAGCGGAGCGGCTGGCCCGGCCGCGCAGCGTGGCGGAGGTCCAGGACCTCCTGGCCACGACCGAGCGGGTCCGCGCGCTGGGCAGCCGGCACTCGTTCACCGACATCGCCGACACGGCGGGGACGCTCGTCTCGCTCGACGACCTCCCCCGCGAGGTGCTCGTCGACGAGACGGCACGCACGGTGTCCGTGTCCGCCGGCACGACCTACGGGCAGCTCGCCGCGACACTCGAGGAGAAGGGCTGGGCGCTCGGTGCGATGGCCTCGCTCCCCCACATCGCGGTCGCCGGGGCCGTCTCCACCGGCACGCACGGCTCGGGGGACGGCTCGCGCACCCTCTCCGCAGCCGTGGCCACGCTCGACGTCGTCGGCCCGGACGGCACGCTCCGCACCCTCCGGCGGGGTGAGCCCGACTTCGCGGGTTCCGTCGTCGGGCTCGGGGCCCTCGGTGTCGTCACCCGCCTCGAGCTCGACGTCGAGCCGTCCTACCTCGTGAGCCAGACGGCGTACACCGGGCTCACGTGGACCACGCTCGAGGAGCACTTCGACGACGTCACGGCGCTCGGCCACAGCGTCAGCGTGTTCACGAGCTTCGACGAGCGCGAACTGCGCCAGCTGTGGGTCAAGGCCCGGGCCGACGCCCCGCCGGTCGAGGCGGTCATCGGGACCCTGCCGGCCACGCGGACGCTGCACATGCTCGACGGAGCCCCCGAGGACGCGGTCACGCCGCAGGGCGGGGTTCCCGGCCCGTGGCTCGACCGGCTCCCGCACTTCCGGACGGACGTGACCCCGAGCCGCGGCGCCGAGCTGCAGAGCGAGTACCTCGTCCCACGGGACCGTGCGCTGGAGGCACTGGCCGGTCTGCGTCGAACCGCCGACGCGTTCCGCGACCTGCTCCAGGTGTGCGAGATCCGGACGGTCGCCGCCGACGACCTCTGGCTGAGCGGCGCGTACGGGCGCGACACCGTGGGACTGCACTTCACCTGGGACCTCGCGATCGACGAGGTGCGCGAGGCCCTCGCCCCCATGGAGGAGGTACTCCTGCCGCTGGGCGGACGCCCCCACTGGGGCAAGGTGTTCCGGGCCGGCGCCGCCGAGCTCGCGCCGCTCTATCCCCGGTTCGCGGACTTCCGCACGCTCCGCGACCGCGTGGACCCGGACCGCCGCTTCGGCAACGGCTTCCTCGAGCGCACCCTGGGCGACTGACTCCACACTCCGGTCAGCAGATGTGGCCGCGAGGACGCCACGCCGACGCCTCGATGCGTCGAAGGCCCCGGAAACATCCGGTACCAGGAACCTCGACATCCCTGCCCTGTGTGGCATTATCGTGGCATGAGTCGCATACGGCTGAGCACCACGGTGGACGCCGACCTCCTGCAGAGCGCCCGCAAGGCATCGGGCAAACAGGACTCCGCCCTCGTCGACGAAGCACTTGCCGCCCTGCTCGCCCGGCACCGCTCGGCAGAGGTCGACGCCAGCTACGCCGCCTATGACGCACACCCGCTCGACGAGCCCGACGCGTGGGGAGACCTTGCCTCGTTCCGTCGCGGGGTCGCGGCCTCGTGACCGACCTGCCCACGCGCGGGGAGGTCTGGTGGTGCGAGATGGCCGAGGCCGGGCGCCGGCCGGTCGTGGTCCTGTCGCGTGACGTCGTCATCCCGCGCCATGGTCGTGCACTGGTCGCCCCGTGCACGACCACCCTCCGGAATCTCCCGAGCGAGGTCCACCTCGAACCCGGCGAGGACCCGGTGCCCCTTCGTTCGGCGGTCAACCTGGACTCGGTCGAGTCGGTCTCGGTCGCGATCCTGGTGGAGCGCATCGGCCGACTGGCCGACGACCGGATGAGGCAGGTCTGCGCAGCTCTCGGTGTCGCCGTCGACTGCACGGACTGAGCGCAGCCGGATCCTCCGCCGGCTCACCCTCGACACCACCCACACGTACCAACCCCAGACACCACGAAACCCCCGAACCTGACGGTTCGGGGGTTTCCGATGTCCTGAGACATCACACCGGCTTGCCGCCCAGGATCTGTCCCGGGGCCGTGGGAGCCATCCGCTCCTCGGTGAGAACGAGGTCGATGTAGGCCTTGAAGTGCTGGGAGACGCCGAAGTTGTACAGCGGCACAGCGAACAGGAGCGCGTCAGCGGCCACTAGCTCGTCGACGAGCTCGGTCGCCAGCGCCACTGCAGTGTGCTGAAGCTCGGTGCGGTACTCCTCCGGGGTGTAGCCGAAACTCGCCGCGGCCGCCCAGTAGGTCGAAGGGATCGGCTCGGCGCCGATGTGACGCCGTGTCACGTCGCCTCCGCCCGTGGCGGTCCACTGGTTCTCGACGATGTCGGCGATGGCGCGGCTCTGCGAGCCCTCCTCGCGGAAACTTCCATCAAGTCGGAACAGGTTCATGACACTTCTCCTTGTGGTGTTGATTTCTTTGGTGGGCGATTCGAGGTCGGGCGTAGGTGCGGCCCGGTGGGTGGCGGTCGGCGAGTTGATGCCGCCGTGGGTGTTGCTGGCGCGCAGCGCGATCACGACTGCAGCCAGCAAGAAGGTGCTGCAGACACCAGCAGCGCGAGTCCGAAGCCGCGGGTGAGGGCCTCGGCGCTTCCCGCGCCATCGCGCAGGAGTGATTTGGTTCGCGCGGTCGCGACCGCCGAGAAGACTGCTAGGCCGAGCGCGCCACCGATCCACATCGAGCTATTGATGAGAGCTGCGGCCAGCCCCGCCTTGTCGGCCGGGACGCCTGCGTTCGCGGCTGTGGTCACGCCCACGAACACCGGCCCCAGTCCGGTCCGACGCCCCGGCAGCCCGAGGCAGCTCATTCAGGTCGTGGTAGCCCAGCTGGTTCAGCGTCCGGACAACCTTCGACCCCTGGAACCACTGCTGGACGAGAAGACTGGACCTCTCCGTCGACACGTCGGCGTTGGGCAGTGTGCCGTCGACCGATTCCCAGTAGTTCATCGCGTCGATCACGATTCGCCCGCTCAGCATGTCGGCCGGCAACGTGCGGAAGCGGTGGAACGGCACGGCCAGGAGCACGAGATCGGTGTGCGCGACTGCTTCGGCGGGAGTCCCTGCTTCGACTCCGGGTGCCAGGAACTGTGCGGTGAAGGCCAGGTCCTCGACGTTGCCGGAGTTGGAGACTGTCACCTCGACACCCGCAGCGACGGCCAGCCTGGCGACCGTCATGCCCAGCTTTCCCGCGCCGATGATGCCAAGTCGCAAGGAAGTCGTACTCATCGCGGCACCCCCTCGCCGAGTATCGAGTGCACCGTGGGCTTCACCTTGGTCCCCAGCAGCTCGATCGCGTGCTGCATCGTCTCCGGGGCCAGCATGGCGTTGGTCATCTGCAAGGTGAAGCGGGACAGGTCCCCGACGGCCTCTGCAACCGAGGCGATCTTGGTTGCCACGGTCTCGGGGCTGCCGATGAAGAAGGCGCCGTACTCTCCCAGTTCAAGGTCATAGCGACCCCTCGTGGGTTCGGGCAGCCCGCGCTCGCGGCCGGTGGCGGACATGGTGTGGTGGTAGCCAGGGCCAGAAGTCGTCGGCGGCCTGCTGATCGGAGTCACCCACGAAACCGAAGCAGTGGATCCCGACCTTGAGGTCCTCGGGTGCGTGACCGGCTCTGGCGCCAGCCTCTCGGTAGAGCTCGATCAGTGGGAAGAATCGGCTGGGGTCTCCGCCGATGACTCCCACCATCAGGGGCAGCCGAGAAGTCCGGCGCGGACGAAGAACGAAGGCGTCCCACCCACGCCGATCCACATCGGCAACTGCTCCTGGACCGGACGTGGGTAGACACCCTGTCCGGTGAGCGCGGGCCGGAAGCGGCCCGACCAGTGCGGGTGAGGGTCCTGCCGCAGCTGCAGGATCAGTCCGAGCTTCTCCTCGAAGAGGGCGTCGTAGTTGCCGAGGTTGATGCCGAACAGGGGAAAGGCCTCGGTGAACGAACCCCTCCCGAGGACCATCTCAGCGCGGCCACCGGACACGAGGTCCAGGGTCGAGAACTGCTCGAGGAGGCGGACCGGGTCGTCGGCGCTGAGCACCGTGACCGCCGTGCGCAGCCGGATCCGCTCGGTCTTGTCGGCGGCAGCCGCCAGGATGACCACGGGCGAGGAGTCAAGGAAGTTGCTGTGGTGGTGCTCGCCGATGCCGAACGTGTCGACCCCGGAGCGGTCCGCGGTCACGACCTCATCCAGGAACTGCTTCATGCGGACGTGGTCCGCGACCGGCTTCCGCGTGACCGGGTCCAGCGTCTTGGAGACGAAGTTGTCGATGCCGATCTCCGTGTCAGCGCAGCCCCCCACGGTCGAAGGTCTCGTACACACCGTAGGTGCCCATGGCCTCGTACAGGCCATTGGCCTCCGGGCGGTTGAAGTTGCCGAGCATGCTCGTCACCAGTCACGGCATGCTGAGCAGGGCTGCCCCGGCGTCACGAAGGAGCTCGCGGCTGTTCTGGGCCGCGGTGCGCGTCGTGGCGGCGGAGATGTCCAGCAGAGCGGTGGCCTCATGGCCCGCCTTCCTGGCCGACAGCGCCGGCGGCACGAGGCAGACGTCGGTCGTCACCCCCGCCATCACGAGGTTGCACTTGCCGGTGGCCTCGATAGCAGCCACGAAGTTCTCATCATCCCAAGCATTGATGACGCCCTGGCGCTTGACCCGGGCCGCGAACGCCTCGGGCACAATCTTCTCCAGCTCCGGCAGCAGGGGACCCTGCTGCTGGTCCTCCTGACCGCTGGTCAGGACCACAGGCACGCCCGCGTACTGGGCGAAGTGGGCCACGACGAGGACCCACATCTTCAGCTGCTCCCGCTCCTCCGGCAGCAGTTCGCCGGCCAAACCGATGGTGCCGACTTGGTGGTCGATGAGGACGAGAGCCGTGTTCTCGATGTCGAAAGTAGTGTGGTCCGTGGGGTTCATGACTTCCACTGTGCGTCGCGCGGACGGAACGCAGAATGCCGCTCAGTCCGGGGTGCTGGCGCGATCGTCCGAGGCGCCGACTCAGCTGCCGTGGCCGCCGAAGATGGCCCGGCCACCGGGCTCGATCGCGCCACGGATGCGGCGGTTGATGTCACGCAGCTGCCGCACCTGCGTCTTGGTGAGCGGATCCAGCACCAGTCGCCGTACCGTCGCAACGTGCCCCGGGGCGGCCTTGGCCAGCTTCCTGCGACCAGCGGCCGTCAGCGTCGCCAGCGTCGTGCGCCCGTCCTCGGGATCCTGGCGGCGCTTGAGCCAACCACGAACCTCGAGCCTGGTCGCGACCTGCGAGACGCGCGACAACGAGCCGTTGGTCAGGGCCGCCAGGTTGCGGAGCCGCAGCGTTTCATCGGGGGCATGGCTGAGCATCGCCAGCACCATGTACTCGTAGAACGACATGTTCGAGTCCGCTTGGAGTTGGCTGTCGAGCGATCCCGGAAGCGTCAGGAAAACCGAGGCAAGAGCCAGCCACGCCTCCTGCTCTTCTTCATCCAGCCACTGCGGCTCCTGTGCGCTCACGGGGTCATCATCGCACGGAGTGAGGGACATCCCAATCACTTGACGCATGAAGTTGTTAGTCCTAGCTTGAAGTAAATTCATACCCTTCGGCTGGAAGGAGCCCACGATGCGCGCCTCCGTTCTGCGCAACGGCTCGATGGTGTACCGCGACGATGTCCCCGAGCCCGAGCCTGGGCCCGATCAGGTCCTGATCGAGGTCGATGCCTGCGGCGTCTGCGGCGGCGACCTGCACTTCGCCCAGCACAGCTCCACCCTGGTCGAACTGGCCGGGCAGATGAGTGGTGCCCCGAGCCTCACCGACGGTCTTGACCTGGGGCAGGACGTGTTCATGGGACACGAGTACACGGGCGAGGTCGTTGCCGCCGGGCCGGGAACCGACGCACCTGCGCCCGGCACCATCGTCACGTCGATGCCCGCGCTGATCAGCGACCGCGGTATGGAACCCCGACTGTACTCGAACACTCTTCCGGGCGGGTATGCCGAGCAGATGCTGCTCAGCGCCCCACTCGTGCTCACCGTCCCCAACGGCCTGGACCCCAGGCTGGCCGCGTTGACCGAGCCGATGGCGGTCGGCCTGCACGCTGTCAACAAGGCCGACATCACGCCTGGCACAGGCGCCATCGTGATCGGGTCTGGCCCAGCGGGGCTGGCGGTCATCGCGGAGCTGGCTGCCGCCGGCGTCGCCCCGATCGTTGCTTCGGACTTCTCCCCGGCACGCCGCCAGCTCGCTGAGGCGATGGGTGCCCACGCGGTTGTCGATCCAGCCACCGAGGAGATCTTCGACGTCTGGCGACGTACCGGCTCGGGGGTCCCAGTGGTCTTCGAAGCCGTGGGGGTACCGGGAATGCTGGACAGCATCCTGCGTCAGACACCGTTCAGCACGCGAGTCATCGTCGTGGGCGGCGTCATGGAGCCCGACCAGCTGCGCCCGTACTTCGGCATCGCCAAGGAGGCCGAGTTCCGGTTCGTGCAGGCCTACACGCCAGACGAGTTCGCCGAGACGCTGCGTCAGATCGCGGATGGTGAGCTGAACGTGGCGCCTTGGATTACCGCCGAGGTTGGGCTCGAGGACGTGGGCAAGGCGTTCGAGGAGCTCGGCAACCCCGAGAAGCACTGCAAGATCCTCGTCCGGCCGAACGCCTGAGCAGCTGAAGGAGAAGCGACATGAAGATTGCCATCTTCGGAACCGGCTTCGTGGGTAGTGCCCTGGCCTCCGAGCTCGCGGAGCGCGGCCAGGAGGTCGTGGTCGTCGCCCGCCATCCGGCCCCCGGCCTGCCCGCCTGCATCGTCACCGTCACCGGGAGCGTCTACGACCCCGACACCGTGGCCGAGGCGACCGCAGGCATCGACGTGATCGTCAACGCCGTGATTCCGGTCGACGAGCAGGGCGGGCTCCCGAGCAGCACCCAGGTTCTTGCCGAGGCTGCAGAGAAGTCTGGAGCCCGACTGGGAGTCGTCGGCAGCTCGGCGATCCTTCCGGTCCGCCCCGGAGGACCCCGGCACGCCGACACGCCGGGCTTTCCTGACTTCCTCGCCGACCGTGTGGATGCGCACGATCGGACACTCGACTGGCTCCGCAGCACTCCCGAAACCCTCGACTGGATCTACCTCGCGGTTGCCGGAGAGTTCGGAAGGTTCGCCCCGGGGACGCGCACGGGCCGGTACCGCACCAGTACCACCGCTCAGGTCCACGACGCCGACGGGCGCTCACACATCGGGGTGGCCGACTTCGCGATCGCCTACGCAGACGAAGTTCTGACCCCGACCGTTCACCGCGACTGGCTGACAGTCGGGTACTAGCGCCGGGGCCCCGCGGCTGCTCCGCCGGCTTCCGGGCACCCGCCCCCAGACAGACCCGTCGGACGCAAGGCCTCACCGGCCAAGTGTCCCGAGACAAGGAGATACCCATGGAGAGATCAGGTACCGCCGTGGTCACCGGTGGAAACCGGGGCATCGGATTGGAACTGGTCCGCCAACTCGCAGCCAGCGGCATGACCGTCATCCTCGGATCGCGCGACCTTGACAGAGGCATCGAAGCGGCCGCCGAACTGGACGGCACAGTGCTCCCCCGCCGGCTGGATGTCACAAACCCCACCGACGTACGGAACCTTGCCGACGACCTGAACACCGTCGACGTGCTCATCAACAACGCCGGCATCCACTTCGACACCTGGCAGGACGCCACCGACGCGGACCTCGGGGTCGTCCTCGAGGCCTTCCAGACGAACGTGTTGGGCGCGTGGGCCACCACGGCCGCGCTGCTTCCCCTGATGCGACCGGGCTCCCGGATCGTCAACCTCTCGAGCAAGTCGGGCTCGTTCGGCGAAACCGACGGGCCCAACGCACCGGCCTACTCGGTGTCCAAGGCCGCTCTCGACATGTTCACCGTCAAGCTTGCCACGGCCGTGCGGGACCGGGGGATCCTTGTCAACGCCGTCTGCCCCGGCTGGGTCGCCACGGACCTCGGCGGACCCGGTGGGGCACCTGTCCAGAAGGGCGCCGCCAGCGTCCTGTGGGCGGTCGATCTCCCGCCAGACGGTCCCAGCGGGGGGTTCTTCCGACATGGCGAGCAGGTCCCATGGTGACATGGATGTCCGGCCGCAGTAGCAAGAGCCTCGGGACACACCGTCCCGTGGCACTGGTTGCCACTGTGGCAGCGGCCGGAAGGCATCACAAGCGCTTGACCTCGGCGCCGCAGTTCTGCTCCGCTCTCGTCCGAGGCGGGTGACACGTGTCCGAACCCCTCAAGGCAGTCCTCGTCGTCGACATCTCCCGGGCCCTCGCGGGGCCTCACGCGACACAGATGTTCGGTGACCTGGGCGCGCGCGTGGTCAAGGTCGAGGCACCACGCACGGGCGACGACACCCGCGGCTGGGGTCCGCCGTTCGTCGGGGAGCCGGACGCCCGGCAGTCGACGTACTTCCTGTGCACCAACCGCAACAAGGAGTCGATCGCCCTCGACCTCAAGGACGAGTCGGATACTGCGGTGCTCCTCGCGCTCGTCGATCGGGCCGACGTGCTCGTGGAGAACTTCCGCGCGGGCGTCCTGGAGCGGCTCGGGCTGGGCGTCGACGAGTTGCGGGAGCGCAACCCCGGCCTCGTCGTCCTGTCGATCACCGGTTTCGGCCACGACGGTCCCGAGGGAGGACGGGCGGGCTACGACCAGATCGCGCACGGCGAGGCGGGCCTGATGTCCCTGACGGGCTCCGGACCCGACGACCCGCAGCGGGTCGGGGTGCCAATCGCCGACCTCCTCTCGGGCAGGCACCGGCGCTCGGGAGCGACGGGGGCTCACGGACGCGCTCCATCAGACGGTTCCGCGCCGCAGCCGCGGTCGGGGCGCTGGCCCGGACTGGCGCAAGCGGCCGTCGACGTCACGGACGCGGGTCTCCGCCACGACCCGACCGGCCTCCCGGCGGGTGTTGACCACCCCGTGGGTGCCGATCGGGGTCCGAGGTCGTCCGGTGCGCATCAGCCGGCCTGCCGTGGATGGCGCTCGGCGTCATCGGCTTCCAGCTCGGCAAGCCAGGCTTCGACCTCGCTCACCCGGAAGCGGAGCTCACGGCCGACGCGGAACCCGCGCGGACCGCGGCCCTGGCTTCGGAGGTCGTACAGGGTCTGCACAGTGACACCGAGCTGGGTGGCCAGTGGGAGAGGGTCAGGACGGGGCCGAGTGTCGGCTCGGGCTGGGTTGCAGTCGTCATACACACCAGGTGCGCGAAGCGTGCCGCGACCGGCCGAGGCCCGCCCAGACGGGCCGAGTGACCTTCGCCGTCGACCGACTCTGTGCTGACTAAATGCTAAAAGGCCATGCTCGTCTCCTTGTTCAGGATCCGTGCATGGCCTCTGACCAGCGGGTTTGGTGGAGCTGAGGGGATTCGAACCCCTGACCTTCTCATTGCGAAGGCGATTCATGCCGTAGTGGACGTTTCGCGATAGGTGTTTCCCCGTTGCAGGAGTTGCCCGAGACGGGGTCGGCGCCGAACCCGGGGGGCATCGGGGGGGCACGGTTTCGGCAGGGAGTGGCACCGACCCGTAGCGGGGCACTGGAGCTCGGCGGAGTGGCCGGGTCAAGGGTGGCCGTAGGTCATCGCGGAGCGACGGCGCAGCCGCCCTTGATGCGGTCCGGAGTCGGGCGGATGCTCTGCGTAGGGTCGGCGCCGCGGAGGTGAGGACGTCTCTGCGACGTCAGCCGGCACGCTCGAAGTTGTGCGCGGCGAGGTGGTGGGGTGCGACGGGGGTGCGCGGAGGGCGCGAAGCGCCCGGAGCGCGGGGGTCCCTGTCGCGGGGCCCCGCCGCCGAGCGGCGCCGCGGCACGGAGCGCCGCCTTGAGCCAGTAGAGAAAGTCCTCCCGAGGCCGAACCGGGCGGCTTGTCCCCAGGGTCACGGAGGGAGACTCGCCCCGTGTCGTTGCGCCGTCGAAGCGAGACGTCCGGTCGCATCTGCAGATGATCGGCGCCCTCCGAGCGGGCTCCCAGGCCGACCCTGCAGGCATAGGGTCTCGCCATGCTGTTGGAAGCGGGAGCACCACGCGTACTGGGCGCGGCCTCCGAGCCATGGTTGCGGTTCGGGGAAGAGACCAAGAAGGAAGGCACCTGGGCGGGACGACGCGTCCTTATGGTCAACGAGCGCCCAGCTTTCGAATTGTCCTTCTGGTGCGGCACGTGCCAGTTCGTCTTTCGCCGGCTTGAGGGCGCCAACGAAGGTGGTTCGATCCAAGAGCTGCAGGACCGATTGGGGGACGGCCTACGAGGACTCGACGACGACGTCATCGAACCATTTGGTGCGGCGCTTGCGCGCGGCGAGTACCTCCCGTTGCTTCTCGCCATCCATCCCCGGTTGGTGAGCCCAGTGCTGGAAGGCGACTACTTCGCGCACGAGCAGGTTCAAACCTGGGGTGTCGATGGGTTCTGGGGCCTGCCGGAGTATCCCCGCACCCCCTATTACCGGACCTTCGAGACAGCCGTGGACGCCGCGGCGCACCTGTACGAGTTCGTCGTTCCGATGGTGCCGCCCTCGTGGAACGAGCGCGCCCGCGTCCGTGAGCTGGAGACTGCCCTGACGTCGAGCAACAGACCGACGGCGGTCGCCGTCTCCATCCTCGACGTCTGCCAACCAGCCAATGCCATCGGAGGTGACTACTACGCCCACTGGGCGCTCACGCACTTCCTCCTCGATGGCCACCACAAGTTGGAGGCGGCAGCCAACAGCGGCCGCCAATTGCAGTTACTCAGCTTGCTGTCGACCGCAGACGGGCTGTCCTCGACCGACCAGGTGGCGCGGATTCCACAACTCCGCGCACGTCGTCCCCAGGTCAGGCATGCCGAGACGAGCGCCTAGCGGCATGAGCGGACGTTCAGGCTTGCTCGCCAAGCGAGGCCGCGAAGGGGCTGAGGTCGTAGTACTCGCCGTCGTCCTCGGCAGCGAAGAACGCCAGAGCCTCGATGCTTCCCTGCCAGTTCGCTCCGCTGACGTCGAAGTGCCCGGGCGTTGCCTCCCGGACCCGCAGCCCATCGAACGAGGTGGGGAGATTGAGCGCGGCGACGCCCTTGAACAGCACGTCCACACGGGAGTCCGCGTTGCGCCCCTTGGTGCTACGCAGAAGCAGTTGGGCGTGGCTAACCGAGTAGAGCCACAGTTGGAAGTGTCTCTTCGATTCGAATCCGAGTGCTGACTCGTTGCCCATGGGCTGACGGTACTGATGCTTGCTGTCGCTGCCTGGTGTTCTGACGCGACCTCGTCGACACGACCGCACGGATTGCGGCGTGTGCGGACCTCTTCTAGGGGGCAAACTTCATGTGTGGCCACAGGAGTAGAGCGGTTCTCGAAGCGGGGCCCGTGGCTGGTCTCTTCTCTCGGCTTCGAGGTCCGTGCGCTCGGGCGTGCAGGCATGGAGTACCTGGACGGCGACTGCAGGCTCCACGTGAACTCAGAGGCTATGTCCGACAAAGCGTTCGTGGTGTACGTGGACTCGATCCCCGAAGAGCGACGACTCGAGATTCAGAACAACATCACGCGCGCCTGGCGCTCAGCGGGCTTCGAGGTTCACACCCAAGGCTGAACGTGCGTGTCGCGGCCGGAGTGTGCGGTGATCGATAGGCTCGCAAAGTGGCCAACGACTATCGGTGTTTCCACTCGCGCACCCCCGTGGAACAAGAGTCCGACGCCATCGACCCGGACACGATCGTGGAAGGCGTAGTCGCCTGCCAGCACGTCTACGGCGTCGGCGTCTACGTCCCCGCGCAGGACGTTTGGGGCCACGTCAACGTCACTGCGATGGGCCTTGAGCACATTCGGGAGGACTTTGTAGACCACCCCGCGGTGGGGGCGCACCTCCGGCTGAAGGTGTTGGGCAGAACGCCAAACGGACAACTCCGCCTGGCGTTGACCTGAAGCCCGATCGTGGGCAGAGTCGATCACTCATCATCGGCATGTGCGGACGTTCAGGGCCGCCCATCGTCCCTTGCGAAGGAACCGGGCGCAGCAATTGATTTCGGCTTCTCCTTGAACGAGTGTTCGGCCGGGCGTCACATTGGGGGCACCAAGCGGGCGTACACCCAAACTTGATGGCAATCGCCTGGGGGTCGGCTCCCCACCCTGGCCAGTGGCCGCATACTTCGTCGCCGCACATGACTTCTTCTCGCGCCCGCTGCTTCGTCTCCTGAGCGACCCCAGGGGCTTAGAGACGTTTCGGCGACCTGGCCGCCCTGGACCGGGTGTGCCGGGTGACGGGTCGCACTAGTCACCCGGCACACCCTCGGGAAGGGGTGGCCGCGCGTGACCCACCCCACCGACCCGTGCACGCGGTCAGGGTTCCGTGGCTTCGGCGAGGACGCACCGCTGGAGCTCGACTCGGGACTCGACCTCTCTGGACTCGTCGCTCGCTTCAGGGACGGCACCGACGAATCGTTGTTCGACACGCTCGCCGCGGTGCACAACTGCGCCCGACCGGTCCGGCTCGCCGGCACCTCCACCACTGTCGACGCCGCGACCGGAGAAGTCCTCTCGACGTTCTCCTCGACGGACGCGCCGCTCGGGGTGCTGTACCGGCCCTGCGGCAACCGTCGCGCGCACGTCTGTCCCGCGTGCTCGCGCACCTACGCCCGGGACACCTTCGCCCTCATCCGCTCCGGCGTCGCCGGCGGCAAGACCGTCCCCGCCACGGTCGCCGACAACCCGCTGTTGTTCGCCACCTTCACCGCTCCCTCCTTCGGCCTCGTTCACGGCCACCGCAGCGGGAGACCCTGCCGGCCCCGACGTCGGGACGACCGGACCCGCTGCCCCCACGGCCGACCCCGCTGGTGCACGCAGGTGCACGAACGCGGCGACTCCCGCTCCGGCGCACCGCTCTGTGCGGACTGCTACGACACCGCCTCGGCCGTGATCTGGCAGTGGCACGCCCCCGAGCTGTGGCGCCGCACGACCATCGCCCTCCGCCGGGCGGTCGCCTGCTACCTCGGCGTCAGCGAAGCGACCCTCGGTGAGCACGCGTCGATCCAGTACGCCAAGGTCGCGGAGTACCAGGACCGTGGCCTGGTCCACTTCCACGCCCTGATCCGGCTCGACGGCCCTGCCGCGGCCGGGATCGGCGCGCCCGCCCCGGCGGTTCTCGACGGCCCGGTTCTGGCCGCGCTCGTGCGGGACGCCGCGCGGACCGTAGCTCTGTTGGCCGAACCGGTCGACGCCGACGACATCCCGCGTGTCCTGGCCTGGGGCGCGCAGCTCGACGTCCGCGTCGTCACCGCCGGCCGCCGGCTGGATGACCCCGACGCCGCCCTCACCCCCGGTCAGGTCGCCGGCTACCTCGCGAAGTACGCCACCAAGGACGTCTCCGGCCTGCACGGCGAAGGGCAACATCGCCGCCACATCGCGGCCCTGCGTGCCGCCTGCGCCGACCTGGCCGGCCGCGCCGCCCGTCACCACCCCGAGGACCACGACTACCAGCGGATGACCCAGTGGGTGCACATGCTGGGCTTCCGCGGCCACTTCGGTACCAAGTCCCGCCGTTACTCCGTCACCCTCGGCGCTCTCAGACGAGCCCGCACCCGCTGGCAGACCCTCGCCGCCGAGTCCCGCCGCACCGGCCAACCCATCGACACCCGCGACCTCGAGTGCCGGCTCCTGGCCGACGATCAAGACGAGACCACGCTGGTCGTCGGGTCCTGGACCTACCTCGGCACCGGCTGGCGCGATGCCGCGGAGGAAGCGCTCGCCCTTGCTGCCGCGGCCCGGGCCCGGGAGTACGACCAATGGCGATCGGGAAGTCGGTAGCTCAGCATCGTGAAGGACGTGGGAGAGAGGAACGTGGCATGGAGCAGAAGAGTCAGGTGGCGGGTGCCGGCCCAGAGGCGCTACAGCGCCTGCTGACGTCGGCGGAGGTGGCACGGGCGCTGCGGGTGTCGCCGTCGACGCTGTGTCGCTGGCGGCAGACCGGCCATGGTCCGCGGGTGGTGTGGCTTGCTCCATCATGTCCGCGCTATCGACGTCAGGACGTGGAGGCGTGGCTGTCGAGGGTCGCGGCGTGAGTGTTCGCAAGCTTCCGAACGGTCGGTTCCGGGCGAAGCTGAAGAGCGGGCGGGTCGACGTCGCGAGCCGGGTGTTCGACACGCAGCGCGAGGCCAGGGCGTGGTTGTCGCGCGAACGCGCCGCTCTGGACGGCGGGATCGACCCTCGTGCCGGCCGAGAGCGGGTTCGATCCTTGATGCACCGGTGGCTGGCGGTACGCCGGACGACGGTTGCGGCCAAGACCTACCGGGCGGATCTCGACGTGCTGCGGTTGAGCCCGACGAGCCTGCTGGCGGTGCACGTTTCTGCCGTGTCTGGCCGCGAGGTGGCTCGGGCGTTCGAGCAGCTGCTGGCTGCGGGGATGGCCGAGAGCTCGGTGGTCCGCTACCGGGCGAGCCTGTCGTCATTCTTTGCCTGGTGCGTCCGCGAGAAGGTCATCCTGACCAATCCCGTTCTCGGTGTCCGGGTACCGAGGCAGTCTCGGGAGGTCGACGAGATGGACCCGTTCACTGAGGCCGAGGTCGAGGTGGTGCACGCACAGTGGGCCGAGCGGTCGCCGCATCTGGCGGACGTTCTGCTCGTGCTGTGCTGGACGGGGCTGCGGTGGGCAGAGGCGCGGTCGATGCGCGTCGAGGACGTCATGCAGGTGCCGACTCCTGGCCTGCTCGTGCGCCGATCCCAGCCGGAGGGTCAGACGGTGAAGGCGACGAAGGGCAGGCGGACGCGCCGGGTGCCGCTGGCTGACCGGGTCCTGCCGATCGTCCTCCGGTTCAGCGAGAGCAAGGATCCGAGCGAGCTGCTGTTCACCTCGGCTGGCGGCGCTCGCCTGCACCGCACCTCGGTGCTGCGCTCCGTGCAGTGGGCGACGACCGGTCACGGCCGGAGGATCCACGACCTGCGGCACACCGCGGCGTGCCTCTGGCTGGCCCGCGGGGTCGACCCGGGAACGGTCCAGGCGTGGATGGGTCACGAGTCGATCGCGACGACGAACCGGTACCTCCACTTCCTCGGGACCGGGGCCGACCTGGCGGGGCTGGACCGTCTGAACGCGGCTCCGGGGGGCACGAGGGGGGCACGGAAGGGGGTGGGCGGTGAATGACAATGGGAGAACCCCGCCCGGGCCGGCACGTATGTGCTGGTCGGACGGGGTTTCCGGTGGGTGGAGCTGAGGGGATTCGAACCCCTGACCTTCTCATTGCGAACGAGACGCGCTACCAACTGCGCCACAGCCCCGAGTGCGGGAGAAACGATAACACCCGGCGAGCGCCGCTCCGAAACCGACGCCGCTCCCACGGACCGGGCCCCACCCGACGTCCGGACACGCACGCTCGCAGCGTTCCCATGGCGCCCTCCGGTCCCCCGGACGCTCCGCCTGATGACCGCCGGTCACCCCAGGGTGTCCACCCATCCGCGCAGGTCGCGGCGCGGCACGTCGTCGCTCGGAGCGCCTAGAGTCGCGTCATGCGACCACCCTTCCTCCGCGGCCCCCGGTCCGGTCCTGACCCTGCGGACCTGCCGCGCTCGCTCCCCGGCCGACCCGAGGGGTGGACGACCGGCGACGACGCCCTGCGCCCGGCGGAGTGGTCCGTCCCCCGCGGTGTCCGCACCGCCAGCGAGTGGGCCTGGCGGAGTGTCGTCATCGCGGCAGCGCTCGTGGGATTCCTGTACCTCTCCAGCCTGCTGTCCGAGGTCGTCATCCCGGTGCTCGTCGCGCTCCTGCTCTCGGCCCTGCTCCACCCGGTCTACGACCGTCTGGCCCGCATCCTGCCGCGAGGTCTCGCGGCGGGCCTCACGGTCATCGGGACGATCGCCGTCGTCTCGGGTCTGCTCTCGTTCGTCGGGTCGCAGCTGACGAGCCAGCTGGGTGACATCACCAGCCGGGTCACCGACGGCATCGAGCAGATCCGCCAGTGGGCCCAGGACAGCTTCGGCATCACGGACACCCAGCTCACCGACTACATCGCGCGCGCTCGGGACGCGTTCAGCTCGGGCAACCTCACCGACTCCCTCGCCGCCGCGGGCCTCACCGTGGGTCATCTCGTCGCCGGCTTCTTCCTCGCGCTGTTCACCCTCTTCTTCTTCCTCTACGACGGCGCCGCCATCTGGGCGTGGGTGGTCCGGGTCTTCCCCCGAGGCGCGCGCACCAAGGTGCACTCGTCGGGGCTCATCGCGTGGGGCCAGCTCGCGGCGTTCACCCGCGCGACGATCTTCGTGGCGCTCGCGGACGCCACCGGCATCGGCATCGGCGCCGCCATCCTCGGCGTCCCGTTCGCCTCGGGCATCGCCCTGCTCGTCTTCTTCGGTGCCTTCATCCCGATCGTGGGGGCGGCCGTCTCGGGGGGCGTCGCGGTCCTCCTGGCGCTCGTCGCGCTGGGGCCTGTCCAGGCACTCATCATGCTCGGAATCGTCATCGGCGTGCAGCAGCTCGAGAGTCACCTGCTGCAGCCGCTGCTCATCGGCCGTGCGATGCGGCTGCACCCGCTCGCCGTCATCCTCGCCATCGCCGCCGGTCTCATCCTCGCCGGCATCATCGGGGGTCTCATCGCGGTGCCGACCGTCGCCGTGCTCAACGCCGTCGGCCACCACCTGCTCGACTCCCCGGACGGCCCGGGAGCCCACGAGACCGAGGACCCGACCGTGCGGGACGTGCTCGGTCCGGCCGCAGTGGAGAAGGCCGAGGCCAGTGCTGCGGAGGACTCCCCGGACGCACCGATCGCGAACGACGCGACCACCACCGACCAGGACCGCGACTGAGGCAGGCCCCGGCGGCCGGCCACCGGGCCGGACGAGGGGACGAGCCGTCAGGCCCCGGCGACGCGTCGCTCGGCCAGGTCGTGCTCGTGCACCGCGGCCGGCGCCTGCGCCGGGGCGGGCGTCGGGGTGACCTCGGCCGGCGGCACGGTCGGACGCTCCGCCTTGGCCTTCATCGTGTACGTCGGCCGCGGGACGGGCACCGGGTCCCAGGTCAGGGGGATGTCGTCCTCGTCGACGAGGTGGACGTACTCGACGACCACCGGCTCGGGCTCCGGCTCGACCGCCACCTGCTCGGCCGCGGGCTGCTCGGCCGGCTCGGACGCGGCCTCGACCTGTTCGGACGTGCGCTCCACCGGGGTCGCGGCCTCGGTGGCCGCAGCCATCGCGACGACCTCCTCGGAGCCGGCCGGGTCGCCGACCGTGGTCGCGGAGGCGGGCCGCATCGCAGCCGTGCGGCGCGCGGACCTGGCCGGGGCGGCCTCCTGCCGATGACGCGTCCGACGCACCATGCGGCGCCGGCGAGCAGCCCGCAGCGCCTGCTCGGCACGGACCGCGGAGCGCACCCAGGTGAACACGAGGACGAGGCCGGCGAACGACACGAGAGGCGCCCACCAGACGAGCGCGCCGAGCACCGTGAGCGCGGCGACGAGGATGGTCGTCAGCAGCTTGGCCACGAGGACGACGGCACGCACCCGGCGGCCGGGCCGCGGACCGGACGGGCGCGGGGCCGAGCGGGGCGCGAGCGGCTCGGTGACCGTCGGTGTGGGTGGCGCGGTGGCGGGGACGGACCGCTCCATCGCGACCTGCGGTCGTGCTGGGCGCCTCGGGTGCACGGACCAGGAGCGCGGCGCCGGGTCGGACAGGTCGGTGCTCGGGATCGGCGTACGCCGTTCGAGGACGCGCATCGCGGCGCTGAGCTGCTCGACGGAGCGGGCGGTGGCCAGATGGTCGCGACGGCGGATCCAGTACTGCACGAAGTAGGCAGCCCACACCCCGATGACGACGAGGAAGATCAGGCTGGACTCGGACCGCACGGCACCGACGGTAGGCGCGCCCGGTCCCTCTCCGTGGCACCCGCCCCGGTGTGTCGCGGAAGTGACGTGTGTGACGACTGTGTCGGACGGGGCTACGGTGCAGCCGGACCCGTCATCCGGACCAGGCGGTCGAGCACCGGCTCGCCCCGACAGTCCTCGACGGTGAGCGCGAACGCCAGGTGGTCGCGCCACGCGCCGTCGATGTGCAGGTACCACGGCCGGAGTCCCTCGGGACGGAACCCCAGCTTGCGCACGACCGCGAGGCTCGCGACGTTCTCGGGACGGATGTTGATCTCGATCCGGTGCAGGCCCACCCGGCCGAAGAGATGGTCCGCCACGAGGGCGACGGCCGTCGGGACCACGAGGCGCCCCGCCTCGGACCGGCTGACCCAGTAGCCGACCGTGCACGAGCGGAACGACCCGTACACGACGGTGCCGATGGTCAGCTGTCCGACGAGCCGTCCGCCCACCTCGATGACCAACGGGAGCATCCGCCCCGCCTCGGCCTCCGTCTCGTACTGCCGCACGAGCTCCGCGAACCGCCGAGGCACGTCGTTCGGGTCCGGGCTCGTCGCGTCCCACGGCCGGAGCCAGTCGGCGTTCGCCCGTCGAGTGTCCTGGAAGGCGGCCTCGTCGTCGAGGGCGAGGGGGCGGAGCGTCAGCGCGACCCCGACGGGGGTGAGACCCGTGAGGCGCACCGGCCACACCCACTCCGGGGGTGCCGGGGAACGGCGCCGGCTCGGGCGGTGCCGCCGCAGCCGCATCAGTGGTCGCCACCCCGTGCCTGGTCGAGGGCATGCGGCAGGACGCCGGCGAGGACGTCGAGGGCATCCTTCACCCCACCGGACGAGCCGGGGAGGTTCACCACGAGCGTCCGGCCGGCGAGCCCCGCGAGCCCGCGCGAGAGCATCGCCGTCGGGACGCCCTTGGACACCCCCGCAGCACGGATGGCCTCGGCGATGCCCGGCACCTCGCGGTCGAGGAGCGGCCGGGTCGCCTCGGGCGTGCCGTCCGTCGGCGTGATCCCGGTGCCGCCGGTCGTCAGCACGAGCTCGACCCCTGAGGCCACGGCGGCGGCGAGCGCCTCGGCGACCTCCGGCCCGTCCGGGACGACCGTGGGCTCGGGGACCTCGCACCCCCAGGCGCGCAGCCGCTCGACCACCGCAGCACCCCCGCGGTCCGGGTAGACGCCGCGCGCCGCGCGGGTCGAGCAGGTGACGACGACGGCCCGGAGCCCATCGAGCGGACGCTCGCTCACGGCGCCTCCTCGGCCCAGTCGCCCGAGCGGCCACCGGACTTGGCCGTGACCCGGACGTCGGTGATCCGGGCGTGCTTGTCGACGGCCTTGACCATGTCGACCAGTGCCAGGGCCCCGACCGTGACCGCGGTGAGTGCTTCCATCTCGATGCCGGTGCGGTCGGCGGTGCGGACCTCGGCGCGCAGGTCGACACCGTCGTCGACCACGGTGAGATCGACCTCGACGGCGTGCACCGCGACGGGGTGCGCGAGCGGGACGAGGTCGGGGGTGCGCTTGACGGCCTGGATGGCGGCGACCCTCGCGACGGCGAGCGCGTCGCCCTTGGGCACCGTGCCGTCCCGGAGCGCGCCGACCGCCGTGGCCGAGAGGAGTACCCGGCCCCGGGCCTCGGCGCGGCGGGCGGTCACCTGCTTGGCCGAGACGTCGACCATGTGCGCCGTGCCGTCGGCGCGGACGTGGGTGAGCCCGGAGCGGGGAGAGTCGTCAGCCACGGTGTCGATCCTGCCCGAGGAGCGGGACGCAGCGGACGGTGTCGCCGGCCCGGACGTGCTCGACACCGACCGGCACCAGCGCCAGCGCCGTGGCGAGCCCGAGGGCGCCGACCATGTGCGACCCCTGGCCACCGGAGCGCCGGACGACGCCTCCGTCCTCCACGACCCGGGTCAGCTCGAGCTTCTCCCGCACCGTGGACCAGTCCTCCCCCGCCACGGCGTCGAAGCCACCGTCGTCCCCCGCGTCCCGTCCGGCCAGCCGGCGCAGCGCCGGGAGGACGAACACATGGAACGACGCGAACGAGCTGACCGGGTTGCCGGGAAGGGTCACGACGGCGGCCGCTCCAGGAACGGCGCCGCAGCCCTGCGGCATGCCGGGGCGCATCGCGACCTTGACGAACTCGACCCCGCCGACCTCGCTCAGCACCTCCTTGACGGTGTCGTAGACACCCATCGAGACCCCACCGCTCGTGATGACGAGGTCGGGGTCACCCTCGGGTGCCGTGAGGAAGGCCCGCACCGCGTCGGCGTCGTCGGGCAGGTGGACCGCGGCCACGACCTCCCCGTCGGCCGCCTCGACGAGCGCACCCAGCATCGCGTTGTTGGAGTCGACGATCTGGCCGTGCTCGAGCCGCGAACCGACCGGGACGAGCTCGTCGCCGGTGGAGACGACCGCGACCCGGGGCCGACGGTGCACCGGCACCTCGGCGATGTTCGCGGCGGCCAGCAGCGCCACGTGGCCCGGACCCACGAGGGTCCCGGCCCGCAGCACGGTCTGCCCCGCCCGGACGTCCTCGCCCTGTCGCCGGACGTGCCGGCCGACCTCCGGTGCGAGTCGCACGCCGACCCGGGTGGCGCCTCCGTCGGTGGCCTCGACGGGGACGACCGCGTCGCAGCCGTCCGGCAGCGGGGCACCGGTCATGATCCGCAGCGCCCGTCCGGGCTCCAGCACGTGACGCCGGATGTCCCCGGCCGCGATGTCGCCGTCGACGGCCAGGGTCACCGGTGCGACCTCGGTGGCGGTGGCGAGGTCTGCGGCACGGACCGCGTAGCCGTCCATCGCCGAGTTGTCGAACCCGGGCAGGTCCACGGCCGCGACGGCGTCCTCGGCGAGAACCCGCCCGAGGGCCGCGCGGACGGGGACGGCGGTGGCCGGCAGTGGGGTGACGAGTGCGAGCACCGCCTCCCGGTGCTCCTCGACCGAGCGCATCAGACGTCGCCCTCGAGGCGCGCGCCGTCGGGGATATCCCGGGTGTCCCCGGTGACGCGCACGTCCCCGATGCACACGACACCCGTCCCGAAGGTGGCGTCGGCCTCCACCCGCAGGCTCGTGCACTCCCGCAGGCTCGGGACCCCGCCCGGGAAGCGCTCCTCGAAGCCCCCGACGAGCTTGTACGGCTTGGCGAGGTCGACGAAGGGCTCCGGGCGGTCCGACACGGCCTCGACGCTGCCGTCGGCGGCGAGGCGGTAGAGGTCGCTGCGGATGAGCAGCAGCTCGTTCGTCGTCTTGACCGGCCGGAAGCGGGTGCGGGGCACGGCGACCGCCCGGGCGCCGTCGAAGATCTCGACCGCCGCCCCCATCGCCGACTCGATCTGGATGACGGGTGTGGACGTGGCGTCCGTGGGGTCGACGGTCTTGCGGTTGACGATGAGCGGCAGCCCGAGGACGCCGTCACGCTCGTCGAGGCGGGCGGCGAGGGCGCCGAGGTCGACCCAGAGGTTGTTCGTGTGGAAGAACCGGTGCCGGTCGATGTCCTGGAAGTAGTGGTCCTCGCCGTCGGCGACCATCGCGCTGTCCCGCAGGACCAGGCGTCCGTCCGCCCGGCGGACGACCAGCTGCCCGCCCTTGCGGTCGTTCGCGGTGCGCGGGCAGACCTCGGCGACGTAGGGGATGCCCTCGGCGGCCATCCACGCGGGGACCGCGCCGTCGCACGTGGCGCCGAGGTTGTCGGCGTTGGAGAGGAACAGGTACCGGTAGCCGCGCTCGCGCAGGGTGTCGAGCAGCCCGCTCGTGCGGAGCGAGACGTAGACGTCGCCGTGACCGGGCGGGCACCACTCGAGCTCGGGGTCGACCGGCCACTCGACGGGGAAGAGGTCGTCGGCCCGGACCTTCGGCTCCTTGCTCTGGACGAAGTCGAGCGGGAGACCCTCGACCTCGAGACCGGGATGGCCGCGCAGGACGGCGAGCGACTCGTCACGGGTGCGGAACGAGTTCATGAGCAGCAGCGGCACCGTGACGCCGTAGCGCTCCCGCAGGGCGAGCACCTGCTCGGCGATGACGTCGAGGAAGGTCCGCCCCTCCCGGACCTCGAGAGCCGACTTCGGCCCCTGCACGCCCATGCCCGTGCCGAGCCCGCCGTTGAGCTTGACGACGACCGTGCGGCCCAGCGCCTCGCGGACCGCGTTCTCGTCGTCCGGGCGGACGTCGGCCAGGGCGGGGACCTCGGTGAGGGGCTCGACGGTGTCCTCGGGGATGGTCCCCGTCGTGTCGGAGCCGAGCTGCTCGTGGAAGCTCGCGAAGACCCGGATCGCGAGGTCGTCCACGCCAGCCCGACGCATCGTCCCGGTCGCCGCCCGCAGCGCCTCGCTCGTCATGTCGCCACCCTACGATGATGTCCGTGCCGGGCATCCCGAAGAGGTCTCGCCGAGCGTCCGCGCGGGCCCGGCGGCGCGAGCTCGCGGGCCGTCGGGACCGCGTCGTCGACAGCACCGCCCTGGCGCGCGGCGGCCTGGCCCTCGTCGACGACCTGGGGCTCGGCCCAGGGCACACGGTCACGTCGTACGAGTCGCTCCCGGTCGAGCCCCCGACCGAGGCGCTCAACACCGCGCTCGTGGCCGCCGGGATGCGGGTGCTCGTGCCGCTCACGCTGCCGGATTTCGACCTCGACTGGGCCGACGTCCGCGACCCCGACCGCGAACCGCTCGGGCTCGACGCCGTCGGCAGCGCGTCGCTCGTCCTCGCCCCGGGCCTGGGGGTGGACGGGGCCGGCACCCGGCTCGGCCAGGGCGGTGGCTGCTACGACCGCGCGCTGCTGCGCGCTCCCGGTGTCCCTGTCGTGGTGCTGCTACACCCCGGTGAGCTCCTCGGCGCGGCGGACCAGCCGCTGCCCCGGGAGCCCCACGACGTCCCCGTCAGCGGTGTCCTCACCGCGGACGGGTACGTGGGGCTCCCGGTGACTGCCTAGCGGTGGATGCCGGGCGTCCGGACGCGGTCGCCGGGGCGGAGCCCTCCGGTGTCGCCGGACGTGCGGGGTACTCGTCAGGAACCGTCGGGGGCGTCCGGGCGCAGGGTCATGACGTCCGGGTCGGTGCTCTCGACGGCCTCCCGGCTGAAGGGCCAGGGACGCTGGCGACCGGCGATCCAGTCACCGGTCTGGTCGTCCCAGTGCTCGTCGGTCGCGTGGCCGCTGACACCGGTCTGGTTGATCCAGGTCGAGGCGTCGAGGTCGGAGAGGTCGACGACCATCCGCATCGACGGGGTGGAGGTCACCTCGTAGCCCTCACCCGCGTTCCAGCTGTTGGCGTTGACGACGGCCGACCCTCCGGGGAGGTCGAACGGACCTTCGTTGAACAGCCAGCGCACCGGGCCGGGGACGCTCTCGTCGCCGAACACCTTGTGCTCCATCGTGAGGCGGTGCAGCTTGCCCCACTCCCAGCTCTTGGGGTCCTTGCCGAGCTCGCGGGTGAGCTCGAGGCGGGCCTGGACGAGCGCCTGGCGCAGGATCTCGTCCTTGCCCTCCGTGACGTTCGGGGTCAGCTTGTTGTCCCACCAGTCGCTCTCGGGGTCCGCGAGGAGGTTCTGCACCGCCGCCCGCCACCGCGCACCGCCGTCGGCCCTCAGCTCGGTCGGGAGCTCGTCGTCGAAGAGCAGCTCGCACAGGTTGCTCCACACCGCGTAGTAGTAGGCCGCCGCGGCCGAGGAGTCCGAGTCGGAGTCCGAGGCCGGCGTCGACCGGTCCCACCCGCGCAGCAGCGTGCGCGCCTCCTCGGTGAAGTCGAGCAGGTCCTGCTGCTCGGGCTCGCTGTCGGGCGCCTCGAGCGGCACCCCGAGGAGGGACGGCACGAGCACCTGGGCGAAGAGGTCCTCGTCGTCCATCTGGATGTCGGCCATGTCGGCGGGGGTCACGGTGTCGAGCTCGGCGAGCCGCTGCGAGATGCGGGTGCTGCGCCATCCCGCGTACCACTCGGTGGTGAGGAACGGCGAGCTGCCCGCCATGACGGCCTGGTTGGCCGCGACGATCGTCCCGTCGTCGGGGTCGAGGGTCCACGGCAGGTCGGTGAACTCGACGTACCCGCTCCAGTCGTAGCGGGAGTCCCACCCCGGTGCGGGCCAGTAGCCGGGCGGGCTCTTCGGGATCGCGGCCCGCCGGATCGGGATACGGCCGGGAGCCTGGTAGCCGATGTGCCCGGCGGTGTCGGCGTACACGAGGTTCTGGGCAGGGACGGCGAACGAGCGGGCCGCCTCACGGAACTCCGCCCACGTCGACGCGAGGTTGAGGCGGAGGATGGCGTCGGCGGTACGGCCCGTCTCCAGGCCCGTCCACGCGAGGGACACCGCGTAGTCCTCGGTCTCGTCCTCCTCCTCCGGCGTGGGCGCCCGCTGCCCGGCATCGCGGGCAGCCTTGACGACGTCCGACATGACGGGGCCGTGCTCGGTGGCCCGCACCGTGATCTTCTGGTCGGCGGCACCGGCCACCTTGATCGTCTCCTCCCGCACGGTCAGCGGGATCTCCTCGCCGTCGCGGACGTAGGTGTCGCCGACGATCCGCTCGAGGTAGAAGTCCGTGACGTCCGGGCCGAGGTTCGTGAACCCCCAGGCGATGTCGGCGTTGTGGCCGATGATCACGCCGGGCACCCCGGCGAACGAGAAGCCCGAGACGTCCAGGGCGCAGGACGGCCCGACGGTGCGGCAGTGCAGGCTGTTCTGGATCCAGATGCCCGGCTGGGACGTCGCGAGGTGCGGGTCGTTCGCGAGGAGCGGCCTGCCGGTGCTCGTCCGGGTCCCCGACAGGACCCACGAGTTGGAGCCGATGCCGTCTCCCCGGCCCACGAGCTCGGGGACCGCGTCCATGGCCTGCTGCACGGCGGCGTAGGCGCTGACCGCGGCGGGGGAGGTCGTCTCCGCGACGACGGTCTCGGCGTCGGCCACCCCCTGCGCCCCGTCACCGTCGGTGACGAGCGCGCTCGGCGTCGCCGCGCCGGACGGTGCCCGCCCCGGACGCCACTCGTCGTCCGAGAGGATCGGCGGGCGCAGGTCGGGAGCGTAGGGAGGGTAGATCTCGGCGATCTGCTTCGCGGTGAGACGACCGTTCAGCTGGGCCCGGGCGAGCTCGTCGTCGTAGTCGCCGCGCAGGTCCCAGGCCATCGCCTTGAGCCAGGAGAGGCTGTCGACCGGCGTCCAGTCCTCGATGTCGCCGAGCGGGTGCTGGAGCCCGAGCACGGTGTACTCCAGGGAGACGTCGCCCGGGCTGCGACCGCGCAGGTAGCGGTTGACGCCGTCCGCGTAGGCCTGGAGCACCTGGCGGGTCTCGGGCTCGAGGGTGGGCAGCTCCTGCTCCGCGACGCGGCGCCAGCCCATGGTCCGGATCACCTTGTCGGTCTCGAACCCGGCGGACCCGACGAGCTCCGAGAGCCGCCCGGCGGTGACGTGCCGACGGAGGTCCATCTCGAAGAACCGCTCCTGGGCGTGCACGTACCCCTGCGCGCGGGCGAGGTCGGTGATGCTGTCGCCGTAGATGTGCGGGATGCCGCTGCCGTCGCGGAGGACCTCGACGTCCGCGCCGAGGCCCGGCAGCGAGGCCTCACCCGACCGGGTGGGCAGCGAGTCGCGGGCCGCCGAGACCACGACGACACCGGCGACCACCGCCGCGACGACCACGGCGGCGACGAGTCCCAGCAGGATGCGGCGGACGACGACGAGGCGGGGCACCCTGCGAGACTAGGACACCTCTCCCGCCGAGACGAGGACGGTCCCCGTGACACCCAGATGGGCGCTCCCTGCGGCGTCCGACGGTGCCTCCGCGGGCTTCACCCTCGACGACCTCGCGAGCGCGCTGCTCGTCGGCAGTCTCGTGCTCGTCGTCGCCGTCGTCGCGGTCCGTCTCTCGCTGCGCTCGGGGCTCCCGTCGCTGCTCATCTACCTCGGGATCGGGCTCGTCCTCGGCGAGTCGGGCATCGGCATCCGCTACGACTCCGAGCAGCTGACGCAGGTCCTCGGGTACGCCGCACTGGTCCTCATCCTCGTCGAGGGCGGCATCACGACGCAGTGGTCGGGGATCCGGCGCTCGGTCGCCCCCGCCGCGGTGCTGTCGACGGTCGGGGTCGCGGTGAGCGTCGTGGTCGTCGGGGTCGTCGCCCGGTTCGTCCTCGGCTGGTCCTGGGAGGTCTCGTTCCTCATCGGCGCCGTCGTCGCCTCCACGGACGCCGCGGCGGTCTTCTCGGTGCTCCGTCGGGTCCCCCTGCCGCGCCGGGTCTCGGGCATGCTCGAGGCCGAGTCCGGCTTCAACGACGCGCCGGTCGTGCTCCTCGTCACCGCACTCGCCGGGGCGGTCGCGCCGAGCGGCGAGCCGGAGCCGTGGTGGCACATCCTGCTCGTCGCCGTGGCCGAGCTCGCCGGGGGCACCGTCGTGGGCCTGGCGGTCGGGTGGCTCGGGGCCCGGCTGCTGCGCGTCGTCGCCACCGCCTCGTCGGCGCTCTTCGCCATCGGCACCCTCGCCGTGGCCGTCCTCGCCTACGGCGCAGCCGACTCGGTGCACACCTCGGGGTTCATCGCCTGCTACCTGGCGGCGCTCGTCCTCGGCAACGTCCAGCTCCCGCACCGCCCGTCCGTCGTCGGGTTCGCGACCGCCGTCGGATGGCTCGCGCAGATCGGGCTCTTCGTCCTCCTCGGGCTGCTCGCCTCCCCGTCGGGCTTCGCCGACCAGGTCGTGCCCGCCCTCGTCATCGGTGCCGCGGTGCTGCTCCTCGCCCGGCCGCTCTCGGTCGTCGTGTCCCTCACCCCCTTCGGGATGGGCTGGCGCACCCAGGCGTTCCTGTCCTGGGCCGGGCTGCGCGGCGCGGTGCCCGTCGTGCTCGCTACCGTCCCGGTGACCACCGGGGCGAGCGGCGTCACGTGGATGTTCGAGCTCGTGTTCGTCCTCGTCGTCGTCTTCACCGTCATCCAGGCGCCGACCCTGCCCTGGATGGCGCGGCGGCTGGGCCTGGACACCTCGCACCAGACCCTCGACCTCGCCGTCGAGGCCACCCCGCTCGCCGACCTCGGGGCGGAGCTCCTCGAGGTCGACGTCGGCCCCGAGTCGCGGATCGGCGGGGTCCGGGTCTTCGAGCTGCGCCTCCCGCGGGGTGCCAACGTCGCGCTCGTCGTGCGCGAGGGCGGCTCGTTCGTCCCTCGCGACAGCGACATGCTGCGCCACGGCGACCAGCTGCTCGTCGTCACCCCGTCGGCCGCGCGCGAGGCGACGGAGAAGCGTCTCTACCTCGTGAGCCGCGGCGGTCGGCTCGCGGAGTGGACCGACACCTGAGGCCTCCCGGCCGGGAGGACCGGCCGGGCGTCCCGGCCGACGGGCGGCGCCTCGGCCCGTCCGGTTCGGAGCAGCCACCCTGAGCCACCCCGAGGCCGCTCAGGGTCGGGTCAGGACCGTCCCTCATGGCGGCACCCCGGCCGACACCGGGAGGCTCGTCCCCATGATCACCCTCGACAACGTCACGAAGCGCTACGGCGCGTTCGCCGCTCTGGACGGAGTCTCGTTCGAGGCCCGGCCCGGGCGCGTCACCGGCTTCCTCGGGCCGAACGGGGCCGGCAAGACGACCGCGATGCGGGTCGTCGCCGGCCTGACCCCAGCCACGTCCGGCCGAGCCACCGTGCTCGGCCGGCCGTACGCCACCCTTCCCAACCCGGGCCGGCACGTCGGGCTGCTCCTCGACGCCTCGGCCCAGCACGCCGGGCGCACCGGACGGGAGGTGCTGACCCTCGGCGCCATCCTCACCGGGGTGGACCGCCGCCGGGTCGACGAGCTCGTCGACCTCGTGGGCCTCACCGAGAAGGAGGCGAACCGGAGGGTGCGCAACTACTCGCTCGGGATGCGTCAGCGGCTCGGCATCGCGCACGCTCTCCTCGCCGACCCGGAGGTGCTGATCCTCGACGAGCCCGCCAACGGGCTCGACCCGGCGGGCATCCGATGGATGCGCGACCTGCTCAAGGGCTTCGCCGCCCAGGGCGGGACGGTGCTGCTGAGCAGCCATCTGTTGAACGAGATCGAGCGGGTGGCCGACGACATCGTCGTCATCGGCCACGGTCGGATCGTCGCGCAGGGCACCACGGACGAGCTGCTCATGGGCTCCGGGACCGTCGTGCGGTCCTCGGACGACGCCGGCCTCGGCGCCGCTCTGGTGTCCGCCGGCGTCGGGGTGAACCCCATCGCCTCCGGCGGGATGCTCGTGGACGCGGCCCCCGAGGTCGTCGGCCGGGCGGCGCTCCAGGCCGCGGTCGTCCTGCTCGAGCTGCGGACCGGTGACCAGCGGGGGCTCGAGGAGATGTTCTTCGACCTCACGAGCGACACGGCCCGCGAGGGGGTGGCGGCATGAGCACGACGACCAGCGAGACGTCGGCTCGGGCGCATCCGCCCACCGCAGGAGCGACGCTGCCCGCGCAGATCCCCGGGAACCGCCCCACGGCGGGTCTGCCGTTCACCCGGCTCGTCCACGTCGAGCTGCGCAAGATGCTCGACACCCGGGCCGGCCGCTGGCTGCTCATCGCCATCGCCGTCGTCATCGCCGGCACGCTGACGATCCTCTTCGTCCAGGACGGTGGGGAGCACCCGTTCAGCGAGTACCTGCAGGCGACGACGATGCCGATGGCGATCCTCCTGCCGGTCGTGGGCATCCTCGCCGTCACCTCCGAATGGTCCCAGCGCACCGCCCTGGTGACCTTCACCCTCGAGGCGCGGCGGTCGCGGGTCGCGTGGGCCAAGGTCACCGCGAGCCTGCTCGTCGGGGTCGTCGCCGTCGCGTTCTCGTTCGCTCTGGGGACTGCCGCACACGCCGCCGCCATCGGCCTCCGGGGCGCCACCGGGGACTGGGAGCTCGCCGGCACCGTCTGGCTCGGGGCCGCCGGCTACGTGCTCCTGGGCCTGCTCAACGGCATCGCCTTCGGGATGCTGCTGCGCAACACCCCAGCGGCGATCGTCCTGTACTTCGTCCTGCCGACCGCGTGGTCGGCTCTGGGAGCGCTGTGGTCGGGTGCGGAGAAGGCCGGACGCTGGCTGGACATGAACCGGACGATGGAGCCGCTCTTCACCGGAGACCTGAGCGGGGAGCAGTGGGCCCAGCTCGGCACCTCGGTCGCCGCCTGGGTCGCCCTGCCGCTCGCGGTCGGGATGTGGCTCATCACCCGGGTCGAGGTGAAGTAGTTCGCGCACCGACACGCCGGACACGGCCGCACGCGGTGACCCGGGTCCGGGTCACCGCGTGCGGCTGTCGGGCGTCAGCGGTAGGCGCCCGCGCCGATGTCCTCGAGCAGCGTCGGGCCGGTCGGGGTCCAGCCGAGCAGCTCCCGCGTGGCGGCGGAGCCTCCGGTCAGATCGAGGCCGAAGAACATCCCGATCCAGCCGAAGTGGTCGGCGACGTCCCCGGGGTCCACGGCGACGACGGGCAGGCCCTCCGAGCGACCGATGGCCTCGGCGATCTCACGGCTCGGGATGCCCTCCTCCCCCACGGCGTGCAGCCGCGAGCCGGCCGGCGCCCCGAGCCCGAGCACCGCGAGGCGAGCGGCGTCGGAGCGGTGGACGGCCGCCCAGCGGTTCGTGCCGTCGGCGGGGTACCCGGAGACCCCGCGCTCGCGGGCGACCCGCGTCAGCTCGGCGACGAAACCGTGGTCGCCCATCCCGTGCACCGACGGCGCGAAGCGGAGCGCGACGGCGCGCAGCCCGTCGGGGACGAGGTCGAGGACGTAGTTCTCAGCGCCACCCCGAGCGCTGTCCGGGCCCCGGGCCGGCGAGGGGTCCTCCTCGGTCGCCGGACGTCCGCGGGCGACCGTCGCGAGGCCCGAGGCGATGAGGAACGGACGGCCGCTCCCCCGGTAGACCCCGGCGACCGCCTGCACGGCCCCGCGCTCGGCCGCGTTCGATCGGGCCATGTCGGAGAAGTCGTGGAGGTTGGCGAGGTGGATCGTGGCCTCGGCGGCATCGGCACCGGCGGCGATGCCTGTCGGGTCGTCGAGATCCCCGCGTCGGACGCGCACACCCGTGGCCTCGAGGGTCGTCGCGGAGGCGTCGGACCGCGCCAGGCCGGTGACCTCGTGGCCGGCGGCGAGCAGCTCGTCGACGACGGCGGTACCGATCCATCCCGTGGCTCCGGTGACGAAGACGTGCATGGGGTTCTCCTTCGGATGATGTCGGTGGCTGACATCATTGTACATTCTGATGTCAGCGACTGTCATCATTAGGATGGAGCCATGGCACGGTGGGAGCCCGGGACGGCGGCGCGGCTGCAGCAGGCCGCGATGGAGCTGTTCACGTCCCAGGGCTTCGAACGCACCACGGCGGCCGAGATCGCCGCGGCGTGCGGCGTCACCGAGCGCACCTTCTTCCGGCACTTCACCGACAAGCGCGACGTGCTGTTCCGTGGGCAGGACGAGTTCGAGCGGGTCTTCGTCGACGCGCTGGACACCGTCTCGCCCGGCGTCACCCCGATGAAGGCCGTGATGACGGCGCTGCGCGGCGGCGCGTCGTGGTTCGACGACGAGCGTCGCCCGCACTCACGGATGCGCCAGGGCGTCATCGACGCCAACCCCCCGCTCCAGGAGCGCGAGCGGCACAAGCTCGCCGGGCTCGCGGACACCCTGGCGGGGGCGCTGCGGGCCCGCGGCGTGCCCGAGCCGGCCGCCACCCTCGCCGCCCAGACCGGGACGACCGTGTTCGGCGTCGCCTTCGGTCAGTGGATCGCCGACGGGGAGACCCGGCCGCTGGACGCCATCGCCGACGACGTCCTGCGCGAGCTCACCGCGCTGACGGGGGAGGCGTAGACCCGACTCCGCGGACGTGCTCCCGGCGCCGCCCTGGACCGGGCAGGTGGGAGCGGCGCCACGCGCCGCCGTCCGGCCCCGGGGCCGGGCGAACCCCTGCGTCCGCCCGGCCGCCCACGACACCACGAGCCCCCGGCAGTGACGCCGGGGGCTCGTGGTCCCGCCGAGGATCGCCCGGCGAGCCGGTGGAGGCCTCGTTCAGTAGCCCGCAGTGATGCGGGTGAACTGCCATTCGGCCTGCTCGATGCCGGAACAGTTCGACACGACGCCGCCATTCGGGCAGCCCCGGTCGCGGTTGACCGACCAGAAGGTGAACCGGGCCAGGCTCCGGGCCTTGGCCCAGTCCCTGATCTTCGTCCACGTCTCCGGGGTGGTCAGCTCGCGCTGGTCGGAGAGCCCGTTCATGCCGGAGATGCCCATGTGCTTGTAGGCATCGGCCTCGCTCCAGCCGAAGACCCGGCGCAGCTCGGCGTTGAGGCCCTGGGTGGCCCCGACGGTGGCCTGGTACATGTCACCGCCGCCGAAGTCGAAGGGCATCTGGGTGTAGATGTCGATCGGGACCCCGAGGTCCTTGGACCGCTGGATGAGCCGCTTGCCGTAGTACGTCGGGCCGGTGGTGGAGGTCCCGAACGTGATGATCGTCGTGATGCCGGGGTTGCGCTGCTCGACGATCTTCAGCGCGCCGAGGATCCGGTCCTGCACGGCCTCGTTCTCGAACTCGTCGGAGTTCTCGATGTCGATGTCGATCGCGGTCAGGCCGAAGGCGTCGATGACCTTCTGGTAGGCCCCGGCCAGCGCCTCGGGCGTGGAGCAGTTCGGTCCGAGCTTGTTGCCCGACCAGCCGCCGATCGACGGGATGATCGTGCCGCCGGCCGCCTTGACCTGCTGGATGTACTGCGCGTGCACCCCACCGGTCAGGCCGCTCTCACCGTCCCACGCGGGGTTGCAGCCGTTGCTGGCGAGCACGAAGGCCATCGTGAACGTCTTGATGCCCGTGGCGTTCATCACCGTCGACGGTGCGGGCGGGTTGCCCCAGCCCGGGTAGACGTACGGCGCGGCCGCCTGGCCGCCCGAGCCCCCGGGCGGTGGCGTGGTCGTGGGCGTCGGCGTGGGCGTGGGCGTGCCACCGCCTCCACCGCCGCAGGCGCCCTGGTCCTCCCAGACGTCCCACTGCCCGCTGCGCTGAGCGGGGTTCTCGTTCTGGGTCCACCACTTCGCGCGGTAGTTGTGCCCCTGGTAGGAGGCGCGGTCGCCGCCGACGTACACGGCACTCGAGGACCAGGCCGCCACACAGGCCTCGGCCGCGGAGGCCCCGACCACCGTGACGGAGGTGAGCCCCAGCGACAGGAGGACGGCCGCGAACACGGCCGAGGCCGTCCTGCGCGCCGCCCGCCGACGCCGGCGGCTCTCGTGCGTGGGGGTCTCGCGAGTCATCGTCATCCGATCTCTCCTCATCCCTTGTGCCACTTCTGGTTGGCCGTTCCTGCGCAGGTCCAGATCTGCAGCTGGGCCCCGTTGTTGTTGACCCAGTCCTTGATGTCCAGGCACTTGTTCGCCTGCGGGTTGACCAGGTCACCCGCACTCGAGAGCACCCACTTCTGCGCCGCGTTCGACG
>NZ_JAFDVE010000034.1 GCF_016888005.1 Phycicoccus sp. CSK15P-2 | reverse complement strand
GACCTCGTCAAACGCGCCAGCTCCTCCCGGTCACCCTCACGCAACACCAACGCCGGAGCCGGACGATTCGCCATACCTCATCGTCCCAGCACACCAACCGTAAATCAACTAACTACACGCGACACTAGGCTCATGCGATGGCGTGGGTCCGGCGGGTGCGCACGGCGTCCGGGGCGACGGCGGTCCAAGTCGTGGAGTCGGTGCGGGGGCGCCGGCGGATTGTCGCGCATGTCGGGTCAGCGCATACCGAGGCCGAGTTGGGGGTGTTGCTCGAAGCCGCTCAGCAGTGGCTGCGTGATCCTAGGCAGGACACGTTCGACCTTGATGTGGAACAGGTCCGTGGCCGGGCCGAGATGGTCGCGGCGCGGGAGCCGGTGCTGCTGTCGGCCTCGACGGCCGGATCAGGGTGGGTCTCTGCGCCGCGAGTGGTCGCTACGAGCTCACGGTTGTTGTACGACGCGCTGGGCGGGGTGTACGACCGGCTCGGGTTCGACGCGGCACTGCAGGACCGGGTGTTCAGGGATCTGGTGATCGCGCGGGTGGTGGAGCCGACCTCGATTCGTGACGCCGGGCGGGTGTTGCGGGACCTGGGTGTCGACCCCGCGAGTGAGAAGACGATGCGACGCACCTTGGCCCGCGTCCAGGCCCAGGGGTACCGGGAGAAGGTGGCGGCCGCCTGCTACGCGCATGCCTCCACCGCAGGTGATCTGTCCCTGGTGCTCTATGACGTGACGACGTTGTACTTCGAGGCCGAGAACGAGGACGAGCTGCGTAAGGTCGGCTACTCCAAAGAGCGCCGGGTGGACCCGCAGGTCGTGGTCGGGCTGCTGGTCGACCGACAAGGCTTCCCCCTCGAGGTCGGCTGCTTCGAAGGCAACACAGCGGAGACGACCACCTTGTTGCCGATCATCCAGGCGTTCCAGGAGCGGCACAGTCTCGCCAGCATGGCGGTGGTCGCTGATGCCGGGATGCTCTCAGCGTCCAACCTGAAGGAGCTCGACGCAGCCGGCGTCAACTTCATCGTCGGCTCCCGCGTCACCAAAGCCCCAGGCGACCTGGCGTCGTACTTCCGCTGGCACGGGGACGCGTTCAGCGACGGGCAGCACGTCGACACGATCACCCCGCGCCACGCGAACAGGCGCCTCGAGAACGACCCGAAACTGAAGGCCGAACCCGCCTGGGACCCGGGTGAGCATCCCGGCTCGTGGCGGGCGGTGTGGGCCTACAGCGCGAAGCGGGCCGCGCGGGACGCCAAGACCCTCACCTTGCAGGAGCACCGCGCTCAAGCGGTGATCGCCGGGGAGAAGACCACGCGGGCCCCGCGGTTCGTCAAGAACGCTGGTGGCGCGCTCACCCTCGACACCGCTTCGCTGGCCCGGGCGAGGTCGCTGGTCGGGCTGAAGGGGTACGTGAGCAACATCCCCGCCACGCTCATGCCCGCCGACGAGGTCATCGGGTCGTATCACGACCTGTGGCGGGTCGAGCAGTCCTTCCGGATGTCCAAGACCGACCTACGCGCCCGGCCCATGTTCCACCACACACGCGAGGCGATCGAGGCGCACCTGACCATCGTCGTCACCGCCCTCGCGGTGGCCCGTGAAGCCCAGGCCCGCACCGGGCTCGCCATCCGCAACCTGGTCCGTCAGCTCCGCCCCCTGCGCTCAGCGACCATCGCGATCAACGGCGCCCAGCAGACCTTCCCACCCGCGATCCCCGACCAGCAGCAAGCCCACCTCGACGCCCTGCAATCAAGGCACTAACCAAATGACCGAACTCGGGTCCGACATCTACTCAGACACACCGCAGGGGTACCCGGGACGATCGTGCCGGTCAGGTTCGAAGACCAGCATTGGTGCCATCGCGCGTCAACGACGCTGCAAGCCTTTGCAAACACGGTGGGCATCAAGACTGTGTTTCGATGCCGAGTGCGACGAGAAACGTCTCTACCGAGTGCGCGACCTGAACCCACCGGCCCTCGACGGTCATGAATCTGACGACCGGACACGCTCCCGAAAATCGAGCGCGAATGGACCATTCGTATCCGAGTTCCCCGATCAACACCGACTTCGTCGCTTCGATGTCGTCCGGGGGAATCCCGAACCAATCGGCATCGTCTTCCTCATGCCACTCGACTGTCATCACCTCGGCCTCGTCAATGCTGTAGAACTTCCACGTCGGATCCGGGGCTTCCCCAAAGACCTTCTCGACCAACGAGACGGGCAGCCGGTCGCGCTCGGTGTATGTAGTCCAGGTCTCATCTCCCAACAGTTTTGTGATTGCGTCTGGCAGTTCGAAGCCGCCTACCCGCACAGTCATGACTTAGCCCACCGCCGTTCGGCCAGACACGCGCGTAAGGGCATCGAGAATCGCTGGACGGACCTGACTTCGGTCACAGGCCCGATCCCTCGCCGACCAGGGCGAGGTGACCGAAATCAGGAGGTCGGGTGCGATCGCTCTGGTCGCGACCACGAGCACTGCGACCACTGGACTACGTTTCCCTTATGCGCCAGATGGGAACTCTCCCAGGCCAGCGGCCTCCAGACCCTCCGAGACCCGGGACTTGGCTGCGACACTCATCGTCGGTGGCTCTCAACGTCGACCGGGATGAAGTCAGTCCCCGACGTCATGCCTGTGGCGCGAATAGCCTCAACGAGCTGCTCTGTGATGTAGAGGTCTCCTCGTGGCATCTCGGCCAACTTGAATGCCTGCCTATCGCCAAGCGCTGCTGTATGGAATGCGGGGGAGCGCAGCGCCATGATTCGCCCCGAGCTAAACCTCACCATGTCGGAGTGCTCCTCATCCAGGACCCCCGCTACCGCTTGCGCCGAGAACAGGGCGAGTCGGGCACCTTCGCACTGGAGGGGTAGTACATCGCCGTATGACTGTAGGAGTCCGCCTACGGGTTCGATTGCCTGGTCGCGAAGGACGAGGACCTCCGAACCCAGCCAGGGCAGGTCAGCTCGCTGGTGTGGGCGGCCCTGGTCATCGGCCTTGAGCAGAGTCATCCGGATGGGTGTCCACTCGCTGGCCCGCGGACGCTCGGGGAGCCTGCGAATAACCTCGAAATGTGCGGGGTCGGTCGGCACCGCCCACTCGAAGCCTTGGGGAACCGATAGTCGGAAGACGCGCGAGTGATGTGTCACGGGAAGCCTCCCGACAGCAGCTGGGATCGGATGTAGGCAAGCACATCGAGCACGTCGCTGCGAGTTGTGGCTTGGCCCATCAACGAGTTGACCTCCGCATAGTAGGCGTTGGTATGGATTCTCGAATGAACAGCGGCTCCGGTTGGGTTCGGAGATGTCATCCGACTAGGGAGGAAGACCCCATTAGCGGAGTCGTTTATGTCAATGCCGAAGCGTTGCAGTACCGCCCTGGACTGAGCGGCCTTCGCGGAGCTTCCCGCCACGATGTGGTGTGCAGCCGAACCGGCCGGTCGGGATATACCAGCGGCCTCCAAGTTCGCTGCAAGCACCCGTGAGGACGGCGCCGACAAGGCCAGTAGGCCGTTTGCGGCGCGGGGTGCGCGTGTGGCTGCTTGTCCTGCTCGTAGAACTGCGTTGACCTCGCCGGCTCCGATGAACAAGGAGGCTACGGTGAAGCCGATGCCTCCGGTGTCGTGCCAGTAGGAGTCGGGGTTGAGACCGGCCCATCGCTCGAGGCTGTCAGCAGAGTCGCTGTAGCAGTCATAGAGCGACCTGCCTCCTCCCACGGGGATGAAGGACCACCAGGCGGTGCGTGCACCCAGGTCGGCAGCCTCGCGACCAAACCCGGCCTGGACATTCCAGTACGAGCCGATGGGGTCGGACGTGACCTCCTCCCACATCTGTGAGGCGACGTCGGCGGCTTGACTCCACATCTCGGGGCCTTGTCCTGCCAGCACCGGCGGCACTGGGACGTACCAGCACGCCTTGCACATGCCGCTGGGGTCGGTGTGGGTGAGGGGCTGGTTCTCGACGTACAGGTAGGTCGAGGTGTAGGCCGCCCCGTCGGTGGTGGGCATGGGGTCGGTGGCGGTGAAGCGGCCGAGGGCGGGGGCGTACTGGCGGGCGCGGTTGTTGTAGAGCCCGGTGACGGGGTCGAGGTACTCGGAGGCGAACCGCAGTGGGTTGTCGGTGACGGCCTGGGCGGTTCCGGTGGTGGTGAGGGTGACACCGAACGGGTCGAACTCGTACCCCCCGAGCACGGTGCCGTCGTCGGACACGAGGTCGGTGACGTTGTCGTGCAGGTCGGTGACGTACCAGGTCAGGTCGTCTCCGGTGGTGAGGGCGAGTGGCCCGGCCACCCCGTGGTCGAGGTGTTGGTCGCCGGCGGTGCCGGGGGCGTCGACGGCGACCAGGCGGGGGTTGCCGCTGGCGTCCCAGGTGTAGCTGGTGGTGGCGCCGCCGGTGGTGGAGGTGACGCGGTTTCCGGCCCCGTCGTAGGTATAGGCGATGGTCCCGTTGCTGGTGGTGGCGGCGGTGAGCTGCCCGGCGAGGTTGGTCGCATAGGTCGCGGGGTGGGCGCCGGTGACGGCGGTGAGGGTGCCGTTGTCGTCGTAGGTGTAGGCGTCGAGCTGCTCGCCGGTGGCGGTGTCGGTCGTCGTGGTGAGCCGGTCGGCCTCGTCGTAGGTGGAGGAGATGTCGCCGGGGTCGGCCACACCGGTGCGCACGCTGCGGGTGCGGTTGCCGTTGGCGTCGTAGGTGTAGCTGATCGAGGGCGCGCCGGCGGCGCAGGTCTGGGCGTAGCAGGCGCCGGTGACCTGGTCGTCGTCGTCGAAGGTGTAGCTGGTGTGCCGGGCCTGGCCGGCGTGGGTCGCGGTGGTGGCGAGCGGGTTGCCGACGGGGTCGAGCTGCTGGGTCATCGACGTCAGCTGGCTCTGGCCGCGGGAGGTGGTCGTGCCGGTGGGACGTCCGGCGCGGTCGAAGGCCCACGTCGTGGTCGCGGCGTCGGCGCGGGTCAGGCTGGTGAGCCGGCCGGCGACGTCGTAGCCGTGGGTCACGGTGTGCTCGCCGACCTGCTGGGTGGCGAGGTGACCGAGGTCGTCGTAGGTGTAGCTGGTGGTGCGCCCGCCGGGCTGGGTGCTCTGGGTGAGGTGGGCGGTGTCGTAGGTGTAGGTGAAGCTGTCGTCCCCGCGGGTCACCGCGGTGAGCCGGCCGGCGTCGTCGTAGGTGCGTTCCTGGTCGCCGTGGTCCTCGCTGAGCCCGTCGGCGATGCTGGTCAGGCGACCGGCCTTGTCGTATCCGTAGCTGATGGTGGGGGTGTCGTCGCTGAAGCTGGTGGAGGTGGCCCTCCCCAGCGGGTCGTAGCCGGTGGTGATGGTGCCGTCGCCCTCGGCCGGGGTGGCGGTCCCGGCGGGGGTGACCACGTGGGTGCGGTGCCCGCCGGTGTCGTAGGCGAAGGCGGTGGTGGCGCCCCCTGGGGTGGTCACCGACGTCAGCTGGTGGCCGGCGTCGTAGGTGTAGGTGGTGTCGTTCCCGCGGGGGTCGGTGCGTACGGTGACGTTCCCGGCGTCGTCGTAGCCGTACCCGGTCGAGCGTCCGCCAGGGGTGGTGACCTTCTCGACCCGCCCCGCGGGGTCGTAGACGTGCGTTGTCGTGTGCCCGTTGCCGTCGGTGGTCGCCACGGCCTGGCCCGCCGCGTCGTACGCGGTGGTGCTCGTGTGCCCGAGCGGGTCGGTGGTGGTGGTCAGGTTGCCGGCCGGGTCGTGGGTGAAGGTGGTGGTGTAGTCGGCGGCGCAGTCACAGCCGTCGACGTTGCCGCGCGGGTCCGTCGTCGCGGTCCGGTGGCCGGCGTCGTCGTAGGTGTGGGTGGTGATGCTCGGTGGGGTGTCGCCCCAGGGTGAGCCGACGGTCTGTCGCAGGAGCAGGCCGCGGGGGTCGTACTCGTACCGGGTCGGGACGCCGTCGGGGCCGGACTCGTAGGAGACGCGGCCGCGGTCGTCGTAGCCGCGGTTGGTCCTGCCCCCGGTGGGGTCGGTGACCGTGGCCACCCGACTGTTGGCGTCGTAGGTGTAGCGCGTCACGCCGCCGGTGGGGCCGGTCTCCGTGGTGACCCGGCCCATCTCGTCGTAGACCGTCGTGGTCTCGATGTCGCCGTCCCCGGCGGGGTCGGGCACGGTCGTGGTGGTGCGCCGCCCGGCGAGGTCGTAGCCGTAGCGGGTGGTGTGCGCTGCCCGCTGCGCCGCGCTCTGGCCGGGAAGGTTCCCCCCAGGGGAGCGGCGGCTCGTCATCCGCCGGTCCAGGTCGTAGCCGTAGGTGGTCTTGCGGTCCAGGGCGTCGGTGACCGCGACGAGGTTGTCGACCTCGTCGTAGGCGTTCGTGGTGACCCCGCCGGTGGGGTCGGTGACAGTGGCGACCTGCCCGGTCGGGGTGTACGTGGAGGTGGTGGTCGCGCCGGTGGGGTCGGTGGTCGTGAGCCGGTTGCCCTCCCCGTCGTAGGTGTGCCTGGTTTCCCGCCCGAGCGGGTCGGTCTCGGTCAGCACCCGCCCGGCGGCGTCGTAGCTGTACCGCGTGGTGTACTCGCCCGCGCAGTCGCAGCCCGGCACGGTGCCCCGCGGGTCGGTGACCGCGACGAGGCGGTGGGCGTCGTCGTAGGCCATCGCCGTGACCTGCCCGAGCGGGTCGGTGACCCGGGTCAGGTCCCCCGAGGCGTCGTACCCGTACGTGGTGCGCTCACCGGCAGGGTCGACCACGGCGGCCAGCTGCCCGGCCTGCGTGTACTCGTAGCGGGTGCGATCGATCCAGGTGCCCTCGCTCTCCAGGCGCCCGTCGTCGGTGTACGTGTAGGTCGTCTCCTCGTACCCGTCCGGCATGACGTGCTTGGTGACCCGGCCGGCGTCGTCGTAGGTCCACCTCTCGCGCAGGTTGAACGGGGCCGGCGTGGTGCGGGTCAGCATGTTGCCGCCCGTGTCGTAGGTCATCGTCGTCGCGTTGCCGAGCGGGTCGACCACCGCCACCCGGTTCAGGTCGTCGTCGTAGAAGTACTGCGTCTCACCGCCGTCGGCGGCGACATGCCGGATGATCACGTTGCCGTGGTAGACGTCCTTCGTGACCCCGCCGCGGGGGTCGGTGATCGTCTCGGTCTGAGCCGCCTCGTCCCACGACAACGTCCAGGTATGACCGGCCTCGTTCGTCTGTTCCACGATCCGCCCGGTCTCCGGGTCGTACACGTTCCGTGCCGCGACATCGCCGTTGCCGTCCCGGATCCCGGTCAGCGCGCCCGACTCCTCGTCGTAGCTGATCGTCGTCGTCGCGCCGTCCACCCCGATGACCTTGGTCAGGCGCGGGGCCCCCGCGATCTCGGTGTACCGGTAGAGCACCCGGCGGCCGTCGTCGGTGCTCACCCCTGTCACCAGACCCGGCCCGCCCCCACTGGTGTCCGTGGTGAACCGCAGCGACCGGCCCAGGCTGTCGGTCACGCTCTTGAGTACCCCGTCGGTGCGGTAGGTGTAGCTCACCCCCTGCCCGGTGTCGTCGAGGTCGCTGACCGGGCGCCCGGAGGCGTCGAAGGTGAGCACCTCACCCGAGGTCGCCGTCAGAGTCCACCCCGACCCCGCATCCCCGACCAGGGTGGCGGTCACCCCGGCGCCGCCCACGTACGAGCCGTCGCTCTGGGCCACGAACCGGCCACGCCCACCCGTGCCGTCCCGGAACACCACGTTCCCGGTGTCCTCGTCGACCTCCAGGGCCGCGTCGAACGCGTGTGTCCACCCCGCCCCCAACACCCCGACCCGATCGTCCCCACCGTTGAACGTCCGCCCCAGGTCCAAAGCCACCCCCGGAGCCGGCGCCGCCGGAATATCCACCTGGGTCTCCACCTGCGCCCCCGCCGCGGTGTTCACCGGGTCCAACGGATGCTCCACCACCCCCGCACCCCGGAACCACGCACACCCACACCCGAACGTCTGGTCCACCGGGATCGGCGGCGGCAACGGCCGCCCCTGGTACTCGATCGTCAGCTTGAAATCCCGCACACGAGCTGCGTCCGTATCTGCCTGTTGCCACGCCTCCGCGGCGGCACTTCTGCGCGCAGACTCCTCACATCCGTTGCACCAGCGCGCGACGCCGAACCGGACCTTCTCCCCCTGTCCCTGCCGCACCCAGTTGGTGATCGTCTGCCGCACGTCGTACGCCAGCGCACGCCCGGTCTCGACCGGTTCGTAGTCGTAGTCGAAGATGCCCTCGCCGACCCAGTTGCCCTGCTGCTCGTCCATCACGGCCACGACGTCCCAGGCGGTCTGCGGATCCGCATGGTCGTTCGGGAACGGAATCAACGAAGGGGTGAGCCCGTCGAAGGTGCTGTTGTCGACGTCCACGGCCGTGACGACCGCCGAGGAGATCGGCAGCCACCGCGGGAAGTTCGACAGGTTCGCGTGGAGATACCCCACCTCATGCCCGACGAAGATGGACCCGTCACTGGTCGCCACCAGCTCACACCCAGCCTCAGGACAAGTGTCCTGATAGACCGGCGCGTAAGCCGTCGCCAACGTCCCCGCCGGCCACGTGTACTCGATCGTCGGGTCCAGCACGACCGGGAACTCCCTGCCCTCCAGCCACGCCTCGTCCACCGCGAGCGTGACCTCCCAGCCGCCCTCGACCTTGGTCACCGACTGCGACGCCGACGTCTCCGGCCCCGGCTCACCCCCCTGCTCCCACGCCACCGCCCGACCCAGCTCGAGGAACAACCCGTCCCCCAGATCCCGCTCGAACCGGTACCCCCCGCCCCCGGTCGGTTCCGGCGTGCCCAACAGCCCCTTCGGGTCCGACACCCGGAACGTGAACGACGTCGGCGCCTCAGCCGACCCCAACACCAGCATCTTCTCCACCCGCGACCCCGACACCCGGTACGTCAGATCCGTATCGGTGGCCACCGACGGGTAGGTCACCGTCGAGACCTCCTCCCCGCCCTCCACCGTGGGACGGACCCGCCGCGCACCCGGCATCGACACCGTCGCAGACCCCTGCGCCAGACGGACATCGAACAAGCTCGCACGCGGGTCCGTCCCGAACCACACCGGATGCGCCATCGCATCCGCCTTCGCCGCCACCCGGCCACCACCGGCCGACAGCACCCCCGACAGCTCCCGCCACCCATCCTTCGTGCGGGTGAACCGCACCGACGAGAACTGCTCCACCCGCGTCACGCCGCTCTCGAGCTCCCGGGTACGGCTCGTCGGAGTGAACCGCTCCAGCAGGGTGGGCTCGGGAGCCTTCGCCCGAGCCGACGCCCGGGACTCCCCCCGCTCCCCCGGGCCCCTCGGCTGGGGGGTCGGGTCGCTCGACACCGACGACGCACCCGCCCCACCCGACGCAGCCACCGCCGGCACCTGCACCCCGGCGACCACCGCCACCACACACGCCGCCACAGCCACCACCGACCGCAGCCGGCCCACCCGACCAGACACAGCAGACCCCGACACCATCGCGAACCTCCAGAGCACCCCGACGCACCACGAGCACTCAGAGACTGGCGCACCCCCACACGGCCCGCCTCCCCAACCACAGCTCTTGACGAAAGATTTACGGTCCAGACCGTCGACGGTCATCATTCGTCGAGCACGCCGGGACGCCCGGAGCCGGCACCTGGGGCAGGACGCCTGCGAGACAGGCCGCTACGGCGCCGCCGTCCGCAGGCGGGGGCATCCGGCGCACTCGTGGCACCCGGGGAGCGCGTAGAGCAGACAGCAGGAGGCCCGCTCGGGCGGCACGGACGGGGCGGCACCCGTCGCTGTATCCGCGTCCTGACGTGCCGCCACCCACATGTCGTCGACGAGGGCCGACCGGACGTGCGGGCCGAGTCGCACCGGGGCCTGGTAGGCGTGCGCCAGCGGTTCCGCCACCGCCCGGTAGTCCTCCTCGGCGGCCTCGAGGCGGTCGGAGCCGCTCCGGTCGTCCGGGTGGAGCGAGGTGATCCGGACGACGTCCGGGACGAGCGCAGCGGAACGGGAGAAGCGCAGCCCTCCGAGGTCGCCCGCCCGCCACGGGCCGGTTGCCGCGGCCCAGGCCGCGGTGTGCGCGGGGACCTGGAGCAGCCACTGGAGCACGAAGACCGCGGCGACGGCCGGCGGGGCGACGCCGTCGTACCACCGGGCGTGCAAGGCGGTGAGCCGCGCCTGCCACGAGCCGGGGTCGAGGTCCAGCCCGTCCGGGAGGTCGGGGCCGGTGGCGGAGAAGCGGAGCCACGCGTGCCGGGCGGACATACGAGCAGCGGGGGGGCCCCGCGCGGGGGGGGGGGCCCGGGGGGCCCCACACGTGGTGGGGAGGGGGTGGGGGTGGCGGTGGGCCCC
>NZ_JAFDVE010000033.1 GCF_016888005.1 Phycicoccus sp. CSK15P-2 | reverse complement strand
GGGGGGGGGTGTGGGCGGCGCGCGCGGGGGGGGGGGGGCCCCCCCCCCCCGGGGCCCCCGGGGGGGGGGGCCCCCCCGCCGTGCTCGACAGAACGTTCTTCGTCAGGAGTTGGCCTTCTCGTAGGCCTCCTGGACCTCGGTGGAGATGCGGCCGCGCTCGCTGACGTCGTAGCCGTTCTCGCGGGCCCACTCGCGGATCGCGCTGACGTTGCGGCGCTGGCCACGACCGGGCACGCGTCCCGTGGAACGGCGTCCTCCGGTGCGCTCGGCGTGCCCGATCCACATGGCCAGCGCGTCGCGCAGCTTGGCCGCGTTGTCGTTGGTCAGGTCGATCTCGTAGCTGACACCGTCGAGCGCGAACGTCACGGTCTCATCGGCGGGTGACTCCTTGTCCACGTCGTCGACGAGGAGCACCTGGACCTTCTTTGCCATGAAATTTTCCTTCGGGGGGTGAGTATTCTGTGCATGAACGAGGATGCACCCTTGAGCGTATACACGGAGTATAGCCAGAGCAAAGTAATCGTAAAGCCGAATCGCCGGTTTAGGGCTCAGGGCGATTTGTCGCCATCCTCCGGAGCTGTCTCGGCACTGCCCGCGACATCATTTTCGCCGCGAGCCCGGCGGCGGTCGATCTCCTGCTCGAAACGCCTCTGGGCCAGTCGTTCCCGACGGTCTCCCTCGATCATTCGCTTCATGATGGCGTAGAAGAACGCCGCGACGACGAGGGTCGGGACGAGTGCCGCGACATACGGCCAGATCGCACTCACGTCACACCTCCGGCTTCAGGTGCGGGAAGAGGATGGTCTCGCGGATGCTGGCGCCGGTGAAGAGCATCACGAGGCGGTCGATTCCCAGTCCCAGGCCACCCATCGGCGGCGCGCCGTACTCGAGTGCCCGCAGGAAGTCCTCGTCCAGCTGCATGGCCTCTGGGTCCCCCCCCGCGGCCCGTAGCGACTGCTCGGTGAGCACCTCGCGCTGGACGACCGGGTCGACGAGCTCGGAGAACCCGGTACCGCGCTCGACCCCGCCGATGACGAGGTCCCAGGCCTCGATGAGCCCCGGTGTGTCGCGGTGCGGGCGGGCCAGCGGCTGGGCGATCGCCGGGTAGTCGCACAGGAACGTCGGCTGGAGCAGGCCCGGCTCGACGAGCTCCCCGAGGAGCTCGAGGAAGACCTTGTCCTTCTCGAGGCCGGGGTCCACCTCCACCCCGTGCCGCTGCGCGTACCCGAGCAGCGTCTCCTTCGGGGTGTCGATGGTGACCGTCTCGCCGACGGCCTCGCTCACGGCCTCGTACACCGGCAGCCACCGCCACTCGGCGTCGAGGTCGACGACACCGGCGGGCGTGTCGACCTGCCGTGACCCCAGGGTGTCGGCGACGCCGAGGTAGATGTCCCGGATCAGCTCGCCGATCGTCCGCTGGTCACCCCAGGCCTGGTAGGCCTCGAGCATCGTGAACTCGGGGGAGTGGGTGGCGTCGACGCCCTCGTTGCGGAAGATCCGGCCCATCTCGTAGACGCGCTCGACGCCGCCGACGACGGCCTTCTTGAGGTTGAGCTCGAGGGCGATGCGCAGGACCATCTCGTGGTCGAACGCGTTCATGTGCGTGCGGAAGGGGCGGGCCGCGGCCCCGCCGTGCACGAGCTGGACGACCGGGGTCTCGACCTCGACGTAGCCCTGGCCCTCGAGCACCCGCCGGACGGCCGACAGGACGGCGGCCTTGGTCCGCACCATGTCACGGGCCTGCTGGCGCACCACGAGGTCGGCGTAGCGCTGCCGGACCCGCGACTCCTCCGAGAGCTCCTTGTGCAGCACCGGCAGCGGGCGCAGCGCCTTGCTCGCCATGCCCCATCGCGAGGCCATGACGGAGAGCTCGCCGCGACGGCTCCTGATGACCCGGCCCTCGACCCACACGTGGTCGCCGAGGTCGGCGTCGGTCTTCCACGCGGCGAGGGCGTCCTCGCCGACCTCCGCGAGACTGAGCATCACCTGCAGGCGGGTGCCCACGCCCTCCTGGAGCGTGGCGAACGCCAGCTTGCCGGTGTTGCGGACGAAGACGACCCGGCCGGCGACCCCGACGACGTCCTGGGACTCCGCACCGGTCTCGAGGTGGTCCCAGCCCGTCCGCACGTCGGCCAGCGAGTGCGTCCGGGGCACGGTGACCGGGTAGGCCTCGCCTCCGCCGGCGAGGATCCGGTCGCGCTTCTCGCGGCGCACCCGCATCTGCTCCGGCAGGTCGGCCTCGGGCGCGGCGGGCGTGGGCGTGTCGGTCACGGGGGTCAAGCCTACGAGGCCCGGGCGCCGTGCTCGTCGGTCACCCGCCCCCTCCTCCCGCGAACGTGTGTGAACACGCCGCAGGTCCCGCGGCGAGTTCACACACGTTCGCCGTGGGGGGTGGGGTGGTGCGGCTCCATCCCGGCCAGGCGGTACGCGGCGTCGACGAGCTCCATCTGCTCGACGGCGTCCTGCGCGTCGGTGAGCACCGGCGCGTCCTCGCGGACCGCCGCCCTGAAGACCTCGAGCTGGTAGGTGTAGCTGCTGCGCTCGCCGAGGTGCTCGACGGTCTCGGTGCCGTCGGCGGCCCGCAGGACGAGGGAGTCGTCGAGGTGCGGCAGCGGGTAGCTCGGGACGTGCAGGGTGCCTGCCGTCCCCTGGACCGTGAGGTGGAAGTCCAGCTCGGCGGCGTCCATCCGGCTGCCGCCCCGGCCCGTCACCCCGGACGGGTACTCGACGTCGACCCACAGCTCGGCGTCCACGCCCGGGGCGCCCTCGCGCGCGCGGGCGCTCGCCCCCGTGAGCCGCGGCGGCCCGCCGAGCAACGCCCCGAGGAGCCGCAGCGCCGAGAGGCTGTAGCAGCCGAGGTCCATGGTCGAGCCGCCGGCGAGGGCGGGGTTCCACCGGGGGTCGTCGGCGCCGGGGTCGGGCATCGAGAGGGTGGCCTCGACGTGCCGGACCTCGCCGACGCCGCCGTCCCGGACGATCCCGACGGCGCGCTGCCACAGCGGGTGGTACGGGTAGTGGAACGCCTCCATGAGCACGACCCCGCTCGCCCGGACGGCCTCGAGCGTCGCGCGGGCCTCGTCGGCGTTCGCCGCCGACGGCTTCTCGGCGAGGACGTGCTTGCCGGCCTCGGCCGCGCGCCGGTTCCAGTGGCCGTGGAGGCCGTTGGGGAGCGGGTCGTACACCGCCTCGACGTCGGGGTCGGCGAGCAGCTCGGCGTACGAGGTGTGCACGCGGGGGATGCCGTGCCGGTCGGCGAACTCCCGGGCGCGCCGGGGGTCCCGGGCGGCGCACGCGACGACCTCGACACCGAGCGCGCGGGCGGGGGAGAGGAGGGCGAGCTCGGTGATCCGGGCGGCGCCCAGCACCCCGATCCGCAGCGGGTCCGTCGACGTCGTCGGCACGGTCATGGCGCCGAGCCTAGGGGGAGGGGGCCGGCCGAGCGGGGACCGATGCCGCCGGAACCACCTCAGCCGCGGGGCGCGGCCGTGGAGTCGCGGACGACGAGCCGGGGTTCCACGACGACGTCCTCGACCCCGGTCGTGCCGTCGAGGAGCGCCGTCATGGACGCGATGCTCGCCCGGGCCAGGGCCTCCGGGTCCTGGCTCACCGACGTCAGCCGCACGGTCTCGAGCCGGGCGAGCGGACTGTCGTCGTAGCCGACGACCGAGAGGTCGGTGGGGACGGCGAGCCCGGCGCGGACCATCACGTCGCGCACACCCAGGGCGCACCGGTCGTTGAACGCGACGACCGCCGTGGGGCGTGTGCCCGGCGGTTCCGCCGCGAGGGCCGCCCCGGCCACGAGCCCCCCGGCCTCGGTGTCGCCGGCCCGCACGACGGCGGCGGCCGGCGCCAGCCCGTGGTCCCGCATCGCGGCCCGGTAGCCCTGCCGTCGTGCCGTGGAGATCGCCCCGCGGCCCCCGTCGGCGTAGGCGATGCGGGTGTGGCCGAGCCGGGTGAGGTGGTCGACGACGAGCCGCAGCCCGTGGGCGTCGTCGGCCCGCACCCCGCGGGCCAGACGGGCCCCGGGACGTCCGACGACGACGAGCGGCGCATCGGCGGCCAGGGTGTCGAGGGCGTCGTCGCCGAGCGTCGTCCCGAGCAGGAGGACGCCCGCGCAGCGGGAGTCGACGAGGGTGTCGACCGCCGCCCGTTCGTCCCGGCGGGACGTCGTCGTCGACAGGACGAGGTCGAGGCCGGTGCCCGCCACCGCGCCGTCGAGGGCGTCGACCATCGTGGCGTGGAACGGATGGCTCACGTCCAGGACGACGCCGAGCAGGTGCGAGCGCTTGCGGGCCAGGGCGCTGGCCGACCGGTCGGCGCGGTAGCCGAGGGCCCCGGCCGCCTCGTGCACCGCGGAGCGGGTGGCCTGGCTCGGTCCGGGCCGGTCGCGCAGCACGAGCGACACGGTGGCCGTGGACACGCCGGCCCGCCGGGCGACGTCGGCGAGGCGGGCGCGGGGCATGGGCGCGATCCTTCCACCGACGGGCATCCCTTGACAGCATCGCCGGAGCGGTCCCAGACTGCCTTAAAGCGCTTTAAGGATAGCCCATCGGCAGCCGCCCGAGGAGCCGCAGATGACCGTCGCCGCAACCCCCCGCGAGTACGACCCGTTCTCCGACGAGTTCAAGGCCGACCCGTTCCCGGTCTACGACTGGATGCGCGAGGAGGCGCCGGTCTACCACTCCGAGAAGTGGGGATGGTGGGCGCTGTCCCGGTTCGACGACGTCCGCGCCGCCGCCACCGACCCGGAGACCTTCCTGTCCTTCGAGGGCATCGACATCGACGACACCGCGAAGGACCAGTCCGGGCCGGGCTTCCTGCCCGACATCGACAACCCCCGCCACGACGCGCTGCGGCAGGTCATCCAGCCGTTCTTCCTGCCGCGGCGCATCGCCGAGCGCGAGGACGCCATCCGGGCCGTCATCCGCGGGCACCTCGCCCCGTGGCGCGACCGCGGGCGGGTGGACCTCGCGCAGGAGTTCGCCTGGCCGATCCCCAACGACGTGTTCTTCGCGGTCCTCGGCCTCCCCGGGCGGCACGACGACCCGGCGACCCGGGCGCAGCTCGACACCTGGGTGCACCAGCTCAAGGACCGCAAGCCGGGCGACCAGAGACTGACCCCGGTCGCGCGGGCGGCGACCGAGGGCATCCGCGACTACTTCGTGCACCTGCTCGACGACCGGCGTGCGCACCCCCGTGACGACGTCCTCACCCACCTCGTGCGGACCGACATCGGCGGCGTCCCCTTCGCCGAGGAGCACATCACCCCCGCGTCCGAGGTGCTCGGCCTGATGATGGTGCTCTTCCTCGGCGGGGTGGAGTCGACCGCCGGCCTCATCGGGACGACCTTCAGGCTGCTCGCCGACCACCCCGACCAGCGCGAGCTCGTGCTGCGCGACCCCTCGCTCATCCCGTCGGCCGTCGACGAGGCGGTGCGGTGGAACACCCCGCTGCAGCTCGTCGGCCGCACGGCAGCCCGCGACGTCACGCTGCACGGCACGACGATCCCGGAGGGTGGCCGCGTCGTCCTCGTCTACGGCGCGGCCAACCGCGACGAGCGCCGGTTCGAGGACGCCGACCGCTACCTCGTGACCCGTGGCCGGTTCCGCCACCTCGGGTTCGGCGAGGGGATGCACGGATGCCTCGGGCGCCCGCTCGCGCTGCTCGAGACCCAGGTCGCCCTCGAGGAGGCGCTGCCCGTCCTCGGCCGCTACGCCCTGGACGGCGAGCCCGAGAAGTACCGCAGTACGCCCAACATGCACGTGTGGTGGCACCTGCCCGTCTCGTTCACGCCACCGGGTGAGCGCGGGGAGTCCGGCGACGCGGTCTCCCGGCTCACCGGCGAGACGATGACCGAGGCGGTCGTCGAGGCCAAGGACGCCGTGGCCGACGGCGTCGTCTCGCTCACCCTGCGCCCGACCTCCGGGGGCCCGTTCCCGGCGTGGCGGCCCGGCGCGCACGTCGACCTCGTCCTGCCCGGGGTGCGCACCCGGCAGTACTCGCTCTGCGGCGACCCGGACGACTGCTCCACCTACCGGCTCGGCGTGCTCCGCGAGCCCGCGAGCCGCGGGACCTCCGAGCTGGTGCACGCGGGCCTGCGCGCCGGCGACACGGTGCGGGTCGTCGGGCCGCGCAACCACTTCCGGCTCGCCGAGTCCGACGAGTACGTGTTCGTCGCGGGTGGCATCGGCATCACGCCGATCCTGCCGATGCTGCGCGAGGCGCAGGCGCGCGGCGCCGACTGGCACCTCACCTACGGCGGACGGAGCCGGGCGTCGATGGCCTTCCTCGACGAGCTCGAGCGGTACGGGGACCGGGTGACGGTCGCACCGCAGGACGAGACGGGCCTGCTCGACCTCGCGGCCGCCCTCGGCGAGCCGCGGGAGGCCACGGCCGTCTACTGCTGCGGCCCCGGCCCGCTGCTCGACGCGGTCGAGGCCGCCACCGCCGGGTGGCCGCGGGGCAGCCTGCACGTCGAGCGGTTCGCCGCGAAGCCGCTGACCGACCCGGTGCGGGCCGACGCCTTCGAGGTCGAGCTGCGGGCGAGCGGCCGGACGGTCACCGTGCCCCCGGACGTCTCGGTGCTCGACGCCGTCGCGGAGGCCGGCGTGCCGACCGTGTCCTCGTGCGCCGAGGGGACCTGCGGCACGTGCGAGACGACCGTTCTCGAGGGGACACCGGACCACCGCGACTCGGTGCTCGACGAGACCGAGCGCGAGGCCGGCGACTGCATGATGATCTGTGTCTCGCGCTCCTGCACGTCGCGTCTCGTCCGCCACCTGTCCGCGCGGGGGGGGTTGTGTTTATAGGCGCCTTTGGGGGGGTCGCGTTTCACCTCGACCGCGCGGCGCGCCTCGGCTGCGGATATCTCGACGGGGCTTTGACCGCATGACATAATGATCTAACATTTGCTGGTCCGACCCTCACCGTCGAGAGGAGCCCCTGTGGCCGAGTCCAAGGCACGCAACACGACCGACCCGCGCTACGGCAAGCTGACCCTCGGCGTGTGCCCCGACCAGTGGGGCGTCTGGTTCCCGCAGGACGAGAAGCAGATCGACTGGGACGTCGCGCTCGACGAGATGGCCGAGGCCGGCTTCTCCGTCATGGAGACCGGCCCGTTCGGGTACTTCCCCACCGACCCGGCGCGCCTCCAGGACGAGATGGACGCCCGCGGCTTCCGGGTCGTCGCCGGCACCGGCTGGGGCATCCTCCACAAGGAGGAGGCCTGGGCCGACACCGAGAAGCTCTTCCGCTCCATCGGTGAGACGCACGCCGCGGTCGGCGCCGAGTACGTCGTCCACCTCCCCCCGATGTTCCGTGACGAGAAGACCGGCGCCTACATCGACGACAAGGTCCTCACCCCCGAGGCCTGGCGGCTCTACATCTCCAACGCGAACCGGCTCGGCCGGATCATGAAGGAGGACTACGGACTGACGATGGTGCTGCACCCGCACGGCGACAGCCACATCGAGACTCCCGAGGACATCGACCGCGTCTTCGAGGCCACCGACCCCGAGTACGTCGGCTTCTGCCTCGACACCGGCCACATCGTCTACGGCTCCGGCGACCCGATGGAGCTCTGCCGCAAGTACCCCGAGCGGATCTCCTACGTCCACATCAAAGCGATGGACGCCGCCCTGGTCCAGCAGGCGCACGACGAGGACTGGCCGTTCGTCCAGGCGGTGCACGCCGGGGTCTCCGTGGCGCCACCGGCGGGCCTGCCGGACATGCGCGACCTCGTCGAGGCGCTCGCCGACCTCGACAAGGAGCTCTACGTCGTCTGCGAGCAGGACATGTACGGCTGCCCGAAGACCGACCCGCTGCCCATCGCCGTCGAGACGCGCAGGTACCTCGCGAGCCTCGGCCTCGGTCTGCCCTGACGCCGGCCCCGCCGGGAGTCAGCGCTCGTCCACCATGATGTCGATCGAGTAGTCCTCGGCGCGGTAGCAGTGGTCGCCGAACTCCACGGCGTTGCCGGCGGCGTCGAAGGCCATCCGGCTCATCGTCAGCACGGGCTGCTGGCCGCGGATGCCGAGGTGCCGGCGCTCGGTGGGCGTGGGCATCCGCGCCCCGATGGTCTGCCGGGCGACGACCGGCTTGACCCCGCGGGCCCGCAGCGCCGCGTACAGCCCGGTCTCCTCGAGCTCTTCGCGGGTGACGTCGGAGAAGCGGGGCGGCAGCCAGTTGTGCAGGTACGCGATGGGGGCGTCGTCGGCCGACCGCACCCGCACGACGCGGAGCAGCGGTGAGTCGGCCGGGAGGTCGAGCGCCGCGGCGGCGCGCTCGTCGGTGACCGTCTCGAGGCTGACGACGGAGGAGCTCGGGTGCCGCCCCTCGCGTCGCAGGTCGTCCCAGAGCGAGGTGAGCTCGGCGCGGCGGTGCACCTTGCGGTTGGCGACGTGGGTGCCGAGGCCGCGGCGGCGGACGAGGAGGCCCTGGTCGACCATCTCCTGGATGGCCCGGCGCACCGTGGGGCGGGACAGGGCGAGCCGGGCGGCCAGGGCGACCTCGTTCTCGAACGGGTCGCCGGGCTGGAGCCGTCCGTCGGCGATCGCCCCGCTCAGCTGCTCGGCCAGCTGGTGGTAGAGCGGCACGGGTGAGTCGCGGTCGATCTCGACGGTGACGAGGTGCGCGCTCACGCAGAGCACTGTAAGACAGACCCCACGCGGAAGTCAGCCGTTCCTGAGGTGCATATATCAGAATGTAAGGACAAAGTCTTGACATGACGTCACGTCCCGGCGACAGTGGACCCGTCCCCCTCGGCGCCACGGACGGCGCCTCTCACGAAGGAGTGCGGATGCGGATCGGTCTGGCGGGTGTGGGGCGTATCGGTGCCTTCCACGCGGCGACCCTCTCCGCGCTGCCGGCCGTCGACACGGTGGTCGCCACCGACGCCGACCCCGTGCTCACCGAGAAGGTCGCCACCGAGCTCGGGCTCGAGACCGCGCCGGACGCGGCGACCCTCCTCGACTCCGGCATCGACGGCGTCGTCATCGCCACCGCCACCCCGGGCCACGCGCCGCTGCTGCGGGCCGCCCTGGAGGCCGGCGTCCCGGTCTTCTGCGAGAAGCCCGTGGCCGCGACCCTCGCGGAGACCATCGAGCTGGCCCACCTCGCCGAGTCGACCGACGTCCCGGTGCACGTCGGCTTCCAGCGCCGCTTCGACCCCGGCCACCGGCGTGCCCGGGAGGCCGTCGCGGCGGGCGAGCTGGGTACCGTCCACGCCGTCCGCAGCCAGACCCACGACCAGGCGCCGCCCCACGCCGCGTACATCCCGACGAGCGGCGGCATCTTCCGGGACTGCGCCGTGCACGACGTCGACGGCATCCGTTTCGTCACCGGCCGCGAGGTCGTCACGGTGTACGCGACCGGCGAGAACGTCGGTGCGCCCTTCTTCCGCGAGGCCGGCGACGTCGACACCGCGGTCGCGGTGCTCACCCTCGACGACGGGACGCTCGCGACGGTCACGGCGACGCGCTACTCCGGCACCGGCTACGACGTCCGGATGGAGGTCATGGGCGAGCACGCCGTCCTCGGCGTCGGGTTCGACGACTCGCTCGCCCTCGTGTCCGCGGAGCCGGGTGCCGACTTCCCCCGCGGTACGCCCCACCTGGTCTTCATGGACCGCTTCCGGACCGCGTACACGGCCGAGCTCGCGGCCTTCTGCGAGGTCGCCGCCGGCCACCTCGCGAGCCCCTGCACGGTCCGCGACGCCCTCGAGGCGTTCCGCGTCGCCGAGGCCTGTGAGCTCTCCCGCGCCGAGCGCCGCCCCGTGGACATGGCCGAGATCGCCACGGTCGAAGGATGAGCGAGATGTCCGCACCCGCCTACGACCTCGTCTCGATGGGACGCACCGGCGTCGACGTCTACCCCCTCGAGCACGGCGTCGGTCTCGAGGACGTCCGCACCTTCCAGAAGTTCCTCGGCGGCAGCGCCACGAACGTCGCCGTCGCCGCAGCCCGGCACGGCCGCCGGGTGGCACTCGTGACCAAGGTGGGGGCCGACCCGTTCGGCCGCTACGTCCGCCGCGAGACCGCGCGGCTCGGGGTGGACCCGGAGTTCGTCTCGGTCATCGAGGGGGACGGTCCGCCCACCCCGGTCACCTTCTGCGAGGTCTTCCCCCCGGACGACTTCCCGCTGCACTTCTACCGGTACCCCTCCGCACCGGACCTGCTCATCACCCCGGACGAGCTGCCCCACGAGGCGATCCGCGAGGCCCGGGTCTTCTGGGCCACGGTGACCGGTCTGTCCCAGGAGCCCTCCCGGTCCGCGCACACCGCGGCGTGGGACGTGCGGGGCCGGGCCGGGCACACCGTCCTCGACCTCGACTACCGCCCGATGTTCTGGGCCGACCCCACCGAGGCGAGCGAGCAGGTGGGCAAGGCCCTCGAGCACGTGACCGTCGCCGTCGGCAACCGCGAGGAGTGCGAGATCGCCGTCGGCGAGACCGACCCCCAGCGGGCCGCGGACGCGCTGCTCGAGCGCGGCCTCGACCTCGCCGTCGTCAAACAGGGCCCCAGGGGCGTCCTCGCGGTCACCCGGGACGAGCGGGTGGAGGTCGCACCGCACCGGGTCACCGTCGTCAACGGCCTCGGGGCCGGGGACGCCTTCGGCGGGGCCCTCGTCCACGGCCTGCTCGCCGAGTGGGACCTGCGCCGCACCGTCGCGTTCGCGAACGTCGCGGGCGCGATCGTCGCGTCCCGGCTGGAGTGCTCGACCGCCATGCCGACGACCTACGAGGTGCAGGCCGCGCTCGCCGACGGAGGGGACGCGTCATGACCTCCTTCCAGCGTGTCTCCCGCGCCGAGCTCACCGACATCCGGGCCGGCGAGCCCGAGCGCATCGGCACGGCGTGGGCGGGCCGCGAGCGTCGCCCGCTCCTCGGGGACGACGGCCGCCTCCTCGTCGTCGCCGCCGACCACCCGGCGCGCGGTGCCCTCGGCGTGCGGGGCGACGCCCGGGCCATGGCGAGCCGCACCGACCTCCTCGAGCGGCTCGCGACCGCCGTGTCGCGCCCCGGCGTGGACGGCGTGCTCGGCACCCCCGACGTCCTCGACGACCTCCTCCTCATGGGTGCCCTCGAGGGCCGTCTCGCCATCGGGTCGATGAACCGCGGCGGCCTGCAGGGGTCGGTCTTCGAGCTCGACGACCGGTTCACCGGCTACACGGCGGACGAGATCGCCGCGCGCGGTCTGGACGGCGGGAAGATGCTCACCCGGGTGGCGCTGGACCATCCCGGCACGGTGGCGACGCTCGAGGCGAGCGCGCACGCGGTGACCGCGCTCGCCGGGCACGGCCTGATGGCCATGGTCGAGCCGTTCTGGTCGGTCGTCGAGGACGGCCGGGTCCGCAACCTCCTCGACCCGGACTCGACCATCCGCTCGATCCACGTCGCCTCCGGCCTGGGGGCGACGAGCGCGCGCACCTGGCTCAAGCTGCCGGTGGTCGACGACCTCGAGCGGGTCATGGACGCCACGACCCTGCCCACCCTGCTGCTCGGGGGCGACCCCCAGGGCCACCCCGACGACACCTACGCCTCGTGGGGGGCCGCCCTCGACATCCCGGCTGTCCGGGGACTCGTCGTGGGCCGCGCCCTCCTCTACCCCCCGGACGGCGACGTCTCCGCCGCCGTCGACATCGCCGCCCATCTCGTCCACGGAGGATCCCGATGAGCCCCGTGTCCGGCACCGGCCTGGACAACCACCACTACGTCCGCCCGCTCGGCAGCTCCTCCGAGGGGCGGTTCCGGGTCGCGATCACGCCGACCGCGTCGCATCCCGTCGAGGGATGGCGGCACACGACGCTGCGGGTCGCATGGTGCGCCGCGGAGGGACACGCCGAGCACGACTCCGGCGGCGAGGAGACGCTGGTCGTCCCCCTGACCGGGGCCTGGCGCGTCGAGGTCACCGAGGCCGACGGCACCGAGCACTCGGTCGACCTCCCGGGGCGTCCGTCGGTCTTCGCCGGGCCTACAGACGTCGTCTACGCGGGCCGCGGCTCGACGATCCGGGTCACCAACACCTCGGACGGGTCCGCGCGGGTCGCGCTCTGCGGCGCCCCGGCCACCAAGGCCGAGCAGCCGAAGCCGTACCGGCACGTCCGCGCGGCCGAGGTACCGGTCGAGCTCCGGGGCGCGGGCACCGCGAGCCGTGAGGTCCGCAACCTGGGCCTGCCGGACGTCCTCGACGCCGACTCCCTCCTCGTCTGCGAGGTCGTTACGCCGGCGGGCAACTGGTCCAGCTGGCCGCCGCACAAGCACGACCAGGAACGCCCCGGCGAGGAGACCGAGCTCGAGGAGATCTACTACGTCGAGACCCGCTCGACCGACGACCGCGGCACCGACCCGGTCGGCTACCTGCGGGTCTACGGTGCCGCGGCCCGCCCCGGTCTCGACGTCCTCGCCGAGGTCGGGACCGGCGACGTCGTCCTCGTCCCGCACGGGTGGCACGGGCCCGCGATGGCCGCTCCGGACGCCGACCTGTACTACCTCAACGTCATGGCCGGCCCCGGACCGGAGCGGGCCTGGCGCATCTGTGACGACCCGGCGCACGCCTGGGTCCGCGACGGCTGGGCGGACCAGCCCGTCGACCCCCGCCTCCCGACCGGACAGGAGACCCGATGAGCCGTTCGCCCGGCACCGTCCGGCTCACCGTCGCCCAGGCCACGGTGCGCTTCCTCGCGCAGCAGTGGACCGAGCGCGACGGCGAGCGCCGGCGGCTGTTCGCCGGGTGCTTCGGCATCTTCGGGCACGGCAACGTCGCGGGAGTCGGCCAGGCGCTGCTCCAGGAGGAGGTCCGCGCCACCGAGGCCGGCGAGACTCCCGGGCTGCCGTACGTGCTCGCCCGCAACGAGCAGGCGATGGTGCACACCTCCGTCGCCTACGCCCGGCAGAAGGACCGGCTGCAGACCTGGGCCTGCACCGCGTCGGTCGGCCCGGGCTCGACGAACATGCTCACCGGCGCCGCGCTCGCGACGGTCAACCGGCTGCCCGTGCTGCTCCTGCCGTCGGGCACCTTCGCCACCCGCGTCTCGGCGCCGGTGCTCCAGGAGCTCGAGCTGCCGCACGCCGGGGACGTCACCGTCAACGACGCCTTCCGGCCGCTGTCCCGGTTCTTCGACGAGGTGATGCGGCCCGAGCAGCTGCCGTCGGCGCTGCTCGGTGCGATGCGCGTGCTCACCGACCCCGCCGAGACCGGTGCGGTGACGATCTCGCTCCCGCAGGACGTCCAGGCCGAGGCGTTCGACTGGCCCGAGGAGCTCTTCGCCGAGCGCACCTGGCACGTCGCGCGCCCACTGCCCGAGCCCGACCGCGTCGCCGCGGCCGCGGAGGTCATCCGGTCCGCGAAGCGGCCGATGCTCGTCGCCGGGGGTGGCGTCCACTACTCCGGCGCCGAGGACGCGCTGCGGGCGTTCTGCGAGTCCACCGGCATCCCCGTCGGGGAGGCGCAGGCCGGAAAGGGATCGCTGCCGCACGGCCACCCGCAGCAGATGGGCGCCGTGGGCTCCACCGGCACGACCGCCGCCAACGCGCTCGCCCGCGAGGCCGACGTCGTCATCGGGGTCGGCACCCGGTGGAGCGACTTCACGACCGCCTCGCGCACCGCGTTCCAGGCCGACGGCGTGCGGTTCGTCAACGTCAACATCGCCGCGTTCGACGCCGGGAAGCACAGTGGCCTGTCGGTCGTCGCGGACGCGCGCGAGGCGCTCGTCGCCCTCACCGGCGCCCTCGACGACTGGTCGGTGCCCGGCTCGTACCGCCGGCGCCAGGCGAAGCTGTGGAAGGAGTGGGACGCCGCGGTCGAGGCCGCCTACGACCCGCCGCGCAGGGTGACGAGGAAGCTCGCCGACGGCCTGCTCACCCAGGGCCAGGTGCTCGGCGCGGTCAACGAGCTCACCGACCCGCGCGACGTCGTCCTCTGCGCCGCCGGCTCGATGCCCGGTGACCTGCACAAGCTGTGGCGGGTGCGGGACCGCAAGGCGTACCACGTCGAGTACGGGTACTCCTGCATGGGCTACGAGGTGCCCGCGTCGATCGGGATCAAGCTCGCCGACCCCACCCGCGAGGTGTTCGCGATGGTCGGCGACGGCGGCTACCTCATGATGCCCACCGAGCTCGTCACCGCCGTCCAGGAGCGGGTCAAGGTCGTCGTCGTCCTCGTCCAGAACCACGGCTTCCACTCGATCGGCTCGCTCTCGGAGAGCCTCGGCTCGCAGCGCTTCGGCACCCGCTACCGGATGCGTGGCGAGGAGAGCCACCGGCTCGACGGCGATCTCGTGCCGGTCGACCTCGCCGCCAACGCGCGCAGCCTCGGCTGCCACGTCATCGAGGTGCACTCCGCGGAGGGCCTCGCGGCGGCGGTCGCCGAGGCCCGTGCGTGGCCGCAGGACGGCGGGCCCGTCGTCATCCACGTCGAGACCGACCCGTTCGTCCACGCGCCCGACAGCGAGAGCTGGTGGGACGTGCCGGTGAGCGAGGTCAGCGACCTGTCGACCACCCGGTCGGCGCACGGCGACTACACCGACCACAAGAAGAGCCAGCGACCCCTCGTCACCCCGACGGACGTCCCGACCGGACGCCGCCGGGGCCGGCGCGCCGAGAGGGGCTGAGGCCCGACCTGCGAGCACCCGACGCCGCGCCGCGGCCACCGACCTTCCCGTCCGTCCGACCAGCACAGCTCACGGAACCCCAGGACACCGCCTCGACGAAGCGGTGATGTTCGAAAGGCAGAAAACCCCATGACCCGCACGAAGCCCACGGTCCTCGCCGCCGCCTCTCTCGTCGCCGCGCTCTCGCTCGCGGCGTGCTCCTCGGGAGGCGGCCGCGAGACCTCCGACGGTGGCGGCGGCAACGCCGGCCAGGCCGACACCGAGCAGATCACCATCGCGATGATCACCCACCAGGCACCCGGAGACACCTTCTGGGACGTCATCCGCAAGGGTGCCGAGTCCGCGTCGCAGAAGGACAACGTCAACCTCGAGTACTCCAACGACCCCGACGCGACGAAGCAGGCCCAGCTCGTCCAGGCGGCCATCGACAAGGGGGTCGACGGGATCGCCGTCACCGATCCCAACACCGGCGCGCTCGGCGCGGTCATCGAGTCGGCGGTCGCCGCCGGCATCCCCGTCTCGATGTTCAACGCCGGCGGCCCGGACGCCCTCGGCCTCGGCGCCATCGGCTTCTTCGGCCAGAGCGAGAGCGACGCCGGCGTCGCCGCCGGCGAGAAGATCGTCGAGGAAGGCGGCAAGAACATCGTCTGCGTCATCCAGGAGCAGGGCCAGTCCCAGCTCGAGGCACGGTGCGACGGTGTCACCGAGGGTGCCGAGGGGGCGAAGGTCGAGCGGCTCTACGTCAACGGCCGCGACGACTCGGCGGTGACGACGGCCATCCAGGCCAAGCTCACCGAGGACAAGAGCGTCGACTACGTGCTGACCCTCGGCGCGCAGTTCGCACTCGACGCGGTCCAGTCCGTCGAGGGCGCGGGCTCGGAGGCGAAGATCGGCACGTTCGACACCAACGGCGAGCTCGTCAGCGCGATCCAGGACGGCGACGTCGCCTTCGCCATCGACCAGCAGCCGTACGTCCAGGGCTACCTCGCCGTCGACTCGCTGTGGCTCTACATCAACAACGGCAACGTCCTCGGTGGCGGCGAGAACGTCGCGACGGGCCCGGCGTTCGTCGACTCCTCGAACGTCGAGCAGGTCGCCGAGTTCGCCCAGAACGGAACGCGGTGACCTGAGATGGCGACCGTCACGGCCACACCCGCCGACGACCGCGTCGGCACCCGCTCGACGCTCTCCACCGTCCTGGCCCGTCCCGAGGTCGGCGCGCTGATCGGAGCGATCGCGGTCGCCACGCTGTTCCTCGCGGTGGCCCCCGCGTTCCGCAGCGTCGGCAACATCGGCACGATCCTCTACGGCTCCTCGACGATCGGCATCATGGCGGTCGCGGTGGCGATGCTCATGATCGGTGGGGAGTTCGACCTGTCGGCAGGTGTGGCCGTGACGACGTCGGGGCTGGCCGCCGCGCACACCGCGTGGTGGTTCGGCCTCAACGTCTGGGCGGGCGTGTTCATCGCCCTCCTCATCTCGCTGGCGATCGGGGCCTTCAACGGCTTCCTGCTGCACAAGACCGGCCTGCCGAGCTTCCTCGTCACCCTCGGCACGTTCTTCGTGCTGCAGGGCGTCAACCTCGCGATGACCCGTCTCATCACCGGCGGGGTGTCGTCGAACTCCTTGCGCGACCTGGACGGCTTCGACTCCGCCAAGGCCGTCTTCGCCGCGGACTTCTCCCTCGGCCCGGTCAACGTGAAGATCCCGGTCGTCTACTGGGTGGTGTTCACGGTCATCGCCGCGGTGCTGCTGCTGCGCAGCCGGTACGGCAACTGGATCTTCGCGGTCGGCGGCGACTCCGCGGCCGCGAGGGCGGTGGGCGTCCCGGTCGTCGCGACGAAGATCGCGCTCTTCATGGGCGTGGGCCTCGCGGCGTGGCTGCTCGGGATGCACCTGCTGTTCCAGTTCAACAACCTGCAGTCCGGCCAGGGCATCGGCAACGAGTTCATCTACATCATCGCGGCCGTCATCGGCGGCTGCCTCCTCACCGGCGGCTACGGCTCGGTCGTGGGCGCGTCGGTCGGGGCACTGATCTTCGGAATGACCCAGCTCGGCATCACCTACGCCGGCTGGAACCCCGACTGGTTCAGGACCTTCCTCGGGGTCATGCTCATCGCCTCGGTGCTCGTCAACATGTTCGTCAAGCGGAAGGCGGAGGGCTGATGGCTGCTCTCGAGGACACCCGTGTCGAGTCGACGGACCGCCCGGTCCTCGAGCTCGAGGACATCGGCAAGAGCTACGGCAACGTCAACGCGCTCCGCGGGGTGAACATCAGTGTCCGCCAGGGCGAGGTCACCTGCGTGCTCGGGGACAACGGCGCCGGGAAGTCGACGCTCATCAAGATCATCGCGGGCCTGCACGAGTACACCGAGGGCACGATGAAGGTCGGAGGCGTCATCCGGCAGTTCAACAGCCCGCGTGCCGCGCAGTCCCTCGGCATCGCCACGGTCTACCAGGACCTGGCTCTCGCGCCCCTCATGGCGGTGTGGCGGAACTTCTTCCTCGGCAACGAGGTCCGCAAGGGCCCGTTCCTCGACATCGAGACGATGAAGCGCGTCGCCGGCGAGGAGCTGACGAAGATGGGGATCGTCATCCCCGACCTCGACCGTCCGGTCGGCAGCCTCTCCGGTGGCCAGCGGCAGTGCATCGCCATCGCCCGGGCGATCTACTTCGGGGCCAAGGTCGTCATCCTCGACGAGCCGACCGCGGCGCTCGGCGTCAAGCAGTCCGGGGTGGTCCTCAAGTACATCGTCGCGGCGCGCGACGCCGGGCTCGGGGTCATCTTCATCACCCACAACCCGCACCACGCCTACCTCGTCGGCAACCACTTCGTCATCCTCAAGCTCGGCCGGGTGGCGCTCGACGCGCACCGCGACGAGCTGACCCTCGAGCAGCTGACCGGCGAGATGGCCGGCGGCCAGGAGCTCGACGAGCTCAGCCATGAGCTCAGCGCCGCCGACCCGGGCAAGGTCGCGCCCGCGCACGAGGTCGCGCACGGCGGCGTCCCCGCTCCCGGGCTCGGTGACGACGAGCGTGACGGTGCCGAGCCGGGCGACGACGCCCCGAGGCGGACGGAGTAGCCGGGTGGGGAACGAGCTGAGGATCGGGATCATCGGCGTCGGCCTCATGGGCGCCGACCACGCCGAACGGGTCGTCGAACGGGTCTCCGGCGGGCGGCTCGTCGCGGTGTCCGACCCCGACACCGCGCGGGCCACGGCGCTCGCGGAGCGGTACGAGGGCGTGCGCGCCCTGGCCGACCCGCTGGACCTCGTGGCGGACGACGACGTCGACGCCGTGGTCATCGCCTCGCCGGGCGTCGTCCACGAGGAGCAGGTGCTCGCGTGCCTCGCGGCCGGCAAGCACGCGCTGTGCGAGAAGCCGCTGACGATGGACGGCGAGTCCTCGCTGCGGCTCGTGCGGGCCGAGCGGGAGGTGGGGCGTCCGCTCGTCCAGCTCGGCTTCATGCGCCGGTTCGACCCCGAGTACGCCCGGATGAAGGAGCTGCTCGGCTCGGGGCGTCTCGGCCGGCTGCTGCTCGTGCACAACACGCACCGCAACAAGGACGTCCCGGACTCGTTCAGCTCCGAGATGATCGTCCGGGACAGCCTCGTCCACGAGGTGGACGTCGCGAGGTTCCTCTTCGACGAGGAGATCGCCGAGGTCACCGTCCACTCGCCGACCCCGACGTCCGCGGCGGCGCCGGGTGTCGTGGACCCGCAGGTTTCGGTGTTCCGGATGGCCGGAGGCGCGGTGGTGACGAACGAGGTGTTCGTCCGCAACCAGGTCGGCTACGAGGTGCGCTGCGAGGCGGTCTGCGAGCGCGGCACGGCGATCGCGGGCCGCCCGTGGGGCGACCTCTACACGACCCAGGCAAGGGACGTCGGGGGCTCGTGGGGTGGCGGTGTCCCGGCCGACTTCCGGCAGCGCTTCGCCCTCGCCTACGACCTCGAGGTGCAGGCCTGGGTCGACGCGACCCGGCGCGGCGAGGTCGTCGGACCGACGACGTGGGACGGCTACGCGGCCACCGTCGTGTCCGAGGCGGGCATGGCGTCGCTCGCCTCGGGCGAGCCGGTGGGCGTGCGGCTCGCGGACCGGGAGACGCTCTCGTGAGGGCCGCTCCGCGACTGCCGGGAGGCCGCCCCTGCCCCATGATGTTAGTATGTCAGTACATTTAATCGTGCCCGCCAGGAGACCTCGATGAGCAGCCCCACCCGCATCACCCACCTCGTCGCCGGCGCGCCCTGGGAGGGCACCCCCGGTCGCACCGGCCCCGTGTACAACCCCGCCACCGGCGAGCAGACCGGTGAGCTCGACCTCGCGTCCGCCGCGCTCGTCGGCGAGGTCGTCGCCGGAGCGAGGCAGGCGTGGGCCGAGAGCTGGGGCGACGCGTCCCTGACCAAGCGCACCCAGGTCCTCTTCGCGTTCCGGCAGCTGCTCGACGAGCGCAAGGAGGAGATCGCCGCCCTCATCACCGCCGAGCACGGCAAGGTCCTCTCCGACGCGCTCGGCGAGGTCACCCGCGGCCTCGAGGTCGCCGAGTTCGCGTGCGGCATCCCGCACCTGCTCAAGGGCGGCTTCACCGAGAACGCCTCGACGAAGGTCGACGTCTACTCCATCCGGCAGAGCCTCGGGGTCGTCGCCGTCATCAGCCCGTTCAACTTCCCGGCGATGGTGCCGCTGTGGTTCGTCCCGGTCGCGATCGCGTGCGGCAACGCGGTCGTGCTCAAGCCGTCCGAGAAGGACCCGTCGGCGGCCATCGCCGTCGCGAGGCTGTGGACCGAGGCGGGCCTGCCCGACGGCGTGATGAACGTCGTGGGCGGCGACAAGGAAGCGGTCGACGCGCTGCTCACCCACCCGGACGTCAAGGCGGTGTCGTTCGTCGGGTCCACGCCGATCGCGAAGTACGTCTACGAGACCGGCACGGCTCACGGCAAGCGGGTCCAGGCCCTCGGCGGCGCGAAGAACCACATGATCGTGCTGCCCGACGCCGACCTCGACCTCGCCGCCGACGCCGCGGTCAACGCCGGCTTCGGCTCGGCGGGCGAGCGCTGCATGGCCATCTCGGCCCTCGTCGCGGTCGACCCGATCGGGGACGAGCTCGTCGAGAAGATCAAGGACCGGATGGGCAAGCTCGTCACCGGCGACGGCACCCGTGGCTGCGACATGGGGCCGCTGGTCACCCAGCAGCACCGCGACAAGGTCGCGTCCTACCTCGACGCCGGGGTGGAGGACGGCGCGACCCTCGTCGTCGACGGCCGCGAGGGCGACGTCGACGCCGACGGCGCGGGGTACTTCCTGCGGCCGACCCTGTTCGACCACGTCGAGAAGGGCATGAGCGTCTACGACGACGAGATCTTCGGGCCGGTGCTCTCGGTGGTCCGGGCGAAGACGTACGACGACGCCATCGCGCTCGTCAACTCCAACCCGTACGGCAACGGCACCGCGATCTTCACCAACGACGGCGGGGCCGCGCGCCGGTTCCAGCACGAGGTCGAGGTCGGGATGATCGGGGTCAACGTCCCGATCCCGGTCCCGATGGCCTACTACTCCTTCGGAGGGTGGAAGAACAGCCTCTTCGGCGACACCCACGCCCACGGCATGGAGGGCGTGCACTTCTTCACCCGCGGCAAGGTCGTCACGTCCCGCTGGCTCGACCCCAGCCACGGCGGCATCGAGCTGGGCTTCCCGCAGAACGCCTGACCCGAGGAGGGCGGCCCGGGTGGAGCCCCCGGGCCGCCCTCGGCGTGTCGGGTTGCGCTCGTTGTGCGGATCGGGTTGGCCGGATCGGCCTCCGTGCCGCATCATGGAGCGCGGTGTGTACGAGGACCACACCGAATCCTTCGGGGAAGGCAGTTCGATCATCATGACCATGCGCAGGAACGCCCTGCTCGCGGGCGCCATCGCCCTGCCGATGGCACTCGGGGGCGTCGGCACCGCGTACGCCGCGCACTACCAGGACCGCGCCCTGCCGGGCAGCAGCCTCGGCGGGGTCGCCGTGGGCGGCATGACCCGCGAACAGGTCGCCGACGTCGTGCGCCAACGGGTCGAGGCCGCCACCGTGACGATCCGGTCGGGCGCCGAGACGCGCACCGAGTCGCTGGCCGACCTCGGGTACGACGTCGACGTCGACGCCACCGTCGAGGCCATCTTCTCGGCGAACGGGTCGTGGTCCTCCTACGCCCGCTCGCTCGTGTCGACCCGCGAGGTGCGCGCCGTCGTCCGGACCGACGAGGACATCACCGACGAGGTCGTGACACAGCTCGTCGAGCAGGCCGACAAGGTGGGGCGCGACGCCACGGTCGCGCTCGGCCCCAAGAAGGCCAAGTTCGTCGTCACACCCGCCGTCCCCGGTCAGACCGTCGACCCGGCGACCTTCCAGGACGTCGTGGCGGCCGCCGCCGAGGGTCTCGAGCCGGCGACCGCGACCGTCTCCTTCGTCGAGGACGAGCCCGACGTCACGACCGCGGCCGCCGAGCAGGCCGCGGAGGTGGCCAACGCGATCATCGCCCGCGACGTCAGCATCTCCGACGGCGACGAGGCGCACGCCGCGTCCACCAAGACGAAGGCCTCCTGGGTCACCATCCCCACCGAGGGCGACGTCCTCGGCGCCCCGGGCGTCGACGCCGGCAAGGTGAAGGCGTGGGTCGAGAAGGTCGCCGCCGAGGTGGCGGTCGAGCCGACGAAGGGCCTGCGCTACCTCGACGCCGCGGGCGAGGTGCGCAAGGTGATGACCGAGGCCCGCGACGGCCGGAAGGTCGCCAACGCCCCGGCGCTCGCCGGGGCGGCCGTGCAGGCCCTCTCCGCCGGGAAGGCGTACGACGGCGGCTTCGAGTTCGACGTGGTCGACGCGACGTGGGAGGAGCGCCGCATCGCCAAGGGCGCCGAGAACCTCGCGTACCCCGCCGCCGAGGGCGAGAAGTGGATCGACGTCGACCTCGGCAAGCACACGATGACCGCCTACGTCGGGGCGAAGGTCGTCTACGGCCCGGTCGCGATGGTGAGCGGTGCCGCGGAGACGCCCACCGTCACCGGCACCTACCACGTGTACTACAAGAACCCGCTCATGACGATGCGCGGCCAGAACGCCGACGGCTCCGACTACGAGACCGAGAACGTGCCCTACTCCACGTTCTTCCACCGCGGCTACGCGCTGCACGGTGCGCCGTGGCGGTCCTCCTTCGGGTACGCGGCCTCGCACGGGTGCGTCAACCTGCCGGTATCCATCGCGAAGTGGGTCTACGACTTCGCGCCGGTCGGGACCCCGGTCACCACGCACTTCTGAGCAACCCCGCACGCACTGCGGCGGCCCGTCCCCGAAAGGGACGGGCCGCCGCAGTGGTGTGTGGCGCTGCTGGACTCAGGGGGCGGGCGTGATGACGTCCCGGACGAGCTGGTCGAGCTCCTCGTCCGCGGCGAGGAACTGGCGCAGCGTCTTGCGGGTCGCCCCGAAGTCGTCGAACTCCTCGGGCGTCATGCCGTCGGGCTCGTAGGCGCGGCGGAAGTCCTCGAGGCGCTCGAGCGAGGCGATGACCTCCGGGTCGACCGGGACGTCGATCCGCGGCGTGGGGTCGATGCCGCTGGCGTCGAAGCGCTGCCCCCACGCGAAGGGTGGGGAGAGGACGAGGTCGCCCCCGACGAGCTCGGTCCACTGCAGCTCGTTGCGGTAGGCCGCGGCGAGGACGCGGGCGCGCAGACCGCGCTCGCGGAAGATCGCGTAGGCGCGCTTGACGGCGGCGACGCCGGCCCACTCGAGGTGGGTGGGGTCGATACCCACGCCGTCGCGGGCGACGACGTCCTTGAGCCAGTCGTCGAGGCGCCCCACCATGATCGTGACGACCGGCCCGATGCCGTCGACCGAGCGCACCTCGTCCTCCCGGCGGCGCAGGCCGCGCTCGATCGCCTCGCCCGCGGCCAGGGCCTGGGGGACCGAGAAGGACACCGTGACGTTGACGTTGACGCCGCGGTACGTCGCCTCCTCGATCGCCACGACGCCGACCGAGGTCGCGGGGATCTTGACGATGATGTTGGGGGCCAGCGAGGCGAAGTGCTCGGCCTGGGCGACGAGGGCGCTCGCGTCGCGGCGGAGCCGCGGGTCGGTCTGCATCGACAGCCGCCCGTTGCGGCCGTCGTGCTCGGCGAAGGCGGGTTCGAGGAGGTGGGCGGCCTCGAGCGAGACCTCCTCGACGACCGCCCAGCCGATCTCGGACTCGGTGGCCGTCGGCCGCTCGGCCGCGAGCTCGCGGATCCTCGCGTCCCACCTCTCCTGGTCAGCCCTGATCGCAGCGAGGGCGATGACCGGGTTGCAGGTGGCGCCCACGGCCCCCCAGCCGATCGCGGTCCGCAGCTCCGTCGGGTCGGCGCTGTCGTTCCACAGCGCCGTCGGCGTCGTGCGCGTCATCGTGCGCAGGGGTGACTCCACCCCGGTCGTGGTGGGCCCGGCCATCCCACAGTCCCTTCAATGGGTGATAATGTCAGGACATACACACTAACCGACAAAGCGGCGGTTGGAAACCCGGGCGCGCACCGGGAGGCTCGGAGGACGACGATGACGACGACGCGCGGTGCAGCCGGCCCGTTCACCCTCGCGGTGTGCGCCGAGATGGTGTTCCGCGACCTCCCGGTCGTGGAGCGGATGCGCCGGCTCACCGCCCTCGACGTCCAGGTCGAGATCTGGGACTGGACGCGGCACGACGTCGACACCCTGGTGGAGCTGCGGGACGAGGGCGTCGTCCTGTCGTCGATGACCGGGTACGTCCGCGGGGGGCTGGTCGAGCCCGCCGCTGCGGCCGAGCTCCTCACGACCGCCGAGCAGTCGGTGCACGTCGCCCGGCGCCTCGGCATCCCGCGGCTCAACCTGCACGGCACCGGCCTGGACGCCGACGGCCTGCCGGTCGCGCCGGTGGAGTCGGTCACCGGCCGGATGTGGCTCGCGGCGCGGGACACCCTCTCGCGGGTCGCCGACCTCGGGGAGCGGCACGGCGTCCAGTTCGTCCTCGAGAACCTCAACACGGCCGTCGACCATCCGGGGGTGCCTTTCGCGCGGGCCGAGGACACCCTGGCCCTCGTGGCCGCCGTCGACAGCCCGCACCTGCGGCTGATGCTCGACCTCTACCACGCCCAGATCGGCGAGGGGAACCTCGTCGAGCTCTGCCGGCGGGCGCTCCCGTACATCGGGGAGATCCAGGTCGCCGACGTCCCGGGCCGGTGCGAGCCGGGGTCGGGCGAGATCGCCTACCCGGCCGTGGCGCGGGCGCTCGCGGACATGGGGTACCGCGGCCCGGTGGGGATGGAGGCGTTCGCCAGCGGGGACTCCACCGCGGCCGTCGAGGCCTTCCGCGCCGCCTTCACCGTCGGTTCCTGACCGGCCGGGCGTGCCCGGTGTGTGGCGTGTGCCGGGTTCTACCGCGACACGGTGACCGGGTCGAGTGGCTCCTCGCCGAGCACTCGCCGGGGGGCGGGCTGGGCCGCCACCCGGGCGCGGAACCCGGAGGCCGCGGCGAGCACGGTGCGCCGGTGCGCGGTGCCGAGCGACGCCGCGGCCACCGGCTGCCGCCGGCGCTCACCTGTGCGGGTGGCGGCGCGGGCGAGCGCCACCCCTGACGGGTCGCCTCCGTCGGTCCTCGGCTCGACGTCCACCACGACCTCCTCGTAGTGCGGTCGCATCGTCACGCGGTCGCCGTCGGTGGCACCGCCGGGTCGGATGGCCACACCCGACTGGTAGCTGCGGAACGCCGGCGAGGTCAGCCGTTGGGTGTCGGTCATGTCGAGGTACTGGGCCGGAGCGAAGAGGTCGCGCACGGCCGTGTGCTCGACGACGCCGCCGCCGAGGAGCACCTCGTCGATGACGAACCGCCGGGGACCGGAGGGTGCCTGCTCCCCGTGCTTGTCGATCCTCGTGTTCAGCGGGAGCAGGGTCTGGCGGACCTCGAGCCGGCCCTGCGGGTGAACCAGGACGACGTCCGGCTCCGTCCCGGCGTCGCGCAGGGTGACCGCACTGCCGTCGGCCGGGGGAAGCTGGCCGCTCCACGACTCCGGCCGGGCCAGCTCGGTGGCCAGCAGTGCGCGCAGGTCGACCCGCTGGATCGACGGGAACTGGCCGCCGCCGCTGGTGTAGTTGACCGGGATGGTGATCTTGACGACCACCCGGAACTTGGCCGACCCGGAGACGCTCCATGGTTTCGGACCGGAGACCCGCAGCTTCAGGGTGACGCTGAGCAGGTTCTTGCCGGACCGCTTGACCGCCGCCCCGGCGCTGATGTCGACGACGAACCGGAACGGGGTGAACCGGAACAGGGTGTCGAAGGCAAGGTGGCCCTCGACCGAGAAGTTTCGCCACGAAGCGTAGGCCTCGACCCTGGCCCCGAACTGCACCGAGTTCGGGGTCATCGCGAGGTAGCCGGTCAGCCGCACCCGGGGGTTGTCTCCCCTGGTGAGGTTCAGCGTGACCCGGCGGAGTGCCGGGAACCCGGGCGGCGGGCGGAAGCGCGGGTGGAACCCGCCGATGGAGAGCGCGAAGTCGGGGTCCCGGCGCCACCGGGCCCGGACGGCGGCCTGCCCGTCGATCAGGACCGCGCCGATCCTGCTGTTGAACAGCTGGGCGTCGACGGCCAGCGTGCCGGCATCGAGGTCGACCAGGCCGACCACGTCGAGGTTGAACCGGCCCAACGGGGTGCGCAGGCTGGGCAGCCCCATCCGCACCCGGCCGACCACGGCCAGTCGTAGCGGCTCGGGCATCTCCAGAACCAGCGCCAGGTCGGCCCGGAGCACCGGCACCGGGCCCCACCCCAGCTGCACCATCGGACCGAGGAGATGGCTCCCGGTGCGCTCGGGGAAGTAGCTGCGCAGGCCGGAGAGGACCTGCGGGGCGTCGTCGACAGCCCGTCCGGGGAACATGACGGAGTCGAGCGCACCCGTGCGCGCCCCGGTGCGCAGCGCCGCCATGTCCGCGCTGCGGTTGATCCCGACCAGACCGCCGATCCTGTTCAGGCTGAACCCGTAGCCGAGCCGGATCGCCGGGCGGAACTCGCCGGTGAGCAGGAGCACCATCGAGAACCCCGGCCCCCCGCTGGGGCGCCGCGTGCTGACCAGCCCGACCGCCGAGAACACCAGCTTGGCCGCGGCCAGCTGGAGCACCCCGGAGTACTCGCCGGTGTCCGGGTCGTGGTCGAGGAACCCGCCTCCGCGCAACGGTCCGGAAGCAGGGCTGAGCCCGACACCCTCGGGTGGGACGACGTCGACGGTCAGGTCGACCGGGCCGAGGTTGCCACCGTGCTCGGGGAAGCTCAGCCGGGCCCCCAGGCCCATCCCCAGCACGTTCGCACGCAGCGGGCCGAGCCGAGCGGCGACCTCCAGCCCGGCCTGCACCTGCACCGAGTCCTCGTCCAGCCCCACCGCCAGGTCCACCGCGTCCACGTCGAGGAACGGCAGCGCCGAGGACCCGATCGGGATCCGGGCCGCGAGCCCGGCGCTGCCCCGCAGCGACAGGCCCTGTTCCGGCGACCAGCGCAGCGTGAGGTCGAACTCGCCGTTCACCGCGTTGTCCTGCGCCAGTGAGCGGACGAAGGCGTCACTGCCGGAGGCGGCGAGGCCGGCGCCCTCCAGCCGCAGCTCGACCGCCGGACTGGCGGTCACCCGGCTGCCCGCGCTCCAGCTGCCCGCCACCTCGAGACTCGCCGTCACCCGCCGGGCGACCAGCTGGGCCAGGTTGCCGACGCTCAACAGGACCACCGGGCCGTCGTCGCGTTCCCCGACCAGCCGCGCGGTGATGGCCAGCTCCGCGCTCGCCGGCCCGGGCGGGTGCAACGTCATCCCCATCGGGGGTGTGATCGCGACCTCCACCCCGGAGTCGAACTCGGCCGTCGTGCCGAGCTCGAACCGCCACGGGCCGGCGAAGGGCTCGGTGTGCTCGAGGCCCGAGCCGGCCACCCGCAGGCTGGCGAGTAGCCCCGGCGGGGCGGCGTCCGGGTCGACGGCGAGGCTGAACAGCGTGGCCTCCAGCACTGCCGGATCGGGCTCGGGTGGCACGATCAGCGTGCTCAGCAAGCCCACGGCGCGCAGCAGCTGCTGCACCCGTTCGAGCAGGTCGACCCCGTCGAACTCGGTCGTTCCCCAGCCGTGCACCTCGCGGCCGTAGCGGGCCGGGTCGGACAGCAGCACGGGCAGCCGGTCCAGGTGCAGCGCGCGCCGGATGTGCCAGGGCTGGGTCGGGTGGTCGACGATCTCCTCCTGGTCGACGAGTCCGATCACCCCGAGGATGGCGGTGGTCACCGGTGCCTCGTAGGCCAGTCGCTCGACGACCAGCTGCTCGACCACGCGCCGCGCGAAGGTGGCCGTCAGCTGCTGGGCCTGTTCAGCCTGGTCCGCGTCCAGCTCTGCGCGAGCCGCGTCCAGTGCCTCGGCCAGTGCGTCGACGGTGTCGAACACCGAGCGGTTGGCCGCCAGCAGGTCTGCCCCCGCGGCGAGGAGGGCGGTGGCGTCCCCGGCTTCCCCGGCCTCGACCAGGTCGATGATCCCCGGCAGCAGCGCGGTGGCGGCGTCGGACAGCTCCTGGGCGGCCGAGCTGACGTCGTTGCGGAAGGCGATCTCGTCGGGCAGCTCGTGACCGAGATGGCGGGCCAGGTCGTCCACGGCTGCGCCGTCGAGCCGCGATCCCAGGATGTACAGCGCCTCGGCCACGAACCGGGCGGTGGCTTCGAGGGCTCCGGGTGTGGTGGTCATCGGTGTTGTCCTGCCGTGTGTGGCGGGTGAGCGGTGAGGGTGGCTGTCAGGGTGGTGGGTGGGGTTGTGGCCAGCTCGTGCCGGCAGCGCGTCGCGTCGCGTCGTAGGCGTGGTGAGCCCACGTGTTCGAGCTCGGTGAGGAGGGCGTCGAGGTGTTCGGTGAGCACGGCTGGGTCGGGAGGTTCGGGGTGGTCGGGGCTGCCGGTGAGGGTGTGGGTCAGCCATCGCAGCAGGGCGGGGCCGTCTGCTTGGTGCCAGTGTGCGGCCAGGGTGGGTTGGTGGGTGAGGAGGCGTTCCAGCTCCGCGAGGTGGCGGCTGATCCTGGCGGCCCAGCGGGCCAGTGATGGTCTGCCGGCGCGGTGGTCCGCGGCAGTGGCCAGTGCTGCCCACAGGGTCCGGAGGTCCTCGGGTGTGGTGCGGTCGGAGGTCTCACCCGTTCGGGCCGCGGACGGCAGGGACCGAGCGGACGAGGCCGTGGTGGCCGAGGGCGGGGGCGGGTTGAAGATGTTGTTCTCCAGCTTGGCCAGGGCGTCCTGGGCATCGAGAATGCCCTTCCCCCAGTCGTCCGACTCGAATGTGGTGACGTCCTGTCCGCTGCTGTCTGTCGGGCGCCGCGCCGAGTTTCGCAGCGCGTCCCTGACCTGGATGAAGGTGGCCGTCGGGTGCCGCTGGAGTAACAGCGCGACCACGCCGGCTACGTGCGGTGCCGCCATGCTCGTTCCGGACTTGCGTCCCCACAGCGGACCCTGGGTATCCGCGGGCGGGTGGTAGAGCGCCGACATGATGTCGGCCCCTGGTGCGACGAGGTCGGGTTTGCTCGGGTTGGATCCGTCCACGGGGCCACGACTGGACATCGTGACCACCCTCTCCGACCTACGAATTGTGTGGTCTCGGGAGTGGTAGGCGCCCACCGTGATGACCTCGCTAATACGGGCAGGTATGACGATGGTCCTTTTCCCACTGATGTGGTTCTCGAATCGGCCAGGTCCCTGCGCGTATCGGGCAGTAAAATCGCCGGCACTTCCTTCTTGAAAGTTGGACTTTAAGGACAGCGACACTGACCACGTACCGCCTGTCGGCGTCGCGTCGCTGTCATGCGTCAGGAACAGGGTGACTGTGGGATGCACATACTGGACAAACACGGATGTCCCGTCGATCGTCCACGTGTCGGAGCCAACTTTTTGCGAAATATCCACGTCTTTGGATCCGGTCCGGGAGGGTCCGGTGACTTCTACCCGGCGCAACTGTGTGAACGGACCGGTGAGCTCGATCTCCACGGCGAATCCTGGCTGGACGCGGAAGGTGAAGGCCTTGGTTGGGTTTTTTGAGTCAAGTGCGAAGACTGCGCTCTTCATCCCTTCGTTGCCCGCGGCTACTACGACTGCACGTGGTGGGGGTCTAATCCCCGTGTCGCTCTTCTTGGCGCTTTCCTCGACGCCCGCGGAGATCGCCTTTTCCCACGGGGTGGGATTCTCGTCGTCGGAAGCCGCCGGACGGCCCAAACTCATGTTTATCACTGAGGGGAGGTTGAGATCTTGCGCCTCTCTCCAGATGTACTTGAATGCATTTGCTACATGGACGTCTTTCGGTTCGTCGGGGAGGCACACGACGACCAGGTCGGCCTCCGGTGCCATACCGGTGTAGTCCGTTCCGGCCGGTGACCCCCGGCCGTTCCCGGCGGCGATGCCCGCGACGTGGGTCCCATGGCTGGTTGGGTCGACGGTCTGCGGGTGGGGGACGCCACCGGTGGACGGGTTCTTGGCATGGAGGATGGGGTCGCGACTCTTGCGGTACTCCACGCCTGGCAGCCTGACCCCGCTATTCAGCCGTCTGGGTTCGGACTCCCCGTTACGTGGCTGGTGTCTCATGTCCCAGACCGTCAGGATGCGGGAGGTGCCGTCCGTGTTGCGCAGCGTCGGGTGGTAGAGGTCGATTCCCGAATCGATGATGCCGACCAGCACCCCTGCGCCTGTCAGGGTGGAGTTTGCCGCGCGCACCGCCGTGACCTTGCTGTCGTCGCGGCTGTGGTCCAGCTGGGGCGAGACCGGGCGGGCTCCGGTGGCTCGGATGACCTGCTCGGCGTCCTGGAGCCGGGGCAGCGACTCGACCGGCATCCAGCCGGCCGCCACGGTGAGCCCGTGCCGTGGGACCGGCTGCACCGACTGGGCGTGGAACCCGAGAGGGGTCAGACCGTCCACCGGCCCGGTGAACTCGACGAACAGCTGGACCGTGTCCGATTCGTCGGCGGACTCGGCGGACTCGGCAGAGCCGGGGCCGGTCCGTGCCGCCGAACGCCGTTGATGCTCGCTGATCGCCCGCAGCAGGACCTCGTCCAGCTTCGACATCTCGCCCTCACCACTCATGCTGGTCGGCTCCGGTGGTCATCGGTGTTGTCCTGCCGTGTGTGGCGGGTGAGTGGTGAGGGTGACTGTCAGGGTGGTGGGTGGGATTGTGGCCAGCTCGTGCCGGCAGCGCGTCGCGTCGCGTCGTAGGCGTGGTGAGCCCACGTGTTCGAGCTCGGTGAGGAGGGCGTCGAGGTGTTCGGTGAGTGTGGCTGGGTCGGGAGGTTCGGGGTGGTCGGGGCCGCCGGTGAGGGTGTGGGTCAGCCATCGCAGCAGGGCGGGGCCGTCTGCTTGGTGCCAGTGTGAGGCCAGGGTGGGTTGGTGGGTGAGGAGGCGTTCCAGCTCCGCGAGGTGGCGGCTGATCCTGGCGGCCCAGCGGGCCAGTGATGGTCTGCCGGCGCGGTGGTCCGCGGCAGTGGCCAGTGCTGCCCACAGGGTCCGGAGGTCCCCGGGCGTGGTGCGCTCGGTGGCCTCGGACTGCTCGCCCGTCCCGGCCGGGGTTCGGAGGGAGCCCCGCTGGGCGGTACTCGTCGTCCCGGACGGTGTGCGCAGGTCTCTACGGAGCCTGGCCATGGCGGAGGCGGCGTCGAGGATGCCGTGCCCCCACTCGTACCGGTCGAACCCTGGTAACGACCTGCCGTTGCTCTCTCTCGGGGGCCGTGCCGCTGCTCGCAGCCAGTTTCCGAGCTGTACATGGTTGGCAGTCGAGTGCTCCTGGAGTAGCAAGGCGACCACCCCGGCGACGTGCGGTGCCGCCATGCTCGTCCCGCTCTTGCGACCCCAGAGGGGTCTCTCGGCCAGAGTCCTCCCCTTGAAGACCGACGCCATGATGTCGATGCCGGGCGCGACCAGATCGGGCTTGCCGTTCTGGGAGCCTGGCACCGGGCCCCGGCTGGACTGGTCGACAACGATCTCGCTCTGATGTGGGCGCCGCAGATTGCAGTTGCCCACCGCGATGACGTCGTCGATACGAGCCGGGACCATGACGGTCTCCTTCTCGTGGAAATGGTCAATGAACGCCCCGTGACCCGCCACGTACCACCCGTCGATGTCGGCGATGCGGCCCGGTTCGACTTCGAAGGTCACCGCCCAGTTCCCGGGGCTCGGAGTGGTCGTGCTGGTCGTCTTCAGGACGATGGTCAGGATCGGGTCGAACCGATCGACATGGACGTCGGTGTTGTCTACCTTGACGTCGTGAGTAACATAGCCCTCCACCGAGAGGTTATCGGTCGGCTTTCCGCCGGGACCCTCGATCCGGATCCCGCGCAGACTGTCGAGGTCGCCTTCGAACTCCAGTTGCAGCCGGGCCCCAGCGTTTGCGGAGAAGCCCACCCTCGCTAGTTCTCCCTCGTCACGGTCTCCTGGACGTGCTTTCGCGCGGCCCAGACCCATTTTCCCGGCTGCGACGACGACCGCCCGACCGCCCTTGTTCAGAGCTGCGGAGATCCATTTCTCCAATGTGTTGGGCCCGCCCCTCTCGCCGATCTCCACCCGTCGTCCCATGCTCAGGTTGATCACGACGGGGCGGCTACGCTCCTTCGCCTCCCTCAGGATGTACTCGAAGGCGTTCGTCCACGTCACGTCCTTTGGCGATCGACCGACACACACGACCACCAGGTCGGCCTCCGGTGCCATACCGGTGTAGTCCGTTCCGGCCGGTGACCCCCGGCCGTTCCCGGCCGCGATCCCCGCAACGTGGGTGCCGTGGTTGTTCGGGTCATCGGTGAGTGGAAAGGGTGCCCTGTACGGGGGAGCAGCGAGGACGCCGTCGCGGTCTTTGCGGTACTCCACGCCAATGAGGTCTTCACCACCCTCGAACTTCGCAGGCGGGGACTCGCCTGGTCTTGGAGGGTTCCGCATGTCCCAGACCGCCAGCATCCGCGATGTGCCGTCCGGGTTGCGGAAGGTCGGGTGGTAGAGGTCGATCCCCTCGTCGATGATGCCGATCACGACTCCGGCACCGCGCAGCGCCGGGTTCCGCATGTGCAGCCGGTCGGCGTTGACCTCGCCCAGGCTCTGGTCCAGCTGGGGCGAGACCGGGCGGGCTCCGGTGGCCCGGATGACTTGGTCGGCGCCTTGGAGCCGGGGCAGCGCCTCGACGGGCATCCAGCCGGCCGCCACGGTGAGCCCGTGCTGCGGGACGGGCCGTACCGACTGCGGGTGGAACCCGAGAGTGGTCAGGCCGTCCACCGACCCGGTGAACTCGACGAACAGCTCGACCGTGGCCGGCTCGTCGGTGGCTGTCTTGGCAGTCTCGGCGGAGCCGGAGCCGGAGCCGGAGCCGGGGCCGGTCCGTGCCGCCGAACGCCGTTGATGCTCGCTGATCGCCCGGAGCAGGACCTCGTCCAGCTTCGACATCTCGCCCTCACCACTCATGGCTGGTCACCTCCGGCCTCGGCGGTGTCGAAGCGCATCCCGCTGCGCGCGTCACCGTGCTCGGCGGCCACCCGGCGTCGACCCACCCACAGGTACTCTCCCCGCGCACCGATGGCGAACTGGTGGCTACGGGTCACCCGCAGCCCCGAGCGCGGCACCTCCTCGTCGGACAGCCGCAGAGGCGCACCGCCGGGCGCCAGGACCCGGCCCAGCGGCACGACCGGTTCGTTACCCGGGTCCGCCGGCAGTGCGCCACGCTCCAGCAGCCCTGCCCCGTCCGCGTCGCGGACCGGCAGGAAGGGGAACCAGTTGGGCGGCACACCGGTCGCGAGCCGGTAACGCAGCGTGCCCGGGCCGCCGGTTGCGGTATCCGGTTCGGGTGCGGCGGTGGGGCCGGCGCCGAGCCGGCGGTCCACCGGCTCTCCGCCGGCTCCCTCGACCAGGTGCTCGATGCCCCAGGCGAGGTTGGCGGTCTCGTCGCGCAGGATGCGCACGTCCTCGACCGGCTCCCCCTCCTCGAACTCGTAGACCGCAGGAAGCAGCAGCAGGCCGTCGTCGCGCCCGGTCGGCACGTACATGCGCCAGTCCTCGGTGAGCGCGGTGGGCACCGTGGTCCGTACGCCGAAGACGTCGGTGACGACCAGCGAGGTGATCCGGGTGAAGGTGCCCGGTTCGATGTCGAGCGGGACGACATACCAGTCGCCGGCATAGGTGAGCGCGTAGTCCACGAGCAGCAGGCGCAGGAGGTCGTTCGTCCCGGCCTCCAGCCCACCCCAGTCGACGGCGGCGTCCTCCAGCTCCCACCACCGTGCGGCGGGCATGCCGGGGTAGGTCAGCGGCGTGGGGATCATCGTCTCGCTGACCCGGGTGAGGTTGATCGTCGACAGCGGCACGTCGCGCCAGTCGGCGCCGAGTGAGACACCCGCCGCCGCGGCGCTGAGCGCGTCCCAGTCCAGCCGCCCGCCGTGGTAGCTGTCCGCGACGAACACCGACTCCTCCTCGTCGCCGTCGTGCGTGGCGACGGCGAACCGGTACTCCTGACGCCCGGGGTCCCAGGCGTCCTGACCCGGTTCGGGCTCGACGTAGTGGGTGTCGTACCAGTCGACCCAGCCGGTCAGGCAGGCGCGCAGACCGGCGTCGTCGGCCGGGTCGGCCACGACGCCCTCCGGCCAGCTCCACGCCGCCTCCGGGTCGGCCGCCGCCGGTGCCGCGAACGCGTACACGGCCCGTCCGTCCGGGACCCGGCCGCCGGCCAGCCGCAGCCGTCGCAGCGCGGCCGCGTCGACCAGTGGGTCGCCGGGGTCGACCGGAGGCAGCGGGAAGGCCGCGGTCACCGCGTCGAGGTAGCTCTCCAGCCCGGCCGCACGCAGCATCCGCCGCAACCTCAGCCCGGTCGTGACGCCCACGTTCGCGGTGGGGTCGGCCCGCCGGTGCACCGGCTGGGACTCCACGAGTGGTTCCAGTGGTTCGAAGAACTTCCACGGCCGCCCGGTCACCGACGTGCCCGGGGCCAGCGTGCCCTCGGCGTGGTACCGGGTGATCGGGGCCACCGTCGCCGACACCTCGGTCGAGATCGGGGTGCCGGCGTCCTCGCCGACGAACTCGCCCAGCTGCCACTGGCGGGCCAGCATCCACATCGGGTCGTGCACCCGGGCCGCAAGGCCGGGGTCGATCGTCGGGGTGCGGGTACCCATCACCAGGCGGTGGTGCCCGGTCAGGGACGGGGTGGGGTCAGGCATCAGGGCTCCTCGTGGCCCTGGCTGCCGCTCCGGTGCCGGGCACGGTCAGTCGCCCCCCTCGTCGAGGTAGGCGAGGAAGTCGGTGGAGACGGTGTGGCCCTCGGCGTTCTGGGCGAAGAACGTCGCGGGAAGGAAGTGGCCGAGCCCGGACGGGCCACCCTCGGCGGCCCGGGACGGCACGTCCTCGAGGACGTCGAGGACGTCGGCGAGCAGCTCGTCGGTGCTCCACGGCCCGGTCGGGTCGGCGGGCGTGGCGACCAGGACGGCGTGCGGTGGCTCGCTGTCCGGCCCGTCGGCGGTGAACGCCACCCCCGTGGTCTGGTAGGGGCGGTACCCCGACGAGGTCGCGTCGATCGCCTCCACCAGCAGCCCGGTCAGCGGCTGGTCCAGCCGCTGCGACGCGGTCCGCACGACGAGCATGTCCAGCGGGTCCTCGTCCGGACCGCGCGCTTGACCGAGGTGGACCGCGGGGGTCCGGTCGGGGGCGAGGGCCTCCAGGTGGTCGCGCACCCGTTGCATGCGGGCGAAGCCGGGGCGGACCGCGGCGAACCGGGCCATCGTCGCCTCCACGGCCTGCTCGAGGTACACCGGCGGCACGAAGGCGAATGCGTCGAGGCCGGCCTGCAGCTCGGCACCCCGGGTCGGGGTGAACGCGGTGAGGACCGGGAAGGTGGTGCCGAACACGGTGCCCAGCCGCCGGACGTGCCGGTCGACCGGTCCCTGCTCGTCCTCGTCCTCCCCGGCCTCGTCTGTCGCATCGGTGACCAGCTGCTCGATGCGCTCGGACAGGCTCGCGATGACCCCTCCGGCCTGCTCGGCCAGCACCGCCGCCGCGTCGTCGGCATCGGCGGGCACCAGTGGCACCGTGCCGGGAACGCCGAAGGCCAGGGCGGCGTGCAGAGCCGCGTGCAGCGGCGCTGCCTCCCCCGTGTCGGCGGCCTCGGCCGCGGCCTCGTCCAGCGTGGTGACCGCGGCGACGAGGGCACTCCAGGCGGCGGCGTCGCGGGCGCCCAGCTCGGCGAGGTCCACGGTGGCCGTCGGGTCCTCACCGAGCAGGTCGTCGTCGGCCAGCGGCCGCGCCCCGGACAGCAGCGTGTGCACCGCCCCGGCCAGCTCGACGAACGTCTCCAGGTCCACCTCGTCCGCGGCCAGGTCGTCCAGCACGGTGCGCAGCTCGACCACCGTGCCCGGGTCGGTGCCGGCAGGTCGCACGTCCGCGCGCAGCAGATGGTCGCGCAGCAGCGCCTCCAGGTCGGAGACGGTCGAGGCGAGCCCGACCAGGTGGACCGGGTCCAGCCCGAGCGCGTCCAGGCCCATCCCCTCGGTCGCGACCACCCCGTCGTCGTCGAGGTAGCTCGCCTGCACGCGGTACGTCCGCAGGTCGCCGAGCAGGGCCGCGCAGAACGCGTTCAGCTGCGGGGCGGCCTGCGCCAGGGGGCCCCCGCCCGCGTCGCCACCGACCGCCAGCGGTACGAGCAGCCGGTTGCGGCTGCGCGGAGCGGAGTCCACCGGCTGCAGGCTGGGGTCGTTCGTGGTGGGCGGGGTCTGCTGGGACTCCAGCTCCGGCGGCGGAGCCTCGTCGCTCGCGGCGGCGTCGAGCACCGCGCCGGCACGGGTGGGGTTGTCCCGCACCACCTGGTAGACGCTCTCGGCCAGCAGGGCGTCGTCCACTGCGTCGAGCACGGCATCGACCTCGCCGCCGACCAGATCCAGACCGACGCGGTCCTCGCTGTCCACCAGCGCGGCCGGCAGCCAGTGCGGGCCGCCCTCGTCACGGTGCAGCCGCAGCGCGTGGACCACGGCCAGCCCGTCGAGCACCGCGGCCGGCGGCGGGCCGTCCCCGGCTCCCGCTGGTTCGTCGTCGCCCGGGTAGGCGGTGCGCAGCGCCGGGACGTGCCCGCCGAGGCCGTGCTCGACCATCAGCCGCTCGCAGCGGTAGCCGAGCAGGGCCCCGAGCGGCTGGCCGGCCCGTACCCCGTCGAGGACCTGACGGGCCAGCCGCACGCGCTGCGAGGACAGGTCGATGCGCAGCGGGTTGGCGGAGCCCTCGGCGGCGCGGGCCCGATAGCCGCTGCGCAGCAGCGCGGCGGCCCGGGCCTGGTCGACCGACGGTGCGTGCAGGTACCCGGCGGAGACGCTCGTGTCACCCCCGGTGTCGCCGACGGCGGGCACCGGCAGGTCGGTCAACCAGCCGTAGCCGCCGACGTAGCTGCCGGTCACACCGCCGGTACGCAGCTCCCGCAGCCGCTTCGTGGCGAAGGCCGTGGTCCAGGCGTCGAGCCGGTCTCCGGTCAGCGCGAGCGTCTCGCGGAGCAGGACGTCGAGCTGGTCGACGGGCAGCTCGGCGAGCCGGTCGAGCCCGGTGTCGAAGTCGGTCAGCTCGGGCTCGACATGGGTGCCCTCCGCGGACCGTCGCTCGTAGAGCTGCTGGCGGGTCTCGGTGGAGCCGGGCGCGGTCTCGGCGGCGTAGTCCCAGCAGGTCTCCCCCGCGACGGGGAGCGCGTTGTGGCCCACGTCGTCGTAGCCGAGCAGGCCCGGGTCCTGGGCCTGCCACATCGCCCGGTGGTAGGCGGCCAGCTTGGCGTGCCGCACCAGGTAGGCCAACACGACGTGCGGGACCTGCGTGGCGGCGGCGTCGCGCAGCTCGACCAGCCCGGCGCCGCGGACGAACCCCAGATACTCCGCCGGTGTCGGCCCTTCGCCGGACGTGACCATCGGCAACGTCCCCTCGGGGCCGTCGAGCCGATGGATGCCGTCGGCGTAGACCGCCCGGGAGAGCATCGGCAGCCAGTCGTCGGCGGTCTCGAAGGTGAACCTCGCGGGGTCCGCGCCGAGCGCGACCCACAGGTCGCGGTGACGCTCGAAGAGCTGCTGGAGCGCGGGGAGCTCGTCCCACTCCCGGAACAACTCGAAGACCACGTCGAGGGTGCGCGGCAGCACCAGCGTCTGCAGACCGAACGCCTCGGGCACTGCCGACCGGCTCAGCACGTCCACGAGCACCACCGCCGGGTCCTCGCCGGACCCGACGCGGGGCACGCTGCCCGGGTCGAACGAGCGACGGTGCAGGGCGCGGACCCGCCGCAGCACGGTGAGGACCCGGCCATCGGAGTCCTCCGTGCCGTCCATCGGCCGCCAGCGCGCCAGGTCGGTGACGGGGAGCAGCCCGTAGGGCTGGTCCCCGACGCGCAGCACCGGCAGCGGGCCCCGGGCCCGGACGTGCTCGCGGAACAGTGTGTAGGCAGCCTGCTGGTCCCGCCTCCAGTCGACACGCCATTGCACCTGGTCGGGAACCTGCTCTGGTCGCAGGGCGTCGCCGAAGACCATCGAGTCCAGGAAGTAGCCCCAGGTGGCCGGCCACAGCACGGCGTTCATCGCGGCGGTTCCGCGCAGGTCGTCACCGTGGCCGCCATCGGTGTGGCGGAACGTCTCCCAGCCGGCGCCGAGCGCATCGGCGGCACGGACCGCGTTGCTCCCCGGCGGGGGCGCCTCGGCATGCTCGAGCTCGAACAGCTGCCGGTCGCGCGGGTCCTCGGTGGTGTACGCAGCCGGCTCGGCCGCGGTGTTGTTGGTCGGCGAACCCTGACCCAGGAAGCCCAGCGTGGCGGTGTGGCGCAGGGCGTCCAGCTGCTGTTCGAGCAGGTCGGCCGCATCACCGGCGGAGGCCCGCACCCCGATCGCCACCAGGCGGTCGATCGTCGGCACCGGCACGTCGGCGAGCGTGTCGGTGAGGTCGACCCGAACCGCCATCCCGACCCGCACGGCCTCGTCGAGGTCCACCATCCAGGTCATCCCCGGGTCGGTGAGCTCGTCGGTCTGCGCGTGCGGGTCGAAGCCCGCTGCCAGGTTCGCGGGGACGGGCTCGCCCAGCGCCCGGAAGAGCTCCACGCTGTGTCGGTCGTCATCGGCGGTCGGAGTGCGCCGCCGGTAGCCCACCACCAGCCACCGGTCGGGCATCAGGGTGGTGCGTGGCGCCCTGGTCCATCCGGACTCCCGCATCGGTGGTTCCGGTGAGGCCCGCAGCGCGCGGACGACCCAGGCCGCCCGCGGACCGCCGAACCGGTTCGCCAGCACGCTCCACGCGGCGGCGACGACGCCACCGTCGTCGTCCGGGTCGGCGCCGTCGACCGCTGCGAGGTAGGTCTGCCCCCAGCTGAGCTCGTCGGCGGTCAGCTCGCGTTCGTGGCTGTCGACGTGCAGCTCCTCGGGATAGATCCGCACCAGCAGCTCGCGCCGACCCGACTCGGTCTGCCAGCGGGTCTGCAGCCGGACCGGCAGGAGGACGACGGGGCGGTCACCGGGCAGCCCGGCCAGCAACTCGTCGGTGGGGGTGGTCGTCACGATGCACCGTCCTCGCCGGCCGGTCCGGAGGAGAGCAGGGCGTCTGCGTGCCAGGCCACGCTGGCGGGTCCACGGGCGAAACAGCGCGCCATGTGCGCACCGTTGGCCGCCCAGGTCACCGGTGGCGATCCCGGGTCGGTCGGGTCGGTGAACTGCGGTGGGCCCGGCAGGTCGCCCATCCGCACCCAGCGACCGGGCTGCTCCGGGCCCAGCACGTGCGACCAGGCCAGGTCGTCCAGGTGCTGCGGGACGGCCTGGTCGTCGTCGTCCGGGTCGAGTCCGAAGCGGGTCGCGGTCGGCGACTCGCGGAACACCACGAACCACCCGGGGTCCTCGGCACCACCTCGCGCCTCGGTGGCCGGCAGGTCGAACCCGAACAGCGCTCCGTCGTCGGCCAACCGGCCCTCGAGCATCGGCTGCCGGGTGCCGTTCTCCGGCGCTGGGACCCGGACACCGTCCTGCTCGACCGCGCGGACGAGGATGACGACGAGGCCCGGGAAGCGCCGCACCAGCTCCCCGCGGACCGCCAGCATCAGCCCGTCGCCGCCTGGGGAGTCCAGCAGCGGGTGGTCCGGCGCCAGCTGGTCGAGCGGTGGGATGTCCGCGCCGCCGTCGGTGCGGTCCCAGAAGTGTCGGAAGAAGGTCGCGCGCGGGTCGGCCGGGTAGCCGCGCCAGGACAGCTCGGCGGCCATGGCGTGGTTAAGCCCGACGAGGTAGGACTCGACGAACCCGGTATGGGCCTGCACCAGGCACAGCGACTCCGTGGGCAGGGCCGCGTCCAGTGCCAGGAAGCGCGGCGCCACCTCGCGCAGTGCAGCCACCATGGGCCACGGGAACGACGGCGCCGCCAGGGTCGGGGCGGTGCGGGCGGTGGCCTCGCTGCGCCTGGCCGGTGCGCCGACCAGCCCGGCGACCAGCGTGCGGGCCAGCTCGGCCGGCGTCGGCACGGCGGTGGCTGCGGCGGTGGCTGCGGTGCTCACCTCGGGGTCCGTCGGACGTGACCTCAGACCGGCCTGGCGGTGGGCGAGCGCGATGCCCGCGGTGAACGCACCGCGGGCGAGGTCCTCCTCCTCGAGCAACACGGCGTCGGGCGGGACCGTCTCCGGACTCTGCGCCTGCTGCATCCACTCCGCGTAGGTGTGGTCCAGCAGGGTCGCTTCGAAGTCCTCGTACTGCTGGGTCAGGCCGGCCTCGGTGAACATCGTCTGGCCGTGGTCGCTGATCTCGGGGATCGTCACCGACCCGGCCGGTGCGGTGAGCTCCGGTACGGGCTGAGCGGCCCGTGCGACGGCGTGCTGCACGACGGCCCCGCCGTCGAGCACACGCCCGCCGTCGCGTGAGCTGCGCCGGGCCAGTGGCCCGCCGGGCCGGGTGAGCCGTCGGGCCGCCCCGGTCAGCGCGGCGTCGACCCTGCTCGGCAGCGTGTGCTTCACGGAGGCGGTGCGGGTGACCTGGAGCTGGCTGACGGCGGTCATCGCTCCCAGCCGGCGGTGCAGCGCACTCGTCCTGACCTCGCGGGCCAGCTCGGCCTGACGGGCGCTCTGGGTGCTCTCCCGGAGCTGGTCGTACTGCTCCCAGGCCGAGGCAATCAACACGTCCTGGAAATGCTGCACGGTCGCCACCCCGAGACCGGCGAAGGTCCGTAGTCGGGGGTCGAGGTTGAGCTCGCGCAGCCAGCGCGGAGTGTCCCCATCGGCCGGTGGACGCTCCAGCCCGGCGTGCTGCCCGCCGTACAGCGGTGGACCGACAACGGTGGTGGCCGCATCCGCGGCTGCGTCGAAGAAGGCGCGCAGCCCGTCGGTGAACCACTCTCCACCGGACCACGGCGCGTCCCGGTACCCCGCGGGAACGACGGCTCCCCCCAGCGGCAGCAGGCTGTCTTCGCTACCAGGGGGGACCAGCGCCGCGCCCGGAGCGCTGACGTCCAGCGTGGTCACGGCGTCCGAGCCCAGCTGGTGCGGGGTCAGCCGGCGGACCAGTGACTCCAGGTCGCCGCCGGCCTCGGCGGTGGTGAAGCGCCAGTGGTGGAAAACCGGCAGCTGCACCTCGTCGCCGGCGTCGGCGGCGTCCGGGTCCGGCCATGCCGGCGCGAGCGTGGTCGTGGTGACCTCGTCGCCGGAGGCGGCCTCGACCCCGGCCCGGAAAGTCGGTACCAGGCAGGCGAGGTAGCGCCGGCCGGGTAGCAGCCGACGGGCGGCGATCAGTCGGGACCGGGCGCGGTGCGGGTCGTCGTCGAGCACCTGCTCGACCGACTCGTCCGGCTCCAGGCCGACGACCTGCGCATGCGCCCAGGCCCAGGTCTCCGTCGGGTCGGGCAGCTCGCGGACCGGGCACACCAGCCGGGCGTGCTCACCGCCACCGCGGACGAGCTGCGCCCGCTCCTCGGGCAGCACGACCAGCGCGAGCCACGGCCGCAGCCGCTGCCCACCGGCCTCGGTGCCGGCGAGGGGGGTGAACAGCCACGGGAGGTCGGGGCGGCGGAACTCGATGACGGGCACGTAGTGCGGCTCGACGCCGTCGGCGCCCGGGGGCGGGTCGACCCGGACGATCTCGTCGCGGTCCAGGGCCAGCACGTCGCCGGGACCGTGCACGGCCAGCGTCACGTCGACATCGGTCTTCTGCCCGGTGTCGACGGCCTTCTGGACGAGCCGGACATCCAGAGCGGCTCGGGCGGGCTGGTCGGTGCCGAGGGTCTCGGGCCGGGTGATCGCGGCGGCGACGCCATCGCGAACCCAGGACACGAAGGTGAAGGTGTCGGTCATCGTCCCCACGGCCGGTCGGCGGACAAGTCGTCCGGCCGTGGCGATGCGAGGTCTTCATCAACGCGTGACGGGTGCGACCGGAACCGTTCAGGACGCTAGCGATGATCCACGGAGGGAATGCAATGATTTCCGAAGGGAATGCTGAATCATGTTCAGTCACAATTCCTCAGAACTACAACGCGTCATCCGTTTCCACGGACGTCCGCCGCGCGGCGCCGCTCGTGCCGTCCTCGGGTCAGCGGGCGATCTCGTCGATCCGGACCGGACGGTTCTCGGTGGCCGAGAGCGTCGCGGCCTCGGCGACCCACGTCGTGCCCATCGCGTCCTCGACCGTGCACGGCGAGGCGGTCTCGCCCGCCGCGACGGCGCAGAACGCCGCGAGCTCGTGGCGGAAGGCCTCGGCGAGCCGGTCCATGAAGAAGGTGTGCGGAGGGCCGGCCGGCCAGGTGAGGCCCGGCTGGGTCGGGCGCAGGGGTAGGCCGTCGTCGAGGCCCGCGGCGACCGAGTCCTGCACCCCGTGCACCTCGAGCCGGACGTCGTAGCCCCGCGCGTTGGTGCGGGTGTTCGAGACGACGCCCAGGGTGCCGTCGGCGAGGGTGATGATGACCGAGACGGTGGACCAGTCGCCGTTGTCGGCGTAGAGCGCAGGCGGGGCGTCGGGGTCGACCGAGCCGACCGCGGTCACCTGCACTGCCTCCTGTCCGGTGACCCAGCGGACCGCGTCGAAGTCGTGGACCGAGCAGTCCCGGAAGATGCCGCCGGAGACCGCGAGGTACGCGGCCGGCGGCGGGGCCGGGTCCAGGGTCGTGGACCGCACCGTGTGCACCCGCCCGAGCGCACCCGAGCGCACGGCGTCGCGCGCGGCGACGAAGGCCGGGTCGAAGCGGCGCGGGTAGCCGATCTGGACCGGGACGTCGGAGCCGGCCAACCGGTCGCGGACGGCGACGGCCTCGTCCGCGGTGCCGGCGATCGGCTTCTCGCAGAACGTCGGGATGCCCTTGTCGACCGCGGCGAGCAGGAGCTCGGCATGTGCGCTCGTGGCCGCGGCGACGACCACTCCGTCGACCCCGGCGCCGAACACGGCCTCGGGGGACTCGACCGCCGTGGCCTTGCCCACCCGTGCGGTGACGGCGTCGACCGCGGACGGCACCGGGTCGGTGACGACGAGCTCCTCGACGCGGTCCAGCGCCGCGAGGGTGTCGGCGTGGAAGGCCCCGATCCGGCCGAGTCCGATGAGTCCGATGCGCATGGGTCGTGACACCTCTGGTCTGGTCCCGGGCCGGGACGGCCGGGGCGTACTGCTGTGGACGCCGCAGATGCTATCAGCCTAATGTCCTGACAAATAGTGTCTCCGCGGAACCCGCCCTCTTCGGGCCGAGCACCGTCAGTGGCTCTGTGTGGCGTGGGTGACCGCGTCGAGCCGCACCGCGAGCCGGTCCGGTGCCAGCGCGACGGCAAGGGCGTCCCGGACCACGTCGGCCTGGGTGCGCGGGGTCATCCCGTCGACAGGGGTGTCCCGGTCGAGGTTCGTCGGGAAGGCGTAGCCCTCGGCCGACGCCGCGACGACGTGCCCGGCCGCCGCCTCCGGCAACCCGTCCGCGACCGCCGCGAGCAGCGCCGGGTACACGGCCCGGACCACGCGGTCGCGGTCCACCGTCTCCATCGCCCGGCCGAACGCCGACGACACCTGGAGCAGGTTCGCCATCCGCCGGACGTCGGCGGTGTGGTTCGACCCGGCGGCGTGGAAGAGCGCGGGGTTGAAGAACACTGCGTCCCCGGTGTGCAGCGGCAGCTGGACGTGGTGGCCCTGGAAGTGGTCCTGGAACTCCGGCAGCCAGTAGGCGAGGTAGCCGAGCCCGTACTTCTGGCTGTGCGGCAGGTAGAGCGTCGGCCCGGACTCGACGGGCATGTCGCAGTGCGCGACCGCGCCCTGCAGGGTGAGCAGCGGCGACACGTCGTGGACCCGCCCCGGGTAGCGCCCGGTGACCTCCGGCGACTGGAAACCGAGGTGGTAGTCGCGGTGCACCGTCTGCCCCTTGCCGCCGGGGTTGACGACGTTGACCTGGGAGGTGACCTGGTATCCCGGCCCCAGCCAGGCGCTCGCGGCGAGGGCCACCATGTCGTTGGCGTAGTAGGCGACGAACGACTCCGGGTCACGTACCGCGAGCTTCTCGAGGGCGTTCCACACCCGGTCGTTCTCCCCGGGCGCCGCGAAGTGGTCGCCGGCCATCTGCCCGGCGGCCTTCTCCTCGGCGATGAGGGCCTCGAACGCGGCTGTCGTCCGTCCGACGACCTCCGGGTCGAACGCGCCGGTGACGACGACGATGCCGGGACCGTCGGCGAGGGCGTCGGCGATCTCGGCGCGGAGCGCGTCGGCGGTCTCGTCGTCCGCGAGCAGCGGGCGCAGGTCTGCGGCCTCGTAGACGAGCACCCCCTGCTCCACTCGGGCGGCGTGCGGGTAACGGGTGCCGTCGGTCCTGTCCTCGAGGACCGTGAGGAAGTCCTCGAGCCGGCAGTCCTCGGCCCGTCGATAGCCGTGCCGGGGGCTGGTGGGGGTCGTCGTCATCGGGTCTCCTCGTCGAGCACTCGTCATGGGCGTCGTCCTCCCGTCCAGCGTGCACCCCGGGCGAGGTGGTCACCAGGGGCGAACCATCTCGAGAACACCTCACCGGCCCCTGGTCCCACGCCCGGGGGCACGGGGGGGATGCGCGGATGGCACGCCGCAACCACCGGATGCGGGACGTCGCGGACCAGGCGGGGGTCTCGTCCGCGACCGTCGACCGCGTGCTCCACGGACGGCCCGGCGTCAGCGCCCGCGCGGTCCGGGCCGTCGAGGACGACGACCCGGAGGCCGTGGCCGACCTCCTCGACCGCGTCGGCACCGGCGGGCGGCTCAGCCACGGGCTGGTCCTCGAGGTGCCGGACGACGCGCTCGTCGCCGCGGCCGCACGCCGCCTCGGGGAGCGCGTCGTGCCGGTCGCCACCCCGTACACCGTCCCGCCCCGGCTTCGCGGCTGACCCGGCCGGTCAGCCGGCCGCGTCCCGCAGGACGCGCGCAAGGGCGGGCAGGTCGCCGCCGGCGGCGCGCAGGGCGTCGAGGTCGACCCTCGCCCCGGCCTCGATCGCCCGCCCTGCCGCGCGGACCGGCCGGGCGATGCCCGGCCCGATGCTCACCCCGCAGGCACCGACGAGCCGCCCGTGCTCGAGCGAGAGCACGAGCGGTGCCTCCGGTCCGCCGACGAGCACCTCCTCGGCCTCGGTCGGGGGCACCCCGGCGGACTGCATCGTCGCGTCGTACTGGTCCGACCACGACCAGGGCGCGTCGGTGAACGCTGCCTCGAGCCCCAGGGCGGTGTCGGCGGCGACCTCGCCCTGCCGGCCGGCCGCGGTGAACGACTCCAGCCGCACGCCGCGTCCTCCTGCCGGCGGGACCATCCGCACACCGTCGCCGGCAGCGAGGACCGCGGGGTGCGAGGTGCGCATCGCGAGGTCGACGACGACGCCGTCGTCGACGGCCAGGCCGGCGTCCTCGGCGAGCGCGGTGCGCGGGTCGACGCCGATCCCGACGACGACGAGGTCCGCGGGCAGGAGGGTGTCGTCGGACAGGTGCACCCCCGTGACCGAGCCGTCGGGGGCACGCACGACCTCCTGCGGCGCGACGCCGGTGCGCACCCGGACGCCGTGCCGCGTGTGCAGGGCCGTGAGCCAGAGCGCGACCGGGGCGGGGACGCCGCGGCCGAGGACCCGGGGGCCGGCCTCGACGACCTCGACGTCGAGGCCGCGGTGGACGGCTGCCGCGGCGACCTCGAGGCCGATGACCCCGCCGCCCACGACGACGAGCCGCGCCCCGGAGGTGAGGGCGCCCGAGAGGGCCGACGCGTCCGCGGTGTCGCGCAGGTGGTGGACCCCCGGGCCCTCGGCGCCCGTGACGGCGAGGCGTCGGGGCTCGGCACCCGTGGCGAGGACGAGGCGCTCGTAGGCCCACATCGTGCCGTCGTCCGTCGTCAGCGTGCCGGCGTCCGGGTCGATGGCGGCCACGGGCGTGCGGGTCCGGACGAAGACGTCGTCCCGCCACGTGGCGCCGGGCGGCCACAGCCCGGGCACCTCTGCGGTGGGGTCGAGCAGGGCGTCCTTGGAGAGCGCCGTGCGGTCGTAGGGCGCGACCTGCTCGACGGTGAGCAGGGCCACGGGCTCCCCGGCCTCGGCGATGCGGCGGGCGGCGGCGGCAGCGGCCGGCCCACCTCCGACGACGACGAACCGCGGTGACTCCATCGCGCCGAACCTAACGGATCCGGTGGCCGACACGGGGTCCGGGGCCGGTCCGCAGCACCGCGGCGAGCCCGCTGCCGGCACGAGGTGGGCAGCGGGGTCGCCGAGTCGCGGGTCGGTCGGGGCGTCACCGGCCGCGCCCACCACACCGCGTCCGCGCTCGGTGGGCGGCGGAGGTTCACCCCGAGGTCGTGGCGAGGGTCGTGAGGCCCTCGATCCCCATGCGTCGCGCGAGGCGCATGCGCAGCTCCTCGGCGGTGCCGTTGGCGATCTCCGCCCCGTAGTCGGAACCGTCCGCCACCGCCCGTCGCGGGCGCCGGCCGGCAGGCAGGCCGATGATGCGGACCATCTCGTCGGCCACGATCTGCGGGTCGGCGCTGACCCCGTCGACCATGAGGCGCTCGGTGTCCTCGGCGCTGGAGTCGAGGAAGGGCTGGAGCCGTGAGTACTCGGCGGCGCGAGCCTGGTCGGAGGGCATGCCCGCCTTGGCGAAGTGCTGCGTGCCCTGCGTGAAGACCCCCGGCATGAGGATCGTCGTCTCGATCCCGTAGATCGCGACGTCCCAGGCGGTCGACTCGGCGAACGCGTCGAAGGCCGCCTTGGCCGCGCTGTAGGGGCCGAGGAACGGTGGGATGACCCGCGTGGTGCCGGACCCGTTCCACAGCAGCAGGCCGGACTCGGCGCGGCGCATGTGCGGCAGGACCGCACGGTTGACGCGCAGGGCACCGACGGCGTTGACGTCGAAGGCCCGGATCACCTCCTCGGCCGTGAACGCCTCGGTCACGCCGAACAGCAGGTGGGCGGCGTTGTGGACGACCACGTCGATGCCACCCACCTCCTCGACCATCCGGGCGACGGCGGCGTCGGCGGACTCCTGGGAGAGGACGTCGAGCTTGACCACGCTGATGGCTCCCGACAGGGAGGCGGCCCGGCCCGTCAGCTCGTCGGCGGCCGAGGCGTTGCGCGTCTGCGGGTCCCGCATGCTCGCGAACACGTGGTGCCCGGCACCGGCGAGGGACACCGAGGCGAGGTTGCCCATGCCGGTCGCCGCGCCGGTGATGAGGATGCGCCGGGGGGCTGCGTCGCTCATGCCAGCACCGCCTTGTTGCGCTCGACCCACTCGCCGAACGTGTGCGCCGGACGGCCGGTGAGGGCCTCGACGTCGTGGGAGACCGGCAGGACGGCGGCCTCCGGCGCGAAGGTGCCGAACACCGAGTCGACGACGACGTCGGGGGTGCCTTCGGGGAAGGCCGCGGCCTTGGCGGTCTGGAGCTCGAGGGCCTCCACGCGCAGGTCGCGGCCCAGCACCTCGGCGGCGATCTCCGTCTGGTCCGTCACCGAGAGCGGTTCCGGGCCGGTGATCGAGTACGCCCCGCCGGCGGGGCTGGGCGAGGTGAGCACCGCGGCTGCGCTGGCGGCGATGTCGGCCGGGTCGACGACGGGGAGCTTCACGTCCAGCCACGGTGCACGCACCACGCCCTCGCTCGCCTCCCCCGCCCACATGAGGAAGTTGTAGTCGAACCCGCTGGCGCGCAGGAACGTCGACGGCACCCCGGCCTCCACGAGTGCCTGCTCGCCGGCGCGGTGGCGTGCCGTGACGATGTTGGCCTCGCCGAGGGCGATGTCGGTGACGGCCGTGAACGAGGACAGGAGCACGACGTGCTCGAGGCCCACCTGGCCGGCGACCTCGGCGAACGTCGCGCCGTTGTCGTCGGCCATGTTGAGGAAGGCGCGGTCGACGCCCGCGAGGGCCGCACGGACGTCGTCGGCGGAGGTCAGGTCACCCTGTACCACCTCCACGTCTGCGGGACCGCTGAACTTCGCCGGGTCGCGGACGAGGACCGCGACGTCGTGGTCGGTACCGGCGAGCAGCTCGACGAGGGCGCCACCGACGGTTCCGGTGGCACCGGTCACGAGGATCTTCATGGCTTGATCTCCTTCTCGAATCCGCCCGGACCATCCAGGTGGAACACTGATCACTAAACCATGTGATCACCAATGACACAAGACCGATCACCAAAAAGTGTTAGCATGTTTCCATGCCGGTCACCCAGGAGCTGAGTCCCCGCGAGAGGATCCTCGACACGACCCTCGCCCTGCTGGCCCGCGGCGGACGCTCGGCCGTCACCACCCGGGCCGTCAGCGCCGGGGCAGACGTGCAGCCGCAGACGATCTACCGACAGTTCGGCGACATGGAGGGCCTGCTCACCGAGGCGACCGACCAGGGCTTCCGTGACTACCTGGCCTCGAAGTCCGCCCGGCCACGGCGCTCCGACCCGGTCGACGACCTCCGCGACGGATGGGACCTGCATGTCGAGTTCGGGCTGCACCACCCGGCGCTCTACCTGCTGATGTACGGCGAGCCGGACACTCCTCGCGAGCTCGCGGCGGCCGACGCCGCCGCGGGCATCCTGCGCAGCCTCGTCGACGCAGTGGCACGGGCGGGCATGCTCGGCGTCGACGTCGAGACCGCCGTGGACATGATCCAGTCCACCGGGGTCGGCGTGGTCATCACCCTGATCGGGGCGCCACCCGCACCGGGCGACACCTCGGTCTCGGACAGCGTGCGCGAGGCGGTGCTCGCGGCCGTCGTCACGCCCCCGGGCACCGCGGACGTCGAGCCGGGCCGGGCCGGCGACGCAGCCCGGCCCGCGGCGAGTGCCTCGGCACTGCGCGCCAGCCTCGACCCCCGGGCCGCCGGCCTCACGCCCGGGGAGGCGCTGCTGCTCGACGAGCTCCTGGCGCGCATCGCCGGATCGGGTCGCCGGGACTCGCGCTCCTGACGCCGGGCGAGGTCGCCGGGGCGCCCTCGGTCAGGTCACCGGCGGCCGGCCCACGTCCGAGGACGACGAACCGCGGGGACCCCATCGCGCCCGAACCTAACCGACGAACAGCGCCAGCGCCGCGAGCCCCGAGACGACGAGGACCGCGACGTCGAAGCCGCGCTGGCTGATCCGACGCACGGTCGCCGTGCCGAGCAGACCGCCCACGACGACCAGCGGCGCGAGCAGCGCGGCTCGCCCGGCGTCCGCCCAGTGGAGGAGCCCCAGGCCCACCGAGAACGGGACCTTGACGAGGTTGACGACGAGGAAGAACCACGCGTTGGTCCCGACGAACCGGAGCTTGTCGATGCCCGCCGCGGACAGGTACAGGGTCATGACCGGCCCGGCGGCGTTCGCCGTCATCGTGGCGAAGCCCGCGGCCGTGCCCGCCCCCCAGGCCGCGGCGGGCCGCTCGTGGACCGCCGAGACGGTGTCCCGGGCGCGCCACTTCACGACGAGCTGGAGGGCGACGAGGACGAGGAGCACCGCCCCGATCGCCCTGCGCAGTGTGGTGTCACCCACGACGCCCAGGAACAGCGAGCCGAGCGCCAGCCCCGGCAGCACGGCGGGCAGCAGGCGCCGGACGAGGGTCCAGTCGGCGTCACGGCGGTAGTGCCACACCGCGACGAGGTCGCCGACGATGAGGACCGCGAGGAGCGCGGCGGTCGACTGCCGGGCCGGCAGCAGCGCCGCGAAGATCGCGACGGCGAGGACGCCGAGCCCTCCGATCGCGGTCTTGGAGTATCCGATCAGGGCCGCGGCCAGGCCCATGAGGACCAGGCCGAGAAGGGTCCCCCCGAAGAGCTCGAGCACGCCCGCAGGCTACGCGGGCGCCGCGATCACGCAGGCTCCGCGTCCGCGGGGGCGGTCACCGGCGGCCGAAGTCCTGGGTCCAGTAGGTGCGGTAAGCCGACGGGCCGCGGGAGACGCCGACGCCGATGGCCTTGTTCGAGCAGTTGAGGATGTTCTTGCGGTGCCCCGGGCTCGTCATCCAGGCCTTGACGACGCGGTAGGCGCTGATCTGGCCGGCAGCGATGTTCTCGGCGCTGCCGTACTCGTAGCCCTCGGCGCGGATGCGCTGCCAGGGGCTGCGGCCGTCCTTCGAGGTGTGGCTGAAGTAGTTCTTCGTCCGCATGTCGTGGCTGTGCTTGCGCGCGGCCCGGCGCAGCTGGGTCGAGACCCGGAAGTCGGCGCAGCCGGCCTTGCGGCGTTCGGCGTTGACGAGCTTGATGACCTTGGTCTCCATCTCGGCGTTGGTCACGGCTGCTGCGGACTCGGCGGTGACGAGGCCGGCGGGGACGACCACCGCGGCCGCGAGAGCGGTTCGGGTGAGCACGGATCGGACGGAGACACGCATGGGTTCACCTTCGCTCGGGGGCGGGCGCCACGGAGCGATGACGCCGACGGATGGTGTGCGGCGCCCCGCTCGTGGGCCGGGCGGCCGCCCCACCATGACACAGGACCGAGGCGGATGTGCCGGAACGCGCATCCGGGGTCTCCCGGGCGGCCCGGGAGACCGCCCGGGCTCAGAGGCCGAGCTTGCGCTTCTTCTTGCGCCACGCCTTCGTCATCTCCAGCTTGACGATGTCGCGGCGGCGGCGCCCCTCGACCTTGTTCGGCAGCGACAGCTGGACGACCTTGACGTACACCGACCCGGCCTGCTTCCACAGGCTGCCGGTGACGTACGGCAGGTCGTGCCGCTGCATGAGGTCACGGATCCGCGGGGCGATCTCGGCGTACCGGTTGCTCGGCATGTCCGGGAACAGGTGGTGCTCGATCTGGTGGCTGAGGTTGCCGGTCATCACGTGCATCGCCTTGGTGCCGCTGATGTTGCCGGAGCCGAGCATCTGGCGCAGGTACCACTCTCCGCGGGTCTCGCCGTCGATCGAGGTCTTCTCGAAGGTGGAGATGTCCGGCGGGAAGTGGCCGCAGATGATGACGGTGTTGGTCCAGAGGTTGCGCACGAGGTTGGCCACGACGTTGGCGGTGAGCGTCGTGCGGGCCGAGCCGGTGACGGCCGAGAGCGCGGGGTGGACGAGGTAGTCCTTCGTGGCCTGGCGCTTGATCTTCGTGACGACCTCGTCGGCGTTCTTCCTGAACTCGGCCTTCTGCTCGTCCGACATCCGGTGCTTGGTGGCCATGTACTTGCCGAGCTCGAGGTCGTACGCCGCGATGGAGTACTCGAAGAGCAGCGCGTTGCCCACGTGCCAGATCGGCTGGAACAGGTAGAAGAGGCTCCACTTCTGGTCCTCGTCGACCCGCAGGATGCCGTAGCCGAGGTCGTTGTCGCGGCCGAGGACGTTCGTGAACGTGTGGTGGATCTCGTTGTGGCTGTGCTTCCACTGGCTGGCGGGGGAGGCGTTGTCCCACTCCCACGCGGTGGAGTGGATCTTCGGGTCACGCATCCAGTCCCACTGGCCGTGCATGACGTTGTGGCCGATCTCCATGTTCTCGAGGATCTTCGCGACGCTGAGACCTGCCGTGCCGAGCCACCAGGCGGGGCGGAAGCCCTTGACCTTGACGCCCGAGAAGAGCAGGAGGGCACGGCTGCCCATCTCGAGGTACCGCTGGGTCTTGATGACCTTGCGGATGTAGGCGGCGTCGCGCTCGCCCCGGGAGTCCATGACCTCCTGGCGCAGGGCGTCGAGCTCGTGGCCGATGCCCTCGATGTCCTGCTGGGTGAGGTGCGCGGCGGGGTTCGGCTTGCCGGACCTCTTGAGAGCGGGGCGCTCCGGTCGGGGCTCGTCGCTCGCGACGCGCAGCCGCGGGTTGATGCCCTGCGGCTTCGTGGAGCCGTGGGCGGGACGCTGGGGGGCGAGGGTCATGGGACGGTCCTTCCGTGGGTGGCGCGGGAGGGTGGGCGGGTGGTCAGTGGTCGATCTCGCAGGCGCCGGCGACGGCGTTGACGCAGGTCTGGATCGGGAGCGGCTCGTCGGACTCGTGGACGGTGACCTCGCCGGTGCGCAGGTCGCGGACGGCGCCGCTGCGCATCGGCAGGACGCAGCCGAAGCAGATGCCCATCCGGCAGCCGCTCGGCATGATGACCCCGGCCTCCTCGCCGGCGTCGAGGATCGGGGTGGAGCCGTCGGCGTCGACGGTGACGGCGCTGCCACCGAAGGTGACGGTGCCGCCCTCGCCCGGCTCGACGACGCTGGGCCGGAAACGCTCGATGTGCAGCCGGTCGGGGACGCCGGCGTCGGCCCAGTGCTTCTCGGCGGCGTCGAGGAGGGCCGTGGGCCCGCAGAGCCAGGTCTCGCGCTCGCGCCAGTCCGGGACGAGGGTGTCGAGGCGGTCGAGCCGGAGCACGCCGTGGACGTCGTCGAGGTTGAGGCTCAGCGCCAGGCGCCCCGCCTCGTGGTGGCCGGCGAGCTCGCGGTGGAAGATGACGTCCTGCTGCGTGGGGGCGCAGTGGACGTGCGCGACGTCGGCGAGCTCGGGGAGGTGGTTGCGCAGCATCCCCATGACCGGCGTGATGCCGCTGCCGGCGGTGAGGAAGAGGACCTTGGCCGGGGCCGGGGCCGGGAGGGTGAAGTCGCCGGTGGCCTGGTCGAGCATGACGAGGGTGCCCGGGGCGGCGTGCCGCACGAGGTGGCGGCTGACCTTGCCCTCGGGGATCGCCTTGGTCGTGATGGCGATGCAGCCGGCGGGGATGCCCGCGGCAGCCGAGCCGTCGGCGCGGTGGGTGAGGCTGTAGGCGCGCCAGTGCCGCACGCCGTCGATGTCGATGCCGATCCGGATGTACTGGCCCGGCACGTGGCCGAGCCAGCCGCGACCCGGCCGGATGACGACGGTGGCGGCGTCGGCGGTCTCGGGGCGGACCTCGACGATGCGTCCACGCAGGTCGGCACCCGCGCGCATGGGGTCGAACAGGTCGAGGTAGTCGGCCGGGACCAGCGGCGTGGCCAGGGCCTCGGCCACCTTGCGTGCGCCGCGGAGGGCTCCGCCCAGCGGGCCGGGGGTGTGCGCCCCGAGGCGTGGCCGGGTGGGACCCGCGGTCGGGGTCGCTCGGTCGGTGCTCGGGGCGCTCACGTACGCAAGCGTAACCTACGTTTGCGTAACTTACGACAGCGTAGGTTGTCTTCTCAGGAAGTGATCAGGGACCGCCGTCGCCGGGTCGGGGGTGGAACACGACCGGCGAGGGGGACGCGGTTCTCACCTCGACCGGCGGGGGTGTCCGTCAGTGGTCACCCGCCATGAGGCGTCCGATCTCGGTGCGGTCGGCGTCGGCGGCGTCCATCTCCGCGACGACCCGGCCGCCGTGCACGACGGCGATGCGGTCCGAGAGCGAGAGGATCTCGTCGAGCTCGGCGGAGACGAGGAGCACCGCGGCCCCCGCGTCGCGAGCCTCGACGATCCGCCGGTGGATGAACTCGATCGAGCCGACGTCGACGCCTCGGGTCGGCTGGGCTGCCATGAGCAGCTTCGGCTCGAAGGCCATCTCGCGGGCGACGACGACCTTCTGCTTGTTGCCGCCGGACAGGGACCCCGCGGTCTGGAAGACCCCGGAGGAGCGGATGTCGAACTCCTCGCGCAGCTGTTCGGCGTTCTCGCGGACCGCGGTGAACTGGCGCACGCCGGACTTCGCGTAGGGCTCCTGGTCGTACTCGTTCAGGACGAGGTTGTCGGCGATGGAGTACGAGCCCACGAGGCCGTGCTTCTCGCGGTCCTCGGGCACGTGCCCGACGCCTGCGTGGTGCGTCGTGTACGGGTTCGCGGTCGTGAGGTCGAGCTCGCCGAGCGTCATCCGGCCGGAGGTGACCTTGCGCATCCCGGCAAGGGCCTCGACGAGCTCGCGCTGCCCGTTGCCCTCGACCCCGGCGACGCCGACGATCTCCCCGGCGCGCACCGACAGCGTGAAGCCGTTGACGGCGCTCAGCCCGCGGTCGTCGCGGACGTGGAGGTCCTCGATCTCGAGCACCGTGTCGGCCGGCGAGGCCGCCTCCTTGTCGATGGACAGCACGACCTCGCGGCCGACCATCATCGTCGCGAGACCCGTGGCGTCGGTGTCCTTCGCGGCCACCTCACCGACCACGGCGCCCTGGCGCAGCACGTACACGCGGTCGGCGACGGCGAGCACCTCGCGCAGCTTGTGGGTGATGAAGACGATGGACGTGCCCGAGTTCGCGAGCTCCTGCATCACCCCGAGCAGCTCGTCGGTCTCCTGCGGGGTGAGCACGGCCGTGGGCTCGTCGAGGATGAGGAGGTCGACCCGCCGCGAGAGCGCCTTGAGGATCTCGACCCGCTGCTGGGTGCCGACCGGCAGGTCGTCGACCTCGGCGTCGGGATCGACCGCCAGCCCGTGCTTCTCGGAGAGCTCGCGGACCATCTGCCGGGCGGCCGGGAGGTCGAGCACCACGCCGCCGCGGGTCGACTCGTGGCCGAGCATCATGTTCTCGGCGACCGTCATGACGGGCACGAGCTGGAAGTGCTGGTGCACCATCCCGATGCCCCGCCGGATGGCGTCGCGCGGGTCCCTGATCGGCGTGGTGTCGCCCTTGACAGAGACGGTGCCGGTGTCCGGCGTGATGAGCCCGAAGATCTGGTTGACCAGCGTCGACTTGCCCGCGCCGTTCTCGCCGAGCAGCGCGACGATCTCACCGCGCCGGACGTTCAGGGTGACATCGCGGTTGGCGTGCACGGACCCGAACGACTTCGACAGGCCCTGGATGTCGAGGAGCACCTCGCCGATGACACCCTTGCCGAACCCGGACTGCTCCGGGGGCAGCTCGAGTGCGGCGTCGGTCGTCGCGACCGCCGCGAGGTGGTCGGCCGACGCGTCCGCGTGGCCCTCGGGGTGCGGTGTGCCCTCGCTCGGGGCGGACTCGGGCGGCGTCTGCGGGGTGCGGTCGCTCATCACTGGTCCTTCTTGACGTACGGCTGGCCGACGGCGCCGGGTGGTCGCACCCGTCCGGCGGCCACGGCGAGGACGACGAGGGTCGCGACGTAGGGCAGCGTGCCGAGCAGCTGGGGAGGGATGGTCACCCCGCCCGTCTGCTGCAGCTGGGACCCCACGGCGTTGACGAACCCGAAGAACAGGGCCATCGCGAACGCCCGCAGCGGCCGCCAGGCACCCATGATCATGATCGCGAGGGCGAGGAAGCCGCGGCCGGCGGTCATCCCGCGCTCGAAGGAGCTCGAGGCGTCCATCGACAGGTAGACCCCTGCGAGCCCGGCGAGCGAGCCCGCGAGGGTCACGTTGACCATCCGCAGCCGCTCGACGTCGATGCCCGCGGTGTCGGCGGCGGACGGGTACTCGCCGACCGCACGGGTGCGTAGCCCCCAGCGGGTGTGGAACAGCGCAAGGTGGACCCCGACCGCCAGGATGATCGCGACGGTGGCGACCCAGCTGCGACCGCTGAAGAAGGTCTCCCCGATGAGCGGGATCTCGGCGAGCACCGGCACCCGGAGGTTGGGGATGACGCCGGGGAGGATCTGGCCGGACTGCAGGTAGAACGAGGTCAGGCCGGTGGCGATGATGTTGAGGACGACACCGGCGATGATCTGGTCCATCCGCCAGCGCACGGCCGTCACGGCGAGGAAGCCGCCTGCGAGCAGTCCGGTGCCGACGCCGGCGAGGATGCCGACGAGCATCGACCCGCTGAGCGCCGCGGCGAAGAACCCGGCGAACGCGGCGAGCAGCATCTGCCCCTCGATGCCGATGTTGACCACGCCCGAGCGCTCGCCGATGACCCCGACGAGCGCGGCGAGAACGAGCGGGATGGCGTAGTCCCACGCGGCGCCGAACATCGACGGGGCGATGTCCTGCCGCGCGTAGTAGAAGACGTACGCGACGACGAGCACGGCGCCGAGGAGGACGAGCGTCGTGCGGTTTCGGGTGGCCCAGGCGATGACGGTCTGCATGCTCAGCTCCCCCAGCTCGTCGTGGCGACGCTCACCTTGTCGGCGCGGCTGCGGAACAGCCACTTCCCGAGGACCGGGATGGAGACCATGAGGAGGATGAGGGCGAGCAGCAGGTCGACGATCTCGGGGGTGATCCCGCCCGGGAGTGCCGGTGACTGGGTGGCGAACTGCAAGCCCGCGGCGCCGGTGCGCAGCATCCCGACGAGGAAGGCGGCGGGGATCGTCGCGAGCGGGTTGGCCCGGGCCAGCAGCGCGATCGTGATGCCGTCGAACCCGAGCGAGCCGACGATCGCCGGCTCGAAGCGGTGCAGCGTGCCCTCGGCCTCGAGCGCACCGGCGAGGCCGGCGAGCCCGGCGCCGAAGACGAGCGAGAGGACGACGATGCGTCCGATCCCGATTCCCGCGTACCGGGCGGCCTCCTTGTTCGCCCCGACGGTGTTGAACCGGAAACCGAGCGTCGTCCGGGAGAGCATCCACCAGCAGAGCACGGCGAGCACGACGGCGACGACGAACCCGACCGGGACGCCGAGCACCGCACCCACCCGGGCGGCCTCGGGGATGAGGTCGGTCTGCGCGATGCCGCTGCTCTTGGACGCCTCACCCTGCAGCGGCCCGAGGACGAGCCAGTACGTGACGCCGTAGGCGATGTAGTTGAGCATGATCGTGGAGATGACCTCGTGCACCCCGCGCCACGCCTTGAGGACGCCGACGACGAGGCCGACGAGACCACCGAACGCGGCCCCGACGACCATCCCGAGGATCGCCGCGAGGACGCCGAGGTCGCCGAGGACGAACGCGACCCACGCGCCGAAGATCGCGCCGGTCGCCAGCTGGCCCTGGGCGCCGATGTTGAACAGCCCGACGCGTAGCGGCAGGACGACGGCCAGCCCGGTGAGGACGAGCGGCGCGGTCTTCTGCAGCGTTCGGGTGAAGGCGCCGTCCACGAAGAGTGCCTCACGGACGAGCGTCGTGTAGGCGTACGCCGCGTTGACGCCCTGTGACCAGATGACCACCCATCCGATGGCCAAGGCGATCACGAGGGCGACGACGATGACCACGGCGCTCTGGTGGCCGATGAGGAAGGCCAGTGCCCCGCCGCGGTCCTGCGGCTCGTGCGGCTCCTCGTCGGGCGCCGGCGGCGGCGTCTGCTCGGCCGTGCTGGTCTCGGACATGGGTCTCCAATGACTCGGGGTGCCCACAGTCTGGCCCGTCCGTCGCCGACCGCGGTAGTAGGGGTGGGGGTGTCGTCGGCTCCGTGCCGGAGGCCCGGGCCGGGGGCGTGGCCGCGGTCCGACACGGGCCGAGGGGGCGGGCATCCCGGGCCGGATGCCCGCCCCCTCGGGGACGGGGAGGTCACGAGGTGACCGGTGCCGTCGTCAGAGGCTGACGCCGGTCTCCAGCGTGCCCGCCTCCATCTGCTGGGTGATGTCCTCGACCCGCGTCTTCACGTCGTCGGGGATCGTGCTCTCGAAGTCGTGGTACGGGGCGAGGCCGGCCTTGCCCATCGTCGTCAGACCCTCGAACTCACCCGACTGGGCGGTCTTGATGGTCTCGGTCACGCCCTCGGTGATGAGCTTCATCGCCGAGGTGACGAGGCACGGCTGCGCGGCGGGGACGGTGTCCCACTGGTCGGTGTCGACACCGATGCAGAAGATGGAGTCGCCCGCACCGGAGGCCTTCGCGACCTCCTGGAGGGCGCCGTTGCCGGTGTTGCCGCCGGCGCCGAAGATGATGTCGGCCTTCTGGGCCAGCATCTTCTTGGCCTCGCCCGCGCCCCACACCGGGTCGTTGAACGCGTTGTCGCCGGCGGGGTGGTAGACGGTCGAGACCTGGACGTCCGGGTTGGCGGCCTTGGCGCCGTTCTCGAAGCCCTTGGCGAACTTCTGCACCGGCGGGATCTCCTGGCCGAGCACCTGGCCGAGCTTGTTCGTCTTGGTCATCAGGCCCGCGAGGTAGCCCGCGCCGTAGCCTGCCTGGTCCTCCGGGAAGAGGATGCCGGTGAGGTTCGTCGCCGTGACGGCCTCGGGGTCGAAGAACTGGTCGATGCCGATGAACTTCGTCTCCGGGCTGCCCTCGGCGGCGGTCGCCGTGGCCTCGGTCATGAGGAAGCCGACGGTGACGACGACGTCGTAGCTCTTGTTCGTGAACTGCGCCATGTTGGGGGCGTAGTCCTTCGGGTCCTGCGTCTCGACGTACTTGTAGAAGCCGCCGAGCTCCTCGGCGGCGGCGATCGCGCCCTCGTGGGCGGACTGGTTGAACGACTTGTCGTCGACCTTGCCGGTGTCGGTGACGAGACCGATGCAGAACACGTCCTCGTCGGCGCAGTTCGAGTCGTCGGTCGGGGCCCCGGAGTCGGCGGAGCCGGAGGCGCTGCTGTCCCCACCGGAGGTGCCGGTGCTGCCGCCGCAGCCCGCGAGGGCCAGGGCGAGCGCGGCGGGCGCCGCGACGAGGTAACGCGTGGACTTCATGGAGGATCTCCTCGTGGGTCGGGTCAGACGAGCAGATGCTACGGTGCAATCGGGGGTGCGCCGCATCCGGCTCGCGTTCGTTGTGGGGTCGTTACCGGGACGCGCGTACCCGGCCTCACCAGCCCGGCGCGGCGGACCATCCGGCGTCGACGGTGACCGTGGTGCCGGCGATGCCCGATGCGACTCCTGAGGCGAGGAACGCGACCGTCGCCGCGACCTCCTGGGGGCGCACCGGCCGCCCCAGCGCGGCGGCCGCCTCGAAGCGGGCGACCCCGTCCGGCCAGTCCGCGGCGAGCCCGGGCCGGTCGACGAGGCCGGGCGCCACGCCCACGACCCGGACGCCGCGCCGCCCGACCTCCTGGGCGGCCGCGGCGACGAGGTGGTGCAGAGCCGCCTTGGCGACGGCGTACGGCGCGTGCCCGGGTGCCGGGCGCAGGCCCTCGACCGACCCGACGACGACCACGACGCCCCCGGCGTCCATCCGGGCGGTCGCGGCGTGGAGCAGCGCGGCGGTCGGGCGGAAACCGGCCCGGTGGTAGTCGTCCCAGGCCGCGGCGTCGAGGTCGTCCCACGGCACGACGTGCTGCGGGAAGGCGCTGAGCACGACGACGTCCGGCCCGCCGAGGGCGGCCGCGCACCGGTCGAGCAGGTCGGTGCAGACGGCGTCGAGCGCCGCGGGCTCGGCGAGCGGGACGTCGAGGTCGGCGTACAGCGTCGTGGCCCGCCGCCCGCACGCCTCGACCTCGGCGGCGGTGACCCGCGCGCCGTCCTCGCCCGAGCGGTGGTGGACCGCGACGTCGTGCCCCGCACCGGCGAGTGCCACCGCGACCGCGCGACCGAGGCCGCCGCCGGCCCCGGTGACGAGAGCGGTCACCGGGTCACCGCATCCGCCCGACCGGCTCGTCGCGGGTGAGCGTGGAGATCTCGGTGGCGAACGTCGGGTACTCGGCGACGAGGGCGTCGCGCTCGCCCAGCTCGAAGTGCTCGGGACGGAACGCGGGGGCGCACCAGCAGGACAGCAGCGTCCACCAGCCGAGCGTCGTGGCCCCCATCCAGGTGCCGCGGCGGACGAGTACCTGGGGGTGGCCCGCGCCGACGTAGTTGAGCACGCCGGAGCCGCCGGGACGCAGCCGCAGGAGGGCCATCGGCGCGCCGTCGAGCCACTGCCAGCCCTCGTCGACGGTCAGCCGGTGCATCGCGGAGAAGCCGTCCGAGCCGTTCGTCAGCAGCACGGTGACGGCATTGAGGCCCTGGGTCCGCGGGCCGGTGACGTACCAGGCCCCCTCCTCGGGGATCGGCCGCATGCCGAGCCGGGCGATGACCTCGTCGGCGGTCTCCTCGGGGGGCTCGAGCTGGGTGACCCGGGCGTCCTGGCTCACGTCGCCTCCGCGGCGGCGCGCGCCTCGGCGCCCCGGGCGCGGGCCCGGGCGAGGAGGTCGGCGGTGTCGACGCGGGTGCTGCGGCCGTCGCGGACGACGACCTCGCCGTCGACGAGCACGTCGGTGACGTCGGCCCGCCCGGCCGCGAACACGAGGAGGGCGTGGACGTCGTGCACGGGGGTCAGGTGCGGGCGCTCGAGGTCGACGAGGACGAGGTCGCCCCGCTTGCCGGGCTCGACCGAGCCGATGACGTCGCCCAGCCCGAGCGCCCGGGCACCCTCGAGCGTCGCGGCGCGCAGCACCTCGTGGGCGCTCGCGACGTCCGGCCGGCCGCTCGTGAGCCGGGCGAGGAGCGCCGCCTGGCGCATGGCCTGCCACATGTCGAGGTCGTTGCTGCTCGAGCAGCCGTCGGTGCCGATGCCGAGCCGGACGCCGGCGTCGTGGACGTCGACCCACGGCAGCGCGCCGCTCGCGAGCTTCTGGTTCGAGCCCGCGCAGTGCGCGACGGCCGCCCCGGCGCGGGCGAGCCGCGCGCGGTCCGACGCCGAGAGGTGGACGCCGTGCCCCGCGACGACCGGGACGTGGCCGGTGAGCCATCCCGCGCGGTCGAGGATCTCGACGGGGGAGGCGCCGTGGCGCTCGCGGACGTCGGCGTTCTCGGCGGCGTTCTCGGAGACGTGGGTCGTGAGCAGCGGGTGCTGGGGCGGTGCGTCGAGGTCCGTCTCGCCGAGGGCCTCGTGGAGCACGGCGGCGACCTCGGCGAGGTGCTCCGGCGAGCAGGTGTACGTGGCGTGCGGCATCGCGGACACCGGCACGTCGGGACCGCCGATGTCGAGCAGCTCGCCCGGCCACGACCGCAGCAGCGCGAGCCGCTGCTCCCACGCGAGACCGTCCGGTCCCGGTCCGTCGAGGAAGACCGGACCGATGACGTGCCGGCTGCCGGCGGCGACCGCGCCCCGGTGGGCGGCGGCGTGGTGGAAGTACATGTCGAGCTGGGTGGTGCACCCGCCGAGCAGGGACTCCAGGGCGCCGAGCGTGGCGCCGAGCTCGACGGTGGCGGGGTCCATCACCGCGCCCTCGGCGGCCCACACCCGGGTGAGGAAGCCCTGGAGGTCGACGTCCTCGGCCAGGCCGCGCAGGAGCGTCATCGGCAGGTGGGTGTGCAGGTTGACCAGCCCGGGCATGACCAGGCGACCGCGTCCGTCGAGCTCGGTGACCCCGGGCTCGGGGGCCGCCTCGGTGGGACGGCGTGGCGGCGGCCCGACCCGCGCGTCGCCCACCTCGGTGATGACGCCGTCCTCGACGACGACGTCGACGTCCCGCAGGACCGTGTCCGAGGGGTCGACCGTCACGACGTAGGACGCCTGGTGGATGACGACGGTGCCCATCAGGACTCTCCCTCGAAGGTCGCCCGGGTGTGGACGAGCTCGTCGAGGACGGCGAGCACCGCCGTGCGCGAGCGGGCGAGGGCGGCCTCGATCTCGTCCATCGTGATCGGCTCGGACGCGTCGCCGACCCCGGTGGCCGGGTTGACGACGAGCGAGAGCGCCGCGTACCGCAGCCCCGCCTCGCGGGCCAGGACGACCTCGGGGACGCCGGTCATCCCCGCGACGTCGGCCCCGGCGAGGCGGGCGAGCCGGATCTCGGCGGCGGTCTCGAAGCGCGGGCCCTCGAAGGCCGCGTACACCCCGCCGTCGCGCACCGGCGTGCCGACCGCGGCGGCGGCGTCGAGGATCTCGCGGCGCAGGTCGGGGTCGTAGGGGGTGGACACGTCGGTGTGCACGACGCCCTCGGGGCCGGAGCCGTCGTGGAAGGTGAGGGGACGCTGCTTCGTGAAGTCGACGAAGTCGTCGAGGCAGAGGAGGTCCCCGGGCTCGAGGTCGGGGTCGACCGACCCGGTGACGTTGACGGCGACGACGTCTCGCGCGCCGAGGTCGGCGAGGGCGCGGACGTTCGCCCGGTAGTTCACGAGGTGCGGGGGGACCGAGTGCCCCGGCCCGTGCCGGGCGAGGAACACGACGGGGAGGTCGTGCCACGTCCCGTGCGTGACCCGCGCCGGGCCGAAGGGGGTCTCGACGGTCTGCTCGCGGCGGTCCTCGAGGGCGTCGAGGTCGGAGAACCCGGTCCCGGCGACGAGGGCGAGAGGCGGGGCCGTCATGCGTTTCTCCTATGTCAAGCCGTGGCCGGTAGGGCCGGGGTCTGACGGTTGTGGTGGTCGGTGGTGAGGCGGTTGAAGACGGTGCGGGCGATCCGACGTTTCAGGCATCGCAGGGCCTCTGTCCTGGTC
>NZ_JAFDVE010000032.1 GCF_016888005.1 Phycicoccus sp. CSK15P-2 | reverse complement strand
GGTCCTTCACACCGGCCGCCGACAAAACGCATGCTCGCCAACCCGAAGGCGGCACCGACGCTACGAGCCAGACAGCCAGTGCTCAGGACCCAACCACCGCGATGCGGCGCTGTCACCCTGACACTGACATGACGCTAGCCGCCCGTGGGGGTCGCCACAACCAGGACGGAGAACCTCGTCCGGACCGTTCTCGCACGTCCCCGGCGGCTCACGGGGTGGCGCCGACGGCGACCGCGAGGACGTCGGCGGCTCCTGCCGCCCGGAGGGCGCGCGCGGCCTCCGCGAGGGTGGAGCCCGTGGTCACGACGTCGTCCGCCAGGACGCAGACCCGACCGCGGACGAGCGCCGCGCGCGAGGGCGACACCGCGATCGCGCCGGCGAGGTTCGCCCAGCGTCGGGCCCGGCCGAGCCGGGCCTGGTCGGCCACCGGCCGGGTGTGCCGCAGCACCGGCGCGAACACCGGTCCACCGGCTCCCAGGGACGCCACGGCGTCCCGGACGAGCGCCGCGACCGGGTCCTCGCCACGACGGCGGCGGGCAGAGCCCCGGGTCGGAACGGGGACCACGAGGACCGGCTCACCGAGAGCCGCCGCCCGGCGTGGTCCGCTCTCACGCACGAGGACGGTCGAGAGGGCCGTGGCGAGGAGCGGGACGAGCACCCGTCGGGAGTCTGCGCGGCCACCGTCCTTGTGCGCCGTGACCAGCGACCGGAGCGGCGCCCCGAGCGGGGCCGCCGCCCAGCACGGCGTTCCGGGCACTCGGACCCGCGTGGGGACCCCGAGCACGCCGGCGCGGCAGGTGGCGCACCAGGGGTCGCCGGCCGTCCCGCATCCCGCGCACCGCGCGGGCAGGACGAGCCCCGCCGCGGCACGCATCGTCGTGGCCAGGTGCCTCCCGAGGTCGTCCATGGGACGAGGGTGCTCGGGGTCGTCCGCACCGCGCGAGCAGCGGGCGGGGACGTGTGGACGAGGGCGACCCGAGCCGCTCCTGTGGACGACGGGAGGGGTCAGCCGCCCGGCGCGGCGAGCTCGCCGGCCTCGCCGTTCTCCGCCCACCGTTGCCCCACACGGACGTACAGGTCGCCCTTCGCCGTGATGACGTAGAGGTTCCGTTCGTCGCCCGTGGTCGCCACGGCGTCGGCTCCAGGCACCTCCTCGAGGGTCTGCACGTCGCCCCCCGTCGAGAGCAGCGTCGGCAGGGCCCCACGACCGGGCGTCGCGGCGATCGTCGCGACGGTCTCGTCGTCGACCCACACCAGGCCCCGGGCACCGGTGAACCCGACGCCGAGGGCCAGCGGCGCCGCCAGCCGCTGCGGACGGTCGTCCTCGCCCCTGACGACCCCCGCGAGGTCGACCCTCGGGTTCCGCCCGCCCGGTGCCGCGGAGAGGACGACGACGCGGTCGCCGTCGGCCGCGACCTTGACCTGGAGCACCTGGCGGCCCTTCAGCCACTCGGCAGTCACAGGGGTCGCGGCGGCGGCTTCCGGGTCGGAGGGATCCGAGCGGGTGTCGACGACGAAGAGGCGTTGGGCGCCACTGACGCCTCCGGCCCACAGGTACCCCCTGCGGTCGTAGGAGGGCGCGCTCACCGAGGTCGCGAACCTCGGGACCTCGTACCGCGTGCCGGCCCGCCATCGTGAGATGCCGTCACCACCGGGATCCACGGCGGCGACCTCCCCCCCGTCCGCGGCCAGCGCCAGGGAGGTGAACCCGGCCGGTACCACGGGCAGCTCGGTCGCCTCGGGTGTGGGCGTGGCCTGGGGTCCCCCCCGGTCGTCGGGACCGAAGAACGAGAGCTGCTCGCCCCGACGGACGACCGGAGGGACGGACGACGTCGGCGGCGTGGGGGACGGGAAGCCCACGCGGGTCACGCTGGACACCGAGCCCTGGATGCCGTCGAGCTCGACCGGGACCCCGTCGACGGCGACCCGGACCGCGATGACCGACGAGTCCTGGGTCAGCGTCCGGATGAACTGGGCCCAGAGGTTCTGCCGGGTGGTCTGGCCGACGTCGATCGCGCTCGAGATGAGGTCGACCGTCGCGACGCCGTTCTCGACGGACACCGCGTCACCGAGGAGGCGTGCACCGGCCGGGACGGCCGAGACCGCCGCGCCCTCCAGGTGCTGCGGCACGGGCTGCAGCTGGGCCAGCGCGAGCCGGGTGGCGAGCCGGTCGAGCGGGAACCAGCGCACGTCCGGGACGAGCGCCCGGCGGCTCGAGGACACGTAGTGCACGGAGTAGGGCTGGACGAGGCGGGCGACGTCGCGGCTGACGATCCAGCGCCCGAAACCCTCGGGGATGGCCGAGATCCGGTTCTGACCGTCGACCGTGGCGAGGACGAACCGCGCCGTGACGCGGCTACCCGGCTCGGCCGCGGTGTAGCGCCCCGTCTCGTCGACGGTCCCGGCGGCTTCGGCCGACACCTCGACCGTCGCACCCCCCACCTGCCGGACCGTGGGCGCGGCGTCGCTCGCGAGGAGCACGATCGTCCCGTCCGGGTTCCACTGCTCGCTGACGGTCGGCGTCAGGAAGCGTCGGGCGTTGTCGTAGGCGCCGTCGCTGGCGGCACCGGCGCGGAGGAACCCGCGCACGATGGCTTCCTGGCTCGCGTCCCGGGCAGGCCCCGGGAAGACGATCGTCACCGGCGATGTTCCCCCGGACCCGACCTCGAGGCCGGTCTGCACCGGGCCGGAGCGGCTCAGCGCCCCGCACCCGGTGAGCACGAGCACGCCCACCACGGCGACGGCACGGCCCAGGGCGCTCACGGGTCCTCCGGGCTGAGCGGCAGCGGGGAGGCGTGCAGGGTGCTCCCGGCGCGCCGGGGCAGGGTGAGCCGGAACCGGGAGCCCACGCCCGGCTCCCCCCAGGCCTGCAGCCAGCCGTTGTGCAGGCGGGCGTCCTCGAGCGAGATGGAGAGCCCGAGCCCGGTCCCCCCCGTCGTGCGGGCCCGGGCAGGGTCGGCCCGCCAGAAGCGGGTGAAGACGTTGGCGGCCTCGCCGGGCCGCAGCCCGACCCCGTGGTCCTCGACGACGACGGCCACGGCGTCGTCGTCGACCCCGACGTGGATGTCGACCGGACGACCGTCGCCGTGCTCGATGGCGTTGACGACGAGGTTGCGCAGGATGCGCGCCACGCGGCGCTCGTCCACCTCCGCCTCGGCGGGCACCCCTCCCGCCAGCACCGAGACCGGGCTCCCGCGCTTCTCGGCGAGCGGACGGGCGGCCGCGACGACCGACTCGACGGTCCCGCGCAGGTCGACCGCCTCGACGTCGAGCGCCGCGGCGCCCGCATCGAACCGGCTGATCTCGAGGAGGTCGGCGAGGAGCTCCTCGAAGCGGTCGAGCTCGCCGGCGAGGAGCTCGGCGGAGCGCGCGACCGAGGCGTCGACGAACTCCTCGCGGTTGCCGTGGATGACGTCGACGGCCATCCGGATGGTCGTGAGGGGGGTGCGCAGCTCGTGCGAGACGTCCGAGACGAACCGCTGCTGGACCGCGGAGAGGCCCTCGAGCTGGCGGATCTGGGACTGGAGGCTGTCGGCCATGTTGTTGAACGACGTCGCGAGCAGCGCGAGGTCGTCCTCGCCCTTGGCGGGCATCCGCTCGTTGAGCCGGCCGCTGGAGAGCCGCTGGGCGACCTCCCCCGCCCGTCGGACCGGGGTGACGACCTGGCGGGTCACGACCCAGGCGACCGCACCGACGAGCAGCGTGAGGGTGGCACCGGCGACGACGAAGGCCCGTCCGATGAGCGCCATCGTCGCGACCTCCTGCTCCATCGGGTAGATGAAGAACAGGTCGTACAGGCCGGCGTTGGGCACCTCGACGACCGTCCCGACGACGACCGCCGGCACCGGGCCGTCGGACCGGTCCACCGTCACCTCGGTCAGCTGGGTGTGCTGGTGCGTGGGGTCGTCCGCGAGCGCCTGCTGCAGCTCGGGGCTCACGACCGACTGGTCCGGTGCCCCGGTGCGAACGCTCGCGAGGACGATGTCGCTGTCGTTGGACACCGAGCGGGTCAGGACCACGAACCGGCGCGGGTCCGGCCCCGGCGCGGCGAGGATGCGGGTCACGATGTCGGTCGCCGCCTGGTTGAGGGCGTCGACCGACGCCGACGTCGAGTTCAGCCACTGCGCCTGGGCCTGGGCGGTCAGCGCCAGCGCCTCGTACTGGGCGTTGGACACCCGGCTGCGCTCCAGCCCGTTGGCGATCTGGGCGTGCAGCACCGAGCCGAGCACGGTGATCGCGAAGACACCCAGGAGCATCGTCGTCGTGACGACGCGCAGCCGCAGCGACCTGCGCCAACGATGGCGCGCCCCGAGGAGCACCCGCCGGACCACACCCCACGGCCCGCCGAGGGAACGACGCGCGCCCCGCGCGGAACCGCCTCCGGCGACGGACCGCAGGCGGACGGCGCCCGACCCGCTCACGCGCCGGCCTGGCCCGCCTTGTACCCCACCCCGCGGACGGTGACGACGATCTCCGGATGCTCGGGGTCGTGCTCGATCTTGGAGCGGAGGCGCTGGACGTGCACGTTGACCAGCCGGGTGTCGCCCGCGTGCCGGTAGCCCCACACCTGCTCGAGCAGGACCTCGCGGGTGAAGACCTGCCACGGCTTGCGGGCCAGTGCGACGAGGAGGTCGAACTCGAGCGGGGTGAGGCTCAGCGGCTCGCCCCCGCGGGTGACCGAGTGGCCGGCGACGTCGATGGCGAGGTCTCCGATGCCCAGGCGCTCCGGCTCCGGCTCGTCACCGCGGCGCAGGCGCGCCCGCACCCGCGCGATGAGCTCCTGCGGCTTGAACGGCTTGACGACGTAGTCGTCGGCGCCGGACTCCAGCCCGAGGACGACGTCGACGGTGTCCGTCTTGGCCGTGAGCATGACGATGGGGACCCCGGACTCGGCCCTGATCTGCCGACACACCTCGAGCCCGTCCTGGCCGGGCAGCATGACGTCGAGCAGGACGAGGTCGGGGCGGTAGCCCCGGAAGACCTCGAGAGCGCTCGAGCCGTCGGCGACGTGCTCGCTGTCCAGGCCTTCGCCCCGGAGCACGATGCCGAGCATCTCGGCGAGTGCGAGGTCGTCGTCGACGACGAGCACGCGTCCTTTCACTACCGCCTCGTCCTTCCCCTACGAGTGAACCGCGGTCAATCATCACACAGGCAGCTGGGCGAACCCGCGGTTTCGACGCAGGCCCGGACGTACCCTGGGGGGCGTGGAACGGTCGATGGGTCTGACGTGGCTCGATGCCTCGGCGAAGATCCGGCTCGCGTTCGCGGTCCTCACCGTGTTCCTGTCGATCGTCACGCAGACGGTGTTCGAGGTCCTGCCGTGGCTCCTGGCCGTGGTCGTCCTGGACATCGTCGTGGCGGCCCTGGACCGGATGCCGATCTCCCGCGAGGGCCTGCTCGACACCATCATCCTCACGCTGCTGTCGATGTCCGCCGCCGCAGCAGGAGCAGGCTACGCGGCCGCCCAGCTGGGCGCGGCGCTCCTCGTCCTCATCCCCGCGTACCACTCGGGCGGACGGTTCGGCCGCGTCGGCTACCTCCTGTCGTGCGTCCTCGCGAGCGTCGTCTACCTCCTCACGGTCTCGTCGTGGCAGCACGACGAGATCGTGCGCTACGGCCTGCTCGCGTGGGTGGGCGCCGCCCTCATCCTCGGTGCGCTCGGCGCCTGGAACCAGCGGCTCGTCGCCGAGCACGAGCTCGACGAGGCCGACCCCGCGGCCCGCGAGGCGATCCAGCTCATCCAGCGCCTCCACGACCTCTCCGAGGAGATGGCGACCGGTCTCGACGCGCCGGCCGGAGCCACGCTCGCCCTCGACCTCCTCGCCGCAGAGGTGCCCTCGGCGCGCAGTGCGGTGCTCGTGACCACCGACAGCGAGCACCTGGTGCCCGTGGCGCTGCGTGGCTCGACCCGTGCCCCGTGGCACCTCTCCGAGGCGCTCTCCGAGCTCCTCGCGGCCAACCCTGCGAGCTGGAAGCCCACGGAGATCCCGTTCGACGACGAGATGGGGCGGCGACGCGCCCTCGTGGTCCCCATCTCCTTCGGCACCGGTCCGACGACCGTCGTCGTCGTCGAGCGCGGCATCGACCACGGCTTCAGCGAGCAGGAGCGCCGGATGGTCGTCGACGTCACCCGGCGGCTCGCGCCCACGGTCCAGGCCGGTCTGCTGTTCGGCAACCTGCGGCAGTACGCGAGCCTCGAGGAGCGCAACCGCATCGCCCGCGACATCCACGACGGCATCGCCCAGGAGCTCGCGGCGCTCGGGTACCAGGTGGATGCCCTCCGCGCCCAGGCCGGCCCGCCCGGGACGGACCTGCGTGACTCCCTCGACGGGCTCCGCGACCGGCTGAGCGACGTCATGGCCGACCTGCGCCTGCACATCACCGACCTCCGGGTCGCCGAACGTCCCGGCACCGGCCTCGGTGCGGTGCTCGGCGGGGCCGTGCAGAGCTTCGGCAGCATGACCGGCGTCCGCACGACGATCACCGTGAGCGAGGGCCGGCGCAGACTCGACCCCCGGATCGAGATGCTCGTCCACCGGCTCGTCATGGACGTCCTCGCCGACGCCCAGGCCTCCGGCGCACGCAACGCCTGGGTCTCGCTGGCGACGTCCGTGGTCGGCCCGGCGAAGGTCGACGTGTCGCACGACGGCGACCCGCAGCGGGCGCGCCGGACGTTCCGCAGCCCTGGCCTGGCCGCTCTCGGCGGGACACTCGTCGTGCGCAACGAGGCGAACGGCCGGTTGACCGTTAGCCTGAACGTTGACGAACCCGTCGCCACCTCGGCAGCGAAGGTGACGACCTGACGACCTGGGAGAGGCCGTGACGATCAGCGTCGTGCTTGTCGACGACCATGCGGTGGTCCGCGAAGCGGTGGCCGGCATGCTCAACTCGCAGGACGAGGTGAGCGTCGTCGGCCACGCCGGCTCGCTCAGCGAGGGCCGGGCCCTCTTCGAGAGGTTGTTCCGTACTCCTCCCCCGGGGCGGGTCGTGGCCGTCATCGACGTCACGATGCCTGACGGCTCGGGACTGGACCTCGTGCGGGCGGTGCGCGAGCAGTCCAGGGAGGTCGGGCTCGTCGTCCTCACGATGCTCAACGACGACTCGACGCTCCTCGAGGCCCTCGACGCCGGTGCCTCCGCCCTGGTCCGCAAGAGCGCCCCGTCGGACCAGGTGCTCTCGGCGGTCCGCCGCGCGGCCGACTTCCCCCTCGAGTTCTCGGCGAGCGGGCTGGCCGAGGCGATGCGCCGCCGGCACGAGCAGCCGCAGACCACCCTGACCAGCCGGGAGACCGAGGTCCTCAAGCTGCTCGTCGAGGGCGCGTCGGTGGCCCAGGTCGGCAAGTCGCTCTACATGAGCCCGTCGACCGTCAAGACGCACATCGGCAAGATCTACGACAAGCTCGGCGCGCACAACCGGGCCAGTGCGGTCATCGCCGCGGTCCGGCTCGGGCTCGTCCCGGACGTCGACCGCGGCTGAACCAGGACCCGAGCCACACCGGCGCGTCCCTCCTCCGGGTGGCTCCAGAGCCGTCGGGTCGGGTCGGGAGTGCCCGTCCCGACCGGGTCACATGCTGCCGAAGACCTCGGCGATCTGGATCGCGCCGGGCCCGATGATGACGATGAACAGCGCCGGGAAGATGCAGAGCAGCAGCGGGAAGAGGATCTTCACGGTGACCTTCTGCGCCTGCTCCTCCGCCGCCTGACGCCGCACGACCCGCATCTCCTTGGTCTGCTCACGCAGCACGCCGGCGATCGGCAGGCCCAGCCGGTCCGCCTGCACGAGGGTGCTGACGAAGTTCTTCAGCTCGGGCGCCGTCGTGCGCTCCCCCAGCGAGCTGAACGCCTCACCGCGCGACTTGCCGATCTGCATCTCGGAGAGCACGCGGGCGAACTCGCCCGCGATCGGCCCGTCGACCGTCCGGGCCACCTGGAGGATGGCCGCGTCGAAGCCCTGGCCGGCCTCGACACACACGGTGAGCATGTCGAGCGCGTCGGCCAGCCCCTTGCGCATGTCCTCCTGGCGCTTGAGCCCGGCGTTGTACACGAGCAGGTCGGGGACGAAGAAGCCCGCGACACCAGCGGCTGCGGCCGCGATGAGCGGGTACAGGCCGAACCCGAAGAACAGCAGGGGAAGGATGATGCCGAGGAGCAGGGCGAGACCCTTGGCACCCATGACCCGCTCGACCGTCCAGGCCGCGGGGTTGCCCGCCCGGTCCAACGACCGGGCGATCCGCCCGCCGGTCCCGGCCGGCGACAGCCGGTCGGCGAGGCCGCGCAGCCGGTCCAGGACGGGCACGAGGAGCCGCTCCTGGGCTCCGAGCTCGTTCCGGCCGACCTCGCGGACGGTCGTCTTGTGGTTGAGCAGCTCGAGGGACTTCGCGACCCCCGTGGTCTGGCCCGAGCCGACCGTCGCCGCGAGGACGATGAGGAGCAGGGCGGCCATGACGAGGCCGATACCGGCGATGAGGAGGAACATGGCTCAGACCTCGATCGTGACGACTTTGCGCATCCAGAAGATGCCGATGGTCATGGAGACGATGCCGGCGACGGACATCCCGATGCCGAGTGTCGTGGTCCAGAGCAGGCTCACGTACTCGTAGTTGGCCTTGAGGCTGAAGAGGAACAGCCCGATGGGCAGCGCGACGAGGACGTACGCGGAGAGACGACCCTCCGCCGACAGCGCCCGGACCTGGCGCCGGAGCATCTCGCGCTCGCGCAGCGTCCCGGCCGTGGTCCGGAGGGTCTCGGCCAGGTTTCCACCGACCTCGCGCTGGATCCGGATCGCCATCGTGGTCCAGTGCATGTTCCGGCTGTCCATCCGGACCGCCATGCTGTCGAGGGCGTCGCTGACGTCCGCGCCGATCCGGGCCTCGGCGAGCGCCCGGGAGAACTCCTTGGACGCCGGCTCCGGGGCGTCCTTGGCCACCGAGTCCAGCGCCTGGAGGAGGCTGAAGCCGGAGGCGAGCGACGTCGCGACGAGCATCATGACGTCGGGGAGGACCTCCTCGAACTTGCGTCCCCGTCGCTTGGCCATGAAGCGCAGGGCGAAGGGCGGCAGGATGAACCCCACGAGGGCACCCACGAGCAGGACCCACACGCCGCCGAAGAGGAAGCCCAGCGCAGCGCCGACGACCACGGCGATCATCCGGAGGACGAGCCACTCCCCGGCCCGCCACGGGAGGTCGGCGCGGGTGAGCAGCTCCATCGTCTTGGTCGTCGACTCGCGACCTTCCATGAACTGCTCGCCCATGTTGACGATCGACTCGCTGAGCGCGGCGGCGTTCGCGGTCTGGGCCTTCTGTGCCCGGGGTGCGCCGAGACCGTAGGCCTCGACCGCGCTGATCCGCTCGCTGCGACGTGTCCGGAACGAGGGGTTGATGAGCGCCAGCGCGAGGAGGAACACCCCGAGGAACAGCGTGACGATGGCCGGCACGAGGAGCTTCGGCGCGAGAGCGCTGATCGGCGCCGCGATGTCGGGGAAGGCCGACTGCTGCGCCGGGGCGGCGACCGGCTCGACCTCGACCGGCGCGGTGTCGCCGAGGTCCAGCGGCGAGGTGGTCGAGAACGACTCACCGGACGCCGCGCCGCTCACGACGAGCTCGGCGTCGCCGGACACCCCGGCGGGCCTGTCGACCGAGATGTGGACCTGCGACTCCAGGGCCCGGGCGGCAGCGCCGAACGCCGCCGCGACGGCCTTGCTGTCACCGGCCTTGGCGACGGACCCTCCTCCGGTGGAGGCGAGCTGGTCGAGGACACCGCCGTCGGCCTCGGGGGTGTTGAAGGAGACGACCTCGGCGCGCACCTTGGCCTTGGCCAGGGCGTCGAGGGCCTTCTTCCGCTCGCTCTTCTCCTTCGCGGAGCCGCCCTCGATCGCGGCGACCGTGTCCCCGCCGTCACTGAGCAGGACGATGCTGCGCTCGCCCTCGGTGCCGAGGGCCTTCACCGCGTCCTGGATGGCCTTGTACAGCGAGGTCTCGCCCTGGGCGCGCAGGCCGGCGACGCTGGCACGGACTGCTGCGCGGTCGGTCGTCGGCTCGACGTCCACGCCGGACGTGGAGGCGAAGGACACGACGCCCACCTTCACGTCCTCGGGGACCGCGGCGACGAACTGCTTGACGGCCTCGCGGACCGTGGCCATCCCGGAGGTGCCCATCGATCCACTGGTGTCGATGACGAGCATGGTCGACCGGGACGTCGCCTCTGCCGGCGTCAGGCTGACCTTGGCCGGCTTGCCACCGAGGGTCGCGGTGACCGAGGACGGGTCGACGGTGAGGGTCTTGTCCGAAGAGCGGAGAACGACCGTGGCCTCGACGGAGGAGTCCCGGACCCGGACGTCGCTGAGCGTGGTCGGCACGGCCTCGGCCCCCACGGCGGCGGGGGCGCCGAGGACCGGCAGCGCGAGCGCGACGACCGTCGAGGCCACGACGGACAGCACGGACGAGGACCTGGCACGCAGGGCCGCGATGAGGGAAGTGGCCATGGTCATCCGGCTCCGTTGACGAAGAGGGACGGCGGGACCTCGACCCCGAGGTCGTTGAGGTCCTGGAGGAACTTCGGGCGCAGCCCGGTGGAGATGAGCGACCCGCGGAAACGGCCGTTCTCGTCCCGGCCGGCGGACCAGTCGAAGGTGAAGACGTCCTGGAGGGTGATGACCTCGCCCTCCATCCCCACGACCTCGCTGATCGCGACGATGCGGCGCGATCCGTCCTTGAGACGGGCCTGCTGGACGATGAGGTCGACCGCGCCGGCCACCTGTTCGCGGATGGCACGCACCGGCAGGTCGACACCCGCCATGAGCACCATCGTCTCGAGACGGGAGAGCGAGTCTCGAGGCGTGTTGGCGTGCACCGTCGTGATGGACCCGTCGTGACCGGTGTTCATCGCCTGGAGCATGTCGAGGGCGGCTCCGTCCCGGACCTCACCGACGACGATGCGGTCGGGGCGCATACGCAGCGAGTTCTTCACGAGGTCGCGGATCGCGATGGAGCCCTTGCCCTCGATGTTCGGCGGGCGGGACTCGAGCCGCAGCACGTGGTCCTGGTGGAGCTGGAGCTCGGCGGCGTCCTCGATCGTGACGATGCGCTCGTCCTCGGGGATGAACGACGAGATGACGTTCAGGGTCGTCGTCTTACCGGAACCGGTACCGCCGGAGATGATGACGTTGCGGCGCCCGATGACGCACGCCTTGAGGAAGTCGCGCACGCTCGGGCTGATCGTCCCGAAGGCGATGAGATCGGCGTCGGTGTAGGGGTCCTGGGAGAACTTCCGGATGGTCAGCTGGGCGCCGTCGAGCGCGATCGGCGCGATGACCGCGTTGACACGCGAGCCGTCGGGCAGACGCGCGTCACAGAGCGGGCTCGCCTCGTCGACACGCCGGCCGACCCGGCCGACGATCTTGTCGATGACCCGGCGGAGATGCGACTCGCTGGAGAAGTGGGCCTCGACGCGGTACAGCTTTCCGCTGCGCTCGACGTAGATCATGTCGGCGCCGTTGACCATGATCTCGCTGATGTCCGGGTCCCGGAGCAGCGGCTCGAGCGGCCCGTGCCCGAGGATCTCGTCGGAGACCTCCTGGGCGATCCGGGTCCGGTCGGCGTGCGAGAGCGGGGTCTGCTCCGCGTCGATCGTCTGCTGGAGGGTCTGGCGCACCTGCGCGGCCAGCTCGTTCTCCGGCAGGTGCGGGTCGTAGAGACGCGGCCCCAGGGTCTCGATCAGCCCTTGGTGGACGCGGTCCTTGACCTCCTGGAAGGGGCTCGGGGTGCGCCGGCGGCTGGGGTGGGCCCCGGGCCGCTCCGACCCGGAGGACGGGCTGTCGGCCCCCGCCTGGGCACGGCGGACACTGTCGAGACGGTCGGCGAGACTCACTTACGCCCCCTGAAAAGGCTCTTGCGCGACGCGGCGGCGGCCTCGGAGACCTGACCGTTCACCTCGGTGTCGCGACCGATGCGGATGTGGTTGTCGACGAGGTCCTTGAGGGCGGTCGCGACCGCCGACTTGGGCTCGTCGAGCACGATGGGCACACCTCGGTTGACCGAGGCGGGGACCGTCAACGAGTTGGGCACGTTGACGGCGATCGGGGTCTTGATCGCGGTCTCGACGTCCTCGGCGCGCAGACCGACCTTGGCGTCGGCGCGGTTGAGGACGATGATCCGGGCGTCCTTCGGGCTCCCGATCATGTCGAGCGTGTCGATCGCGACCCGCAGGTTCTTCACCGCCGGGATGTCGAGCGTGGCGATGAGCACGAGCGAGTCGGACAGGTCGACGGCGGCGAGCACGTGCTCGGTGAAGGACGGCGGCGTGTCCACGACGACGAAGTCGTAGTACCTCCGCGCGACCTTGAGGATCTCGCTGACCGTCGGGACGGGGATGCGGTCCGCGTCGCCTGGGTCGTTCGGCGCGCAGAGGACGTCCAGCCCGCTGTCGGCGTGCGTGACGACGAGGCTCTTCAGCCCCTCCTCGTCGAGGTGGCCGCTCATCCCGACCGCGTCGAACACCGACTGGGTCGGGACGAGCTGGAGGCTGATCGCGACGTCGCCGAAGGAGAGGTCGAGGTCGACGAGCAGCGTGCGGAACCCGCTGTGGGCGAGATGCGTCGCGGTGTTCGTCGAGGTCGTCGTCTTGCCGACCCCGCCCTTGGCTGAGAACACCGTGACGACCCGGCCCTCGCGGGCCGCACCCCCGGAGGCGTGGCCGATGAGCCGCGAGGTGAGGTCACGGCTACGGCGCAGCGCGTCGGCCAGGGCCGTGTGGTCGTCGGCACCGACGACCTCACGGACCCCCGACCGCAGCGCCAGCGACAGGGCGTTGACGTCGACCCGCGTCCGCATGAGGATCACGCCGAGCTCGGGGCGGTCCAGCCGGGCCGCCTCCGCGAGCTCGCACGCCTGCTCGAGCGTCACGTCGGGACCGATGACGACCTGCTCGACCTGGGTGTTCTCGTGAAGGGCACGCGCGACCAGCGCCGCGGACTCCATCCGCTGCGTGTCTGCCCCGAGCGCGAAGCGGTACCGCTCCAACGCCCCGGAGTCTGCGTCCCAGAGGATGTTCACCGCGTCGTGTCCTTGGCGATCGTGGAGTCCGAGATCTGCAGGTCCTTCGGGAGCTTGACCTCGCTGCCGCGCAGACCCGCGTACAGAGTGTAGTTGTTGATGCCGTGCACGAGGCGGACCGCCTGGGCTGGGTCGACCTCGACCGTGACGAGGAAGCTGGCGCCCTGCGGGGCGGCCTCCTCGCCCTCCCCGGTCGGCTGGGCCGGGGTGAGGGAGGCCTCGCCCATCGCGATGACCTTGACGTTCTCCAGGAGGACGCCGGTCCCGTTCTCCGAGGTCTCCTCCGTCTCCTCGGAACCCTCCTTGCCCGAGGTCTCCTTGAGCTCGTACGTCATGAAGATCGTGAGGTTCGAACCGGGCGTGACGAAGGTGCCGACGCGTGCCGGGTCCTGCAGCTGAACGGAGACCGCGAGCTTGCCGGAGCCGACCTGCAGAGCCTTCTCGCCCAGCGGAGTGTCTCCGAAGCCCGCAGAGAGCACGTACTGGCCCGGAGCGATGTCGGTGAGCGCGACGAGGGCGCTGTTGTCGTCGTTGACGGCCTCGAGAGCCCCGACCGGCTTGGCCCGGGAGGCGACCTCGGTCTCGACGACCTGGCCCTGCCGGACGGCGTCCTTGAGCGAGGTCCCGGCGGGGATGAGTGCCGTGGTCGTGTAGACCGTGGTCGGGCTCGCGGCTTCGACGGCCCTGGCGTCCGCCCCGCGTGCGTACAGCAGCACGAAGACGGCGCCGACGAGCGCGATCACGGCGGCGGCGAGGATGGCGAGGATGCGTTTGCCCATCGGAAGGTGTCCTTTTTCAGATGCGAGGAGCGGTTGGGTAGGGGGTCGAGAGATCAGCCGGCGGGGTAGGCGCCGGTCAGGCCGTAGTTGGGAGCGCCCCCGGTGGCCGGGGCGCTCGGGGCGGTGGCCACGACGTCCTTGAGGAACCAGCCCACGAGACAGCGGTCGCCTCCGGTGCACGCGTTGGCGTTCGGCGGCCGGATGCTCTTCACGTTGTCGCTCGAGAGCCGCCAGCCGGCGACGTAGAAGGCCGCGTACCCGGAGATGCGGTAGTAGTTGTGGCTGCCGTTGCCGGAGTTGCAGTCCGTCGTCGAGGTTACCGTCACCGGCGCGTCGGTCTGGCAGTCGAAGACGGGCAGGTGCACGACGGTGCCACGCAGGGCACTGAGCTCGGTGCTCGTGCACGGCAGGTCGTTGCCCGGGTCGCCCTGCGCCCACATGTATCCCGAGGGCCCGACCGTGAGGTCGGAGTTGCAGGACACGGCGCCGGCCAGGGCGGCGAACCCGCCAGGCGCCGTGCCACCCGGAGCCGAGGTGTCACACGACGTCGGGTTGCCCTTGGTGTAGATGCGCTGCTCGCTGGACGGCCAGGTGCCGGTCGTGTAGCCGGGCCACGACCCCGTCGGACCGGCGGGGTACACGGCCGTCCCGGGTCCGGTGTAGCCGGTCTGCGCGCGCCAGTCGCACTCGGACATCGTGATGTTGAGGACGTGCTGGGTCGTCGGTTGTGCCGGACCCCAGGCCGCCCGGGCGCACGCGGTGACGTGCGGGTTGTCCCGTCCGGTCACGGCCTTGGCGAAGATGCCCGGGAGAAGGGACTGGGTGGTGCCCGAGCCGGTCCCGACCTTGACCTCGACGTACGGGGTCGTGGATCCCGCGCCGGTGCGCAGCGAGTCCGGCAGCGGCAGGCACTCACCGAGGTTGCCCTGCTTCTGGGCCCGCGCCGTGGAGTCGTCGGTCGCCGATGCGCACGCCGTCCAGGCGCCGGCCGGGGTGAAGCCCGTGCCGCTGAAGCGCCCGCACACACCGTCGATGCTGGTCGCTCCGTCGCGCACGTTGGCGTTGGCGTAGGTGGACACGACCGAGCTGCCACTGGTGCAGCTGGTCGGGGACTTCGCGCACTTGCTGGCCAGGGCGAGCGCCGCTGCGTCCGCGCTGTTCTGCAGCTGGCGGCGCTCGTGCCAGATGGAGCCGACGTCGAGGGCGAGGGCCGACACGCCGAGGAGAACCCCGGTCCCGAAGACGATGGCGACGAGGGCGGCAGCCGCCCCGCGCTCCGCGCGGCGCTGGGTTCGGGCCCTGGGAGGCCGGGTCATCATGAGCACCCCATCGTCGCGACGGAGGTCACGGTCGTCGAGCTCGGGACCCCGGGCAGGACGTTGACGAAGAAGAAGCGGAACGTCGCGCCCGTCGTCACGGTGACGTCGCCGGCCGAGCTGGTCACGCAGTTGCCGGTGTAGGTCGGCGTCTGCCACCCCGGGGTGGATCCCCCGGCGGTCGTCGCCCGGACGACCGGGTCGGAGCCGACGGTGCCCGCACGGGCACCTTCTCTTGCAGCGTTCGTCAGCTGCACCTGGGTGAAGAAGTACCGACCGTAGTCGACGATTCCACCCATGAGCAGGACGAGGACAGGGAGCACCAGCGCGAACTCGACGGCGGCGGCACCGCGGTCGTCTCGTCTGTGAGCCATCCGGATCTCCTCGGACTGGGGGTTCGGGTCGCCGGCAGTGTGCCTGGCCGGCGCCCGGTAGAACATCAACAGACAGTCAACACATTGCACCGATCTCCCTGCCGAGGATCGGAATGCGCTACTGCCTCACAAGCTGGTTGCCGCTTCGTCGAAGATGCCCGAGACGTTGGTCCCGAGAACGGTGATCGCGGCGATGATGACGATGGCGATCGTCAGCATCATGAGGGCGTATTCCACCGCCGTCGCCCCGGCCTCGGCCGGATGAGCGGTCGTGCGTCGCGCGGAGGTCATGCTGGTCCTTTCGCCTGCCGTGCTCTCGCACGGATGTCCTGGTGCTGACACGGAGAGGGCGCCGGCCGGCCGGGGGAACCCGACGTCGGCCGACGCCCTCTCCGAGACTTCTCAGCTCAGACGCTCTTGGCGACCGTGTTGAAGAGAGTCGAGAGGTTGCTGCCGAGGAGGAGGACGGCGGCGATGATGACGATCGCGATGAGGGCGACCATGAGGCCGTACTCGACGGCGGTCGCACCCTTCTCGGAACGCAGCTGCTGAAGCTTGACGAGGGCCTTGGTCATGTCAGTTGAACCTTTCGGGAAAGTCGATCTCGGGGAGAGCGATCTCGTTGTCGAGCAGGGACTACGGTGCCGCAGGTCCCGGCCGTGGCACATGGGTCAAGCGGGCGCACCTCGCTCGTCGAACGGGTGGCCGACATCACCCGTTCGGCCGACCCTGGCGTAGATCGCGCCACCGGCGCACATGGAATGCTCGTACCTCACGGCACGCCGACCAAGACCCGCGCAGGAGCCACTCGTGGACGACGCCAGCCCGCGGCCTGCCCCCACGGACAGCCGCCGCGCCATCGAGACCTGGGTCCTTCTCGCGCTGACCACGTTCGTCGTCGCTTTCCTCGTCCGCCTGCGGACCGAGGTGGACGACGACCTCTGGCTCCATCTGAGGATCGGACGCGAGCTCCGCGACGGGCGCTGGTTCGGGACCCTGCCCGACCCGCTCGTCGAGTCCGCCGACCGGGCCTACGTGCCCACCCAGTGGCTGTCGCAGGTCCTCGGAAGCGTCGTCGTCGAAGCGGCCGGCGTCACGGGGCTGAGGTTCCTTCGCGTCCTCGCCCTCGTCGTCATCGCCGTCGCCGTCCACCTCGCGGCGCGCACCGCGGCGTCCCACCGGACCGCCGCGGCGGTGACGCTCGGGGTCCTGCCGGCGACCGCCGCGGCCTGGGCCGAACGGCCCCAGCTGGCGGGGCTGGTCCTCGCCTCCGTGGCCGTGTTGCTCTGGTCCCGCACCCTGGCGGACGGCCGGCCGCGGCTCGCCGTCCTCCCCCTCACATGGCTGTGGTCGATGGTTCACGGGTCGTGGGTCCTCGGGGTGGCCTTCGGGGCCGTGACCCTCGTCGCGCTGGTTGTGTCGATGCCGGTCGGGCGTCCGCCGTGGCGCCGGCTCGTGCTCCTCCTCGCGGTGAGCGCCCTGGCGCCGGCCGCGACTCCCGTGGGCCCGAGGCTGCTCCTGGAGCCGTTCGCCGTCGGCTCCTCGGCTCGCGAGACCGTCAACGAGTGGCAGCAGCCCACCCTGGACAACCCGTTGTTCGTGCTCGTCGTCGCCCTGGCAGCGCTCGTCGTCCTCCGGGCTCTTCGTCGACGCCCGGTGGAGGTCTCAGCCGTCGTGCTCGCCGCGGCGGGCTTCGGCCTCGCGGCTTACTCGGTGCGCACCGTGGCGTTCGGTGCCCTGCTGCTCGCTCCCGCCCTCGGACGAGCGTTCCCGGCCGACGGTGCCGAGCACGTAGCGCGCCGCTGGGGGGTCTGGCCGGCCCTTCTCGCGGTGAGCGCGGTCGCGGTCACACCGGGCGTCGTCTGGCGAGCGGACTCCTCGGGACCCCTCGGTACCGATGTCGATGCCGCACTCGGCGCGCTCCCGACCGGAACGGTCGTCGCGGTCGACGTCGGCGTGTCCGGCTGGGTGCTGTACGACCATCCGCAGGTGCGACCGGTGCGGGACCTCCGGGCCGAGATCTACTCGGTGGACGCGGCACGCGCCTACGAGTCCTTCAGCCGTGCCGAGGAGGGCTGGCAGGGCTACGCAACAGCACATGGCGTCGAGGCGGTCCTGGCAGCGACCGGTTCCCCGCTCGACACCGCTCTGGACACACAGACGGGCTGGTCGCGCCGTGCGGAGGACCCCGACCACGTGCTGTGGGCGGTGGCGGACGTCCTCCCGTCCGGATGAGCGCGTCCATGGCGCCACATGCGGTCAGCGCAGCGTGAGCAGGACGTAGCCGCCCGTGCGGTCGAGCACGCGCCACCGGCCAGCGGCCACCACGTCGTCGGCGAGGGAGTCCGCCACGACGACGAGGCGGATGTCGGCCTCCGGCGGCACGGTGCCGTCGTGCAGGAAGTCGAGGAACCCGGCCTGGACGTCCGGCGGGAACGCGTCGATGGGATTGGCCGCCCAGACGGTCACACCCGCCTGGGCGAGCGTCTCGGCGAGCGGCTCGTCTGCAAGGACGGGGCGGCCGGCGGAAGCCTCCTCGACCGCGGGGACGACCTCGGCGCCGGGGGGGCCAGCAGCCTCACCCCGGAGTCCCACGGCGACGGTCGCGGCAACGACACCGGCGACCAGAGCCCCCGTCTGGACCGGATCTCGCGGAGCAGCACAGGGCTCGCCCCGGCTGCGCAGGGCCACCAGGGCGAGGAAAGCGACGAGCCACACACCGTGTCGCGCGGCCGATGCGGTCCCCACCGCCAGACCGGCGACCGACAGCCACTCCCACACGGCGGGCCTCGACCTGGCGAAGAGCACGAGGAGCACGAGGGCGGAGAGGAGCATGGCCAGGTCGAGCGGGTGGGACAGGCTCGGACGAGCCCAGAGGTCACTCCCCCGCTGCGCAGCCTCGTTGCCCAGCGCCGACACGTAGTAGGCGGGGGTCGAGAGACCCGCCGAGGTCGCGACGAGCGAGAGCCCGCAGCCCACTGCCACACCGAGCCGGTCCAGGAGAGAGCCACCTCCCGGTGAGACGACGAGGAAGACCCCGAGCACCGCCAGCCCCACGAGAACCCCGCCGTGCAGGTTGCCCCAGAGGAGGTAGAGCGGGACCAACCACCACACCCCGCGGCCGCCGGGGTGGTCATGAGCCCGCCGCATGAGCAGGACGGCCAGCGCGAACGGCACGAGCGAGAGGGATGGAAGGCGGGTGATGACGAGCGGCGCCGACGCGCCGACGACGAGAAGCGAGACGACCAGGGCAGTCCGAGCCTGACCTGCGCCCACGCGCCGCGCCTCCGTGAGGACGAGGCCGAGCACCGTGGCGACGATGAGCACCTGGAATGTGGCGAGCGCGGAGCTACCGGCGGAGTGCACCACCGAGAGCAGGACCTCGGCGACGACGAGCGGGTTGTGCCACTCGGCCTGCGGGGCCGAGGCGAACGGGATGCCTCCGGGGACCGCCCCGTCCCGACGGATGTCGTCGCCGAGTGCCACCACCCACATGAGGTCGGACCCGAGGACGACGAGCCAGCCCAGGACGACGAGCCACACCCCGGCCACCAGGGCCGACAGGGGCACCCTCGGCCGAACGGCCAGGGATGCCGGTTGCGACATGGTGTGATTCCTCAAGGTCCGGGGATCGCGGGGGCGCTCGACCATAATCGATGACCGTGGCTTCCCGGACGCACTCGACGGATGTCCGCGCCCGGGGACGGGCGCGGGCCGCCGCGCTGCGTGAGACGGCCTGGGCCATGGGGGCCGCTGTCGTCGCCTTCGTCGTCGGGGCATGGTCACTACGGCTCTGGGCCTGGAACCCTGCAAACCCCATCGACCTCGGCTGGGACAACACCCAGATCGCGATGCAGATGAAGGACCTCCACGACCACGGGTGGTACTGGTCCAACCCCGACATCGGCTTCCCCTTCGGGCAGAACGGCTCGTGGTTCCCCGAGCTCAACGTCCTCCACCTCGCCGTCGTCAAGATCCTCGAGCTGGTGACGTCCGGTCCGTTCGCGGCATCGGGTGTCTACTTCGTCCTCTCCTTTCCGCTCACTGCCGTCGCGACGTACCTCCTGGCTCGCAGCCAAGGGCTCAGCCCGGCCGCCGGGCTGGTCGCGGGTGTGCTGCTCGCGAACGCTCCCGGGCACGCGGGTCGCTACGGGCATCTGCACCTCGCCCAGTACTGGGTCGTGCCAGTGGCCATGTGGCTCGTCCTGGAGGTGTCCCGGGGCCGTCCGCTGCTCTCGCCACCCGGACCTCGCCGCTGGGTGGGGAAACGCTCCCTCGTCACGGTGGCCGCGGTGCTCGTGGTCGGTTTCTCAGGCGTCTACTACGTCGGCTTCACGATGATCCTGCTCGTCGTCGCGGCACTCGGCCGGCGAGTCACCGGATCCCCTGTGGACCTCCTCCGCGGCCTGGCCGTGACCGTCGCGCTCGGTGTGTGCATCGCCCTCCCGCTGGCCGCGTCGCGCCTCGCGACGGCGGGCGACCTCGTCACGGGGCGGGTCCCGGCCCAGCGCGCTCCGGCCGAGTCGGAGCTGTTCTCCGGCAAGCTGATGGATCTCGTCCTGCCGTGGCCGGGTCACCGAGTCGGGACGCTGGAGTTCCTCTCCTTCGTCTACAACGGCACGACCCGCGCGACGGTCGAGGTCTCGGCGCTCGGTGTCGTCGGTGCCGCGGGGATGGCCGGGCTCGCCGTGGTCGGGCTGCTCGCGCTGCTCTCCGGTCGCCGGCCCGACCAACAGCACGCGCGCTGGTCCGGTCTCATGCTCGTCGCGTTCCTCTTCTACACCGTCGGAGGCCTTGGCTCGTTCGTCGCGTTCTTCGCCACCGGCCAGGTCCGCACCTGGTCCCGCCTCCAGCTCTACATCCTCGTGCTCGCGCTGCTGGCGGTCGGGTCGTGGCTGACCCGTCTCCAGCGCCGCCGCGGCACGGTAGTGGCCCTCTCGGTCGCCGGCCTCCTCACGGTCGTCGGCAGCCTCGACCAGACCAACCCCTCGGAGGCGCCGGACCACTCGGCGATCGCGACCGAGATGGACGGGCTTCGCGCTTACACCTCGGACCTCCACGAGGCGACCGGCGGCGGGTGCGGCGTCTTCCAGCTGCCCGTGCTCCCGTATCCGGAGACGCTCGGGCCGGTCGACATGCAGGGCTACGACCAGCTCAAGCCCTACCTCGCGGGATCGGACCTGAAGTTCTCCTTCGGGGCAATGCGCGGGACGGCCGCCGCCGACTGGATGCTCGCGGCCCCGACCGACGACGTCCGCCGTCTCGCCACCGAGCTGCGCGCGGCAGGGTTCTGCGCCGTCGAGGTCGACACCGCCGGCTTCACCGACGACCAGGACCCCTCGGCGGCGCTCACGGAGACGCTCGGTGAGCCGGTGGCCCGGACCTCGGACGGCACGTTCGTCGCGTGGGCGCTCCCGGGCGCGGCGGACTCCGACACGGACCGGAACCTCCTCCTCGAGCCGGTCGTCGTCACCGTCGACGGCTACGAGCCGGACCGGATCGAGGGTCGCCCGGGCCAGGACCTCGGGCCCATCGCGGGCCTGTCATTCGGCAACCTGGGTGACACGCCGGTCGAGGTGACCGCCACACTGCGGGTCCGCGGGGTCGGCCACGAGCCGCGCGAGGTCGTCCTCCGCGACGGCGACACCACCCTCGCGACCACAACGATCAGCGATGACGCGCCGGGAACGGTGTCGGTGACCCGTGCTGTCGACCCAGGCCGAACCAGCCTCACGATCGAGGTGTCGGGCGATCCGGAGCGACCCGTCGGTGAAGAGCACCTGCGGGCCGCCAGGGTGGAGTCGGTCGAGGTGTCGAGCCGTGCCGACGTCCGGGTCGTCGCGCACCTGGACCAGGTGGCCAGCGGTTGGGTCGTCCCGTGACGACCCGTGTCGCCGCCCTCGACGGCGTCCGCGGTGTGGCGATCCTTCTCGTGCTCGTCGCCCACGGACTGGGTGTCGTCAGTGCGGGCGTCCTCGGTGTGCTCCTCTTCTTCGTCCTGTCCGGCTTCCTCATCACGGGCATCCTCGCTGCCGAGGTCGAGCTGACGGGTGGGCTCTCCTTCCGCCGGTTCTACGCCCGGCGGGCACTGCGGCTGGTCCCCGCCCTCGTCGGGTTCCTGGTGGCGCTCCTCGCGGTGTCACTGCTCCCGGGTACGCGGATCAGCCCGGCAGAGGTGTTCCGGGCAGCCGTGGAGAGCCTGACCTACACGACGAACCTCACGGTGGGGCTGGGACTGGACCTCGTCCCTGAGGCCGAACACCTGTGGACACTGGCCGTCGAGGAGCAGTTCTACCTCGTGTGGCCGCTCGCCGTTCTCGTGGTGCTCCGTCGGAACACCACGGACGGCACTGTCCGCGCCGTCGCCTGGATCCTCGGCGGCGCCGTGGTCGTCCGTCTGCTGACTCTGGTCTTGTCGGTGCAGGCCGGCTGGTACTTCTACGTGCTGCCCACGACCTGGGGCGACCCACTCGTCGCCGGGTCCTTGCTCGCCGTGACCCTCCGAGCCCGTCCGGACCTCCTCGACCGCACCCGGGCGGTGCTGCTCCGCGGCTCGGTGTGCGCCCTCATGGCCATCGTCATGCTGGGCATGGCCCTCTGGCCGGGTACGTACTGGTCACCGGCGTTCTACGTCGCGGGCGTGCCCCTCGCCACGGTGGCCGCGCTCCAGCTCGTCCTGGCTGCCACCTCGGGCTCCCCGCCCCGCTGGGCAGGAGTGCTCTCACACCCCTGGCTGCGTTACCTCGGGACCCGCAGCTACGCCCTCTACCTCTACAACTCGGCAGCCATCCTCGTCCTGCGCGACCTGATGCCGGCACGGGCCGCCGCTGTCGTCGGCGTCGCGGCAGCGCTCGTCCTCGCCGAGCTCTCGTGGAGGCTTGTCGAGCGTCCCGCTCTCCGGGCCAAGCGTCACGTCGAGGCTCGCCCGCTGATGCTCGAGGCCTCGTCGCGAGAGGCGAGGAGGACATGAGCCGACTCCACCCCTGGGTTCTCCCGGTTGTCGGGCTCGGGGCGCTTGCCGTGGTCCGTTCGGGCGTCGTGGACGAGCGTGATCCCTACTGGCAGGTGCGAGCAGGTCTGGAGAACCTCGACGGTGCTCCGTTGGCGCGACCCGATGCGTGGAGCTGGGACCCCGTCGACGCTCTCTTCGTCCAGACCTCCCCCGCGTGGAACACCGCACTGGGGCTGGCATGGCGGGGTGGAGGGTTCACCGGGTTCTTCCTCGTCACGCTCGCATCGATGGTCGCGTACGTGGCGGTGACCCTGCTCCTCGCGGCCAGGCTCGGTGCCCGTCCGCTGCCCACCCTCGGCGGAGTCCTCGTGACCCTCCTCATCGCGATGCCGATGCTCTCCCCGCGCGCGACCCTCGTTGCCCAGACCCTCTTCCTCACCGCGGTCCTGGCCGCCGACCGGGCCCGCCCTCTCGCCGCACGGACACCGCCGCTCCTCGTAGCCACCGTGACGTCGCTGGCCGGGGTCGTGGTCGCCGGTGCGGGGATGTGGCTGCACCTGTCGTGGCTGCTCTTCGCTCCTGCGCTCTGGGCCGCGGTCGCCGCACTCGTCGTCGCGTCCCCCGACGTGCGTGGCCGGCACGCCCTGGCGAGCCTCGGCGGAAGCGGGGTCGGGCTCGCGCTGGGGGTCCTCGCCGGACCGTACGGCACCGATGCCTGGCGGATCTCACAGCAGGTGCGCGCTGCCTGCGAAGGTGTGGTCGTCGAGTGGCTACCGGCCTTCACGCACGGCCTGTGGCCCCGTTGGGGGCCCACGGTGCTGTGCGCCGTCATCGGATCGGCCCTCGCCAGCCACTGGGTGCTGAGGCGGTGGTCTGCCCGTGCGGACGACCAACGTGTCGGCCTGGTGGCGGCTCTGCTCGTCCTTGCGGTCCCCACCGCCCTCGGCGGTGTACTGGCGATCCGGTTCGTCGGCCTCTCCCTCCTCGCTCTGCCTCCGATCGCTGCGCTCGGAGCCACCTGGCTCGCTGGGCGGGTGACACGCCGTGCCGGCGAGGACACTCCCACAGGACTCTTCCGTCACTCCGCTGTTCGGCGCTGGGGCAACGGCCGCCCGTGGCAGGTCGTCACGACGCTCGTGCTCGTCGTGCTCTCCCCGCTCGTCGTCCTCTCGGCGCTGCGGGGCGGCAGACCGCAGCCCGAGGCCTCGGCAGTCGATGCCCTCCCCTCCGGCTGTCGGCTCCTCGCCGAGCCTGCCGTCGCGTCGGCGACCCTCCTGCTCCGTCCGGATGTCCCCATCTGGACGGATGGGCGGGCTGACTACTGGGGCAGAGAACGCAACGTGGCGGCGATTCGGACGTTCCGGGGTTCGGACGCCTCGGTCGGTCCGGTGCAGGAGGCCACCTGCGTCGCCCTGGAGACGGACACCCCACTGGCGGAGGCCGTGGCCGCCGACCCTTCCTGGACCACCGTGTGGAAGCAGCAGGGCCTGCGCGTCTGGGTCAGAGACGGCTGAGCACGCCTGCGGGCCGGACGGCGGACAACCACAGCCCGACGACCACGAGGACCACCCACGGCGCCCCGATCACCGAGACCGCGGGAAGGCGCAGTGCCACGAGGTGCCATAGGGGGGCGAGGAACAGCAGGACGTAGCCGACGGCGACACCTGCACGTGCGGTCGGTCCTCCGCGGGCGACGAGGAGCGTCGCGGCCGGGAGCACCAGGACCAGGTCGTAGACGAGAACGTGCGGCGCGACGAGCGCGGTCACGAGCGGGACCGTGACGACGAGGTGCGCCCAGAGGGGCACCCCTTGTCCCCGGAGCCACCCGGCCGTCAGCACGAGGACCACCAGGACGAGCACCATCCACACACCGGAGACCCAGGGCCCGGCAGCGCCGGGTCCGAGAGTGTCGAGGAGGCCTCGCAGGCTGGCGTTCTTCCACGCCTGCCCCTCCCCCACCTCGGTGCGGTAGAGCGGGGACGTGAGGGCCGCGACCCAGTCGTACCAGACCCCGATACCGAGCCAGGCGGTCGTGGCCACGACCGCGGCCGTGGTGACGGCGAGGAGCGCGACGAGAGCCTTCCAGGCACGACCGAGGAGAAGGACCACAGGGACCAGCAGCACGAGGTGGGGCTTGACCGTCCCGACCGCGAGCACGACACCGGCGAGCACCTCCCGGCCCTCGACCAGCAGGCTCGCGCCCCCGACGAGCGCCGCCAGGACCAGCGCGGTGTCCTGCCCGGCACCCACGAGCTCGAGGACCGGTTGACAGGACGCTGCGACGAGCATCCCCCGGCGCGTCCCCAGCATCTCGAGTGCCGGATGCAGCCGGGCCGCGCGGATGGCCGTCCACGCGAGCAGAGCTGCCGACCCCACCGTCCACACGAGGCCGGCCATCGGGTATGCAAGTGCCCCTAGTGGCGCGAAGACGACGGCGACGGGCGGAGGTGAGACGAACCAGGACAGCCGCTGCGCGTCGACGACCACGCGTTGGAGCGCCGACTGGACGCCGGGGTCGTAGAGGACCTCCGCCCTACCGTCGACGAGGAGCCGTCCGCCGGACCACCGCGCCAGGAGGTCTGGCAGGAGAACTGCCCCGCTGTGCAGGGAGGCCGTCCAGACGACGCCGAAGACCGCGATCACGACGACCGGGTAGACGAGCAAACGGTCCGGTGTGAGCAGGGCGTTCACAGGCGCGACCGCCCGGCCCACCGTCGAGGCCGCCCGAGAGGTGCTGGTGAGCTCAGGGGAGGACAGGACCGCTCCCCACGGCAGCAGCGCGGTCGTCGGCCATGGCCAATGGCACTCGGTCGCGGACCCGACCACGCAGCACGGGACGCTCGAGCAGCTCGAAGCTCGCGGTGACGACGGCGGCGAGGACGAGGACGCTCACCCCGGCCTTCTCCCAGCCTCCGAGCCCGGGGAGCTGCACCCACACGATCCACATGACCGGGAGGTGCCACAGGTACAGACTGTAGGCTCGTACCCCGACGACTACGAAGGGGCGCACGGCGAGGCCACGGGTGGGCAGCGAGCCGGTCCGACACCCGTGGACCACCACGAGCGTCGCGAGCGTGACCGCCGGCAGGATGACGGCCTTCCACCCCCATCCGAGCGTGTAGCCGGGAAGGACGACGAAGACCGCGAGCATTCCCATCGCCATCGCCGTCCGCCCCGTGTCGGAGGGCTCGTCACGCTCCCGCGCCAGGTGCCACGTCGCGAGCGCGGCACCCGCGAACAGCACCCCGAGGTTGGCGACGGGAAGCAGGTAGAACGCCTTGACCGGCAGGAACAGCCCTACGGCGTACAGAACCGCTGCCGCACCGGCGAGCACCCGGGCCGCCTCCCGCGGCGTGTCACCCCGACGGCGCAGCCCGATGAGGACAACTGGGAACACGAGGTAGAAGACCCACTCGACGGTGAGGCTCCACGTAGGGTTGAAAGCCGCGACCTGGTCGTCGACGACGAGCGCCGTCAAGGCCGTGACCTGGAACAGGGTCGCAGCACCGTCCCGGACGACCTCGCCCGGGTCGAGCCCGCCCCACAATACGAGCGCCGGGCCCCCGACGAGCACGAGTGCGAGCACGACGGGGGTGAGCCGTACGACACGACGGCGGAGGAACAGCGCGTACGAACGGGCCGTCGGGGCGCTGCGCCAGCAGATCGTCGCGATGAGGTACCCGGAGAGCACGAAGAAGACGAGTACTCCGATGGCTCCCAACGGCGGGAACGGCAACAGCCCGAAGTACACGGCGAGGTGCGACGAAGAGACCGCCAGCGCCGCGAAGCCGCGCAGACCGTCCAGCGCGGAGTCCCTCGACGTGTCGACCGGGGCCGTCTGCTGCGGCGAGCTCGTCGTCCACTGCTTGAGCCGCAGGCGGCGGACCCGTGTCGGCGAACGACCCGGAGCACGGGCGACCACGCCTGTGGCCATGGCGCTGCCCTCCTCATCCGAACCGGTCCCCGGGCTGCGGACCATCGCCGTCACTGTAGGGGTTGACCCAGCGAAGCGAGGGGCGTGCCGACGCGCTCTGGCCGTTCGGGGGACCTGCGTTCTCAGCCAGGACGCACCACCACGATCGGGGTGACACACGAGTAACGCTCACGGATCTCCGGCACCGGACGGTCGGTGAGAACGGTCGGATCGTCCGCTTCCTCGAGAAGAGCACACTCCTCCTCGATGCTCAATGACTCCTGGGGAGTGCGCTCGTCGTGCTCCGGTCGTTCGGCATCCAGAAGGATGCGCGTGACGGTGTCGGTGACGAGCCGCCCGTCGGAGTGGACGACCTGCGCCCGGGCGGCCTCGGACGCTCCGAGCAGCCGGAGGACCGTGGCACCGTCCACGGTCGACCAGCCACCGGTGTAGGCGGCCGTCGGCCCGACGACCGCGTAGAGCAGAACGAGTGCGGCGGCCGCCCCGCCCAAGACCCTGAGCAGCGACGAGCCAACCGCGGCCGACCGGTCGACCCGGACAGCAAGCGCGACACCCACCACGGAGATCGACGGCAGAGACAGCAACGCCGTGTGCCACAGCAGCTTGCTCGGGTAGTAGGACTCCGGCGAGACTCCCACTCGCCATGCGAGGACCGCCCCGGTCACCGCGGGTACCCAGAGGAGACCCAGGAACCAGGGGACCTCATGGAGCCTCGACCGGACGGCGAGGACGATCGCGGCGACCAGCCCCAGCCCCAGGACGAGCCACGGGACGGGTGCGTGGATGTCGGCCTCGGCGGCGTGCCCCACCCCGACCCGGTTCACGACCGCGGCCATCGCGGGCCACGACGCTGCGACCGACCCAGCCCCGAGGACACCCACCAGCGCCCGGGCCCTTCCACGCGACCGGCGCAGCACCGATAACCCGGACCACGCAGCCGCCAGCCCGGTGACCGGCAGCAACAGCTGCCAGGTGTGCGCCAGGACGACACAGCCCGACACGGCGACCACGAACGCCCGCAGCCCGCCCGTGTCGACCAGCTGGTGACGGAGCACGGCCGCGAGGACGCAGGCACCCACGACGGATCCCTGGAGACCCAGAGCCTGGTAGTTCGCGAGGAACGGCGGCCAGAGAACGATGCAGCCCGCAACGAAGGCGGCGACGCCCGCTCCATGGGGAGTCGTCCCGACACGGTGCGCCAGCGTCGCCGCGAGCGCCGACGTCGTCAGGGCCATGCCGGCCGCCAGGAGCCAGACCAGCAGGGCGGTGAGGTCGATGACCTCGACGAGCGACCGCCGCGGATCGAGGCCGGCCGCGGTCCAGGTAGCGGAGAGGAGGGCATGCCAAGCGCGCGGGTACACCTCGGTCGTGTAGTCCAGCCCCCCATCGGCCTGGAGCTCGGCCGCCAGGACGACGTGGCGAACGTGGTCGCCTCCGAGGAACCACTCGTTCCGCGTCCCGGCGGGGAGCAGGCGCCCCGCGAGGGCATAGCCGATCATCAGCACCGTGGGGGCGGCCGTCGCGAGGCTGGGCACGGCGCCCCGGACGGTCACGTCGGGCGGAGCCGTGCGGGTACGCAGACACCATCCGTACGTAGCCCCTCCGACACCCATGAACACCGCGACCACGGCCAGCCCACCTGCAGTGCTGGACAGTGGTTGCAGCGCGAGATCCTGCGCGCACACGAGGACCGTGACCACTGCCGCGAGACCGACGACCCCTGCAGACCCCACCCCGCCGATCAGGGCCATGGGATCGGCAGGCGATGCGCCCGGCTCACGGTTGTCCACGGTTGTCCCTCTTGCGCATCGTCAGGTCGGGTGGAGCCGCTCCCCCGGCGCCCGGGTCGAGCATACGGACACGCTCCCGAGGATGACCTGCGAAACGTCGCAAGGGTGGGCACAATGTCGGCGTCACCGAGCCACCGGAGGACCCTCGTGCACGGCCCTGAACCCGACCTGGTGGGCGCCGCCGCTCCGCGGCGCGTCCTCGTGGTGGTCCCGGCGCTGAACGAGGAGGCCACCGTGGGTTCCGTCGTGTCCGCGGTCAGGGCCACCTTGCCCGACGCCCACGTCTTCGTGGTCGACGACCACTCGGCCGACGGCACCTCGCGCGCTGCAGCGGAGTCCGGTGCACGGGTCGCACGCCTGCCGTACACACTCGGGGTCGGCGGGGCGATGCGCACCGGCTACAGATACGCCGCGCGATACGGGTTCGACGCCGTCGTGCAGGTCGACGCCGACGGCCAGCACGACCCCGAGCACCTCCCCGAGCTCCTCGACGGACTCGCCACGTCCGACATCGTCATCGGTGCGCGGTTCGCCGGTAGCGACCCGTACGCGGTCGGCTCGGCGCGCCGGTTTGCCATGCGGTTGCTCGCGTGGGTCGTGTCTCTCGTCGTCGGCACCCGGCTCACGGACGTCACGTCGGGGTACCGAGCCCTCGGCCCGCGGGCGATCGCCGTGTTCGCCGAGAACTACCCGGCCGAGTACCTCGGTGACACCGTCGAGGCACTCGTCATCGCACGTCGGTGCGGCCTGGCCGTGACCCAGGTGCCCGTACGGATGAGTGCCAGGGAGCACGGACGGCCCAGCCAGGGCGTGCTCGGGTCGGTGATGTACGTGTCCCGGGCCCTCGTGGCGATCGCCCTGGGACTCGTGCGCCACTGGGTCGTGCCCGCGGCTGCGAGGCGCGCCTCGTGAGGCCCGACGGCTACTGGCTCGGGCTCGCCGGCGGTGTCATCGTCCTCGTGCTGTCCGTGGAGCTGGTCCGGCGGCGCTACGTCCGGGGGCGCCTCGCCCTCGCGTGGGTCGTCCTCGGCGTCATCGCCGTCGTCTTCTCGGTGCTGCCGTCCCTGCTGACCTGGCTCACGGCGGCACTTCATGTCCAGGTGCCGCTCAACCTCGTGCTGTTCTCGGGAGTCCTGTTCCTCCTCGTCATCTCGATGCAGCTGGCCGGCGAGGTCGGGCGTCTCGAGGCCCGGACGAGGCGGTTGGCCGAGGAGGTCGCGATCCTGTCCAGCCGGCTGGACGACGGACACGAAGCCCCGCCACGGGCCACCTCCGAGCCCGGCTCGCCGCCGGCCGAGGACGACTGAGAGTGCGTGTCTCCGTTGTCGTCGTGGGCTACGGGCACCAGCCCACCCTCGAGACCTGCCTCGCCGCCCTACGACGCGACGACGTCGACCACGAGGTCGTCCTCGTCGACAACGGCATCGAACGACCACCCGAGGTCGATGGCGTGCACGTCGTCACCTCGCCGGGGAACCTCGGTTTCGCAGGTGGGGCAGTGCTCGGCGTCGAGCGAAGCAGCGGCGAGGTGCTCGTGTTCGTCAACAGCGACGCCGTGGTGGCGCGGGGGGCCGTACGTGCCCTCGTCGACGCTCTCGAGGACGAGACCATCGGCATGGTCTGCGGTTGCGTGACACTCGCCGACGACCCCCGCCTCGTGAACTCCGTCGGCAACCCGGTGCATGTCACCGGGATCAGCTGGGCGGGAGGGTACGGCGATCCGGTGGCGCAGCATCAGCAACCCTGTGACGTCGCCTCCGTCAGCGGCGCCTTCTTCGCCCTCCGGCGCGAGGTGTGGGACCGGCTCGGTGGGCTCGACCCCTCGTTCTTCATGTACTACGAGGACGCCGACCTCAGCCTGCGCTGTTGGCTGGCCGGGTTGCGGGTGTGCTACGTACCCACGGCCGTGGCGTCCCACGCGTACGAGTTCGGCCGCAACCCGCAGAAGATGTACCTCCTGGAGCGCAACCGGCTGACTAGCGTGCTCACCGTCTTCCCCTCATCCGTCCTCCGTCGTGTCGTGCCACTGGTCCTTCTCACCGAGCCGCTCATCCTGTTGGTGGCCGTACGCGATGGGTGGGCCCGAGAGAAGCTGCGAGCGTCCTGGTGGGTCGCCACGCACGGTTCCCGGCTCCTCGAGCGGCGCCGTGGGATGACCAACTCACCTGCCGCCCCGACCGCTCTGCATGGCGTCTTGACGACCCGCCTGACCCAACGACACCTCCGACCCCCGGCGGGACTCAGGCTGCTCGACACCGTGGTCACTCGCTGCTGGGGAGGCACACACTCGGTCCAGAGCCCACCGACGAGCACGGAATCCACGATGACAGCCGACGACCACGAAACAGAACCGCGAACCCGAGGGCGTGACTACACCGAACGGCTCCTCACGAGCGAGAGCGGGTGGCGGCGTCGGCTTGACGTCCAGCGGCCGTACCGCTGGAACCTGCGTCGCCTCGAGCTGGGGCGCTGTCTCGACATCGGCTGCGGGACGGGTCGCAACCTGGTCGGCCTGGACGACGGGTCGGTCGGGGTGGACCACAATGTCAGCTCGGTCCGGGTGTGCCGCGACCGTCGGCTGGAGGCCTACACGCCAGAGGAGTTCGCCGGTCGGCCGTGGCCGCCCTTCGACTCCCTGCTCATGGCACACGTCCTCGAGCACTTGGACACGGCCACGGGCGACGCCCTGCTCGAGCACTACCTGCGATACCTGAGGCCCGGCGGAAAGATCGTCGTCATCACTCCCCAGGAGCGCGGGTACGCTTCTGACCCCACCCACGTTCGATGGGTGGGCCCCGAGGATGCCGTCGCCATGCTCACGGGCCGGGGGTGCCGCCCGGTGGGCTCCTACAGCTTTCCGCTCCCCCGACCGGCCGGACGATTCTTCTACGCCAACGAGTTCGTGACGCTCGCGCGCGCTCCGGTCTAACCGGGGACAAACGGCCGACCCGGGCCCCACTCCCCAAAGCTCCCTTCCGACTATCGTCTGGGCTGTTGCAGCCGTCGGATCCGAACCGTGGAGGAACCCGTGCACTTCGATCACGGCCACTACACGGACCCGCGGCTCGTGGGAGCTCCTTGTCGGCGTCACGGCAGGACCGCCGCGACCAGCCCGGAGGGCGGTCGGTGAGTGTCGGCACCTCCTTGGCCGGGAACGGGGCCTGGCGCACACCCGGGTGGCTCCGTCTCGCCCCCTTGCTCGCCGCCCTGGTCGTCATCGCCGTTCAGACCGTCCGGCCCGTTGACGACCCCGACACCTGGTGGCACCTTCGCACCGGGCGAGAGCTCGTCAAGGACCTCGTCTTCGTCGGGCCGGACCCATGGAGCCCCTTCACCACCGGTGAATGGATAAGGCACGAGTGGCTCGGGGACCTCTTGATCTGGTCCGTTCACTCCGCGGCAGACCTCGCCGGCGTGTCCTGGCTCGTCGCGGCATTCTCCGTCGTGGCGACCACCACGACCTACTTCGTGTGCCGACGGCACGCTCCGGTCCTGGTCTCGGCCGCGGTCTCGGTCGTTGCCTTCGTCGGCATGTCCATGTCGCTGACGGCGCGGCCCCAGTCGCTGTCCTTCGCGTTCACCGTGCTCGCTGCCGGCGCCTGGCTCTCGACGTCCCAGGACCGGCGGCCCAGATGGTGGCTCGTCCCGCTCACCTGGCTGTGGGCGTGCGTCCACGGCTTTTGGATCGTCGCCCCCGTGCTCGGCGGCGTCGTCGTCGTAGCCCTTCTCCTGGAGCGCGCGCCATGGCGCGAGGTCTTGCGGCTCGCCGCCCTCCCCGTCGGCTGCGGGGTGGCGGCAGCCCTCACACCCGTCGGTCCGCGGCTCCTGCTCGCCCCGTTCCAGATCAGCCCTGTCACGGGCTACGTCGAGGAGTGGGACCCGCCCACTGTCGGAATGCCTGCGTTCGTCGCGACGGCGTTGATGGCCGCGTGCATCGCGCTCCTGAGGACGGTACGCGCCACGCCGACCTGGACGGAGGTGGGCATGCTCCTCTCCGCGGTGTTCCTGCTCATCATCCACGGCCGCACCGTCGCACTCGCGGCCGCCGTCCTCGCTCCACTGCTCGCGGCCGCGCTGACGCACCACCTTCCCCTGGGTCGGGAGCGGCTTCGACCATCCGAGATCCTCGCCACAGCGGCTGCCGCGGTCGTCGGCCTCGTTGTCGCGGGAGTGGCGGCCGTTGCCCAGCCGATGGCCTCCGAGGGCTTCCCGACTGCACTATCGGCCGAACTGGACGAGCTTCCTCGGGGCACCGTGGTCTGCAACGACTACTACACCGGAGGATGGCTGTGGTTCACCCACCCCACCCTCGTCCCGGTCATCGACGGTCGGACCGAGCTGTACGGCCCTGCCGAGCTCGACGCATATGTCCGCTTCATGGCGGGGGGAGCCGGCACCATCGACAGGGCGACCCGCCGTGACTGTGACGCTGCGCTCGTCGAGACCGGGTCGCCACCTGCCTCCACCCTCGCGGCGGACGGGTGGGCGGTGGTCTCTGCGGATGGGTGGTCCCTCCTCACCGCGCAACCCCAGAGGTGAGCGAGCGCCCCTCACTCACGCCGGGCGGGTCGGTTCGCTCAGGGCCCAGCCATGACGGACAGGACTGAGCTGAAGTCGTCCGTCCACTCGACCCGGGCGTCGCCCGCCGGTCGCCAGCCGTCCTCGTCACGCAGCGCCGCGGTCCACCGCTGGTTGGCGGTGACGAGCACCCAGCGCGACTCGATGGCAGGTGGCTCCGGAGTGGCGTCCAGCCCCACCGAGGCACTCCACCCGAGGTGGTCCGCGGCGTCGGCCACGACCGGCTCGAGGTCGAGGTACCGGTTGCTCACATGGACGAGGATCGCGCCGTCGGGGCCGAGCCGGCTCGCGTACGTGTCGAACGCCTCCTGGGTGAGGAGGTGGACCGGCACGGCGTCGGAGCTGAAGGCGTCGAGGACGATGAGGTCGTAGGCCTCCTCGGGGGCTGCGGCGATGCGCAGTCGACCATCGCCGACGATGGAGGTCACGCGGGCCGCGGAGTCCCGCAGGTACGTGAAGTACCGCTGATCCTCCGCGAAGGTGACGACCTGAGGGTCGATCTCGTAGAAGTCGTACACGTCCCCCGGGCGGCCGTAGGCGGCGATGGTGCCGGCTCCGAGGCCGACGACCCCGGCCCGCTGTGGTCGGAGCACGCTCATCGCCTGCCCCAAGGGACCGTTCCGGGCGTAGTACATCGTGGGCTCGCCCGGGTCCTCGCTCAGCTGGGTACCGTGGATCGTGCTCCCGTGCGACAGCGACCGGTCGCGTTCGGTCTCGGCGATGCGGTAGGAGCCGTAGAACGTGCGGGTCGTCTCGAGTGACCCGATCGCCTGGAACGCCGAGACGAAGGCGATGAGGAGCACCGCCGCGCCGACTGCGGGGACCGGCCGAGCCGCGGCATACCACGCTGCCCCCGCGAGTGCGGCGCCACCGAGGAGGAGCAGCCACCAGGTCCCGAGGGTCAGGGACGCGATGATGACGAGTCCGATGGCGCCGGCCGCGAGGGCCAGCGCGTGCAGCACCACCCCGGGCCGGGCTCCGTAGCGCCGGGTGAGCACCGTGCCCGTCGTCCCGAGCACCCCGACACCGAGCAGCACGCTGACGATCAGGCCACCGGGGTACTCCCACATCCGGTCGAACGCCACCGGCGCGACGAGCCCGTTGAGCAGGCCACCCACGGCACCCCCCAGCGCCACGACGAGGTAGAAGCGGGTGAGGTGCTCGACCGACGGCCGGGTGGCGGCGAGGCGGGAGTGGGCGACGAACGCGACGAGGGTGAGAACGGTGAGGTCGACGACGGCCCCGACGGCGACGGACAGCGACGGGCCGATGACGTGCACGACGAGGGCGAAGACTGCCGCGGCCCCCGCTGCACGGGCGAGAAGAGGGTTGACGACCCGGGAGGTGCGCGCGAACGCCACGACGAACGTCGCGAGGTAGATGGCGAGGGGTACGACCCACAGCAGAGGGACGGGAGCGATGTCCGTCGACAGGTGCGAGGTGACCGCGAGCAGGAGGGCGGACGGCAGGAACGCCAGACCGAGCCACGCGACCTGCTGCCGCACCGTAGGCGTCAGCACCCTCTGCGTCGCCGGGGCCCGCGAGCCCTCGGACGAGGGTGACCGCCGGCCGGGAGCGGTCCAGGCGACGACCCCGCACGCCCCGACGAGCAGCAGCAGGACGACGAGACCGGCCGACCAGGCGGTGCGCTGCTGCTGGAGGGTCAGGACGCGTTCGATGACGACCGGGTACGCGAGGAGGCCGCCGAAGCTGCCCAGGTTGCTCGCGGCGAACAAGAAGTACGGGTCCTCGGCGCGGGCTGCCGACGTCCACGAGTACCACCGTTGCAGCAGAGGGCCGGTCGTCGAGACGACGGCGAAGGGGAGGCCGATCATCGTCGCCAGGACCGCGAGGAGACGCAGGCTCGGCGATGAGCCGGTGTCGGCGACGACCGGCACCGTGACCGGCAGAACGAGCACGGGAAGGACGAGCACTGCGAGGTGCGCGCCGATCTGGGCACGACGGCCGAGACGCGTCGTGGCGACATGGGCATAGACGTAGCCGAGGAGAAGGACGACCTGGAAGAACAACGAGCTCGTGCTCCATACCGTCGCCGAGCCGCCGAAACGGGGAAGGACGATCCGCGCCACCATCGGCTGGACGACGAAGAGCAGGGTGGCGCCGAGGAAGGCGGTGACGGCGAACAGCGCCGTGACCGCCACCGAGGTACGGCCCACGGCGGGGGTGGCGACCGCCGGGACGCGTGCGACGGCCGTCTGGAGGTCGTGAGCCATGGCCTACACGGTAGGAGCCGCGCACGCCCGCATCGCCCGGTCCGGCGAGATCGGTCCGAACGTCGGATGCCGCTGCCCCGGCACGCGACGCGCCCCCGGACTCGCGTCCGGGGGCGCGTCAGGAGAACATTCCGGTCAGTACCGGTAGTGCTCCGGCTTGTACGGGCCCGAGACGTCGACGCCCAGGTACTCGGCCTGCTCCTTGGTGAGCTCGGTGAGCTCTGCCCCCAAGGCCTCGAGGTGCAGCTGGGCGACCTTCTCGTCGAGGTGCTTCGGCAGCGTCGTGACGGTCGGCCTGCCGTCCTCGTCGTAGTACTCCGCGTCCTTCCCGAACAGCTCGACCTGGGCGATGGTCTGGTTCGAGAACGAGTTGGACATGACGAAGCTGGGGTGGCCCGTCGCGTTGCCGAGGTTCATCAGGCGCCCCTCGGACAGCACGATGATCGAGTCGCCGTCTTCGAACGTCCACTCGTGGACCTGCGGCTTGATCTCCTGCTTCTGCACACCGGGGACCTTCGCCAGGCCGGCCATGTCGAGCTCGTTGTCGAAGTGGCCGATGTTGGCAAGGATCGCCTTGTTCTTCATCTTCTGCATCTGCTCGGCGGTGACGACGTTGAAGCAGCCCGTCGAGGTGACGACGATGTCGGCCTGGTCGACGACCGAGTCCAGCGCGGCGACCTGGTAGCCGTCCATCGCGGCCTGGAGCGCGCAGATCGGGTCGATCTCGGTGACGATGACCCGCGCACCTTGGCCGCGCAGCGACTCGGCGCAGCCCTTGCCGACGTCGCCGTAGCCCGCGACGACGGCGACCTTGCCGCCGATGAGGACGTCGGTCGCGCGGTTGAGGCCGTCGACGAGCGAGTGGCGGCAGCCGTACTTGTTGTCGAACTTGCTCTTGGTGACCGAGTCGTTGACGTTGATCGCCGGGAAGAGCAGCTCGCCGGCCTCGGCCAGCTGGTAGAGGCGGTGGACGCCCGTGGTCGTCTCCTCGGTGACACCCTTGATCTCGGCGGCGACCGTGGTCCACCGCTGCGGGTCGGACGCCATCGTCCGGCGCACGAGGGCCTTGAAGACGCCGAACTCCTCGGAGTCCTCGTGGGTCGTGGGCGGCACCTGGCCGGCGGTCTCCCACTCCTTGCCCTTGTGGACGAGCATCGTCGCGTCGCCGCCGTCGTCGAGGATCATGTTGGCGAGCTCGTCGCCGGGCCAGGTGAGGATCTGCTCGGTGCAGTCCCAGTACTCCTCGAGGGTCTCGCCCTTCCACGCGAACACCGGGACACCCTGCGGGTCCTCGGGGGTGCCCCGCCCGACGACGACGGCCGCGGCGGCCTCGTCCTGGGTCGAGTAGATGTTGCAGGACGCCCAGCGGACCTGCGCGCCGAGGGCGACGAGGGTCTCGATGAGGACGGCCGTCTGGACGGTCATGTGCAGCGAGCCGGCGATGCGGGCCCCGGCCAGCGGCTGGGCCTCGCCGTACTCCTCGCGCAGGGCCATGAGGCCCGGCATCTCGTGCTCGGCGAGGCGGATCTGGTGGCGTCCGGACTCGGCGAGGGCCAGGTCCCGGACCTTGTGGTCAACGGACATGCGGAAGCTCCTCGGGGGCAGCGTGCGGATGGAGTTGACCGGCGTCGCCCTTCTGGGCCGCGTGCAGTGCGAGGGTCATCACCCAAGCCGGTGGTGCGGCTCCAGGCTACCGCAGCATCTCCGGAGGACCGTCGCCGGAAGACCGCTGCTCACGGGTAGGTCCAGTCCCCGCCGAGAGGCACGAACTCCTCCACCCACCACCACGCGCCTACCTGGCCCAGTACGAGAACCAGCGCGGCGACGGCGACGGCCCACCGCCGACGAGCGAGGGGCACGGCTGCCAGGCCGAGGGGAAAGAGCAGCAGGAGGTAGCGCACGATCGACGGGGTGACCAGCGAGCCCACGACGAGGTAGACCGGGTAGACGGCGCACCACCACCGGACCACGGGAGGGGTCCACTCGGGGAGCAGCTTCACGGCAAGGATGGTCGTCATCGCGAGGAACAGGACGACGAGGACGGCGATCTCGGGATGCCGAAGCCCGGCCTCCAGGACCGACTGAGGCAGGCCGTCGGGAGCGAAAGCGACGTGCGAGCTCCAGTAGACCCCCACGTCACCGGCCAGCACCCCGGCGAGGACCGGCCAGAGAAGCACCCCGACCACCGCGGCGGCGAGCACACCGACGGCGCCTCGAGGGTGATGGCCTGGGCGAAGCCGACCCGTGGTCCACAGGTGTGTCGCGACCGCAGCGCACAGCGGCAGCGCGAGCCCCCTGGTCAGCGACAGCGCCAGAATGCACACCACCGCCCACCCGTCACGTTCCTTCGTGACGAACATCCACGACAGGACGAGCAGGAGTACGGCCAGACCCTCGGTGTAGGCGAGCTGGAACACCGGGCTCGCCGGCCACGCAAGGAGCGCCACGACCGCTGCCAAAGCCGCCGCGGCACTCCCGACGCCATGGAGCCATCGGCCGAGGACACCCACCGCCACCGTGGCGCACCCGAGGCTGACCGCGACGGCCACCGGTTCAGGAGCCAGACCGGTGAGCAGCACGCCTGCCCGGATGAGGGCCGGAAACAACGGGTAGAAGGCGAAGTACGCCCCGTCGGGGTTCCACGTCGTCTCCGGCGGGTACCCGTGCCCAGCTATCCAGACGTAGGCGTGGGCGTCCCACTGCGAACGCGCTTCAGCGCTTCCCACACCGGCCGAGTCGAAAGCGAGAGCTGCGATCGCCTGGTAGACGACGAACACCACCACGCACGCCATCGGCACGGCCCACATCCGGACGCGGAACGAGCAGGACGCACTCGTGCCCTCCCCCACTGACAGTCGCACCCCCATCACCCTAGATGGTCGGGTGCAGCCACGTCCCAGGACCTGTGGTCCCGAGGGTGCTGGTAGGCCCACCGTCCGGGCCGACCCCGCTCCACGTTCGAGTCGACAGTCCGGTCACTCCGGCGGGTCCGGGCGACACACAGCACGCTCGGAACGCTCGGTGGGACGGAGCACGTCGAAAGAGTCGAGCCGCCCGTACCACTCGGCCCGGAACCTCAGGACGCGGTCGTACTGTGCGATGGTCGCCGCGCCTCCGGACGACCACGCGTCGTACATCGTCTCGTCGCCTCCGCTCGGCACGATCAGCCAGGCCCGCGCCCGGTCCTCGCAGGACACGGACCTCAGAGCACGGGCCGCGGACGCGCCCCGCCCGGACCACGTCGTGTAGAAGTGCGCCCGCCCGAGGAACCGACCACCGAGAGCAATGGCGTAGCCGGCCCCCTTCCCACTGAGGTCCACCACCGGGGTGTCGTGGGTGATGCCGCCGGCGTCCGCCACCTCGCGGAGCCGCCGGACGTCGCGTGCGGTGGCTGCGGGGAGCGCGAGGCTCCCGCCTCCGATCTCCGTCCTCGTGGACGCCTGGCGGATGTTCGCCCCCTGCGATCCGTCGAGGAGGAGCACGGTCGTCATCACAGCCACCACGACGGTGACGGCGAGCGGTGCGACGCGGCAGGCCGCGTCGGGCCACCTGCCGTCGGGCCGCGGGGCTGCGCACGAGGCGAGCATCCCGACGAGCAGCACCCAGAACGCCACCGCCTGCCCGGTCAGGGACGGCAGACCGCGGTTCGAGCCCACCGAGAAGGCGTAGGGCGCGGCCGCGAGGATCATCGCCGTCGAGCGGACCGGCGTCGACATCGTCGACCAGCGAGTCCACAGGAGTGCACCGCCCACAGCCGCCGTCAGGAGGCCCAGCTGCAGGATCAGGAACCCCTGTGTGGTGGGCGCAAGCAACACCACCGCGAGACGAGCCACCAGCGCGGCGGTCACCACGAGCACACCCATCGACACGAGATCCCCGAGGAGCCGCGGGAAGAAGACACTCGCCCCGACCGCGAGGAGCCCGGCGACGACGAGGGGGAGGCCGAAGACGAGGAGGGCGGTCGGGCGGAAGGCACTGAGCCCCAGCGCCTCTGCGAGCCCTCGGTAGGCGTCGAGATCGTCGATGACCTCCACTCCTCCGCTCAGGTACTCGACCACGCCCCACGGCGTCATCCGAGCCACGAGGCACACGACGGCGGCCGCCGCGAGCGCCCCGACGACACCCCACGACAGCGCGTGCCGGTCCACGCGCCGCCAGACGGACCACACCACAAGGCCGACCAGCAGGGCGGCCGCGGTGGTCGGCTTGCCCACGAAGGCCACCACCGTCGCGCCACCGACCATGACCGCGCCCGAACGCCGATGCCCCCTTTCCAGCCGTGCGACGCCCCAGGCCACACCGAGAAGCCCCAGCACCGCGACCGACCGGTAGCTCAGCACCCGCACCTCGAGCAGGAACACCAGCTCGGAGGCCGCGGCGACACCCACGACGACCGCCCGACCCCGGGGCCGACGCAGCGCATCCGGGCCGACGAGAAGCAGGTGCTCACGGGCAGTCCCTGCCGCCACGGCCGCGACGAGGAGGAACCCGAGTACCCGGAACATCCCGATGTCGTACCCGACGGCCGCGTACAGCGGGTTGACGAGGAAACCGAAGAGATACACCTCACCCGCACCACGCGACGCATCCGGCTCGCGCACGAGGCGCAGGACGTAGCTCTCGTCCATGAGGTCCAGACCACGTCCCGCGGTCGCGAGCAGCGCGACGAGAACGGCGGCAGCAAGAACCGTCCCGGCCACGGCGGGGAGATCCGGGTGACGCCGACCTCGGTCAGGTGTCCGCATCGTCGGCCGGGGTGCGGGTGAGGTGCACGGTCTCGAAGGCGGCGAAACCCCGGAAGCCCGCGCGCGCCCAGACCGCCTGCACGGGACGGTTCCACTCCTGGGTCGAGATGACGACCCGGTCGAAGCCGAGCGCCTCGGCGTGCGACAGCAGGCCGTCGACGAGCCGTGAGTACCAGCCCTCACGGCGACGAGCCTCGACCGTCCCGGCGAGGTCCACCTCGAGGGTCTGTCCGTCGGCCAGCGGTGTGGTCGTCGCGAAGGCGGTGACCTCGTCACCGTCCACGGCGACGACGACGTGCTCCGGGCGGGTGTCGATGCAGCGCCGGGCCCACTCGACGTAGCCGGCGAGGACGTCCTCGGCCGGGAAGCATTCGCTCGCCTCGTAGTGGTTCCGGTAACCGCGGAAGGTCTCGGCGGTCGCTTCGGCGACGGCGTCGGCGAGCTCGGGCTGTGCAGACAGGGGAACCACCGCACTGTCCGAGCCGACGGGCGGGGAGGCGAAAAGGTCGGCCCCCCAGTAGGCGAGCCGGTCCGCGGGGACGACGGTCATCCCGGCGTCGGTGAGGTGGTCGGCCACAGCAGCCGCGTGCAGAGGCCAGCGCACGACGGCGATTCTCACGTTGAGGCGCTCCCAGTGCCGCATGATCTCGCGCGCCGCACCCCGGACGTCGTGCTCCTCGGCACGCACCGACATCCGAGCCACCCGCATCCCGAAACGCCGGGTGTCGTAGACGGACAGGGCACCCATGACCCCGGTCCCCCCGAGGCTGTCCCAGCTCATGCCTCGGAACGGTACGCCGAGACCGCGTCGACCACTCGCGCGACCTCGTCGTCGTCGAGACCTGGGTGCAACGGGAGCCGGACGATGCGGCCGGCGACGTCGGCCGACACCGTGCACGGGACGGGAGTCCGGCCGAGCCTCCGGCCCGCAGGCGAGGAGTCGAGGGGCTGGTAGTGGAAGACGGCCGAGATCTCCTGCTCACCGAGATGGCGGATGAGCCCGGACTGGTCCTCGGGGGTGGGCGCGAGCACGTAGAAGACGTGTGCCGGGTGCTCGTTGCCCTCGGGAACGTGCATGAGGGTGACGCCCTGCTTCGCGGCCCAGGGGGCGAGCTCGCGGGCGTACCTGTCCCAGACCTCGTGGCGCCGCGCCTGGACGCGGTCGAACGCCTCCGACTGCGCGACGAGGACGGCCGCCGTCAGCTCGCTCGGCAGGTACGAGGAGCCGACATCCTGCCAGGTGTACCTGTCGACCTCTCCGCGGAGGAAGCGCGAACGGTCGGTGCCCTTCTCCCGCACGACCTCGGCCCGCTCGAGCATCACGGCGTCGTTGACGAGCAGCGCCCCGCCCTCACCACAGGTGATGTTCTTGGTGTCGTGGAAGCTCTGCGCCGCGAGAGCACCGAAGGTGCCGAGTGGACGCCCGCGCCAGCGGGCTCCGAGCCCGTGGGCGTTGTCCTCGACGACCGCGATCCCGTGGTCGTCCGCGAGGGCGACGAGGTCCTCGATGTCGGCCGCGACCCCGCCGTAGTGGACGACGAAGATCGCCTTCGTCCGCGGCGTGAGGGCTGCACGGACCGCCTCGACGTCGAGGCCGAGAGTGTCCGGGCGGACGTCGACGAACACCGGCGTCGCGCCCCGCACCGCGATGGCGGTCGCGGTCGAGGTGAACGTGAAGCTCGGGCACACGACCTCGTCACCGGGGCCGAGCCCGAGGAGGATCGCCGCGAGCTCCAGTGCGTGCGTGCACGAGGGAGTGAGGAGTGCCCCCGGGACGCCGGTCAGCTCGCGCAGCCACGCGCTCGCCCGCCGGGTGAAGACCCCGTCGCCGTGCCACATGGGTGACGCGAGTACCTGGGCCAGGTACTCCTGCTCCCGGCCCGTGCGCAACGGTGCCGTGAACCGGACCGGAGCCGCCGTGCGCCGCACTCCGGGACGGGGCAGACTGCTCATCGCCGGTGGCCCGTTCGTGCGTCGGTCACGCAGTCGCACGCAGCGCCCACGCCGGACGCGGCGAGCCGCTCGGGGCGGATGACGTACGCCGGACGCTGCATCGAGCGGACGTGCAGCCGGCCGAGGTACTCGCCGACGACGCCGAGCGAGAGCATGAGGGTTCCGGACAGGATGCTGAGCATCGCGACGACGGTCGTGAACCCGGCCACCTGGATCCGACCGGTCCAGTACATGACGAGGACCGAGGCGAGGGCGACGAGCCCGAGCGTGGAGACGGCCAGCCCGAGCCAGGTGACGAGGCGCAGCGGGAGCACGCTGTAGCCGGTGACCATGTTCGCCGCGTGGCCGAGGAGGCGCCGGACGGTGTAGCCCGACTCCCCGTCGACCCGACGGTCCATCCGCACCTGCGCTCGGCGGACCCCTGTCGTCGCCCAGGAGAGGACGACGTCGAGCGAGACGAACGGGTCGGTGACGTGCGCGAAGGCTTCGCGCAGGTCGGTGCGAAAGGCACGGAAGGCGCTGACGTCACGTGCGTTGGGGACACCGGCCACGGCGAGTGCCGACTTGACGGTGCGAGAGGCGAGCGAGCGCACCGCGCCGTGCTCCTCCTCCACCGGCACGCCGTACACGAGGTCGACCCGGGGGTCATCGAGCGGCGCGAGGAGTGTGCCGAGCTGGTCGGGACGATGCTGGAGGTCGTCGTCCATGGTCACCGTCACGCCGTAACGTGCCTGGGCGACGCCGGCGATGAGCGCGTTGTGCTGTCCGTAGTTGCGTCGGAGCTCGATCACCCGCACGGTGTCGCGCGCAGCACCGGCCACCTCGCGGGCGACCGCCGCCGTGGCATCGGGCGACCCGTCGACGACGAGGAGGACCTCGTGGTGGGGGGTGAGCGCGGACAGTGCCGGGAGCAGCTGGTCGACGAGCGGTCCGAGGGTCTCCTCGGAGCGGTAGCACGGGACGACGACGGTGACGCCGTCCCGGACCGCGTCGTCCAGGGAGCTCATCTCGCCCCTTCCGGCGTCGTGGGTAGGACCGCGCCTCGCGCGCGGGAGTCACTGAACGGTATTCAGGGACCCCCGTGGGGCGAAGACCCCGGAGGGGAGTTCTGACCGTTCGGAGGACCCCCGGACGAGCCGCCCACGAACGGCGGAGGGCCACCCCGGACGGAACGGCCCTCCGCACGCCTTGCGGAACCTCAGCAGCGAGTAGGGCTCCGGCTCGTCCTGGCCGGCCACGTGGACTCGCCCTTCTGGGGCAGCGCGAGAGCCATCACCCGAGCCGGTGGTGCAGTCCCAGGGCTACCTCTGCGGCCGTGACGCCGTCTCCGGCCCTCGGAGGCGGGAGAGTCGTGGAACCGCCGTCAGCATGAGAAGCACTCCGGACGACCACAACGGCATCGCGAACATCATGGCCACGGCCAGAGTGGTCGGACGGGCTCGCAACGCACCCCACACGGTCAGCCCCACGGCCACCGGTAGGCGGATCCAGAGGGGCAGGTAACGGATGTGCGTATCAGAGCTGGCCAGCAGGAACTGCCCCCAGGCGAACCACAGTCCGGGGTCGGCCACAAAGGACAGCGTCAGCACGCCGAGAGTCGCTCCGACGGCCCACGCCGCGTGGCGCCACTCTCGGCGAACCACGAACCACAGGACCCCCACCCCGGGCACCACCTTGGTCAGCAGTGGGAACGCCCAGAGGCACGGGCACCGGAACCCGAGCACCGCCACGACCGCGAGCAGAGGTTCGATGTTCCCGATCGCCACCGCCGGCGGTATCACGTACAGCAGGACGGGCCATCGCCAGCTGTGAGGAAGCGGCCACATGAGCCAGACGAGGGCTGTCACGAGAAGGGCCGACCACACGACGAGGAACACCGGCCACGACAACAACGTCACCGGGTACAACAGCTGGGCAAAAGCAGGCGAGTAGTTGTAGGCGTCGACCGACCCCGGCCCGGCCCCGTACAGGTCCTGGTTCCACGCGTTCCAGTACGCATGGGCGGAGTCGGTACCGATGTCATCCATCAGAGGGACCCAGACCAAGAGAAGCGCCGGTACCGCAGCGACCCACAGCGCGTCCCGGGCGGCCCTGGACAGCAGGGCACGACCGGTGAACCGGTCAGTGGGACGTGGGTCGGCTTGGTCCGGGCCGAGGGTCGGCTCACTCACGGGAGGTGTCGCCCGTGCGGGTGACGGGGAGCAACGGGTCGGTGAAAGTCTCCCCCATCGCGTCCTTCCTCGTCTTACCGCTCCGCCCTGGTCTCCTCGCTCGACGAACGGACCTAATCGCTCGAGGACAGTCGCACCTCCACCACCCTAGATGGTCGGGCACGCCCAGGCGTCACGATCGCCGACACGAGGGCCCCATCCCCGGAGAACCCACGGAACGGGTCCGGGCTCGGCACGCGCATCAACGGCGCCCCCAACCGGTCGAACCTCCAATCGGCGCTCCCGGCGTCGACGACGACGCCGGGAGTAGCTCCGTTCACCTACCGTGGCCAACATGCCGACATCCCGCGGACGCCTCGACTGGATCCCCGCCTCCGCCCGCCCTGAGCTACTCGCACCGCCGGTTGCCGCGGCGGCAGGCTCAGTACCGGGAGCGGAGGTCGCCGAGATCGACCCCGCCCTCGCCGACACCGCCGCACTCTGCGACGCCTATGACGTCGCTCCGGGCGCCAGCGCGAACTGCGTTGTCGTCGCAGCCAAGCGTGCCGGTGTCACGACCTACGCCGCCGTGGTCGTCCTCGCGACCCACCGGGCCGACATCAACGGTGTCGTCCGGCGTCACCTCGGCGCGAGGAAGATCTCGTTCGCGCCCCACGACGACGCGGTCGGGCTGACCCGCATGGAGTTCGGTGGGATCACCCCGGTCGGTCTGCCAGACGGCTGGCCGGTGCTCGTCGACGACGCCGTGGTGGACGCCGGGGAGGTCGTCATCGGGAGCGGACTGCGCCGCAGCAAGATCCTCGTCCCCGGTGCGGACCTGCTGCGCCTCCCCCACGCCGAACGTCTCGTCCTGGCAGCGCCGTCCCCCTGAGTCCCGCCCGCCTCCCACCCCGACGACGTGGGGCGGTCGCGGTTCCGGAGAGTCGCGGATGCGTCATGCGTGGGGGCACCCGAGCACCTGGCCGACGTGTTCGGTCGGCAGCAACACGCGCACTGTCTGGCTGCGGACGACCGCCCCACCGTGCGTAGGGCGGAAGCGCCCGATCTCGGTGTAGTCGGTATCCAGGTTCAGACCCCATGCCTGGACCGCTGCGCTGACATCCAAGGGGTTGTGCGACGCGACCAGCACGACCGCCTCGGCCCGGTCGCGGCAGCTCTCGCGTTCCAGCCCCAGACGCGCGCCGCGATAGGCCCCGTCGAACGTCCCGAAGAACGACGCCCTCCCCAGGGGACGGGCCCCCAGGAGCAGCTCGTAGCCTGCGCCGTAGCCGGTCAGGTCGATAGCCGGGCGATCCGTCAACGACGCGTTGCGGGTCATCGTGGACAGCTCGGACACCAGCTCGGCGCTGTCCGGCTCGAGCCAGAGCGACCCTCCGAGAACCCGTGACTGCACCGTGTCCTCGCGAAGGCTGATGCCCTCCTCGCGGTCCGCGAACCAGGCCACCTGCACCGCCACGGTCGTCGCGGCGAGCCACAGCGAGAGAGGAAGGAGCAGTCCGCGACCCGGCGGCCACTCCCGAGCCAGGAGGAGCCCGGCCGCCATCACGGCCAGGGCCCAGAACGCCGCGGCCTGGGTCATCGTCTGGGCGAAGTTCGTGTTCGTGCCGACTGTCGCCGCATAGGGCAGCGACAGGAGAAGGAGCACCACCCCGACCGCACGCAGGCGCCGCGGACCGCTCGCGCGATGCACCGACACGACCAGGAGCAGCGCTGCCGCGATGCCCCACAGGAAGGTCCACTGTTGGACCTGGCTACCGTACCCCTGGGCCGACAGCAACACCACGGCCAGGACGGCGGCGACCGCGGGGGCCAGGATGCCCATCCCCACCTGGAGGAGGGCTGCCCGACGGGGGTCGTCGCCCCTCCGAGCGGAGTCGTGCAGAGCCAGGAGCAGCGGGAGCACCAGCAGAGGCCCGAACACGAGAAGGACCCGGGCGGATACGGGCGCGAACCCCAGCATCGTCCACCACGACGAGTGGGTCCCCGAGGCGGACACCATCTCGAGTCCACCCTGCAGGTACGCCACGACTCCCAGAGGCGAAAGGCCCGAAGCGACCAACACAGCGGAGACAGCCACGATCGCCCCGAGAAGCCCGTACAGTGCCGCCCGGCCGACGAACCTCGGCTCGCCACGCCCTGCGACCGCGAGGGCGACGACCACGCCGGCTGCGAGCGCCGAGGGCGGCTTGCCGGTGAAGGTCACGACGAGAGCCGCACCCACCAGCAGGCCCCACTCCGGACGGGCACTCGCCCACATCCGGCACACCCCCCACACGACGACCAGCAGGGCGATCACGACGACTACGCGGTAGGTGGGCACCCTGCCTGCTCCGATGAACGCCATGGGGGTCGTCGCCGCCACCACCGCCGGCGCCATCCGTGACCACCACGGTGTGACCGGCACCTCCTCGGATGCCAGGAACGCCCCGACCGCTCGTGTGGCCGCCACCGCCGCGAGCACAAGCATGAGGAAACCGACGAGCCGGAGCAGCGCGACGTCACGGCCGAGCGCCACGAACACGGGGTGCAGGAGGAACTGGAAGAGGAACACCTCCCCCGCAGCGTACGAAGCGTCCGGACGGTCCACGAGGAGCAGCGTGTACGACTCGTCCCAGAAGTCCAGTCCGCGAGCGGCGCCGGCCGCCAGCACGATGAGGCTCGTCATCGCGCTGGCGACGACCGCCCCGGTCCCGAGCGCACCCGTGTGGACGCCGTCTCCGGCAGAACGTGACATGACCTTTCCCTCCCCGGCCCATGCCAGGACCGCGGCCAGGGTACGCGCTCGGCCGACACCCCACTCGCGCGGGTCGACATCAGCGCGCCGGATGGGCCCGGAGGAGGTCAGGACGTCCGGTCGCGCAGGTCCGTGACGTGACGGGAGACCGACGGGTCGAGCCCGAGCCCGAGCGCCAGGTACGTCGCCGCGAAGTCGGTGAGCGCGACCAGGGACGCGAACCGCTCCACGGGATGTCCCGGGCGGGCCTCCTGCTCGAGGACCACGGCGCCGGAGTCGCGGGCCGAGGCCAGCACGGCGTCGCCGAGAGAACGGGCGTCGGGGTCAAGATCCGGGTCGCGCAGCGCCAGGAGGCCGAGTCGGGGCACCGCCGGGCCGTCGAGGTAGGGGTCGGCGAAGATGTCCCGCTCGGCACCGACACCGGGTGCCTCGAGGCCGCTGCCGAACGGGCCGTCGAACGTGGCGACGAGCGCGGACGCGGCGTCCGGCAGCACGCCGTGGACGGCGGGTACCCGCGACGTGCGCGCGAGCATCTGGGCGGCGCGGGACGCGGCGACCCCGGCGAGCGCGCCTTCGCCGAGGACGACGGGGACCGTGCCGTCGAGCCCGGTGGCGAGCACCTTGGCGGGGTTGACGAAGGACTCCGAGGTCGGACGGCACTCCTCGGCGACCTCGTCGAGGACGTCGGCGGTGCGCTCGAGGACGTCTGTCGGGCAGGACGCGAGGTCGAGGACGTCGGCGGCGCGCAGGACCGGGGTGAGGAGGGACCACAGACCCGTCCGCGACGACGGGGTCGGGAGCGCTGTCTCGACATGCACCCCCCGGGCCCTGGCGGCGACCTCGGCGAGCGGCGAACCGGCCGCACCCACGGTGAGCAACGATGCTCCACGCCGGGCCGCTTCCGTCGCCAGCGTGAGGGGCCCGCCCGCACGGCCCGACTGCGAGACCGCGATGACGAGGTCGAGCGGGCCGACCCACCCCGGCAGCGGGCCGTCGTGCCGGCAGAGGACGGGGACCGGCGAGCCGGGCTCGGCGAGGAGGTCGAGGACGTCGCCGACGACGGCCGACCCACCCAGCGCCGCGACGAGGACCGACCGCGGCCGCTCTCCCCCGCCCACCCGGCCGATCCCGGCCTCGTCGGCGGCGACGAGCGCCCGGCGCACCTGGGCACCCGCCCCGGCGACCGAGCGGAGCGCACCGCGGGAGTCGAGGGCCGCGAGGGCGTCGGCGTCGTCCAACCGGGCTTCGTCGACCCAGGGCATGGGCTCCGACCTCCTCGACGTGGAGCGGATGGTGGGCGCGCGGGCCCTCAGGCGGGCCGACGCGCCTCGTCGACGAGGAGGACCGGCACCCCGTCGTCGATGCGGTAGGCCAGGCCACAGGCGTCCGACACGCAGACGAGCTCGGGACCGGCGGTCCCCTCGGCGTCCCGGAGCTCGCTCCGGCAGCCGGGGCAGCGCAGGATGTCACGGAGCCAGGGCTCGAGGTGCGAGGGCGGGACGGCGGGCTCGGTCATGGGGTCCTCTCGGGGCGTTCGGCGCGTCCCCGATCCTCCCACAGGCCGGGCGGGGAGGGCTCCCCGCGGACTCCTGTTGATGTCCCCCGCCCACGTGCCTAGGGTCACCAACGAGACATGGGCAGGGAGAGGACGACACGTGCAGGTGGAGATACTCGGTCGGGTACGGCTGTCCGGTCCCGACGGGCCCGTCCGGCTGACCGAGCTGGAGCACGGCCTCCTCGCCCTCGCGGCCCTTCGCGGGCGGATCGGGGTCGACTCGCTCGGGGAGTGGCTGTGGGACGGCGACCCACCGTCGTCCGCACGTAACCGAGTCCAGTCCCTCGTCTCCGGGATCCGGCGCAAGGCCTCCACCGACGTCCCCGTCATCGTGACGGACGGCCGGGGCTACCGCCTCGGTGACGCCGTCGACATCGACGTCACGAGCTGGACCGACGAGGTCGCCACGGCGCGGGCGGAACGCGTCGCCCGCCCCGGGGTGGCGCTCGTCCACTACGACCGTGCCCTGGGGGTGTTCCGGCACGAGCCGCTCCAGGGCACGCCCGACACCGGTGCCGTCGAGGTCGAGCGGAGCCGGCTGTCCCAGGAACGGCTGTCGGTCCTGGAGGAGCGGCACGACGCCGCCCTGCGGGCCGGAGCCCTCGACGGGCTCGTCGCCGAGCTCGACGCCCTGACGGCGCAGCATCCGTACCACGAGGGCTTCATCGCGCAGTTCATGCTGGCCCTTGCGGCGAGCGGGCAGCAGTCCCGGGCCCTCGAGGTGTTCCGCGCGGCGCGCACGCGGCTCGACGAGGAGCTCGGGGTGCGTCCGTCCGACCAGCTCACCGAGGCCCAGCGCGTCGTACTCTCCGGCGAGGCGGACCCACCGGCTCCGCGGACCGTCGGCGAGGAGGTGCTCGTGGCCGTCCACGGCCTGCCGGTACCTCGGACCCTCCCCCGCCGACCGCCCTCCTTCGTCGGGCGCGACGACGAGCTGCAGGAGATCCTCTCCGCCGCGGGCGAGGTCGACCGGGACGCGGTGGTCGTCGCGGTGACCGGGCTGCCCGGCTCGGGGAAGTCCGCCCTGGCCCTGGAGGCCGGGCACCGGCTCCGGGACGCGTTCCCCGACGGCGCCCTGTACCACGACGGCGCGAACACCCCGGGCGGGCTCTCGGTCGACGCCGTCATCGCCTCGTTCCTCCCGCTCCTCGGCGTGCACCCGGAGGCCGTGCCGTCCGACCCCCGCTCCCGCGCCGGTCTGTTCCGCTCGCTGCTCGACGGACGTCGGATGCTCGTGGTCGTCGACAACCTCGTGTGCCCCGAGACCGCAGCGGAGGCCGGCGGCTGCGTCCTCTCCGACCTCCTCCCGGCAGGCCCCGGCGGGATGGCGATCATCGCGTCCCGCAAGACGGTGCCGGGTCTGTCGTCGACCCGCCGCATCCGGCTGCGCAGCCTGCGCCCCGGACCGGCGAAGGGGCTGCTCGAGACCCTCGTCGGGCCCGAGCGGCTCGCCGAGGAGCCCGAGGCCACCGCGGACGTGCTCCGGCTGACCGGGCGGATGCCGCTCGGGCTGCGGCTCGTCGCGGGACGGCTCGCGCAGCGGCCCGACCTCACGCTCGCGGACGTCGCGGACCGCCTCGTGGAGCCGGCGGCGGGTGACGGGTCTGACGGCATGGCCGCCCTGCGCGACGGCCTGGACCGGATCCTCGCCGACCTCGCCCCGGCCGCGCAGTGGGCGCTCGAGGGGATCGCCCACCTGCCGATGGACACCGTGAGCGGATGGGTGCTCGGTGCCGCCCTGGACGACGTCGCCACCGGCGACGCCGTCCTCGACGTCCTGGCCGAGACCGGCCTCGTCGAGACCGTGCTCCGTGAGGGGCACGACCCGCAGTTCCGGCTGCACGACCTCGTGCGGGCGCACATCCGCGCCCGGACCGACGGCGACCCCGCTGTCGCCGGGCGTCTCCGGACGGGGGCGGTGCGTATCGCGCAGGCGGCCGTCGTCCGGGCGGGGGCCCTGCTCGGCACCCTGCCCCAGCGCTTCATCCCACCCGCGCCACGCCCCTCGGACCTCGAGGCGGTCGCGCCCACCCGGCCGGTGCGAGCCGGCCGGCGGTTCTTCCGCACCGAGACCCCGATGCTGCTCGCGCTGGCCGTGGAGCTGGCGCCCGACCACCCACACCTGGCCTGGCGGCTCCTCTCCGACGCCGCCCTCGGGACCGCGGCCGCCACCGACGTGCACGCCTGGTTCGAGGCGGAGCAGCGTGTCCGCCCGCACCTCGCCGACGCCGACGAGGACGGCAGGCTCGGCAGTGCCCTGCTGCTGTTGTGCCGGGCCTGGCTGCTCCAGGATCGCCGCTCCGCCTCCGGCGAGGCCGCGGGACTCGCCGAGGACGCCCATCCACGGCTCGTGGCGCTCGGCGCCCACGCCGCTGCGGCGGCCGCCGCGCTCGTCGTCGCCCAGGCCGCGACCTCCACTGGTCTGCGGGCCCGGGCGGAGGAGGCCATCGCCACCGCCGATGCCTCCCTCGCCAACGCGTCCGACCCCGTGCTCTCGGGCTGGTCCGCAATCGCCCGCGGGACGGTCCACAACGACTACGACGAGGTCCACGACGCCGCCCGCGAGTTCACCCGTGCCCGCGAGATCCTCGTCGGCACGCCGCACACGGTCGCCTTCGCCCTCGCGACCCTCGAGCTGTCCCGGGCCCGGCGCAGGACCGGCGACCTCGGGGCGGCGACGATCCTCATCGACGAGGCCCTCTCGCTGCTCGACGACGTCGGAGCCGTGCACATGTACTCGTACGCCCTCGACGCACGGGCCGAGGTCAGTCTCGCCGGCGGTCAGGCGCCTCAGGCCCTCGATGAGGCCGGACGGGCGCTGGAGCGCGCCCTGACGTCGAGGGACGCGTTCCTCGGGGCCCGCGCGCGCCGCACCTACGGCCGCGCGCTCTTCGCCCTCGGCCGTCTCGACGCCGCCGAGGCGGCGCTGCGGCAGGCCGTCCTGGACTTCTCGGAGCTCGACCGGCCGCTCAGCGTCGCCTTCAGCTACCAGGTCCTCGCGGCCGTCCTCGACGCCTCGGGCCGTCCGGACGAGGCACGCGCCGCGCGGGTCGAGGAGGTCGCCGCATCGCGCCGGGCCACCGCCGCGAGGCCGGTCGCGCAGCGCCGGAGCCCGGGCCCCGCCTGAGCCTCAGTGCCGCGAGGTGTACCCGCGGAAGGTCTTGCCGGCTCGCGCCGGCCCGCCGGCACCCCAGGTGTAGATCTTCTTGGCGATCTCGTCGCCGTCGACGTTGCCCTCGACCGTGACGATCTTCCGCGTGCCCGGGTAGACCTTGACGACCAGGCCGACGTGCCCGGTCCACGACGAGTCGTCGTCCTTCCACACGAGGACGTCGCCCGGCTTCGGCAGCTTCTGGTCGGCCCCGGTGTACGGGTGGAAGAGGTCCCGGACCTTCGGGTCGGTGGCCCAGGCCTGTGAGCTCTCGTAGTTCGTCGGGATCCTCGGGTACACCGACGGGTCGGGCATGGTGTGCCCGGTCCACATCGCTGCGACGAAGGATCCACACCAGGAGTTGCCGTTGTAGTCGTTGAACACCACCCGGTTGTCGTTGCTGCCGTCCAGCTCCAGGACGTTGCGGTTCTTCGCCGCACGGACCGTGCTCTTGTGGATCGTCTCGGAGCCCGCGACCTTGAACTTCCGCGGGTTGTTGAGCGCCTTGTCCGCGCGCGTCACCGTGTCCTGCCGCAGCGCGGAGAGGCCGTCGGTCGTCGGCAGCGGGTCGGCGACGGCGGGTGCCGCCCCGCAGAGCGCGACGAGCGCGGCTGCTGCCGTGAGGGCGAGGGGGTGGCGACGGGGCATGGCGGTCTCCTCGGTCGGTGTCGTGCCGGACGCTCCGACTCTGGTGAGCCGCGCTGCGCGAGCGCTGTGCGGTCGCTGCGTGTCAGGTCTGCCGGACGACGCGGAGCACCTCGTCGCGCACCCGTGCCATCGTCACGCTGTCCTCGGCCTCGACGTTGAGGCGCAGCAGCGGCTCGGTGTTCGAGGCCCGCAGGTTGAGCCACCACATCGGGTCGCCCGGCCCACCGGCGTGCACCAGCGTGGCACCGTCGAGGTGGTCGACCTCGACGCCGTGCTCGGCTCCCCAGGCGAGGACGCGCTCGGTCGCGGCCACAGGGTCCGCGACGGTCGAGTTGACCTCCCCTGACGCGGGGTAGCGGGACAGGTCGGCCATCAGGGTGCTGAGCGGCTCGGGTTGCTCGCCGAGGGCGGCGAGGACGTGCAGCGCGGCGAGCATCCCGGTGTCGGCGAACCAGAAGTCGCGGAAGTAGTAGTGCGCGCTGTGCTCGCCACCGAAGACCGCGCTGTGCTGCGCCATCTCGGCCTTGATGAACGAGTGGCCGACACGGGTCCGGACTGCTCGGGCACCGGTCTCGGCGATGACCTCGGGCACCTGCGCCGAGCAGATGACGTTGTGCACGACCGCGACGTCCGCGGCCGGGGTGCCGTCCGCCACGGCTCGGGCGACCTCGCGGCGCGCGATGAGCCCGGTGATCGCGCTCGGGCTGACCGGCTCGCCGCGCTCGTCGACGACGAAGCAGCGGTCGGCGTCGCCGTCGAAGGCGAGCCCGAGGTCGGCGCCGTGCGCCCGCACCGCCGCCTGGAGGTCGCGCAGGTTCGCCGGGTCGAGCGGGTTCGCCTCGTGGTTCGGGAACGTGCCGTCGAGCTCGAAGTAGAGGGGCTCGACGGTCAGCGGCAGCGCCGGCAGCCCCGCGGCCGTCCCGAGGACCGCCGGGACCGTGAGGCCGGCCATCCCGTTCCCGGCGTCGACGACGACGCGCAGCGGTCGGATGTCCGACAGGTCGACCAGGCCACGGAGGAACCCGGCGTAGTCGGCGAGGACGTCGCGCTCGGTGACCGCGCCGCGAGGGCCCGGTGGGTCCGGCACCTCGCCGTCGAGGATGCCCTGCGCGAGCTCGCGGATGTCGGCGAGGCCGGAGTCCTGACCGACCGGGCGGGCGGCCGCGCGGCACAGCTTGATGCCGTTGTACGCGGCCGGGTTGTGGCTCGCGGTGAACATCGCGCCCGGCAGGTCGAGTGCGCCGCTCGCGTAGTACAGGCCGTCCGTGCTGCAGAGGCCGACGAGCACGACGTCGCGACCGCGGCTCGCGACGCCGTCGGCGAAGGCGGCGACCAGGTCCGGGCCGGTGTCGCGCATGTCCCGGCCGACCACGCAGGCCCGCGCACCGTCCCGGACCAGCACGATCTCGGCGAAGGCCGCCCCCAGGGCACGGGCGACGCTGTCGTCCAGCTGGTCCGGGACGGTCCCCCGGACGTCGTAGGCCTTGACGATGTCGGCGAGTGAAGGCGTCGTCACGGCCGTGAGGATACGGGAGGAGGGGTCACCTCACTCGACGAGCCGGATCGGGTCGCCCTCGAGCGTCGCGGTCCAGGACGTCGTATCGGTCGGGTTCGAGTCGCTCCCGTAGTAGAACTGCAGGCGGACCCAGCACCCCGTGGCCGAGGTGTCGGAGCAGGAGTACGAGGACGGGATGGGAACAGTGATCCGCTGCCACTTGCCGTTGAACGAATCAGGACTCGTCAGGTAGACCCGACAGCCCGACAAGGACCCGGTCACCGGGCCGGAACCAGTACAGCCGCTGAAGCTGCCCCCGGTCTCGGCGGGCGGAAGGACCGTCATCCGGGAGCTGCCCTTGGCGCCGTCACCGACGTCGAAGAGGTCGACGTGGAACAGCTGGCCGCTGCTGTTGCTCGGGATGCGTGCCAGGTAGAAGGTCGAGGTCCCGCTGGGGGTGTTCGCGTACAGCGCCATCTTCCCGTAACCGGCGACCGAGATCTTGTCCTTGTCGCCGCTGTTCGACCCGTAGGCCCTCAGCGAGAACCGGTTGTGCGCGTTCTCGCCGTCCGACCCCAGACCGTTCGTCTTCACCTGGACGGCGTACGTCCCCGGCTGCACCACACCGTTGACGCGGCACAGCTGGACCCAGCGCCGGAAGTTCTGGGCGACGTCCGTTCGTGCCTTGTACTCGTCCGTGTCCTTCTTGAGGACCTTGGAGAGATCGCCGTTGAACCCCTGGAACGTCTGCTGGCAGCCACCGATGGCAGGCCACGAGGTGGGGTCCCACGGGTTCCCGCCGGGTGCCCTGACCGAGAAGCGCGTAGTCAGCTTGTCACCGCTGGAGAAGGCCGAGTCGCCGGTGCACCAGTCGCCGGCACCGGTCTGGTATCGGGTTGCCGGGTCCCCGGGGACGGTGTCCGACGCCCTGAGAGCCGACGCGCCTCCGAGGTTGTTCGTCGTGCAGGTGCCGCCCGTGACGACGTGCGCCGGGTCGAACGCCTCGATCGTCAGGTTCGACACCGGCTGCCTCACCGTCACCGTGTAGAAGTAGCCGTCGGGGTCGAAGTCGGTGTTGACGCCACCAGTGCAACCGTCGACACCGCTGCTGCACGTGTCGTTCTGAAAAGCGTCACCGTTGTGCTTCAGTGTCCCCCGGTTCCCGACCATGGCGAAGAAGTTGCCGGCCGCGGCGCAGCTCGCGCTGGCCGTGCCGCCCGGGTCCGGGTCGTCACCGAAGCGGTTGCACGGGCTCCCGAGCGGCACCGGGCCGGCGAACTCGGCGATCGCGTGGCGGGCGACCGTGGTCTGCGAGAGCCCGAGAAGCCCCCCGAAGAAGTTGTCGACCGTCTGCGACACCTCGACCTTGAGCTGGGTTGACCCCACGCGCGTAGGCGTCACCGTGGCGCTGGCCGCCCCCGACGTGAAGCCGTTGGCCGTCGCGTACGTCCGTGCCTTGGTGTAGGCGCTCGACGGGTCGTCCGGCAGGCTCGTCACCCCGGCGAGCGCGGCAGCGTCCGCCGCCCGCTGCTGCTGCTGACCGACGAGGTACCAGTGGCCGACGTCGACGGCAAAGGCCGAGAGCCCGACGAGGACGGTGAGCATGATGGCCGTGAGGACCGCGACGTAGCCGCGCTCCTCTCGGCGCCGAGCGCAACGTCCGGGCCTCACGGCGTGCACCCGTGGCTCGCCGGGACCGGCTCGAACCGCAGTACGTCGGCCTGCTGGATGGTCAGCGACGTGAAGATCGCGGTGGTGAGGGCGTCGTGTCGCGCCTTGAGGTAGACCCCGATCCGGTCCGGTGGCCCGCTCGCGCATGCGTTCTGGGTCGTCGGCGCCCAGTTCGAGTAGCTCGGGGCGAACTCCGTCCCGGTCCAGGTGAACTTGACGCATGTGGTGCATCCCGCGAAGGAGGAGTACCCCGTCGGGTAGTTGTTGTTCGTGTTCGCCTTGTACACCCACAGCTCCTGGATCGAACCGCGCGGCAGGGCCCCGGAGGCGGCCTTGACGCGGTTTGCGGCGTTCTGTGCGTAGTCGGCCTGCCGTGGAGCGGCGGAGGCCAGACGCACCCCCGCCTTGACGGCCTCGGACGCCGAGAGGGAGTCCTTGAAGAAGAGCCCGAACTCGAGGATCGCGAGCATCAGCCCGAGGATGACGGGCGTGACCAGCGCGGCCTCGACGGCCGTGGCCCCGCCCTCACGGCGTCGTGCGATCCTCATGACGACACGCACGTCGAGGTCGAGGAAACCTGCTCGAGGCGCATGACGGTGCGGTCCGTGATCAGCCCTTCGTCGAAGAAGACGATCGGTGCGTTGTACCGGTACTCCACGAGCACGCCCACGGCGTCCACTGTTCCTCCTGCGCATGCCGAGCGGTTGGACCAGGCTCCGGTGGACCCGTTGACGTTGCCCGAGCCGTCGAGGGTGAACCGGACACACTGGGACGAGCAGGCAGCTCCGGACACCGGCTGTCCGGTGGCCGTGCTCGCCTTGTAGACCCAGATCTTGGTGACCCTCGCCGGGTCCGTCCCCTTCAGAGCACTGGCCACCTGCGCCGCAGCGCCCGAGGCGAACGTCGAGGCCATCGGATCGGAGGCCGCGGTCCGCGCGGCGGCACGCGCTGCCGTGTTGACCTGGTACGAGGTCCGGAAGAAGGTGGAGAGGTCGACGATGCCGGCCAGGATCGTGAACAGCAGCATCGAGACCATGGCAGCCTCGATGGCCACGGCGCCCGACTCGCTCCGTGGGGCCTGCGGGTCCCGGAGTGACGGTCGGCGCCGGTCTGGACGTGGTGATGAGCGGTTCACGACGTCCCTTCCTGGCGAGAGTGTGGAGGGGTATCGAGCATGTGCTGTTCTCAGGGGTGGTTCACGAGCAACCTACGGAGACCAGGGAGTCGCCGGTGGGCGAAATGGTGTCGGTGTCAGCCGTTCGGCCGATCCAGGTGTGTCCGTTCGACACCGGCACGAGGTCAGGGACCGCCGGGAGCCGGTTTCAACGTGTCAGGTCCGCGCTCCGCGGAGAGCGCCGACTCCCTCGGGTGGGTCAGGCCTCGGCGCTGCCGCGCAGCACCCGGAGGTGACCGCGCCGGGTGACCTCGCCCGGGTCGGGCAGCGGCGCGGGCGACGGTTCCTGGCGCGGGCGCCCCGCCTCACGGACCGCGTCGGCGAGCGCGAGGAGGTCGTCGGACGTCGGCTGCGGCTCCGGGTACTCGGTGACCAGGCGCAGGACCTCCCAGCCGCGCGGGGCGGTGAGCCGGCCGGCGTGGTCGGCACAGAGGTCGTACGTGTGCGGCTCGGAGTAGGTGGCCAGCGGACCGAGCACCGCGGCACGGTCGGAGTACGCGTAGGTGAGCGTCGCGACGGCCGGCTGGCGACAGCCGGTCTTGGTGCACGTACGCGACAGGTTCACGTCCCCGACCCTAGACCTGCGGCCCACGGCTCCCCCGCAGGCACGCCGTACCATGCCGTGGTGAGTACGCGCCGCCGGGACCGTCACGGCCGTAGGGCCCGTGGCCCGCTCGCCTGGCCCCCCGTCCCGTCGATGACGACCCGCCGTGAGCGCTTCGACGACCTCGTCCTCGACGCGGCCGACCGCCTCCGGCCACAGCTCGGCACGCGCTACGCAGCCACCGAGTTCGCGGTCCAGGACGTGCCCCCCACCGACCCGGCCCCCTGGGACGAGCAGATGGCACCACTCGGCCGGCTGCTGCGCGCCACACCCGAGCGGGCCGACCGCGTGGTCGTCTACCGCCGCCCGGTGGAGGCCCGGGCGGCGGACGCGCTCGACCTCGCCGAGATCGTCGCCGAGGTCGTCACGGAGCAGGTGGCAGCGCTGCTCGGCGTACCACCCGAGGAGCTCGACCCCGGCACGCGGTAGGCCGTCAGGGCAGCGGGAAGGCCCGGCTCACCGGTGAGGTGACGGGAGCGGGCCCGAGCGGCATGACGGACAGCAGCAGCCCCGTCGACGGACCGGAGGCGCTGACCACCCCGCCGCGCAGCTCGCCGCCACCACCGAGCCGCCGGACCCAGACCGCGGAGGCACCCGAGAGGGCGACGTCGGCCGACTCCTCCGACCCGAGCTCGACGGTCCGGACGCGGACCTGGCCGTCGACGACCAGCAGCACCCGGGCGGTGCTCGCCCCACCGGTCGAGACGACCCGGAGGCTGCGCACGACGTCGGCGGTCGCCGGCAGGGCCGTGCCGCCGACCGCGGTGACGGCGGGCGCCGCGACGGACCAGCCGATGTCGCCGGGCCCGCTCTCGCCACGGGTCTCGGTGCGGACGGCGGCCACGACGGGGACGTCGGCCTTGACGACCACACCGTAGTTGCCCCGGTCGACCGTGGGCAGCGGGAGCTCTGCGACCGTGCCGCCGGGGACCCGCAGGACGCTGTCCTCCGACCCGGGGACCTCACCGTCCGGGCCGAGCAGGGACACGCTCGCGACCGCCTCCTCCTCGCCCGGGACGGCGACGCGCACCGCGGCCCGGGTGCCGAGGACGGCAGCGGGAACGACCTGGACCGGGGCGGGGTCGGCGGCCGGGACGACGGTCTCCGCGCCGAGCGGGGTGCTGCCCTCGAGCCAGGTGTCGGTGAGGGTCGCGTGCAGCCCACCTCCTCCCGCGACGACGTGCACCGCGGGCGTCGCCTCGTCCGGGGCGATGGCGTCGAGGAGCAGGGTGACCCTGCCGCCCGGGGGCACCGAGGTGCTCCGAGAGCTGCCGACCGGCCCAGCGGCGCCGTGGACGGTGATGGTCGCGGTGACCGGGTTCCCTCCGGGGTTGGTGAGCACGAGCCGCTCCTGGCGGCCCGGACCGGCTCCTCCTCCGAGCAGCCAGAGGTCCGTCGTCGCCACCCGGCACGGTGTGGTCACGAGACCGCGGAGGTCGTCCGTGGCGCGCAGCCACTCCTGGGTTCCCACGACGGCCGGGGCGGCGGCGCCGCGGGCGTCCAGCGCCACCGGCCCGCTCCGCGGGAGGTCGGCGGATGCCGTCGCGGGCCGGGCCGGGGCGAGCTCGGCGAGCGGTGCGGAGCCCGCGCCGAGGCCGGCGCTGCCCGTGCCCTCGGGCTCGACCGGCAGCAGCTCGTCGGGGCCCGTCGCCGCCGTCACCGTGCCGCCGACCGTGACGTCCTCGACGCCCGGGATGCCGCTCAGCTCGTTGCCCGGGCACATCGCGGCCAGGCTGGTCGCGAGGCTCGTCCTCGCGGCCGACTCCTCGGCGGCGCCGGTGGCGGCGGCGAGGTCGACCTCCACCGGATGGGCCGTGGCGCCCCACACCAGCCCCGCGCTGACGGCTGCGGCCGTGACCACCCGGGCGGCACCGGCGAGCCCTGGCCGCACCCGGGCCAACACCGTCCGCGCGTTCACCGGGTCACCCGCGTCTCGCGACGGCCGAACGGGACCGCGAGGAAGGCAAGCAGCGCGAGCCCGAGCACCTGACCGCGATGCTCCCAGCGCCGGGGGTCACGTACCTGGACGCTCAGCGTCACCTGCCCGGCGGGCAGCCGGTAGGTGGGGACCGCGGCATCGGGCTCGGCACGGACCACCCGGCCGTCGACGGTCACGGCGGCGTACCGGCTCCAGGCTGCGGGCTCGGCCACGACGAGCCGGGCGTCTTCCGGGACGGTGATCCGGGTGCGGGTCGCGCCGTGGGCACCGGTGGTGGGCACGAGCCGCGACTCCCCGGACGTCTCGAGGCGCAGCCGCGGGGAGGCGACCAGCGCCTCGGCGCGGTCGTCGACCGGGCTGAGCCGCCAGAGCATCCACCCGTCCCGCGGGCTGATCCGCTGGAGACCGTCCGTGGCGTCGAGCCGACGGACCACCTCGGGCACCTGCTGGCCACGGATGGCGAGGAGGTCGGCCGCCGTGGCGTCGATGAGGGCCTCGCTGCCGGGGGCGGCGGCCAGCAGCGCCGTGACGTCGTCGGCGAGCGCGGCATCGGCCTCGGTCCCGGTGGGGAGGCCTCGCACGAGGGAGGCTGACTCGCGTCCCACGAAGCGGTAGGCGGCCCCGGCGTCACCGGGGCTCACGAAGAGCGCGCGGGTGGCGAACGCACCGCTCGCCTGGTCCACCGAGACGGCCGGCCGGGGGTCCGACCACGGCCGCAGCGCGGAGCCCAGCCCTGCCAGCGCGACGCCGCCGACGGTGACGACGACGGCGAGCGAGCCGCCGACGAGCGCCGCCCTGCGGGTCACCGTGGCGCCCCGGGTCGGGCCCGAGGTCGGCACGGTGTCGAGGGCACGGACGAGCGCGAGCACGAGCACCAGGACGACGGGCAGCAGGAAGGTCCCGGCCCAGGGCCGCACGGCCTCCCCCGCGGCCTCCAGCCCCGGCGGCACGACCCCCAGCCGCACCTGCGGGGCGAGCAGGGCGGGGACGAGGAGGAACGGCGTGGCCACGGCGAGCACACCCGGCGCACCCCGCCAGGCACGGCCGGTCCCGAGCGAGAGGAGCGCACCCGCGACGAGCGCGGCGCCCGCCCACCCTGCAGGCCCCACCGGGCCGCCGGCGTCGAGCAGCACCACACGCCAGGCCTCCGGGACCGGGCCGCCCCACTCCGCCAGGCCGACCCCCGCGAGCAGGACCGGCCATCGCTGGTCACCCGCCGCGACGGCCCAGGGCGCGAGCAGCCCGAGCGGGACGAGCGCCGACACGAGCCCGTGGACCCGGGCCCCACGTCGCAGCACCGCGACGACGAGGGAGAGGGCCGCGGCCGACGCGGCCAGCACGGGAGCGAAGGCACCGAGGACCGTGACGGCGAGCGCCGTGGCGAACGCGCTCGTCGCGGTCGAGCGACGGACCGCCATGAGCCACAGGCCGGCGGCGACCCCGGGGAGGAGCACGAGCGCGACGGTCGCTCCCAGGCGGCCCTCTGCCACCGCTGCGGCGGCCGGCGGGGAGCACGCCCAGGCCACCGCACCGAGGGCACGGACCCAGGGCCGTCCCGCCGCGACGCGCAGGGCGAGGTAGGCCGACAGGGCCGCGGAAGGCATCGCGAGGAGCACGAGCAGCCCGGCGACGAGCCCGGCCGGGGACTGCGGGGCCGGGACGAAGGGCAGGTGCGCGACGAGCCACGCGGGCGCGGCGAGCAGCGCTCCGGACGGCCCGGTGGGGTCGGGGCCCCCGAGGCCCGCGCCGGTCCAGCCGTCCCGCCACGCGTGCCACAGCGCCGAGGAGTCGGCACGGGTGCCCGTGAGCTCACCGCCGTCGAGCCCCTGGCCGAGACGGGTCACGACGTCGAGGCCGAGCGTCCGCCCCGCGGCCACGGCCACGGCCAGAGACGCCACGACGGCGACCACGCCTGGGTGCCGCAGCACCTTGCCCACCCACGACCGCGGGTTGAGGTCGGACGCCTCGTTGCCGATCGGCGCCTGCGGGGGCACGAGGGCATGGTGGACCGCATCGCCCCAGGCCGTGAGGACGGACCGCCGGGGTGCGAACAACATCCCGAGATCGCGACGGCGCACGGCCGAGCGCTGCCGGGTGCGCCAGCGTGCGCTGAGGCCACGGACGGGGTCGAGCGAGCTCAGCGCGGTGAGCTCGGCGAGGGCTCCCCGCGGACGCTTGAGGAACAGCAGCCCTACTGACGCGACGACGGAGGTGACGGCCACCCAGAGCGCGAGGAAAGGAGCACTCCACCAGGGGGCGCGTGCCAGTGCGACCCGGCGGGCCGCGCGGCGGCGGGCCGAGGTGGTCGCGGTGCACACGGCGACCCCGGGACCGGACCGGGTCCGCGCGGCCGGGACCACCACGACCCGGCGGCCGAGACCGTGGGCGCGCCAGCCGAGGTCGAGGTCGGCGGCGACGTCACCGAAGCTCGTCTCCCAGCCGCGCAGCGCGAGCAGCAGGTCTCGTTCGACGAGGGACGCGGCGAACGGCACCGCGAGGACGTCCGTCGTGGTGTCGTACTGCCCCTGGTCCGGCTCCCCGGGCGCAGGGCGGGAGAGGAGCCGGCCACCGCGGGTCGTCCGGATCGACAGGGCCCGGAGGCGGTGCGGGGCGTCGGTGTCGACGTGCTTGGGGCCGACCACCCCCGTCGAGGGCGATCTTCGCCAGGCGTCGACGAGGCGGACCAGGCAGCCGGGCTCCGGGGCCGTCCCGACGGGCAGCAGCCAGACGAGGTCGTGGGCGTCCTCGCTCGGCTCGCGGGCGACGACCGCCCGCAGCACGGCCGTGCGCGCGGAGAGCCGGTCGTCGGTGGGCAGGACGGTGACCGGGACGCGGTGCCGCTCGGCCACCGGCGCGACGAGGTCGTCCAGGGTGAGCTCTCCGTCACCGCCCGGGGCTGGGGTCGTCCGCCCGGCCGTGCGGTCGAGGACGAGGACGGTGTCGGGCGCCAGGGTCTGGGCGAGGACCGCGTCGAGGACCTCGGCGACACCGGCGGGGTCACGCCGGCTGACGAGCACCGCCGTGACGTGCGGTGCGACGGCGCCGGCTCCGGGGGTCACGACCGTCTCGACTGGGCGCGTCGGGGCCAGAGTCATGCGGGGTGCAGCGGCAGGGGCGACCCTGCTCAGACCGCGCGCTTCTTCAGCTTGCGCCGCTCGCGCTCGGACAGGCCACCCCAGATGCCGAAGCGCTCGTCGTTGGCGAGCGCGTACTCGAGGCACTCCGCACGGACCTCACAGGACACGCAGACCTTCTTCGCCTCACGGGTGGACCCACCCTTCTCGGGGAAGAACGCCTCGGGGTCCGTCTGCGCGCACAGTGACCTCTCCTGCCACGACAGCGCGCCCTCCTCGGGCTCGACCTCCCCCAGCAGACCTTCGACCAGGACCAGCTCCTGCATGGCGCCTCCTCGACCCTCGACCCTCGTCCTCCGACCGGCCGGTCGGAGGACATGCATGAAATTACACGCGTGTCATGCAGCCCTCGTCAAGCCGTTCGGTGATATCGGGACAATTTCTCGCGGAGCGTTCCGTCGTGATAGTGGCGGGAGGAGCCCCTGGTCGCAGGGTCCTGTCGTCCTCCGCGGGCCCGGGTGCCAGACTCGCCCCATGCGCATCACGGCTCTCGCGGGAGGTGTCGGCGGCGCGCGGTTCGTCCGCGGCCTGCGCCACCATCTCGACACCACGCCCGGCCTCGCCGACAGCGAGGTGACCGTCGTCGCGAACACCGGGGACGACATCACGCTCTTCGGCCTGCGGGTCTGCCCGGACGTCGACACCCTCCTCTACACCCTCGGCGACGGCGTCGAGGAGAGCCAGGGATGGGGGCGGGCCGACGAGAGCCACACCGTGCAGACGGAGCTGGCGGCGTACGGTGCTCAGCCCCAGTGGTTCACCCTCGGGGACCGCGACCTCGGCACACACGTCGTCCGATCCCAGCTGCTCGGCCAGGGCTGGACGCCGTCCCAGGTCACCGCGCGGCTCGCCGACCGCTGGGGCCTGCCCGGCCGGCGCATCCGGCTGCTCCCGATGACCGACGCGCCGGTCGAGACCCACGTCGTCGTCGAGGACGGCGACGGAGAGACGGCGATCCACTTCCAGGAGTGGTGGGTCCGCCACCAGACGTCGGTCCCGGCCCGTCGCTTCGTCGTGGCCGGGCTCGACCGGGCAGCCGCGGCCCCCGGCGTCCTCGACGCCATCCGGACGGCCGACGTCGTCCTCCTCCCCCCGAGCAACCCCGTCGTGTCCATCGGCATCGTCCTCGGCGTCGCGGGGGTGCGCGACGTCCTGCGAGGGACGACGGCGCCCGTCGTCGGGGTCTCGCCGATCATCTCGGGGCGCCCGGTGCGGGGCCATGCCGACGCCTGCCTGACCGCCATCGGCGTCGAGTCCACCGCGGGCGCGGTGGCCGGGCTCTACGAGGACTTCCTCGACGCCTGGCTCGTCGACCCCGCGGATGGCGACGTCAGGCTGCCCCGTGCGCGGGTGGAGGTCTTCGACGGCCCGCTCCTCATGACCGACGTCCCGGCGGCCGGGCGGATCGCTGCCCACGCCCTCCGGCTCGCGACCACCGTCACGGCCTAGGCGATGCCCGCATCCTCCCCTGCGCTCACGGTGCGCGGGGTGCCCGGAGTCCCGGAGGTCGGTCCCGGCGACGACCTCGGGGCCCTGCTCGTCGACGCCCTCACCGCGGCGGGGCTCGACCTGCGAGCGGGCGACTGCCTCGCGGTGTCGAGCAAGGTCGTCTCCAAGGCGCGTGGGCTGACCTGGGAGGGCGAGCGCGGCGAGGCCGTCACGGCGCAGACCCGGCGGGTCGTGGCCGAGCGGCGCGGGCTCACGGGGGTGACGCGGGTCGTGGAGGCCGCGGCGGGACCCGTCATGGCCGCGGCCGGGGTCGACGCCTCGAACACCGGCCCCGGCGGGCAGGTCCTGCTGCTCCCGCCAGACCCCGACGCCGAGGCCGCGTCGCTGCGGGACGCTCTACGGGTCGCCGCCGGCCTGCCCGGGGACGCGGCGCTCGCCGTCGTGCTCACCGACACCGCGGGGCGTCCGTGGCGCGCCGGACTCACCGACTTCGCGCTCGGCGCCGCGGGGCTCTCCGTGCTCGAGGACCTCCGGGGCGGGACCGACCACGACGGGCGGCCCCTCCTCGTCACCGCCCGGGCCCTCGCCGACGAGGTCGCCGCGGCCGCGGACCTCGTCAAGGGGAAGGCCGACGGCGTTCCGGCCGCGCTCGTCCGCGGGCTGCCGTCCGAGTGGCTCACCGTCGGCGCCGACGGCGCCCGGACGCTGGTGCGGACCGGGCCCGGCGACTGGTTCGCCCTCGGGCACGCCGAAGCCGTCCGGGAGGCCCTCGGCGTCGCTTCCGGGTCGGCCGCGTCCGACGCTGTGGGCATCCGCTCGGTCGCTCCCGAACCGCTCGCGGACCGGGTCGGCCGGGTCCTCGCGCTCGCGCTGCACGATGTCGAGGACGGTTCGGCCGACGTCGCGCTCGGGCCGGACACCGCCGAGGTCGTCCTGGCGGCACCGGACCCGTTCGACGCGGGCCGGCTCGTCGTCCGCGTGCAGGTGGCCGCCCGCAGCGAGGACCTGTACGGCGTCGTCGTCTCCCGCGGGGCCGACGGCACGACCGTGCGTCTGCGCGACCGCTGACCGGGTGACTCGGCCCGCGGCCCTGACCCTGGTCGCACCGGACCGGAGCCGACAGGGGCGCCCGTGAACGACGACATCGCACCGATGGTGACCCGCGGTGCCTTCCTCGCCGCGACCGGGGCAGTCCGTGCTGTCCGACCACCTCGACGAGCGCCTCGGCCGCCACTGGTGGGCGCTCGGCGAGCGCGTCGCGAAGCCGGGCGGCATCGACCGGGTCCGACCACGCGGCCACGACGTCGACCGGACGCGGCCGGCGCCGGTGACTACCTGCCGGCGCCCATCGGGTGCCATGCCCGCCCTGCGGCCGTCCCCGTGAGGGCGTCGTGGACCTCCAGCCACCCCGCGGAGCCCGGCGCCGGCCCCCGGCCGGACGGCAGTGACGCCACCCGCCGAGCGGTGACCTCGCGCGCGCGGTCGGCGTCGACCGCGGCCCCGACCGACAGCGACCACCGGGCCTGTGGGCGAGCCCCCCGCCGCAGCTTGCTCTCCAGGGACTCGCCGCCGAAGTCGACCCGCACCCGACCGGTGTCCAGCGCGTGGCGCACCGGGGCGTAGAAGTAGGACTCGAAGTAGGCGCCGCTCTCCCCGGCCCGGGTGTAGTCCAGCCCCGCGACCCGCATGAACACGGTGTCGTGCCACGAGTAGCCGAGCGAGAAGGCGACGGCCCGGCCCCCGGCGTCCCGGGTGACGAACGCGAGCGCGGCGTCTGCGAGCGACCCGTGGCAGCAGAGCCGCAGGTACGCGGCCGCGGCCTCGGGGTCGGGGTCGTCGCCGTGGTGACCCTGGACCTGGCCCAGCAGCGGAGCGACCTCGGCGACGACAGGAGCCAACGGCCCGACCTCGGTGCGCAGGCCCGCCGTCTGCGCACGTCGCAGGTCGCGACGGACCACGCTGCGCGCGTTGCGGCTCAGCCCGGCGACGTAGTCCTCGAAGGTCGACGCGCCGGCGAGGTCGAGCTCGGCGACGACCATCCCCAGGACCGGGGTCGCGGCGCCGGGCAGCACCTCGTGCTCGACGACCCGGCGGGCCTCGTCCTCGGGGAGATGGGCGGCCAGCAGCACCTCTGTCCCGAGCTGCGACGCGAGCCGCCGGACCACCGCCCGCTCGTCGTCAGCGGTAGCCACGTCCTCGCGCGGCAGGTGCCCCTCGTAGCCGGCGCACCCCCCGACCAGACCGTAGTCGCCCACGGGCTCCAGCAGCGCGTCGTCGTACAGCACGCGGTGGGTGTAGCGGGGGTTCGTGCGGTCGGCGTGCACGCGGTGCCCGACGGCCGAGGCGGCGACCCCGTCGACGCGAACGAACGAAAGGCCCGCGAGCTCCGCGAACGCCCGCAGCCACGCGCTGCCGGTGTAGAAGTGACGACCGTTGCGCCGGTCCCAGACCGCGTCGTCGGCCTCGGTGGCACTCAAAGCCACGGCTGGGCCGCCACCCCGATGAGGATGCTGCCCACCAGGCCCACGCCGACGTAGTAGGCGAAGACCCTCCAGCGGACGACGGAGCGCACGGCCACCATCGCCGGAACGGTCGTGATCGCGCCCGCGAGGAGGAAGGTGACGGCGGCGCCGGGCATCATCCCCTGGGTGAGCAAGCCCTGGGTGATCGGGATGGCGCCGACGCCGTTGAGGTACAACGGCACCCCGACGAGGGCCGCGAGCGGCACCGCCCACCAGTCGGAGCTCCCGATGGCCGTGGTCACCCACTCCTGCGGCACGTAGCGGACGATGACGCCCTGCGCGACGACGGCCAGCAGCAGCCAGCGCCCGAGCCCCGTGAGGTCGCGCCCGACGTCGCGGGCGAAGCGCCGCCAGTCGATGGTGCGAGCGTTCGCCCGGACCACCTCCTGCCACGCGCAGCCGTCGTCGTCGTCGTCCCAGGGGGACTCCGCGGTGTCGCCACCGCAGGTCGCGCTGCACGCGGCCCCCGAAACCTCGTCGGCCACCGGACCGCTCGCGGGGGCGGGGCCCGCCACCGGCGCGACGGGCGTCGCCGGGCCGCCCTGCGGCACAGTGACGGCCACCGACGCGGCGACCCGGTCCGGGGCGGGCTCGGCGGTGCGGGACGGGCGCTCGCGGACGAGGACGTCGCGGAACCCGCCGCGCCGCTCGACGGCGAGGACGACGAGCGCGGAGCCCACGCTCAGCACGATGGCGCCGACGAGCCGGGCGGTCGCCACGTCCGGTCCGAGGGCCGCCGCCGAGAGCGCGAAGATCTCGGGGTCCATGGCGGGGGAGGCGATCCAGAACGCCATGATGACCGACAGCGGCACCCCTGCCCGGAGCAGACGGCTGATGAGCGGGATGACGGTGAACGAGCAGAAGGGGCTCAGGGCACCGACGGCGGCGGACAGGAGCACCCCGAGGACGCCGTGCCGGCTGAGGGCCCGCTTGGCGAGCATGTCGAGGTCGAGGTGCTGGATGAGCACCCCGAGGACGATCGCGACGAGGAACCACGGCAGCAGCTCGAGAACGGCCTGGGCCGTGAACGTCACGAACCACCAGAGCTCACCCAGCACGGCGCTCCTCCTTCACCTCGGGCAGGGGGCCCGCCGCCCGGGCCGGGAGGACGGGACCGGTCGGCAGCGGCGGTCAGGCCGTCGTCGGGATCCAGCCGGGGGACTGCGGTCCGGCGTCGACGCGAAGCCGACCCATCACCATGTCGGCCGCCGACGGGAAGCGTTCGAGGCAGTTGGCGTTGACCCGGTACAGCACCGCCGTGCCGTGCCGGCGGCGGCAGAGGAAGCCGACGCCGTGCAGGACCTTGAGGTGGTGGGACGCGGTCGACTGGCGCAGCCGCAGCGTGTCGACGATGGCGCCGACCCCGATCTCCTCGCCTGTCGTCGACAGGAGGTTGAGGATGCGGATCCGCGTAGGATCCGACAGGGCGTGGAACCAGGAGGCGAACAGCTCGGCCTCGTCGTCGGTGAGCACTCCATCCATATCTCTAGATTAAACGATCCAATCAGGTCCGATCAAGGACCGGCCCGGGCGTCGCGCCGGCGGCCGGGCTCGGGCCCGGGCCCGGGCCCGGGCCCGGGGGCAGCGTCTCCGACTCGGCCCGCGCGGCGGCGCGGACCGCCCCGGTGAACACGACGCCGGCCAGGACCAGGGCCAGCCCGCCGCCGACGAGCTGCGCCGCGACGTAGGCCGGCACCGACGCGGGCGCGATGCCGGCGAAGGTGTCGGTGAAGGCGCGGCCGACGGTGACGGCGGGGTTGGCGAAGCTCGTGGAGGACGTGAACCAGTACGCCGCCGCGATGTACGCCCCGACCATCGGGGGGATCCAGGCCGCCCGGTCCTGCCACAGCAGCCCGAGGATGACGGTGAGCAGGCCGACGGTGGCGACGACCTCGGCGAGCAGCAGCGGCGCGCCGGTCCGTTCGGTGGTCGACGCGCTGACCGCCGGCAGGTCGAACATGACGTTCGCGACGATACAGCCGCCGACCCCCCCGACCAGCTGGGCCACGACGTACGCCCCGGCCGCGCGAAGCCGCAGCCCCTCCCAGAGCACCATGCCGAGCGTGACCACCGGGTTGAGGTGCGCACCGGACACGGGGCCGAGCAGGACGATGAGCACGCACAGCCCGAACCCGGTGGCCATGCTGTTCTCGAGCAGCTGGAGCCCGACGTCGTCCGGCGACAGGCTCGCGGCCATGATCCCGGAGCCGACGACGAGGCAGACGAGTGCCCCGGTGCCGAGCAGCTCGGCGAGCAGCCGACGCCACAGCGGGATATCCCTCATCGCCGGCCCCTGATGATCGCGCCGTGCATCCTGTCGGCCACCTCGTGGGTGAAGGAGACCTCGACGCCGGTGAAGCCCGCCGCCGCCAGCAGGTCGACGTACTCGCCGCGACTCAGGGCTCCGGCGACGCAGTCGGCGTAGGAGCCGCGGTCGGCACGGTCGGCCACGCCCAGGTCGTCCTCCGCGACGACGTCGGACACCCCGAGCCGGCCGCCCGGCCGCAGCAGCCGGGCGATCTCGGCGAACACCGCCGGCTTGTCCTCCGCGAGGTTGATGACGCAGTTGGAGATGACGATGTCGATGCTGCCGTCGGGCAGCGGCACCTCGTCGAGCGTCCCCTCGAGGAACTCGACGTTCTCGACGCCGGCCTCACGGGCGTTGTCCCGCGCGAGCTCGAGCATCTCGTCCAGGGCGTCCACGCCGTAGGCCCGGCCGGTGGCGCCGACCCGCCGTGCGGACAGGATGACGTCCAGCCCGCCGCCGGACCCGAGGTCCAGCACCGTCTCGCCCGCGTGCAGCTCGGCGACGGCGGTCGGGTTCCCGCAGCCGAGGCTCGCGAGCAGCGCGGCGTCCGGGGCCTCGCCGGGACCGATCTCGGTGTAGAGCGCCGCGCCGATGACGGCCGGGTCGCTGGGGCCGCAGCACGCGCCCGCCCGGGCGGTGCTCGCGGCGGTCTCGTACTTCTCGCGCACGTCCGCACGGAGCGTGTCTCCGCTCATGATGCCTCCTCAGGCCCGCGCCGCGACGCGGTGCACGGGGGTCGGGTAGCCGGGCTTGAAGGACGCGAGCTCTGCCTCGGCCACCGAGGAGTCCCCCGCGACCGTGTCGGCCAGGGCGACGGCATCGGCGAGGATGCCGTCCATCGCCTCGGGCTCGCAGGAGACCCGGGCGTTGACGACCGCGTGGGCCGAGGTCACCGGCGTCTCCAGGCTCTCGTCGAGCACCGGCCCCTCGCCGACGAGGCTCAGCTTGACCTCGCCCTCGTCTGCGGTGGCCCGGACCTTGACGTGCCCGACGAGCAGGTCGCGCTCGCGGCAGGCGTCGTGGATCGCCTGCATCACCGTTCGTCCCCACGCGGTGAGGTCGACGCTCTCGCCCTGCAGCGTGTAGGTGGCGTTGAGCCACGCGAGCTCGGCCTCCGCGCTGGCGTAGCGGTCGTAGTCGATGTCGACGTCCCACTCCGACCCGGCCGCACCGTCCCAGGCGGCGACGAGGTCCTCCAAGCCGTCACCGGACCGCGCCGAGTAGGGCACGACCCGTGCCTTGGGGTAACGCTGCTCGACGAGGGCCACGACGGCGTCGACGTCCTCCACGGGCAGCAGGTCGGTCTTGCTCACCCCGACGATGTCGGCCTCGGCGATCTGGTGGTTGAACAGGTAGGTGACGTCGGACTCCTGGCCGCGCTCCCACACCCGCACGAAGGCCCGGTAGCGCAGCGGGTCGACGACGGTGGTGAGCGGCGCGACCTCGAGGCGGTCGCCGTAGATGTCGCGGAGCGGACGAACCACCGTGCGCTGCAGGTCGGTGCACGAGCCCACCGCCTCGACGATCACGGTGTCCGCGCTACCCGCGGCGAGAAGCCGGTCGACGAGCGCGGCGAGGTCCTCGAAGCGACAGCAGAAGCAGCCGCCCGTGACCTCGTCGACCTGGTCGACGGCCCTCTGCGCGGTCGCGGTGTCGACCAGGTCGGTCCCTTGGTCGTTGGTGATGACGGCGACACGTGCGCCGACCCGTTCCAGGGCCGTGGCCGCGGACACCATCGTCGTGGTCTTGCCAGCCCCGAGGAAGCCGGACAGGGGAATGACCTTCAGGGTCATGGGGCACCTCCACAGCAGTCGTCCCCGCCGCCGGCGAGCGGCAGGATGGTGGTCGACGGGCGGGGTTCCGCGTCGTCGAAGGTCCGCCGCCGGCGCTGGCCGAAGGCGGTGAGCAGGGCGGTGGCGCGCGGGCGAAGGGCCTCGTCGCGCACCCAGAGGGCGGTGCTGATCGACCGGGACGTACAGCCGCGCAGGGCCTTGGCCTCGTGCGCGCCGGCGCCGAGCTCCATGGAGCGCACGCCCTCGGCGTAGGCGTCGCGCATCGGCATGTCGAACGCGAACGGGAAGTACAGCCCGGACCGCTCGCCGACGACGTCGTAGTCGAACCCCGCCCACTTGACGAACAGCCGGCGGCGGCGGCGGACCGCGACGCAGGCGGCGACGACCGCGCCGTCGCGCTCGCCGAGGTAGCCCCATAGGTCGGCGTCCGCCGCGAGCAGCTCGTGCAGGATCGCGGTGATCTGGTGCGGCTGCTGGCTCGCGCCGTTCTTCTCGCGGTTGAGGCAGACCAGCTCGGCCACCCGGTCGACGTACGGGGCGAGGTCCTGGCCGCGCACGTGCCGGACGGAGAGGCCGGAGCGGGCGAGCATCACCTGGTCGTGGCGCACCCGCTGGCGACGCTTGCGGGGCAGGGACTCCAGGTGCTCGGCGTACGAGCCGGCCTCCAGGGGCAGGTGGTCCTCGAGGCCCCAGAACGTGCTCCCCCCGCCCGCGCACCGGATGCCCGTCAGGATCTCCTCGTTACCCGCGCGGTCCGGCACCCACGGGGCGACGACGCTGCGTGCCCCGGCCTCGGCGGCGGCGGCGCGCAGGGTCTCGGTGAGCGTGCCGATCATGCCGGCGGACCAGAAGTTGTACGCCGGCTCGCTGCGGTAGCCCAGCGGCGATCCGACGACGAGGCTCGGGAACAGCGCGTCCGGACCCCAGCCGTCGACCTCGTCGCTGGCGGTGCGGTCGGGTGTGACGCCGCAGCAGACCTTGGTGCCGTCCGGTGCCTCCCAGCCGAGGTAGGTGCGCGGGTCCCAGTCGACGCCCGCGGGAGCATCGAAGAGGTACCCGGGAAGCACCCCGGTCTCACCGCGCGCCCTCGTGGCGACGACGTGCAGCGGCTTGGCCTCGGTGGCCAGCCCTGCAGTCGTCCCGGCGAGCCAGGACGGCGCGAGAAACGGCCAGGCGTCCGGGGTGTTCTCGACGTCGACCCTCCAGGAGAGCGAGGGCAGCTCGCTCGCCGTGTGCACCTTGACGCGCGCGGATCCGGTCATCGTGTCCTCCTCAGCACTTGACGCAGCATCGGACGGCGCCGGCGTCCTCGGCCTCGTCGCGGCGCTCGTGCCAGAGGACCTCGACGCGCGGGTCGTCGTGGGTCCAGTCCAGGTAGGACCCGCGGTCCTCCAGCGGCACGTCCTGGACCCAGGGGGAGGACAGCAGCGGCGAGCCCTTGAAAAGCAGCAGCCGGGTCTGCAGCACGGTCGGGTGGGCGACGGTGGCGAGGCCGGTCTCGACGAGGAAGTCCTCGAAGGTCAGCAGCTCGTCGTACTCGACCCACGGGGTGAACGGGATGAACGTCGGGTTGAGGACGAAGCCCATGCGGTGGGCCTCGGCGATGGCGCGGCGCATGTCGTCGACGTCGATGCCCTTGTCGAAGATCCGCAGGATGCGGTCGGAGGGGAACTCCAGGGCAGAGGTGACGGTGACGAGGCCGAGGTCGACGAGCCGCTCGAGCTCGGTGGTGTAGTCCAGGACGTGGTCGACGCGGGTCGTGAGCTCGAAGGTCACCGAGTCGCCGAGCTCCTCGCGGATACGCCGCATCACGCTCTCGCCGACGGTGCGGGTGTTGAAGAACTCGGCGTCGATGAAGACGAAGTGGCGCACCCCGCCCTCGGCGAGCGCCAGGGCGTCAGCGACGACCGGCTCGACCTCGTAGGCCGCGCTACCCCCGTCGTAGGCGCCGTACACCGAGCAGTAGGTGCACTTGTGGTGGCACCCGCGCGAGGCCTCGATGTTGCCGACCAGCCCGCGGGCCCCGTGGTGGCCCGGGTAGAGGACGAGGTCGGGGAAGAGGTCGCGGGCCGGCTTGCTGAAGGCCAGCCGACCGCGCGGTGCCCTGGGGCTGAAGCCGGTGCGGGTGCGGATGCCCGGCACGACGTCCGGGGCCGCGCCGTCGGCGACCGCGGCGAGGTCGGTGGCCACCCGCTCGGGCTCGTCGTAGAGCACGCCGTCGACGCTGTCGAGGAAGGCCCCGGGGTTCATCTGGGCGTACTGCCCGAAGGTGACGATCTTCGCGCCGGGGAAGGCCCGGTGCAGCGAGGGCAGCAGGTCCACCGAGCGCTGGAGCGCCTCGAACTGCTGCACCGAGAGCAGCACGAGCTCGGGCTGCACGGATGGGGCGGTGGTGGGTTCGAGGTCCTGGTCCCAGGCCGTCACCTCCACCCCGGCGTCCCGCAGGGCGCCCGCGGCGCTGGCCGAGGCCAGCGGCTGGAGCCCTGCTTCGAACGGAGACACGACGACACACGAGCCCATGGTTCTTCCTCCGGTCGGTTGCGGTGGCGTCGTCCCCGATGACGACCGCGTGGCAGCACCCTCCACCCATTCATCGATATATGGCAATACGTAGGCATGTAAACGGATCGAAAATCTGTGCAAAGACCGGGACAAGCGTCGATGGACGGAGGGCTGTGGCTGGTCCCCCGACCGGGCCGGCGCGTGGTCGTCCGTACAGCTCGGCGACCCGACGACCGGCTCCCGCAAGGTCTCGCTGGTCCTCGGCCGCCGCGGTCGACCCACGCCGACCCGGTCAGTCAGCGGCCGCGGACCGGCAGGTGGGTCGGCGTCGACATCCGCGGCCCCCGCCGCGGCCGATGGTGCCCGCCGAGCTCGAGGAGCCGCTGGACCCGGTACCGGTGCCCGCGCCAGGGCTCGAGGAGCTCGGCGAGCCCGGCGTCGTCGACCGGGCTCCCGGTGAGCGCCCAGCCGATGTCCTTCGCGACGTGGTAGTCGCCGAAGCTCACCTCGTCGGGCAGCCCGAGCGCACGCTGGGCCACCTCGGCCCACGTCCAGGCACCCACGCCGGGCAGGGCGGTGAGCCGGGCGTGCGCGGCGTCCCGGGGCAGGCCGACACACTCCTCGAGCCGGCCCGCGTGCCGGACCGCCGACACCGCGGTGCGCGACCGGCCACCGTCGACCCCCGCGGCGAGCCACTCCCAGGAGGGGATGGTCCGCCATCCCTCGGGCGTCGGTGGGACGACGAGCCGCAGCGCCTCCCCCGGGCCGGGCGCGGGCTCGCCGAAGCGGCGCACCAGCCGCCGATACCCCGCGAAGGCCTCCTTGCCGGTGACCTTCTGCTCGATGACCGAGGCGACGAGGCTCTGGACGACGAGCCCGGTGCGTGGTACCCGCCAGTGCGGGCGGCGCCGCCACTCCTCGCCGACGAGAGGGTGCAGGGAGGGGTCGAAGCCGGTGGGGTCGTCGTGCTCGCCGAGGGTGTCGGGGACCCGCTCGAGCGCCCAGACGGCCCCACTCCCCCAGGCCGTCGCGGTGACCTCCTCGGCGACGCCGCCCGCCGCCTCCAGCCGGAGCGTGGCCGGGCCGTCGGGCGTCCGCCAGGCGAACCACCAGCCGTGGCCGTCGCGCCTGCTGGCCGGGTCGCCGCCCCCGCGGCGCAGGATGCCGACGACGGCCCCGAGCGGCACCGGCCGGGAGCACCGGACCGTGCGCACGGTGCCGTCGGTCATGGTCCGGCGACGTGGCGCGGCGCGACCCGCAGCGGGGGGCCGGCCGGCGCGGCGGCCCCCTTGAAGGCGACCCACACGTACGTCGGCACCAGGGGCAGACCGGCCGCGAGCACCCGCTCGGGCACCCGTGCCGCCCAGGCGGGGACGTTGTCGCCCGCGGCGAACGCCGACGGGTCCGCGAGCACGGGGAGCGTGTAGTCCCAGACGTCGTACGCGGCGAAGAGCCGCCGCAGACCACGCGGGGTGTAGTAGCGCTCGTAGTACGAGTCGCCCTTGCGGGTGAGCCGCATGTACCGGTCGGCCGCACCCTGGGGCAGCCACGACAGGAAGGGCAGCCGGTGGTGCGGCTCGACCACCTGCCATCGGTGGCCGACACCCAGGTAGAGCAGGCCTCCCGGGCGGAGCACCCGGTGGATGTCGGCGACGACGGCCTCGGGGTCGACGACGTGCTCGTAGATGTGGTTGAGCACGGCGACGTCGACCGTGCCGTCCTCGAACGGGAGGTCCTCGCCGCGGGCCACCCGGAAGTCGACACGGCTGCCGAACCTCGCCCGCGCCTTCTCCAGCCCGGGCTCGTCGATGTCGACACCGCTCGTGCGCGCCCCGGCGAGCGCGAGCTCGTCGGCGATGAAGCCCGCCGAGCACCCGACGTCGACGGCGGTGAGACCGGAGAGGTCCGCCACCCCCAGGGCATGCCGGACGACCGCGACGATCTTCGCCGCCTTCTGCCGTCGGCCCTGCTCGTCGAGCATCTTGGCCATCTGCTCGGAGTAGGCCAGCTGCTCCTCGCGCTCCGGTCGCTCGCTCACCCCTGCGATCCTAGGAGGTGGTGCCGACGCCCCCAGGCCCAGCCGCCGCCGGCGACGAGGAGGTCGGAGACGACGGCGAGGAAACGCGCGACGACGACGACCGCCGTGGCGGCCGAGAGCGGCATGAACGTCACGAGCAGCAGGGCGAGCACGCCGTCGCGGACCCCGACCCCGGCCGGCACGAGAACGGAGAGCTGTCCGGCGGCGGACGCGAGAGCGAACCCGCAGACGGCCGCGACGGCGAGGTCGGTGGCCCCGGCGGCCGGCTGCACGGCCCGGACGAGGACCGCGACGCCCGCCCCGGCCGACACCCACGCGGCGAGGAACCAGACACACGTGACGAGGACCGCCCGGCCGCCGAGGGCGTGCTCGAGCGGGTCGCGGCGCAGGATCCGCAGGCCGAGCGCCACGAGGGCGTTGAGCAGACGGGGCCACAGCAGCACACCCCCGACGAGCACTGCCGCGACGACGACCCAGGCCGTCACCGGCGAGCTCCCGCGGGCGACGAGCCGGGGCAGCGCGACGACGCCGAGCAGGCTGCCGCAGAGGATCGCCAGGCCGATGGACAGCAGACCGGTCACCGCCATCCGTCGCCTCGGCACCCCGAGCCGCGTGCCCATCTCGGCCTGCGCGAACACCGTCCAGACCGAGCCCGGGACGTACTTCCCGAGCTGGCCGACGAAGAACACGCTCGCGGCCGGTGCCGCGGGCAGCGGCGACCCGAGGTCGGCGAGCAGCACGCGCCACCCGAGCAGGGTGAACACCGGAGCGCCCGTCGTGAGCACCAACCCGGCGAGCAGCGCCCCGACGCTCATCCGCCCGAGCTCGCCCGAGACCTCCGTCCAGTTCCGGGCCAGCGCCCAGCCGACGGCGACGAGGATGACGACGAGCAGCCCGTAGCGGACGGCGTTGAGGACGCGCGAGCGGGTCATCGGCTCACCGGCGACGGAAGACGAGGCGGAGGACGGCGTACGCCGGCGAGTCGCTGTCCCCGAACCAGTCCCGCGCCTCCCGCATCCGGCCGAGGACGTCTCCGTCGACGTCCCCGACGAGCGCGAGCCCGAGGTCGTCGGCCCGGGCGAGCACGCCGCGCAGGTCCGCCGGCCGCACGGCGAAGTCGGGGTCGTCGTCGCCGATCGGGACCGTGACCGCCAGCAGACCGCCGGACCGCAGCGCCCACGAGGCCTGGCCGACCACGTGGTCGACGTCGGACGCGGTGCACCCGCCGGGATGCAGCCGCGCCAGGACGTCGAGGCTCGCGGTGTCGACGTCGAGGACCTCGACCGCCGCTCGGCGTCCGGTGAGCTCGAGCTCGACCGGCGCGAAGCCCAGGGCTCGGGCCCATCGCGAGAAGGGGCTGCCGCTACCGGACTCGTCGACGACGACCGCGGTGCCCGTGGGGTCGTCGAGGATCCGGACCAGGGCGGCGATCGCACCCAGAGCGGCCCACGCCGCGACCGGGTCCTTGGCCCGCGGCAGGCCGAGGCTCCGGGCCACCTCCGTGGCGGCGACCGCCTCGGCGTCGACGGTGAGGAGCTCGGTGGACCGCAGCGCCTCGGGCAGGTCCTGGGAGTTGAGCTCGAGCACCGGCCCCCGCCGGGCCCGCAGACCCGCGACCGTCGCCCGTGCGCGGCCGAGGGGACCGAGCGGGACCGCCGATGCCTCGGCGCCGTCGTCGAGGAGGGAGGGCTCGGCGGCGAGCGCCTCGATGGCCCCGACGTAGTTGGCCCATGGCCCGGACAGGTCGGGCTCGCGGACCTCGGCGGCGAGCCCCGCGACGACGCCCGGCTCCGCGAGGCGGCGCAGCGCGTCGACGAGCGCGTCCCGGTCGCCGGGTGGCACGACGAGGCCGTCGACGCCGTAGCGCACCTGGCGCGGGAAGGTGCCGACCGAGGTGACGAGCACCGGCAGGCCGTGTCGGCGGGCGAGGAGGACGTTCTGCGAGGCCGTCGCCGACCGGTACGGCAGGGCGAGGACGTCGTGCCGGGCGAGGAGGCCCGCGATCCGGTCCGCGGGGACGTAGCCCCCATGGACCTCGACGCGCCCACCCAGCCGGGGGTCGGCAGCGAGCTCGCGGACCCGCCGCCCGGCCTCGCCCCACAGCTCGCCCGCGACCGTCAGGGTCACGCCGCCGACGTCGCGGAGCGCGTCGACGAGGAGGTCGACGCCCTTGTAGTCGCGCACGATGCCGAGGGACAACAGCCGGACGGGGCCGTCGTGCTCGGGCCGTGGTTCGGGGGGGCCGCCCGGCAGGTGCGGTGGGAGGTCGACCTCGCGGACCCGGTGCGCGCCGAGCCCGGCCGCCACCCGCGCCTGCTCGTCGGAGTGGACGACGACCGCGTCGGCCCGGTGCACGAGGGAGCCCACGAGCTGCCGGTCCCCCGGGTGCGGCTCGTGCGGCAGGACGTTGTGCGCGATGACGACGACCCGCGGCCCGCGGTGCCCCGCGCCTCCGATGGCCCCGGCCGCCCGGAGCAGTGCCAGGTGCGCCGGGACGACGACCGGGACGACGTGCACGACGACGATGACGTCGACGTCCCGCAGCCGGCGGCCGGTGCGGACCCAGGTGTCGGGCCGCGCCCAGGAGAGCACCCGGAGCGTCCGCGGGAACGGGTCGACGTCCGGGGCCCCACCGGGGACCGCCTGCTCGCCCGGGTAGAGGGCCGAGGGGTACAGGTGGCTCCACGAGACGAGCGTGACGTCGTGCCCGGCGTCGGCGAGCTCGTGGGCCAGCGTGGTCGTGTGCGAGGCGACCCCGCCCTTGAACGGGTGCGACGGGCCGACGACGGCGACCCGCAGCGCGGCGTCGGACCCTCCGAGGGCCGGGGCGGCGGGCTCAGACACCGTCGCGGGACCGGACGACGAGGTCGGACAGCAGGGCCAGCGAGCCGATCATGATGCCGCTGACGACGAGGAGCACGGTGCTCGCCGGGAAGTAGAACGGGTGCCGGACCATGTCGACGACGGCCTTGACGGCGCCGATGGCCACCATCCACAGCGCGGGTGGCATGAGCACCTTGAGCGGGTCGAAGTACATGACCATCCGCAGCACCTGGAGGATGTAGCGGTAGGCATCGCGAACGAAGTGGAACTTGCTCACCCCGGCCCGCTTGGCGTAGGCGGTCTCGACGTACTTGATGTCGTGCTGGTTGGACAGGAACGCGATGGTGATCGTCGTGACGCACGAGAAGCCGGCCGGCAGCAGCCGCAGGTACGGGAGCGAGACGTCGCGCCGGAAGGCGCGCAGCCCCGAGTTCAGGTCGGGGATCCGCGTCTTCGTGAGCCACTCGGCGACCTTGCGGATGAACCACTTGGCCGGGACGCGGGCCCACTTGTGGGTGCCCTCCTCGGTGGTCCGGGCGCCGACGACCTGGTCGTAGGTGATGTCGTCGCGCAGGATCCGGACCAGCTCGGGGATGCGCTCGTTCTCGTAGGTCATGTCGGCGTCGGTCCACACGACGATCTCGCCGCGGGCCTGCTGGGTGCCGATCCGGCGGGCCGTACCGGAACCACCGTTGCGCCGGAACGGCAGCACGCGGATGTGCGGGTAGCGGGTCTGGGCGTCGCGCAGGACGGCGAGGGTGTCGTCGGTGCTCGCGTCGTCGATGCACAGCAGCTCGTAGGTGAGCTCGGAGTCCTCGAGGGCCCGGCTGCAGCGGTCGATCTCCTCGAGGAGGTGCGCGCCCTCGTTGTAGCAGGGCAGGACGACGGTGACGTAGGGCGCCGGCCCGGGGCCGTCGGGGCCGTCCTCGATGACGTGGCCGGTGGCGGTGCGCGTGGTCTCCGGGCGTGGCGTGACCGACGGGTCGTAGCCCCGGCCGGCGAGCTCTCCGGTGCGGACGTCGAGGGTGTCGGCGGCCCCGGCGGTGGCGATGCGCTCGGTCGGTGCGGCGTGCAGGGCGCCGTCGTCGGCCGCGGCGGGGTGCTCGTTCATCGCCCGCGAGCCTACCGGCGCGGGGCCCCGCCGCCGTCAGGCGCCGTCGATGAGCCGGGCGACCGCCTTCTCGACCGCCGCCTGGCGCTTCGCGTCGTCGCGGTAGCGCTTGGCGAGCGTCCCGGCGATCGTCACGCCGTCCTCGTACTGGTCGATGACCCGCGGGTCGATGTAGGACTTCCTCGCGATCGTCGGGGTGTTGCCGAGGTAGGCCGCGACCTCCTCCACCGCCGCCTTGACCGCCCGTGTGCGCGAGGTGGTCGTGTCGCCGGGCTCCTCGGACTCGGCGAGCGCGACGGCGGCGAGCACGGTCGCGTGCCAGGTCCGGAAGTCCTTGGCGGTGAGGTCCTCGGCGACCATCGTCGAGATGTAGTCGTTGACCGCGGAGGCGTCGAGGTCGGCCCAGCGCGCCTCTCCCTTGTAGGCAAGGAGCCGGGCCGACCCCCCGCGCCGCCGCCGCATGAAGTTGAGCGAGTCGATCACCTGGGGGTCGCTGATGACGATCGAGTGCTCGATGCCGGACTTCCCGACGAACGAGAAGACGAGGTCGCTGCCCTGGCGGCGGACGTGCCGCCGTTCGAGGGTGGTCAGCCCGAACGAGCCGTTGGCGTCGGCGTAGGCGTCCGAGCCGATCCGGAAGTACCCGAGGTCGAGCAACCGGGTGGCGGTGGCGGCGGCGCGGGCCAGCGGCATCCCCTCCCCCGCCAGGTCGTCGACGATCCGCTCGCGGGCCTTGGCCAGCCGCGCACCCGCGATCTTCACCCGGTCGAACTTCAGCTCGTCGCGCTGGGTCCGCCAGTCCGGATGGTAGAGGTACTGGCGGCGTCCGGCGGCGTCGGTGCCGATGGCCTGGATGTGGCCGTTGGGGTACGGGCAGATCCAGACGTCCTCCCAGGCGGGCGGGATGGCGAGCGCCTTGATCCGGGCGACCTCGGCGGGTGGGAGGAACTCGCCGCCGGCGTCGCGGTACGAGAAGTGCCTGCCGGCACGCCTGCGTGTCCACCCCGCCGATCGGGGGGACACCCGCCGCAACCTCGCCATGACGCGACTCTACGACCGATCGGGCGGCTGACCTGCATCGATGTCGTGATCCGCCAGACTGACCGAGACGGCTCAGCGTGGCCGGGGCGGTTTGGTGTTCAGGCCGAGCCGTTCGGCGCGATCGTAGGTGAGGATGGCTTCGCCGAAGTCGCGGCGGGCCTGGTCGAGCACGTCCGGCGCGACGGGCCGGCGGGCGGCGACGGGTTCGTACCAGGGGGCGAGGTCGCGGGCCTCGACCAGGTGGTGGTCGTGGTCCAGCCGGGTGGTGACCCAGGAGGTGAGGTCGGTGGCCGCGGCGAGGTGCTGGTCGGTGAGGATCTGGATGCCGCAGGGGTCGAGGGTGAACTCGGCCCACCGTTCGGGATGGTAGTCGTAGGCTCGTCCGTCGGCCGCGCCAGAGTACTTCGGCAGGCGCAGGCCCGAGAAATCGTGAGGGGTGACCATGGCGATGGCCAGGCCCTCCAGAGGTGCTGTGGTGAGCGCGGCTCGCAACTCGTCGACAGTCTCCCGCCACGGGCGCAGCCCGCGACTGGTCAGGCTGACCAAGCCGCGTCTGGCGACGCTGACATGACGCAGCTCGGAGCGGTGCTTGTCGTAGCCGGACGACAAGGCAATCGAGCGCCGCTGCAGGTCGGTACGCATGACTCGCCTGGCTGTGGTGGCGTCGACCCAGAATCGGGCGCGCAGGTCCGCCAGCGCCATCACGCGGGCACCGTGGGCCGTGAGCCACCCCATGCCCAGGCCCAGGGCGCGGTCGAGGACCTCGGCGTCGGGCAACCATCCGTCGTAGTAGCCCACTCCGGGCCGGGGCCGGTAGCCGAGCACGGCGACGAACGAGACCGCCTCGCGGTCGACCCGTTGGGCCCACCGGGGGTTTCCCACCACCGACGCGCCGGTGAGCGTGCCCTCGAACCCGGCGTCGTCGAGACCGGCCGCGAGCTGCTCGATCCACGGGTCGACCTCCGCGCGCAGCCCCTCGGCCAGCAGCAGGAACCCTCCCGGACCGGCGAACCAGCCCCCGTTGGCCGGTGAGTCCCCCTCGTCCGGAGGGAGAGCGGCATCCAGGACTTGCTCGTCGACCTCGGCGTCGGTGCGCAGCCGCAGGATCACCGTGCCCTCACCTCCCAGTGCCCCAGCACACCGGCGCACGCCCATCCAGTCGACGTCCACCACTGCTCGCACCCACCTGCCCTCGACGGTCGAATCCGGGAAAGATGCTAGTGGCGCTGTCGCGACGGCGATCGAACACCCGCCCAACTGGCTCTGGACGACCGCGAACGCCAGGGACCAGAGAGCTAGTGGTTCGTGTTTGAAGTTTTCTGACGGTTGGCCTTCTTGAGGATGTCGTCGGCGGTCTTGGTCCACACGAAGGGGTGGGAGCGGTCGTTCCAGCCGTTGATGAAGACGCGGATCTTGGCGTTGAGCTCGCGCACGGATCGGAACGTGCCGCGGCGGATGG
>NZ_JAFDVE010000031.1 GCF_016888005.1 Phycicoccus sp. CSK15P-2 | reverse complement strand
AGGCAACGCTGCACACGAACCACGGCCCGATCGTCGTCGAGCTCTTCTCCAACGAGGCCCCGAAGACCGTCGAGAACTTCGTCGGTCTCGCCAAGGGCGAGAAGGAGTACACCGACGACGCCGGCCGGTCCAACCCCACGCCGTTCTACGACGGCCTCGTCTTCCACCGGATCATCCCCGACTTCATGATCCAGGGCGGCTGCCCGCTCGGCCGTGGGATGGGCGGCCCGGGCTACACCTTCGACGACGAGATCCACCCCGACAAGCAGTTCGACCGGCCCTACCTCCTCGCGATGGCCAACGCCGGCAAGCGGATGGGCAAGGGCACCAACGGCTCCCAGTTCTTCATCACCGTCGCGCCCACCACGTGGCTCAACGGCAAGCACACGATCTTCGGCGAGGTCGCGGACGCCGCCAGCCGCCAGGTCGTCGACACGCTCGCCGCCGTCCGCACGGGCGCGCAGGACAAGCCCGTCGAGGACGTCGTCATCGAGCGCGTCGAGATCGACGACTGACCACCCGCAGCATCCCGGGCCAGCCCTCGCCATGACCGACCCGTCGTCCCTGCCGCCCGCCGAGGAGCAGGTCCCCGTCTGCCCGCGGCACCCCGACCGTGAGTCCTACGTGCGCTGCCAGCGCTGCGGCAGGCCCACCTGCCCGGAGTGCCAGCGGCCGGCGGCGGTCGGCATCCAGTGCGTCGACTGCGTCAAGGAGGGCGCCCGCTCAATGCGCCAGGGGCGCACGGTCTTCGGGGGCGCCGCCACCGACGGCCGGCCGCTGGTCACGACGTGGGTCATCGGCATCTGCGCGGTCGTCTACGTGCTCCAGCAGGTGGTCCCCGGTCTCAGCGGACGGATCGCCATGGTGCCGGCCTACGGGGACACCGAGCCCTGGCGCTTCCTCTCCTCGGGCTTCGCGCACGGGAGCGTGCTGCACATCCTGTTCAACATGTACGCCCTGTGGATCATGGGGCAGTACCTCGAGCCGCTGCTCGGCCGTGCCCGGTTCATCGCGCTCTACCTGCTGAGCGCCTTCGGCGGCTCCGTCGTCCTCCTGCTCCTCGCGTTCCCGCCCTCGCCGGCCCAGCTCGCGGTCGGGGACGGTGGCTCCTGGTACCAAGGGGCGGTCGGCGCGTCCGGCGCGGTCTTCGGGCTGTTCGGGGCGTTCCTCGTCCTGCAGCGCCGGCTCGGTCGCTCGGCCGCGGGGATGTACGTCGTCATCGGTGCCAACGCCGTCCTCGGGTTCGTCGTGCCGAACATCGCCTGGCAGGCGCACCTCGGGGGACTGGTCACCGGAGCCGCGGCCGCCGCGGCCATCGCCTACCTCGGCCGGTCGCGGGGCCCGATGCAGCCGCCGGACCGGCGCGTCCACTGGGCCGCGCTCGGCGGGCTCGGGCTCGTGCTCCTCGCCCTGGCCGTGGCGAAGTACGCCCTCGCCTGACAAGGGCGACGTGCGCGTGTGGCCCGGCCGCTCCCTGTGGATTACATGCGTGTGATTCGTCCCCAGCTGTGGAAGAACCTGTGGACAACCGTCCGGGGGACGGACGAACCGGCGGGGGACGACGCCCGTCGAGGGCGGTCACGAGGACCGGCCCAGGCATCCGCACAGCACATCGTCAGGCGCACACGCCATTGCGTGTGCGCCTGACGACAAGGTGTGCGGCCGGTGCCGGTGCGGGCAGGTCGGTGCGGTGCGGGTGCGGCCTGCCGGCGGGTGGTGCGGCTGGAGCGCGCTGCGGCTCAGCGCCAGCGCGTCGTCATGAGGAAGCCGGCGAGCATGAGCCCGAAGCCGACCCCGAGGTTCCATCGGCCGAGCTGCGGCACCGGGTAGGAGTTCACTCCCGAGATGTAGAAGGTGACGACCCACAACAGGCCGATGACCATGAGCGCGAGCATGACGGGCGCGTACCATCTCGGATTGGGCCCGGCTGCCGCGGACTTGGCGGTCCGGGGCGGGGTGTACGCGGGCTTGGAACGACCCTTGGACTCGGGCACGGGAACTCCTCCGAACGGTGCGACGTGGTGTCCTAGCGTAGATGCCCTACGGAGACGACGCAGGAAGGGAGGTACCAGGCGATGGTCAGGCATGCCGGCCCGGTCGACCGGCCCTCACCGTGGCCCTGGCTCGTCCCCGTCGCGGCGCTCGTCGCCGGAGCTCTCTTCGCGTCCAGCGTGCAGGCGTCGCAGGGTGAGGACCTGCGGGCCGACTCCGCCCGGCTGCCCGACCTCATCCGCGAGCAGACCCGGGTCAACACCGACCGCGCCTCCGAGATCGACGACCTCCAGGCCCGGGTCGACGAGGCCACGGCCGGCCTCGCCCCGGACGACCAGGAGACCCAGGACCTCGAGGCCGAGGCCGCGGCCATCTCTTCGGTGGCGGGCCGCACCGAGGTCGCCGGCCCGGCGGTGCGGGTCAGCCTCGACGACGCCAAGCTCGTCGGCGGCGAGGTGCCCGAGGGCAAGGGGCCGGACGACTACGTCATCCACCAGCAGGACGTCCAGGCGGTCGTCAACGCACTGTGGTCCGGGGGCGCCGAGGCGATGATGCTCCAGGACCAGCGCGTCGTGTCCACGAGCGCCGTGCGCTGCGTGGGCAACACGCTCATCCTCCAGGGCCGGGTGTACTCACCGCCCTACGTCGTCACCGCCATCGGGGACCCCGTCCGGATGCGTGAGTCGCTGGCCCGTGACGAGCAGGTCGACATCCTGCGGCAGTGGTCGGTGGCCTACGGGCTGGGCTACAGCGTCGAGGACGTCGGCGAGCAGACCTTCCCCGCGTACTCCGGCACCATCACCCCCGTGCACGCCGAGGTCGTGGAGCAGTGACCCGACGGCTCGTCGGGGGCTTCGGCGAGCTGCTCATCACCGCAGGCGTGCTCGTGCTGCTGTTCGTCGCGTGGCAGCTGTGGTGGACCGACGTCGTCGCGAACCGTGCCCAGGAGCGGATCGTCCGCAGCCTCACCGAGGACTTCCGCGACGGCTCCACCGTCGGGGACGACGCGCTCCCCGGCCTGGCGGGCAGCCGCGCCTTCGCGGTCATCCGGGTCCCGCGGTTCGGCGCCGACGACGCCCGCCCGGTCATCGAGGGCACCGGGCGCCCGGTGCTCGCGCTCGGCGTGGGCCACTACCGCGGGACGGCGATGCCCGGCGAGGTCGGCAACTTCTCGGTCGCGGGCCACCGGACGACCTACGGTCGCCCGTTCCACGACATCGACCGGCTGCGGCAGGGCGACCGGGTCATCGTCGAGACGAAGCCGACCGTGTACGTCTACGAGGTGACCGGTCACGAGATCGTCCGGCCGTACCAGTCCGAGGTCATCGCACCGGTGCCCGATCGACCGGGCGCCACCCCCGAGGACGCCCTGCTCACGATGACGTCCTGCCACCCCAGGTACAGCGCCACCTACCGGTACGTCGCCCACGGTCGGCTCGTCGAGACGGTCGACCGCGCCGACTGGCGGCCGGCCGACTGGACCACGGTGGAGGGCTGAGCCGTGTACGCGGCGTTGTGGCGGCTCCTGCCCGGCCCCTGGTGGGCCAAGGCGGTGCAGTGCGTCGTCCTCACGCTGCTCGTCGTCGCCGTCTGCTTCCGGTGGGTCTTCCCCGAGGTGGCGGAGGTCGTGCCGTTCAACGACAACACGGTCGACCGCTGAACCCCGGGTCCTCGTCCCGCTCGGCCCAGGGCACCATGGGGGCATGACCCGGGTCCTCGTCGTCGACAACTACGACAGCTTCGTCTTCACGATCGTCGGCTACCTCGAGCAGCTCGGCGCGCAGTGCGAGGTCGTCCGCAACGACGCCGTCGCCCCGGCCGACGGCGCGGACTTCGACGGCGTGCTCGTCTCACCCGGCCCCGGGACGCCCGAGGAGGCAGGGGTGTCGATGGCGATGATCGAGGCGTGCGCCGAGCGTTCGCAGCCGATGCTCGGGGTGTGCCTCGGCCACCAGGCGCTCGGTGCCGTCATGGGTGGCGTCGTCGGCCGGGCCCCCGAGCTGCTGCACGGCAAGACCTCGCGGGTCCACCACGACGGCACCGGCGTGCTCGACGGCGTGCCGCAGCCGTTCACCGCCACCCGCTACCACTCGCTGACCATCGAGCCGTCCTCGATGCCGGACGTGCTCGTCCCCAACGGACACACCGCCTCGGGCGTCGTCATGGCCGTCCGGCACGCGACGCTGCCGCTGCACGGCGTGCAGTTCCATCCGGAGTCCGTGCTCACCGAGGGCGGCCACCGGATGCTCGCCAACTGGCTCGTGACCACGGGCATGACCGACGCCGTCGAGCGATCGGCTGGGATGTCGCCGCTGGTCCACGACGCGGCGGCCGTGGCCCGTGCCGTGGCCGCGGACTGACCGACAGCCCCCGCTCCCGGACCAGGAGGCAGGCCGCCGGGGGTCAGCCGCCCGGCTGGGTGGGCGACCCGGTCGGCGTCGGTGACCCGGTCGGCGTCGGCGAGCCGGTCGGCGAGGGCGGCGCCGTGGACGGCGTGACCGTCGGGGCCTCCTTCTGCGCGACGACGATCTTGACGGTCGAGCCGATGTCGGCTTTCTCCTTGCCCTTCGGGTCCTGCTCGATGACCGTGCCCTCGGGCTGGTCGCCCGTCGGCCGGTACTCGGTCTCGACCTTGAGGTTGGCGTCGGAGAGCTCGCTCTGGGCCTCGTTCTGCGACATCCCGACGACGTTGGGCACCGCGACCTTGCCGGTGCCGACCTCCAGGGCGATCCGCGTCCCGGGCTTCACCTGCTCACCGGCCCCGGGCTGGGAGGAGATGACCTCGTTCTCGGGAACGTCGGGGTCGTCGGTCTTCGACACGTTCCCGAGGCTCAGCCCGACGTCCGCGAGGATCTGTTCGGCCTCGTCGAGCTGGCGTCCGGTGAGGTCGGGGACGTCCACGTCTCCCGGCCCGCTCGACACCGTGAGCCGGACGGTCGAGCCGGGGTCGACCTCGGTGTTGGCGCTCGGGTTCTGCGAGATGACGTCGCCCTCGGGGACGTCCTCGTTGGCGGCGGTGACGACCTCGACCTCGAACCCCGCCCTCGTGAGGTCGACCTGCGCCGTCTGTTGCGGCTTGCCGACGACGTCCGGCACGGCGACCTTCTGGACGTCGTCGCCCCCGAAGTAGTTCACGAGCCCGAAGGTGAGCAGCGCGAGGGCGGCCAGCACGGCCATGACGAGCGCGATGTACGCGGCCGGGCTGCGCCGGTCGTCGTCACCGTGGATGTCGCGGCGGGACTCGAACGGCGGAGGGGTGTCCTCCGCGGCGGCCGTGCCTGCGCCTGCGGCCCCCACACCCGCGACGTCGTACGCCGCCGTGCGCTCCGAGAGCGCCTCGGTCCGGCGCGGGAGCGTCTCGGTCATCGCGGCGGCACCGAGGCCGGCCGCAGCGGCCCCGGCGACGGCTGCGGCGGAGGCCTTGGCCGCGGCGCTCACCGGCCGCCCGAGGCGCACTGCCTGCAGGTCGGCGCGGAACTCGGCGGCGTCCTGGTAGCGCGACTCCCGCGGCTTCTCGAGCGCGTGCATGATGACGGCGTCGAGGTCCGCCGGGACGTCCTCGGCGTAGCGGGAGGGGGGTGTCGGGGGCTCGCCCACGTGCTGGTACGCGATCGACACCGGACTGTCGCCGAGGAAGGGCGGCCGGCCGGTGAGCAGCTCGAAGAGCATGCAGCCCGCCGAGTAGAGGTCCGAGCGGGCGTCGACGGACTGTCCCTGCGCCTGCTCCGGCGAGAGGTACTGGGCCGTCCCGATGACCGCCTGGGTCTGGGTGACGGTCGCGTTGGCGTCCGCCATCGCCCGGGCGATGCCGAAGTCCATGACCTTGACCGAGCCGTCCTCGGCGATCATGACGTTCGCGGGCTTGATGTCCCGGTGGACGATGCCCTGACGGTGGCTGTACGCCAACGCGTCGAGCGCCCCCTCGGTGACCCGCACGGCCTCGGTCGGGTCGAGCTGGCCCTGCTCGGTGAGCACCTCGCGCAGCGTCCGGCCGTCGACGTACTCCATGACGATGTACGGGACGTTGATCTCGGCGCCACCGGACTGGGTGACGACGTGGTCCTCGCCGTGGTCGTAGACGGCGACGATGGAGGCGTGGTTGAGGGCCGCCGCGGACTGCGCCTCGCGCCGGAAGCGGCTGATGAACGTCGCGTCGCGAGCGAGGTCGCTGCGCAGCATCTTGAGTGCGACGGGGCGTCCGAGCCGGGTGTCGAAACCACGGTGGACCTCCGCCATGCCGCCCCGGCCGAGGAGGTCGCCCACCTCGTACCGGCCCCCGAGCAGCTCCGGGACCTCAGCCATGTCGTGCACTCCTCATCGGTTCAGCCGTGCTTCCATCATCTGGCGGGCGATGGGAGCCGCCACCGCTCCGCCGCTCGTCTCGCTGCCCGCCGTGCCACCGTCCTCGACGATGACCGCCACGGCGATCTGGGGGTCGTCCGCCGGCGCGAACGAGATGAACCAGGCGTGCGCCCGGCGGCCCTCGCCGTGCTCGGCCGTCCCGGTCTTGCCGGCGACGTCCACGCCGGGGATCTGGGCCCGACGTCCGGTGCCTTCGTCGACGGTGGCGACCATCATGTCCGTGAGGGTGCTCGCGACGTCCGGGCTCACGGCCTCGGAGAGCTCACGCGGGTCGGCGGACTCGATGACCGACAGGTCCGAGCCGATGACCGACTCGACGAGGTAGGGCTGCATGACGACGCCGTCGTTCGCGACGCCCGAGGCCACCATCGCCATCTGCATCGGCGTGACCCGCACGTCGAACTGGCCGATGGCGGACTGCGCGAGCTGGGGTTCGTTGAGCTCGTTCGGCACGCTGCTCGGGGTGACCCGCATCGGGACGGACAGCGCGTCGCCGAAGCCGAACTTCGCCGCCTGCTCCTGCAGCGCCGTGGCGCCGAGCTTCATGCCGAGGTCACCGAACGCGGTGTTGCACGAGACGATGACGGCGCGGCGCAGGGTGACCTCGCCGGAGGGGTCGCAGGCGACGCCGTCGTGGTTCGGCAGCGTGGCGCTCGTCAGGGGGAGGTCGAGCTCGTTCCCGCCGGGGAAGACGGAGTCCTCGGTGTACTCGCCGTCCGAGAGCGCCGCGGCCGCGGTGACGATCTTGAAGACCGAGCCCGGCGGGTAGAGGTCGCCGCCGACGGCCCGGTTGAGCAGCGGGCGGTCGGACTGCTGGGTCAGCTTCTGGTATGTCTCGTCGAGCTCGCCGAGGTCGTGGCCGGCGACGCTGTTGGGGTCGTAGCTCGGCTTGCTCACCATCGCGAGGATGGCTCCCGTCTTCGGATCGAGCGCGACGGCTGCCCCACGGGCGTCCCCGAGGCCCTCGTCCGCGGCCTTCTGCACGGCCGGGTCGAGGGTCGTCTCGAGGGTCGCGCCCTGCGGCCGGCGCCCGGTGAAGAGGTCGGAGACCCGGCGGTAGAAGAGCTTGTCGCTCGCACCGGACAGCAGCGAGTCGCGGGACTGCTCGAGCCCGCTGACCGCGCCGTAGAAGGAGTAGAAGCCGGTGACGTGCGCGTAGCGGCGCGGTTCGGCGTACTCGCGTTGGAACTGGAACTCGTCGTCGGTGGGGACGGACCGCGCGATGGCGTCCTGCCCGACGAGGATCTCGCCGCGCTCCCGGCCGTACGTGGCGAGGAGGGTGCGGCGGTTGTCCGGCCGGGCGTTGAGGTCGGCGGCGAAGACGTACTGGATGAGCGTCGTCGAGACGAGCAGGGTGGCGAAGAGCGCGCCGACCAGCATGGACAGGCGACGGACCGGGGCGTTCACGAGAGCTTCACCACCTGGGTGTGCGCCGACGCGACGTCGCTCTGCACCTTGGGGTCGGGCAGGGGTCGCCGGGCGTGGTCGGAGATCCGGAGCAGGAGCGCCACGAGCGTCCAGTTGGCGAGCAGCGAGGACCCGCCCGAGGACAGGAACGGGGCGGTGAGGCCGGTGAGCGGGATGACGCGTGTGACGCCACCGACGACGACGAAGCACTGCAGCGCGACCGAGAACGACAGGCCGGCGGCGAGCAGCTTGCCGAAGCCGTCGCGAGTGCCGAGGGAGGTGCGCAGCCCGCGCTCGATGAGCAGCGCGTAGAGGACGAAGACGGCGAACAGCCCGATCATCCCGATCTCCTCACCGAAGCTGGGGATGATGAAGTCGGACTCCGCGAGGTACGTGATGTCGGGGCGCCCCTGGCCGAGCCCGGTGCCGACCATCCCGCCGGCGGCCATGCCCATGAGGCCCTTCGCGAGCTGGTCGGAGGTCTGCAGCGCCTCGGGGCTGAAGGTGTCCAGCCAGAGCAGCACGCGGGTCTGGACGTGGCCGAAGAGCAGGTAGGCCACGTAGGCGCCCGCGACGAACAGCGACAGGCCGATCGCGATCCAGGAGATGCGCTCGGTGGCGACGTAGAGCATCGCGACGAACAGCCCGAAGAAGAGCAGCGAGGACCCGAGGTCGCGCTCGAACACGAGCACCCCGAGGCTCGCGAGCCACGCGATGAGGATGGGTCCGAGGTCGCGTGCCCGCGGCAGGGTCAGCCCGAGGATCTTCCGCCCGGCGACGGACAGCGCGTCGCGGGTCTGGACGAGGTAGCCGGCGAAGAACACGGCGAGGGCGAGCTTGGCGACCTCCCCGGGCTGGAACGAGAACGGCCCTACCCGGATCCAGATGCGAGAACCGAACTCCGCGTTGCCGATGACCGGCAGGAGCGGCAGGAGGAGCAGCGCGAAACCGCCGACTCCCGCGATGTAGGTGTACCGGCGGAGCAGCCGGTGGTCCCGGAGCACGACGAGCACCCCGGCGGCGATCGCGACCGCGAGCGCGCTCCACATGAGCTGGCGCAGCGCGACGCCCTCGGTGAGGTCGCGGCCCCGGGCGAGGTCGATGCGGTGGATCATCACGAGCCCGAGCCCGTTGAGCAGCGTGACGATCGGCAGCAGCAGCGGGTCGGCGTACCTGGCCTTCCAGCGCAGGACGACGTGGAACGCGAGGTTGACGCCGAGGTAGCCGACCCCGAGGACGACGAGGTCGGGCGGGATGGTGCCCGTGGTGGCGAGGCCGACGTTGACGTAGGCGAGCAGGACGATGCCGACCGCGCCGAGGAGCAGGATGAGCTCGGTGGTGCGGCCGCTGCGGGGGGCTACGGACGAGACGACGCTCATGCGGGCGGGGGGATGGTCGGGCTCGACGTGGGGTCGGGCAGGAGGGTGGAGGAGTCCGGGTCCGGGAGGGACGGCAGGCCCGAGCCGCTCGGCGACGGCGTGGGCGAGGGGCTGGGGGTCGGGCTGGGTGTGGTCCAGGTGCGTGGGACCGTGCGGCACGGGTCGCCGTTGGCCTTGGCGTACCGGCAGGCGCTGGCCTGCAGCCGGAGCTCGTCGACGCGCTCGTCGGCGTTCGCGCGGTCGGCCGCCGTGATGCCGTTCTCGATGCTGTTCTGGTACGACGTGGGGAGGTCGTCGACCGCGATCGTCGTCTCGTACTCCGGGGAGGACAGCGCGACCGGGCCGAGGGTCTGGTCGACGCCGCGGAAGACCGTGACGAACCCGTTCTGGGCGCCGAGGTAGTACTGCTGCTGGGACCATGCCCAGGCGCCGTACGAGCCGCCCGCGACGACGACGGCGGCGATGAGCAGGGCGGCCGCGACGCGCAGGGCGGTGCCCCGCTTCGTGCGCGGCCCCTCCTCGGCGAGGTGCAGCTCCTCGTCCTCGTCGGACCCCGTCGCGGCCTTGGTCAGCGCGGCGGCCTTCGCCGCCGGTGACGTGGGGATCGGCCGGGTGCCGGTGGTACGGACCGCGGCAGCGCCCACGACCTGGGGCTGCGTGGGCGGCGCGGCGACCTTGGCGATGTCGACGAGGTCGCCGACGACGATCGTCACGTTGTCCGGGGCGCCGGCCTTGAGCGCGAGCGAGACGAGCCGCTCGGCGCACTCGCCGGGGTCGGTGGTCTCGAGGAGCACCTCGTCGACGGTGTCCCGGGCGACGTAGTCGGTGAGGCCGTCGGAGGCGATGAGGTAGCGGTCGCCGGCCTTGCCCTGGCGCACCACGAGGTCGGGCTCGTCCTCGCTGGACCCGGTGAGGACGCGCGTCACGAGGGACCGCTGGGGGTGGGTCTTGGCCTCCTCGGCGGTGATCCGCCCCTCGTCGACGAGGTTCTGGACGAAGCTGTGGTCCTTCGTCAGCTGGGTCACCTTGCCGTCCCGGGCGAGGAAGGCACGCGAGTCGCCGATGTGCGCCAGCGTGATCTTCTCGCCGGTGCGCAGCATCGCGATGAGCGTCGTCCCCATGCCGTCGAGCGAGGGGTCGTCGCCGATCTGCTCGCCGATGTCGCGGTTCGCCCGGGTGATCCGGTCCAGGAGGGCCTGGCTCGCGTCGCGGCCGGAGAGGGACTGGCCGTCGAGGTCGACGAGTGCCGCGACGACCATCGAGCTGGCGACCTCACCGCCGGCGTGGCCGCCCATGCCGTCGGCCATCGCGAGCAGGTGGGGCCCGGCGTAGCCCGAGTCCTCGTTCTTGGACCGGACCATGCCCACGTCGGATCGGGCTGCGTAGTGGAAGGCGAAGGGCATCGGCTACCTCTGGAGCTCCAGCGACGTCTGCCCGATGCGCAGGACGCTGCCGACGGCGACCTCCCGGGGGTCGGTGAGACGCGTGGCGCCCAGGTAGGTGCCGTTGGTGGAGCGGAGGTCCTCGACCATCCAGACCCCGTGGTCGTCCTGGAAGATGCGGGCGTGCCGGCCGGACGCGTAGTCGTCGTCGAGGACGAGAGCGCACTCGGGGCTGCGGCCGATGAGCGTGCCGCTGCGGTGCAGCGGGAGGACCGTGCCGGACAAGGGCCCGGCGGTGACGACGAGCTTGGACGGCGCGCGCCGGTCTGACTTCGGCCGTCCGCGGCGGCCCTGCGGGGCGGGGAGGGCGGGGTTGCCGCGGGCGGGCGTCGTGGCGCGGCGGTTCACCCGGGTGCCGTAGAGGTCACCGCGGAGCACGCCGACGACGGCGAAGATGAAGACCCACAGCACGACGAGCAGACCGAGCCGGAGCACGGTGAGGGTGAGCTCACTCATCATCGTCGGGTCACCGCCGACCCGCGCGGAAGGTGATGGAGGTGCGCCCCACGGTGATCCGGTCGCCGTCCTCGAGGTGCGTGCTCGAGATGCGCTCGCCGTTCACGTAGGTGCCGTTCGTCGACCCGAGGTCGCGCACGGTGGTCACGAAGTGCGGGCCGTCGGTCGTGACCCGCAGCTCGCTGTGCCGGCGGGAGATGCCGGGGTCGTCGAGGATGATGTCGGCGGCGTCGTCCCGCCCGAGGACCGTCATCGCTCCCATGAGCGGGTAGCGCTCGCCGTCGACGTCCAGCCAGGGGCGGTCGGCGGGGTTGACCCGGCGGCGCGGGAGCGAGCCGCCACGGGTCTCGTGCGGGCGGGTGGGCTGGTCGTCCTCGTCGGAGGCCGGGGAGGCACCCGCTGCAGCAGCGCCGGCGGCGGCAGCGGCGGCGGAACCGGCCGCAGCGTCTCCGCCGGCGGCGTCCGACGGGGCGGCCTCACGGGAGGAGCGGACCGCGCGCTGCTGGCCGGTCATCCCCGTGGCGCGGGGGCGCGAGGCTTTCGAGGGGCGCAGCCGGAAGACGCCGGTCTCGAGGTCGTCGTGCTCCTCGAAGACGATGTCGATGGGGCCGGCGGGCTGGTAGTGCTGGCCGTCGCAGTGCTCCTCGGCCGCGGCGACGAGGTCGTCCTCGACGCTCTGCAGGTCGGGGGAGAGCCGGTCGTAGTCGCCCGGGCTGAGCTCGATGACGAAGACGTTGGGGACGATGGCGCGCCCGGACGAGGTGACGGCGCGGTCGTCCATGGCCCGGCGGATGTTGCTGGCGATCTCGACGGGGTGGACGTTGGAGCGCAGGTGCCGGGCGAAGGTGCCTTGCACGGCGCGCTCGATCCCCGCCTCGAGACGGTCGAGCAGACCCATGGTGCACCTCCTCGGCGGTCTCGGGGTCGGCAGACGTGGGGTTCAGCGTATCTTCCACGCCTGGGAGCGTTCTGGACGCCGGGCGACGAGATCGTGCCGATCCTCGTCACAGGACGCGTCCAGGCGGATGCGCGAGGATCGTGGGCATGGCTACGCAGAGCTCACCGCCGGTCACGCTGCTCGTGCTGGGCGCCGGGGGTGACCTCACGCGACGCCTGCTCCTCCCCGGGCTCGCCACGCTGCTGAGCACCGAGCGTGACCGACGGGTCCGGGTCGTCGGGGCGGACCGGGCAGAGCTGTCGGCCGCCGAGTGGACATCACGGGTCGAGGGGGCGTTCGCGCAGGTCCAGGCCCCGAAGGCGGTGACCGGCCGGGTCGTGAAGCACACCGAGTACGTGCGGTCGGACATCCTCGACCCCGACTCGCTCGGGGCCTTGGTCGAAGGGTGCGGCGACGGCCCGCTCGTCGTCTTCTTCGCGCTGCCGCCCTCGGTGACGACACGGTGCTGTGCCCTCCTGGCCGACCTGCGCCTCCCCGAGGTGACCCGGCTCGCGCTGGAGAAGCCGTTCGGCACGGACCTCGCGAGCGCCCGCGACCTCAACGCGCTGCTGCACCGGGTCGTCCCGGAGGAGCGGGTGTTCCGGATCGACCACTTCCTCGGCGTGAACACCGTCCTCAACCTCGTGGGGACGCGTTTCGCGAACCGCATCTTCCAGCCCGTGTGGAGCCGCGACCACATCGAGCGGGTCGAGATCGTCTACGACGAGGACCTCGCGCTCGAGGGCCGGGCCGGCTACTACGACGGAGCCGGGGCGTTGCGGGACATGCTGCAGAGCCACCTGCTCCAGGTGCTCGCGCTCTTCGCCATGGAGTCGGTGACGACGCTGGACAGCGAGGAGGTGCAGGACCAGAAGGCACAGGTGCTGCGGGCGGTCCGGCCGTGGGGGCGCAGTGCCGCGAGGTCGGCCCGCCGGGCGCGGTACACCGCGGGGACGATCGGCCGGCGGAAGATCCCGGACTACACCTCCGAGGAGGGCGTGGACCCGGCGCGCAAGACCGAGACGCTGGCGCAGATGACGGTCGCGGTCGAGAACAACCGGTGGGCCGGCGTGCCGTTCGTGCTGCGCAGCGGCAAGGGGATGGGCGAGCCGCGCAAGGAGATCGTCGTGACCTTCCGCGACGTCGCGCACCTGCCGGGCGGGTTCCAGGGCGCGGAGGGCCCGGACCGGCTCGTCATCGGGCTCAAGCCGGGGTCGATGGAGCTCAGCATGACGATGAACGCCGAGGGCGACCCCTTCGACCTCGAGCAGAAGACGCTGTCGGCCACGCTCGCGCCCCCGCGGATGCACGCCTACGGGGAGGTGCTGGGCCAGATCCTCGACGGCGAGCGGCTGCTGTCGGTGCGGGGGGACTCGGCAGAGGAGTGCTGGCGGATCGTCGCGCCGGTGCTGCGCGCCTTCGCCCAGGACAAGGTGCCGATGGAGGAGTACCCCGCCGGGTCGTCGGGGCCGGACGGCTGGCTGCCCTCCGCGTAGCGTGGGGCCATGGCAGTCCGGGTCGAGGTGGTGCGGCCACGCGAGGTGCCTCTCGGGGGGCCTCGCGCGATGACCGTACGGCGGACGCTCCCGTCGCGGGAGAGGTCGTTCGTCGGCGCGTGGTGCTTCGCCGACCACTACGGTCCGGACGATGTCGCCGCCACCGGCGGGATGGACGTCGCGCCGCACCCGCACTGTGGGCTGGCGACGGTGTCGTGGCTGTTCGCCGGCGAGGTCGAGCATCGCGACTCGCTGGGCACGGTGGCGACGGTGCGCCCTGGCGAGGTCAACCTCATGACGGCGGGGCGGGGGATCTCGCACTCGGAGGTCTCGACGTCCTCGACGAGTGTGCTCCACGGGGTGCAGCTGTGGGTCGTGCTGCCGGCGGCCTCCGCCGCGGTCGAGCCACGCTTCGAGCACCACGTGCCCCCGGTCCTGGAGCCGGCCGACGGTGTGTCGGCGCAGGTGTTCGTGGGGTCGCTGTGGGAGTCGGAGTCGCCGGTGCGGGTCGAGTCGCCGCTGCTCGGTGCCGAGGTCCGGCTTCGGCCCGGGACGTCGCTGGCACTGCAGGTCCCCGCGACCTTCGAGATCGGTGTCCTCGTGGACACCGGGTCGGTCACGGTGGCGGGTCGGGAGCTGGTAGCGGCCGAGCTCGGTGTGCTCGACCCGGCCGGGAGCGGAGCCACCCGCGACGTGGCCCTGACGGCCGGCGAGGACGGTGCGCGGGTCGTCGTGCTGGGGGGCGAGCCGTTCGGGGAGGAGATCGTCATGTGGTGGAACTTCGTCGGTCGCTCGCACGACGAGGTCGCCGCCGCGCGGGAGGCCTGGGAGTCGGGGGACGGCGACGTCGCGGGCCCGTTCGGCGCCGTCGAGGGGTACGAGGGCGATGTCGCCCGGATCCCGGCGCCTCCGCTGCCCGGGGTGCGGCTACGGCCGCGAGGCGGCCGTGCCCGCCCGTCCGACCACCAGGCCGAGGCCGAGGCTCCCGCCTGCTCGTGACCGCGACGGCACCCGGGTGCGCGCCGCCCCGAGCGCGCTCGGGCGTGGGTGGAGCGGGACGTGGGTAGCGTCTGACCGCTCGACTGCTTTGGAGCATCGGGGGTTCATCGGGCACACTGGGACGGCTCATCGAGCACCACGCGCAAGTGGCGGAACGGCAGACGCGCTGTCTTCAGGTGGCAGTGTCCTTACGGGCGTGGGGGTTCAAATCCCCCCTTGCGCACTGAACGTGAACGACCCCCGACACGCTTTTCGTCGGGGGTCGTGCACGTTCACTGGTGACTGGCGGGATTTGAGGAGGAGGCGCGGGGCCGAGGGACGAGGTCCCGTGACGACGGGGTCCCCCCTTGCGCACTGAATGGTCGAGGCCCCGACACGCTTTTCGTCGGGGGTCGTTTCACATCCTCTGCGGGACGATGCGAGTCTCCAACCCGTCGGCTCCTCGGCAGGTCGCGCCCAGGAGAGGGGTGTGCAGGGATGCTCCCGTGGACGAAGGGTTCGCTACCGCGGCGGTAACGGTTCCGCAGACACCCCTGGCCTCCGGCGGGGGGAGCGCCGCAGAGCGAGCGGAAGGACCGGGGCCGTGCCGGTGTTCGACCTGGCATGGCGCTGACCCTTCCTCCCGGCCCCCTGTCCGCCTCGCCCGGCCCGGCGAACTTCACCGTCGACGGCCCGGCCCACAAGGTGCTGCTGACGCCGCTCGCCAAGCGCGTCCGCGTGCTCGTCGGCGACGGCGCGGGCGACCGCCGCACCCTCGTCGACACGACGGGCGCGATGCTCCTCCACGAGACCGGGCTGCTGCCCCGCTACTACGTCCCGGTCACCGATGTCGACCCCGAGCTCCTCGGGCCGAGCGACACGACCTCGCACTGCCCCTTCAAGGGGGACGCCACCTACTCGCACGTCCGCGCCGGCGCGCGCACCGTCCCGGACCTGCTGTGGTTCTACCGCGACCCGCAGCCGGAGCTGCCCGGACTGGCGGGTCTGTACCTCGAGCGGCTCGACACCCTGCCTCCCGGGGCGCGGGCCGCCGAGGATGCCGGCAGCGAGCCGCTCGACGCCGTCCTCGAGGAGGACGAGCCGGTGCTCGGACACCCGCGCGACCCCTACCACCGGGTCGACGCGTGGCCGAGCAGCCGCCACGTCGTCGTCACGTGGGAGCCGGAGGGCCGCGACCCGGTCGTCCTCGCCGACACGACCGGCGCGGTCGGCGTGTTCGAGACCGCGCTCCCGGCCCGGTGGTACGTCCCCGAGGCCGACGTCCGCACCGACCTGCTGGAGCCCAGTGGCACCCGGACCGTCTGCCCCTACAAGGGCGTCGCCGAGTACCGCTCGGTCGTCGGCGGCCCGGTCGACGCGGCCTGGCTCTACCCGGCGGCCCTGCCCGAGGCGGCAGCCGCGACCGGGATGCTGTGCTTCCTCGGCGAGGGCCTCGTGACCACCGTCGACGGCGAGCGCGTCCCCGCATGACGACCGGGGACGCCGGGTACGAGGAGCGGGACCGGGGCGACCGACCCGGTGGATCGACGACGAGGAGCATCATGCGGCACAGCACCAGCGACGGCAACGAGCGGCGGAGCCGCACAGGAAGGATGGCGCGCGCCGCGGCCAAGGTCGCGGTCGGGGCGGGTCTCGTCGTCGCCGGCGTCGGCCACCTGTCCTCCGCCCGGGAGGAGTTCCGTGCCCAGGTGCCCGAGTGGGTCGTGCCCACCTGGGTGCCCTGGGACGAGGACGACGTCGTCGTCTGGTCCGGGGTCGCGGAGATCGCCCTCGGGGCCGCGACGCTGCTCGCGTGGCGCCAGCCCGCCCGCGCCCGGGTCGGCCGGGTGGGTGGGGCGTTCTTCGTCGCCGTGTTCCCCGGCAACATCGCGCAGTGGCTCGAGCGCAAGGACGGCTTCGGGCTCGACACCGACGGCAAGCGGCTGGCGCGCCTGGCGTTCCAGCCGGCGATGGTGGCCGCCGCCCGCTACGGCGGCGATCTGCCCCGCGGCTGAGAGCCCTGTGTCACGCGGCCGCGTGAGCTAGCGCTCTCCGCACGGGCTCCCCCGCCCTGCCCCGGACCGACCGCGCCGGCCGTCCCCGGGTCTCCGACGCCGTCGGCGGCGCGGGGGACACTGGGCCAGTGCGTGCCCGTCCGGTGATCCTCCACCTGGACCTCGACGCCTTCTTCACGGCCGTCGAGCAGCTGCACAAGCCGTCCCTGCGGGGCAAGCCCGTGGTCGTCGGCGGGGTCCGGGGCCGCGGGGTCGTCTCCACCGCGTCCTACGAGGCGCGCGCGTTCGGTATCCGCTCGGCGATGGCGACGAGCGAGGCGCGGCGGCGCTGCCCCAACGCGGCGTTCCTCAGCCCGCGCTTCCCGGCGTACCGGGACGCCTCCGCCGCCGTCATGGAGCTCGTCCGTGCGGTGACCCCCCTCGTCGAACAGGTCTCCATCGACGAGGCCTACCTCGACCTCACCCCGGCCCTGCCCTCCCCCGGCGTCGACGAGGTCGAGGAGACCGCCGAGCGGCTGCGGGCCCGGATCCACGACGCCACCGGCCTCACCGCGAGCATCGGCGGCGGGACGAGCAAGCTCGTCGCGAAGATCCACTCCGACCTCGCCAAGCCGGACGGCCTGCTCGTCGTCCCGGCCGGGGAGGAGGCGCAGCGGCTCGCGCCGATGTCGGTGCGGGCGATCCCGGGCGTGGGCCCGGCCACCGCCGCACGGCTCTCGGCCTACGGCGTGACCACCGTCGGACGGCTCGCCGAGCTCGGCGTGGACGAGTGCGTCGCGCTGCTGGGCAAGGCGCACGGCACCCAGCTGCACGCCTTCGCGCTCGGGGCGGACGACCGCGAGGTCGTCATCGAGCGCGCCGCCAAGTCGGTCTCCGCCGAGACCACGTTCGACACCGACGTCACCGACCGGGTCCGGCTCGGCGCGCACCTGCGTGCACTCACCGAGCGGGTGGGTGAGCGGCTGCGGACCGACGGCCTCTCCGGGCGCACGGTCGTCCTGAAGGCACGCAGGCACGACTTCAGCACGGTGACGCGCTCGGTCACCCTCGACCAGCCGACGGACGACACCGCCGTCGTGCTGCGCCAGGCGGAGCGGCTCCTCGCGGCGCTCGACGTCAGCGACGGGCTGCGGCTCGTCGGGGTCGGCGTCTCCGGGCTCTCGCTCTACACCCAGCCCGACCTCCTCGACGGCCTGCTCGACGACTCCCTGCCGGCCCCGCAGGCGCCGAGCCGGGTCGACGACTTCGCCCGACCGGACGCCGGCGGCGGTGACGGCGGTTCGGCCGAGCCCCTCCCGGCAGCCGGGGACGAGCCCGAGCCCGCCACCGTGTCGTGGCGTCCGGGACAGGACGTCGAGCACACCGAGCACGGCCGCGGCTGGGTGCAGGGCAGCGGGGTGGGCCGGGTGACCGTCCGCTTCGAGGGCCCACACACCGAGGTCGGGCGGGTCCGGACGTTCGCGGTCGACGACCCCGACCTCACCGCGGCCGACCCACCCACGTGGCAGCCCGGCGACGCCCCGCCGGACGACCCGGCTGCCCGCTGAGCCGTCCCGCTCGCGGTCAGGCGCTGCGTGGGTCGGCGGCCGCCGGAGGCGCGTCGCCGTGGGTGAGGACGTGGTCGGCGAACAGGCCGGGCCAGGCCATGATCCCGTACGGCGTGCGGGCCACGACGAGCCGGCTGTCGTCGATGAGCTCGTGCAGGAGGGCCGCCGTGCTCAGCGGGTGGTTCGGGTCGTCGCTCCACGCGAGGACGAGCGTCGGGACGTCCAGGTCGCAGACCTCCTCGGTCGGGGGGAGGTCGGTGGACGCCGCGCCACGCAGGATCGACGGCAGGAGCTCTTCTGCCACGGACGGCTCGGTGAGGGGTGCGTCGGCCAGCGCGGGGGGTGCGTCGAGGGCGCGGGCCCGCTCGACGAACGCGGCGAGGCCGTCCCGCTCGACGGCGTCGGCGTTGGCGAGGTACGTCGCCGCCTGTGCGCGGCGGGTCGCCCACGCGGTGGGTGGGACCAGCAGCGTCAGGGTCGAGAAGCGGTCGGGGTCACGGACGGCGGCGTGCAGGAGAGTCGCGGTCCCCATCGAGGGGCCGACGCCGTGCACCCGCTCGCCGGGTGCCACGTGGTCGAGCAGGGTGAGGAGGTCGTCGGCGAGGTGCGGCCAGGTGTACCCCGCCGAACGGCCCGCGCCGCTGGACAGGCCGTGTCCGCGCGCGTCGTAGCGCAGCACCCGGTGGCCGTGCAGCACGCGGCTGAGGTCCAGCCCGATCCGCGCGTCGCGTTCGCGGCAGGAGGTCAGCCCGTGCAGCTGGACGACGAGCGGGCCGGAGTCACCGCTGAGCTCGTAGTCGAGCTCCGCGTCGGTGACATCGAGCGTGGGCACGCCGCCTCCAGGTCGAACCGTCGTCGGGGGGTGCCCCCTAGAGTACGGCGGCATGCGGCTCACCAATGTCGCGCAGATGTCCCTCGTGCCGGGACGCGTGCGCAGCCTCGCCGTCGAGCCGGCCGGGGTGCCCGGACGCGCCCTTCCCGTCTCGTTCGACCAGGGACGTCACGTGGGCGAGGGCGAGCGTCCCGGGTCGTGGATGGCCATCGCGGTCCGGCTGCCGGGCCCGGTGGCCGAGGACGACCTCGCGCGAGCCTGGAGCGCCGTGGTCCGTCGACACGGGACGCTGCGGACCGCGTTCTCCCGCACCGACTCCGGTGCTGTCGCGCTGCACGAGGTCGAGCTCGCGCCGACGGGCTGGGTCGAGCACGAGGCGTCACTGGGCGTGGCGTCCCGTGAGGTCCTGCGGGACGTGCTCGACAGCGTGTGCACGTCCTTCTCGGTGCCGTCCCACCGCGTCGTGCTCGTCGAGCCGGACGGGTCGGTCGCGGACGGCCGGCCTGCGCTCGTCATCGCCTCCGACCACGCGCACGTCGACATGTGGAGCCTGGTCGTCCTCGTCCGGGATCTCGTGCACTGCCTCGACGACGTCCGCGCCGGGCGGCGTCCCGGTGCCGACCTTCCGCCGGTGCCCTCCTTCGCCGAGCACACCGCCGCGCTCGAGGCCCGTCCTCCGGCGCCCGGCGAGGTCCGGCGGCGATGGGCCGACATCCTCGAGTCCGAGGGAGGGGTCATGCCGCTCTTCCCGCTGCCCCTCGGCGACGTCTCGTCCCCACGTCCCGAGATCGTCGAGGTCCGTGACGTCCTCGACGCCGCGGGCGCCGAGCGGTTCGCCGTCGTGGCGCGTGAGGGGGGCACGCGGATGATCGCGCTCGCGGTCTCGGTGCTCACGGCGGTGACCCGCGAGGTGGCAGGGCGTCCGCTGCGCGCCGTCTTCCCCGTGCACAGCCGCTACGAGGACCGCTGGCACGACGCGTGCGGATGGTTCATCACGAACGCGGTCATCGAGTCCTTCGACGTCGACCCCGCCGCGTGCGCCGCGTCCGTCAAGGAGGCGCTGCGGCTCGGGTCGTGGCCGCTCGCGCCGATCCTGGCGCCCTGGGGCGGGATGCCTCAGGCGCCGGGGATGTTCGCGGTGTCCTGGCTGGACACCCGCCGACTTCCGGTCGACCTCGACCCGGCGCTCGAGGTGCAGTACGTCTCGGCGTCCATCCGCACCGACGGGGTGATGATCTGGTTCGTCGTCAACGACGACGGCCTGCATCTGCGCTGCCGCTACCCGGACACCCCCGAGGCGCGGGCGTCCGTCGGCCGCTGGCTGGACGAGGTCGAGGCCGGGCTGCGTCGCGTCGTCAGCGGGTGACCGGAGGCCGGAGCCCCCGGACGAGCAGGTGCTCGCCGAGGCCGGCGTCCGGGGTGAACCCGAGTCGCTGCCAGAACGCGCGGCCGCGGGCGTTGCGCGGGTCGACGCCGACGTGCGCGCCGGTGGCGCCGGCGGAGACGAGGCGGGCGAGGACGTCCTCGACGAGCCGGCGTCCCCAGCCGTGGCCCTGGACCCGCGGCAGCAGGTCGGCGTGGAGATGGGCCGGGTACCGGCGGAGCACGGCGGGGTCGGTCGGCGGCGGCTCGTGCAGGAGACGGACGGCCGCCGCGTCCGCCGGGGTCCGGCCGCTGCCGCGGGGGTACCTCCTTCGCAGCGGCGGGAGCCAGACCTCGTCCCGCCAGCGCTCGAACGCGCCGGTGTCGGGGACGCCCACGGCGTAGCCGCCGACGCCCTCGGCGTCCTCGACGACCAGGGCGACGGCCTCCGGAGCGTGCACGAACGGGTCGGCCCAGAAGAGCCCGAGCATGTGGGGGTCCTCGTGCAGCGCGGTGGCGTCCTCGCCGGCCGCCCCGGTGCGCAGGCACACGTCGTGCAGGGACGCGGTGTCCTCGACCGTCGCCGTCCGGATCGTCGCCACGGAGCGGACGCTACCGAGCGCTCCGCCGACCCACATCGTGGACTACGATTAGGCAAGCCTTACCTTCGTGTGGTGAGGTTTACCTGACTCCGCGGACGGGCCGCGGGCGATCGCGGGAGGTGTGCGGTGATCATCTGTCACTGCCGGGTCGTCAACGACGCCGCGATCACGGCTGCCCTCGACGCCGGGTCCACCTCGCTGGCCGAGGTCTGCCGCGCCACGGGCGCCGGCACCGACTGTGGCGGGTGTGTCTTCGCGGTCAAGGCCATCGTCTGCGAGCATGACGTCGTCCGGGCCCGCACGATGGACGACCTGCTGGTCCTGGCGACCGATCCGACCGTCGACGATGGGATACTTCGTGCAGCCAGTTGACCGCCGTGTCGTCGAGCTCTTCAACGAGGCGCTGACCTTCGAGCTCACCGTGACGAACACGTACTTCCTCCATGCCCGGATGCTCGACAACTGGGGCTTCACCCGGCTCGGCAAGGTGTTCTACGACCTGTCGATCGACGAGATGCGGGACGCCGACGCCCTCATCAACCGCATCCTCTTCTTCGAGGGCCACCCCAACGTGCAGAAGCTCGGGGCGATCACCATCGGTGAGGACGCCCACGAGATGCTGCGGCTCGCGCACTCCTCCGAGCTCGCCGCCGTCGCGCAGTTCAACGCGGCCGCCAAGGAGTGCCACGACCTCGGCGACCACGGCTCGGCCGCGGTGTTCGAGGAGATGGTCCGCGACGAGGAGAAGCACGCCGACTTCTTCGAGTCCCAGCTCGACGCCATCGAGCGGATCAGCATCCAGCAGTACCTCGCCCAGCAGATGGAGCCCGGGTCCGCCCCGGAGTGACGCCTCGGGCGGGGGGTCCCCCGTTCGGTCGTTATCACGGGGGCGGAGTGGCCCCTCCTGGGAAGAGAGGCGCGACAGCCGCGGCTGTCGCGAGGACGGTGGAGTGAGCCACCCACGGGGAGTCGACGAGGACTCCGCGCGACCTCCGAAGCCGGCACCCGGGAGTACCCATGAGACCGACCAGTGACCGCCACACGATGGGGGACACCATCCGCGGGGCGCAGCGCCTGCGGGCCGCGATCGAGCACGTCGAGCGCGCGGCGACGTACGACCCGGACCCGACCCTGCGCGCCTCGGCCGTGGAGTGGCTGGACTCGTTGCTCGAGTCGGCCTCCGGGTCGCCCGTGCCTCCGGCGATGACCCCGTGGAGCCCGGAGCACGCCGTCGCGGGCTGAGCGGCGTCGCAGCCGTCAGCCGCGGCGAGCGAGCGTGAGCGCGAAGTCGCCGGCCCGGTCCGTCCAGGACCCGGTGACCTCGAAGCCGGCCTCCGCGAGCTCGGCCCGGATGCCCTCCGGCCGGAACTTCGTGGAGATCTCGACCCGGATCTCCTCGCCCGTCATGAGCTCGACGCTCGTGTCCGCGCCCGGCACCGACACGACCTGCGGCTCCTCGGCGCGCAGCCGCATGTCGACCCGCTCCATCCGGCGGTCCCACAGTGGGACGTAGCTGAACGCACCGGGGTCGAAGTCGGCCCCGAGCTCGCGGTTGACGACGGTGAGGCAGTTGCGGATGAACCGCTCGGTGACCCCTGCCTCGTCGTCGTAGGCCGCGAGGATGCGCCCCTCCTCCTTGAGGAGGTCGGTGCCGAGGAGCAGCCACTCCCCCTGTTCGAGGGAGTCGGCGAGGGCGCCGAGGAACGCCCGCCGCTCCTCGACGTAGAAGTTGCCGATCGTGCTGCCGAGGAAGGCGACCATCCTCCGGTCGCCTCGGGGCAGCTGCCCGAGGTGCAGGGTGAAGTCGCCGACGACGGCCTCGACGGCCAGCCCCGGGTAGCGCTCGCTGAGCATGGCGGCGGCGTCGCGCAGGGTGGCGTCCGAGACGTCGACCGGGACGAAGCGGCGCAGCGGACCGGTCGGACGCTCCGGGGAGCGCAGGGCGTCCAGCAGGGTTCGGGTCTTGTCGCTGGTGCCGCTGCCGAGCTCGACGAGCGTGCTCGCGTCGCAGGCCGCGGCGATGTCCGCGGCGTGCTCGTGCAGGATCGCGCGCTCCGCCTCGGTCGGGTAGTACTCGGGCAGGCGGGTGATCTCGTCGAACAGCCCGGCGCCGACATCGTCGTACAGCCACTTCGGGGGCAGCCGGCGCGGCTGTGCCCCGAGCCCACGGCGGACGTCGTCGACGAGCGACCCGGACGCCCAGTCGGGGTCGAGGAGGACGGTGACCAGGGGCTCGACCGCGCCCGTCACGCCGCCGCCCTCGGCGCGCCGCCGTCGGCCAGCCGGACGCCGGACAGCGCCCACCGCGAGCGGTGCGGGAAGAAGTTGCGGTACGTGGCGCGGGCGTGCCCCGGCGGGGTCAGCGCGCACCCGCCACGCAGCACCATCTGGTTCGACATGAACTTGCCGTTGTACTCCCCGATCGCGCCCTCGGGAGGGTGGAACCCGGGGTAGGCGTGGTACGCCGAGGACGTCCACTCCCAGCAGTCGCCGTACACCTGGCGGAGCCGGTGCTCGCCGCCGGGCTCCGGGGCCGGCCCCGGGTGGTAGCTCGTGAGGTCGGCGAGGTTGCCGACGGATGCTTCCGACTGCCCGTCCTCGACGACGGCGTGCTCCCACTCGGCCTCGCTGGGCAGCCGCTTGCCCGACCACGTGGCGTAGGCGTCGGCCTCGTAGAAGCTCACGTGTGCGACCGGCAGGCCCGGGTTGACCGGGAACGTGCCGTGCAGGGTGTGCTCGAGCCAGACGCCGTCGTGCTCGGTCCAGTAGAACGGTGCCCGCCAGCCCTCGGCCTTGACCATGGCCCAGCCGTCGGAGAGCCAGAGGTCGGGACGCGAGTAGCCGCCGTCGCGGATGAACTCGAGCCACTCGCCGTTCGTGACGAGCCGGTCGGCCAGGCGGTACGGCTCGAGGAACTGGCGGTGCCGCGGCAGCTCGTTGTCGAACGAGAAGCCGGGCCCCTCGTGGCCGACCTCGACGAGCCCGCCCTCGACGTCGACCCAGCCCACGGCGTCCGGCTCGCAGTGCTCGCGTGGCCGGCCGGCGTACGCCGGCTGGAGCGGGTTGCGGGACAGGACGTGCTTGATGTCCATGAGGAGCAGCTCCTGGTGCTGCTGCTCGTGGTGGAAGCCGAGCTCGATGGTGGACGCGAGCTTCTCGAGCGCGCCCTCGTCGAGGGTGGCGATGAGGTCGCGCACCCGGTCGTCGACGTTGCCGCGGTAGTCGCCGACGTCGTGCGCGCCGGGCCGGGTGATGAGCCCACGGTCGGGGCGCGAGTACCTGGGGCCGATGCCCTCGTAGTAGCTGTTGAAGAGGAACCAGTACTGGTCCTGGAACGGTGCGAAGCCGGTCTCGTGCTCGGAGAGCACGAAGGTCTCGAAGAACCAGGTGACGTGCGCGCGGTGCCATTTCGTCGGCGAGACGTCGGGCATCGACTGGACGGTCTGGTCCTCGGGGGAGAGCGGGGAGGCGAGGCGCTCGGTGTGCGAGCGGACCTCGTCGAAGCGGGTGGTCAGGCTCGTGGCGTCCCACTGCGTCGTGGTCATGGCCGGGGTCCTCTCGTCGGGGTAGCCGGTCAGTACTCCCATCCTTACCCAGACCTCCGACAGGCACACCTCGCGGAGCGGATCCGTCATCCGCTCGTCACGTTCGAGCGGCGTGGTTCACCCGGTCGGAGCGAAGGCCGTGACGGTCAGCGCGGGCTCCCCGGCCTCGTCGGTGGCGGCGAGGTCCAGCTCGGCGGTGATCCGCCAGTCGTGGTCGCCCTCGGGGTCGTCGAGGATCTGGGTGACGGTCCACGTGCCGTCGCCGTCCTCGCCCTCGTCCACCGTGAAGAGCGCGGGTCCGCGGGCGCCGGGTCCGGTACCGACCTCGTCGTACTCGGTGAGGTACTCGGCATGGGCCTCCTGCCAGGCGTCGGCGGGGAGCCCGCCGTCGAGCGCGGCGAGCGCCTCGTAGCGGCGCAGTGCCAGCAGCTCGACCCGCCGGAACATGCTCTGCCGAACCATGACCCGTAGCGCCCGAGGGTTGGCCGACAGGGCCCGCCCCTCCGTGGATGGTCGTACCTCGGTCCCGGGCGCGGCGTCCGGACGGGTCAGCGCCTCCCACTCGTCGAGGAGGCTCGAGTCGGTGTGCCGGACGACCTCGCCGAGCCACTCGACGAGGTCGTCGAGCTCCTCGGTACGGGCCGACTCCGGCACGGTCGCGCGCAGCGCGCGGTAGGCGTCCGTGAGGTAGCGCAGGACGACTCCCTCGGCCCGCGCGAGCTTGTGGTGTGCGGTGAACTCCCCGAACGACATCGCCCGCTCGAACATCTCGCGGACGACGGCCTTGGGCGACAGGTCGCGCGGGTCGACCCAGGGGTGGGACTGCCGGTACGTCCGCAGTGCGAGCTCGAGCTGTTCGGCGAGCGGCTTCGGCCAGGTGACGTCCTCGAGGGCGTCCATCCGCTCCTCGTACTCCATCCCGTCGGCCTTCATCGCGGCGACCGCCTCGCCGCGCGCCTCGAACTGCTGGGCCATGAGCACCGGACGCGGGTCGTCGAGGGTGGCCTCGATGACGCTGACGACGCCGAGCGCGTAGTCGGGCGAGTCCGTGTCGAGGAGCTCGAGCGCGGCGAGCGCGAACGCCGAGAGCGGCTGGTTGAGCGCGAACCCCTCGTGCAGGTCCATCGCGACCTGGAACGGGCCTTCGGCGTAGCGGCGGCCGTCACCGCGCAGGAACCGCTCGATCGGGCCGGCCGCCACCTGGTCAACCCCCACTTTCTCGCCTGATGCCGGAACCTCCCGTGGCGCACCCCGAGCCTCCCCGTCCGCGACCGAAGGTTCTGATGCCCTGGCCGGCTCGTTCCCGGACCCTGCGGCGGTCACCGCTGACGGTGCGAGGCCCGCGGCGGCCAGCGCCTCCCCGAGCGATCCGATCCCCTGCCCAGGCGGGTCCGGCTCGTCCTCCTGCCCGATCGCTGCTCCGGCCGGGACAGGCTCCGGCTCGCTGCTCGGCTCCGGCTCGGGGGGCAGCCAGTCGGCGACGGACGACCCGTCGTCGGGCTCGACGACTCCGGCCCGCACGAGCGAGCCGAGCACCTGGACGCACCGCTCGACGAGGCGCTCGCGGCGTTCGTCGTCCTCGTGGTTGTCGAGCAGCAGGGTGTGCAGCGCCTCCTGCTGGCCCTCCCACTGGTCGAGGACGTTCAGGACCATCGCGTGGGTCACACGCATCTTGGGCTGGAGCGGCTCGGGATCGGCCGAGACCAGCCGGTCGTACGCGGCCTCGTTGTACGTGAGCACGCCCTCGGGTGGCTTCTTGCGGACGATGCGCCGTTCCTTCTTCGGGTCGCCGCCGGCCTTGGCGAGGGCCTTGGAGTTCTCGATGACGTGGTCGGGCGCCTGGACGACGACGTAGCCGACGGTGTCGAAGCCGGCCCGTCCGGCGCGTCCGGCGATCTGGTGGAACTCGCGGGCGCGCAGCATCCGCTGCTTGCGGCCGTCGTACTTCGTGAGCGAGGTGAGGAGGACGGTGCGGATGGGCACGTTGATGCCGACGCCGAGCGTGTCGGTGCCGCAGATGACGGCGAGCAGCCCGGCCTGGGCGAGGGTCTCGACGAGCCGCCGGTACTTGGGCAGCATCCCGGCGTGGTGGACGCCGATGCCGTGCAGCACGAGCCGGCGCAGCGTCTGGCCGAAGCCCTTGCCGAACCGGAAGCCGCCCACGGCCTCCTTGATGGCGGCCTTGCGCTGCTGCGACACGACGTCGACGGACGACAGGGCCTGGGCCTGCTCGACGGCTCCGGCCTGGGTGAACGAGACGACGTAGACCGGTGCGCGGTCGTCGCGCAGGAGGAGCTCGAGGGTCTCGTGCACCGAGGTGAGCACCCACTCGAACTCGAGCGGGACGGGGCGCTCGGCTCCCGTGACGGCGACGACGTCGCGGCCGGTGCGGGTGTGCAGGTCGCGTTCGAGGGTCGTGGTGTCGCCGAGGGTCGCGGACATGAGGAGCATCTGGGTGTCGGGCAGGAGGAGGAGCGGCACCTGCCAGGCCCAGCCGCGGTCGGGCTCGCCGTAGAAGTGGAACTCGTCCATGACGACGAGCCCGACATCGGACGCATCCCGTTCCCGCAGCGCGTGGTTCGCGAGGACCTCGGCGGTGGCGCAGATGATGGGGGCGCCGGGGTTGACCGCGGCGTCGCCGGTGAGCATCCCGACGTTCTCGGCCCCGAAGGTCTCGACGAGCGCGAAGAACTTCTCGGACACGAGCGCCTTGATGGGGGCGGTGTACCAGGAGCGACGGCCGGTGGCGAGGGCCTGCGCGTGTGCCGCGACGGCGACGAGCGACTTGCCCGAGCCCGTGGGGGTGGCGAGGACGACGTGGGCGCCGTCGGCCAGGGCGAGGACGGCTTCCTCCTGCGCCGGGTAGAGGCTGAAGCCGCGCTCGCCGGCCCACTCGACGAAGACGTCGAGGGCGGCGTCGGCGCCGATGCCCGGGGCGGCGGTGCCGACGCCGCCGGTCAGGCGGTCGGTGAGCGTCATCGCCGCCGATTCTCCACCACGCCCCGGATGTTCCGGATCCTGTGCCCCCGGACCGGGGGCGGCCGGTCAGGGGTGCCCTCCGAGACGTCCATGTGCTCCGACATCCGGGCCACCACCCTCGCGGCCCCGCGACAGCAGGTGCGACAGTTCATCCAGAACACGGCGCCCCGCCCACGTCTCACGCTTCGGAGCATCCGTACACATGCCCCGGAACGTGAGCCGCGAGAAGACGCACCGGCTCAGGAGTCGGTGCACATGTACATGTGCACCGGGAGGTGAGCCGCGAGACGGACCACCGGCTCAGCATCCGGTGCGGACGTACGTTTGCGCCGGGAGGCGGGCCGGCGGGTGGGTGGGTGGGTTGGTGGCCCGGGATTCGGAGCATGTGGACGTCCCGGGTCGGACCTGGGGTCTGCGGGTGGGTGGCCCGGGATTCGGAGCATGTGGACGTCCCGGGCCGGACCCCGGGTTCTGCGGTCGCCCGGCGACGGGAGGTTCCGCCGTTCACCCGGCGCCCAGCGGCGTCAGTCCGGGTCGTGGTTCGTCGACCACGCGTGCGCGACGAGCTCGCGCAGCACCGCCTCGTCGAGGTCCGCGAGCCGCTTGACGTACACGCACCCCTTGCCGGTCGTGTGCGGGCCGAGCCGTTCGAGCAGCTCGGCGTTCGAGCCGTAGAACGTCAACCCGTACAGCGTGAGCGCCGCCTTCCGCGCGGCGAGCCCGACGGCGAACCACTCGCGGTCCTTGCCGTCGGACGTCCGGTACGGCTGCCGGCCGAACCCGATCGTGGACCCCCACATCACGGGCTCGGTGCCGGTCACCTCCCGGACGATCCGCAGCGCCTCCTCGGCGTCCGCCCTCCGGCGCTCGTCCGCGACCGCTGCGAGGTAGGCCTCGACGTCGTCGCCGGTCGGTCGGGTCTTCCGCTCGTCGGTGTCCGCCATGGCACGCCTCCCTGCGTCGTCCGCGGTGGCTCCACGGTAGAGGTGCGGCGCCGACTGCGACAGACCCTTCAGCCACGTCAGCCCTCAGCGGCAGCGTCAGCCCTCGGGCACGGCGCCCACCACGCGCAGCGCGACGTCGGCGTAGTGCTCGCCCAGCTGCTCGGGAGTCCATCCCCCGTCCTCGCGGTACCAGCGCGCGACATCCACGCCGAGCGAGGTGAGCGCCGCCGCCGCGATCCGCGGCTCGGGGCACTCGAAGACACCGGCCGCCACGCCCTCCGCGACGAGCCCCTGGACCTCGGCGTCGATGGCGTGCCGCAGACCCTCGATGTCGGCCCGGTGCTCGGCGTCCAGCGCGGCCAGCTCGTAGTTGACGATCCGCGCGGAGGTGTGGCTGCGCGCGTGGTAGGCGACGAACTCCCGCACGACCGCCCGAAGAGCCTCGCGTGGCTCGCTCGTCGACGCCCGTGCCGAGCGGACGACCGCGAGGATCGACTCGTGCCCACGCCGCGAGATCCGGAACAGGATCTCCTCCTTCGAGCGGTGGTGGACGTAGAGCGCCGCCGGAGACATCCCGGCCGCGGCCGCGATGTCCCTCGTGCTCGTGCCGTGGAAGCCCTTCGCGGCGAACGCCTCGACCGCGGCCCGGTACAACCGGTCCTGGGTGGCCTCGGTGCGCGCGGTGCCACGGCTGGGCTGGCTCATCGTGGCGTTCCTCTCACCTCTTGACCTCGGACGGTTCGGCGGCAAGGCTATGCCTGAACGAGCGCTTAGTCATTCACAGGAAAGGCGTTTCATGCCCGAGGCCGTCATCGTCGCCACCGCACGCTCACCGATCGGACGCGCCGGCAAGGGGTCGCTCGTCGACGTCCGCCCGGACGACCTCGCCGTCCAGATGGTCGAGGCCGCCCTCGCCCAGGTTCCCCAGCTCGACCGCACCGACCTCGACGACCTCATGCTCGGCGTCGGACAGCCCGCGGGCGAGGCGGGGCACAACCTCGGCCGCGCCGTCGCCGTGCTCGCGGGGATGGACCACCTCCCCGGCACCACCGTCAACCGCTACTGCTCCTCCTCGCTGCAGACGACCCGGATGGCCATGCACGCCATCCGCGCCGGGGAGGGCCACGCGTTCCTCTCGGTCGGTGTCGAGACGGTCAGCCGGTACGGGGCCGGGCGTGCCGACGGCCTGCCCGGCACCCACAACCCGCGGGTCGCCGACGCCGAGGCCCGGACCGACAAGCGCGCCCAGGGCGGGGCCGGGACGTGGGCCGACCCACGCGAGAGCGGAGACCTGCCGGACATCTACATCGCGATGGGCCAGACCGCCGAGAACGTGGCGCAGCGGAACGGCATCTCGCGCGAGGACCAGGACCGTTGGGGCGTCCGCAGCCAGAACCGCGCCGAGCAGGCCATCGCCGACGGGTTCTGGGCCACCGACATCACCCCGGTCACCCTGCCCGACGGCACCGTCGTCGACCGCGACGACGGCCCGCGCGCCGGTGTCACGTACGAGGCCGTCTCGCAGCTGCAGCCGGTGTTCCGCCCCGACGGCACCGTGACCGCAGGCAACTGCTGCCCGCTCAACGACGGCGCGGCCGCGGTCGTCGTCATGTCGGACACCAAGGCCGCCGAGCTCGGCATCACCCCGCTCGCCCGCATCGTCTCCACCGGCGTCTCCGGGCTGTCGCCGGAGATCATGGGCCTCGGCCCGGTCGACGCCACCCGTCAGGCCCTTTCCCGCGCCGGCATGACGATCGAGGACGTCGACCTCGTCGAGCTCAACGAGGCGTTCGCCGCCCAGGTCCTCGGCTCGTCCCGCGAGCTCGGCATCGACGAGGACAGGCTCAACGTGCACGGCGGTGCCATCGCGGTCGGCCACCCGTTCGGGATGACCGGCGCGCGGATCACCTCGACCCTGCTCAACGGCCTGCGCCGCACCGACGGCCACGTCGGCCTCGAGACGATGTGCGTCGGCGGCGGACAGGGCATGGCGATGGTCGTGGAGCGGCTGTCATGAGCCCCGCGCCGAGCCCTCAGCGGCTGGCCGGAAAGACGGCGCTGGTCACCGGCGCCAGCCGCGGCATCGGCCTCGCCATCGCCGAGCGGATCGTCGCCGAGGGCGGCCGGGTCGTGCTCACCGCACGCAAGCAGGACGCGCTCGACGAGGCCGTCGCGCAGCTGGGCGGCGCCGAGCACGCCCTCGCCGTCGCGGGCAGGGCGGACGACGCCGAGCACCGGGCGGCGGCCGTCGCCGCCGCGGTCGAGACCTTCGGCAGCCTCGAGCTCCTCGTCAACAACGCCGGCATCAACCCCTCCTACGGTCCTCTCGTCCAGCTCGACCTCGACGCCGCGCGCAAGATCATGGAGGTCAACGTCGTCGCGACCCTCGGCTGGACCCAGGCCGCGCACGCCGCCTGGATGGGCGAGCACGGGGGCTCGGTGGTCAACGTCTCGTCGGTCGCGGGCGTCAAGCCGTCCCCCGGTATCTCGATGTACGGCGCGAGCAAGGCCGCACTCGTCAGCCTCACCGAGGCGCTCGCGGTCGAGCTCGGCCCGGACATCCGGGTCAACGCCGTCGCGCCGGCCGTCGTCAAGACCCAGTTCGCCCGCGCCCTGTACGAGGGGCGCGAGGAGAAGGTGGCCGCGCAGTACCCGCTGCAGCGGCTCGGCGTCCCCGACGACATCGGCGGCGTCGTGGCGTTCCTCCTGTCCGACGACGCCGGGTGGCTCACCGGCCAGACGCTCGTCGTCGACGGTGGTGTCACCCTGACGGGCGGCGTCGGATGACCGGCGGTCACGGCGCCGGGGCGGTCGTCACCGGCGCGGCGCACGGCATCGGCCGGGCGATCGCCACGAAGCTCGTGGCCGAGGGTCTGCGGGTCGTCGTCGCGGACGTCGACGCCGAGGCGCTGGGCGAGGTCGCCGCCGAGACCGGCGCGTTCGCCGTCGCCGGGGACGTCGCCTCACCGGACGGTGTCGGCGCCCTCGTCGCGGCGGCCCGGGACCGTCTCGGCGACGTCGACGTCTGGTTCGGCAACGCGGGCATCGACCGCGGCGACGGCCTCGACTCGACCGAGGACGACTGGCACGCCGCCCACGAGGTCAACGTCATGGCGCACGTCCGAGCCGCGCGGCTCCTCGTCCCCCGGTGGGTCGAGCGCGGTTCGGGGCGCTACGTCGTCACCGCCTCCGCGGCCGGCCTGCTGACCATGCTCGGCAGCCCCACGTACTCGGTGACCAAGCACGGCGCGGTCGCCGTCGCCGAGTGGCTGTCGGCCACGTACCGCCACCGCGGCGTCGTGGTCCAGGCCGTCTGCCCGCAGGGTGTGCAGACCCGGATGCTCGAGAACGCCTCCGGTCTGCAGGGCCTGCTCAGCCGGGACGCCGCGCGCACCCCGGAGGAGGTCGCCGACCTGGCGTTCGAGGCCCTCTCGCACGACCGTTTCCTCGTCCTGCCGCACCCCGAGGTCGGCGGGTACTACGCCGCGCGCGCCACCGACCCCGACCGCTGGCTGGCCGGGATGAACCGGCTGCAGCGCAAGCTCGAGGACGCCGGGGTGCTGGCCGGCCCGGGCTTCGGCGCCTCCGTCTCGGAAGGGAGCAGCCGGTGAAGGCATGGCAGGTCAGCGGGCCGGGAGAGCCGCGGGACGTCCTCACGCTCGTCGACGTCGACGACCCCTCGCCCGCCGAGGGGCAGCTCGTCGTCCGCGTCCTCGCGTCGTCGGCGAACTTCCCGGACGTGCTCATGTGCCGCGGCACCTACCAGGTCAAGCCCGAGCTGCCGTTCACGCCGGGTGTCGAGCTGTGCGGCGAGGTGGTCGCGGTGGGCGACGGCGTCGAGGACTTCGCGGTCGGCGACCGCGTCCTCGGGGCGGCCGTCCTGCCCTCGGGCGGGTTCGCCGAGCTCGCCGTCATGGAGGCCCGGACGTCCTTCCCGGCGCCGGACGCCCTCGACGACGCCCAGGCCGCGTCGCTGTACGTCGGCTACCAGACCGGATGGTTCGGCCTGCACCGCCGGGCGGCGCTGCGCGAGGGCGAGACCCTCCTCGTCCACGCCGCCGCGGGTGGCGTGGGCAGCGCCGCCGTCCAGCTCGGCACGGCCGCCGGCGCCCGGGTCATCGGCGTCGTCGGTGGCCCGGCCAAGGCGGAGGTGGCCCGCGCGCTCGGCGCGGACGTCGTCGTCGACCGGCACGAGCAGGACTTCGTCGATGTCGTCAAGGCCGAGACCGGGGGCCGCGGGGCCGATGTCGTCTACGACCCGGTCGGCGGCGAGACCTACCAGCGGTCCACCAAGTGCATCGCCTTCGAGGGACGCATCGTCGTCGTCGGGTTCGCCGGAGGCGAGATCCAGTCGGCCGCACTGAACCACGCGCTCGTCAAGAACTACTCGATCCTCGGCCTGCACTGGGGCCTGTACACGCGGCTCGACCCCGCGGCCGTGCAGCAGTGCCACGCCGACCTCAGTCGCCTCGCTGACGAGGGCGTGGTCGCCCCCCTCGTCAGCGAGCGCCTATCGCTGGCCGACCTCGCCGGCGGCGTCCAGCGCCTCGCCGACGGTGAGACCGTGGGACGCGTCGCGTACGTCGCCGACCCCGGCTGACCGGCCCGGACCCATCCCGTCCCCGACACCCCAGGAGCATCCCGCATGAGCACCCCCCGCACCGCCGTCGTCACCGGAGCCGCCCGCGGCATCGGCGCCGAGGTCGCCCGCCGCCTGGCCGCCGACGGGATGGACGTCGCCGTCGTCGACCTCGACGAGGCCGCCTGCCAGAGCACCGTCGACGACATCACCCACGCCGGCGGACGGGCCCTCGCGGTCGGCTGCGACGTCGGCGACGAGGCGGCCGTCACCGCCGCCGTCGAGCGCATCGCCGCCGAGCTCGGCCCGCCGACCGTCCTGGTCAACAACGCCGGGATCATCCGCGACAACCTGCTCTTCAAGATGACGGCCGACGACTGGGACGCCGTGATGACCGTCCACCTGCGCGGCGCGTTCCTCATGAGCCGCGCCTGCCAGGCGCACATGGTCGAGGCGACGTACGGCCGGATCGTCAACCTGTCGAGCACGAGCGCGCTCGGCAACCGCGGCCAGGCCAACTACGCGGCGGCCAAGGCCGGGATGCAGGGCCTCACGAAGACCCTGGCGTTCGAGCTCGGCCGCTACAACGTCACCGCGAACGCGATCGCGCCCGGGTTCATCGAGACCGACATGACCGCCGCCACCGCCGAGCGGGTCGGGATGTCGTTCGCCGACTTCGTCGAGGCGAACGCCAAGGCCATCCCGGTGGCGCGCACCGGCAAGCCCGCCGACATCGCGCACGCCGCGTCGTTCTTCTGCAGCGAGGGCGCCGGGTTCGTCTCCGGACAGGTGCTGTACGTCGCCGGCGGGCCGAGGGGCTGACCGGGGGTGCGCACCTTCACCGGCGTCGAGGAGCTGCAGGCCGCCGCGGGCACCCACCTCGGGCACTCGCCGTGGCACACCGTCACCCAGGAGCAGGTCGACACCTTCGCGGACGCGACGGGCGACCACCAGTGGATCCACGTCGACCCCGAACGCGCGAAGGACGGCCCGTTCGGCGGCACGATCGCGCACGGCTACCTCACACTGTCGCTCGTGCCGATGCTCGTGTGGCAGGTCTACACGGTCGAGGGCATCCGGATGGGGGTCAACTACGGCTCGGACAAGGTGCGCTACCCCGCGCCGGTACCGGTCGGGTCGCAGGTGCGGGCCGGGGTCGAGCTGCTGTCCGTCGAGCCGGGCGGCGGCGGCTTCCAGGTGCGCACGAAGGTGACGGTCGAGATCGACGGCGGGGCCAAGCCGGCCTGCGTCGCCGAGGTCATCAGCATCGTCGTCCCGTGACCACCGACGCTCCCGCCGAGCCCGGCACCCCGCCGGGCCTGGACCCCGCCGCGCTCACCGCGTGGTGGCGGGTGCACCTCGACGATGACCACGCCACGACCCTCACGGGGACAGCGCCGTTGCAGGTGGTGCACATCGCCGGCGGCAAGTCCAACCTCACGTACCGGGTCGGGGACGGCGAGCGGACGTGGATCGTCCGCCGTCCGCCGCTCGGGCACGTGCTGGCCACGGCGCACGACATGCCGCGCGAGCACCGGGTCGTCTCGGCGCTGGCGCCCACCGCGGTCCCGGTGCCCGAGACGTACGCGCTGTGCGAGGACGAGGCGGTGGTCGGCGCACCCTTCTACGTGATGCAGGACGTGCCGGGCCGTCCGTACCGCACCGCCGAGCAGCTGTCGGTGCTCGGCGCGGAGCGCACCCGAGCACTCAGCGAGCGGCTCGTCGACACGCTCGCGGCGCTGCACGCGGTCGACCCGGCCTCGGTGGGGCTCGCCGACTTCGGCCGGCCGGAGGGGTTCCTCGTCCGGCAGGTCGGGCGGTGGAGCACCCAGATGAAGCGCTCGCTGACCACGGAGCGGCCGCTCGAGGCGCGGCTCGCGCAGCAGCTCGAGGACGGCGTCGAGGCCGCGGCGCGGGACTCGCGTCCCGGCATCGTCCACGGCGACTACCGGCTCGACAACTGCCTCACCGACGACCGGGACAGGATCGCGGCCGTCATCGACTGGGAGATGGCCACCCTCGGCGACACCCTCACCGACCTCGCGCTGCTCGTCCTCTACGGTCGGCTGGCGCAGCTCGCGCCCGGTGCCGTGGCGGATGCCGTCAGCGCGCCGGGGCACCTGAGCGAGGCCGAGATGCTCGTCCGGTACGCGGACGCCATCGGGCTCGGCCCGGTCGACCTGCGCTTCCGGGTCGCACTCGCCGCGTACAAGCTCGCCGCCATCCTCGAGGGCATCCACCACCGCTACCTCGCCGGGCAGACCGTCGGCGAGGGCTTCGAGGGGGTCGGCGCGGTCGTCGAGCCGCTGCTCGCCGCCGGCCTGGACGCGCTGTCGTCCTCCCCCTGACCCCGTCCTGTCCTCCCCACGACCGAAGGAGCCCGCGATGGACTTCGCTCTCGACGACCGCACCGAGGAGCTGCGCACCGAGCTGCTGGCGTTCATGGACGGCCGCGTCGTCCCGGCGCGCGCCACGTTCGAGGCGCAGATGCTCGAGCTGGACGACCCGTGGGCGTGGTCGACCGTGCCGGTGCTGGACGAGCTGCGCGCGGAGGCTCGGCGGCGTGGCCTGTGGAACCTCTTCCTGCCGGGTGAGACCGGCGGGCAGCAGTACGGGGCGGGGCTGACCAACCTGCAGTACGCACCGCTCGCGGAGGTCACCGGCCGGCTGGGGCGGCTGGCTCCGGCGGTGCTCAACTGCTCGGCGCCGGACACGGGGAACATGGAGGTGCTCGCGATGTTCGGCACGCCCGAGCAGAAGGAGCGCTGGCTGGCGCCGCTGCTCGAGGGCCGGATCCGTTCGGCCTTCGCGATGACCGAGCCGGACGTCGCCTCCTCCGACGCGACGAACATCTCCACCTCGATCCGGCGGGACGGCGACTCGTACGTCGTCAGCGGGCGGAAGTGGTGGATCACGGGGGCGATGAACCCGGAGTGCGAGGTCTTCGTCGTCATGGGCAAGACCGACCCGGACGCCGACCGGCACCGCCAGCAGTCGATGGTCCTCGTGCCGCGGGACGCCGAGGGGCTCGAGGTGGTGCGGCCGATGGAGGTCTTCGGCTACGACGACCGCGACCACGGCGGGCACGCCGAGCTCGCGTTCCACGACGTGCGGGTCCCGGCGGGCAACCTCGTCGGCGAGGAGGGCGCCGGGTTCGCCATCGCCCAGGCCCGGCTGGGTCCGGGTCGGATCCACCACTGCATGCGCGCGATCGGGGTGGCGGAGGCGGCCCTGGAGGCCATGTGCGCCCGGGCGTCGGAGCGGGTGGCCTTCGGCCGGACGCTGTCCGAGCAGGGCGTGGTGCGGGACTGGATCGCCGAGTCGCGGGTGCGGATCGAGCAGCTGCGGCTGCTCGTCCTCAAGGCCGCGTGGCTCATGGACACCGTCGGCAACAAGGGCGCGCACACCGAGATCCAGGCCATCAAGATCGCCACCCCGGCGACCGTCGAGTGGATCCTCGACAAGGCGATCCAGGTGCACGGTGCGGGCGGCATCTCGCAGGACTTCGACCTCGCCGCGGCCTGGGCCGGCAACCGGACGCTGCGCTTCGCCGACGGCCCGGACGAGGTGCACAAGAACGCCCTGGCCAAGGCCGAGCTGAGGCGTCACGCCGTCTGACGTCCCGTGGGTGAAGAGGGCGCCGGTGCGAGCGGTGCGGTGCAGGTCGCCGCGGCACCAGATCTGTCCGGAACCGCCGATGACCGGCGAGATGCGCACCCACGGTTCACCGTCAGGCGCGACAATGTCCTTGTGGCGCATCCTGACTCACATGACCCGGTGGCGGCAGCGCGCGCGGAGGTGGTCGGCCTGCGCATCACGGGGATCTTCTTCCGCCATGACGTCGTCGAGGTCCACATGGGACACGTGGTCCTCACCGGACGGACGAAGCCGTTCGGAAGGATCGGAAGCCACAGCGCCGGGCCGTCCTCGATGGTGTCGCTGATCGGGCGCACGGTGGGGGCGCTCACCGTCGTGGACGGCCAGTACGTGGCCCTGGACTCCGGCGACAGTCGACTGGCGTTCCCGATCGGTGGGCCGACCGCGACCGGCCCGGAGTCGGTGACACTCGTCCGGCCCACGCGAGGTGACGTGGGCGTCGAGTGGGTGACCTGGAGCTGGTAGGGGCGCTCGGCGGTCCGGTGGCCCGTCGATGACAGAGGAGACCTACGTGGTCACACGCAACCACACGGCCGAGCGTCCTGTGCCCTGCGGCTTCAGGAGCCCTTCGTCTTTCAGGTCGTTGAGGACCAGGCGGATGGTGGGATCGTGCGGCGCGCGCCCCGCCTCGAGCCGGAGCATCGCCGCCGCGTCGCGCGCGATGTCGTCGTAGTCGACGACTGCCGGGCCAGGTCGAACAGGGCCAGACCCCGCACGTCGTCGCGGGCGTCGCGTGGGTGCAGCCCCGCGGCGGTGAGAAGGTCGAGCTGTACCCCGGCCAGACCGTGTGGTGCCCGCCCGGCGAGGAGCACCGGCACGGGGCCGCGCCCGACTCCTTCATGGAGCACCTCGCGATCAACGACACCGGCGACGACGGCGATCTGGGGAGATCACGTCACCGGCGAGGAGAGCGGTCGGTCCGCGCCGGGCGGGCGCCCGGGGCAGCACCGGCTCCCCACGGGTCGGACCCGCGTGGCCGCTGCGTCTATCTGGACGTGCGCGCGGAGTGCGCCTCGAACGCCCATGACATGGCGGTGATCTCCTGCGAGGACAGGCCGCAACGGCGAGCCACCGTGGCCCACTGTGAGACGGACGCCTTGACCTGCGCGACGATGGCGCCGGCCTCCTCGGCGTCGAGGCGGAAGTAGTCCGCGACGGAGAGCGCCAGCGGGATGCTGGCGGTGTCATCACCCAGGTCGATGGTCGTGCTCAGGTGCTTGGGTCCCGGTTCGGGGTCGGGGTTCAGGTCGAACGCCGGGGACAGCCGCCAGGTGTCCCCACCCGCGTGGAGGAATCCGTGGTTGCGCAGGTGGTCGTCGGTGTTCGAGACGAGGATGGAGAACACGATGCGGCGCCAGAGCTGGCGCAGGTCGGCGGTCGCGCGTGACGAGCGTGTCTCGATGGCCTCGGCCACCTCCAGGTAGCTGCCGTGCTCGCCGTCGGTGGACCGGAGCATCGTCATCGCGCTGACGTAGCCGACCCGGCCGATAGCCCCACCGTCGGCGCCGCTGGCCCGGTCGAACCGGTCGACGACGAGAACGGCGCGGCCGGCGAGGTCGAGCAGGGTGCTCCCCGGAACGGTGATCCCGGCCCGGGCGGCGAGCTCGAGCGCGACCTTCTCCCACGCCATGACGTTCCACGTGTCGTGCGCGGCGCTGGGGAACTTGGCGATGGCGAGGTTGCCGTCGGCGTCGCGAACGTGAGCTTTGGGCCTTGCCCCGCCGAGGGAGCTGCCGACGCGGACGAGGCGTTGGAGATCCGAGAGGTCCGCCGAGTCCGTCTCGGCTCGAGCAGCGAGGTCGAGCAGCTCGGGCAGGTCGGTCAGAGCGGGGACACCGTGCTCCTCCACCGCCTCGAACGGCCCGTCTGCGCGGCGGAAACGCAGCGCGCCCTGTCGCAGGTCGTCGCGGACCCCGAGGAGGTAATCGGCCTCGCCGAGGCTGCGCGGTTCGCGGCCTTCGGCTCGGGCTTGGGCGGCCTCGCGCCGCACGACCAGAGTCCGGCCCCATCGGTCCGGGGCGCAGTCCCCGAACGCACCGAACGTCGGATGACCGATGACGCTCTGGTGGGCGCCGGCTTCGAGGGGTAGTCCGGGCTCCAGGGAGTAGGCGCGCGGGTCCGCGAGGTACTCGGCGGCGTAGGTGAAGCTGGCGCTCTCGGCGCCGCCGCCGCGGCGGCGGTGAGAGTACAGAGTGCCGGCGCGCACGTCGACGCCCGCGACGGACACCCAGACCTCGACGGCGCTCACCCGTGGCCTCCGCGAGGCCGCACTCTCGCCGGGAGCTCTTCGTCGGCGCGGAGGCGGCCCACATCGGTGGCGTACGGGTCGAGGGCCTTGGCCAGAAGCTCCAGGACGCCCAGCGCGCGAGCCACCCGCAACAGGTTCTCCACCGACGCTCCCCGTCCGCTCTCGAGGCGCAGGACGGTGCTGCGGCTGACACCGGCACGGTCGGCGACCTGCTCGACCGTCAGGTGGCGCAGCTTGCGCCAGGTGGTCAGGTCACGTCCCAGACCATCCAGCGCTCGCGTCACCGCAACAGGGGTGCGTCCTCGTATCGCGCCAGCCATCATCCACCTCTCTCAGGTATCAGAAAAGATCCTCTAGTAGCTCTTAAGTGTCAAATATAGGATCTTGTGATCCTCAGGCGCGGCGCGATGCATCGTCCGCTCCGGACAGGTCGGAACCTACCCCGGCCCCCCGGGGGCTCGTGCACGGCGCTCACGAGGGTCGCGGTCGACAGCCGAGGACCTACCGCGAGGCGCCCGGCTGGGGCCACCTGCAGGCCGTCACCTGCGGCCGTGCGGCCGCCGAGCGGGACGGAGGCCGTGGCACCCGAGCGTCAGGCGGCCGAACCGTGTCGTCCGGCGACGTCGAGTGCGGTTGGAGCAGACCGGAACCAGTCTCCGAGACGGGGGTGTGCCTCCCCGGTCGGATGGGTAACGAGCGGGGGATCATGACAGCCGGCCGTGACCGTCGGCCCCGTCGAGAGGACCCACCATGTCGAAGCTGACCCTCCTCGCCGCCGCCGCGGTGGGGTACGTGCTCGGTGCCAGAGCCGGACGTGAGCGGTACGAGGAGATCGCGGACACGGCGCGGAGCATCTGGTCCAACCCGCGCGTGCAGAAGGGCGTGGACCGCACTCAGCAGACGGCCCTGCAGAAGGGCCGAGAGGCCGGGCGCAAGGTCGGCGAGAAGGCGAGCGAGGTGGGCGCGAGGGCGAGCGAGGCTGTCGAGCGCCACCGCGGGGACGGCGCCGACGACGCGACGCCCGAGGTGCCGCCCACCGACGGTGTGACGGCGGCCGGCCCGGCCGGCACGCCCGGAAAGCACCGGTCGTCGTGAGCGGCGCCGACCCACGGGCCACCGGGCCCGACCCCGACGCGACGACCGGCCAGCTCGTCGCCCGGATGAGCACCGACCTCTCCGAGCTCGTCCGCTCCGAGATCGCCCTCGCCAAGGCCGAGCTGCAGGAGTCGGTCAGGCACGCTGGCATCGGCGCCGGCCTCTTCGGCACCGCGGGGGTCGTGGCCCTCTACGGCCTCGGCGCCCTCGTCGCCGCCGCGATCCTCGGGCTCGCCCTCGTCGTCGACGCCTGGCTGGCCGCGCTCGTCGTCGCCGTCGTGCTGTTCGCCGCCGCCGGGGTCGCTGCCCTCGTCGGCAAGAAGCAGGTGGCCGAGTCCACCCCGCCCGTGCAGCGCAGCGTCGAGAACGTCAAGGCCGACGTCGAGGCCGTGAAGCACCCCGGCACCGCCCACCCCGACACCACCGCTCCGACACCGGAGGGAGACCCACGATGAGCGCGACCACCCCGGACGGGCCCCGGACCCCGCAGGCGGTACCCGACCCCTCGGACCCCGCACAGCTCGAGGCGCACGTCGAGGAGACGCGCGAGGACCTCGCGGCCACCATCGACGCCCTCGGCGCCAAGCTCGACGTCAAGAGCCGCACCCAGCAGCGGCTGCGTGGCGTGCAGGACGCCGCGACGGACGACCACGGCCGCCCCACGCTCGCGGCCTCGGCCGTCGGCGCCGCGGTCGTCGCGGCCCTCACGGCCGTCGTCGTGGTGGTGGTCCGCCGCCGGCGCTGAGCCACTCCGTCGGCGGGGGCACGCACCTGCGCCGACAGCACGCCCAGACCGGCGCTTGACCTGGACGCTGCGTCAACCCTCCACGCTCATGGCGCACCCACGGCCACTCGCCGACGTCCTGGAGCGGCTCATACAGCGGGCCCTCGAGGCCGGGGAGCTGGGGTCGGAGGAGGGGCTGGACGACCCCTTCGTCCGGCTCATGGACGCCACCACGAGCCAGGCGGCGCCGGCAGCGCCGCGGCTCCTGGCCATCCTCGAGGCGCGCGGACGGAAGGGCTGGACCCGGATCGAGCGCGTCACCACCGGATGACCGGGCCGAGCCGACGGGTGAGTGCAGGCACCGGCTCCAGGCGGGAACCTCCGGTCACGCACCCCGAAGTATCCGGTGCGTGACCGGAGGTTCCGGCATCAGGCGAGAAAGGTGGGGCGGCCCGACTCGCGGGGAGCGCACGGCACGGTGTGGGATGGGGGCATGCGAGCCACCTATATCTTCGGCGCCGGCGACGTGCGCGTCGTCGACGCCCCCGACCCCACCCTGCGCCGCCCCACCGACGCCCTGGTGCGCGTCGTCCGGTCGTGCATCTGCGGCAGTGACCTCCACCCGTTCCACAACGCCGAGCCGGTCGAGGGCGGCAAGCCCATCGGCCACGAGTTCGTCGGCGTCGTCGAGGAGGTCGGCGACGAGGTGCGCACCGTGCGCCCCGGCGACTTCGTCATCGCGCCCTTCCTCATCTCGTGCGGCCACTGCGAGTTCTGCAGTGCGGGTCTGCACACGTCCTGCGTGAACGGCGGCTGGTGGGGCGACCTCGACGGCCTCGGCACTCCCGGCGGCCAGTCCGAGGCGATGCTCGTCCCTCTCGCCGACGGCACCCTCGTCCCGGTCCCCGGCGTCGGCGACGACACCGACGAGCGGATGCTCGCCTCGCTCCTCACCCTCTCGGACGTCTACGGCACCGGCTGGCACGCCGCGCGGACCGGCGGTGTCACCGAGGGCAGCACCGTGACGGTCATCGGGGACGGCGCGGTCGGCCTGCTGGCCGTGCTGTCCGCCCGCCAGCAGGGCGCCGGGCGCATCGTCCTCATGGGGCGCCACGAGGCACGTACCGACCTCGGCCGCGAGTACGGCGCCACCGACGTCGTCGCCGAGCGAGGGGACGAGGGCATCGCTGCCGTCAAGGAGCTCACCGACGGCGGCAGCCCGGTGGTCCTCGAGTGCGTCGGGCACCTGCCCGCCTACGAGCAGGCGCTCGGGGTGGTCCGCCCCGGCGGCACGATCAGCCGGGTCGGGGTACCGCAGTACTCGGACGGCCCGGTCGGGCGGGTCCTGTTCGGGCCCAACGTCACCCTCACGGGCGGGGTCGCGCCGGTGCGCGCGTACATCGAGCAGCTGCTGCCGGGCGTGCTCGACGGCAGCGTCGACCCGGGCCGGGTCTTCGACCGCACGCTCTCGCTCGAGGAGACCCCCGCCGGCTACGCCGCGATGGACGGCCGCGAGGCGATCAAGGTGATGCTCCGCCCCTGACGCCGCGCGGAAGGTGGTCGACGGTCATCGACCGCGGTCGGCGACGGTGCAGACGCAGGACCGGTTCCCATCGGCGTCCTCGACGACCCAGTAGGACGGCGCGGCCGCGTCGCTGACGAGCCGGCCGCCGGCCTCGAGCACGGCGGCCACACGGCGCTCGCCCTCGTCCGTCGCGACCCACACGTCGGCGTGCCAGCGCTGAGGGACGGTGGGCTCCGGCAGCGGCGGCCCGGCGTCGCCGTCGGGCGGGCCCTGCCACCACAGGGTCGGAACCTGGCCCGTGCGGTCCACCGGCTCGCCCTGCACGACCTCCGAGCCGAGCAGGGCCGCGTACACCGGCGCCAGCTCCTCGCCGTGCGTGGTGTCCAGGCCGAGCTCGAGCTGGGTGATCCCGCCGGGGTCCGCCGACGCTCCGAGCCGGGCCGCCGCCTCGCTGATCCGCGCCGCAGCCTCGAGGTCGGTGCGGGTGACGCCGGCGTCGCTCGCGCCGGGCAGGGCCACGACGACGTCGGCGTCCGTGAGGACGACCTCGGGCCGGCGGCCGGCGTCCGTCACCTTCCCGATCTCGTGGACGAGCGCGACCCCGGACGCGAAGTCGGCGGTCCGGTAGCGGGCCTTCAGCCGCCCGATGATCTGCCGCCAGTCGTCCGGCCCGGCCTCCCGGACCTCCTCGAAGCTGAGCCGCTCCGTGTCCGTCATGTCTGCTCCTCCGGGGTCTCTTCCGCTGGCTTCCCGGAGACCGTAGGAGAAGAACCGGACGACCCGCGTCCGCTGTGCGCGCCGGGGCCCGGAGTCAGGACGGCTCGGGGAGCTTGCCGCTGCGCATGACGTCCGGGTCCGTGCAGGAGGAGAGGTCGAAGCAGCAGGGCCGCCGCTTGCCGTGGTCCATCTTGTCGAGGCTGACCCGGACCCGCTTGGCTCGCGTGTCCGCGTTCTTCGTCGCCCCGACCCAGCGCACCCACTCCCACCGGGCCATCGGCGTGATGTCCTCCCAGACCTCCCGGATCGCCTGGGGTGCGGAACCCAGTGCCGCAGCGAGGTCGTCCGGTACCTCGGGCTCGGGCCACTCCTCGGCGACGACGAGGGTGACCTCGACCGGGTCGCCCTCCTCGACCCCTGCCGCGGAGGCCAGCGTGTCCTGGACGCGCAGCCAGTGACCGCGCCGCCCGTCGGGCTCGACGACCGTGGCGAGCTCCCTGCCCGCGAAGGACCCGTGCACCGCCACCTGCCCCCGGGAGGGCAGCGCGGCGCTCGCGTCGTCCGGCAGCCGCACGAGCGTCACCGGGCCGAGCACCTCGACGGCCCCGCTGAACTCGACGGTCGTTCCTGCCGCGGTCTTCGTCGCCATGCCGTCAGCCTACGAGCCGGCGGCCGCGGCCGGAGCCGGCTCGAGGACGTCGACGGACAGGACAGTCGGCAGGTGCCGCGCGACCTCCACCCACGTCTCGCCTTCGTCGGTGCTGGCGAACACCGAGCCGGTGTTCGTCCCGAAGTAGACGCCCGCGGGGTCCCGCCGGTCGCCGGTCATCGCCTGGCGGAGCACCGTGAAGTAGCAGGACTCCTGCGGCAGGCCCTCCCGCTGGGCCTCCCAGGTGGTCCCGCCGTCGCGGGAGCGCCACACGGCCGCCGAGGCGTCCGGCGGGTACCGCCCCTCCATGTCGCCGTTGAGCGGTAGCGTCCAGAGCGTCCGCTCGTCGCGCGGGTGCGTCCACAGCGGGAACCCGAACGTGGACGGCAACCCCTCGCCGATGCCGTGCCAGGTCCCCCCGGCGTCGTCGGAGCGCCACACCCCGTAGTGGTTCTGCTGGTAGAGCACGTCGCCCCCGGCGTGCTCGACGTGGTGGACGCACATCCCGACCTGCCCGTCGGAGGGGCCGGCCGGATGGCTCGCGCCGCCACCCTCGGCCGGGTCGGCGAGGTCGTTGCAGCGCTCCCACGTGACGCCGCCGTCGGTCGTGACGAACACCCCGGCGGCCGAGATGCCGACCCACATCCGGTCCGGGTCCTCCGGGTCGGCGACGATGGTGTGCAACGTGAGCCCGGCCGCGCCCGGGCCCCACTCCTCGCGGGACGGATGGTCGGTGAGCCCCTTGACCGTCTCCCACGTCCGGCCGTCGTCGTCGCTGACCAGCAGCATCGCGGGCTTGGTCCCGGCGTAGAGCCGGTCTCCGACGCGGACGAGCGACCACACCTGGCCGAACTGGTCCCCGAAGGGCGCGCCACCCTCCTCCCAGCCGACCATCGCCGCGAAGTCGGGGTCGTTCGCGGCCCACTCGTCGACCTGCCCCGTGGTCAGCTTGGTGACCTCCCAGGAGTGCCCGCCGTCAGCCGAGCGCCAGACCCCTGCGCCGGACCACTCACCGCCGCCGCCGGCCCAGATCGTCCCCGTCCGTGGGTCGCCGACCATGTGGTTGACCGGCCAGCCGTCGCAGTACGGCCCGCGGACCGACCACTGCGTGCGCCCGGCGTCCCCCTCGACGACGAAGGCTCCCTTCGTCGTGCCCACCAACAGCTGGATGGCTGCGTCCGTCATCGTGTGGCCTTCCTCGAGAGGCGTCCCCGTGGCTGGTGCCGCCGACCGCCGCGACCAGTGTCCCGAGGCGCGCGCGCTTCGGCAAGGCCCGTGGCGGCGCGGGCGGACGTGCAGGGTGGTACGCCAGGATGGGCAGGCGACACACCGGGGGCTGGTGCGCAGGACCGGCCCCTCCACGGCCGGTGGTGCCGCGCGAGTGACCAGCCGGCCCGGCTCGGGCCGACGACCCTCGGGTGCGACTCAGCCCCGTGCAGGACGTACCGACCGGCCGGTGGACATCAGCCCGAGAGCGAGCAGCAGGCGGTCGCGGGCCACGTGGAGGTCGCGTCCGGTGAGCTGCTCGATCTGCTTCTGCCGGTAGATGACCGTGTTGCGGTGGCAGAACAGCTCCTCGGCGGCGCGCGAGTGCGACACGTTGCACCGGAGGAGTGCGGCGAGGGTGTCGAGCAGCACCTCACGGTGTCCCTCGGGCTGGCTGAGCAGCGGGCCGATGGACTCCTCCACGAGCAGGGACGTGATGTCGGGGTTGGCACTGAGCAGCACCTCGGGAAGGCGGTCGTTGACGGCGACGACGTCGGCGCATCCGCGGGGAAGGGTCTGCGCGGCTCGCACCGCCAGCTGGTAGGCGCTGCCGAACCCGCGCAGCCCGTCCGCGGCCAGCGCCACGCCGACCCGGCCGGTGGCCGCCGGCCGCAGCAGCTCGACGAGCTCGCCGCAGCCGAGGCCGCCCATCGGCACCAGACCCACCTGGACCCCGCCGCGCACGTACCAGGCCGATGTCCGTCCGGCCCGTTCGAGCCGGTCGTCGGGCGAGCGCAGCGGCTCGCCGAGGGACTCCTCGACCGTCGCCGCCACGCAGGCGAGGGCTTCGTCCGTCGCGACCCCGAGGGTCTCGGCCGCCTCGGCGGCGAACGCCGGGTCCGCTCCGCGGCCGTCGATGAGCCCGTCGAGGTACCCCGCCTGCCGGTGCAGGTCGCGCCGGACGAGCCGGGCGCTCTCGCGCCGGTGCGCGTCGATGAGCACGGCGTTCTGCACGTGCAGGGAGTGCCACAGCCGTTGCCCGGCGACGTTGAGCACGTGGTCGTCCAGGCCGAGCTCGCTGCGCGGGCCGAGCTCCAGCAGCGCCTCCCAGAGCACCCGGCTGCCCAGCGTGTACGCGTTGAGCACGAGCTCGAGGGGGACCCCCTGACGGGCTCGCCGGCGGCCGGTCTGCCGCCAGACCTCGGTGACCCGGTGCTCGGCGTCGGGCCGTCCGGACATCGTCAGCAGCCCGCCACGGACGTGCTCGCGCGTGCTGCGGCGGACGTCCGCCAGCATGTTCTCGGGCGCCCCCTCGTACCACTCCGGGTCCTTCTCGAAGATCGCCGCGGTGATGGCGTCGGAGATGGCGTCCGCCTGCGGGAGCAACGCGCCCCAGGCACGCCGCAGCGCTTGCTCCAGCTGCTCCTCGGCGAGCACGCCGGTGCCGGGGGGAGGGGAGACGAGTCCGGACGCTCCCGGGGTGGGCATGGCCACAGGGTGGCATCCGAGCACAGTGCTTGTCAGCCCGGGTGGCACGAACACGGCGGAGCGCACCAGTGATTTTGTGCTGCGCGCCCATATCGCCGGTTTGTGCACTCCGTCCAGGCTGGGGCCCCTGGGGTCCCCGACGATGAGGAGCCACCGTGACGGCTGTCCATGCCGAAGCGCAGCACGACACCGGTCGTGCGCTGCTCGGGCTCGAGGGCGTCACGGTGCGATTCGGCGGAATCACCGCCCTCTCGGAGGTCAGCCTCGACATCAGCGAGGGCCGGGTGCTCGGCGTCATCGGCCCCAACGGCGCGGGCAAGACCACGCTGTTCAACGTCGCGTGCGGCTTCCAGCGCCCGGGCGAGGGGCGCATCACCTGGAAGGGCGAGCAGCTGTCCCGGCTGCGTCCGCACGACCTCGCAGGTCTCGGCATCTCGCGCACCCTGCAGGGCCTCGGCCTGTTCGAGCGGATGACCGTCCTCGAGAACGTCACCGTCGGCGCCGACCGGCACGCCCGCGCCGGCTTCTGGTCCGGGCTGCTCGCCCTGCCGGGCAGCACCCGCGAGGAGACGGCCCTGCGCGAGCGGTCGATGGCCGCCCTCGCGGAGCTCGGCATCGCCGAGCACGCGCCCCGGTACCCCGGCAGCCTGCCCTACGCCATCCGCAAGAAGGTCGCCCTGGCCCGGGCGCTCGTCGTCGAGCCCGAGCTGCTGCTCCTCGACGAGCCGGCGTCCGGTCTGTCGAGCGACGAGATGGCCGAGCTCGGCGAGCTGGTCCGCGGGCTCACCGACCGGATGGCCGTGATGCTCGTCGAGCACCACATGGACCTCGTGATGAGCGTCTGTGACGACATCGCGGTCCTCGACTTCGGACGGCTCATCGCCCGGGGCACACCCGACGAGGTGCGCGAGGACGAGGCGGTCGTCGCCGCCTACCTCGGCGACGCGGTGAGCCACGCCGACGCGTCCTCAGACCCGGTGGCGGGGTCGTGACCGTGCTCGACGTCCAGGACCTCACGACGACCTACGGCGCCGTCCGCGCGCTCGACGGCGTGACGTTCACCGCTCCCGAAGGCAAGGTCACCGCCGTCCTCGGCGCCAACGGCGCGGGCAAGACCACCCTGCTGCGCACGCTCTCCGGCCTCGTCCCGCCGACCCGTGGCACCGCCACCCTCGGCGACACCGACCTCCTCTCGACCCCCGCGGAGGAGATGACCCGCGCCGGTCTCGCCCACGTGCCCGAGGGCCGCGGCGTCATCGCCCAGCTCACCGTGGAGGAGAACCTCCGGCTCGGCTCGCTGGGCGCCCGCCCGCAGACCGAACGGCGGTTCGGCCTCGAGCGTGTCTTCGGGCTCTTCCCCCTTCTCGGCGACCGGTCGAACCAGGTGGCGCACACGCTGTCCGGTGGTGAGCGGCAGATGCTCGTCATCGCCCGCGCCCTCCTCGCGGAGCCGAGCATCCTCCTGCTCGACGAGCCCTCCCTCGGCCTCGCGCCGCGCGTCGTCGGGCAGATCTTCGACCTGCTGCGCGGCCTCGTCGACGAGCAGGGACTCACCGTCCTCCTCGTCGAGCAGAACGCCCGCAGCGCCCTGTCCATCGCGGACGTCGGGCTCGTCCTCGACCTCGGGAAGGTGGTCGTCCACGACGACGCCCGGACCCTCGTCGACGACAGCTCGCTCCGCCACGCCTACCTCGGGTTCTGACCCGCCACCTTCGAGCCGAGAGGACGACGACGTGCAGCAGCTGCTCTCGATCCTGCTGACCGGGCTGACGCTCGGCGCGGTGTACGCCGCCTTCGCCCTGGCGCTCGTCATGATCTGGCGCTCCACGCGGATCGTGAACTTCGCCCAGGCCCCGATGGCCATGGTGACCACCTACGTCGCCCTGGTCCTCATCGACGCCGGCGCCTCCTACTGGGTGGGCTTCGTCGCCGCGCTGCTCAGCGGCTTCCTCCTCGGTGCAGTCATCGAGCGGCTCGTGGTCCGGCACGTCGAGGGCAAGGCGGAGATCAACGCCGTCATCCTCACCCTCGGGCTCTTCATCGTGCTGCACTCGTTGGCGGCCATCGTCTTCGGGGCACGGTTCCGGTCCTTCCCCGCACCCTTCGGCATCCGCGGCTTCCAGGTGGGCGACAGCACCGTGCCGCTCACCGGCTTCGGGATATTCACCCTGGTCGCGGTGCTCGTCGTCATGGGCCTGCTCGTCGCGCTCTTCCGAGGGACCGACATCGGGCTGCGGATGCGGGCCGCGGCGTTCGGGCCGGAGGTCGCCCGCCTGCTGGGGGTCAAGGTCGGCCGGATGCTCACCCTCGGCTGGGCCCTGGCCTCGGTCGTCGGGTCGCTCGCCGGCATCCTCATCGCCGGCGGCGGCCTGGTCCACCCGGGATACATGGACTCGGTCGTCGTGTACGGCTTCGTCGCCGCGGTCCTCGGCGGGCTCGACAGCCCGGGTGGCGCCGTCGTCGGGGGCCTCGCGCTCGGGCTGACCCTCAGCCTGGTCAGCGGGTACGTCGGGTCGGAGGTCGTTCCGCTCTCCGCGCTCCTCGTGCTCGTCGTCGTCCTCCTCGTGCGGCCCGGCGGGCTCTTCGCGACCGTGCACGAGCGGAGGGTCTGACGTGCAGCAGCCCCAGGCCCTGCGCCGGGTCACCGACCACACGCTCGGACGCCACCTCGTCGTCGGCGCCGTCGGCGTCGTGGTCGTCGTCGCCCTGATGTCCTTCCTCGGCAGCTTCCGGGTCTCCCAGCTCGCGTCGTTCTCCTACCTCGCCATCGCCGCCGCCGGGCTCACCGTCCTCACCGGGCTCAACGGCCAGCTCTCACTGGGGCACGGCGCCTTCATGGCGATCGGTGCCTACACCGCGGCGGTGCTGCAGCGGTCCGACTCCGGCCTGCCGGTCGTCGTCGTGCTCCTCGGTGCGGTCGTCGTCGCCACCCTCGTCGGTGCGGTCGTCGGCATGGCCGCGGCCCGGCTGCACGGCCCCTACCTCGCCGGCGCCACCCTCGCGCTCGCCATCGCGGTCCCCGGCCTGGCCATCTTCTGGAGCGACCTGCTCGGCGGGGAGCAGGGGCTGACCGTCCCCCTGCCTGAGGTCCCGGGGTGGTTCGCCGACGCCGTCTTCTTCCTCACCGCCACCGACCCGTCGTCGAGCCGCTACGTCGCCTACCTGGCCGGCGTGGCGCTCGTCCTCGTCCTCGTCCTGCTCGCCAACGTCTCGAGCAGCCGGGTCGGCCGCCGCTGGAAGGCGGTGCGCGACGACGAGGTCGCAGCCCAGCTCGCCGGCATCGACCTCGGCCGTGCCCGGGTGCTCGCCTTCGTCGTCAGCGCGGCCTGCGCAGGGCTGGCCGGGGGTCTCATGGCCTTCGTCGTCCGGCTCACCGCCCCGAGCGGGTTCACCCTGACGCTCTCGCTCACCCTCGTCACGGCGATCGTCCTCGGCGGGCTCGGCAGCCTGGCCGGCGCGCTCATCGGCGCCGCGCTGCTCACCTTCCTGCCCCAGCTCGCCACGGGCCTCGGCGGCGACCTCGGACTCACCGACGTCCAGGCCGCCGAGCTCGCACCGCTCGTCTACGGGGTCGTCATGGTCCTCGTCATCCTGCTCGCTCCCGGCGGGCTCGTCGGCACCGTCCGCATGCGGCAGGCGCGCCGCGCGGCCCTGCGGGCCGCGGCCGCCGCCCCCGCACCCCAGCACGACGCACCACCCAGTTCCGAGAGAGAGAGGTCGTCATGAGGAGCCCAACCACGACAAGGGGGCGTCGGGCAGCCGTCGCCGTCGCCGCGGCGGCCTGCACGTTCGTCACCGCGTGCGGCGCCGGCGAGAGCCGGGAGGACGCGTCGGCCGACGCGCCCGAGAACGTCCCCGGCGTCACCGAGGACACCATCACCGTGGGCGGGCACTGGCCGCTCACGGGTGTCGCCGCACCCGGCTACTCCGAGATCCCCGGCGGGGCCAAGGCGTACTTCGACTACGTCAACGCCAGCGGTGGCATCAACGGCAAGAACATCGAGCTCGTCATCAAGGACGACGGGTACAACCCGACGAACACCACCCAGGTGACCAACGAGCTCGTCCAGCAGGACGAGGTCTTCGGCATCGTGGGGGGTCTGGGCACCCCGACGCACAGCGCCGTCATCGACTTCCTCAACGAGGAGAAGGTGCCCGACCTGTTCGTGTCCTCGGGTGCGCGGAAGTGGGGCGAGACACCGCAGGAGTACCCCTACACCTTCGGCTGGCAGCCCGACTACGTCATCGAGGGCAAGATCATCGGGCAGTACATCAAGGAGAACATGCCCGACGCCAAGGTCGGCCTCTTCCTCCAGGACGACGACTTCGGCGAGGACGGCGAGCAGGGCGTGCGCCAGTACATCGACGACCAGGTCGTCGAGGCGGTGCGCTACACGCCCGGCAACACCGACGTGGCCCCGCAGGTCGCACAGCTCAAGGCAGCCGGCGCCGACCTCGTCATCGGCTTCAACGTGCCGTCCTACACCGCGCTCTCGCAGCTCGTCTCGCTCACGCTCGGCTACGAGCCGCAGTGGTTCTACAGCAACGTCGGCTCCGACCCCACGCTCGTCGGGTCGCTCCTCGCGCGGTTCTCCGAGGGCAAGGTGACGGACGGCACGGCCCTGCTCGACGGCGTCATGACCTCCGAGTACATCCCCGGCGTCGACACCCCGGACGACCCGTGGGTCCAGCTGTGGCAGCAGGTCTGGGACGAGCACGGCGAGGACGGCGACCTGACGAACTACCGCGTCTACGGGATGTCCTGGGCGTACACCTTCGTCCAGGCCCTGATGGCCGCCGGCGACAACCTGAGCCGCGACGGCATCGTCGAGGCCATCGAGTCCGACGGGGCGTCGTTCGAGGGTCCGGGCTACGCGCCCTTCCGGTACTCCGCCGACAGCCACCTCGGCCTGTCCGGCATGAAGATCGTCGAGCTCGAGGGCGGAGCGGGCCAGGACCTCACCGAGGTGCTGACCAGCGACCTCGGCGACGCCGAGATCACCGAGGACGCCTCGTCCGCCGGTGACGCCCCGCCGGAGAAGGGCACCCCCGCCGCGGGCTCCCGGGGGCCCCCACCCCCTCCGCCCCCCCGAACGTGTGTGAACACGCCGCACGTGGCGCCGCGTGTTCACACACGTTCGGGCAGCCCCTTCGTCGACCCAGCAAGGACGGACATGACCAGCCTCTCCCTCGCCACCCTGCTCGCCGAGCAGGCCCGCCGCCGCCCGGACCACCTCGCGGTGGTCGAGGGCGACCGACGCACCGACTACGCCACGCTCTGGCAGCACGCCCTGGGGGCGGCCGGCGCGCTGCGGGCCCGGGGCGTCGGTCCGGGGACCCGGGTCGCCCTGCTCGCCCCCAACGTCACCGAGTTCGTCACGTCCTACTACGGGATCCTCGCCACGGGTGGCGTCGTGGTGCCCGTCCCGACCCTGCTCGGGGTGCGTGAGGTCGCGTACACGCTCGGGCACTCCGGCGCCGAGCTCCTGCTGCACCACGACGCCCTGGCCCAGCTCGCCGAGCCGGCCGCCGCCGAGGCCGGCGTCCCCGCCGCGTCCGTGACGGGGCTGGCCGACGCCGCCGAGCCGCTGCCCACCTACGTCACCCGCGACCCCGGCGACCCGGCGGTCATCTTCTACACCTCGGGGACGACCGGGCTGCCCAAGGGTGCCCTCCTCACCCACCTCAACCTCGTGATGAACGCGACGACGAACGCCTTCGACGGCAACGAGATCCGCCGCGACGACATCGTCATGGGCAGCCTCCCGCTGTTCCACGTCTACGGCCAGTCCGTCGCGATGAACACGACCTTCCGGCTGGGGACCACCCTGGTCCTCCAGCCGCGCTTCGACGCCGCACAGGCCATCGACCTCATGGTCCGCGAGCGGGCGACGATCTTCATGGGCGTCCCGACCATGTACGTCCAGCTGCTCGAGGCCGCCGCCTCCGCCACGGCCCTGCCGCAGCTCCGGGACTGCGTCTCGGGCGGCGCGTCCCTGCCGGTCGTCGTGCTCGAACGGTTCGAGGAGACCTTCGGGGCGCCGATCTACGAGGGCTACGGCCTCTCCGAGACGTCCCCGACGGCTTCGTCCAACCAGAAGCTCTTCGGCACGCGTCCGGGGACGATCGGGCACCCGGTGTGGGGTGTCGACGTCGAGATCGCCGACGACTCCGTCGACGACGAGGTCCACCTGCTCCCGCCCGGGGAGCGCGGCGAGGTCGTCATCCGCGGGCACAACGTCTTCGCCGGCTACCTCGACGACCCGGACGCCACCGACCAGGTGATGGTCGACGGATGGTTCCGCACCGGTGACATCGGGGTCAAGGACGACGAGGGCTTCATCCGCATCGTCGACCGCAAGAAGGACCTCGTCATCCGCGGCGGGTTCAACGTCTACCCGCGCGACGTCGAGGAGGTCCTCTCGCGGCACGAGGCGGTCGAGCAGGTCGCCGTCATCGGCCTCCCGGACGAGACCTACGGCGAGGAGGTCTGCGCTGTCGTCGTCCCCTCCGGCGAGACCCCGCTCGACCCGGACGAGCTCATCGCCTGGTCGCGCGAGCGGCTCGGCAAGCACAAGTACCCCCGCCGGGTCGAGGTCGTCGACGCGATGCCCCTCGGCCCGAGCATGAAGATCCTCAAGCGGGAGCTGCGGGCCCGGTTCGGCGATCAGCCGACACCGGCCACCACCCGGTCGACCAGCGGAACGGAGAGCTGACCCATGGACCTCGAGCTGACCGAGGACGAGAAGGACATCCGCCAGTGGGTGCGCACGTTCGTCGAGAAGGAGATCATGCCGCTGGAGCAGGACGTGCTCGCGCGTGAGCGCCGGGGCGAGCGCGGGCTGCCGCCCGAGGAGCTGAAGCAGCTCCAGGACCTGGCCCGCGAGTCCGGCTTCTTCGGCGTGCAGACACCCGAGGAGTACGGCGGGATGGGGCTCTCGGCGGTGATGGCCGCGCTCGTGGAGGTCGAGCTCGGACGGTCCTTCGTCCCGTTCCGTTTCGGCGGCTACGCCGACAACATCCTCTTCCACGCCAACGACGCGCAGAAGGAGGAGTACCTGGTCCCGACGATCGAGGGCACGAAGAAGAGCTGCTTCGCGATCACCGAGCCCGGCGCCGGGTCCGACGCCCGGGCCATCCGCACCTCGGCGAAGAAGGACGGCGAGGACTGGGTCGTCACCGGGGAGAAGACCTTCATCACCGGTGGCACGGAGGCCGACTTCGTCATGGTCTTCGCCGTGACGGACGCCGAGAAGCACAAGGAGGGCCGGACCGGGGAGTCGGTCACCTGCTTCATCGTCGACCGCGACCAGGGCTGGACCTCGGACCAGATCGACACGATGGGCGAGTGGGGCCCGGCGGCGCTGACCTTCGACGGTGTCCGGGTGCCCTCCTCGTCGATCCTCGGCGAGGAGGGCAAGGGCTTCGCGCTCGCCATGCAGTGGATCGGCCGCGGCCGCTACCTGCTGCCTGCGCGGGCACTCGGCGGCTGCGAGCGGATGGTCGAGATGGGGATGGAGTGGGCCCACAACCGGGAGACGTTCGGCAAGCCGATCGCCGAGCGGCAGGCCATCCAGTGGATGGTCGCGGACTCGGCGGTCGACATCGAGGCGCTGCGGTGGCTCGTCCTCGCGGCGGCGTGGCAGGTGGACCGGGGGAGGGACTCGCGCCAGGCGCAGTCGATGGCCAAGCTGTACGGCGGGGTGCGCTGCAACGAGATCGTCGACCGGATGCTCCAGGTGCACGGCGGGATGGGCTACACCCGGGAGCTGCCGCTGGAGCGCTGGTACCGCGAGCTGCGACTGCTGCGCATCTACGAGGGCACGGACGAGATCCAGCGGCGGACGATCGCCCGCAACCTGCTCAAGGGTCACGCGAGCGTCCGCGGCCACCTGGGCTGACCTCCGACCCCCCGGGCCACCCCACTCGCCCGCCACCCCACCCCCTCGACATTTCGGGGTCACCCCGAAATGTCCACGAGACCCCGGTTCGGAACCGGGGTCTCGTGGACGAACCGGGGTCTCGGCCCGGCGGGCGCGGGCTCAGGCGGCGTCGGCGTCCAGGGCGGCCAGCTCGTCGGGCGTGAGCTGCAGCTCGGCGGCCTGCACGGAGTCGGTGATCGACTCCGGACGCGAGGACCCCGGGATGGGCAGGACGACGTCGGCGAGCGCGAGCTCCCACGCGAGCGCGACCTGCTGCGGCGACACTCCGTGCGCGTCCGCGACCTCGGCGAACGCCGAGTGGTTGCCGCCGAGGTCCGCCGCGCTCTTGATGCCGCCCAGCGGGCTCCACGGCAGGAAGGCGACGCCGAGTGACGCGCAGTGCTCGAGCTCCTCGCGGGAGGACCGGAACGCCGGCGAGAACTGGTTCTGCACCGACGCGAGCCGCCCGCCCAGCACGTCGTTCGCCTCGTCGATCTGGGCGACGGACGCGTTCGAGATCCCGGCCCGCTGGATGACGCCCTCGTCGAGCAGCTCGGCCAGCGCCCCGACCGAGTCGGCGTAGGGGAGCTCCGGGTCCGGGCGGTGGAACTGGTAGAGCCCGATGGCGTCCACCCCGAGCCGCTGCGCCGACGCCCTGGCGGCCTCCTTGAGGTACTCCGGCCGGCCGTTCTGCGTCCACGACCCGTCGCCGGGACGCAAGTGGCCACCCTTGGTGGCGACGACGACCGAGGACGTGTCCCCGCCGTAGGAGCGCAGGGCCTCGGCGATGAGCGCCTCGTTGTGCCCGACCTCCCCGGCGTCGCGGTGGTAGGCGTCGGCGGTGTCGACGAGCGTCACCCCGGCGTCGAGCGCGGCGTGGATGGTGCGGACCGCACGCTCGCGGTCGGGGCGACCCTCGATGGACATGGGCATCCCGCCGAGCCCGACGGCGCCGACCTCGAGGTCTCCGAGTGCACGCTGCTTCATGTGGTCGCTCCTGCTGTGGACGGGGCGCGCGGCGGGGAGGCCCCGTCACGCACCGGTGGGTGTCTACCTCAGGGCCAAGCCACTCGATGGCACGGATGTTCCCGTCGGGCGGCCGTCTCACCGGGCCAGTCGGTGTGCGGCCCTCGACGAGGGTGCGCGACACGCGCGTCCTCCAGCCCCCCGGTCGGCGTGTCGCGCACCCTCGTCAGTCGTCCCGCAGGTCACCGTGCGGGACCGACCACGAGCCGCCGGCGCGCAGATGCGCGGCCACGAGCCGCTCGAGCGAGGTGCGGGGCGTCACGAGGTCCGGGTCCAGCACGTCGCGGACGGGTCGCCGGAACACGAAGCGGCACACGTCGTGGACACCTTCGGCGCCCGGCTGCGTCGGGGTGACGTCGAAACGCGCGGCGAACCGCCGGATGTTCGACGTCGGCGGAAGGGCGTCGAGCGTTGGGTCGAGCAGCCAGGACGTGCAGTGCAGAGGCACCGGGCCGAGCAGCGAACGGACCTGCCGGAGCGCGGAGTCCACGACCTCCGGCGTGAGCGGCCCGCCCTCGGGCACGTGGAGGGAGGCACCGTCGGCGTGCGGGACCCGCGTCACTTGCAGCCGGCCCGCGGCGACGACGTCGGCGCGCAGCAGCCCGACGAGCCACGGCCCGTCGACATCCGCGCCGTAGGCCGCGACCTTCCGCCCGACGTCGGCCAGGGTCGCGGCAGCGGTCTCGTCGGAGAGCCCGAGTGCGCGGTACCGGGACCGGGCGTCGTCCTCGACCGCGAGCAGGGCGGTCACGAGGCCGTCCACGGTCGTGCGGGGCAGCTCCGGCGAGGGCGGGTCCTCGGCCGCGACGAGCGTGCGCAGATGCGCAATGAGCCCCTCGTCCGGCGCGGTCCGCGCCGGAGGCAGGCCGAGCAGCGACCCGGTCACCCGGCGAGGATCCGGAGCAGCCGCTCGACCTCCGCGGCCAGTGCCTCGCGCCCCGGCCCCACGTACCGGCGCGGGTCGACGACCGCGTCGTCCGCGGCCAGGACGTCGCGGACGGCCGCGGTGAACAGTGCGTTGAGGTGGGTCGAGATGTTGACCTTCGTCATGCCCGCGGCGACCGCGCCCGCCAGCCCGTCGTCGTCCAGACCGGACGACCCGTGCAGCACGAGCGGGACCGGCACGGCCGTGGCGAGCCGGGCGATGAGGTCGTGGTCGACGGCCGCGGTGCGGGTCGTCATGGCGTGCGAGGTGCCGACCGCCACGGCGAGCGAGTCGACGCCGGTGGACGCGACGAACGCGGCCGCCTCGTCGGGGTCGGTCCGCACCCCCGGGGCGTGCACGCCGTCCTTGCCGCCGACCTCCCCGAGCTCGGCCTCGACCCGCACCCCGGCCGCGTGGCAGTGCTCGACGACGGCCCGGGTCGTGGCGACGTTCTCGGCGTAGGGCAGTGCCGAGCCGTCGTACATGACGCTGTCGACCCCGAGGGCGACAGCACGGTGGACGAGGTCGACGTCCTCGGCGTGGTCGAGGTGGACGACGACCGGGACGGTGGCGGCGCGCGCCAGGGCGAGGCTCGCGGCGGCCACCGGCTCGAACGCGCCGTGGTAGCGCGCGGTGTTCTGGCTGACCTGCAGGACGACCGGGAGCCCAGCCCGGTCGGCCCCGGTGACGATGCCCTCGGCGTGCTCGAGGAGGACGACGTTGAAGGCGCCGAGCCCCCGGCCGAGGCGGCGGGCCTCCTCGACGACGTCGGGACGGGTGGTCGGGGCGGTCATCGCGTCCTCGGGGTGGTCGGGAGAGGCGGAGCGCCGGAGGTGGGCAGGCGGTCCGCGAGCCCGGCCAGGACGTCGGGGTCGACCTCGCCCGCGACGGGGGCGAGGACGGCGGCGGCCCCGGTGACCGCTGCCTCCCGCAGCGCGTCGGCCGGCGTGGCGCCCCGGCCGAGGGCGGCGACGAGCCCGGCGGTGGCGGCGTCCCCCGCTCCGGTCGGGTTGCCGGTCACCCCGGGCACGGCCGGCTGGTCGAGACGGCTCCGGTCCGCGGTCCACGCCGTGAGACCGTCGCCGCCCCGGGAGACCACGACGGTGCCCGCGCCCGCGTCGAGCAGCGCTTCGGCCGCGGCGTCCAGGCCGGTGGTACCCGTGGCCTCGAGTGCCTCGGCCGCGTTGGGCCCGAGGACGTCCACGCCGGCCGAGGCGGCCGCGAGCAGGGCCGGCCCGGAGGAGTCGACGAGGACGCGCGAGCCGGCGTCCCGGGCGGCGGCGACGAGGTCGTGCATCCGACCGTCCGGCGTCCCGGGTGGGAGCGACCCGCTGACGACCACCCACCCCCGGGGGACGGCGAGCCGGGCCACCGCGGCCACGAGCCGGTCCCACACCGCCGGCGGCTGGTGGCCCCCGGGCTCGGAGAGGAGCGTCGGATGGCTCAGGTCGTCGACCACGGCGACCGTCGTCCGGGTCTCGACCGGGCTGGGCACGAGGACGGCCTCGACGCCGAGCTGCGCCAGCCCGGCCGAGACGAGGTCACCCGTCGGCCCGCCCACCGGCTGGAGGGCCACGACCGGCACGCCGAGCGCAGCCAGGACGCGAGCCACGTTGACGCCCTTGCCCCCCGGGCGCCGGATGACCTCCTGGACGCGCACGGTCTCGCCGAGCCGCTGCTCGGCCACCCGGTACGTGACGTCGACGGCCGGGTTGGGGGTGACGGCGACGACCCGCTGGACGGCCGTCACGGTGCGGCCCGGACGGGGTCGGCGGTGCCGGGCCGGGGACCGCCGGCGAGCCGGCGCGCGAGGACGGCGGCGCCGCGGGCCGCGGCGAGGTCGCCGTGGACGGCGGGGACGACGCGGGGCTGTCGCAGGCCCGGGGTGAGCGCCGCGACGGCTCCGATGAGCGGGTCGAGCAGGGTCGACCCCGCCTGGGCCAGGCCTCCTCCCACGACGACGAGGGCGGGTGCCACCGAGACGACGAGTGCGGCGACGGCGACGGCAAGCGCGTCGACCGCGTCCTGCCAGAGCTCGAGCGCGACCGGGTCTCCCGCGGCGACGCGTTCGGCCACCCTCCGGGCGTCCGGCTCCCCGGCCCGCCGGGCGAGCGCGGAGGCGGACCCCACGGCCTCGACCACCTCGCCGGCCCGCCGGCCCCCGGTGAGGACGAGCTGGCCGACCTCGCCCGCCCAGCCACCCGACACGAGGGGTACGCCGTCGAGGAGCACCGCCGCGGCGACGCCGGTGCCCACGGGCAGGAAGACGACCGGACCCGGCGCGTCCGCCGCGGCACCGTCGACCGTCTCGCCGAGCGCCCCGGCCCGGACGTCCTGGCCGAACGCGACCGGCGCGCCGATCCGGCCGGACAGCAACCGCAGCAGGGGGGCGTCCCGGAAGCCGAGGTTGGCGGACCACACGGCCACTCCCCGGCTCTCGTCGACCACCCCGGGCACGACGACGCCCACCGCCCCGCCCGGGTCCGGGCCGACGAGCTCGGTGACCGCGGAGGCGACCCGCGTGCCGTCCGCGTCGGGGGACGGCGTCGGGGCGCGGCGCTCGTCGAGGACGGTGCCGTCGGGCGCGAGCAGGAGGGCCTTGGTCGTCGTCCCGCCGACGTCGACGCCCCAGACCGCTGCCGTGCCGGGGGTCACGCGGTGGCTCCCGGCCTCACGCGAGGATGACCGAGCGGGTCAGCGACCGGGGCCGGTCGGGGTCGAGCCCTCGGGAGGTGGCGAGGGCCACGGCGAAGCGCTGTGCGACGACGAGCCCGGCCATCGGGTCGAGGTCGTGCTGGACGAAGGTGGCGCCGGTGGTGGCGACGTCGTCGTCCAGTCCCTCGGGGGCCGGGCCGAGGCTCCACACGAGGCGCCCCGGCTGGGCGATGGCGATGGGGCCGTGGCGGTAGTCCATGGCCGGGTAGGACTCGGCCCAGAACTGTGCGGCCTCGCGGGTCTTCAGCGCGGCCTCGGCGGCGAGCCCGACGGCCCAGCCGCGACCGACGAACGTGCACTGGTCGACGTCGAGGTCCGGCAGCGGCGTCTCGAGCGCCCGCCGGGCCTGGTCCGCGAGCGGTCCGACGACCTCGCCGGTGTGCGCCCGGAGGAGGGCGAGGGTGCTCGTCGCGAACCGGGTCTGGACCACGGACTGCTCGTCGGCGAACGCGAGGCCGACGACGGATGCGGCGGCCGCCGCCGCGGGTGCGTCCGGGACCGCCGTGAGCAGGACGGTCCGCTGCCCGCGCAGCTGGTCGAGCAGCTCGATGACCTCGGTCGTCGTCCCGGAGCGGGAGATGGCGAGAACCCGGTCGTAGGCACGGCTCGTCGGGTACTCGCTGCCGGCGAAAGCGTCCGTGACACCGTGCCCCGCCTGCTCGCGCAGCACGGCGTAGGCCATCGCGACGAACCAGCTCGTGCCGCAGCCCACGACGGCGACCCGCTCCCCGGGCGCGGGGAGGACGTCGGCGAGGGAGGGCGCCAGCCGGGCCGCGGCCAGCCAGGTGTCCGGCTGCGAGGCGATCTCGGCGTCGACGTGCGTGGAGGACATCGGCATCCTTCGGGACGGTGGGGCGTCACCATCGTACGTGGCGCGCAGTTTTGACTGATTGACGAATATTTGAGCAGAACTGATCAACAGGTGCAACAGAGTGGTCTGGCAGCATGGGCGCGACGACGGAGGGACGGTCCAGGATGACGGCGCAGAAGCGGCTCAACACGCTGCTCGACCTCGTGAGCGAGCGCGGCAGCGTGTCGATCTCCGAGATCAGCGACGTCCTCGGCGTCTCCGGTGCCACGGTGCGTCGCGACCTCAACACGCTCGCCGAGCACGGGCTCGTCACCCGGACCCACGGGGGGGCCAGCGCACGCGGCTCGGGGTACGAGCTGCCGCTGCAGTACAAGATCGCGCGGCAGGCCGACGCGAAGACCGCCATCGCGCGGACGGTCGCGGGCCTGCTGCGCCAGGGTGACGCCGTCGGTCTCAACGGGGGGACGACGACCACCGAGGTCGCCCGCGCGATCGGACGCAGCAGCGCGTTGCAGCCCGAGGGTGAGGGGCCCGGGGTCACCATCGTCACGAACGCGCTCAACATCGCGTACGAGATGTCGGTCCGCGAGCACGTCAAGATCGTCGTGACCGGCGGCGTGCCGCGCCGCCAGTCGTACGAGCTCGTCGGCCCGCTCGTCGGGGCGTCGCTGCGTGACTTCAGCATCGACTGGGCGGTGCTCGGGGTCGACGGCCTGAGCGGGCAGTTCGGTGCGACGACGGTGCACGAGGGCGAGGCCCAGGCCAGCCGCGAGCTGGCGGGCGTGGCGCGCAGGGTCCTCGTCGCGGCGGACTCCACGAAGATCGGGCGCAGCACGTTCGCCCGCATCTGCCCGCTGTCCACGGTCGACGTGCTCGTCACCGACCGACCGGTCTCCGCGGACGTCGAGGCCGAGCTCACGGCGGCCGGGGTCGAGCTGCTCGTCGCCGACTCCGCCTGACGCGGGACGGCGCACAGCACTGCCGGCACACGGTCGGCGGCTGTCGGGATGCCCGTGTTGCGGCCGGGTAAAACATCGTGGCACCCCCCTGGCGGGTCGCCGCCGACCGGGCTAGCGTCCGTACATGATCATTTGGGCAGAGATAGTGACAAAAATGATCACCTCGTGCACGATGTCGTCATGCGCGGCGATGCGGGCCGGTCGATGACCGGCGGCGGCGAGGTCCGGGTGGCCGTGGTCGGCTACGGCGCCCGCAGCCCGATCTCCGCGCACGTGGCCACCGCCCGGCCCGGAGCGCAGGTCGTCGCGGTGACCGACCCCGACGAGACGCGTCTCGCACAGGCCGCAGCGGACCACCCGGACGCCGCCCGGCACCCCACGCTGGACTCCCTCCTCGATGCCGGGGGCGTCGACGCGGCCGTGGTCCTGACCCCCGACGACACCCACGAGGACGTCGCCGTCGCGCTGCTCGAGGCGGGGGTCGCCGTCTACCTCGAGAAGCCGCTCGCCATCACCCTCGAGGGCGCCGACCGGGTGCTCGCGACCGCCGCCCGCACCGGCACCCCGCTCTACGTCGGCCACAACTTCCGGCACTCCGGCGTCGTGCGCACCATGCGCGGCATCGTCGAGCGCGGCGAGATCGGCGAGGTCAAGGCCGTCTGGGTGCGCCACTTCGTCGGCAACGGCGGGGACTACTACTTCAAGGACTGGCACGCCGACCGCAGCCGCACGAACACCCTGCTGCTCCAGAAGGCCAGCCACGACCTCGACGTCGTCCACCACCTCGCCGCGGGCTACACCCGAAGAGTCGTCGGGATGGGGGCCCTCATGGTCTACGGCGACGTCACCGACCGGCGCGAGCGCCCCGGCGAGACGATGCCGGACTGGTTCTCCTACGACAACTGGCCGCCGGCCACCCAGACCGGGCTCAACCCCGTCGTCGACGTCGAGGACCTCTCGATGATGCTCATGACGCTCGACAACGGCGTCCAGGCCAGCTACCAGCAGTGCCACTTCACCCCGGACTACTGGCGCAACTACACCGTCATCGGGACCGAGGGGCGTCTCGAGAACGTCGGCGACACCGGCGGAGCGGTCGTCAAGGTCTGGAACCGCCGCCACGAGTGGCAGGTCGCCGGCGACGTCGAGTACCCCGTCGAGGGCGTCACCTCCGGCCACGAGGACGCCGACCTGCTCACGATGACCGAGTTCCTCGACCACGTCGTCGACGGCGCCCCGACCCTCGTCTCACCCGTCGCGGCCCGTGCGGCCGTCGCCGCCGGTGCTCTCGCCGCCCGCTCACTGCGCGAGGGCTCCCGCCCTCTCGAGGTCCCGGACCTGCCCGCGGACGTCATCGCGCACTTCACCCGCAGCACCACCATCCCCGGAAGGAACCCCACATGACCCGCACCCCAGCCCGCGGCGCAACCCGCGCGGCCGCACTGGCCCTCGGAGTCACCCTGCTCGCCGCCGGCTGCGGCAACGGCGACGACACGGGAGGAGAGGGCGCGGACTCCTCCGGCGGCTGGACCGAGCCGGCCCAGGACCTGGCCGCCGACATCACCTACAGCGTCTGGGACCAGACCCAGGTGGCGGCGATCGACGAGAACCTCGCGGCGTTCAACGAGAAGTACCCGAACATCGACGTCACCGTGAACGTCACGCCGTGGGGGGAGTACTGGACCAAGCTGCAGACCCAGGCCTCGAGCGACACGCTGCCAGACCTGTTCTGGATGAACGGCCCGAACATCGGCCTCTACGCCTCCAACGGCAAGATCGAGCCGATCACCGGGGAGGTCGAGGCCGGTGCGATCGACCCGGCGAGCTACCCGTCCTCGCTCGTCGACCTCTACACGGTCGACGGCACGCAGTACGGCGTCCCGAAGGACTTCGACACGATCGGCATCTGGACCAACACGGCGCTCTTCGACAAGGCCGGTGTCGACCTGCCGACGGGCGACTGGACGTGGCAGGAGTTCCAGGACACGGCCGCCGAGATCTCCGAGAAGCTGAAGTCCGACGGGGTCTACGGCGCCGCGGGCGGGATGGACGGCCAGACGACGTACTACAACACGATCTTCCAGGCCGGCGGCTACGTCGTGGAGGACGGCACCTCCGGCTACGCGACGCCCGAGGACCAGGCCGGCATCCAGTTCTGGACCGACCTGATGGAGAGCGGTGCCTCGCCGTCGATGCAGCAGCTGACCGACACCACGGCCGACCAGTGGTTCACGTCCGGCAAGCTCGCGATGTACTGGGGCGGCAGCTGGTTCCGGGCCGCGCTCCAGGACGAGGCGCTGGCGAAGGACGTCACGGTCTTGCCGCTGCCGACGGACGAGGAGCAGGCCACCGTCATCCACGGCGTGGCCAACGTCGTCGCGGCGTCGTCGACCAACAAGGAGGCCGCGCAGGCGCTCCAGGTGTTCCTCGCGAGCAAGGACGCCCAGCAGCAGCAGGGTGACGCGGGCTCGGTCATCCCGGCCTTCACCGGCACCCAGAGCGCGTTCACCGCGTCGATGCCGGACGCGAACCTCCAGGTCTTCCTCGACGCGGTGGCCTATGCGAAGCCGCTCCCGGTGAGCAACAACTCCGCCGCCTGGAACGCCCTCGAGACCGACCTCCTCCCGCAGGCCTTCTCCGGGGCGAAGCCGGTCGACCAGGTGACCGCCGACCTGGCGAAGCAGATGGACGCGGCGCTCGCCGAGGAGTGAGCGACCCGATGACGACGTCCACCCACGACCCCCGGGTCGTCGCCTCCCCCGAGGTGGCGGCGGCCCGGCAGGGCCGGAGCACCCGGTCGCGGCGGCCCGGCGGGCAGCGACGCCCCCCGCTGCGCCGGGACGGCGTCTGGCCGTGGCTGTTCGTCCTACCCCTCTTCACCGGGGTGGCGGTGTTCTACCTGTGGCCGATCGTCAACACCGCCTACCTGTCGATGACGAGGTCGGGCCCGTTCGGCGGGTCGACGTTCATCGGGTTCGGCAACTTCACCGAGCTCGTCGCCGACCCGCAGCTGTACACCTCGCTCGGCAACACCCTGGTCTACACGGGCATCGTGGCCCTCGGCATCCCCATCGCCGTGTACGTCGCGAGCCTGCTCAACCTGCCGGGGCTGCGGTTCGCCCAGTTCTACCGGGTCCTGTTCTTCCTGCCGTACGTCGCGATGCCCACCGCGATCGCGATGGTGTGGCGGGTGATGTTCAACGGCGACTTCGGCCTCGTCAACCGGGCGCTCGGGGTGGTCGGCGTCGACGGGCCGTACTGGGTCTCCGACTCCTCGACCGCCATCGTCGCCGTCGCCATCGTCGGGCTCTGGTCCTCGCTCGGGTTCTCCGTCATCGTCCTCGGCGCAGGGCTGAAGACCATCCCGCCGGAGCTCTACGAGGCCGCTGAGCTGGACGGCGCGAGCACCTGGCGGCAGTTCCGGTCGATCACCGTGCCGCTGCTCACCCCGAGCATCTTCTTCGTCACGATCATCACGGTCATCTCGAGCTTCCAGCTCTTCGACCTGCTGTACGCCATCCTCGGCAGCGCCAACCCCGTCCTGCCGCAGAGCATGTCGCTCGTCTACCTCTTCTACCGGGAGGGCTTCGTCAACAACGACAAGGGCTACGCGGCCGCCGTCGCGATGGTGATCTTCCTCGTCATCGGCGTCGTCACCGCCCTCCAGTTCCGGATGCAGCGGCGGTGGGTCCAGGATGTCTGAGACCGTCGCGCGCCCATCCGTCCGGCGCTCCGGGCGGGCCCGCCAGTCCCACGTGGTCGCCCATCTCGTCCTCGCCACCGGCGGCGCGGTCATGGCCTTCCCGTTCGTCTGGCAGGTCATCATGTCGCTGTCGACCAACGCCGAGGTCGTGTCGGTGACCCCGGTCTTCTGGCCGGCCGAGCTGCGCTGGGACAACTACGCCGTCGTCTTCGACCGGCTGCCGTTCCTCGACCAGCTGAAGACATCGGTGTGGATGACGACGATCCGCACCCTCGCGCAGATCCTCTTCTGCACCCTCGCCGGGTACGCGTTCGCGCGGATGCGCTTCCGCGGCAGCGGGGTCCTCCTCGCCCTCGTGCTGTCCATCCTCATGGTGCCCTCGCAGGTGTACCTGCTCTCGCAGTACCAGATCATCCAGGGGCTCGGGCTGCTCGACAGCCTGCCCGGGCTCGTCCTCCCCGGCCTGTTCAGCGCGTTCGGGACCTTCCTCATGCGCACCGCGTTCCTCGGGATGCCGCGGGAGCTGGAGGAGGCAGCACGCCTCGACGGCGCCAACCCGTTCCAGGTCTTCTGGCGGGTCATGCTGCCGCTGGCCCGCCCGTCCATCAGCGTCCTCGCCATCACCACCGTGCTCTGGTCGTGGAACGAGCTGCTGTGGCCGCTCGTCGTCACCACGTACAGCGACGAGATGCCGTTGTCGGCCGGGCTCGCCACACTCATCGGAGACCGCACGACCGACTACCCCGTCGTCATGGCCGCGAGCCTGCTCGCGATGGCGCCGGTCCTCATCCTCTTCATCGTGCTCCAACGCCGGGTCATCGACGGCCTCGCGTCGAGCGGGATGAAGTGACCCGGCGCGCATCCCCGCCGGGACCGACCGAAGGAGATCCTCCGTGAGAAAAGTCCTGACAGCAGCCGCCCTCGCCGTCGGCGTCGGCCTGGCCGTGCCGGTGACGGCCACCGCCGATGCCGAGGCGGCCTCGACCGTGACCTACCAGGCGTCCGACGCGGTCGTCGCCAACCCACAACGCGGGTTCTACCACCACACCGAGACCCACCTGCGGGCCGACGGCTCCGGATGGACGCCACTCCAGGAGAGCGTCCTCGCGGGGTACCGGTCCGAGGGCATCACCCAGATCCTGCGCGTCGTCTATCTCGAGAAGTTCGCCGACACCCCCACCCTCGACGCCGACCTGCTCGGCAAGCTGCAGGCCGACTTCGACGCCGCCCGGGACGCGGGCGTCTCGGTGATCCTGCGGTTCGCCTACGCCCAGGGCGGGGCGTGGCCCTACGAGCCGCCGTACGGTGACGCCCCGGTCGACGTCGTGCTCTCGCACATCGAGCAGCTTGGGCCGGTGATGCGGGCCAACTCCGACGTCATCGCCGTGGTGCAGCAGGGCTTCGTCGGGCTGTGGGGCGAGGGGTACTACACCGACCACTTCGTCGCCGACCCCTCGAACCCGGGTGTCGTCACCGAGGCCGACTGGGAGAACCGCAACGCCGTCGTCGAGGCGCTCCTCGACGAGCTTCCGGCCGACCGGAGCGTCCAGGTCCGCACGATGCTCTCCAAGCAGCAGCTGCTCGACGTGCCGAGCGGGGCCGACAGCGCGGTGACCGCCGACCAGGCCTGGACCGACACGCCGATCGCACGCGTGGGACACCACAACGACTGCTTCCTCGCGTCGCCCGACGACTTCGGCACCTTCCTGTCCGACCCGATCTCGCTCGACCAGGAGTACCTGGAAGCCGAGACGGCCTACGTCCCCATGGGTGGGGAGACGTGCAACGTCAACCCGCCGCGGTCCGAGTGGCCGAGCGCGTCCGCCGAGATGGCGCGCTACCACTACAGCTACCTCAACCGTGACTACAACCAGGACGTGCTGAACAGCTGGGGTGCGGCCGGCATCACCGAGACCGCCAAGCGGCTCGGGTACCGGTTCGTCCTGGAGTCGAGCACCGTGGACGGCTCCGGCCAGAGCGCGCCGACGGTGAGCATCGACGTCCGCAACGACGGATGGGCGGCGCCGTACCAGCCGCGGCCCGCGACGCTGGTCCTGACGGGCAGCGGTGGGTCGGTCGAGGTCCCGCTCGAGTCGGACGCCCGGTCCTGGATGCCGGGGACGACCACGACGCTCACGGCAGACCTCTCCGGGGTGCGGCCCGGGCAGTATTCCCTGGCGCTCGCGCTGCCGGCCGCGGACGACACGACGGCGGACGACCCGCGCTACGCCATCCGGACGGCGAACGTCGGTACCTGGGACGCTGTCACCGGTGTCAACGTCCTCGGTCAGACCGTGACCGTCGGCTGAGCTGACGGACCCCGCTGACCGGGGACCAGGTCGCGGGGGCCGGGGGGGGGGGGGGCCGCCCGCCCCCCGCGGCCCCCCCCCCCCCCGGGGCGCGGGGGCGGCCGCGGGCG
>NZ_JAFDVE010000030.1 GCF_016888005.1 Phycicoccus sp. CSK15P-2 | reverse complement strand
CGTGACCGTCGGCTGAGCTGACGGACCCCGCTGACCGGGGACCAGGTCGCGCGACATGCGGATGGGCGAGCCCGCTCGTCCGCATGTCGCGCGACATCGGCGGCTCCGGTCGTCGGCCTTCGGTCAGCGGCCTCCGGTCAGCCGGCCCGTCGTCGGCACGTCCCGGGGTGGGACCGCTGGCTCGCGGTGTGCGGCACGAGCGCGCGCAGGCCCTCCGCGTCCCCGGGTCACGACCGTTTGCGCAGCGCGGACTCCTTGTGCGCGGCCGTGGCTCCGGTCTTGTCGGACTCGACGATGTAGTACGGGTCGTCGTCCGTCGGCTTGAACGTCTGGCCGTCGTGCTGGAACTCGCTCGTCCGCTTTTCCTTGACGGTCCCGTGGGTCGTCCCCTGGGAGGTGTTCCAGCTGACCTCGTCGCCCGTGCTGTACGCCATCGTGCTCTCCTCGTGCTCGTCCTGGTCCCGCATCGTCCCGGGCGCCGCGCTGCACGCTGCGTCCGGCCCGGTGTGGCCGGGTGCCGGGTTCCACTCCGACCTCCGGCCCGGTGTTGCCGGGGTGCCGGGTTCCACTCCGGTGTCCGAACCGGTCGGCGACGAGCGGGATACATCCGGCCCGGTGGCTCGCCGGTTCTCGTGCTCGGCTCGCCCGGCCGGCCGTCGTCGGTGTATCCGGCCCGGGCGCAGGGAGGTCCTGCACCCCGGACCCGACGCTATCCGCCTCCGACGCCTCGGTGCAGGCGCTGACCTGCGGCTCCGCGACCTTCGACACCCGGCCACCAGGAGAACGCGACACGTCGACACGTCCGTCGGTCGTCCCGCAGTCTCGCCGGATACTGCTGGCCGCGACGAGGCCGCTGAGCTCGCCGGAGGCCGCTGACCGTCGACGAGAGTGCGCGACACGCGGAGGTAGGCGCTCTCCCGACCGCATGTCGCGCACCCTCGACAACTTCTCGCGGGCGCGGGCGCGGGCGCGGGCGCTCGCCCGTCCGCATGTCGCGCACCCTCGACCCTCCTCAGATCGCGGGCGCTCGCCCTTCTGCAGGTCGCGCACCTTCGACGCCCGGGTCGCCCGGGTCGTCCAAACGTCGACGACCCCACATCCGGTGGTCGCCCGGAGTTCACCGTCGGCGGAGCAGCATGGCCGCCATGACGAACCCCGGACGTCGCGCCGTCCTCGGCGCCGCCCTGACCGCCACCGCCGCTGCCGCCACCACCACGCCCGCGTCGGCCGTCTCCCCCTCCTCGCTGCGCACCGCCGGCCGCGGCCGGCTCACCCTGCCGAGCGGCATCCAGACCGGCGACGTCGACACCCGCTCCGCCGTGCTGTGGGCCCGGTCCTCGGGCGTCGGCCGGATGCACGCGCGCATCGGACGCCAGGTCGTCCGCGGGCCGTGGGTGGGGCCGGACACCGACCTCACCGGCAAGCTCGTCCTGCCCGGTCTGCGTCCGGGGGTCGAGTACGCGGCCGACATCTGGTTCGAGGACGAGCGCGGGCGGGAGGGCGAGCGCGCCACCGCGCACTTCCGCACCGGCTCCTCCGGTCGTGCGGCGACGAGCTTCGTGTGGACCGGGGACACCGCCGGCCAGGGCTGGGGCATCAACCCCGACCTCGGAGGGATGACGGCCTACCGCACGATGCTCGAGACGCGGCCCGACTTCTTCGTCCACGCGGGTGACACGGTCTACTCCGACGGTCCGATCAGCGAGACCGTCACCGAGCCCGACGGGCAGGTGTGGCGCAACGTCGTGACCCCGGAGGTGTCCGTCGTCGCGCAGGACCTGGACCAGTTCCGCGGCCGGCACCGCTACAACCGGATGGACGAGAACGTCCGGGCCTTCTCCGCCGACGTGCCCGTGCTGGCCCAGTGGGACGACCACGAGACGTGCAACAACTGGTACCCGGGCGAGATCCTCGACGACGAGCGCTACACCGAGCGCAGGGTCGACGTCCTCGCCGCCCGGGCCCGTCGCGCCTGGCAGGAGTACATGCCGATCACCCCCGGCCACGTCAGCGGCCGCGGGCGCTCGGGGTTCGCGGAGGGGCGGATCTACCGGAAGGTCTCGCGGGGCGCGCACCTCGACGTCTTCTGCCTCGACATGCGCACCTCCAAGGACCCCAACACCCCCGGGCTCGAGCCGGACCTGCGGCACATCCTCGGCCCGGAGCAGACCGAGTGGCTCATCCGGGAGGTCACCCGCTCGCGCGCGACGTGGAAGGTCATCTCCGCCGACCTGCCGCTGGGCATCGTCGTCCCGGACGGCGCGGCCCAGGAGAGCCTGTCGAACGCCGACCCCGGGAAGCCGCTCGGCAAGGAGCTGGAGATCGCCCGCGTGCTCGCGGCGTTCAAGCGGCACCGGGTGCGCAACGTCGTGTGGGTCACCGCCGACGTCCACTACTGCGCAGCGCACCACTACTCCCCCGAACGTGCGGCGTTCACCGACTTCGACCCGTTCTGGGAGTTCGTCGCCGGGCCGATCAACGCGGGCACGTTCGGGCCGAACGCGATGGACGCGACGTTCGGTCCGGAGGTCGTGTTCAGCAAGGCGGCCGACTACCCGAACCAGTCGCCGCGCGGCGGCAACCAGTTCTTCGGGCACGTCGCGATCGACGCCTCGGGCCTGTTCACCGCGAGCCTGCGGAACACCGCGGGCGAGGTGCTCTTCAGCCGGGATCTGGAGCCACAGCGGCGCTGAGCCGGCCGGCCGGGAACCCCGCCGGGACCCGCCGGTTCCTCCGGTGTCGCCCGGCCCGAAGCGGTGTTAGGTTCACCGCGCAGACGAGCGGTCGAGTCGTCGCCGACAGGTGCGGCGCTCCCGCAGGACCCTCTGGAGGATGCATGTTCCGCACACCGTTGCGCCGGCTCGTCGGGAGGGTCGCCGCCGGTGCCCTGGTCGTGGCCACGCCCGTCGTCCTGACGCCCGCCCCCGCGTCCGCGGCCACCGCCGACCTCCTCCTCTCCGAGTACGTCGAGGGGTCGAGCTTCAACAAGGCCGTCGAGATCTACAACGGCACGGGTGCGGACGTCGACCTCGCGGCCGGCGGGTACCGGCTCGAGCTGTACAGCAACGGGTCGCCGACGGTCAGCCAGTCGCTGGCGCTCACCGGCGTCGTCGCGGCCGGCGACGTGTTCGTCGCCGCACACCCGAGCGCCGACCCGGCCGTCCTCGCGGAGGCGGACGTCACGAACGGCGGGACGGTCAACTGGAACGGGGACGACGCGATCGTGCTGCGGCACGGCGACGCGGTCATCGACTCGCTCGGGCAGGTCGGCGTCGACCCGGGCTCCCAGTGGGGGACCGGCGACGCGAGCACCGCCGACAACACGCTGCGCCGCAAGACCGACGTCTGCACCGGCGACACCGACCCGTCCGACGCCTTCGACCCCGCGGCCGAGTGGGACGGCTACCCGAACAACACCTTCGACGGCCTCGGCTCGCACACGGCGAACTGCGGTGGCGGCGGCGACCCGGGTGAGGACGAGGCGCCGGCCGTCACCTCCGTCTCCCCGGCGGACGGCGGCTCGGCGACGACCGGCCAGTCGCCGGTCATCACCTTCAGCGAGCCGGTGACGCTCGCCGACGGCGCGGTCTCCCTGTCCTGCACCGGGTCCGGCGACGTCGAGGTCGCCGTCACCGGCGGCCCCACCGAGTACACGGTCGACCCGGCCACCGACCTCGCCGACGGCGAGTCCTGCACCCTGACCGTCGCGGCGGACGGCGTGAGCGACGTCGACGACGTCGACCCGCCGGACACGATGGCCGACGACGTGACGGCCACCTTCTCGGTCGTCGACACCTGCACGGCCGACTACACCCCGATCCCCGAGATCCAGGGCTCCGGCCCCGAGGCCGCGGTCACCGGCGCGGTGACGACGAAGGGCGTCGTCGTCGCCGACTACGAGGGCCCGAGCCCGGCACTGCGCGGCTTCTACCTCCAAGACCTCGAGGGCGACGGCGACCCCGCCACCTCCGACGGCATCTTCGTCTTCAACGGCAACGCCGACTCGGTGGCCGAGGGCGACGTCGTCCGGGTCAGCGGCACGGCCGGTGAGTTCCAGGGCCAGACCCAGATCTCCGGCGCGCTGACCATCGAGGCGTGCGGCACCGGTTCGGTCCCGCCGACCGAGGTCACGCTCCCGTTCGCCGACGCCGGCGCGCCGGAGCGGTACGAGGGGATGCTCGTGACGATGCCGCAGACGCTGTCCGTGACCGAGCACTACCAGCTGGGTCGCTTCGGCCAGGTCACGGTGTCCTCGGGCGGCCGCCTGCAGCAGCCGACGAGCGTCGTGGCGCCCGGTCCGGAGGCGGGCGCCCTCCAGGCCGAGAACGACCTGAACCGGGTGATCATCGACGACACCCTGCAGAGCCAGAACCCCGACCCGATCGTCTGGGGCCGGGGCGGGCAGCCGCTCACCGCCGAGAACACCCTGCGCGGCGGCGACACGACGACCGGCGCCACCGGCGTCCTCACCTACACCTGGGCCGGCAACAGCGCGTCCGGCAACGCCTACCGGCTCCGGCCGCTCGACCGGTCCGGCGACGGCATCGAGTTCACGGCCGTCAACGAGCGGCCCACGACCGCCCCGGAGGTCGGCGGCGACGTCCAGGTCGTCGGGATGAACCTGCTCAACTACTTCGACACGTTCACCGGATGCACCGGCGGCGTCACCGGCGCCCCGATGGACTGCCGCGGCGCGGACGACCAGCAGGAGCTCGACCGCCAGACGGCCAAGACCGTCGCGGCCATCGCCGCGCTGGACGCCGACGTCGTCGGGGTCAACGAGGTCGAGAACGACGGCTACGGCGCGGACAGCGCGCTTCAGCACCTCGTCGACGCGGTCAACGCCGAGGTGGGGGCGGGCACCTACGCCGTCCTCGACGTCGACGCCCGGACCGGCACGACCGACGCGCTCGGCGGCGACGCCATCAAGGTCGGCGCCCTCTACAAGCCCGCGGCGGTCACCCCCGTCGGCGACACGGCCGTGCTCGACACCGAGGCCTTCGTGAACGGCGGCGACGCCTCGCCGAAGAACCGCGTCTCGCTGCTCCAGGCGTGGCGGGTCGAGGCGACCGGCGGGGTGTTCCTCACCAACGTCAACCACCTGAAGTCGAAGGGCTCCGCCTGCGAGACCCCGGACACCGGAGACGGCCAGGGCAACTGCGCCGTCGTGCGGACCAACGCGGTCCGTGAGCTCCTCGACTGGTTCGACACCGACCCGACGGGCACCGGCGACACCGACCTGCTCCTCGTCGGCGACTACAACGCGTACGCGAGGGAGACGCCCATCCGCACCCTCGAGGACGGCGGGTTCACCAACCTCGTCCGGGAGTACCAGGGCGAGGACGCCTACTCGTACGTCTTCGACGGGCAGTGGGGCTACCTCGACCACGCCCTCGGCTCGGAGTCGCTGCTCGGCCAGGTGACGGGGGTGGCGGACTACCACATCGACGCGGACGAGCCGTCGGTCCTCGACTACAACACCGACTTCAAGTCGGCGAACCAGGTGGAGTCGCTCTACGCGCCGGACGAGTACCGCGTCTCGGACCACGACCCGGTCGTCGTCGGGCTCTCCCCGACCGTGCCGAACGCGGCCCCGACCGTCGAGGCGTCCTTCGGGAAGCCGCTCGTCCCGTGCGGCGCGGACAACGCCTCGCTCACGGTCGACATCGCGGACCCGGACGCCGGGGACACGCACACCGTCGAGGTCGCCTGGGGCGACGGGTCGAGCGACACGACCGAGACCTCCGAGGACTCGGTGACCCTGACCCACACGTACGCCGAGGCGGGCCGGTACACGGCGACGGTCACCGTCACCGACGGCGCCGGCCACGAGGTGACGACGGAGGCCGACGTCGCCGTCGCGTACCGGCTCGACGTCCTGCCGCACGGCCGCACCGTGACCGCCCGCCGGGGCGGGACCGTCCCCGTGCTCGCGCTCGTGCGCGGCTGCGACGGGAAGCCGGCCCGGGGAATCCGGGCTCCGGTGGCCACCCTGACCGACGGGGACGACGTCGTGGCCCGGGGCACGGTCCGCCCGGCCGGCCCGGTGTGGGTCGGCGGCGTCCGGACGACCGGACTGGACCGCGGGACGTACACGCTCGTCGTGACGCTGCCGGACACCGGGCAGACGCACGAGACACGCGTCCGGCTCCGCTGACCCCGACGTTCTCGCCTGATGCCGGAAGGTCCGGTCGGACACCCCGAACGTCGGGGTGTCCGACCGGATGTGCCGGCACCGAGCGGTGACCTCCGACCCGCCCGACACCACCGAGCGCTACCTTCGACCCGTCGGACACCACCGGTCCCGTCCGTCCAGTGTGCCGGGGGTTGCGTGAGAGCGCTCTCCACGCAAGGGTCTGACGACGAGCGGTCCACCGTCCCCCAACCCCGGGGCGGCGGCGAGTCCGGACGCAGGGTCCGGTCGACCGGCCCCAACAGGGAGAGAAGAAGAAGGATGCGACGACACACGATGCTGACGGGGGCGCTCGCGACGGGCGTTCTCGTCCTCACCGCCTGCGGAGGCGGGACCGGCGCGGGCGACGCGTCGGGCGGATCCGGCGACGACGCCGAGAAGGCGACGACGATCAGCCTCATGGCGGCGGAGTACTCGAAGGACAACACGAAGGCCTTCTGGGACTCCTTCGCGGCGGCCTACGAGGAGAAGTACGGCTACACCCTCGAGGTCAACGTCGTCAGCTGGGACAACATCGACCAGCAGTCCTCCACGATGATCCAGAACAACCAGCCGCCGGACATCCTCAACCTCAACGCGTACGCCAGCTACGCGAAGGACGACCTGCTCTACGACTCCGACCAGGTGCTGCCGGCCGAGGTGAAGTCCGACATCCTCCCGACCTTCGTCAAGTACGGCACGTACGACGGCAAGTTCTACGGCTTCCCCGACCTCAGCAGCGCCCGTGCGCTCTTCTACAACGAGGACCTGTTCCAGAAGGCCGGCATCTCCGGGCCGCCCACGACCTGGGACGAGCTCGAGGCCGACGCCAAGGCCGTCAAGGACAAGACCGGTGACGTCGGCTATGCCATGCCGCTCGGCCCGGAGGAGTCCCAGGGCGAGTTTTCCATGTGGCTGTTCAACAACGGTGGTGACTGGAAGAACGAGGGCGACTGGGTCATCGACTCCGAGAAGAACGTGCAGACCCTGGAGTTCATGAAGAAGCTCGCGGACGAGGGCGTCACCCAGAACAACCCCGCGCGCACCAACCGCGCCGACGCCTTCGACCTCTTCTCGTCCGGCAAGGCCGGGATGGTCGTCGGGTTCTCCCCGCTCGCCGCCACGCTCGACGAGGCCGGCACCGTGAAGTACGGCGTCGCGCCCTTCCCGAGCAACGACGGGTCGGAGAGCAAGACCTTCGGGGTCACCGACTACCTCATGGCCTTCAAGAAGCCGGGCAACGAGGACGCCGTCAAGGCCTTCTACGAGCTCTACTACTCGCAGGACCAGATCAACACGTTCATCGAGAAGGAGGGCTTCCTCCCGGTGACGCAGTCCGGCGTCGAGTACTTCCAGAAGGACGACAAGCTCACGGTCTACCTCGACACCCTGCCGAACGCGCGGCTCACCCCGACGGACGACCCGACGTGGGACAAGATCAAGCTCGCGGTCCAGCAGAACCTCGGGTCGGCGATGAGCGGCGACCCGAAGTCCGTCCTCGAGAAGCTGCAGCAGACCGCCGAGTCCGAGAGCTGACGTGACGGCGACCGGCGACGTCCTGGCGCCGTCGGACCCGTCCGCCCCGCGCACCCCGCCCCGCCCTCGGCGGCGGCGGGGTGCCGGGGTGGGACGCGTCCACCCCGCCGTGGCGTTCCTCTGGCTCTCCCCGGCGGTCGCGCTGATCATCGGGGTCGTCCTCTTCCCCGCGGTCATGCTCGTGCGGGCCTCGCGCTCGGAGTACTCGATCACCGGGCTCTACCAGGGGAGCGCGGGCTGGGACAACTACGCGAAGGTGCTGTCCTACCCGGACCTCCCCGTGGTGCTGAGGAACACCGTCGTGTGGGTCGTCGCGGTCGTCGCGCTGACCATCCTCATCTCGCTGGCCCTCGCCCAGCTCCTCGTCAAGGACTTCCCGGGACGCCGGTACGTGCGCTGGGCGGTCATCGTGCCGTGGGCGGCCTCGCTCGTCATCACGAGCCAGCTGTTCGTGCTGCTCTACGACTACAACTACGGGCTCATCAACCACGTGCTCACCGGACTGCACGTCATCGACACCCCGATCAGCTTCCTCGGCGACGACCGCTTCACGATGGCCTCGATGGTCGTCGTCGGCGTCTTCGTGTCGCTGCCGTTCACGACGTTCGTCTTCATCGCGGGGCTGAGCGCCATCCCGGCGGAGGTCGTGGAGGCCGCCGAGGTCGACGGCGCGAGCCCGTGGCAGCGCTGGCGGATGATCATCCTGCCGCTGCTGCGCCCGGCGCTGCTCATCGCGACCGTGCTCAACACGATCTACGTGTTCAACAGCTTCCCGATCATCTACACGCTCAACGACCGCAACCCCGGCTTCGGGCACGACACGCTCATCACGTTCATGTACAAGCTCGCGTTCAAGAGCCAGGAGAAGGACGTCGGGATGTCCGCCGCGACCGGCGTCCTCAACGTCCTGGTCATCCTCGTCGTCGTCATGGTCTACCTGAAGATCGTCGACTGGCGGGAGGAGACGCGATGACCAGGACCCGTCACCCCCGGCTCGTCGCCTTCACCGCGGCGGTGGTCGCCCTCGTCTTCCTCGGGCCGTATGTCGTCATGGTCCTCGACAGCCTGCGCACGAGCGTCGACGTCAAGACGACCCCGCCGTCCTTCCTCCCGCGCGTGTGGCAGTGGGACACCTACGCCACCGTGCTCTCCGACGGCCGCTTCCCGCACTGGCTGCTGACCTCGCTCGTCGTCTCGGTCGGGGCCACGGCCATCGTCGTGCTCGTGGCGATCCCCGCGGCGTTCATGACGGCGCGGCACCGGTTCCGGGGGCGGACGCCCTTCCTGCTCGTGGTCCTCGTGACGCAGATGTTCGCGCCGACCTCGCTCGTCGTCGGGCTGTACCGCGAGTTCTTCGAGCTCAACATGATCAACACCTACGGCGCGCTCATCATCACGAACGCGGCGTTCAACCTGGCGTTCGCGATCTGGATCCTGCACGGCTTCTTCTCCTCGATCCCGGTCGAGGTCGAGGAGGCCGCGGCGCTCGACGGGGTCGGCCGGTTCGGGATGCTCCGCCGGATCATGCTGCCGCTGACCCTGCCGGGGCTGGTCACGGCGACGATCTTCACGTTCATCGCCGCGTGGAACGAGTACGTCGTGGCGCTGACCCTCATGCTCGACGACGAGAAGAAGCCGCTGACCGTCGGGTTCCGCTCGTACGTCACCGGCTACGAGCAGAACTGGGACCAGCTGTTCGCGGCGTCGGTCATCGCCGTCGTGCCCGTCGTCGTCCTCTTCGCCCTCATCGAGAAGCACCTCGTCGGCGGCCTGACCGCAGGGTCGGTCAAGTAGCCCCGACTTTCTCGCCTGATGCCGGAAGGTCCGGTCGGGCACCACGAACTTCCCCGCCTGCGACCGGAGCTTCTCGCCTGGTGCCGGAAGGTCCGGTCGGGCACCCCGAACTTCCCCGCCCGCGACCGAAGGTTGTGGCACCAGGCGAAAAAGATGTCAGCCGCGGATGGCGGCGACGACGGTCGTGCCGACCACCCACGTGGCCCAGCCGCAGACGAGCGCGAAGGACAGCAGCCACAGCACGCGCGGCACGTGGGTGAGCTCGGTCAGGACCCCGGGGTCGTCCGCACCCCTGCCGGCTCCGGCCACCGCGCCGAGGTGTCGCCAGGCGCCGACGACGAGGACGATGCCCGTCGCCACGAGCACCTGGGCCTGGACGAGCTCCGGGCCCGCCCACCACAGCCACGCCGTGGCCGCACCGACCGCGAGGACGACGAGGACCGTGAGCAGAGACCGCGACCGGACGAGCGCCGCGACGAGGACGAGGAGCACCGCGGCCAGCACCGGCGGTGCCCAGCCGTGCCCGGCCAGCCACACCGCGGCGGCGCCGACCAGCGCCGGCATCGGGTAGCCGGCCCAGGTGGTCGCGACCCGGCCCGGGCCGCGCGCCTTCCCCACGGTGACCGCCGCGCCGGACATGTCGCCGCGCAGGACGAACCCGGTGAAGCGCCGGCCGCACAGCACCCCCACCCCCGCGTGCCCGAGCTCGTGGACCAGGGTGACGCCGAGACGCAGCACGGACCACACCGGCCCGACCGCGACGGCGACCACGGCCGCGGCGAGGACGACGACGAGCGGCCGTCCGCTCAGCATCACGTCTCCGACGGGCTGGACCCGCTGCCACACCTCTCCGACATCCACGAGCACTGGACCGTAGCGGCCGGACCTGTGCCGCGGCGCACCGGCCGACGCGGTAGCGTCGACCGGCGTGAGCGGGCTCGTCGACATCCACTGCCACGGTGCGGTCGGCGCCGAGTTCGGCGGCACCACCGAGGGCAGCCTCGCCGCAGCGGCGTATCACGCGGCTGCCGGGGTCGAGCGGCTCGTCGCGAGCCTGGTGTCCGCTCCCGCCGACACCCTCGTCGCGCAGGTGACGACCCTCGCGCCGCTCGTCGCGGACGGCATCCTCGCCGGCATCCACCTCGAGGGACCGTTCCTCTCCGAGGGTCGCCGCGGGGCACACGACCCCGCCGTCCTCGCCGACCCCGACCCGGCGCTCGTCGACCGGCTCGCCGAGGCCGCAGCGCTCGGCGGCGCGGTCGACGCCCTGCGCCACATGACCTTTGCCCCCGAGCGGCCGGGCGCCGACGCGCTGGTCCGCACGCTCGTCGAGCACGGCATCCGTCCGGCCGTCGGGCACACGGAGGCGGATGCGGCCACCGTGGCCCGCACGCTCGCAGAGGTCGCCGACCTCCAGGGCGCCCCCGCGCTCGTCACCCACCTGTTCAACGGGATGCCCCCGCTGCACCATCGCGCCGGAGGTCCGGTGGCGGCCGCCCTGGCCGCTGCCGCCCGGGGGGAGGCCGTCGTCGAGCTCATCGCCGACGGCGTGCACGTGGCGCCCGAGGTCGTGCGGATGGTCTTCGACACCGTGGGGCCGGACGCGGTGGCCCTCGTCTCGGACGCGATGGTGGCCACCGGCCTCGGCGACGGCGCCTACCGGCTGGGGAGCCTGGACGTCGTCGTCACTGACGGCACGGCCCGGGTGCCGGCGACGGGGTCCATCGCCGGCAGCACTGCCACACTGGCGGACTGCGTCCGGTGGGCCGTCGAGGTCGCCGGTGTCCCCGAGGAGGACGCACGGCATGCCGCGACGGTCACCCCGGCGCGAGCGGTCGGGCTGGCCTGAGCCGCAGGGCCGCTGCCGTCCGCACATCCGGCCGGTGCTCGGCGTGCTCCGGGTGGCGCATCCGTGTATGGTCGGTGACGCCGCTGGTCGGACGGCCGGCGGCTGGTCACACTTTCCGACCCGGGGGGGTTGTTTCTCCATGAACCGCACCAGATCTGTCTTCGCCACGCTCCTCACGGTGTGCCTCGGCATCGCCGCCCTGTCGCCCGCGGCCCAGGCCCGGCCGACCCTCGACGAACCGGCGTCCGCGGCGGAGGCCAGTGCCGCCGCTGGGCCGACGAAGCTGCGCGTCATGACGTACAACATCCGTTTCGGTGAGTACGGCCTCGACGGGCTCGAGCAGGACATCAGGAAGGCCAACCCTGACATCGTCATGATGCAGGAGGTCGACCATCGCACCGGCGGCGTCCACCAGGCGCGCAACCTCGCGAACCGGCTGAACATGCAGTTCCGCTACCACGGCAACGCCCAGAAGAGCTGGGGGACGCGGGGCAACGCGCTCCTCATCCGCAACAACCTCACGGTCATCAAGGTCAACAAGAAGCTGCTCACCAAGGGTGACGGCGACGGCGAGCAGCGCGGCATCATCATGGCGAAGCTGGCGACGAACGGCGGCAGGGCGTTCTGGGTGGCTTCGACGCACCTGCACTTCGGGACGGGCCGGGCCGCTCAGGCCACCCAGGTGAGCAACCTCCTCAAGGCCAAGGACTGCACCACCTTCCTCGGCGGTGACATGAACAGCAAGCCCGGCGAGCAGCCCTCGCAGACGCTGCGAACCCACCTGACCGACGTGTGGAGGAACCTCAAGCTCGAGGACGGCTACACCAACAAGAGCAATGACGCGCGCATCGACTACATCTACTTCAAGGAGGCCACGGCCGAGTCTGCGTACGTCCCCGGTCAGCTGGGCAGCTCCGACCACCGTCCGGTGATCGCGGATCTCCGCTTCGGGGACGAGAAGGCCTGCCCACCGCCTGACGTCTCCGGACACCCGAGACTCCCCGGACCCCGAGGGTTCGGGGAGTCTCGTGTTGCCGGGACCGGTCGGGGGCGTCCTGAGGCGCGACACACGTCCTGAGGCGCGACACAGCCGAGGGGTCGGGGCGAGCAGCCTCCTAGACTCGCCACGTGACGTCCCCGACCCGCTGACCGAGGAGGTCACGTGCTCTCGGCCTTCGCCGTCCTGCTCTGCTCGACCGCGGTCCTCGCCTGGCTCAACGAGCGCTTCCTCCGCATCCCCACCACCGTCGGCGTGACCCTCGCGGCTGCCCTGGCCTCCGGATCCCTGGCCCTGCTCGACGTCCTCGGCGTCGACGTCGGCCTGCGCGAGGCGGTCGAGTCCACCCTCGAGACGCTCGACTTCACCGACTTCGTGCTGAACGGCGTCCTGTCCATCCTCCTGTTCGCCGGCGCGCTCGGGCTCGACGCACGCCGGCTGTTGCGGCAGCGGGTCAGCATCCTCACCCTCGCCGTGCTCGGAACGCTCATCAGCACCGCGCTCATCGGCGTCGGCGCATGGGCGGTGTTCGGGGCGTTCGGCGTCGGCATCCCGTTCCTGTGGGCGCTGCTGTTCGGCTCCCTCATCAGCCCCACGGACCCCGTCGCCATCCTCGACCTCCTCAAGCGCGCCCGGGTGCCCGAGCGGCTGCGCCACCTCATCGCGGGCGAGTCGCTGTTCAACGACGGCATCGGCGTCGTCCTCTTCGTCGTGCTCAGCGGCGCTGTCGGCGTGGGTGGCGAGCACGCCGAGTCGGGCGACCCGACGGTCGCCGGCGTGGCCCTGGTCTTCGCGCGGGAGGCCGTCGGCGGGATCGTCTTCGGGCTGGCGATCGGGGCGCTCGGGTACTACCTCGTGAAGACGATCGACGGGCACGTCGTCGAGGTCATCATCACCCTGGCCATGGTGCTCGGCGGGTACACGGCCGCGGTGGCTCTCGGGGTCTCCGGGCCGCTCGCGATGGTCATGGCGGGGCTCGTCATGTCGGCAGGCAAGGACAGGGCGTACTTCGGCGAGACCCGCCACCAGGTGGAGGGCTTCTGGGAGACGCTCGACCAGGTCCTCAACATCCTCCTGTTCGCGTTCATCGGCTTCGACGTCCTCTTCGCCGACGGCGAGACGGGGCTCGTCGGCGCCAGCGTCGTCGTCATCGCCGTCGCGATCGTCGCCCGGTTCGTCTCGGTCGGGGTACCGATGCTCCTGGTCCGCAGCCGGGAGCGCTACGGACGGTGGACGGTGCGGCTGCTCACCTGGGGAGGGCTGCGTGGCGGCATCGCCATCAGCCTCGCCCTCAGCCTCCCCGACGTGCCCGAGCGGCCGGTCATCCTCACGGCCACGTACGCCGTCGTCCTCTTCACGATCACGGTCCAGGGCCTCACCGTCATGCCGGTCATCCGCCGGGCGGTCGAGCACGAGCCCGAGGCGCGGGGCGTGCGTGAGGACGAGGCGGCCGGGACGTGAGCCGGAGCGCGCCTACGCTGGGTGGATGACCTCCCTGCCCCTCTTCCCGCTCGGCGGGGTGCTGCTGCCCGGCGGCAGGATGCCGCTCCAGCTGTTCGAGCCCCGCTACCTGGCGCTCGCCCAGCGGCTGGCGGACGAACCGGACGGTGGGCGGCGGTTCGGTGTCGTGCTCATCCGCCAGGGACACGAGGTCGGGCCGGACGCGGTCACCGACCTCCATGGCGTCGGGTGTGAGGCGGTCGTCGACGCCATGGCTCTCGCGAAGGGTCGCAGCGGCACGGTGGTCCACCTCGTCGGGCGGGGTGTCCGCCGGTTCCGGCTCGACGGCCTCGACCCCGAGGCGGGGACGCCCTACCTCACCGGGGAGGTCGGGTGGCTGGAGGACGGTGCGCACGACGACCCCGAGGTGGAGGCTCTCGCCCGGAAGGCGCTCGCGGCGCACGAGCGGTACCTGCGCACGGTGGGCGCGGAGGCCGAAACGGTGGGCGCGGAGGCCGAACCGGTCGATGCCGTCGCGAGTGACGTCGCCTACCGCGTCGCCGAGCGGATGGTCCTCGAGTCCCGGGACCGTCAGCGGGTGCTCGAGGGTGCGGACGCCGCCACGCGCCTGCGCACCGTCCTCGCGCTGTTGTCGCGCGAGACGGCCATCGTGGGCCGGCTGGGTGCCGTGCCGAAGCCGCCGGACCTCGGAGGAGCCGCGCTCAACTGACTGTGAGGGTCGAGCGCGCAGCCCGAGGGTGCTGGGCCGTGGTCCCGCCGGGTAGGTTGCGCCCATGGAGCTGGGCCACCTGCAGGAGGTCATCGAGCGCACCTACGGGACGCGCGACCGGGCGCGTGGTGTCCCGAGCACCGTCGCCTGGCTGGCCGAGGAGGTGGGGGAGCTCGCACAGGCCGTCCGCAAGGGAACCCAGGCCGAGCGCGAGCACGAGTTCGGGGATGTCGTGGCCTGGGTGGCGAGCCTTGCGAACCAGGTGGGAGTCGATCTCGACCTCGCCGTCGCGAGGTATGCCGACGGGTGCCCGCGGTGCGGTTTCTCCCCGTGCTCCTGTCCGTAGGGTGCGGGCGAGACTCGTTGTGGTGGAGGCGCTTCCGGGGAGGCGCCACCATGTCCGGGCTGGGAAACAAGCGTCCCGACGACATCGTTGTCATTTGTGAATGAGGCAGCGTTGCCGTTGTCGGCCATTTCTACTGCTGACGAACAAGGGATTGTCAACGATCATGTTGATCGTCCGTGGCAAGGGCGGGTAAGTGCCTCCCGACGAAATTAGACAAAGCCAGAGAATTTCTGTCGAAGTGATGGAGAACCGCAATCCGATGTGTTCCCTTGGATCGAACACCCGGTGACTGCCGGGCGAGAGGAGGCGCACGAGATGAGCGACATCGACCGGTGTGGGCCGATCCGTCTCGCGCTCGGCGCAGCCACTCCTGTCCGTGCCTGGCTCCACCTCTCGTCGAGCCAGACCCGCCCACGACGGGCTCCTCGCCACGACGGGACAGCCTGCCGGGAGGCCCGTCAACGATCACGCCGGCCGGGGGCGCTCGGCGCCCGGTCGGCCCAACCGCCCACGGCGCGTCCCGGCGCGCCGCCCGGCGCGTCGTCGGGAAGGCCCGCCGCCGCCTCATGGACTCCCAGGGCTCCCGCTCCCCTGCAGCCGCTGCCGGCCCCTGCACCGGCAGCGTCCGCGGGAGCCCTGGTGAGCACGTCCGCCGTGCGCGCGCCGGGTCGAGAAGGTCGACCCGCCCCGATGGCGATGCCGTGCTCCGCTGGCGGCCCGGCGGTCGACGCCGGGCCGTCAGCTGCCGTGGACGATCTCGACGAGGCCCGCGCGTAGGAGGACCCGGACCGTCTCGGCGATGACCGTCGGCGCGTCCGGGTGGTCGCCGATGCGGGCGACCACGCCGGCCGTGAGCGTCGCGAGGTCCACGGTGTCGGCAGCGTCCCGCCAGACGGCCGCTGCCAGCCCCGGCAGACTCATCGGGACCTGGCCGATCATCACGAGGGTGGAGTCGGGCTCGTGCAGCGCGTGTCCGTAGGGCGTGCGCCGGATGCGGGTCGAGGGGAGGATCTTGCCCTCGGCACCCGGGTCGGGGCTCGCCACGTCGTCATCGGCCCCCGGTCCCCGCTCCGCGACCCACTCGATCTCCGGCGCGGTGCCTGCCACGTGCTCCGCCAGCTCCTGGACCAGGGCGGTGCAGTCCGCGATGTCGCGGTAGCTGAGCCGGTACGGCCCGCCCCCGGCGACGAGCGCGGAGGCGAGCCGCTCCATCGGGTCGGGCAGGTCGAGCGTGGCCGAGGTCTGCGCGAGGATCTCCGTGGCGGCCTCGACGAGGCCCACCGGCTCCAGGGTCGGCGCGGTGACCGACCCGTCCCGCTCGAGGATGACGACGGCACCGAGCCGCAGGGGTGAGACGGTGCGTGCCAGCCCCAGCTCGTCGGGAGACCACTCCATCTTCGTCTGGGGGAAGTGCGGGTCGTCGACGACCGACAGCGGCTTGGGGTAGGCCAGCACGGACAGGTCCCGCTCGATCGCGACCGTCTCGTCGGAGACATACCCGAGCTCCTGACCGAGGACGCACGCCGCGGTGGTCTTGCCGGCACCGGACGGGGCGACGAGGGCCAGCGTCGTGCCGTCCCGGGCTGCCAGTCCCGCGGCGTGCAGCATCAGGCACTGCCCCATCCGCCGCCGGATCGAGGCGAGGGTCAGCGCCCGGGACACGAGGTAGGGCACGGCGGCGTCCGGGGCGCGGTGCCGCGAGCCGCCGACGACCACCTCGCCCGGCTCGGCGCCACGGGAGACGTCGAACCGCGGGACGACGCCGGCCGCGGGGTCGTCCGGGTCGACGGCCGCGCGGGTCCACAGCCTGGACAGGCGCGCCCCCAGCCCGTCGTCGACACCGGTGAGGTCGAGGGTCCAGCGGGCGCCGAAGAGATCGACGTCGAAGACGTCCACGGGGTGGGTGTCACCGGTGTCGGGTGGACTGGTGGTGTTGCTCATGCGCACCGTTCCGCGGCGTCCAGCGAGCGGGCGACGTAGGAGCCGCCGAAGAGCACGGCGTGCACGAGGAGCGGGTGCACCTGGTGCAGGAGGACGCGGTCGCGCCAGCCGTCCTCGAGCGGGTGGGCCTCCCGGTACGCCCCGAGCACGCGGTCGAGGTGAGGGGCGCCGAAGAGCTGCAGCATGGCGAGATCAGCCTCCCGGTGTCCGCCGTGCGCGGCGGGGTCGATGAGCACACCCCCGCTGGACGTCCACAGGAGGTTACCGGACCAGAGGTCCCCGTGGATGCGCGCCGGGCCGTCGTCCGTGTCGAGATCTCCGCCGACGAGCGCATCGGCCAGGCGCTCGAGCACCGCGACGTCCGAGGCCTCGAACACGCCGCGGTCGCGCCCCAGGGCGGCCAGGGGCAGGACCCGGGCCTCGGCGTAGAACTCCCCCCAGCCGTCCCACGAGCCCAGACGCAGGGGGAGGGGCTCGGCCAGCGGACCGAGCCATCCGTCGCCCGACCACCCGTCCGGGCCTGCCCCGAAGGCCGTGGCCCCGGCCCGGTGGGTCTCGGCGAGCCCTCGACCCAGCTGCTCGGCGGCCTCCGCGGTGGCTCCGGCCGAGGTGAGGAACGGCAGCTCCAGGTGCGTCGGGGACTCGTCGAGGACCTCCGCCACCGTGGCTCCGCCGGCCGTGGCGAGCCAGCGCAGACCTGCGGCCTCCCACGCGAAGTATCCCGCCGGAACGGACGTGGAGGCCTTCCGGTAGGTGTGAGCCATGTCCTCATCGTCGCACTGAGCGGCGCGCAGGCGCCCGACCTCGCTACAGTCGATGCCACCCCGTGTGATCTCGGAGGATGCACGATGACGAACACCCTGTCGCTGCCGGAGGACGAGGGCATCGAGACGCCGGCCATGCTGGTCGAGCGGCTGAGCGCGGAGCTCGGCGGTGTCCTGGAGTCCATGGACGACCTCTCCGACTACCTGGAGCGGGTGGTCCACGCCGTTCGTAGCGCCGTCGCCGGCTGCGACGAGGTCGGGGTCACCATCCTCAGCTCGGACCGTCCGCACACCGCCGCGTACACGACCGTCCAGACCCTCGAGATCGACGCCGCGCAGTACGCCCTCGACGAGGGTCCCTGCCTCACGGCGGCGCGCACGGGGGACGAGCAGATGGTGCCCGACGTCTGCATCGACGACGGCCGGTGGCCACGTTTCTCCGAGGTCGCCCGGTCCGACGGGATGCGCAGCCTCTTCGCCGTCCCCCTCGTCAGCGGTGACGAGCGGGTCGGGGCCATGAACCTCTACGCCTGGGCGGTCGACGCGTTCGACGAGCTCGACGTCCGGATCGTGCGGATGGCCGCCGGTAGGTGCGCCGACGCCGTCGTCGCGGTCAGCGCCCTGGACGGCATGCGCCGTCTGGCCGGTCAGCTCGAGGAGGCGATGGCCAGCCGCGCGGTGATCGAGCAGGCCAAGGGCGTCGTCATGGCCATGCGCGGGGTCTCCGAGCACCAGGCCTTCGAGATCCTGCGGAAGTCCTCGCAGGACCGCAACGTCAAGGTACGCGTGCTCGCAGGCGAGATCGTCAGCGGCGTCGTGTCCGACCGGGACGGGGTCCGGGGCCCGCGCACGTGAGCGCCCTCATCTAGCATCTCGACATGGCGCGACCCCACGCGGCGGCCCTCATCGAGGACGCCTACACGACCCGCAAGGCCGGGTTCCTCGAGTCGCGCGGCTGGGGCACCCGGATCGTGCCCTCCACGGGGTACGGCAGCGCCACCCAGATCCGCATCTTCGCGCGGGTCATCATGAGCCGGAAGGACCCCGAGCACGAGCCCGAGGAGCCCACCTACGCCGCGCGCCTGCGCGCCGCCGAGCTCGAGACGCGTGGCTGGCGGGCCTTCTTCGCCACGCCGGCGGCCGACGAGCCGGTGACCATCCGGGTCGACGACCGCATCGTCACGACGCGCACCGACCGTGGCGGCTACGTCGACCACGTGGTCCGGGGCCACGGGCTCACGCCGGGGTGGCACGACGTGTACCTCGACTCGCCAGGGGCCGAGCCGATCGACGTCCCCGTGCTCGTCGTGGGGTCGCAGGTGACGCACGGGATCATCTCCGACATCGACGACACCGTCCTGTCGACGTCGCTGCCCCGTCCGCTCATCGCCGCGTGGAACACCTTCGTCCGCTCCGAGGGGGCGAGGCGGCCGGTGCCGGGGATGGCGACGATGTACCGCGAGCTGCTCGCGGACCAGCCGGAGGCCCCCGTCGTCTACCTCTCGACCGGAGCGTGGAACACCGCGCCCCAGCTGACCCGGTTCCTCCAGCGCAACGGCTACCCGGCCGGGGCGATGCTCCTCACCGACTGGGGGCCGACGAACACCGGGTGGTTCCGCTCCGGCCAGGACCACAAGCGCGCCCAGCTGCACCGTCTCGCGCGCGAGCTGCCCACCGTGAAGTGGCTCCTCGTCGGCGACGACGGGCAGCACGACCCGCGGCTCTACACCGAGTTCGCGGCCAAGCGGCCGGACCGCGTGCGCGGTATCGCCATCCGCGAGCTCACGGCGGGCGAGCAGGTGCTCTCGCACGCGATCCCGGTCGCGAACGACGACATCGCACCGGCCCCCACCGAGCGGCTCGAGGTGCCGGTCGTCCGCGGCCCGGACGGCTACGAGCTGCACCGGCGAGTGGGCGAGGTGTGGGGTTCGGAGGTGCCGGTGCGCACCCTCGGGGAGTACGCGTCGGGGGTCGTGACGGACGTCGACGACCCGCCCGAGTACCTCGTGCCAGAGCCCGACGACCGGTAGCGTCGCCTCAGTGTCAGGGTGACAGCGCCGCATCGCGGTGGTTGGGTCCTGAGCACTGGCTGTCTGGCTCGTAGCGTCGGTGCCGCCTTCGGGTTGGCGAGCATGCGTTTTGTCGGCGGCCGGTGTGAAGGACC
>NZ_JAFDVE010000029.1 GCF_016888005.1 Phycicoccus sp. CSK15P-2 | reverse complement strand
CCATCCGCCGCGGCACGTTCCGATCCGTGCGCGAGCTCAACGCCAAGATCCGCGTCTTCATCAACGGCTGGAACGACCGCTCCCACCCCTTCGTGTGGACCAAGACCGCCGACGACATCCTCAAGAATGCCAACCGTCAGAAAACTTCAAACACGAACCAGTAGGCGGCGCAACGGGCCGTGTCCGGAGAATGCCGAAGGCCCCGAACCGCGATGGGATCGGGGCCTTCGTGACCGGTGTCCGAGGGGGGACTTGAACCCCCATGCCCTATACGGGCACTAGCACCTCAAGCTAGCGCGTCTGCCAATTCCGCCACCCGGACGAGTGGTGCGGGAGCGGCCCGGGGAGGCCGTCCTGCGACCGTGAACGATACACGCTCCACCGGCCCGGACCGAAATCGCCCCGGGGTGCCCACGGCTCCTAGGGTGGACGCCATGATGGACACGCTGCGCCCCGAGGACGAGGTCGTCCGGATCTGCCAGGAGCTGATCCGGATCGACACCACGAACTACGGCGACGGCAGTGGACCGGGGGAGGCCGAGGCGGCGGCGTACGTCGTCGACCAGCTGCGCGAGGTCGGGCTCGAGCCGCGGACGTTCGAGTCCGACCCCGGCCGGGTCAGCGTGGCCGTGCGCATCCCGGGCGCCGACCGCGACCGCGGGGCACTGTGCGTCCACGGCCACCTCGACGTCGTCCCGGCCAACGCCGCCGACTGGCAGGTCGACCCGTTCTCGGGGGAGGAGCACGACGGCTGCGTCTGGGGGCGCGGCGCGGTCGACATGAAGGACATGGACGCGATGATCCTCGCCTGCGTGCGGGACATCGCCCGCCGCGAGGTCGTGCCTCCCCGCGACCTCGTCGTCGTCTTCTTCGCCGACGAGGAGGCGGGTGGCGTCAAGGGCTCGCACTTCGTCGTCGAGCACCACGCCGACGTCTTCGAGGGCGTGACCGAGGCCATCAGCGAGGTCGGCGGGTACAGCGTCACCGTGACCGACCGCGACGGCGCCGAGCGGCGCACCTACCTCCTGCAGACGGCCGAGAAGGGCATCGCCTGGCTGCGGCTCACGGCCGACGGGCGGGCCGGGCACGGCTCGGTGCCCAACGACGAGAACGCCATCGTGCGCCTCGCCCAGGCCATCGCCCGGATCGCCGAGCACAAGTGGCCCCGCGAGTACATCCCGTCGGTCCGCACCCTGCTCGACGGCCTTTCCGAGCTGACTGGGACGGGCTGGTCCGACGAGGACCTCGACGAGCTCCTGACGCACCTCGGCGGAGCCAAGGGGTTCGTCGAGGGCACCCTCCAGGACACGAGCAACGTCACGATGCTCGACGCCGGCTACAAGCACAACGTCATCCCGCAGCAGGCCTCCGCCAACGTCGACTGCCGTTTCCTCCCCGGCCACGAGGACGACCTCCTCGCGACCGTGCGCGAGCTCGCGGGCGAGCACGTGCAGGTCGAGGTGCTGCACCGCGACATCGCCCTCGACGCGCCGTTCGAGGGCGAGCTCGTGGAGCGCATGGTCGAGGCGCTGCGCTCCGAGGACCCGGAGGCAGAGGTCCTGCCGTACTGCCTCTCGGGCGGGACGGACAACAAGGCGCTGTCCCTGCTCGGCATCACCGGCTACGGCTTCGCACCCCTGCGGCTGCCCGCGGACCTCGACTTCGCGCCGATGTTCCACGGGATCGACGAGCGGGTGCCCACCGAGTCGCTGCGCTTCGGCGCACGGGTACTCGCGCGGCTGCTCGAGACGTGCTGAGGGCCGTCAGCCGAGCGGGACGGGGACGCGCCGGGCGCGGATGATCTTGCGGCGCAGCCAGGTCTTCGTGAGGCCGCCCATGTACGTGCGGGTCCGGGCCAGCTCCCAGCGACCGTACTCGGCGTGCTCGGTCAGGGCACGCCGGATGTCCGAGCGGTTCGTCTGCCGTCCGAAGCTGAGGACGAGGTACTCGTAGTCGGCCACCGCCACATTCTGCGTCAGGACCGGTACCGTTCGATGCATGAGCGCCGATCCGCGTGCCGCACTGGCCGTTCTCGTCACGGCGTTCGAGCGGCACCTCGAAGTCAGCAGCACCCGCCGAGGTGAGGACGACCCGGCGGTCGTCGCCGCGTACGAGGATCTCGCCGACGCGTTCGAGGAGTACGACGCCGCGCTGTACGACGCCTACGGTGAGATGACCCCGCTGGACATCTACGGCACCGACGACGAGCTCGACGACCACGACGACGAGGACGGTGACGGGGACCGCCTGTACGCCGGGCTCTCCGACGACATCGAGTACGACGACCCCGACGACGACCCGGAGCGCGCCCGCAGCTGAGCCGTGGCTCAGCCGTGCTCGGCCGAGACCTCGTCGAGGGCCTCGACGATCTGGGAGGGCAGCCGGACGTCCTCGACCGCGAGAAGCTGGGTCAGCTGTTGCGCGGTCCGCGGTCCCACGACCGGCGCCGTGACGCCCGGCCGGTCGCGGACCCAGGCGAGGGCCACGACGGCGGGCGCGACCCCGAGCCCGTCCGCGGCCGTGCGGACGGCCTCCATGACCCCGCGGGTGTGGTCGCCCGCGTGCCGTCCGGTGAACCGGGCGAAGTCGTCGGACGCCATCCGCGAGTCGGCCGGAACGCCCGTACGGTAGCGACCCGGAAGCACCCCGCGGCCGAGGGGCGACCACGGCAGGAGGCCGAACCCGAGCGCCTCCGCGGCGTCCACGATCTCGCGTTCGGGACGTCGCTCGACGAGGCTGTACTCGACCGAGTCGGCGGCGAGGGGGACGCCCTCGGTGGCCAGAAGGGACATCGTCCGTGCGGCCTGCCATCCGACGTGGTTCGAGACGCCGACGTAGCGGGCACGTCCCGTGCGCCACGCATGCACGAGCGCGCTCACCGTCTCCTCCAGCGGTGTGGCGTCGTCCCAGGTGTGGGCCAGCCAGATGTCGACGTGGTCGGTGCGCAGCCGCCGCAGCGAGACGTCGAGCTGGTTGAGCATCGCGCGGCGGGAGCAGTCGACGACCCGCTCGCCGGAGGCCCGGCTGATGCCCGACTTCGTCAGGAGGACGACCTCGTCGCGGTCGCCGTCGAGGAGGTCACCGAGGATCTCCTCGGCCGTGCCGCCGGCGTAGCCGTGGGCGGTGTCCACCAGCGTCCCGCCGGCGCTGCGGAACGCGGCGAGGATGTCCTTGGCGTCCTCCGGCGCGGTCCGGGTGCCCCACGCGATCGTCCCCAGCCCGAGGCTCGAGACGGTGAGCCCGGTGGCTCCCAGGCGGCGGGTCTGCATGGCCGCGAATCTACCTGCGGTGCGGCGGGCCCTCGTGCTGCCTCGCCGCACGGGCGGGGCACTAGCCTGACCTGATGCGACTCGGACTGAGCGGTGGCTACGCAGGCGCCGGCATGCCACCCGACCTGCTCGACCTCGTCCAGGAGGCCGACCGTCTCGGGTACGCGTCGGCCTGGGTCGCCGAGGCGTACGGCTCGGACGCGGTCACCGTGCTCGCCTGGCTCGCCGCCCAGACCGAGCGGATCGGCCTGGGCTCCGGCGTCATGCAGATCCCCGCCCGCACGCCGGCGATGACGGCCATGACCGCCGCGACGCTCGACACGCTCTCGGGCGGGAGGTTCCTGCTCGGGCTGGGCGTCTCCGGACCGCAGGTGAGCGAGGGCTGGCACGGCGTGCGCTTCTCCGCACCGCTCGCCCGGACGCGCGAGTACGTGGACATCGTCCGTGCGGCCCTGCGCCGAGAGACCGTCCGCTACGACGGCGACCACTTCACCCTGCCGCTGCCGGACGGTCCCGGGAAGGCGCTCAAGCTGACCCTCCACCCACCACGCCCGGACCTGCCCGTGTACCTGGCGGCGGTCGGCCCACGGAACCTCCGCCTGGCCGGCGAGGTCGCCGACGGATGGCTGGCCGTCTTCCTCTCGCCCGAGCACGCCGAGAGCCACCTCGCGCACGTCCGCGAGGGCCGGGCCATGGGTGGACGTGCGCCCGGCGCGGCCATGGACGGCTTCGACGTCGTCGCCACGGTCCCCGTCGTGGTCTCCGACGACCTCGAGGCGGCTCGCGCAGCGCTCGCGCCGTACACCGCGCTCTACATCGGCGGAATGGGCAGCAGGGAGCAGAACTTCTACAACCGGCTCGCCCGCACCATGGGGTTCGACGAGGCCGCGGACACGATCCAGGACCTGTACCTCGAGGGTCGTCCGCGCGACGCGGCGGCCGCCGTCCCCCTCGAGCTCGTCGACGCCACGGCCCTCATCGGCCCACCGGGGCGCATCGCCGAGCGGGTCGGCCGCTACGCGGACGCGGGGGTCACGACGCTGTCCGTCGCCCCGTCCGGCCGTACGACGGAGCACCGCGTCGCCACCCTGCGTCTCATGGCCGACGCGGTCGGCGCATAGGCTTCCCGCGTGCCCGTCGAGCTGACCTACTTCCAGGCCGTCGTCCTCGGGATCGTCGAGGGCCTCACCGAGTTCCTCCCGATCTCGTCCACCGGACACCTGACCATCACCGAGCAGCTGCTCGGGCTGCCCGTCGACGCGCCCGCCGTGACCGCCTACACCGCGATCATCCAGATCGGGGCCATCGTCGCGACGTTCATCTACTTCGCGCGGAAGATCGGGCGTCTCTTCATGGCATGGGCCCGGGGCCTGGGCTCGGCCGAGGCCCGCGAGCACCGCGACTACGCCCTCGCCTGGGCCGTCGTCGTCGGGTCGATCCCGGTCGGGCTCGTCGGGTTCGCACTCAAGGACGTCATCTCCGGCCCGCTGCGCAGTCTCTGGGTCGTGGCTGGTGCGCTCGTCCTGTGGAGCGCCGTCATCTGGTGGGCGGAGGGTCGACACGACACGCTCGAGGCCGCGGGGGAGCAACGCGGCGAGAACGGCGTGACGCTGCGGGACGGCATCGTCATCGGGCTCGTGCAGTGCTTCAGCCTCGTCCCGGGGGTCTCCCGCTCCGGCGCGACGATCTCGGCCGGCCTGGCCCTCGGCATCAACCGGGTGGCCGCCACCGAGCTGTCGTTCTTCATGGCGATCCCGGCGCTCACCGCGGCCGGGGTGTTCGAGCTCGCCAACGAGTGGGACCACCTGCAGTCACTCGGGGCCCCGCAGATGCTCGTCGGGATCGTCGTCGCGTTCGTCACCGCCTACGCGTCGATCGCCTGGCTGCTGCGCTTCGTCGCCACGAACTCGCTGCGTTCCTTCGTCGGCTACCGGGTGGCCCTCGGCGCGGCTCTCGTCGTCGCGCTCGCGGCCGGATGGATGTCCGCCACCTGACCTCCCACGGGCGCGAGATCAGAGCCAGCCGGAACGCTTGAAGAGGCGGTAGAGGACCCCGCACGACACGGCCATGAGGAGCAGGGCGTAGCCGTAGCCGAAGCGCCACTCCAGCTCGGGCATGTGGGTGAAGTTCATCCCGTACACGCCGGCGATCATCGTGGGGACGGCGGCCATCGCGACCCACGCCGAGATCTTGCGCATGTCGTCGTTCTGCTGCACCGAGACCTGGGCCAGGTGCGCGTCGAGGATGCCGGACAGGAGGTCGTCGTAGCTCTCGACGTGGTCGATGACGCTGTGCAGGTGGTCCGAGACGTCGCGCAGCTGCAGCCGGATCTCGCCCTCGGGCACCGGGCTGCGGGGTGAGGCGTGCAGCAGCTTGAGCGGTTCCGCCAGGGGCACGACGGCCCGACGGAACTCGAGGACCTCCCGCTTCAGCCGGTAGATCGCGGCGGTGTCGGTGCGGGCGCTGGAGAAGACCGCGCTCTCCATCTCCTCGAGGTCCTCCTCGACCTCGGAGTCGATGTCGAGGTAGGCGTCGACGACGCGGTCCAGGACCGCGTGCAGCACCCCGAACGGGCCGAGGGCGAGGCGCTCGGGGTCGGCCTCGATCTCGGACCGGATGCCGGAGAGCGGCGCGAGCTCGCCGCGGCGGACGGTGACGACGAAATGGTCCCCGACGAAGATCATCACCTCCCCGGTCTCGATGTCCGACGTGCGGTCGATGTACCGCAACGGCTTGAGGACGACGAAGACGGTCCCGTCGTAGAGCTCGACCTTGGCCCGCTGCCGGCCCTCGCCGCCGCCCCCGACCGCGTCCTCGACGGCGAGCGGGTGCAGCCCGAGCTCGGTGTCGACCGAGTCGAACTCCTCCTGCGTGGGGTCCTTGAGGCCGATCCACAGGAAGCCGGCAGGGTCGGCCGGGTCCGCGCGCAGACGGGCGAGCTCGTCGGAGAGGTCACCGGCCTCGCGGCGCCGTCCGCCCTCGTAGATGGCCCGGTCGACGATCACGACCGCCATTCTGGGGGACACGGGCGGTGCGGCGGGGGAGGCGGCCTACAGTGTCCTGTCGTGGCCATCGTCCTGCTCCTGCGACACGGGCACTCCACCGGCAACGCCGCAGGGGTCCTCGCCGGCTGGTCGGAGGGCGTCGGGCTCACCGACCGCGGGCGTGCGCAGGCCGAGGTGGTACGGGCGCGGCTGACGGGGGTCGAGGTCGCCCGGACCGTCTCCAGTCCCCTCCAGCGGTGTCGCGAGACCGTCGCACTGGCGCTGCCGGAGCACGAGGTGACCACCGACGAGCGGCTCGGCGAGTGCCACTACGGCGCCTGGACCGGGCGCACCCTGGGCGAGGCCGCGAAGGACCCGCTGTGGCGTGTCATCCAGGACGACCCCGCGTCCGCGACCTTCCCACCCTCGGAGGAGTTCGCGGCCGAGTCCCTCGCGGAGATGGCCGCCCGGGTGGTCGGCGGGGTCCGGGCGCTGGACGCCGAGGTCGAGGCGGCGGAGGGGACGACGGCCGTCTGGGTCGCGGTGAGCCACGGCGACCCGATCAAGGCCGTGGTCGCCGAGGCGGTCGGCGCGGGGATCGCCGGGCTGCAGCGGGTACGGGTCGACCCCGGGTCGGTCACCGCCGTTCACGTCTCCCCGCACCGGATGGTCCTGCTCGCGAGCAACACGGTCGAAGGCGCACTCGCCCCGCTGGTCACCGTGCCGCGCGAGCACGGCGCGGGGGAGTCCACGGTCGGGGGCGGCGCCGGCTGAGCCGGGCCCGTGACGAGGGCCTCGTGGCCGACACCGCCTCGAGCTGACCCTGGGGTTCACGATCTAGGGTGGAGACATGCCGTCCACCGTCTTCGACCCGCCCGAGCGCTTCGTCGCGGGCACCGTCGGCCCGCCGGGCGGGCGCACCTTCTTCCTGCAGGCCCGCGGCGAGGGCCGCGTCGTCTCGGTCTCCATCGAGAAGGTGCAGGTGAGTGTCCTCGCCGAGCGCGTGGACGACATGCTCGACACCCACGCCGAGGGAACGGCCACCGAGCCCTACGGCGAGGGTGACAACGAGCCGCTCGACACGCCCATCGACGACGACTTCCGGGTCGACACCCTGAGCCTGGCGTGGGACCCCGAGCGGCTCGTCGTCGTCATCGAGTGCCACGACCAGGACCCCGAGGAGGTCGGGGAGGGTGCGCTGCAGACCCTCCGGGTCGTCCTCACACCCGAGGCGGCCCGTGCCTTCGCCCGTCGCTGCGGGAAGGTCGTCGCGGCGGGGCGTCCGTCATGCCCCTTCTGCGGTCAGCCGCTCGACCCCACCGGCCACATCTGCCCTCGTGCCAACGGCTACCGGCGCTGAGCTCGAGGACCTCCTGACCCGGGGGGACCTCACTCCCGTCGGGCGGGTGTCGGGCTCGTCCAACGGCGCACTGCTCTGCGTGGTCGGCGACCCCCTCGACCGGGTCCTGGTCATCCACAAGCCCGAGGCCACCGAGCGCCCGCTGTGGGACTACCCGGACGGCACGCTCGTCGCGCGGGAGCGGGCGGCGTGGCTGGTCAGCGAGGCCGGGGGGTTCGACGTCGTCCCCCCGACCGTCCTGCGGGAAGGGCCGCTCGGCCGCGGGTCGGTCCAGCTCTGGGTGGGGCCGCTCGAGGACGACCCGAACCCGCTCGTCGCGGTCGTCGACCCCGACGAGGTGCCCGACGGATGGTTCACGGTGCTGGAGGGCGAGACGCCCCTCGGCGAGCCGGTGCTCGTCGTGCACTCCGACGAACCGGCGCTGCGCACGGTCGCCGTCTTCGACGCCGCGATCAACAACTCCGACCGCAAGGGAGGCCACCTCCTCCGGGAGGACGGTGTCGTCCGGGGCTGCGACCACGGCGTGAGCCTGGGGGTCGAGCCCAAGCTGCGCACCGTCCTCTGGGGATGGGCCGGGGAGCCGCTCGCCGACTCCGACCGGGAGCGGCTGGCGCGTCTCGCCGAGGCTCTGGGTGGCCCGCTGGAGGAGGAGCTCGAACCGCTGCTCACCGTCGACGAGGTCGAGGCCCTGCGGATGCGGGTCGCCGCGCTGTGCCGGCGCGGCCACCATCCGGTGCCGCACGGCGGCTGGCCCGCCATCCCGTGGCCGGCCCTGTGACCGGTGCCCCGTAGGCTCGGCCCGTGAAGTCGTGGCCCACCCCGTTCGTCCCTGCCGTCCCCGGTCTCGGTGAGCCGCTCCGGCTGCACGACACGAGTCGCGGCGAGGTCGTGCCGGTCGACCCGGGGGACGTGGCCCGGGTCTACGTGTGCGGCATCACCCCGTACGACGCGACGCATCTCGGGCACGCGGCCACGTACGTCACCTTCGACCTCGTCGTCCGTGCGCTGCGCGACGCCGGGCACCGTGTCGAGTACGTCCAGAACGTCACCGACGTCGACGACCCCCTGCTCGAGCGGGCGCACCGCGACGGCCGGGACTGGCGCGAGCTCGCGACCTCCGAGATCGACCTCTTCCGTGAGGACATGACAGCCCTCGGCGTCCTCCCACCGGACCGGTTCCTCGGCGTCGTCGAGTCCATGGACGACATCGCCCGCGACGTGTGCCGGCTCGTCGACTCCGGTGCCGCGTACCGGGTGCCGGTCCCGGACGGCGAGGGTGCCGGTGACGACGTCTACCTCGACCTCGCCCGGTGCCCCGGCTTCGGCGCCGTCTCGCACTGGAGCCGCGAGCGGATGTCCGAGGTCTTCCCCACGCGCGGCGGCGACCCCGACCGGCCCGGCAAGCGCGACCCGCTCGACCCGCTGCTGTGGCGTGGTGCGCGTCCGGAAGAGCCCTCGTGGGAGGACCCCGTCCTCGGCGCGGGACGTCCGGGCTGGCACATCGAGTGCACCGCGATCTCGCTGACGCATCTCGGCCATCCCGTCGACATCACGGGTGGGGGCACCGATCTCGTCTTCCCGCACCACGAGATGAGCGCGGTCCAGGGCAACGCGCTCACCGGTGAGGACGTCTTCTCCCGGCTCTACGTGCACCAGGCGATGGTCGGGTTCGAGGGCGAGAAGATGAGCAAGTCGCGGGGCAACCTCGTCCTCGTGTCCCGGCTGCGGGCCGACGGCGTCGACCCGATGGCCATCCGGCTCCTGCTCCTCGCCCAGCACTACCGCACCGAGTGGGACCACACCGACGCCCTCCTCGACGAGGCGCAGGCCCGGCTGGACCGCTGGCGCGAGGCCCTCTCGACGAACGGTGGTGTCGACGCCACCGGCACCGTGGCTGCGGTCCGCGCCGCCCTGGCGGACGACCTCTCGACGGCCCGGGCGCTCTCCGCGGTCGACGAATGGTGTGAACGCACGATGGCGGGGGAGAGCGAGGACCCCGGCGCACCGGGCCTCCTCGCACGGACGCTCGACGCACTGCTCGGGGTCCGCCTGTGACGAGGGCTTGACCCTCAGACGCCCTCCACGTGCGCCGGCTGCGCGACGTCGGGTTCAGCGTGTCCGCCATCCTCGCCGCGCGCATCCAGGAGTACCTGACGACGGGCCCGGCCTGACCCACCGCCTCGGCCCGTCCGCGCCCCACGCACCGTCCCGTGCGTGGGCGGGAGGAGGGTACGCCCACACGGCCCGGTCCACGCGCGGTGGCGACCTCGCCGGGCCCGACGCGTCAGGGCCCCGAGGAGCCCTTCTCGTCGGTGCCCCGCCGCCGCAGGTACCGCTCGAACTCCTTGGCGATGGCGTCGCCGCTCGCCTCCGGCAGCTCGGCCGTGTCCTGGGCCTCCTCCAGGCTCTCCACGTACTCCGCCACCTCGGTGTCCGAGGCCGCGAGCTCGTCGATGCCGCGCTCCCAGGCACGTGCGTCGTCGTCGAGCTCACCGTGCTCGATCGGCCCGTCGAACAGCTCCTCGAGCCGCCCGAGCAACGCGGCGGTGGCCTTCGGCGAGGGGGTGTGACCCGCGTAGTGCGGCACAGCAGCCCAGCAGGACACCGACGGCAGGCCGACCTGCACGGCGGCGTCTGCGACGACCCCCACGATGCCGGTGGGCCCCTCGTAACTGCTCATCTCGAGCCCGTGCCGATGCCGGGTGTCCTCGTTGTCCGACGTCGCGGTGACGGGGATGGGCCGGCTGTGGGCGACGTCCGCCATGAGCGCGCCCAGCGTGACGACCATCGACACCTCGGCACCCTCGGCGAGCTCCATCAGCTCGATGGCGAAGGCACGCCAGCGGAAGGACGGCTCGACGCCCTGGACGAGGACGACGTCCCGGCCGAGAGAGGTGTCCCGCGCCACGAGCACCCGGGTCGTACGCCAGCTGATCCTGCGCTTGCCGTTCTCTGCCACGACCCGCGGCCGGTTGACCTGGAAGTCGTAGTAGTCCTCGGGGTCAAGGGCCGCGACGACGTCGGCGTCCCAGATGCGGGCCAGGTGCTCGACGACGGCGCTGGCGGCCTCGCCGGCGTCGTTCCAGCCTTCGAACGCAGCGATCATCACCGGGTCGCGCAGCGCACCGATGTCCTCGAGCTCGATCACGGGCGTCCTCCCTCCGGGGTCATTGCTCCAGCCTACGGCTCGATAGGGTCTCTCCTCGTGAGCCTCCCCGCAGCGGTCCTCTGGGACATGGACGGAACCCTGGTGGACACCGAGCCGTACTGGATCGCCGCGGAGCACGCCATCGTCGAGGAGGCCGGCGGGACGTGGAGCGACGAGTTCGCCCATCAGCTCGTCGGAAACGACCTCATGGTCTCGGCGCGGTTCATCCGCGACCACTCACCGCTGACGTGGGAGCCCGAGCGGATCGTCGAGGTCCTCCTCGACCGGGTCGTGGCGCAGGTGCGTGAGCACGTGCCCTGGCGCCCGGGTGCGCGTGATCTCCTCGCGGCGCTCGGCGAGGCCGGGGTCCCGTGCGCGCTCGTGACGATGTCGTGGCGCTCGCTCGCCCTCGCCGTCGTACAGGCCCTCCCCCCAGCGGCCTTCGCCGCGGTGGTCACGGGGGACGAGGTCGAGCACGGCAAGCCGCATCCGGAGCCCTACCTCGCGGCGGCGCGGCTGCTCCGGGTCGACCCGGGGCGCTGTGTGGCCATCGAGGACAGCCCGACCGGCGTGCGCTCGGCCGTGGCCGCAGGCGTACCGACGGTGGCCGTGCCGCACGTCGTCGCCGTGCCCGAGCTCGCCGGTTCGGTGCACGTCGACGGGCTCGAGGGGGTGACCCCCGAGCGGCTGGCCGCGCTGGCGGCGTCAGTCGTCGGCGAGGTCGGCGGCGCCTGACCGGGCGGGGTCGAGCGCGATGAGCCCGGCCCCCTCGGGCAGCGGCGGGGGAGTGCCGCCGAACTCCGGGCAGTACCCCCGGAAGTCGCACCAGTCGCAGAGCCGGGAGGTGCGCGGCCGCCAGTCCCCGGTGCGGGCCGCCCGCACGACGGCGTCCCAGATGGCTCGCACGTTGCGCTCGACCGCCCGCAGGTCGCGCTCGTCCGGGACGTAGCGTACGACCTCGCCGTTCCCGAGGTAGACGAGCTGGAGCATCGTCGGCACCGCGCCGTGCAGCCGCCAGAGGACGAGGGCGTAGAACTTCATCTGGAACAGCGCCTTGGCCTCGAACAGCTCGCTCGGGGAGCGACCCGTCTTGTAGTCGACCACCCGCATGGCGCCGTCGGGGGCGATGTCGAGGCGGTCGACGTAGCCGCGCAGGGTGAGGCCCTCGACCTCCGTCTCGACGTACAGCTCACGGGCCGCGGGCTCCAGCCGGGTGGGGTCCTCGAGGTCGAACCACTGCTCGACCAGCGTCCGTGCGCCCGCGAACCAGGACGCCTCGTCGAGCGCGTCGTCGTCCTCGATCATCGCCCCGAGCTCGGGACGCTCCTCGACCAGTGCCCGCCATCGCGGCTCCAGCAGGGCCACCGCGGCGTCCGCGGTGCGCTCGGCGGCCGGGAGGTCGAACAGGTGCTCGAGGACGGCGTGGACGAGCGTGCCGCGAGCGGCGGCGGGGGAGGGCGGCCCCTCGAGCTTGTCGACCGTCCGGAACCGGAACAGCAGCGGACACTGCTTGAAGTCCGCGGCACGGCTCGGCGAGAGGGCAGGCGTCATACGGTCACGGTAGGCGCCGACGCCGACAGGGTCACGTCACCACTCCCAGGACCCCCGCGCTCCCGGCATCCGTCTCCGACGGCGTGCCGGGCAGACGGCGGGAACAGAGGGGGTCAGTCGTCCGGGGTGTAGCCGAGGTTCGGGGCGAGCCACCGCTCGGCGGTCGCGACGTCCCAGCCCTTGCGCGCGGCGTAGTCCTCGACCTGGTCCCGCCCGAGCCGACCGACCACGAAGTACTGGCTCTCGGGATGCGAGAAGTACCACCCCGAGACCGAGGCGCCGGGCCACATGGCCATGGACTCGGTGAGGCGGATCCCGGTGCGTTCCTCGCCCCCGAGCAGGGCCATGAGCGTCTCCTTCTCGGTGTGGTCCGGGCACGCGGGGTAGCCGGGGGCGGGCCGGATCCCGCAGTAGCGCTCGGCGATGAGCCCGGCGCTGTCCAGCCGCTCGTCGGCTGCGTACCCCCACAGGTCGGTGCGGACCCGCTGGTGCAGGCGCTCGGCGAAGGCCTCGGCCAGGCGGTCCGCGAGAGCCTCCAGCATGATCGCCGAGTAGTCGTCGAGGTCGTCCTTGAACGCCTGCAGCCGGTCCTCGAGGCCGAGGCCGGCCGTCACCGAGAAGGCGCCGACGTGGTCCTGCGGCCCACCCCGGGGGGCGACGAAGTCCGAGAGGCACTTGTTGGCCACCCCTTCACGGTGCTGCCCCTGCTGGCGCAGGCCGTGCAGGGTGGTGAGGACGGTGTCACGGTCCTCGTCCGTGTAGACCTCGATGTCGTCACCAGCCGATGCAGCGGGGAAGAGGCCGACGACACCGCGGGCGGTGAGCCAGTGCTCGCGCTCGATCCGGTCGAGCATCCGCTGGGCGTCGGCGTAGAGGCTCCGGGCCTCCTCGGACGTCGTCGGGTTGTTGAGGACGTCGGGGTAGCGCCCGCGGATCTCCCAGGCGAGGAAGAACGGGGTCCAGTCGATGTACTCGCGCAGCTCCGCGACCGGGAAGTCCTCCCAGACCCGGGTGAACTGGGTGGCCGCCCGACGCCAGGGACTGCCCTCGGGCGCGCGCCACTGGTCGCCCTCCTGCTGGGCGAGCAGGTGCGGACGGTGCGGGCGCACCGACGACCAGTCGATGCACGGCGCGTTCTTCCGGGCGACCTCGAGGCTGACGAGAGGACGGTCCCCGGCCTTCGCGGCGTGCCGCTCGCGCAGGCTCCGGTACTCCTCGGCGACACCCGCGAGGAAGCCGTCCCGCTGGGTGTCCGAGAGGAGCTGGCTGACGACCGGGACCGAGCGCGAGGCGTCCTTGACCCAGACGACCGGCCCGGAGTACTGCTCGTCGACCTTGACCGCGGTGTGCGCCTTCGAGGTCGTCGCCCCGCCGAGGAGCAGCGGGACCCGGAAGTCCTGCCGCTCCATCTCCTGGGCGACCCGGACCATCTCGTCCAGGCTCGGCGTGATGAGCCCGGAGAGCCCGACGACGTCGGCGTCGTGCTCGCGCGCGGCGTCGAGGATCCTCTCGGTCGGGACCATGACCCCGAGGTCGACCACCTCGTAGTTGTTGCACTGGAGGACGACGCCGACGATGTTCTTCCCGATGTCGTGGACGTCGCCCTTGACCGTCGCCGTGACGACGGTGCCCTTGGTGCGCTTCGGGCCCGACTCCTGCTCGGCCTCGATGAACGGGACGAGGTGCGCGACCGCCTTCTTCATGACCCGGGCCGACTTCACGACCTGGGGCAGGAACATCCTCCCGGAGCCGAAGAGGTCGCCGACGACGTTCATGCCGTCCATGAGCGGGCCCTCGATGACCTCGAGCGGGCGGCCCCCTGCCTCGTCGATCTCGAGCCGCAGCGCCTCGGTGTCGTCGACGACGTGGTCGTCGATGCCCTTGACGAGCGCGTGGGTGATCCGCTCGCGCAGCGGGAGCTCACGCCACTCCTCGGCAGCGGCCTCCTGCACGGCGCCGTCGGACCGGAACTCCTCGGCGAGCGTGATGAGGCGCTCGGTGGCCTCCTGCGGGTCGTCGACGCGGTTGAGCACGACGTCCTCGATGGCGTCGCGCAGCCGCTCGTCGACGGTGTCGTAGGGGACGAGCGCGCCCGCGTTGACGATGCCCATGTCCATCCCCGCGCGGACCGCGTGGTAGAGGAACACGGCGTGGATCGCCTCGCGGACGACGTTGTTGCCGCGGAAGCTGAACGAGACGTTGGAGACCCCGCCGGAGACGTGCGCGTAGGGGAGGTTCTCGCGGACCCACCGGGCGGCCTCGATGAAGTCGGTCCCGTACGCGGCGTGCTCCTCGATGCCCGTGGCGACCGCGAAGACGTTGGGGTCGACGATGACGTCCTCGGGTGGGAAGCCGACCTCGTCGACGAGGAGCCGGTAGGCCCGCTCGCAGATGTCCTTGCGGCGCTCGAGGCTGTCGGCCTGGCCGTCCTCGTCGAACGCCATGACGACGACCGCCGCGCCGTACTTCCGGGCGAGCCGGGCGTGCTCGAGGAAGGGCCCCTCACCCTCCTTCATCGAGATCGAGTTGATGATCGGCTTGCCCTGGGTCACCTTGAGCCCGGCCTCGATGACCTCCCACTTGCTCGAGTCGACCATGACCGGGACCCGGCAGATGTCCGGCTCGGACGCGACGAGCTTGAGGAAGCGGTCCATCGCCGCGACCCCGTCGATCATGCCCTCGTCCATGTTGACGTCGATGACCTGGGCGCCGTTCTCGACCTGCTGCCGGGCGACGGACAGGGCCGTCGGGTAGTCCTCGTCCCGGATGAGCCGCCGGAAGCGGGCGGATCCGGTGATGTTCGTTCGCTCGCCGATGTTGACGAACAGGCTCTCCCGGTCGACGACGAGCGGCTCGAGGCCCGACAGCCGCAACGCCGGCGCGAGCTCGGCGGGCTCGCGCGGCGTCCCCCCTGAGGCCGCGGCCCCGATGGCCGCGACGTGCGCGGGGGTCGTGCCACAGCAGCCGCCCACGATGTTGACGAGTCCGGACTCCGCGAACTCGCCGACGACCTCGGCCATCGCCTCGGGCGACTCGTCGTACTCGCCGAAGGCGTTCGGCAGCCCCGCGTTGGGGTGGGCCGAGACGAAGCAGTCGGCGAGCCGGGACAGCTCGGCGACGTACGGCCTCAGCTCGGCGGCGCCCAGCGCGCAGTTGAGCCCCACCGACAGCGGGCGGACGTGCCGCACCGAGTACCAGAACGCCTCGGTGACCTGGCCCGACAGGGTCCGTCCGGAGGCGTCGGTGATCGTGCCCGAGACCATCACCGGCCAGCGGCGACCGTGCTCCTCGAACAGGGTCTCCAGCGCGAAGACCGCAGCCTTGGCGTTGAGCGTGTCGAAGATCGTCTCCACCATGAGCAGGTCGGCTCCGCCGTCCAGGAGCCCTCGGGCCTGCTCGAGGTAGGCCCCCACGAGGTCGTCGAAGCCGACGTTACGGGCGCCCGGGTCGTTGACGTCGGGGGAGATGGACGCCGTGCGGTTGGTCGGGCCGAGCGCCCCGACGACCCACCGCGGCCGGTGCGGGGTGCGGTCGGTGGCGGCGTCGCAGGCTTCCCGCGCGAGTCGCGCCGAGGCCACGTTGAGCTCGTAGGCCAGGTCCTCCATCCCGTAGTCGGCCAGAGAGATGCGCTGGGCGTTGAACGTGTTGGTCTCGACGAGGTCGGCCCCGGCCTCGAGGTAGGCCGCGTGGATCTCACGGATCGCCTCGGGCCGGGTCAGCGAGAGCAGCTCGTTGTTGCCGCGCAGGTCGCTCGGGTGGTCCGCGAACCTCTCGCCGCGGTAGTCCTGCTCGGAGAACCCCCGCGCCTGGATCATCGTGCCCATCGCGCCGTCCAGCACGAGGACCCGCTCGCGCAGGGCCGTCGTCAGGGCAGCAGTGGCGTCGGGTCGGTGCTGGGGGTCCACGGCTCGGTCAGGGTCCTCTCGGGACGTCGTCGGGTGCGGCAATCAGTATGCCGGGCGGCTCGCGTAGGGTCCTCGCATGTCCACCGCACCCCCGGCGCCGCCCGGCGCACTGCGGCTCGGACGGGTCGCCGGTGTCCCGGTCTTCCTCGACCGCACGTGGCTGTTGCTCGCGGTCGTCATCGCCTTCCTCGGCTGGCAGGCGGGGTCGGGGCTCGGGACCGGCTACGCACTCGCCTACGCCGCGTGGCTCGTCGTCAGCATCGTCGTCGCGGTGCTCGGGCACGAGGTGGGTCACGCCGTCACCGCGAGGATCCTCGGCTTCCGGGTCCACCGGATCGTCGCGACGGTGTGGGGCGGGCACACCGCCTACGACTCCACCGGCGCGACCCCTGGCCGCACGGCCGCGGTGGCGCTCAGCGGGCCCGCGGTCAACGCGTCCCTCGCGCTCCTCGGCGGGGTGTGGTCCTCCGTCGTGGGCGGCGTCGCGAGCGACTTCGCGTGGTCGTTCACCCTGATGAACGGCATCCTCGCGCTCTTCAACCTGCTGCCCGGCCTCCCGCTCGACGGCGGCGCCGCCGTGCAGTCGCTCGTGTGGGCGGTCACCGGCCGCCGCGACACCGGGCTGCAGGTCGCGGGCCGGCTGGGCCAGGTCGTGGCCGTCGGTGTCGTCGCCTGGTTCCTCGTCCGGCCGCTCGTCCGCGGGGACAGGCCGGACCTCTTCGACGCCGGCCTGGCGCTCGTCATGGGTTGGGTGCTCTGGTCAGGGGCGACGTCCGCCATCCGCCGGGCCCGGCTCGAGCGCGTCATCGACACCGTGCACGTCGGCGACGTCGCGCAACCGGCCGTGGTGCTCCCCGGCGAGACACCCCTGGCCGAGGCACGAGTGCACGACGCCGTCGTCGTCTGCGAGGACGAGCACGGTCGTCCCACCCTCGTCCTCGCGGCCGGTGAGGCCGACGCCGCCGGCCCGACGACCCCGGTCGGTGCCGTCGTCACCCGGATCCCGGACGGCAACGTGGTCGAGACCGGCCCGGAGGGCAGCGTCGGCCCGGTGCTGCGCGCCATGGCCGGCAGCCGGAACGGTCTCGTCGTGCTCACCCGGGAGGGTTCGGTGTGGGGCGTGACGAGTGCCGGGGCCGTGGAGGCGGCGGCGAGCGGGTCGCGCCGACGCACCTAGACTCGCGCCATGACCGCCACCGGAGCCGAGCACCGGCGCGGCCCGTTCACCGAGGGCGACCGTGTCCAGCTCACCGACCCCAAGGGGCGCCTGCACACGATCACCCTGACGCCCGGCAAGCAGTTCCACACGCATCGCGGCCACCTGCGGCACGACGACCTCATCGGCGCCCCGGACGGCTCCACCGTCACGAACACGGCGGGCGTCGAGTACCTGGCCCTCCGCCCGCTGCTCTCGGACTGGGTCATGTCGATGCCCCGCGGCGCCGCCGTCGTGTACCCGAAGGACGCCGGCCAGATCGTGCAGATGGCCGACGTCTTCCCGGGCGCGACGGTCGTCGAGGCCGGTGTCGGCTCGGGTGCGCTGTCCATGTCGCTGCTCCGGGCCGTGGGGGACCACGGGCGGGTGCTGTCGTTCGAGCGGCGTGAGGACTTCGCGGACATCGCGCGGGCCAACGCGCGGGAGTTCTTCGCCGGCGACCACCCCGCCTGGACCGTCACCGTGGGCGACCTCGTCGAGGCGCTGCCCACCACCGTCGGGCCGGGCACCGTCGACCGGGTCGTCCTCGACATGCTCGCCCCGTGGGAGTGCCTCGACGTCGTGTCCGAGGCCCTCGTCCCCGGGGGCGTCCTCATCTGCTATGTCGCCACGACGACACAGCTGTCGAAGGTGGCCGAGGCGATGCGCGACCACGGCACGTTCACCGAGCCCCAGGCCTGGGAGTCGCTCGTGCGGGGCTGGCACCTCGAGGGCCTGGCGGTCCGTCCCCAGCACCGGATGCACGGGCACACCGGGTTCCTCGTGACCACCCGCCGCCTGGCCCCCGGGACGACACCGCCCCTGCGCAAGCGCCGCCCGGGCCGCGGCTACGTGACGACCGACGACGCCACCGACGCCGACTGGACGCCGGAGAACGTCGGTGAGCGGGTGCCGTCCGACAAGAAGGTGCGCAAGGTCCGCCGTTCGGTCACCGGAACGTCCGAGGTCTGAGGATGCCCGCGGGTTATCGTCGGGTATGAGCACCGATGAGCCCCGCGACGAGCAGCGGAGCCGGGAGCGGCTGGACGCCGAGCGCAGGTCCCTGGAGGCCGAGCTCGCCGCCCTGCGCGCGCGGGGAGAGGCCGGCCCCGGCCAGGTGCGCGCCATGGAGCGCGACCTCGCATCGCTGCGCTCCCAGACCGCCACCCTCTCGGCCCAGAACGAGCGGCTCGTGCGGACCCTGCGCGAGGCCCGCGAGCAGATCGTCACCCTGAAGTCCGAGGTCGACCGTCTGGCCCAGCCCCCCGCGGCCTACGGAACGGTCGTCCAGCTCTTCGACGACGGCACGGCGGACATCCTCACGAGCGGCCGGAAGATGCACGTGGCCGTCAGCCCGTCCATCGAGCCAGCCACTCTCGCCCCAGGGCGCGAGGTCATGCTCAACGAGGCGATGAACGTCGTCGCCGCGCACGGGTACGAGACGGTCGGCGAGGTCGTCCTGTGCAAGGAGGTCCTCGAGGACGGCCGGGTTCTCGTGGTCGCGCAGGCCGACGAGGAGCGGGTCTGCAGGGTCGCGGCGTCGCTCGAGGACGTCACGGTCCGCGCCGGTGACGCCCTGCTCCTCGAGCCCCGCTCGGGCTTCGTCTTCGAACGCATCCCGAAGGCGGAGGTCGCCGACCTCGTGCTCGAGGAGGTGCCCGACATCGGCTACACCGACATCGGCGGGCTCTCGGGCCAGATCGAGGCCATCCGCGACGCCGTCGAGCTGCCCTACCTGCACCCCGACCTCTACACCGAGCACATGCTCAAGCCTCCGAAGGGGGTCCTGCTCTACGGACCGCCCGGCTGCGGGAAGACGATGATCGCCAAGGCGGTGGCCGCCTCGCTCGCGCGCAAGGTCGCCGAGAAGGAGGGCCGGGAGCCGGGGAAGTCGTACTTCCTCAACATCAAGGGCCCCGAGCTGCTCAACAAGTACGTCGGCGAGACCGAGCGGCACATCCGGCTCATCTTCCAGCGGGCTCGGGAGAAGTCGAACGAGGGCTACCCGGTCGTCGTGTTCTTCGACGAGATGGAGTCGCTGTTCCGCACCCGGGGGTCCGGCGTGTCCTCGGACGTCGAGACGACGATCGTCCCGCAGCTGCTCGCCGAGATCGACGGCGTCGAGGGTCTCGAGAACGTCATCGTCATCGGCGCCTCGAACCGCGAGGACATGATCGACCCCGCGATCCTGCGGCCCGGGCGGCTCGACGTGAAGATCAAGATCGAGCGCCCGGACGCCGAGGCGGCGCGCGAGATCTTCGCCAAGTACGTCACGGTCGGGCTCCCGCTGCACCCGGACGACGTCGCCCAGAACGGCGGGTCCGACGACGCCACCGTCGAGGCCATGATCGAGGCCGTCGTGCTGCGGATGTACAGCGAGGAGGAGGACAACCGCTTCCTCGAGGTCACCTACGCGGGCGGCGACAAGGAGATCCTCTACTTCAAGGACTTCAACTCCGGCGCGATGATCCAGAACATCGTCGACCGGGCGAAGAAGATGGCGATCAAGGACTTCCTGAACACCGGGCAGCGCGGGTTGCGGGTCGACCACCTGCTCGGATCGTGCACCGACGAGTTCCGCGAGAACGAGGACCTGCCGAACACGACCAACCCCGACGACTGGGCGCGCATCTCCGGGAAGAAGGGGGAGCGGATCGTCTACATCCGCACCCTCATCAAGACGAAGGAGGGCGCTGAGCCCGGCAAGTCCATCACGAACGTCGCGAACACCGGCCAGTACCTCTGACCCGGCCACCGGACTCTTCTTTCTCGCCTGGTGCCAGAACGTTGCGTCATGCCCCGAGACGTTCGGGGGGCGTGACCGACCCTTCCGGCACCAGGCGGGAAAGCTGCCGGGACGGGGTCGTCAGGCCTCGAGGGCCTGCCAGGTGTCGGAGCCGACGATCCCGTCGACGACGAGGCTGCGCGAGCTCTGGAACGAGCGGACCTTGCCGTCGGTGCCGGAGCCGAAGATCCCGTCGACCGTCGTCGAGAAGCCCTTGGCGGACAGGCAGGTCTGCACGCCGCGCACGGCGTCACCGGAGGACCCGGACCGCACCGTCACCACGAGGGCCGTCCAGGTGTTCGTCCCGACGATCCCGTCGACGGCCAGCCCCTGGGAGGACTGGAAGGAGCGCACGGCACTGGCCGTGCCCGACCCGAAGATGCCGTCGGCAGAGAGCGACTGGCCGCGCTGGCGCAGCAGGTACTGCGCGGTGCGGACCCGGAAGCCCGAGTCGCCCGAGCGCACCGTCGTCCAGGCGATCGGCTCGGGGTCCGGGGTGCCACCGCCCCCGCCGAGGCTCGCCGCCAGCGAGGTCAGGCGTGAGTCGCCCGGCGGGACGTTGATCTCGAAGTGCATCTCGTCCTTGCGGCCCGAGTAGTCCCCGCCCCAGCGGACGACGCCGTTGCACCGGTCGAGGACGGCCCGGATCGCCGACACCTGCGCGGCGGTGAACGTGCCGGACGCGCCGAGCGGGTGGTCGGGGGCGTTGCAGTCGACGGCCGTCCCGCTCGAGTGGTTCGACAGCGTCGTGCTGCCGGAGATCTCGCGGTAGCTGTGGCCCCAGCATCCGGGGGAGTAGAGCGCCTCGACGGTCGAGTCGAACTGCCGGGCGACGTAGCGCAGCACGGTGTACACGTCCCCGGTCCGCACCCCCGCGGGGAAGGTGGCGGCGCCGACCGAGACGGACGAGAGCGGCACCTCGCTCGACGTGCCGGCCGGCCAGCCGTTCTGCGAGGTGGCGGCGACCGCGGTGGTGGCGGTGGCCGCGATGCCGCCCCCGGCGACGAGGAGGCCCCCGGCTCCCCGGACGAGGGTCCTGCGTCCGACGAGACGGCGGCTCGGCTGGGTGGTGGGCGAGGTGTGCGACGCGCACATGGGACAACAGCTCCTCGGAAGGTCACGGGACGGTAACAACCGATATGACGCTACGAGGTCGGGCCCGAGGGCTCCACCCGGGGAGTGCGCCGATTCCGTCGTCGGGGCACATCCACCCAGGTCGGAGCCTGTGGGTAAGAAGTTCGCAAAGACGGCGCGGGACCGGGCCGCGTCGGGTCCGCCGGGGGCCGAGGAGTCAGCCGGGAAGGAGGCGCGCGACGACCCGCCATCCCACGAGGAGGACCGTCAGGACCACCGTCGCGACGACGACGAACGACGGCGCCGTGCCCTGGGCGGCGACGGCCCGCAGGACCATCCCGAGGAGGACCGTCGCGGCGACGACGACCGCGCCGTACGCGAGGCTGCGCGGCCCGGAGTCCAGGACCATGCTCGCCACCAGCCAGCCCGCCGCGGTGCCCACGAGGAAGGGCAGCGCCGTCCGGAGCACTCCGGCGACGTCCACGCCGTCGGCGTGCGACCGGCGGCCGAGCGCGGCGAAGACGAGCACGAGGAGGACGTCCAGGACCGCCGGGAGGACGCGGCTCACCCGCCCACCTTCTCGAACAGCGAGCGCTGCCGCGGCGGGGCATGGGTGGGGTCGACGCCGTCGAAGAGGCTCGAGACGGACTCGCCCTCGTGGATACGCTTGATCGCCTCCGCGAACAGGCCGGCGACCGACCTGATGCGTAGCTCGGGCCAGTGCGGGGGAGCGGGCACGGTGTCGGTCGTCACGACCTCGGTGACCATCGGGTGCCCACGCAGACGCTCGACCGCCGAACCGGAGAACAGCCCGTGGGTGCAGGCGACGGCGGCCTCGGTGACGCCCTCCTCCGCGAGCCGGGTGAGGAGCTCGACGATGCTCCCTCCCGTGGCGATCTCGTCGTCGAGGACGATGGCGCGCTTGCCGGTGACGTCGCCGACGATCGAGTCGATGACGACGCGGTCGTCCCCGAGCCGCTTCTTGGAGCCGGCCGCGACCGGCAGACCGAGCAGCCGGGAGAACTGGGTGGCGTCCTTGGCGTTCCCGAGGTCCGGCGAGACGACGACGCTGCCGTCGAGGTCCTCGCCGCGGAAGTGCTCGGCGAGCTCGCCGAGCGAGGTCAGGTGGTCGACGGGCACGGAGAAGAACCCGTGCACCTGGGGGGCGTGCAGGTTCATCGTGATGACGCGGTCGACGCCCGCCGTGGCGATGAGGTCGGCGACGAGCCGCCCTCCGAGGGAGATGCGGGAGGCGTCCTTCTTGTCCGAGCGGGCGTAGGCGAAGTGCGGGATGACCGCGGTGACCATCGCCGCCGAGGCGCCACGGGCGGCGTCGACCATGAGCAGGAGCTCCATGAGCGAGTCCTGGGTCGGGGGCACGAGCGGCTGGACGATGTAGACGTCGCGCTGGCGGCAGTTGGCCAGGAGCTGCGCCTGGAGGCAGTCGTTGCTGAACCGGCTGGTCACCGACTCCGACAGCGGCACCCCGAGGGCGTCACAGATGCGATGTGCGAGCTCGTGGTGCGCCGACCCCGAGAAGACCACGATCTCGCGCATGGGGTCAGGCTACTGTCCGGGCCAGGGCTCGGGACACCTCCGTGACCAGCTCGGCGCGCTGCTGCCGCCCGACCGGTGTCGCCCCGGGCATCGACGCGAAGCCGTGCGGGACCCGGAGGTAGTTGGTGACCCGCACCGGGACACCCGCCGCCTCGAGCGCCTCGGCGTAGCGCAGGCCGTCGTCGCGGATCGGGTCGACGTCGGCCGTCTGCACCAGGGCCGGGGGCAGGCCCGTGAGGTCGCCGAAGAGCGGGGACACGAGGGGGTCTCGCGGGTCATGGCCGGGCGGGAGGTAGTGGTCGAGGTAGGCGTGCACGGACCGGCGGGTCAGGATGGGCGCGTTCGCGTGCTCGTGCAGCGACGGCGAGGACAGGGTGAGGTCGGTGGCGGGATAGACGAGCGCCTGGTGTCGGATGTTCGGCATCCCGTGGTCCCGGAGCACCTGGGCCACCACTGCGGCCAGGTTGCCGCCCGCGGAGTCGCCCGCGACCGCCATCCGGCTCGTGTCGGCCCGCAGGACATCGGCGTTGGCCGCGACCCACGTGGTGGCGTCCACGCAGTCGAGGGCCGCTCGCGGCGCACGGTGCTCGGGAGCCATCCGGTAGTCGACCGACACCACGACGGCGCCGACCCCGGCCGCAAGCAAGGTGCACACCGGGTCGGCCTCGACCACGTTGCCGAGGACCCAGCCGCCGCCGTGGAACCACATGACGACCGGAAGGTCGGCTCGCGAGTCCGGCGCGGACCGCGGCCGGTAGACGCGCAGGGGGATGGAGTGCTCGTCGCGGGCGGGCGCCGTGCCGTACGTGATGCCGACCGCGGGGTCGACCGCACCGGTGACGCGCCGGGACACGGCGTTGCGGGGGATCCGCGTGGCGCGGGCCCGCTGGATGCCGGCCTCGTCGAGGGTCTCGACCGCCGGCAGGGTCGCGTCGACGACCATCGACACGAGCGTGGTCAGAGGGGACAGTCCGCGGTAGCTGTGCACGGCGTCAGTATCGTCGAGGTATGACCGTCCGGCGCGTGATGGGGATCGAGACCGAGTACGGGATCGTCGTCCCCGGGGACCCCGCGGCCAACCCGATGGTCGCGTCGGGGGATGTCGTCAACGCCTACGCCCGCTCGCGCGGCATCCGGCCGGCGCGGGCGAGCTGGGACTACGCCGACGAGGCGCCCCTGCGGGACGCGCGCGGCTTCGACATGGGCCGCGGCCAGGCCCACCCGAGCCAGCTGACCGACGTCGAGGACCCGACCCTCGCCAACGTCGTCCTCACCAACGGGGCCCGCCTGTACGTGGACCACGCCCACCCCGAGTACTCCTCGCCCGAGGTGACGACGCCCCGCGACGCGGTGACCTGGGACCGCGCCGGCGAGCTCGTGATGCGCGAGGCGGTCGAACGCCTCGCCACAGTGCCGCCGGGCGTGAACCTCTACAAGAACAACACCGACGGCAAGGGCGCCAGCTACGGCACCCACGAGAACTACCTGATGTCCCGCGCGACGCCGTTCGCGTCCGTCGTCAAGCACCTCACGCCGTTCTTCGTCGCCCGCCAGGTCATGTGCGGCAGCGGCCGGGTCGGTATCGGCGTCGACTCACGCACCCCCGGGTACCAGATCGCGCAGCGCAGCGACTTCTTCGAGGTCGAGGTGGGGCTCGAGACCACCCTCAAGCGGCCGATCATCAACACGCGGGACGAGCCGCACGCCGTGGCCGACCGCTACCGGCGGCTCCACGTGATCATCGGCGACGCCAACCACGCCGACGTCGCCAACCTCCTCAAGCTGGGCACCACGTCGCTCGTCCTCGCGATGGTCGAGGCCGACGCCCTCACCGACGACCTCGGGGTGCGGCGCCCGGTGCAGACGCTCCACGAGATCTCGCACGACCCCACCCTGCAGACCAAGGTGGAGCTCGCCGACGGCCGCCGGATGACCGCCGTCGAGCTGCTCTGGGAGTTCCACGACCGTGCGGCCGCATTCGTCGAGGACCGTTCCGGGGGCGAGCCCGACCCGGACACCGCAGAGGTCCTGCACTGGTGGTCGACCGTGCTCGACCGCCTCGGACGCGACCCCATGGAGGCCCGACGCGAGGTCGACTGGGTCGCCAAGCTCGCCGTGCTCGACGGCTACCGGGAGCGGGACGGGATGGGATGGGACGACCCACGGCTCAAGGCCGTCGACCTCCAGTGGTCCGACGTCCGCGCCGACCGCGGGCTGGCCCACCGCCTCGCCGCCGCCGGACGGCTCGAGGTGCTCGTCGACGACGACGCCGTCCGCAGGGCCGTCTCCGCACCTCCGTCCGACACCCGTGCCTGGTTCCGGGGCGCCTGCCTCGAGCGCTTCCCCGAGAGCGTCGTCGCGGCGTCGTGGGACTCGGTGATCTTCGACGTGCCCGGCGCTCGGATGCTCCAGCGGGTGCCGATGCTCGAGCCCCTGCGCGGCACCGAGGAGGCCGTGGGGGACCTCGTGCGCGGTGCTCCGGACGCGGCGTCGCTGCTTCGGGCCCTCGCGACGGTGGCCGAGACCCCGGCCGACCCGCAGGGCCCGGACCCCGCACCCTGACCGTCCGGCATGTGGGCGTGACGGGCCGGGCGGTCGACACCTCGCCGGACAACCCGACCCTCCGACTAGGCTCGGAGGACGTCCCGACACCAGGAGGGTGACCATGCCCGGTCAGGAGCAGATCAGGCCGCAGCGGCGCGACGGCGAGCCCGACGACGCCGACGCGCCCGAGCCCGCCGCTGCCGCCACGAGCGCCCAGACGAGCGAGATCGACGACATCCTCGACGAGATCGACGGCGTCCTCGAGACCAACGCCGAGGAGTTCGTCCGCGGGTTCGTCCAGAAGGGTGGCCAGTGACGGCAGCCGACGGCTCCGCCCGCCTGCCGGGGGCCTACCTCGTGCCGGGGTCGTCCTCGTTCACCGACTTCCTCGGGGCGCACGCCCCGGAGCTCCTGCCGTCGCACCGCACCGTTCCGGCGGGTGCCGCGGTGGAGGCACCCCACGGGACGACCATCGTCACCGTCACCTTCGACGGTGGGGTGGTCATGGCGGGCGACCGGCGCGCGACGATGGGCAACATCATCGCCAACCGTGACATGGAGAAGGTCTTCGCCACCGACGAGTACAGCCTCGTGGGGATCGCGGGCACGGCGGGCCTGGCCATCGAGCTCGTCCGGCTGTTCCAGGTCGAGCTCGAGCACTACGAGAAGATCGAGGGCACGCTGATGTCCCTCGAGGGGAAGGCGAACCGGCTGGCCTCGATGATCCGTGGCAACCTCGGGATGGCGATGCAGGGGCTCTCGGTGGTCCCGGTCTTCGCCGGCTGGGACCTCGGGCAGCAGCGTGGCCGGATCTTCAGCTACGACGTCACCGGCGGGTGCTACGAGGAGCAGGACCACCACAGCGTCGGCTCCGGCTCCCTGTTCGCGCGGGGCGCCCTCAAGAAGCTGTTCCGTCGCGCGATGTCCGCCGACGACGCCGTCCGGGTCGCCGTCGAGGCGCTCTACGACGCGGCGGACGACGACTCGGCCACGGGCGGACCGGACGTCGGCCGGCGCATCTGGCCCACCGTCGGGACGGTCGACCCGGGCGGCACCCGGTTCGTCGACGACGACGTGCTGGCAGGCGTGGTCGACGCCGTCATCGCCGACCGCAGGGACGACCCGGGAGGTGCCCGATGACGGCCGGCATGCCGTTCTACGTCTCGCCCGAGCAGCTGATGAAGGACCGGGCGGACTTCGCCCGCAAGGGCATCGCCCGGGGGCGCGCCGTCATCGTCCTGCAGTACGACGGCGGCATCGCCTTCGTCGCGGAGAACCCCAGTCGCGCGCTGCACAAGGTCTCGGAGATCTACGACCGGATCGCGTTCGCGGCGGTCGGCAAGTATCCCGAGTTCGAGAACCTGCGGGTCGCCGGGGTGCGCTACGCCGACCTGCGCGGCTACTCCTACGACAGGTCCGACGTCACCGCTCGTGGGCTCGCGAACGCCTACGCGCAGACGCTCGGCACCGTGTTCACCCAGGAGTCCAAGCCCTACGAGGTCGAGATCGTCGTGGCCGAGGTCGGCCGGGCGCCCGACGAGGACCAGGTGTACCGGCTCACCTATGACGGCTCGGTCGCCGACGAGCACGGGTTCGTGGCCATGGGCGGGGGAGCCGAGCAGATCGAGGCCGGCCTGCGTGAGGCCTGGCAACCGGGCATGCACCTCGGTGACGCGCTCACCCTCGCGGTGCGCCTGCTCGGTGCCGACCCCAACGGCGGCGACAGCCGCACCCTCGCGCCGGAGCAGCTCGAGGTGGCGGTCCTCGACCGGCACCGCCCGCGGCGGCGGTTCCGGCGGGTCCAGGGCGACCTCCTCGAACGGCTCCTGTCGGCGGACGACCCGACGGCCGACGTCCCCGAGGGCGACGACGACGACTCCACGCGCAGCGCCGCGACGAACCCGCAGACGCAGCGGCCCGACCAGGAGGGTCCGGGCGAGTGAGCACCCGCGGGACGCGCCGCATCATCGGGATCGAGAACGAGTACGGCATCACGTGCTCGACCGCCGGGCAGCGCACCCTGACCCCGGACGAGGTCGCGCGCTACCTGTTCCGCAAGGTCGTCGCGTGGGGCCGGTCGAGCAACGTGTTCCTCACGAACGGGTCCCGCCTCTACCTCGACGTCGGCTCGCACCCCGAGTACGCGACCGCCGAGTGCGACTCGGTGCGTCAGGTCGTCGCCCACGACCGCGCGGGGGAGCGGATCATCGAGGGGCTCGTCGTCGACGCCCAGGCCCGGCTGCGCGACGACGGCGTCTCCGGGGACATCTACGTCTTCAAGAACAACACCGACTCCGCAGGCAACTCCTACGGGTGCCACGAGAACTACCTCGTGACGCGCGGCGGTGAGTTCCAGGCCCTCTCCGAGACACTCCTGCCCTTCCTCATCAGCCGCCAGCTCACCTGCGGGGCCGGCAAGCTCGTGACGACCAGCAAGGGCGCCTCGTACGCCCTGAGCCAGCGGGCGGACCACATCTGGGAGGGCGTGTCGTCCGCGACCACCCGCAGCCGGCCGATCATCAACACCCGCGACGAGCCGCACGCGGACGCCGAGCACTACCGGCGCCTGCACGTCATCGTCGGGGACTCCAACATGGCCGAGCCCACGACGATGCTCAAGGTCGGGTCGGCCGACCTCGTGCTACGGATGATCGAGGCGGGCGTCGTCATGCGCGACCTCACGCTCGAGAACCCCATCCGGGCCATCCGGGAGATCTCGCACGACCTCACCGGGCGCCGCACGGTCCGGCTGGCGAACGGCCGGGAGCTCTCGGCGCTCGACCTCCAGCGGGAGTACCACGCGAAGGCGGCCGAGTTCGTGGCCCGCGAGGGGGCCCAGGACGCCCTCCACGGACGGGTCCTCGACCTGTGGGACCGCACCCTGACCGCGGTCGAGACCCAGGACCTGGGGCTCGTCGGGCGGGAGATCGACTGGGTCGTCAAGTACCGGCTCCTGGACGATTACGCGACACGCCAGGGGCTCGACCTCGACCACCCCCGGCTGGCCCAGATCGACCTCGCGTACCACGACATCGACCGCAGCCGAGGGCTCTTCTACCTCCTGCAGCGACGCGGCCGGGTCGACCGCGTCGTCTCCGACCCGGAGATCTTCGAGGCCAAGGTGCGTCCGCCGCAGACGACCCGGGCCAAGCTGCGCGGCGACTTCATCCGGGCGGCGCAGCAGCACCGTCGCGACTTCACCGTCGACTGGGTGCACCTCAAGCTCAACGACCAGGCGCAGCGCACCGTCCTGTGCAAGGACCCCTTCCTCGCCGAGGACGCACGGGTGGACCGGCTGGTCGAAGGGATGTCCACCCCCTGACCGCCGCCGACGCCCGTCCAGGCCGCTCACAGGCTCCGATGCGAGAGTTCCCATCTCCCGCGACTATCGTGGACGGACGTTCTCGCCGCTCGCCGGCACCCCCCGACCGAAGGTTTGCCGTGTCCCGCCTCAGCCGTGCCCTCCCCGCCGCCGCCCTCGTCGGTGCCCTCGCCCTCTCCGCCTGCGGCGAGGAGACCGCCTCCGAGCCGGCGGCCGAGGTCACCGGGGTCGAGGTGACCGGCGAGGCCGGCGCCCAGCCCGAGGTCACCGTCGAGGCGCCGCTCGAGGTCGCGAGCACCAGCTCGGAGATCGTGACCCCGGGTGACGGCGCCGAGGTGGCGCAGGACGACCTCGTCTCGGTCCAGGCGGTGCTCGTCAACGGCACCGACGGCGAGGTCCTCACGAGCACTTGGGAGCAGGGCCCGGTCGGCCTCGACCTCGGCGACGAGCAGCTGTTCACCTCCTTCCGGTCCCAGCTTCCCGGCAAGACCGTCGGCTCCCGCGTCGTCATCGCCTCGACCTCCGCGGACGCCTTCGGAGAGCAGGGGAACGAGCAGCTGGGCGTCGCGAAGGACGACCCGGTCGTCTTCGTCGTCGATGTGCTCGGCGCCACCCAGGTGCTCGACCAGGCGCAGGGCAAGGAGGTCGCACCCGAGAAGGGTCTGCCGACCGTCGAGATGAAGGACGGCGAGCCCGCCGTCATCACCATGCCGAAGGACGCGAAGGCGCCGGAGAAGACCGTCGTGCAGCCGCTCATCGAGGGCGAGGGTGCGAAGGTCGAGGAGGGCCAGACCGTCCGCGTCGCCTACACGGGGGCGCTGCTGCGCAACGGCGAGGTCTTCGACTCCAGCGCGAGCCGTCCCGAGCAGCCGTACTTCGACTTCGCCGTGGGCCAGGGCCAGGTCATCAAGGGCTGGGACACCGGCATCGCGGGCCAGCCGGTCGGCAGTCGGCTCCTCCTCGTGATCCCGCCGGCCGAGGGCTACGGCGACGCCGGGAGCGGTGACAAGATCAAGGGCGACGACACCCTCGTGTTCGTCGTCGACATCCTCGCCGCCTACTGACCACCCGCATCCGCGACCCAGGAGATCCCGTGAGCGAGCCCACGAAGCCCGAGATCGACTTCCCCGGCGACGAGCCGCCGGCCGACCTCGTCGTCGAGGACATCACCCTCGGTGAGGGGTCCGAGGCCACCTCGGGCAGCACCGTGTCCGCGCACTACGTCGGTGTCGCGCACTCCACCGGCGAGGAGTTCGACGCCTCCTGGAACCGCGGGGCCCCGTTGGAGTTCCGGCTCGGCGTGGGCATGGTCATCGCCGGCTGGGACGAGGGCATCGCGGGGATGAAGGTCGGGGGCCGCCGCAAGCTGACCATCCCGCCGCACCTCGGCTACGGGGAGCGGGGCGCCGGTGCCGTCATCAAGCCGGGGGAGACACTGATCTTCGTCGTCGACCTCATGGACGTGAGCTGACGGTCGCCGCATACGCGCCCGCGGCGGCCGCGGCCAGGAACGGCGCCGGGTCGTCCGAGAGGCCCCGGCCCATCGTCGACAGCGGGACCGGCGACTCCTCGAGTGCCTCGCGCAGTCCCGTCACCGGCACCTCGACGGCCGTCAGTCGCGTGCGGGCCGATGCCACCAGCTCATCCAGCTGGCGCCGCACGAGGGCGTCGAGCCCCGCGTCCGGCAGGGTCGTGACCGGCACGTCCGCAGGCGCGAGCAGGGCACGCCCGTAGGCTGTCCTGCTGTGGTGGCTGATGCCCCGGTGCCGCTCGCGTGCGTCGGCGCCGGCGACCCGCAGCGAGGCCACTCCGCGTCCACCGAGCACGTCTGCGGCGTGCAGCGCCTCCGCGGCGGCCACCCCGGAGTAGCCCCATGTCGTCCCGGTGCCGACGTTGCCCGGGCCCTGGGCCACGACGACGACGTCGGCACCGACGACGTGTCGTGCCGCGAGCAGGCCGGTGTGCACCGTGACAGCCTCGTGGTCGCCACCGAAGGCCTGCCCGACGGTCAGCGTGGCCGCGAGAACCCCCGCCTCGCGCAGCCCGGCGACGGCACGGGAGAACGCCGCGGGCAGCGCGCCACCGTCGGTCATGACGTAGGCGACCCGGGCGTCCGGGCGTGCGCTGCGGACCCCCGCGACGACGGCCGGCAGCGCGCTGTGCAGGTCGGCCACGACCACCGGCGTGCCGGCGAGGTCGTCGGCGTCGCGCAGTGCCTCGTGGTGCGGGCTGTCCTGCTCGTCCACGGCCAGGAGCATCTGCTGCACCGGGGTGTAGCGCGCCTTGACGATGTGGCCCGCACCGGGGGCCGGGTCCGGCGGGAGACGGTCGGCGCGGGCGACGACGAACGCGAGCCCGCCGGTGCCGAGACCTCGCAGCAGCGCGGACGCGTTGAGGAGGACCCGCTCGCCCACCGCCGGCGCACCGGTGACGGTCGTGTACGCGAGGCCCCGGACCTCGTCCACGCCGTCCTCGAGCGCCACACGGAGCTCGACCGCCCCGGGCCACTCTCGGACCTGACCGACGACCTCTCCGGCGCGCCACTGCATCACGTCGGGCAGCGTAGCCGTCGGGTAGCGTCTGCCCGGTGAGCAGCCAGTCCGGGGGTGGTGCGCCGAGCGCCGCGCAGACCAAGACCGAACGGCTCCTCAACCTCGTCCTGGTCCTCCTCTACGCGCGGCGCCCGCTGTCCAAGGCCCAGATCCGCCAGCTCGTCCCGCAGTACGGCTCGAACGCCTCCACGGAGGCCTTCGAGCGGATGTTCGAGCGCGACAAGGACGAGCTGCGCGAGCTCGGCATCCCGCTCGTCACCGAGGACATCGACGCCCTCTGGGAGGACGAGCCCGGGTACCGCATCCACCAGCGGGACTACGCGCTGCCGGACATCGAGTTCGAGCAGGACGAGCTGGCCGTGCTCGGCCTCGCGAGCCGCACCTGGGCCCAGGCGTCCCTGGCGGGCCCGGCAGCCCAGGCGCTGCGCAAGCTGCGGGCCGCGGGGGTCGAGCGGGACGCCGACGCGCTCATCGGCATCGAGCCACGGCTGCGGACCACCGAGCCGGCGTTCGACGCGGTCAAGGACGCCGTGCTCCGCCGGGTCCGGCTGCGCTTCGACTACCGCCGCCCCGAGGCCACGGAGGCGTCCGAGCGGCACGTCCAGCCGTGGTCGCTCGTGTCGTGGCACGGTCGCTGGTACCTCACGGCCTTCGACGAGGACCGCGAGGCACCGCGCGTCTTCCGGCTGTCGCGCATCTCCGGACCGGTGCGCACCGTGGGACCGGCCGGGGCCTTCGAGGTGCCCGAGGACCACCAGGCCGAGGTCATGGCCCGGGACGCGGCCGACCCCGGGACCCGGCCCAGCCCGGCGGTCCTGCGCATCCGGGGCGGCACCGGGCACGCACTGCGTCGGCGGGCACGCACCCTCGGCGACGTCGACGACACCTGGTCGCTGGCCGACCTCGACTACACCGACCTCGACGGCTTCGCCGAGGAGCTCGCGGGCTACGGCGCGGACGTCGTCGTCGAGCAGCCCGCCGAGCTCGTCGAGGCGGTCGTCGCCCGGCTGCGCGGAGCGCGTGCGGCCCACGAGCGAGGGGAGGCCTGATGCCGTCGACACCCAGCGAGAGCGCGACCGCACGGCTCGGCCGGCTCCTCACGATGGTGCCGTGGCTCGTCAACCGGCAGGGCATCGACCTCACCCGGGCCGCTGCCGACCTGGGCGTGAGCGTGGCGCAGCTCGAGGCCGACCTTCGCCTGCTCTTCCTCTGCGGCTACGGGCAGATGCCCGACGAGCTCATCGAGGCCGACTGGGAGGGCGGGCGCGTCTTCGTCGGCAACGCCGACTCCATCGCGAGGCCGCTCCGTCTCGGGGTCGACGAGGCGGTCACCCTCGTCGTTGGGCTGCGGGCGCTGCGGGAGGTCCCCGGGCTCGACGAGCGCGACGCGGTCGACCGCGCGCTGGCCAAGCTCGAGGCCGCCGCCGGAGACGCCGCGGGACCGGCCGGTCGGGTCCGGGCCGAGGTGGCCCAGGGCGGTGACGCAGAGCTGCTGGCCCGGGCCCGACGGGCCGTCGCGGACCGTCGCCGGGTCCACCTGCGCTACGTGGTCCCGGCCCGTGACGAGGCGACCGAGCGCGACGTCGACCCGATGCGCGTCATCGGCATCGACGGCCAGTGGTACCTCGAGGGGTGGTGTCACCGCGCCGAGGACACCCGGCTGTTCCGCCTCGACCGGGTCGAGTCCCTGGACGTCCTCGACGTCGACGGCACCCCGCCGCCACAGGCCACCGAGCGTGACCTGGCCGAGGGCACCTTCCGGCCGGCCCCGGACGACGTCGTCGTCACGCTGCGCCTCCTTCCCGGTGCGACCTGGGTGTCGGACTACTACGCGGTCGACTCCATACGGGAGGTCACCGCCGCGGACGGTGGGGGAGAGGTCGTCACGCTCCGCACCGCCGACACCGCCTGGCTGCGCCGCCTGCTCTGGCGGCTGGGTGGTCGTGGGTGGGTGCTCGAGCCCGCCGACGTCGTCGCCGAGGTCCGCGAGGGCGCTGCCGACGCGCTGGCCGCCTATCCCGTCCCGGGGGACTGACCCGTGCTGCCGTGGTGGGTCTGGCTGCTGCTCTGGGCCGTTCTCCTCACCGGAGGCGCGGCCCTGGTGTGGTGGCGGTCACGCGCCCTGTGGGGCTCCGTGCGGTCCCTCGGCCGGGAGGTCGGCCGCGCCGAGCAAGCCCTCGCCGAGCTCTCCGCCGCCGTGGACCGGCAGGACACCACGGAGGACACCCCGCCCACAGCCGTCACGCAGGACCCGCACAGACTGAGGGCGGACCATGAACGGCGACGGGCGGCACAGCGCGCCGAACGCTCCGAGCGCAGGGCGCGCCGGATGCCCGCCTGGGCCCGCGTAGACTGACGACGACCGGACTTCTTCGAAGGGGATGGACCCACATGGGCAGGATCGGACCCACCGAGATCATCATCATCGCGGTGCTGATCATTCTCATCTTCGGCTGGAAGCGGCTGCCGGACGCCGCGCGCAGCCTCGGGCGCTCGGCCCGCGTGTTCAAGTCCGAGGTCGACGAGATGAAGAAGGAGCACGAGGCGGGCAAGTCCACGGCCTCCTCCGAGACCGTGAAGGGCGACACGATCAGCTCGGACCGCTCGGTCGACAACGTCGTGACCCCGGACGAGTCCGGCAACGCGGTCCGCGAGAAGTCACCGCGCACGGACAACCAGTCCGGCCCGGTGGCCTGACCGCTCGCTGACCGGCTGGATGGCTCGCGCTCGACGGAGCCCTCGGGACCCCGAGGGCCGGATGACGCTGACGGAACACCTCAAGGAGTTCCGTCGGCGTCTCTTCGTGTCGGCTGCGGCCGTCGTCACCGGCGCCATCGTCGCCGGGTTCTTCTACGACAGGATCTTCCAGTTCCTCAAGGCCCCCTTCCAGACCTACGCGGACCTGCATCCCGAGAACGACATCAGCCTGAACTTCGCGGAGGCGACGTCCGCACTCTCCAACTTGATCAGCCTGTCGATCTTCGTCGGCGTCATCGCGTCGAGCCCGGTCTGGCTGTACCAGGTGTGGGCGTTCGTCCTGCCGGGGCTCACCCGCAAGGAGAAGCGCATCTCCCTGGCCTTCTTCGTCGCGACCGTTCCGCTGTTCCTCACCGGCGTGCTGCTCGCGTACCTGATCCTCCCGCAGAGCCTGTCGATCCTCTACGGGCTCTCGCCGGAGGGGACCTCGAACATCCAGCAGGTCTCGATGTACCTGTCGTTCGTCACGCGGTTCATCCTCGTCTTCGGTCTGGGCTTCCTCTTCCCGGTCTTCCTCGTCGGGCTCAACGTCATCGGGGCGATGCCTGCGAGCCGGCTCATCAAGGGCTGGCGGGTGGCCGTCGTCCTGATCTTCGTGTTCGCGGCGGTCGCGACCCCCACCGCCGACCCCTTCACGATGTTCGTCTTCGCCCTCCCGCTGACGCTGCTCTACTTCGGCGCCTGGTTCGTGTGCCGGATCCTCGACAGGCGGCGGGCTGCGAACCGTCCCGACTGGCTCGACGTCGACGACACCGAGGCCTCCGAGCTGTGACCCGCCTCGGGGTGCTGGTCAACCCCACCTCGGGTCGCAACACCGGCAGGCGCGTCGGGCTCGAGGCCCTCACGCTTCTTCGGGCGGCGGGGGCCGACGTCGTCGACCTCTCGGCCGCGGACGCGCGGGGAGCGCTCGAGCACGGGCGGGCGGCCGTCGCCGACCGGTCGGTGGACGCCCTCGTCGTCGTGGGTGGCGACGGGATGGTCCATCTCGGTGCCAACCTCGTCGCGGGGACCGACGTCCCGCTGGGGATCGTCGCGGCCGGCACCGGCAACGACATCGCGCGCGAGCTCGGCCTGCCGGTGCAGGACGCCGCCGAGGCGGTCGAGCGAGTCCTCGAGGGGCGCACCCGCCGGGTCGATGCGGCTCGGCACGTCGCGCCCTCGGGGGAGCAGCGCTGGTTCGTCGGGGTTCTCGCCGGGGGGTTCGACGCTGTCGTCAACGAACGGGCCAACGGCTGGAGCTGGCCCAAGGGCGCCATGCGGTACAACCTCGCGATCCTGCGGGAGCTCCCGGTCTTCCGGCCGATCCCGTACGTCCTCGACCTCGACGGTGACCGGGTGGAGACCGACGCGATGCTCGTCGCGGTCGGGAACGGCCCGTCCTACGGCGGGGGGATGCGGGTGACTCCGGGCGCCCGCTTCGACGACGGGCTCCTCGACGTCCTCGTCCTGCACCGCATCCCGGTGCCGGAGTTCCTCCGGGTCTTCCCGTCGGTGTTCCGGGGGGAGCACGTGACCCATCCGGCCGTCGAGGTACGGCGGGCCGCGCGCGTCCGGCTCGAGGCCACGGGCATCGTGTCGTACGCCGACGGCGAGCGGTACGCGCCCCTCCCGGTCTCGCTCGAGGCCGTGCCGGGTGTGCTCACCGTCCTGGCCTGAGCGCTGACGTAGCCTGAGGCCATGCCCAGTCCCGCCGAGCGGTACGCCGCGGCCAAGGCCCGGAACCGCAGGGAGCACTCGGAGCTCGGCCGCTTCGTCGCGGGTCTCGACTTCCCGCTCGACGACTTCCAGGTGGACGCCTGCGAGGCGGTGGAGGCCGGGCAGGGTGTGCTCGTCGCCGCCCCCACCGGGGCGGGCAAGACGATCGTCGGCGAGTTCGCGGTGCACCTCGCCCTCGCAACCGGCCGCAAGGCGTTCTACACGACCCCCATCAAGGCGCTGTCGAACCAGAAGTACCACGACCTCGTGCGCCGCCACGGTGCCGAGAACGTCGGGCTGCTCACCGGCGACTCGTCGGTCAACGGCGAGGCGCCGGTCGTCGTCATGACGACCGAGGTGCTGCGCAACATGATGTACGCGGGCTCCTCGACCCTGACCGGGCTCGGGTTCGTCGTCATGGACGAGGTGCACTACCTCGCCGACCGGTTCCGCGGCGCGGTGTGGGAGGAGGTCATCATCCACCTGCCCGAGTCAGTGCAGGTCGTGTCGCTCTCGGCGACGGTGAGCAACGCCGAGGAGTTCGGCGACTGGCTGGCCGAGGTCCGGGGCAACCACGCGGTCGTGGTGTCCGAGCACCGGCCCGTCCCGCTGTTCCAGCACATGATGGTCGGCACGACGATGTTCGACCTCTTCGCCGGCAACCGGGTGAACCCCGACCTCCTGCACGCCATCCGCGGTGCCGAGCAGCGTGGCCGGTACGTCGAGGACGCGCGGCGCCTCGGCGGCCGGGACCGGATGGGCAAGCGTGCCGGCAAGGGCAAGCGCGACCACACCCCGCCGCGGGGCCCCGGGGGCGGCCCGGGTGGACGAGGTTTCGCCCGGGGCGGCCGTCCGGGCGGCGGCGCCACCCGTGCCGAGGTCGTGGAGGACCTCGACCGCGAGGGCCTGCTGCCCGCCATCACGTTCATCTTCAGCCGGGTGGGCTGCGAGGCCGCCGTGGGGCAGCTCCTCTCCGCCGGCACCCGGCTCGTGCCGGAGCGCGACGCCGACCGCATCCGCCGGTACGTCGAGGACCGCGTCGAGTCCCTCGCGGACGAGGACCTGGGCGTCCTGGGCTACTGGGACTTCGTCGAGGGCCTGACCCGCGGCTTCGCCGCGCACCACGCGGGGATGCTGCCGCTGTTCCGCGAGATCGTCGAGGCGCTCTTCACCGAGGGGCGGATCCGGGCCGTTTTCGCCACCGAGACGCTGGCACTGGGCATCAACATGCCGGCCCGCACGGTCGTCCTCGAGAAGCTCGTCAAGTACAACGGCGAGGCACACGTCGACATCACGCCCGCCGAGTACACCCAGCTGACCGGCCGCGCGGGGCGGCGGGGCATCGACGTCGAGGGGCACGCGGTGGTCCAGTGGACCCGCGGCATGGACCCCATGGCCGTCGGCGGTCTCGCCTCGACCCGTACCTACCCGCTGAGGTCCAGCTTCCGTCCGACCTACAACATGGCGGTCAACCTCGTGTCCCAGGTGGGACGCGAGGTCGCGCGCGAGGTGCTCGAGACCTCGTTCGCGCAGTTCCAGGCCGACCGCGCCGTCGTCGGCATCGCGACCCAGCTGCGCAAGAACGAGGAGGGTCTCGCCGGGTACGCCGAGGCGATGCACTGCGACCACGGCGACTTCCGCGAGTACGCCCGGATCCGCCGTGAGCTCGCCGACGCCGAGAAGGACGGCCGCAAGGCCCGCGCCGCGTCCCGTCGCGCCGAGGCCGCGGTCTCGATGGAGAGGCTGCGCGTCGGCGACGTCATCAAGATCCCCGCCGGCCGTCGCGCGGGGTGGGCCGTGGTCGTGCAGCCGGCCCGGACGGCCAAGGGAGCGCCGACGGGTCCCGGTGTCGTCACGGAGGACAAGCAGTTCCGGCGGCTGACCCTCGTCGACGTCCCGGAGCCGGTGGAGGCGATGGCGACCGTGAAGGTGCCCTCGCACTTCAACCCCAAGTCCCCGAAGGCACGGCGCGACCTCGCGACGTCGCTGCGGATCGCCACACCCCGGGGGATCGAGGACGCGCCGTCGCGCCGCCGTCGTGACGCCGGGTCCGGCGCCGACACCGACCTGGTGACGCACCTGCGCCATCAGCTGCGCGAGCATCCCTGCCACGAGTGTCCGGAGCGCGAGGACCACGCCCGCTGGGCTGAGCGCTGGTGGCGCCTGAAGCGCGAGACCACCGGCCTGCAGCGCCGTGTCGAGGGGCGCACGAACACCGTCGCCCGTACCTTCGACCGGATCTGCGACGCCCTCGAGTCGCTGGGCTACCTCGAGGATCGCGGCGCGGTCGTCACCGAACGGGGCGAGCGGCTCCGGCGGCTGTACACGGAGAAGGACCTGCTGGCCGCCGAGTGCCTGCGACACGACGTGTGGAAGCGCCTCGACGCACCGGGGCTCGCGGCGGCCGTCTCGGCCCTGGTGCACGAGCCGCGCCACGAGGAGGCGGACGTGTCGCCGCGGATGCCGACGGACGACGTCGCCGACGCGGTGCGGGAGATGGACCGGCTGTGGTCGCACATCGAGGACCTCGAGACCGAGCACGACCTCCCGACCACCTCGATGCCGGACGGCGGGATGGCCTGGATGGTGCACCGCTGGGCGTCCGGTGGCCGGCTCGACGACGTGCTGCGCGGCCAGGACATGGCGGCGGGCGACTTCGTCCGGCGGTGCAAACAGCTCGTCGACCTGCTGGACCAGGTGGGCGACGCCGCGAGCGACCCCGTGCTGCGACGGACGGCCCGGACGGCGGTCGACGCGGTCATGCGTGGTGTCGTCGCGGCCGACCGGCTGGACTGACTCGCGTCGTGGCCGGCCACGGTGCCCGGGGCCTGGCGGCGGCGGCCGTCGTGTGCGTCCTCCCCGGATGCACGGACCTCCCGGGCCCGGAGCGCCCGCAGCGGCCCGAGACCTGGCCACCGACTAACGCCACCGAGTGCCTCCGCACCAGACCTGCGCCGGACCCCGCCCTGGCCTGGGACGCCGCGCTGGCCGTCCGTGACCGGAAGCGGCTCGTGCACGACGGACGGGTCGAGGCCGTCCTGTGCGTCCGGGCCGTCCCGGACGTCCCTGCCGACGCCGAGCCGGTGCTCGTCAGCGTCACGGGCCGCGGCGGGGTGGAGGTGCCGCGCGGAACCGGCATCCGGTGGTGGCGAAGTACCGACCTCGTCGCGCCCGTCACCGCGCGGGCCACCACGGCCGGAAGCCTGGACGTCGTCCTCGCCAGCCCGGAGACCGACGCGTCAGGGCGCCCCGAGGCCCTGGGGACGCTGTCCGTCCAGGTCGTCGAGGGGCCGGACGGCCTGGTCGTCACCGAGTGCCCGGACCCGGCCGACTGCGACCGGGGCTGACGCACGCCGGGCGGGCGGTGGAGTCGACGGGCGGGATACATCGAGCCGAGCCCTGGCCTCCCTGACGTGCCTGGCCCGGGTGCCGGCTGTGGGCTCGGTGTCTCCCGCTCGTCACGGCTCTGCCGCCCTGCGCGGTCCGCCGGTCAGGTCACGCCAGACCGAGGGCCGTGAGCAGGCGACCGACGGGGTTCTCGACCCCGAGGCGCGCCGCGAGCTCGTCGAGTGCCAGCCGGTCGGCGACCTCCTCGGGGAGCGCGAGACCGACGTCCGCGACGGGCGCGTCCCGCACCACCCGGACCACCTGTGGCGCGACGTCGAGGTAGTCGGACGCCGCCTCGAGGTTGGTCCGCCGGGCGCCCTTGATGGCTGGGTCGCCGGCCGCCAGCGCCTCGCGCAGGCCTGTGAGCGAGCCGTACTCGGCGACCAGGGCCGCCGCCGTCTTGTCGCCGATGCCCTTGACGCCCGGCAGGCCGTCGCTCGTGTCGCCACGCAGGACGGACATGTCGAGGTAGGCGTCGCCGCTCGGCACGCCGTACCTCTCCCGGAGCGCCGCGGCGGTGAAGACGTCCGGCTCGCGCACCCCGCCCTTGCCCGTGTAGAGCACCCGGACGTGGTGGTCGTCGTCGACGAGCTGGAGGAGGTCGCGGTCGCCGGTCACGATATCGACGGGCATGACACCGTGGTGGCGCGTGGCGAGGGTGCCGATGACGTCGTCCGCCTCGCACTCCGGCACCCCGAGACGGGCGATGCCGACGGCGGCGAGGGCGTCGCGGATGAGCGGCACCTGGGGGGTGAGGTCGTCCGGGCTCTCCTCGGCGGTCTCGGAGCCCTGAGTGAGCCGGTGTGTCTTGTACGTCGGGACGAGCTCGACCCGCCACCGGGGCCGCCAGTCGTCGTCCCAGCAGGCCACGAGGTGGCTGGGGGAGTACCGGCCGACGAGCGTGGCGACCATGTCGAGGAAGCCACGCAGCGCGTTGGTCGGCGTCTCGGAGGTGTCCTTGCGCTGGTCCGGCACTCCGTAGAACGCCCGGAAGTACAGCGAGGCGGAGTCGAGGAGGAGCAGCTTCGGTGGTCGACCCGGGTCCAACGGCATGGGTCGAGCGTAGGCGTGAGGGAGCCCGCCGCTCACCGAAGTGGCGTCCAGCGCCGCAGGTGTGGTTGGCTCGTTCTTCGATCACCGGAGGGAACAGTGGACTTCGCGACCATCGACAAGGCCTTGGCCGGCACGCGCTTCATGACGACCGGCCAGGCGAAGGTCATGTACGACTTCGTCCTGCGCAAGCGGCTCTCCCGGGTGCTGGAGCTGGGCTTCGCCCACGGCAAGTCGTCCTGCTACCTCGCGGCAGCGGTAGAGGAGGTCGACCCGAAGAACGGCCACGTCCTGACGATCGACCGCACCGACGCCGAGCGCCGCGATCCCAATATCTGGGAGCTGGGACGCCGCACCGGGATGGGGGACCGGATCACGCCGGTCATGGCCCACACGAGCTTCACATGGGAGATGATGAAGCTCATCCGGGACGACCCCACACCGCGGTTCGACCTCGTGTACATCGACGGCGGCCACACGTGGGACACGACTGGGTTCGCCTTCCACCTCGCCGACCGCCTCCTCGTCCCCGGGGGCTGGGTGGTTTTCGACGACCTGGACTGGACCCTCGGGGGCAGCGCCTCGATGCGGGACAAGCCCTGGGTCAAGCGGCTGAGCCCGGAGGAGCGAGACACTGGGCAGGTACGTCTGGTCTTCCGGCTGCTCGCCGAGGGCGGCGGCTACGAGGAGTGCCACGAGGTGCGTACCTGGGGTTTCGCCCGCAAGCCGGTGTCGCCGAGTGGATCGGCTCCGGGTGCGATGCGCGGCCTCGTCCGGCGTACGGTGCCCGTCGGCGTACGGCGTTCGGTCCTCCGGGCCGCCCGGGGGGCCCGAGCCCGGAACGGCTCCCACTGACCACTGCTCGGGTCGTCGTGTGGGGCGACGGCAGGGTGGTCGGTCACACACCAGCGGCCCGCGTCGTGGGCCCGCCGCCCCTCGGTGTGGCCCCTGCGCACTAGGGTGACGGCGTGGAAGACCTCGACCGGCGCATCGTCGACCTCCTCGCCGAGGACGGGCGGATGAGCTACACCGACCTCGGCCGCACCCTCGGTATGTCGACCTCGGCCGTCCACCAGCGCGTCCGACGCCTCGAGGAGCGCGGGGTCGTCACGGGGTACACCGTCAAGGTGGACCATCGAGCCCTCGGCCAGGAGCTCACGGCCTTCATGTCGGTGACCCCGCTCGACCCGGCTGCTCCCGACGACGTGCCGCAGCGTCTCCGCGACATCCCGCAGATCGAGGAGTGCCACTCCGTCGCGGGGGACGAGCACTACATCCTCAAGATCAGGGTCTCGAACCCCACCGAGCTCGAGGAGCTCATCGCCCGGATCCGGGGCGCGGCCCACGTCTCCACCCGCACGACCGTCGTCCTGTCCACCCCGTGGGAGTGACCCCGCCCGCGGGCCTGACCGCTGACCTGCAGCGCTATCTCCAGGACGGCCGGGACGCGATGCTGCGCGCCCTCGACGGCCTCTCCGAGTACGACGCACGCCGCCCGATGACCCCTACGGGGACGAACGTGCTCGGGCTGGTCAAGCACCTCGCGGGAGTCGAGGTCGGGTACCTGTCCGCCGCGGTCGGGCGCCCCGCACCGACCCTGCCGTGGGACGAGGACGGCTCGATCTGGGAGGGCGGCGACATGTACGCGCGCGCCGACGAGTCCCGCGAGTGGGTCGTCGGCCTGTACCGCGAGGCCTGGTCGCTGTCCGACGCCAGCCTCGCCGAGCTGCCGCTCGACCATCCGGCCGAGCCGGTCTGGTGGCCCGAGGACCGGGGCAGGACGACCTTCGGGCACCTCGTGGTCCGTGTCACCTGCGAGACCGCGCAGCACGCGGGGCACGCCGAGATCCTGCGCGAGCTCGTCGACGGCCGGGCGGGTCGCGACCACGACGCCGTCGGCGACGCCGAGCACTGGCAGCGGTTCCACGCCGCGGTCCAGGCGGCGGCCGACGCCCACCGCTGAGACGTCACGCCGGGCGGGCGAGCCGTGCCTCCTCGTCCTCCGCCACGAGGTCGGCGTTGACCACCGCCCCGGTCATCGTCCCCGCGGCTGCCGCGGCGACGACCTGGGTCATCGCCTGTGCGACGTTGCCGGCCACCCACACCCGCGGCACGTCGGTGCGGCCCGTGGGGTCGGCCGGCACCTGTCGTGCGACCACCGTCCCGCCCGCCTCGACGTCCACCGGCTCCAGCCCGAGGTCCTCGAGGAGAGCGGACTGCGGCTCGACGAAGCTCTGCACCGCGACGGCGTCCGCCTGCACGACCCCCCGGGCGGTCTCGATGCCGCTGAGGACACCGTCACACTCGACGACACCGGTCGCCGGCCCGTCGACGACCTCGACACCCAACCGCTCCAGCCGGTCGCGCGCCGCTCCGTCGAGGAGGGCGGGGTCGTGGGCGAGGACCGTCAGCCGGTCGGTGAGGTTGCCGAAGAGGCTCGTCTGGTGCAGGGCCATCGGCGTCGTGGCGAGGACGACGACACGGGAGTCCCGCACCTCCCATCCGTGGCAGTAGGGGCAGTGGACGACCGTGCGCCCCCAGTGGCGGTGCAGGCCCGGGACGTCGGGCAGCCGGTCGACCGCACCTGACGCGAGGACCACGTGTCGGGCGGCCCACTCGGTCCCCGTCCCGTCGCGCACGACGACCCGGTCCTCGGTGCGTCGGGCGCCCCGAGCCGCACCGGGGACGACCCGCCCACCGTACGACTCCAGCTCTGCCCGGCCGCGTGCCAGGAGCTCCGTGGGCGGCACCCCGTCGTGGCCGAGGAACGCGTGTACCCCGTCGGCGGGGGCGTTGCGCGGGCTGCCGGAGTCGAGGACGACGACGTCGCGGCAGGACCGGGCGAGGAGCGTCGCGGCGGACAGACCTGCGGCGCCGCCGCCGACGACGAGGACGTCCACGGACGTGGGGGAGTGGGCTGTGTCTGGGCTCATGGCGAAGAGCGTGCCCCCGACCCGCTCGGGACGCCAAGGTAGATTGCCGACATGGCAAACCTCGACCCGGTGACGGTCGGCGCCCGGCTGCGGTCGGTGCGTACGAGCCGCCGGCTCACCCTGGCCGACGTCTCTTCGGACACCGGCGTCTCGGTGAGCACGCTGTCGCGGCTCGAGTCGGGGTCACGCCGGGCCACCCTCGAGCTCCTCGTGTCCCTCGCGCGCACCTACCGGGTCACCCTCGACGAGCTCGTCGACGCCCCGCCGACCGGAGACCCGCGCGTGCATCTGAAGCCGGTCGAGCACCCGCACGGGCCGGTCATCTCGTTGACGAACCGGGTCGGCGGCCCGCGCGCGTTCAAGATGGTGATGCGTCCCGACGGACGGGAGCCCGACCCGCGCTCCCACGAGGGCCACGACTGGATCTACGTGCTCGACGGCCGGCTCCGGCTCGTGCTCGGGGAGCACGACCTCGTCCTCGGCGTCGGGGAGGTCGCCGAGTTCGACACCCGGACCCCGCACTGGTTCGGCTGTGCGGACGACCGTCCGGTCGAGCTGCTCAGCATCATGGGTCCGCAGGGTGAGCGGATGCACGTCCGGGCACGGTCCAAGCCCCGGGGCTGAGCCTCGCGAGCGACGCCGGCTCAGCGGGCGATGTCGGCGATGGTCGCGCCGGTGAGCCGGACGAGGTCGGCCGGCGAGACGCCGAGGTCCAGGCCACGACGACCACCCGAGACGAAGACGACGTCGAAGAGCTCGGCGGACTCGTCGACGACCGTGGGGAGCGTGCGTTTCTGGCCGACCGGGGAGATCCCGCCCACGACGTAGCCGGTCACCCGCTCCGCGGCGGCGGGGTCCGCCATCGCCACCTTCTTCACCCCCAGTGCCGCGGCCGTGGCCTTGAGGTCGAGGGAGCCGGACACCGGGACGACCGCGACGGCGAGACCGGTGCCGGTGTCGACGAGGAGGGTCTTGAAAACCTGCTCGGGCGGTTGTCCGAGGACCTCGGCGGCCTCCAGACCGTAGGACGGCGCCGTCGGGTCGTGCTCGTACGGGTGCTGGGTGAACTCCACCCCGGCGCTCGTCAGCGCGATGGTCGCCGGTGTCCCGGACGGTGCACGACGAGCCATGCCGCCGACCCTATGCGGCGGGTGCCGGTGGTGTCAGACGAGGTCGGCGGCCGAGGCTGCGCGGCTGGCGCCCGCTCCCGCGAGGGCGGCCGTATGGGCGGACCCGACATCGGTGTTGCGCCGCCACCACGCCTGCCCCTCCTCGGAGAGGGTGTCGACCGGGTCGTAGTAGACGTACTCGCGCGAGAGTGCCTCGGCGTCGTCACCCTCGATCGAGGTCCGGTAGTTCTTCCGCCAGAACGACATCCCGGTCGTCGTGTCGTAGGTGTCGACCTGGTGCACCCACCGCTTGCCGACGTAGGGGACGTCGCAGACGATCCTCGGGGTGGCGAACCCCGGCAGGTACCCCATGATGTCGTGCTGCAGCTCCTGCGCCCGGCGCAGCGGCAGCCGCCAGTGCTCCGAGAACGGGACCATGTCGCACATGTAGAAGTAGTAGGGCGTGACACCGGCCTCGTCCTGCAGCGCGAAGCACAGGTCCAGGAGGCCCGCCGAGGAGTCGTTGACCCCGCGCATGAGAACACCCTGGTTGCGCACGTCCCGCACGCCGGCGTCGAGCAGCGTGCGCGCGGCGCGGGCGACGAGCGGGGTCACCGAGGACACGGTGTTCACGTGCGTGTGGACCGCGAGCGACACACCCCGGGACCGCGCCTTGGCCGCGACCCGCGCGACGCCCTCGACGACGTCGGGTTGCAGCCAGTGCTGCGGGAGCCCCATGAGCGCCTTGGTCGCGAGGCGGACGTCGCGCACGGACTCGACGTCGAGCAGGCGCTCCAGGAATGCCTCGAGGTTCTTCCACGGCATGTTCGCGACATCGCCACCGGAGACGACGACGTCCCGGACCCCGGGGGTCCGCTGCAGGTAGCCGAGCATCGCCTCGTACCGGTCCATCGGCTTGCCGGCGAGCCTGAGCTTGAGGACCTGCGGCGTCGAGGTGCCGACGAGGTCCATCCGGGTGCAGTGCCCGCAGTACTGCGGGCAGGTGGGGAGCAGCTCGGCCAGCACCTTCGTCGGGTACCGGTGGGTGAGCCCCTCGACGGCCCACATGGCGTGCTCGTGGAGGCTGTCACGCGTGGCGAACGGGTGGCTGGGCCAGTCGGCACGCCGGTCGCTGAACACCGGGAGCATGTAGCGGCGCACCGGGTCGGCGTAGAAGGCCTCCGTGTACGCGGGCCCCCGCGACGGCACGGTGCCGCTCGTCGAGGGGACCATGGTGTTGAGCATCTGGGGCGGGACGAGCATCGCCATCGTCGCCCGCTCGGCCTGGTCCCGCTCGAGGTCGACGTAGAAGCGCTCGTCGAGCAGGTCGCCCATGACGGCACGCAGCTGTGTCGTGTTCTTCACGCAGTGCGACCGCTGCCACTGGGCGCTCTCCCACTCCTCGCGCGTGACGTGGCGCCATCCGGGGAAACGGGTCCAGTCCGGCTCGACGAGCTCTGTGCGCCGGTAGGCGTACGGCTGCTCGATGATCGTCGTCATGCGTGGCACCATACGGGACAGATAGCGACATTTCGGCTATCTGACAGTCGTTCTTTCGGGCCCGCCCCGACGCGCAAGGAGATTCTCGTGCGAGAGACCGCCAGCTCCCCGGTCGGTATCCACCGTGTCCTCGACCCCGAGGGAGCCACGCTGCCGCAGGCGGCCCGGGTCCTGGACGCCTCGCCGGAGCTGTGGCCGGACGAGGTCCGGGTGGACGTCGAGACCCTGAACCTCGACGCCGCGTCCTTCCGCCAGCTGCGCGAGAAACATGGCGGTGACGGGCCGGCGGTCCGGGCGGAGGTGCTCGCGATCGTGGGCGAGCGGGGCAAGATGCAGAACCCGGTCACGGGGTCGGGGGGCATGCTCATCGGCACGGTCGCCGAGGTCGGCCCCGAGTCAGCGCTCGGCCTCTCGGTGGGGGACCGCGTGGCGACCCTCGTCTCGCTCTCCCTGACCCCGCTCGTCCTCACCGACGGCCTCGCGCGGTGGGACGGCTGCTCGGAGCGGGTCCCTGCCCGGGGTACGGCCGTCCTGTTCGGCCGCTCGGTCGCCGCACCGCTGCCGGAGGACCTCCCGGCCGAGCTCGCCCTCATGGTGATGGACGTCTGCGGCGCGCCCGCCCTGGTGGCACGGGTCGTCCGGGAACGCGTGCAGCGCGGCGAGGCGCCGAGCGTGGCCGTCCTCGGCGGGGCCGGCAAGTCCGGGTCCCTGGCCCTGGCCGCGGCCAGAGACGCGGGGGCCGGACACCGGATCGGTGTGGTGCCCACCGAGGCGGAGGCGGCAACCCTGCGCGGCACGGACCTCGCCGACGCGGTGGTCGTCGCGGACGCCCGCTCCCCGCTCGGGCTGTCCGAGGCGGTCGCCTCGGCAGGCGGTCCGGCGAACGTCACCGTGGTGTGCGTCGACGTCCCCGGCTGCGAGCAGCCCGCGGTCCTCGCCACCGCTCAGGGTGGGACGGTCGTGTACTTCTCGATGGCGACGAGCTTCACCGCGGCCGCGCTCGGCGCCGAGGGCCTCGCCGCAGACGTGACGATGCTCGTCGGCAACGGCTTCCTCCCCGGGCACGCCGACTACGCGCTCGGCCTGGTCCGCGCCGACCCCGACGTCCGGGCCCTCTTCGAGGCCCGCCTCTCGCCCGCCTGAGGGGACGGCGCCCGTAGGGTGGCGCCGTGCCGAGCACCCTCTATCGCCGCGGGCGGGTCCGTAGCCCCGAGCATCCCGCGGCGACGGCGCTCCTCGTGGTGGACGGCAGGGTCTCCTGGCTCGGCGCCGAGGACGCCGCCGCGAGGTTCCTCGAGGACGTCGACACGGTGGTCGACCTGGAGGGCGACCTCGTCCTCCCGGGGTTCGTCGACGCGCACGCCCACCTCTCGCACACGGGTCTCGGGATGCAGGGCGTCGACCTCGCGGGGACCCGCACGGTCACCGAGGCGCTCGATCTCGTGGCTGCCGGAGCACGGAGGAGCCCCGGCCGGCCGGTGTTCGCCCATGGCTGGCAGGAGCAGGACTGGACGCGTGAGCGCGCGATGACCTCCGCCGAGCTCGACCGGGCGGCCGGAGGAGCGCTCGTCTACGCCTCCCGGATCGACGGTCACTCCGCGGTCGTCTCCAGCGCCCTCGCGGCACTCTCGGGTGCGGACGGCCTCGACGGGTGGTCGCCCTCCGGCTTCGTCGTCCGGGACGCCAAGAACGCCGCTCGGGCGGCCTACGACGCCTCGCGCAGCGCGTCGGAGCGGCGGGCCGACATCGAGACCGCGCTGCGGGCCGCGGCGGCTCAGGGCGTCGTCGCGGTGCACGAGTGCGGCGGGCCGCTGCTCACGTCGGCCGAGGACTTCGCCGACGTCCTCGACCTCGGCCGACGTCCGGACCTTCCCGAGACCGTCGGGTACTGGGCCGAGGCGGTCACCGACCCCGAGCAGGCCCGAGCCCTCGTGGCGCTGCACGGTGCTCGCGGGCTCGGGGGCGATCTCAACATCGACGGCTCCATCGGTTCGCACACGGCGCTGCTGCGGGAGGACTACACCGACCGGGCGGGGTGTCGCGGAACCGCCTACCGCGACTCGACGGCCGTGCGCGACCACGTCGCGGCGTGCGCGGCGGCGGGGGTGCAGAGCGGCTTCCACGTCATCGGTGACGCGGCCATGGACCTCGTCCTCGAGGGGTACGTCCGCGCGGCCGAGATCGTGGGCGTCGACGCGGTGCACCGGTCCCGCCCGCGCCTCGAGCACGCCGAGATGGTCGATGCCGCGGGGATCGCCACGATGGCGCGGCTCGGGCTCGGCGCGAGCGTGCAGCCGGCGTTCGACGCCTACTGGGGCGGACGCGAGGGCCTCTACGCCGAGCGGCTCGGCGCCGAGCGGGGAGTCGCGACCAACCTCCTCGCGGCCTTCTCGGCGGCGGGAGTGCGCCTCGGGCTCGGCTCGGACTCACCCGTGACACCGTTCGCGCCGTGGGCCGCGGTCCGCGCCGCGGTCGAGCATCGCGAGCCGCCCCAGCGCATCGACGCCCGCACCGCGCTGCACGCCCACACGGTCGGCGGCCAGGAGCTTTCCGGTACCGGCGGCGGGGCCCTCGAGGTCGACTCCACGGCCACCTTCGCGGTGTGGCGGGTGGAGGATGTCGGGCCCGACGGCCTGCCTGTCCTCGGCGGGGGAGCGCCGCTGCCCGAGTGCCGGCTCACCGTGCGCGCGGGGGAGGTCCTCCATCGGCGCCCGGCCTGAGCGTCCTCGGCCGGCGTTCCGCCCTGCGGGCGCCGCGGACGTCGGGGCGCTCACCGACGTCGAACGTGCTGCGTCCATCGCCGCGCTCGGGCACGTCTTCCCGCCGTCCGAGTACCCGTATCCCACGGACACGGTGCGGCAGCGCTGGGTCGAGGCCCTCGCCGACCCGGAGGTCGCCGTCGAGGTCCTGGACGACGAGGAGCACCCGGGCCTGGTGGTGGCGTTCGTCGCTTTCGACGAGGCGGAGGTCCGCCACCTGGGTGTGCACCCCCGGTACTGGCGCCGCGGCCACGCGCGGAAGGCCCTCGGCGTGGCGACCTCGCGGATGGTCGACCCCCGACTCTGGGTGCTCGAGCGGAACCACCGCGCGCGGAGCATGTACGAGCACCTCGGGTGGGCGCCGACCGGCCGCTCACGACCTGCCGAGTTCCCCCCGTTCCCGGTCGAGGTCGAGCTGGCGTACCGCCGCTGAAGCGCCCGACCTTCCGGACCAACCGACCTCTCGTGCAGGGCGGTCGGAGACCCGGCGCAATGTCCTCAATGCTGCACGACGGGCCCGACCTCTGTGCCAGACTCGCGCCGTGACGCGGCAGGGGCGGTCCTCAGGGTGGTCGGGATGGCGGGGCTACGTCCGCCGGAAGGACTGGGGGCCCGAGCGCTGGAGACCGGAGCAGACAGCCCTGTACGTCGGGTACGCGAGCATCCAGATGGGGCTGGCCCTCCTGTACGTCGGCTACCTGCTCGGATCGCTGGTCCTCACCGGGGGCCAGGTCACGCCCGACGGCTCGCCGTTGTGGCAGGAGGTCTACGACTACCCCGTCTTCACCCCGGGGACGGCCCTGCTCGTCGTGCCCGCTGCCGCCGGTGCCGGGCTCGCGGTGCCCATCGCCCTGTCGGCTCAGGCGGAGGACACCGTGGCGCTCGGGGGACTCTGGGGCCCGACGGCGGCAGCGGCCTTCTGCTCGTTGACCTTCCTCGTCACGACCTCGCCCGACGACGGCGGACCGCACGCGGGGGTGTCGCTCGGCTTCACCCTCGCGGGTCTCGTCGTGCTCGTGGTCGCCACGCTGCGGCACCTGGGCGAGAACGGACGCCTGCGCCAGGACGGCCTGCTCCCGTTCGACTAGCGGGCGGCCCGCCACTCCGAGCGGAGCATGGCGTACGTGTACCCGTCGACCCAGCCGAGCTGCGCGTGCCAGGAGTCCTGGACGCCGTGCTGCTCGCGGCGCATCCCGGCCTTCTCCATGACGCGCCACGACGCGACGTTGTCGGCGAAGCACCCGGCCGTGACGCGGTGCAGGCGCAGCTCGCCGAACGCGACATCCAGCAGAGCCCGCGCGACGCGCGTGCCGATGCCGCGGCCCCAGTGGGAGGGGGAGACGTTCCAGCCCAGGAGCGCCTCGGCCCGGGCATGCTCCGTCTCGCCGTCCTGGCCCATGCCGTCCCTGACGTGGAGGTAGCCGGCCCCGACCACCGCGTCGCCAAGCAGCGCGACGAACGAGTGGTCGTCCGGGTCCGCCGGCCCGCGGAGCGACTCGCGCATCGCGTCCTCGTCGGCATGCGTCCGGAGGAGCCAGCGCGAGACCTCGGGGCGGTTGCGCCAGGCGAGCAAGGGCCCGACGTCGGCCTCCGTGGGCGGACGGTACGTGAGGTCCTGGTCGGTCTTCGGCCAGATGGGTCCTGCATCCACGTCGCAACCCAACCATCGGCGGTGGACCACGACCAGTGGATTTCCCCTCGCGGCTTCGGCCTTCATCGCACCCGGGCCAAGGATCTCCGGCTCACGGCTCATCATGCGGCAATACCTGCGGCAGCATTGCTAGGTTGACGCCGTGTCTTCACGCCCGCAGAAGCTCCTGGAGCTCGACCCCACCGTCGTCCGCCGGGCCCGTAGCCTCGCCCGCGCGGCGGGCAAGCCGGTCGTGGACCTCGCCCGGGCCCACACGACGGTGTCCGTCGAGCGCGCCACGCTGCGGCTGGCCGGCCTGACCGGCGCCGACCACGAGGGCACCCCGTGGGTCAACCACCTCGTCGACGCCGTCCGTGCCGAGGTCGGCCTCGAGCACGGCGTGACGACACCCGTCTGGGACGCCCTGCACCGGTCCGAGGCGCTCGACCTGCTCACCCTGGCGCAGAAGGCGAGCGCCGGGGGAGTGGGGTTCCGACTCCCCGACGGCCGCGACGCCGGCCCGGCCCGTCGCAGCGCCCGCTCCGCCGTCGCCGCCGGGGTCCGGGCGATGGACCGCCAGCGGACGGCCCGGGAGCGGATCATCGCGAAGGTCGGGGACGCGCCGCGCACCCCCTGGGTCTACCTCATCGTGGCCACGGGGGACATCCACGAGGACATCCCGCAGGCCCAGGCCGCCGCGCGGGCCGGCGCCGACGTCATCGCCGTCATCCGGTCCACGGGCCAGTCGCTGCTCGACTTCGTGCCCGAGGGCGCCACCCGGGAAGGCTACGCGGGGACCTACGCCACGCAGGAGAACTTCCGTCTCATGCGAGCCGCCCTCGACGCCACCAGCCGCGAGCTCGGCCGCTACGTACGGCTCACGAACTACGCCTCCGGGCTGTGCATGCCCGAGATCGCCGTCCTCGCCGGGCTCGAGCGGCTCGACATGATGCTCAACGACTCGATGTACGGGATCCTCTTCCGCGACATCAACCCCGTGCGCACCTTCGTGGACCAGCGGTTCAGCCGCCAGGTGCACGCGCGCGCCGGCATCATCATCAACACCGGCGAGGACAACTACCTCACGACCGCGGACGCCGTCGAGGCAGCCCACACCGTCACCGTCTCCCAGCTGCTCAACGAGTACTTCGCCAAGGAGGCCGGCCTCGAGGACTGGCAGCTGGGCCTCGGCCACGCCTTCGAGATCGACCCCGCGGTACCGGACAGCTTCCGGATGGAGCTCGCCCACGCACTCCTCGCCCGGCAGCTGTTCCCGAAGGCGCCCCTGAAGTGGATGCCGCCGACCAAGCACATGACCGGCGACGTCTTCCGCGGCTACCTCCTCGACGGCTTCTTCAACCTCGCGGGGGCGCTGACCGGCCAGGGCATCCTCCTCGTCGGGATGATGACCGAGGCGGTCGTCACCCCGTGGCTCTCCGACCGCGACCTGGCTCTCCAGAACGTCCGCTACGTCATGGACGCCGCGTCGGGGCTGACCGAGGACTTCCACCCGCCCCGCGACGGCTTCGTCCAGAACCGGGCACGTCAGGTGCTCTCGGAGGCGGTCGAGCTGCTCGAGCAGATCGTCGCCGACCGCGACGCCGGTGGACATCCGCCACTGCTCGCCGCCATCGCGGACGGCACCTTCGGGGCGATGCGCCGCCCGCCCGAGGCGGGGAAGGGGCGGGGCGGCGTCGTCGTCAAGGCCGACGGGTACGACAACCCCGCGACCGCCCTCCTCGAGGAAGGGACCGCCCGATGAGCACCCCACCCGACGTCGCGACGGGAAGGGGGACCCTCGGACCCCTGGTCCGCCCCTACGGCGACACGACCGGTGACGGGATGGTCCAGGTGTCCTTCACACTCCCGCTACCGCACGACAAGCGCGCCGAGGGCGCCGCGCTGCAGCTGGCGTCGAAGATGGGCCTGGCACCCGCCCTGCTGGTCCACGCCAAGGCGATGGGGCCGGACTTCACGTTCTTCGTCGTCTACGGCTCGGTCTCCCACCTCGTCGACCTCCGGGAGGTCCGCGTCGTCGAGCGCGAGTACCCGCTCCTCACGCCCGCCGAGGCCAACCAGGCGATCCGCCGGAGGCTGGGACGCAAGCTCGTCGTCGTCGGGGCGTGCATCGGCACCGACGCGCACACCGTCGGCATCGACGCGATCCTCGACATCAAGGGCTTCGCGGGGGAGAAGGGGCTGGAGTACTACCGGGAGATGAAAGTCGTGAACCTCGGCGCCCAGGTGCTCGTCCCCGAGCTCGTCGCGTCGGCGCGCGAGGTGGGTGCCGACGCCGTGCTCGTCTCCCAGGTCGTGACCCAGAAGGACGCCCACCTCCACAACACGACGACGATGTCCGCGGCGTTCCGCGAGGCGTTCCCGGCGGGACAGGTCCCGTTGCTCGTCGTCGGGGGCCCACGCTTCGAGGAAGGCACCGCGGCCGCGCTCGGGGTCGATCGCGTCTTCGGGCGCGGCACGACACCCGGCGAGGTCGCCTCCTACCTCGTCCACGAGCTCGTGACCTCCCGCACGACGCGCGACGCCCGAGGAGAGCAGCGATGACCCGCGCAGAGGTCGGTCTGACCGTCACCCACCGCCGGTACGTCCCGTACAGCCACGCGCACTACGCGGGGAACCTCGTCGACGGTGCCTACAGCCTGGCGGCGTTCGGGGACGTGGCGACCGAGATGTGCATCCGCACCGACGGCGACGAGGGCCTGTTCGCCTCGTACTCCGACGTCCAGTTCGTCGCGCCGGTCCGCGCGGGGGACGTCATCGAGGTGGAGGCCCGGATGGTGCGGGTCGGGACCCGGTCGCGTGAGATGGACTTCACCGTCCGGGTCGTCGGACGCGGGGCACGGGAGCGCGGGGAGTCGGCCGCCGACGCCCTCGACCCACCGCTCGTCGCGACGACGGCCCGAGGGGTCGTCGTCGTCCCTCCAGCGGGGTGACCTACCGTGAGCGCGTGCCTTCCGCGCTCCGGTTCCCGCTCCAGCTCGCCGCGGCGGCCCTCTCCGGAGTGCTGCTCTGGGCCGCGTTCCCCGACCAGGACCTCTGGTGGCTCGCCCCGGTGGCCGTCGCACTCCTCGGCGGCGTGACCCTGCGCTCCGGAGGCCCGCGGGGTCTCCTCCTCGGCCTCGTCTGCGGCCTCGCCTTCTTCGTCCCGACCCTGTCGTGGTCGGGCATCTACGTCGGCAGGCTCCCGTGGTTCGCCCTCGCGACGCTCCAGGCGCTGTACGTCGCCGCACAAGGGGCGGTCACCGGGTTCGCGGGGCGCCGGCTGACCTCGGCGGGACACGCCCGGGCGGCGTACGCCCTCGTGCCACTCGGCTGGGTGGCCCAGGAGTGGGCGCGCTCCACCACGCCGTACGGCGGCTTCCCGTGGGCACGGCTCGCGTTCAGCCAGGCCGACAGCCCCCTGGCCCACCTCGCCCGGTGGCTCGGCGCCCCCGGCGTCACCTTCGCCGTCGGTCTCGTCGGGACGCTGCTGCTCCTCGCGGCCACCGTCGTCGTGCGCGGCCCACGCCGGCTCGCCGTGGTCCCGGTCGCCCTCGCGGCCGTCGCGACGCTCGCTCCGCTCGCGATCCCGCTCCCGACGGACGGCCGCACCGCAGCCGTGGGGCTCGTCCAGGGCAACGTGCCGGAGCCGGGCCTGGAGTTCAACGCCGAGCGCCGTGCCGTCCTCGACAACCACGTGTCCGGTACCGAGACACTGGCCGAGACCGCTCCCGACGACCTCACGCTCGTCGTGTGGCCGGAGAACTCCTCGGACATCGACCCGCTGCGCAACGCCGACGCCGCGGAACAGGTGCAGCGCGCCCAACGGGCCGTCGGGGTGCCGCTCGTGGTCGGAGCCGTGCTCGCCGAGCCGGTGGACGCGTCGTCCAACGTCTCGCTGCTGTACACCGGTGGCACGGCTCCGGCCGACCGGTACACCAAGATCCACCCGGTGCCGTTCGCCGAGTACATCCCGCACCGGGAGTTCTTCCGGATGTTCACCTCGGCCGCCGACCTCGCCGGCAACTTCGTCGCCGGGCACGACATCGGCGTGTTCCGCGTCCCGGCCCCGGGTGGCGGGTACGCGGCACTGCCGACGATCTGCTTCGAGGTCGCGTACGACGGCCTGATGCGGGACAGCGTCGCCGCCGCCGGCTCCACCGACGCGCTCGTCCTCGTGCAGACCAACAACGCCACGTTCGGGTACAGCGCCGAGTCCGAGCAGCAGTTCGCGATCAGCCGCATCCGCGCCATCGAGCACGGCCGGAGCATCGTGCACGTCTCGACGGTCGGGGTCTCCGGCGTCGTCGCCCCGGACGGCTCGGTCACCGAAAAGACCACGCTGTTCACCCCTGCGCAGGCGGTGGCCCGGCCTGTGCTGCGCCACGAGCGGACCCCCGCCGACCTGCTCGGGGCAGCCCCCCAGGCTCTCGCGGTGGCCTGCCTCGTCCTTCTCGTGGTCGCCGCCGTCCGCGACGGCCGCCGCGTTAGGGTGGCGCGGACCGACCGCTCATCCGAGGACCACGCCGTTGCCTGACACCACCCGGCCGCCACTGGCGCGCGTCGCCGTGCTCATCCCCACCTACAACGAGCGCGAGAACCTGCCCGTCGCCGTGCATGGGGTGCGCGAGCACGTGCCGCAGGCCGACGTCGTCGTGCTGGACGACGCGTCCCCCGACGGCACCGGCGAGGTCGCGGACGCCCTCGCCGCGCAGGACCCGCAGGTCCACGTCATCCACCGCAAGGGCAAGGAGGGGCTCGGCGCCGCCTATCTCGCCGGCTTCGAGTGGGCGCTCGAGCGTGGCTACGACGCGATCGTCGAGATGGATGCCGACGGCTCGCACCGCCCCGAGCACCTGCCCGCCCTGCTCGAGGCGGCCGCCGGCGCCGACCTCGTCATCGGCTCGCGGTGGGTCAGCGGGGGCAAGGTCGTCAACTGGCCCGTCCACCGCAAGGCCCTCTCGGTCGGGGGCAACCTCTATGTCAAGGTGCTCCTCGGGATGCCGGTCAACGACGCGACGGCCGGCTTCCGCGTGTACCGCGCCGCGGCGCTGCGGGCGATGGGCCTGCAGGACGTCGCCTCGCACGGCTACTGCTTCCAGACCGACCTCACGTGGCGCGCCGTGCGCGCCGGACTGCTGGTGGTCGAGGTCCCCATCACGTTCGTCGAGCGCGAGATCGGGACCTCGAAGATGGACGGCGACGTCGTCACCGAGTCGCTGCGCCGGATCACCGGCTGGGGACTACGTCACCGGGCCCGCCAGGTCCGCGACCTGGCACGGCGACCGGAGCGGTGGCACGAGCTGTGACCCCCACCGGGTCGACCCCACACGTCTCCCGCTGGAGGCGCGGCCGGGTGCTGCGCTGGGTCTTCCTCGCGCTGCTCCTCGTCCCCATGCTCGAGATCGCGGTCGTCATCGCGGTCGGGCGGGCCATCGGTGGCTGGCCGACCTTCGTCCTGTTGCTTGCCGAGTCCCTCCTGGGCGCGGTGATCGTCCGGCGCGAGGGTGGCCGGGCCTGGACCGCGCTGCGCGAGGCGCTGCGTAGCGGGCGGATGCCCAGCCGGCAGCTGGCCGACGCCGCGCTGGTGCTCGTCGGCGGCACGCTGCTGCTGACCCCGGGCTTCATCACCGACGCCGTGGGCTTCTTCGTCATCCTCCCGATGACCCGGCCGGTCACGCGTCGGTGGCTGGAGGCACTCGTCGCCCGGCGGCTCCTCGGCCCGTTCGGCGACTGGCCAGGCCCGGGTGGGGGAGCGGGGCGTGGACCGGACGGCCCGCCGGACGTCATCCAGGGAGAGGTCGTCGACTGACCGGAGCCACCGCGGGTCCCGGCTGGTGCACACGGCTGGTGCACACAGCAACGCGCCGGCCACCCCTCGGGGTGACCGGCGCGCCGGTGAGCCTCTGGTCAGGCCGTCTTCTTCTTCGTCTTCTCACCGCGCATCTCGCGCAGCAGTGCCAGCCGCTCCTCGAGGAGCTCCTCGAGCTCCGGGATCGAGCGCCGCTCCAGGAGCATGTCCCAGTGGGTGCGCTGCGGCTTGGTGGGCTTGGCCTCCGGCTCGGGGCCCCCGCCCTGGAGCTTGGCCTCGGCGCCGCACCGGCACTCCCAGACCGGAGGCACCTCCGCCTCGACGGAGAAGGGAAGCTCGATGACGTGCCCGTTGGGACACAGGTAGGTGGTGATCTGACGCTCGGAGGGAACGACGTTCTCGTCGGTCTCCATGCTCGAGGCGCCGAGTCGGCTGCCGCGCAGGCTGCGTTCTGCCATGGGTGTCTCCCGAAGTCGTGGCTGTCCCGGACCGGGGTCCTCGCGGTCGGGTCACTGGAAGGGGAACGTGCGTCCGTGGTTCGTTGTTCCACGGGTTACCGATTGGTACGGTTTGGTGTGATCCATCTCACATCGGCCGCTTTCGGCCCCCGGACGGAACGGCCTCGGCGCATCAGCGCGTTGCCCTTCGCGGACCCCATGGTATCGCTACCGTCGGCCCTGTGAGCACACCCTCTGCGGTTCCGGCCGACATCAGCGGGCCGTCGGCCCTGGACACGGCGCCTCCGACCGCCAAGCGCCGCGTTCTCGCGTGGGGGATGTGGGACTGGGGGACCCAGCCCTTCAACACGGTCATCACGACGTTCGTCTTCTCGGTGTACCTCGTCAGCGAGTCCTTCGGGACGACGAACCAGACGTCGACGGCGCTGTCGGTGTCCACCGCGCTCGCGGGGCTCAGCGTCGCGCTGCTCGCACCCGTCCTCGGGCAGAACTCGGACCGTTCGGGGCGCACGGTGCACCACCTCCGGACCCAGACGTGGCTGCTCGCGGCCCTGTCGGCGTCGCTGTTCGTCGTGCGTCCGGAACCGGGGTTCCTCTGGGTGGGGCTCGGCCTGCTCGCGGTCGGCTCGGTGGTCTCCGAGATCGCCGGGGTCAACTACAACTCGACGATCGACCAGGTCGCCACCCAGCGGACGGTCGGTCGGGTGTCCGGCTTCGGGTGGGGGATGGGCTACCTGGGCGGCATCATCGTCCTCCTCCTCATCTACTTCCTGTTCATCCAGCCCGACGTCGGCCTGTTCGGGGTGACGGGGGAGGACGGGCTGGACATCCGGGTCTCGATGGTCGTGTGCGGGCTGTGGACGCTCGTGTTCACCGTCCCGACCTTCCTGGTCCTGAAGGACCGGCCGCGCGAACGCGCGCCGCGGGTCGGGGTCGTGCAGTCCTACCGGCTCGTGTGGCGCTCCATCCACGGCCTGTGGGTCGTGTCGAGGCACACGGTGTACTTCCTGCTCGCCTCGGCCCTGTTCCGGGACGGCCTCGCGGGGGTGTTCGCGTTCGGCGCGGTCCTCGCGGCCGGGACGTTCGGCCTCTCGGCAGGGGACGTCATCGTCTTCGGCGCCGCCGCGAACGTCATCGCGGGGGTCGCGACGATGCTCTTCGGCATGCTCGACGACCGCCTCGGGCCGAAGCGGGTCATCCTCGTCTCGCTCGGGGCGCTGGTCGTCCTCGGGATCCTCATCTTCGTGCTGCACGACGCCGGCACGGGGACGTTCTGGGTGCTCGGGCTGCTCATGACGGTGTTCGTGGGCCCCGCCCAGGCGGCGAGCCGCAGCTTCCTCGCCCGTCTCGTGCCCGAGGGCAAGGGCGGCGAGATCTTCGGGCTCTACGCCACGACGGGACGGGTGGTGTCGTTCCTGTCCCCGATGTTCTTCGGCGCCTTCATCTGGATCGGGGCCGCGGTGACGGGCGCCGACAACACCCAGTACTGGGGGATCCTCGGGATCGTGCTGGTCCTCGTCGCAGGGCTGGCGGTCATGCTGCCGGTCAAGGAGCACACCGAGCACACGGTGTCCTGAGCGCGCCGACAGGCGCGTCATCCGGTCGCGGTGCGGCGCAGGGGTCAGCCGGCGTACTCGAAGTGCCAGGGCTCGGGGAGCGCCCCGCCGGCCCCCGCCCACGCCGGGTGGAACCATCCGTAGAGCGGGGCGTTCTGGCGCATCCAGAGGTGGGCCGGGGAGCCGAAGCTCTCGACGCCCCCGCACAGGTCGACCGCGCGGCCCAGACCGTGCCGTGACGTACCCGGCGTGGCCGCGAGGCGCCCGTGGCTCTCCTTGACGGCGAACTGCTCGACGAGCGGCCGGTATGAGTCCGTGACGCAGAGCGGCTCGCCGGTCTGCGCCGCGTAGGCCTTGCTCAGCGCGCTGAAAGCCGCAGCGGCGCCCGGGGCGAGACGCTCACCCGGTGCACCCCACACCGGGCAGAGGGCACTCTCGGGGAAGAGGCCGTTCCCGTGGTCCCCGCTGTCGTCGCTGCACGGCTCGCCGATGTCCGCGACCTCCGCCGCCGCGCTGCTCAGCGCGGCCCGGAGGCGCTCGGCCGCGGCCTTCGCCTCGGGGCTGCGAGCACCGACGAGCGCACTCGCGACCGGCCCGGCCTTCTCGACCTCGGCCATCTGCAGGGTGCGCAGCGCGCCGACCTTCTCGCGCTGGGCGTTCATCAGGGTGTCGAGCTCGTCGCGGTCCTTCTCGATCTGCCGGCGGGCCTTCTCGGCCGAGGCCTCGGCCTGCTCGGCGGTCTCGGTGAGCCGCGACTGACGAGCCGTGAGCATCCGGACCTCGCGGAGCGCACGCGTTCGTTGGTCGGTGAGGTAGACCAGGTCGCCGAGCGGGTTGCCGGCGGACCCGTCATCGGCGAGGAGGGCGTCGAGCATCCCCGCCACGTCGGCGTCGCTGCCACCTCCGCTGTAGACGTCGAAGACCCACTCGCGGACGAGGGCGCGGGCCGTCGCGAGCCGGCTCTCGAGCCGGTTGAGGTCGCTTCGTGCCGTGGCCGCCTCGCTGCGTGCGCTGCGCTCGGTGTCCTGGGCGTCCGCGAGCGACTCCAGGACGGCGTTCGAGCGGTCCGAGAGCTCGTCCATCCGGCGCATCGCGACCGCGACCTCGGACGACGAGCCCTCCAGCAGCGCCGCGAGCTCCTCGGCAGCCGCGATCTGGGCCTCGAGGTCGGCAGCCGAGAGCGGAGGGACGTGGTCGGGCTCGGCGTGGCCGGTGTCGGGCTTCGGCAGGGCGGGGCGGCCGGTGGACGGGGACTGGGACGGGGTGCCCGTGGGGCTCGGTGACCGCGTGACGCTGGGAGACGGCGACGCGCTCGGCGATGCACCGGCGCTCGGCTCGGTGGTCCGCACCGAGTGCAGGTCCTTGGTGACGTCCGGCTCGGGGTCGGCCGCCGCAGCGGGTGCGACGAGGAACGTCACGGCCCCCGCGATCGCGAGGACAACACCGACCGCCCCACGGGCCGCCGCTCCAGCACCGAGCGAACGCACCACGACTCGCTTCCCATCGACGACGGGCCCGAGGGCCCCCTAGGCACGCCCTGCCCCGTGCCACAGGCACCACCATAGGCACACGTCGAGCATTGGGCATCCGGAGACACCCGTGACTTCCGTCCCGCTGGTTCCACCTGTCACATGAGTCGCACCTATCCCATCGGCCGCACCCGTGCACGTGTGTCCCCAGGTCTGACACCCCGCGGCGTCATCCACAGGGAGCCGCCGGCGTCTCGTGTGGGTGGCACCAGGGCAGGTGCGATGGGAGGCACTTACTCCGACGAGAGGCAGACCGATGGACACCGAGGACGAGAACGTCGTGCAGCTCACCGGCCGGGTGACGGGGGAGGGGGAGCCGGTGACGCTCCCGAGCGGGGACATCGTGCACACCGTGCGGGTCACGGTTCGCCGTCCCGCACGGCGCGCCGCCCGCCGGGTCACCGTGGACGCCGTCGACGTGGCGTGCTGGACGAGCGCGACCCGTCGCGTGGCCGGACGCCTGCGGACGGGCGACCGGGTCGAGGTCGAGGGTTCGCTGCGCCGCCGCTTCTTCCGGTCCGGGTCCGGTGCACCCGCGAGCCGCTACGAGGTGGAGGCGACTGCCGTCCGCAAGGTCACGCAGGCCACGGAGGTGTAGGGGCGCGGCGCACGCACGTCGGCACCGTTGCCCTCGCGTCTCATCGATGATGCCGAAGCCCGTCGAGGACGGGACGGGCCTGCGCCTCGGAACGGATCGGGTGTGCGGACCATCCGAGGGGCCGAAGGGGTCGTGCCAGAGCCGACTGTTCCCGCGCGCAGCGTTGTGTCCGGGGTGCCGAGGCGAGTGGTCAGGGCTGACCGTCGCGGACTCGACTGCTGAAGAAGTCGACGACGTCGTCGAGCATCGTCCGGACCCGGTCTGCTGGTTTGCTGCTGTAGTACCCGTGGTCGGAGTCGGGACGCTCGGTGAAGGCGGTGGTGACTCCGGCCGCGCTGAGCGTCTCTGCGAGTTCGCGTCCTTCGGGTGCGAGTGTGTCGAGAGCGGCGGTCTGGATGATGGTGGGGGGCATGGCGGCGGCGAGGTGGGTGTCGTTCCTCGGCGCAGCCAGGGGTTCGGCACGCCGTTCTTCGTCGGGGAAGTACGCCCAGGCGACGAGTCGTTGCACGAAAGGGTTGATGGCGGGCCGCGCCGCTGGAGACGTGCGGTCGGTGCGGGTCATGTGTGTCACCGGGACGATGAGTGAGGCCGCCGTCGGCGGTCGGCCGCCGTGGTCGCGGATCTGTTGGCAGATGTTGATGGCGAGCTTGGCCCCGGCGCTGATTCCTGAGAGGAACAGCCGCGTGCCGCCCCAGCCGTGCTCCACACCGGAGTCCTGGACCCAGGTCGCCGCGTCGTACATCTGCTCCTCCGCCAGCGGATAGCGCACGGCGGGTGCGGTGGAGTAGTCGGGCAGCACCATGACCGCGCGCAGCTGCGCACAGAGGTACCGAGCGAGGTGGATGTCCTGTTCCGGATAGCGGTTGAGGAACCCTCCGCCGTGGAGGTGCACCACGACCGGTGGGGCAGCTCGGACGGGGTCGATGCGTGGAGGGCGCACCACGACCGCCCGCACGTGCCCGCGCCGCGTCGGGATCTGGATCACCGACTCGTCGAACAGCTCGCCCTGGGTCAGGCGCCTGGCGATCGGTGGGGTGTAGCGGATCCGCGAACCCAGCTGTGCCAGTGCCCAGTAGTGAGGCCTGAAGGTCCGTCTACTCATGTCGCCCTTTCCACGATCGTGGATTGGAGAGATTACGCTACTGTGAAGTTACTTCACAGCAGCGCATCATGGCCTCGGGTCGATCGGGGCCGGACCGAAAGGGGTCACCATGGCCGTACCGTCGAACAGGTCTCGTCGAGCGCTCGTCACGGGCGCGAGCGTCGCCGGGCCCGCGCTGGCCTGGGGGCTGGCGCGCACCGGTTGGCAGGTGACGCTGCTGGAGCGCTCGGACCGACCGCGCAGCGCCGGGCAGAACATCGACGTCCGCGGGATCGGTCGAGAGGTCCTCCGGCGGATGGGTGTCCACGATCGCGTGATGGAGAATCTGACCGGCGAGGAAGGCACCAGGTATGTCGATGAGCGCGGGGCCGCCTACGCGACCTTTCCGCGTCGAGAGGGCCAGGACGGCCCCACCGCGGAGGTGGAGATCCTTCGTGGACGTTTCGCAGAGATCCTGGCGGAGGCCCTTCCTTCCGATGTCGAGCAACGCTTCGGTGACTTCGTGCGCGACGTCGACCAGGACGAGGACGGGATCGACGTGCGCTTCGAGACCGGCGATCAGGAGAGATTCGACCTGCTCTTCGTGGCCGAGGGCCGTTCCTCCCGCACGCGCCGCCTGCTCATGGCCGCGGAGACCCAGCTTCGCGACTTCGGAGTGAGTATCGCCTACGGCACGATCGAGCGAGGGCCGGAGGACGTCGACACGTGGGACTGGTACACCGCGCGACGTGGCCGGGTCGCCTCGATCCGACCCGACAACCAGGGCACGATGCGGGCGAGCCTGTCGTTCGAGTCGGAGCCATCGGGTTTCGAGAGCCTCGACGTCGAGGCCCAGCTGCATGTCCTGCGTGCGCGCTTCGCGGGGGCAGGGTGGCAGACCGAACGCGTCCTCGCCGGCTTCACGTCGCGGCCCGAAGAGTTCTACACCCAACGGATGGAGCAGGTCGTCGTGTCGTCGTGGAGCAAGGGCCGCGTCGTGCTGGTCGGTGATGCGGCGTGGGGATCGGGTCCCACCGGAATGGGTACCACGCTGGCTCTCGTCGGTGCCCATGTCGTCGCCGGCGAGCTCGCCGCCACGCCCGAGGACCATCAGCGCGCCTTCGCACGCTACGAAGAGCTGATGCGCGGGTACGCCGACTCCGCCCAAAGACTCCCACGCGGCGGCGCTCGGCTGCTCCACCCCACCACCGCGAGTGGACTGCGAGCCCTTCGCGCGGCCCACCGTCTTGCGGCGTCCAGACCGTTCCGCAGCCTGTACGTGTCCCGCCTGCTCACCAGCGAGAGACACGTCCCGGACCTGCCCGACTATCCTCGGCTCCGAACCTGAGCCACACCTCGCCGTGCGCCCACGAGCCACAGCTTTCGCGAAGGGTCGATCCGTGACACCGGCAGACTGGGCCGCACTCGAAGCGCTACGCCGATTCGTGGGCGCTTACCACGACTCCACCCTCGACTTGGCGAGGTGGATGGACCTGCCCCGCACCGACGGAACGGCACTGGGGGAGATCGTCTGGGCCGAGCGCGAGCACACGCCTCTCTCGCCCGCGCGGCTGTCCGAGCGTCTGGGGCTCACCTCGGGCGCAACCAACGCCGTGGTGAACCGCCTCGAAGGCCTCGGCCTCGTGTGCCGCAGCCGAGAGAGTGACGACCGCCGCATCGTCACCCTCCGAGCCACACCCACGGCCCAGCGGCGCCTCGAGCCCTTCCTCGAACAGGCCAGGGACCGGCTACCTCGGGTCCTCGCCGCATACACCCCCGAAGAAGCGGAACTCCTCGCGCGATTCCTGACCGACCTCGTCACCGCGTTGCCAAGCATCGATGACGCGAGCACGAGCCGGTCGTCACGGAGCTGAACATCAGCTCGCCGACCGCTTGAGCTCAGCCGCTCGACGATGCGCGCTGACGCGCAGATGAACATAACGCCGATAATCCACATTATGTCATTTCCAGGCCTGCATACTGCATTAGATGAATCGAGGTCGCCGCCGCCGCATCTACGTCGTCGACGGATGAGCCCTGCTGAGGTACGTGCCCGGCGTCTCTCCGGTGGCGCGGCGGAATGCGGCGATGAAGGCGCTGGGTCTCCTGTAACCGACTGCACAAGGGACTCGACTGACGCGAACCAGAAGGGTCACAGGATCGCCCTCCTGCACACAGAACAGAAGCGGCCGAGCCATTGGCCAGGTATGCCGGACGTCGGCAGTCGCGACCCTGCCTCCGTCCGCCTACCGTCTTGCCCGTGTACGGACGTCCAGGACGCCCACTGCTCTTTCTCGATGTGGACGGGACCCTGATCCCGACCGCCGGCGTCCGAATGCCGTCACGTCTCGGCGACTGGAACACGAGCTGGCAGACCCCGTCGAATCCTCACCTCACAGGGATCGCGGCTTCCCATGGCGCACGGCTGCTCCAGATGGACTGCGAGATCGTGTGGGCAAGCGCTTGGATGCACGATGCGGACAAGGTCATCGCTCCGATCCTCGGGCTCCCCCAGCTTCCCGTCGCAGAACTCGGCGACCTTCCCCCAGCCGACGGCCCAACCTGGACCGAGGAGGACCCTTCCGCCGGGCTGAACTGGAAGACGAGGGCCCTCGTCCGTCTTGCCGCGGACCGTCCCTTTGCCTGGGTCGACGACGAGCTGACCGACGTCGATCGCGCATGGGTGTCGGCGAACCACTCGGCACCTGCACTGCTGCGCCGTGTTGACTCACGCTGCGGGCTCACGGCGACTGACATGGCCGCGCTCGAGGATTGGCTGAGCTCTCTCTGACGCGACTGCCCGGTCTCCTCACCCCGACCCGTGGAGAAGACCCCTTGCCGGTTCATCGACCTCGGGTGAGGCAGCGAGCGGCAGGGTTGACCTCAACTGCGCTTGAGGTCCTACGGTGCTGAAGCAACGCCGCCCACTTGTGTCGGGCTCCCTTGACAGCGCACCAGGAGACGATGACCGACGATGACCATCGACAACCAACGGCTGGCCACCGAGCCCCCTGCGTACTGGACCCGGCTGGCCTACGAGGCGGTCATCGGCTTCATTCGTCGAGAACAGGAGCGGCGTGGGTTCAGTCAGCCCCAGTTCTGGATCCTCAGGCACCTCTCCCCCGACGACCTCTCCAGCGACGGGCGAGCAATGACACCCGCGGAGCTGCGGTCTGCGATGGCCGAGTACATCCGGCCCGAGGACGATCTGGAGGCCGAAGCGAGCACCTTGGCCTCTCGCGGGCTGCTCGCTCGCGATGACTCCGGTGCGTTCGCCCTCACCGAGGAAGGCGAGGCGACGCGCCTGTGCTGGAAGGACTTCGGCCCCGAGATCCGAGCGATGATCCACGCGGGCATTGACGACGCCGACTACATCACGACCGTCAAGGTCCTTCAGCGACTCATCTCCAACACCAGCTCGGGCAGCGGGTTGAGCCGGCCCGACGGTGGGTGAAGAGCGCGAGCGCAGCCAGTGGCGCAGGCGTCGGCGGGAGCGTTGGACACCAGTGGCGGGCGGAGCACGTGCCCGTCGTCGGGGATCCCGTGCGAACCTGGAACGGCGAATGTCGGTCGTGGATATGTGGAGGTCGAATGGGACACGAGCATGCCGCCGACCCGCACATCCACGTGGAGCGGCAGGTGGTGACACGCGCCGAGGGTGAGTACCGCAACGTGCTCGCCTCGATGTTGGGCCTCGCCGCCGATGCGCCGACCGTTGTGGTGACCGGATGCGGAGTCCGCGTGCCCTACGGCCATGACATCCACGACGCCTGAAAAGGTGACGTGCTTGTCGTGCCGGGAGTTCGCGCGGCGGCAACATCTGGACTTCGCCGACCAGTTCGAGCGCCTGAGCCGGATGCCGGGCTCCACGATCACCCCCCAACAAGGAGTAGCGGCTGCCAATCGGCTCCGTCTGCTTGCTGGTCGGTTCGCCGACTGACCACGAGCGATCATGGCGCTCCCCGCTGGTACCCGCGCGGACCACGGCCGCCGTTGCGACCGCACCCGGTCCTCCTGACGCGCCCACCGGGCGGCGTCCTGCCAGCGCCTGCGTCACGTCAGTCGTACACACCCTCTCGCCCGGCTCCTAGGATCGACCTCGTGGGAGCGCGTGCGTCCGTCGTCGTCACCGGCACCGAGGTCCTCACCGGCCGGGTGCTCGACCGCAACGGCCCGTGGCTGGCCGAGGCGCTGCGCCGGCACGGTGTCGACATCGGCGAGGTCGTCGTCGTGGGCGACCGTCCCGACGACCTCACCACCGCGTTGCACCACCTCCTCGACGCAACCAACGACCTCGTCATCACGACCGGCGGGCTCGGTCCCACAGCCGACGACCTCACCGCCCAGGTCGTCGCCGACGTCCAGCGACGGACCATGCACCTCGACCAAGACCTGGAGCAGCGCATCGCCGCCGTCATCGCCCGGCTCGTCGCCGCCCACGGGTGGAGCGTCGACGCCGCCGACCTGGCCGCCGCGACCCGCAAGCAGGCCATGGTGCCCGAGGGCGCCGCCGTCCTCGAGCCGGTCGGCACCGCACCCGGGCTCGTCGTCACGGCGCCGGACGGCGCGACCACTCCCCCGGTGCTCGTGCTCCCCGGGCCCCCGCGCGAGCTGCAGGGGATGTGGGACGCTGCCCTCGCCACCGAGCCGGTCCGTCATGCCCTGGCCGGCCGCACCGAGCTGCACGAGCACACGATGCGACTCTGGGGCACTGCGGAGTCCGAGCTCGCGGCGTCGCTGCGGAGGCATGCCGCGGTCGCCGACCTGCTCGAGGTCACCACCTGCCTGCGCGACGGCGAGCTCGAGGTCGTCGTCCGATCCTCCCCTGCCGAGTCCCCCACGGTCGACGCCCTGCGCGACGCCCTGATCACCGACTTCGGCGCCGCGATGTACTCACCGCACGGCGCGACCATCGACGCTGTCGTCGCCGAGCTCCTTCTCTCGCAGGGGTCAACGATCGCCACCGCCGAGTCGTGCACCGCCGGGCTCGTCGCCGGACGGCTCGCCGACCGGCCCGGATCGTCCGGGTATCTCCTCGGTGGCTGCGTCACCTACTCCAACGAGGCGAAGGCGAGCCTCCTGGGGGTGTCTGCCGGGCTCGTCGAGCGGATGGGTGCCGTGAGCGAGGAGGTCGCGCGGGCGATGGCGGACGGCGTCCGTGCCCGGACGGGGGCCGATATCGGCGTCTCGGTGACCGGTGTGGCCGGGCCCACCGGCGGGACGCCCGAGAAGCCGGTGGGCCTCGTCCACCTCTGTGCCACAGGGCCTGCCGGCTCGAAGCACCGGCGGGTCGTCATCGGCGGCGGCCGCAACACCGTTCGCCGCCGGTCCGTCGTCGAGGCGCTGCACCTCGTCCGTGCGCTGCTCGGCTGAGACCCGCCGATGACCCCCGCCGCGGCCGTCGCCGCCCTGCGCGACTACGGGAACCGGACCGGGCGGCCGGCGGGTCGCACCCTGCGCGCGCTCGGCGTGCTCCTGCCGGGCGTCCGCCGTGTCCAGGCGCAGGCCGACCCCTACGCCGACGCGTGGACCCGCCACAACGCCGAGTCGGTCGCGGCCCCGGGGCGCCGCTGGGTCGTGCTCGGGGACTCGATGTCGCAGTCCCTCGGTGCGTCGGCGTGGGACACCGGCTGGGTCGGCCGGCTCGCGCGCGACCTCCACGATGCCGGACATCCGCTGACCGTCGTCAACCTCAGCGCCACCGGTGCGCGTGTCCGCGACGTCCTCGACCGGCAGCTCCCCCTCGCGCTGGATCTGCCGGCCACGGGCAGCGCTCCCGACCTGGTCACCGTGCTCATCGGGTCCAACGACCTCTTCGCCGGTGGTGCGGCCCGCAGGGGGCTGCCGGACGCCTTCGGCGAGCTCGTCGCCGCACTCCCCCGCCGCGCAGTCATGGCCACCCTCCCCCAGCCGCGGACCGCCGCCCGTCGCGCCAACGTTCACCTCGTGCGCGCCGGGGAACAAGGGCACCTTGAGGTCGTCGACATGGCACGGGACGGGCCCCGCTCCTGGCACGGCCGCCTCGCCGCGGACCGCTTCCACCCGAACGACCGCGGGTACGCGGCCATCGCCGGCGCCTTCCAGCCGGCCGTCCTCGGGGCCCTCGAGGGCTGACCCAGAACCCGGCGCAGGCTGCTCCCGGCCGGTCGGCACGGCCGACCGCCACCGCCCGCCGGACGGGCGCGGACTCCTCGTAGGAGACGCACGCGAGCAGCATGGCACCGGCCGTACGCTGAGCGGCGATGCAGTGCGACGACTACGACCTCGGCCGGTGCCGCTCGTGCACCCTCATGGGGACGTCGTACTCCACCCAGCTCGCGAACAAGGAGCGCGCGGTCGCCGCAGCCCTGGGGACGCATGCTGCGGGCGCCCGCTGGCTGCCCGCCATCACCTCCCCCGAGTCGCACTTCCGGAACAAGGCCAAGCTCGTCGTCGGCGGTCGCGCGGGGGCGCCGACGCTCGGCATCCTCGACGCGCAGGGCCGCGGCGTCGACCTCCGTGGCTGCGGCCTCTACGAACCTGGGCTGTCCGCAGCCTTCGACCCTCTCCACCGCGTTCTCGTGAACATTGGCATCGAGCCGTACGACGTCCCCGCCCGGCGCGGTGAGCTCAAGTACGTGATCGTCACCCACTCCCCCGACGGCGAGCACCTCCTCCGCTTCGTCGTCCGCTCCCGGGACGGGCTGCACCGCATCCGGAGCGCGCTCCCCCGCCTCCAGGACGCCATCCCCTCGGCCCGAGTGGTGACGGTGAACCTGCACCCGGAGCACAAGGCCGTCCTGGAGGGCGACACCGAGGTGCCGCTGACCGCACGACGACGACTGCCGATGCGGCTTCCCGGCGCCACGCTCCTGCTCGGACCACGCGCGTTCTTCCAGACCAACACGGGAGTCGCGACGGCCCTGTACGCGCAGGCCGCCCGGTGGGCCGACCACCTCTCCCCCGCCGTCGTCCACGACCTGTACTGCGGCGTCGGTGGGTTCGCTCTCCACCTGGCGGCTCCCGGACGCCGGACGGTCGGTGTGGAGACCTCCACGGAGGCCGTCTCGGCTGCCACGGAGTCGGCGCGGCTCGTTGAGGCCGAGGTCGTCGTCGTCGAGGGCGACGCCACGAGCGACGCCCCACCCGGCCCGCCGGCCGACCTCGTCGTCGTCAACCCACCGCGTCGGGGCATCGGCCCCGGCCTGGCCTCTACCTTGGAGGCGTCGGGTGCCGGTCACGTCGTCTACTCCAGCTGCAACGTCGACACGCTCTCGCGGGACCTCACCGCCATGCCGTCGCTGCGCGTCTCCGAGGTCCGTGTGGCGGACATGTTCCCGCAGACCCGGCACGTGGAGACCATCGTTCTCCTGGAACGACACTGACCCCTCCGGCGCCGCGTGACCGGGCCGTCCTCCGCGCTCTTCAGCGGAGCCCGCGAACCACTGACCGAACCCTTACCGAGTCCTGACGTCCCACAGGTAACGTGCGTACACAGAGGCCCCTAGCGTTGGATGCAGTAGCCCCCGGCCCACCGCCGGCCCGTGGCCGACACCCTGACACCGGTGTCGCCTGTCCTCCCCCTCCGGCGCCGAGCGTGGCAACGCGGGCTACCGGAGGTGCCTCGGCGGTGGTCGGCTCACCGGCGCCGGGGCACCTCTTCAGGTCGGTCCCCGGTCTGCCTTCTGCAGAGGCGGGAGGTCGAGCCGTCAGCGCGCCGACCAGCGCCCCGCGCCGTCCCGCACGACCTCGCCGGCCGGGTCGGCGGTGAAGTCGACGACGGTGGTCGGGTCGGTGCCGCACTCCCCCGAGTCGAGCACGATGTCGACGACGTGGTCGAGCGCCTCCTTGACCACCCACCCGTCGGTCATCGGCTCGGTCTCGTCCGGGAGGATGAGGGTCGAGGAGAGCAGCGGCTCCCCCAGAGCGGCGAGCAGCTCACGGACCACGGGATGCTCGGGGATCCGGACGCCGACGGTGCGCTTCTTCGGGTGGAGCAGTCTGCGGGGCACGTCCGAGGTGGCCGGGAGGATGAACGTGTACGGCCCGGGTGTCGCGGCCTTGACCGCGCGGAAGACGTGGTTGTCGACGTGGACGAGCTGCCCCAGCTGCGCGAAGTCCCGGCACACCAGTGTGTAGTGGTGCTTGTCGTCGAGGCGGCGGATCGTGCGGATGCGGTCCTTGGCCTCCTGGTCCCCCATGAGTGCGCCGAGCGCGTACCCGGAGTCGGTGGGATACGCGGCGAGCCCGCCGTCCCGCAGGACGGCGACCGTCTGCGCGATCGCCCGGGGCTGGGGGTCGACGGGGTGCACGTCGAGGTAGCGGGCCACGTGACCCAGCCTAGGCCGCAGGCGGGACACCGCGCGTCGGTCAGCCCTCGCGCATGGAGACGGGTGCGCCGCGCTGGACCGTCCGCGAGACCGTGCAGAGCCGGTCGTGGCTCTGGGCCATCGCCCGCGGCAGCCGGTCGCGCGCCCGGTCACCGTCGGGGCCGTCCGGGAAGCGCACCCGGAACGTGACCTCGATCTCGTCGAGGTGGTTCCCGGCGTCGTCCTTCGCCTTCAGGCCCGAGGCCTGGACCTCGTAGGTCTCCGGCTCGGCGATCCGGCTCGTGATGAAGTCGACGTCGGTGGCGCTGCACCCGGCCATCGCCGCGAGGAAGATCTCGACCGGTGTGAAGTCGGGCGTGTCCCCTCCACCGCCGAGCCGCATCGTGCCGCCGCGGTCGTTGCGCACCTCGTACAGCCCCTTCTCGAGCCGCGTCATCGTGATGCTGCGGCGGCCGAGCCCGGTGCCTCCGGTGTCGGGACGGGTCTGGTCGGTCATCGCTCACTCCACTTCTCGGCGACGGTACGCACGACCTCCAAGGCGCGCCACGTCGTCGTCAGGCCGGTGATCTTCTCGATCCGGGCGTTGGTCAGGGTGCTCTCGTGGAAGTCCCTGCCGAGCTCCGCGAGCACGGCGTCCGTGAGGGCGACGGCACGCTCGCCACTGGTGGTCCAGGCGGCGAAGGTGGCAGCAGCCTGCTGCGGCACCGGCCCGTCGGCGACCGCCAGGTAGCGCTTCACCGGCCCCGGGAACATCGGTGCCACGGCGTCCGCCTCCCTCACCAGCTCGCCGAGTGCGGCAGGCGTCCGGACGATGCACGGGATGTCGAACCCCGCCCAGGCCGAGAGCGTGGAGGTCAGGTGCCCTGCCACGCTCTCCGCCGTCCGGCGGCGGCTGGTGACCGCGACGTTCCCCGACTGGATGTGGGTCTCGACCTGCGTGTACCCGGCATCCTCGAGAGCCGCTCGGAGCCCGGCCATCCGCACGGACCGTCGTCCCCCGACGTTCACAGCGCGCAGGAAGGCGATGTAGCCGGGCATGGCGCCCATCCTCTCAGGAGCCTGCGACGGCCTCCGTCACGGCACGGGCCAGGTGTGCACCGGGTCGTTGGCGTCCATGTGGGCGATGTAGCGCTCGACCATCGCGCGCAGCGCCTCGCGGCGTTGCAGCCCCTGCTCCTCGAAGTGGCGCACCGTGCGCGTCTGCCACTCCGCGCCGTTGACGCCGGTCGTGGCCCGGCCCTCGATGATCCCCAGGTAGTGCTCCCGCACCGCGTCCGAGACGCCCCACGCCCGGAGCCCCTCGTGGGCGATCGGGAGCAGGTGCCGCAGGACGAGCTCGTCCGCCGACACCTCGCCGAAGCCCGGCCAGTACACACGGGCCTCCATCCCGTCGCGGGCCGCACGCCGGAAGTTCTCCTCGCACGCCGCGAAGCTCATCTTCGTCCACACCGGGCGGTCGGCCGCGGCCAGCACCCGCACCGCCCCGTAGTAGAACGCAGCGTTCGCGAGGACATCCGCGATCGTCGGCCCGGCCGGCAGCACCCGGTTCTCGACCCGGAGGTGCGGGACGCCGTCGACGATGTCGTAGATCGGGCGGTTCCAGCGGTACACCGTGCCGTTGTGCAGCCGGAGCTCGGCGAGCTCAGGGGCGACGCCCGCCTCGAGCTTGGCCATCGGGTCCTCGTCGGTGACCTCGGCGAGGAGGGTCGGGAAGTAGCGGACGTTCTCCTCGAAGAGGTCGAAGATCGACGTGATCCACCGCTCGCCGAAGAACACCCGGGGCCGCACGCCCTGGTTCTTCAGCTCGACGGGACGGGTGTCGGTGGCCTGGCTGAAGAGCTCGATGCGGGTCTCGGCGTGCAACCGCTTCCCGAAGAAGTACGGGCTGTTCGCGGCGAGCCCGAGCTGGACCGGCGACAGGGACTGCGCGGCGTTCCAGTGCGAGGCGAAATCGTGCGGCGCGACCTGGAGGTGCAGCTGGACGGAGGTGCACGCCGACTCGGGGGCGATCGACGTGCAATAGGTGGCGACGCGCTCTCCCGTGGGCCCCTCGATGTCGAGGTAGACGTCCTCGCCGCGGGCCAGGACGATCGAGTCGTTGAGCGCGGTATAGCGGTTGTTCTCGCTGATCCAGTCCCCCTCGTAGTGCTCGGGCATGATCGTCGGGAGGATCCCGATCGCGACCATCTTCGAGCCGACCTCGCGGGCTGCCTCGTCGGCGGCGTTCAGGCTGTCGCGCAGGTCGCGCTCGAGCTCGAAGGCCGAGTCTCCGGGCAGCGGCCGGGGCGGCACGTTGAGCTCGACGTTGTACCGGGCCAGCTCGGTCTGGAAGCCCGGGTCGGCGATCGCCTCGAGGACCTCCGCGTTGTGGAAGTGCGGCTGCTGGCGGTCGTCGACGAGGTTGAGCTCGATCTCCAAGCCGGTCATCGGGCGGTCGAAGTCGAAGCTGCTCGTCGTGAGCATCCGCTCGAAGACGTCGAGGTTCTGGCGGACCTTCTCGCGGTACCGCTGACGTTGCTCACGCGTGTAGCTCTGCGCGCTGACCTCGGATCCCATGGACGACAACCAACCACATCGGCCGGGGCGGCGGAAGCAGCACCAGCGTTTCGGTCCCCGGGGATGTCGGTGCCCCGCCCTAGCGTTGTCGGCATGCGGTTGCTGCACACCTCCGACTGGCACCTGGGACGCTCGTTCCACGGCGTCGGGCTGCTCGGTGCTCAGGCCCGCTACGTCGACCACCTCGTCGAGGTCGTGCGGGCCGAGTCGGTCGACGCCGTCCTCGTCAGCGGCGACGTCTACGACCGCGCGCTGCCCTCCCCCGACACCATGGCGCTCCTCTCCCAGACGCTCGAGCGGGTCGTCGACACCGGGGCCCAGGTCGTGCTCTCCAGCGGCAACCACGACTCCGCGGTGCGCCTGGGCTTCGCGTCCGGTCTCCTCGAACGTGCCGGGGTGCACGTGCGCACCTCGGTGGCCGACGTCGGCCGGCCGGTGCTTCTCGGCGACGTCGCCGTCCACCCCCTCCCCTACCTCGAGCCCCTGCTCGTCGCCGATGCCCTGGGCGTCGAGGAGCGCAGCCACCGGGCCGTGCTCGGGGCGGCGATGGACCGGGTCCGGGCCGACGCCTACCGGCGTGGCGGCCGCACGGTCGTCATGGCGCACGCGTTCGTCAGCGGCGCCGAGAGCAGCGAGTCCGAGCGCGACATCTCGGTCGGCGGCGTCGCGGTCGTCCCGGCGGACGTCTTCGCCGGGGTCGACTACGCGGCGCTGGGTCACCTGCACGGTCGCCAGCAGGTGGCCGAGCGGGTCCGGTACAGCGGGTCCCCCCTCGCGATGTCCTTCGGGGAGCACCGTCAGCGCAAGGGTGGCCTGCTCGTCGACCTCTCGGGCGGCTCGGCGGACGTCACGCCTGTCGACGCGCCGGTCGAGCGGCCGCTGGCCGTCCTGCGCGGAACACTGGAGTCGCTGCTCATCGACCCGCGTCACGTGGCGGCGGAGCGCGCCTGGGTCCAGGTCACGCTCACCGACCCCGTCCGCCCGCTCGGTGCGATGGAGCGGCTCCGGCGGCGCTTCCCGCACACCCTCGAGCTGCGCTTCGAGCCCGAGGGGGCGTCGGTGCCGCTCCGTCCGTACTCGACGCGGGTGTCGGCGCTGTCCGAGGTCGACGTCTGCTGCGACTTCCTCGGCCACGTCCGCTCGGGCAGGGTGGCGGACGACGACGAGCGTGCCCTCCTCCGCGAGGCGGTCGAGAGCGCCCGCGTGGCCCGGGGTCTGTCGGACGACGAGGGCGTGGCGCGTGACCGCTCCGGCGTCTCGGGGGCGGCGTGAGGATCCACCGGCTCGAGGTCGAGGCCTTCGGGCCGTTCGCGGAGCGGGTCGTCCTCGACCTCGACGACGTCTCCGCGTCCGGGCTCTTCCTCGTGCACGGGCCCACGGGGTCCGGCAAGACGAGCCTCCTCGACGCCGTGTGCTTCGGGCTGTACGGCGACGTCCCCGGCGCGCGTCGCAAACAAGGCCTGCGCAGCGACCACGCCGCCCCCGACGCGGTGCCCCAGGTAGTTGTCGAGCTCACCGTCGCCCGGCGGAGGTTGCGGCTGACCCGTTCCCCCGAGTGGCAGCGCCCGAAGAAGCGGGGCAGCGGCACGGTGCGGCAGCAGGCGTCGGTGTTTCTCGAAGAGCTCGTCGGAGGTGCCTGGCAGCCGTTGAGCACCGGTCACCCGGAGGTCGCCGAGATCGTCACGGACGTCCTCGGAATGGGGCTCAAGCAGTTCGCCAGCGTCGTCCTGCTGCCCCAGGGCGAGTTCGCGACGTTCTTGCGGGCCGAGCCCGAAGAACGTCGGCTCCTCCTCGAGCGCCTCTTCGACATCGGGGTCTTCGCCGACGTCGAGGAGTGGCTGGCCGAAGCCCGGCGCTCCGGTGGTACCGCCCTGGAGAGCGCCGAACATCGTCTGGTCGCCGACCTGCAGCGCCTCGAGGACGCCCTCACCGAGGTCCCCGGGCTCCTCCCCACCGACGGCGAGGACCCACAGCACCCGCCGCTCGTCGACACCTCCGTCGACGCCCTCCCCACCCGCCTGGGCGAGGTGGCAGCCAGGCTCGACGAGCTGCTCACGGAGGCACTCACCGAGGCCGACGGCGCGGAGCTCGCCGAGGCCGCCGCCCAGTCGGCCCTCGACGACGCCCGCGCGCTCGACGCGCTGCGGACGCGCGGACTCGCCGCCCGTGCCCGGCTCGAGTCCCTCGACGCCCAGGTGGACACCCATCGAGCCCGACGCGCCGAGCTCGACGCCGCCGACCGCGCCGCGCAGGTCACCGGCCAGCTCCGGGCCGCCGACCGCGCCGCCGCCGACCTCGAGACCGCTCGCGAGGCCGTGGCGTCGGCGCGCCAGGGTGTCACGTCGCTCGGGCCGGCACTGCAGGACGACCCCGCGGCGGCCCTCGCCACCCTCCGGGGGCTCGATCCCGCCGCCGAGGCCCTGTCGCGCGAGGCCGGTACCGCGCGGCGCCTCGCCGGGGCGCTCGAGACCGAGGCCGCGCGGTCAGCGTCCGTCCGTGCGGCGATGTCCGACGTCGAGGCCCAGCTGCCGGACGCCCTGGCCGCGGTCGAGAGCGCCCAGGCCGAAGCCGAACGGGTCGAGGGCGACGCCGCGAGGGTCGACGCCCTGTGCGCCACCCTGGCAGCAGCCCGAGCCCGGCGCCGCACCCTCGACGAGCTCGACGACGACCGGGCCGCCCTCGAGGCGCTCGCACCCGGTCGCGCGCAGGCCGGCGAGGCCCTGCTGACGGCCCAGTCCACGCTCATCTCGCTGCGCTCCCGGCGGCTCGACGGCATGGCCGCCGAGCTCGCCCGCGACCTCTCCTCGGGCGAACCGTGTCCGGTCTGCGGTGGCGCGGAGCATCCGGCACCGGCCGTGGCCGCCGACGCCGTCGACCCCGAGGACGTCGCGGCCGCCGAGGCTCGTCTCGAGGCCGCCCGTGCCCATCGGGACGCCCTCGAACGCGATGCGGCCGGCCTCGACGCGGCCGTCACCGCCCGCCTCGCCACCCTCGACGGCGCCACCCCTGCCGACGTCGACCGTGAGGTCGAGGAGGTCACGGCGTCCCACCTGGCGGCGCAGCAGGCTGCCGCCTCCCGGGCGGCGGTCGCACGCCGGCTCACCCAAGCCCGGCACGAGACGGAACGCCTGACCACCGAACGCGCTCGCCTCGCATCGGCCGCCAGTGAGGCCGACCGCCGCGTGCAGGATCTCACCGCCGAGGCGGCCGACACCCGGGAACGCTTCGAGGCGGCCGTCACGGCCCACGACGACTGCCCGTGCGGCGCGCCCGACCCTGCGCGGCACGCTGCGGCGGCCGAGGCGCTCACCGCTCTCGTCCGTGCCCTCGAGGACGAGAACGCCGCCGCCCGGCGTGCGTCCGTCGCCGCGGCCGACCTCGAGGCGGCGCTCACGGCCGGCGGGTTCGGCGCCGCCGACGAGGCGCGCGCCGCCGTCCGCGGCCCGGCCGACCTCGACCGCCTGCGAGACGCGGTCCTCACGCACGACCGCGCCCGCGACGCCGCGGGCAGCATCCTGGGGGAGCCCGAGGTGGCCGCGGCGCTCTCGGCCGAGCCCCCCGCCCTCGACGACCTGGGCGACGACGTCCGCGCGGCGCGGCACCTGGTGCTGGCCGCGCGGGGAAGCCACGACGCGGTCGGCCGTGCCCGCCGCATCTGCGAGACGCTCCGCCCCGCGCTGGTCGAGGCCTGCACCCGGATCGCCGGCCTGGCGGAGCGCCAGGCCCGAGTCCGTGAGCTCGCCGACGCGGTCTGCGGGACGGGTGGCGACAACACCCTGCGGATGCGACTCACCTCCTTCGTCCTCGCGGCGCGGCTCGAGAAGGTGGCGGAGCTCGCCAACGAGCGGCTCGCCGTCATGGGTGGCGGACGCTACGTCCTCGAGCACAGCGACGAGCGAGCGGCCCGCGGCGCCCGCTCGGGCCTGGGCCTGCGTGTCCTCGACCAGTGGACGGGCAAGGTCCGTGACACCGCCTCGCTCTCCGGGGGCGAGTCCTTCATGGCGTCACTGGCCTTGGCGCTCGGTCTCGCGGACGCGGTGCGGGAGGAGTCCGGCGGGCTCGACCTCGGCACCCTCTTCATCGACGAGGGCTTCGGCAGCCTCGACGACGACAGCCTCGAACAGGTGCTGACCGTGCTCGACGGGCTCCGCGAGGGCGGGCGGGCCGTCGGCGTCATCAGCCACGTCGCCGACCTGCGCTCTCGGGTCCCCGACCAGGTCGTGGTGAGCAAGGGCGCGAGCGGCAGCTCGGTCACCGTCCGCGGTGCCGCCGAACCGGCAGCCTGACCGCGCCTCAGTCCTCGAACGCCTCCGGGGCCGGGCACGAGCACACGAGGTGCCGGTCGCCGTACGCACCGTCGATGCGGCGCACCGGCGGCCAGTACTTCGCCGCGGCGTCCACCCCGGGGGGGTACGCAGCGGCCCGGCGGTCGTACGGGTGCGGCCACTCGCCCGCCAGCGACTCCGCCGTGTGCGGGGCCTGGCGCAGCACGCTCTCCCCGACGGCCACGGTGCCCGAGCCGACCTCGTCGATCTCGCGACGGATCGCCACCATCGCGTCGCAGAACCGGTCCAGCTCGTGCAGGTCCTCGCTCTCGGTCGGCTCCACCATGAGCGTGCCGGCCACGGGGAACGACATCGTCGGGGCATGGAAGCCGTAGTCGACGAGGCGCTTCGCGACATCATCGACCGTCACCCCCGTCTCCTTGGTGATACCCCGCAGGTCGAGGATGCACTCGTGCGCCACGAGGCCGTCCGTGCCCGCGTAGAGCACGGGGTAATGGTCGCGCAGCCGGGCCGCGACGTAGTTCGCGTTGAGGACGGCGACCTCCGTGGCCCGGGTGAGACCGGCACCTCCCATGAGCCGCACATAGGCCCACGAGATCGGCAGGATGCTCGCCGACCCGTACGGCGCGGCCGACACCGGCCCGACCCCCGTCTCCGGGCCTGCCGCGGCGTCGAGCGGGTGGTTGGGCAGGTACGGGGCCAGGTGCTCACGGCACGCCACCGGTCCCACGCCGGGACCACCGCCGCCGTGCGGGATGCAGAACGTCTTGTGCAGGTTCAGGTGCGACACGTCCGCCCCGAACCGTCCGGGACGGGCGATGCCCACGAGGGCGTTGAGGTTGGCACCGTCGACGTACACCTGTCCGCCGGCGTCGTGCACCATCGCGCAGAGATCGGTGATCGTGTCCTCGAAGACGCCGTGTGTAGACGGGTAGGTGACCATGATCGCCGCGAGCGTGTCCCGGTGCTCCTCGACCTTCGCGGCGAGGTCGTCCATGTCGACGTTCCCGCTCGTCGGAGCGGTCTTGACGACGACGACCTTCATGCCGGCCATCACCGCGCTCGCCGCGTTGGTCCCGTGCGCGCTGCTCGGGATGAGACACACCCGGCGCTCGTCGTCGCCGTTGGCGCGGTGGTAGGCCGCGATCGCCAGAAGGCCCGACAGCTCGCCCTGCGACCCCGCGTTCGGCTGCAGCGAGACCGCGTCGTAGCCGGTGAGCTCGCAGAGCCACGTCGAGAGCTCGTCGACGAGATCACGGAGACCCCGGGTCTGCTCGTGCGGTGCGAACGGGTGCAGGTCCGCGAACTCGGGCCAGGTCACCGCGACCATCTCGGTCGTCGCGTTGAGCTTCATCGTGCACGAGCCGAGGGGGATCATCCCGCGGTCGAGGGCGAAGTCGCGGTCGGCGAGCCGGCGCAGGTAACGCAGCATCGCGGTCTCCGACCGGTGGGCGGAGAAGACCGGGTGGGTGAGGTACTCGGAGGTGCGGGTCAGCGCGTCGGGCCAGGACGTCGGCTCGACGCGGACCGTCCCGGGCGTGGTGGCGCCGAACGCCCGACACACCTTCCCCAGCACGGTCGTGTCAGTGGTCTCGTCGACGCTGAGGAGCACCGTGTCGTCGTCGGCCTCCCAGACGTTGACACCCTCGGCCAGCGCGGCCGCGACGAGCTCGGCCGCCCGCCCGGGCACGCGCACGGCCAGCGTGTCGAAGAACGGAGTGTCCCCGACGTCGAGCCCGGCGGCCCGGAGGGCATCGGCCAGGTCGCGGGCGTGGGCGTGCACACGCAACGCGATCGCCCGCAGCCCGTCCGGCCCGTGGTAGACGGCGTACATGCTCGCCATGACCGCGAGCAGCACCTGGGCGGTGCAGATGTTAGAGGTCGCCTTCTCGCGGCGGATGTGCTGCTCGCGCGTCTGCAGCGCCAGCCGGTAGGCAGGGTCGCCGTCGGCGTCGACCGACACCCCGACGAGCCGGCCGGGCAGGGTGCGCTCGAGGCCCTTCCGGACGCTCATGAAGCCGGCATGCGGGCCACCGAAGCCCACCGGCACCCCGAAGCGCTGGGTCGTGCCGACCGCGATGTCGGCCCCCCACTCCCCCGGCGGTACCGCCAGCGTGAGGGCGAGCAGGTCGGCGGCGGCCGCGACGAGCGCGCCGACCTCGTGCGCGGCCTCGGCGAGACCGCGGTGGTCGCGGAGCCGGCCGTCCATCGCCGGGTACTGGAGGAGGACGCCGAAGACGTCCGTGCCCCCGGCCGCGGCCCGCAGCTCCTCGGCGGACTCCACGCCGTCGAGGTCGGCCACCACGACCGGGATGCCGAGCGGCACGGCTCGGGTCCGCACGACGGCCAGCGTCTGCGGGAAGACCTGTGCGTCGACGACGAGCACCGCGTCGGCGGCTGCCTTCGACGCGCGCCGCATGAGGGTCATCGCCTCGGCCGCGGCGGTGCCCTCGTCGAGCAGCGAGGCGCCGGCGACGGGCAGCGCGGTGAGGTCGGAGACGACCGTCTGGAAGTTGAGGAGAGCCTCGAGACGGCCCTGCGAGATCTCGGGCTGATAGGGCGTGTAGGCCGTGTACCACGCGGGGTTCTCGAGGACGTTGCGCTGGATCACGGCCGGGGTGACGGTCCCGTAGTACCCCAGTCCGATGAGGGTCCTGACGACCCGGTTGCGCGCGGCGACCTGGCGCAGCTCTGCCACGACCGCGGCCTCCGACGCGGAGGGCTCGACCTCGAGCCGGCCCTCGAACCGGATGCCGGAGGGGACCGCCGTGGCCACGAGGTCCTCCAGGGACTCCCGGCCGACGACCTTCAGCATGCCCTCGAGGTCGGACTCGCGCGGACCGATGTGCCGACCGGCGAACTCGGGAAGGACGGTGCTCACGGGGACCTCACAGGGGCAGACGACGGTGACGTCTCCCCCTCTGTCGGGCATCGCGCCCTCCGGAGGTGCCTGGTCCGCGCGGTCCCTGGCGCCTGAGAGGTTCTGGGGAGGGTTGCCCCTTCGGCGCCCCGGTCACGTGCCGGGGACTCTCCCGCACGGTGTGAACGGCAGGACCAAACCTAGCATCGTCGCGGTGGGTGCCCGACGAGGCACGCCCCGCCCCCGCGAGGGGGACACCAGGGTCGTCAGGCGAGACGAGCGGCGCGGCGCGCCGAGAGCTCGTCTCCCGGATGGGTTGACGGCTCGTCGTGCTCGGCCCGTTCGCTGGGCAGCTCCGCGAGCTCGCCCTCGACCTCGCGCCAGACGCGCCCGACGGCGATGCCGAAGACGCCCTGGCCGCCTTGGAGGAGGTCGATGACCTCGTCGGTGGAGGTGCACTCGTAGACCGAGGCGCCGTCGCTCATCAGCGTGATCTCGGCGAGGTCGTCGACGCCGCGGTCGCGCAGCACGGTGATGGCGCCGCGGATCTGCTGCAGCGAGACCCCGGTGTCGAGGAGCCGCTTGACGACCTTGAGGGCCAGGATGTCGCGGAACCCGTAGAGGCGCTGCGTGCCCGACCCACCGGCCGCCCGGACCGAGGGCTCGACGAGACCGGTCCGGGCCCAGTAGTCGAGCTGGCGGTAGGTGATGCCGGCCGCCTTGCACGCCGTGGGGCCGCGATAGCCGACCTCGTCGTCGAGCTCCGGCAGGTCGTCGGAGAACAGCATGCCCTGCGCGGCGACCGGGACCGTGCCCGTCGTGTGCGCCTCTCCTGTGGAGCCCACGCCTACCTCCTGATGTGCCGCCCTCATCGACGACTGTACGCCGAGGAATGACATCGGCGTCACTCACTCGGCCACTTTGTGTGACGGGTGTGACCGTAGAGGCGGATGTGACACCGGTCAACGACCACGGCAACGACACGCCCACCGGCGTGTCGTCCGTTCTCGGGTCAGACGCCGCCCTCGGTGTCGAAGTCGTCGGCCGAGACGTGGTCGAGGAACTCCTTGAACCGCTCGACCTCGTCGTCCTCCTGCTCGGCCATCTCGACGCCCGCTTCGGCGAGCAGGGACTCGTCGGTGACGATCTCGGCCCCCGCCCGCAGCGCGAGGGCGATCGCGTCCGAGGAGCGCGAGTCGATGACGGTCCCCCCGGCGGCGTCCCCACCGTCGATGTCGAGGACGGCGTGGAACACCCCTTCCTCGAGCGAGGTGATCCGCACCCGCGTCAAGGTGTGCCCGGTCTCGTCGATCACCGACCGGAGGAGGTCGTGGGTCAGCGGCCGGGGCGGCACGACGCCCTGCTGGGCGTACGCGATGGCCGTGGCCTCGGCAGCCCCGATCCAGATGGGCAGGTAGCGGTCGCCGTCCCGCTCCCGGAGGAGGACGAGAGGCTGGTTGTTCGGCATCTCGACCCGCACGCCGAGGACGTCCAGCACCTTCACGCATCCACCGTACCTCTCCGGTGGGACGCCCGACCCGGAGTACGAGGGACGGGGCGCCGGGCTCAGGAGGTCTCGGAGAGCCCACCCCGCAGGAGCGCGGCGTGCAGGGCCAGGCAGAGCCGCGCGACCTCGTCGCGGGCCGCGTGGGCGTCCGCCCCGCGCCGGCCTCCGACGACCTGCTCGACGAGACCGACCTCACGGTCGGCCGCGGCCCGAACGCCCCGGAGGTGCCGTGGTTCGACACCGAAGGCCCCGAGACCCGCCACGGCCCGGGCGACATCGAGATCGGCGGCGCCGTGCATCCCCTCCACCGGACGGAGCAGGCCGTGCCCGACGAGGGCGTCGACGTCCGTCGCCGAGAGGCCCGAGGCCTCGGCGAGCTCGTCGGCCGAGAGCCGCAGGGTGCCCGCGGCCCGCACGGCGGACGCGTCGGGCGGAGCCGCGGCCGCCACGGGCTCCGGCAGCGCCGGACGCTCCCCCGGAGCGGTGAAGCCCAGCCCGCGGTCGGCCGCGGCCAGCGCCTCCTTGATGACCTTGAGGGGCCAGAAGAGATCGCGCTGGGCCCGCAGGACGTAGCGGAGCCGTTCGAGATCTTCCGGGGAGTACCGCCGGTAGCCCGCGCCGGACCGCTCGGGCGCGACCAGCCCCTCCGCCTCGAGGAAGCGGACCTTGGAGACCGTGACGTCGGGGAACTCGTCGACCAGGGCCGAGACGACCGCCCCTATCGTCAGGGGCCTGCCAGGGGCCACGGGTGGACGGTCAGGCCTGGGCCGAGGCGTAGAAGACGAGCCGGAACTTGCCGATCTGGACCTCGTCGCCCGTCGTGAGCAGCGCCTCGTCCACGAGGTCGCGGTTGACGTAGGTGCCGTTGAGCGAGCCGACGTCGTGGACCATGAACGACCCGGACGAGCGGCGGAAGACCGCGTGCTTGCGCGAGACGGTGACGTCGTCGAGGAAGATGTCGCTGTCCGGGTGCCGCCCCGAGAGGACCTCGTCGTCGTCGAGCAGGAAGCGCGCACCGGTGTTCGGGCCCCTGAGGACGACCAGCAGCGCAGTGCCGGGACGCAGCGCCTCGACCGTCGCGAGGTCGGCCTTGGTGAGGACGTGCTCGCTCTCACCCTGCGGCTCGGCGCGGGTCGCGCCCTCGACGGCCTGCAGGCGCATCGTGGTCGGGTCGGGTGCCGTCCCCGACCGGTCGTCGCGCTCGTCAGTCATGCGGTGGTCACCCTCCTCGAATGTGGCTCGCGGACTGTCACCCTAGATCACGGGCGGGCGGATGTCCCACCCTTCCCTCCAACCTCTGGGACCGCGGCGGTCAGGACAGCTGCGCGGTGTAGGCCTCGGCATCCATCAGGCCGTCGACGTCCGCGGCGTCGGCCGGTGTCATCTCGTACATCCAGCCCTCGCCGTAGGGGTCGGTGTTGACGAGCTCCGGGGTGGAGTCCAGGGCCGGGTTCACCGCCGTCACCTCGCCGGCGATGGGGGCGTAGAGGTCGCTGACCGACTTCGTGGACTCGACCTCGCCACAGGTGTCTCCCGCCGCCACGGTGTCCCCCACCGCGGGCAGCGTGACGTAGACGACGTCGCCGAGCGCCTCCTGGGCGAACGCGGTGATCCCGACCCGTACCGCGTCACCCTCCGTCCGCACCCACTCGTGCTCGGCGGTGTAGCGCAGGCCAGCGGGGTACTCGAGGTCGCTCATGGCGCTCCTGTCTCGGGCCGGTCGGCCACGTCAGGGGTTGGTGGGGACGGGCCGAGCGTACTGAGGCGCCTTCACGGTCAGCAACGCGTCGACGACGACGCGGGTCCGGATCTGGACCTCCGCCTCCGCTCCGACGCGCCGGACGGACGCCGTGACCCCGCCGGGGATCTGCATCGCGCCGGCGAGGGTGTTGGCGTCGCCGATGGCCGTGATGACGTACGGAGGCCGGACCTCCGCGCCGGAGACGGTGAGGGCGCCGTCGCTGCCGCCGAACCACGTCGTCGCGACGACCCGCACGTCACCGACCTGGATGGCCTCGGCCCCCGCCCCGCGCAGCTCCTCGACGGCGTCCAGCAGCGCGGTGCCGTCGAGCTGCTTCTGGGGGTCGTCGATGCGCAGGATGATGCCGGGGCCGGCGGCGGGCGCCGTCCCCGCGAGGATGCTCAGAGCCTCCAGGCGGTCCCGGGCGGCACGCTGGGCCTCCTCCTCGCCGGTCGTGCGGCTCTCGAGGAGCTCGAGGGAGGTCTGGAGATCGCGGATCTCGCTCGACAGCCGGTCACCGTCCTGGTCGACGTCCGCGAAGATGCGGACCAGCTCGTCCTCACGGAGGTTCTCGAGGCCCTCGACCGAGGTCTGTCGTACCTGGGCGATGATCGCGAAGCCGAGGACGACGCCGAGGACCATCGCGAGGAGGTTGGACCGGCTGGGCCGGGGCGCGCCGGCCCGCCGCAGCCGCGCCCACGCGTGACGGGCGTCCCTCGGGGGCCGCGGCCGGGTGTCGGCGCCGCTCATGCGTCGAACAGGTGCCGACGGATCGACGCGACGTTGGAGAAGATCCGCACCCCGAGGACGACGACGACCCCGGTGGAGAGCTGGGAGCCGACCCCGAGCTTGTCCCCGAGGAAGACGATGAACGCGGCCACGACGACGTTGGAGAGGAACGAGACGACGAAGACCTTGTCGCTGAAGATCCCGTCGAGGATGGCCCGCACCGCTCCGAACACGGCGTCGAGCGCGGCGATGACCGCGATCGGCAGGTACGGCTGCAGCCACACGGGAACCGCGGGCTGGAGCAGCAGCCCCAGCATGATGCCGAGGGCCAGGCCGATGGCGGGGATCACGGTCGGCCCTCCTCGTCGTCGCGGTCTCGCACGGCCCCGGACGTCGGGGCGCCTTCAGTATCCACGGTGTCCGCGTACCGGGTGGTGAGGCCCACTGCCGCGGGCACCGAGAGGTCGCGCGAGACGTCCGTGTCGGCCCGCAGGCCGAAGGACCCGTGCAGCGTCGCGAGGTAGCTCCCGCCGGCCCCGTCGGCGAAGGCGGTGGGCATGCTCTGCGGGTCACCGATGGCCGTGATGACGTAGGGCCTGGTCAGCGGCCGGAAGTCGACGATGATCGCCGACCCCGCGAACCGGATGGCACTGACCGACGTCAGCCGGTTGCCGTTGATGCTCACGGCCTCCGCCCCGGACGCCCACAGGGCGTTCACGACGAACTGGATGTCGCTGGAGATGACCCGCTCCTCGTCGGAGGGGTCGCCGTTGCCGCTGTCGTCCGCGTCGTCGGGGTCGTCCAGGGTCACGACGACCCCGGGCCCCTGCATCGGCAGCGCTCCGACCACCTCCGCGAGCTCCCGGCTCCGGGCCGCGTCCCCGCTCGGGCCGTCCAGCTGGCTGGCCTCGAGGGCGGTGACCTGCGCCTGGAGGTCCCGGGCCCTGGTGGCCAGGTCGTCGACCTGCGTGCGGCGGTCCTCGATCTGCTGCACGAGGTCCTTCCGGGCGGCGGACCGAGGGCTGTCGGCCGCGGTCAGGTTGGACGCCGACACCCCGACGACCAGGCCCATCGCCAGCGTGGCCACGACGAGGACCGGGGAGCGCAGCGACGTGGAGCGGGGCAGCCCGGCCGCCTCGCGGCGCTCGGCCGCTGCGGCGTACCCGGGGTCGAGCGGGCGCTCCATCATCGTGCGGATGAGGGTCATCGACGCGTCCGGGCGTCGTGTGGCGGCCGGTGGGCCGGGAGCGCCACCGTCGCCGGGGTCGTCCCGCTCGCTCATGCCGCCACCGCCCGGGGTGCGGCGAGGAGCCTGCGCAGCTGCACCGCGTAGAGGATCCCGGCGACCCAGTACAAAGTGATGCCCCACCACGCGAAGCCCCAGCCGACTGGCTCGGCGACCTGCGCCGCCACCCCGTCGCCGTCGGCGAGGAGCAGCAGCGGGAAGGCGTAGAGCAGGTTGAACGTGGCGGCCTTGCCGGCGAAGTGCACGGGGAGGCCCAGCCAGCCGTGCCGCTTCGCGATGAGCACGACGACCCCCATGAAGGCCTCCCGAGCGAAGAGCACGCCGACCACCCACCAGGGCAGGATGTCCCGCCACGCCAGACCGAAGAGCGTCGACGCGATGTAGAGCCGGTCGGCGACCGGGTCGAGCAGCTGGCCGAGCCGGGACTCCAGGCCGTAGGCGCGGGCGATCTTGCCGTCCAGGTAGTCCGTGACCCCGGATACCACGAGCAGCACGATGGCCAGGGCGTCGTGCTCCGAGAGGATCGCCCAGAGGAACACCGGCACCCCGACCAGGCGCAGCGCCGACAGCACGTTGGGCACCGTGAACACGTCGGTACTCACCCGCCGTTCGGGCCCCGCGTCGGTCATGCACGCAACTGTAGGTGGTCGTGTGGTGGCCCCGGGCCTCCGCCCGGACCGCTCCCCGGCCCGGCGCCGGGCCGGACCTAGGGTGGCCGCATGAGCACCGCCATCCTCGGCGCCCACGAGGCCGAGCTCCGACGCACCCGCACGAGCGTCAAGTGGCTCACCTACCCCTCCGACGTGCTGCCCCTGTGGGTGGCCGAGATGGACGCCCTACCCTGCCCCGCCGTGGTCGAGGCCGTCTCGACGGCGATGGCCCGCGGAGACACGGGCTACGGGTGGGCGCCCGGGTATGCGGCCGCGATGTCCGACTACACCGAGGACGCTCTCGGGTGGTCCTTCCGGCCCTCCGCCGCGATGGTCGTCACCGACGTCATGATCGGCGTGAGCGAGATGCTCCGCCTCCTCACCGACGAGGGCGGTCCGGTGGTCATCTCCCCACCCGTGTACGACGCGTTCTACGGCTTCGTCGAAGCCATCGGACGACGCCGTGTCGACGCCCCGCTCACCCCCGAGGGCCGGCTCGACCCGCAGGCGCTGCGTACGGCCTTCCGGGCCGCGACACAGGGCGGGGCGAGGGCCGCTTACCTCCTGTGCAACCCGCAGAACCCCACCGGTACGGTCCACGCCGCCGACGAGCTCGCGGCGCTCGCCGCACTCGCCGCGGAGCTCGGCGTGCGCGTCGTGAGCGACGAGATCCACGCGCCGCTCGTCCTGGACGGCTCCCCCGCCCACACGCCGTACCTCACCGTCCCCGGTGCCGAGCGGGGGCTCGCCGCGTTCTCGCCGTCCAAGGGCTGGAACCTCGCCGGCCTGAAGGCCGCGGTCGTCGTCGCCGGGTCGCAGGCGGGAGCAGACCTGGCCAGGCTGCACGAGGTGCACACCCACGGTTCCTCCCACCTCGGGGAGATCGCGCACGTCGCGGCCGTCCGAGAGGGCCGGGACTGGCAGCGCCGGCTGGTCACCGAGCTCACCGCCAACCGGGACCTGCTCGGTGATCTGCTCGCCGAGCACCTGCCCGGGGTCCGGTGGACACCGTCCCGGGCGACCTACCTGGCCTGGCTCGACTGCCGTGCGCTCGGCCTCGGCGACGACCCCGCCGCGGTGTTCCGCGAGCGGGGACGGGTGGCCCTGGGGTCGGGGCCGCGGTACGACCCGGAGCGCGGTCAGGGCTTCGTCCGGCTCAACTTCGCCACGACGCCGGACATCGTCGAGGAGGCCGTGCGACGGATGGCCTCGGTGGTCTGAGACCCGAGCCGACCTGCACCGCGGAACCCGGGCAGAAGCCCGGGCTCAGCACACCCGCCACACCCACGCTCGACGACCCGTCACGTGGGAGTCAGGTCTCACCACGGATCATCGTGACTCCCGCGTGGTACCTCGTCACGGGGAAGTCGGGGAAGCGCGTCGTGAACTTGGTCGCGTCGAACAGGTTGTCCTGCGCATACCGCGGGAGCAGCTCCCGGATCTCCCTCGCCGCCGGGGACACGACGCCCGCAGCAGTGAGGGCCCACGTCGGCACGATGCTGTACCTCTCATCGCGGCCGAACTCGGCGGAGGCCATCGTGACGAACTGCCGGTATGTGAGGCGGTGCTCGTCAACCGGAAGGTGCCACGTCTGCCCATACGCATCAGGAGCATTGGCGAGAGCAGCGATGGCCCTGCTGGCGTCCGGTGTCCAGATGAGTGTGCGCAGCGTGTCGTCACGCACAGGAACGAAGGGCCGTCTCCCGGCTTTCAGCCGGTTGAAGACCAGCGCATTCGTGAACCCCTGGGTACGGCCCGGGCCGTAGAACTCCGGGGCGCGGCCGATGAGAACGGCGATGTCACCGCGCTGCATCTCCTCGAGCACCATCTCCGCCATCTCCGCGCGGACACGTCCCTTTCTGCCGAGCGGAGCGAAGCTCGTCCCTTCGGTTTGGAGTCGGCCGTCCTGGGGGTACATGTAGGTGTTGTCGAAGTACGCGAACTTCGCGTTGGCCGCCTTGCTGGCATCGAGCGCATTCCGCAGCATCCTCGAGAACTGCGTCTCCCACAGCTCGGTCCTCGGAGGCAGTCCAGCCGTGAAGTAGACGATCTCACTGCCGGCCACCGCCGCCCTCGTCTGGTCCGCGTCCAGAAGGTCGGCGCTCACAGGTTCGCCTGCGCCGTCGACCGTGCGCGGGCTTCTGCTGACGAGCCTCACGTCGGCGGCGTACGCGCGAGTCAGCTCGCGTGCCAGCTCGGTCCCGATCTGCCCGCTCGCCCCCAAGATGGTCTGCATTCCCGATCCTTCCTCTCCACGCATCCGACCCCACAGCCCCCGTCGACCCTTCTCCGACCGGCGTGCCCTGGACTCCGCCCTGGGACTGCTGCAGGTCTGGTCGACAGTTCCGGTGTCGTGTTTCAGGCCGCGTGAACGGCACGGTTTGCTGGTCTCAGGCTCGATCGAGGTGAGCCTATCGAGGGAGCGCCGGTGGCACCGGCGGTGGTGGTTGCGCTCGATACCCACACCCGAGACCGCCGCGACCGCGTCAGCAACCGAAAGGTCAGCCTGCGCCACGGCGACGCCCCGTGCTCCCGTCACCCTCGTCCGCGGCCTGGACATCACCATCCTGGACGCCACCACCGGCGAGAACCTGCGAGAACTCACCCTCGACACCACCCGCAAGTACCAACCCCAGACACCACGAAACCCCCGAACCTGACGGTTCGGGGGTTTCCGATGTCCTGAGACATCACACGGTCGGGCTGACAGTGTTGAGTCTCAGGACATAGGAAACGCATGTCTCAAGACATAGGAAACCCTGGTGGGGGTGCGATGCGGGGGTGTCGAAAGCCAGGCTGGTCATCACCGCGGTCACTGTGCAGGGTCTCTCCCAGG
>NZ_JAFDVE010000028.1 GCF_016888005.1 Phycicoccus sp. CSK15P-2 | reverse complement strand
GGGGGGGGCCCCCACGGTCGTGTCCGGATGGCAGCCGCCGCACCCGGGGTCGGCCGTATCGCGGCCTGCTGAGCGTGCCTCCACGGCCGGCGAGCAACGCCGATTGGCCCGTACTGCTTGACGTCACGGGGTGTTGCGGCCATCCTGGCTGCGTCGCCCGCTCGCGTGGGCGTCCGCACCGGGAGCCAGGGGGCTTGACGCGGTTGGACGGTGCTGCCTGTGTGGGGTATGGTACTTCTTTGCGCTGCCCCTTACCTTCCATGCTCGGTGTCGAGCCGTCGTCCTCGCCATGCCCCCGGCTGCCCCGGGAGACCTGCGAAGCGGCGGTCCTGCGATGAGCCGGTGGGTGGAGAGCGGCCGGAACGCACGTCAAACCAGGCCTGTGGAAGGAACCCTCCTTGGCTGCCTCGCGCACCTCGTCCAAGACCGTGAACTCTGCTCGGACGGCTTCAGGCCGTCTCTCCTTCGCCAAGATCCGTGAGCCCCTGGAGGTCCCCGACCTCCTCGCTCTCCAGACCGAGAGCTTCGACTGGCTCCTCGGCAACGAGCGCTGGCAGGAGCGCGTCGCGCAGGCCCAGGCCGCCGGCCGGGACGACGTCCCCGAGCGCTCGGGCCTCGAGGAGATCTTCGAGGAGATCTCCCCCATCGAGGACTTCAGCGGCTCGATGTCGCTGAGCTTCCGCGACCACCGTTTCGAGGAGGTCAAGTACTCCATCGAGGAGTGCAAGGAGCGCGACCAGACCTACTCGGCGCCGCTGTTCGTCACCGCCGAGTTCATGAACAACACGACCGGCGAGATCAAGAGCCAGACGGTGTTCATGGGCGACTTCCCGCTCATGACCGAGCGCGGCACGTTCGTCATCAACGGCACCGAGCGCGTCGTCGTCTCCCAGCTCGTCCGCAGCCCGGGCGTCTACTTCGAGCGCACCCCGGACAAGACCTCCGACAAGGACGTCTACTCCGCGAAGGTCATCCCGAGCCGCGGTGCCTGGCTCGAGTTCGAGGTCGACAAGCGCGACATGGTCGGCGTGCGCGTCGACCGCAAGCGCAAGCAGTCCGTCACGGTCCTGCTCAAGGCCCTCGGCATGTCCGAGGCCGAGATCCTCGAGCAGTTCGGCGACTACGAGTCGATGCGGCTCACCCTGGAGAAGGACAACACCACCGACCAGGACGACGCGCTGCTCGACATCTACCGCAAGCTGCGTCCGGGCGAGCCGCCGACCAAGGAGGCCGCGCAGACCCTCCTGGACAACCTGTACTTCAACGGCAAGCGCTACGACCTCGCCAAGGTCGGCCGGTACAAGATCGACAAGAAGCTCGGCGTCGACGCCGACCTCACCCAGTCCACGCTGTCGGTCGACGACATCGTCGCCACGATCCACTACCTCGTCGCGCTGCACGCCGGTGAGGACACGATCGCCGGCCACCGCCGGGGCGAGGACGTCGAGGTCCGCGTCGAGACCGACGACATCGACCACTTCGGCAACCGCCGCCTGCGCAACGTCGGCGAGCTCATCCAGAACCAGGTCCGCACGGGTCTGTCCCGGATGGAGCGCGTCGTCCGCGAGCGGATGACGACCCAGGACGTCGAGGCCATCACGCCGCAGACGCTCATCAACATCCGCCCGGTCGTGGCGTCCATCAAGGAGTTCTTCGGCACCAGCCAGCTCTCCCAGTTCATGGACCAGAACAACCCGCTCGCGGGCCTGACGCACAAGCGGCGTCTGTCGGCCCTGGGCCCGGGTGGTCTCTCCCGCGACCGCGCCGGCATGGAGGTCCGCGACGTCCACCCGTCGCACTACGGCCGGATGTGCCCGATCGAGACCCCCGAGGGTCCGAACATCGGCCTCATCGGCTCGCTCGCGTCCTACGGGCGGATCAACTCCTTCGGCTTCATCGAGACCCCGTACCGCAAGGTCGAGAAGGGCCGCATCACCGACGACGTGCACTACCTGTCCGCGGACGAGGAGGACGAGCACGTCATCGCGCAGGCGAACGCCACCCTCACCGATGACGGCACGCACTTCGCGCACGAGCGTGTGACGGTCCGCCGCAAGGGCGGCGAGGTCGAGTACGTCCCGGCCGACGAGGTCGACTACATCGACGTCTCGCCCCGCCAGATGGTCTCGGCCGCGACCGCGCTCATCCCGTTCCTCGAGCACGACGACGCCAACCGCGCGCTCATGGGCTCGAACATGCAGCGCCAGGCCGTCCCGCTCGTGCGGGCCGAGGCCCCGCTCGTCGGCACCGGCATGGAGTACCGCGCGGCGGTCGACTCCGGTGACGTCGTCGTGGCCGAGAAGGCCGGGGCCGTCACCGAGGTCTCCGCCGACCTCGTGACGGTCGCCGCCGACGACGGCACCTCGCGCACCTACCGGATCGCGAAGTTCGACCGCTCCAACCAGGGCAACAGCTACAACCAGGTCGTCCGGGTCCAGGAGGGCCAGCGCCTCGAGGCCGGTCAGCTCATCGCCGACGGTCCCGCGACCGAGGGCGGCGAGATGGCGCTCGGGCGCAACCTGCTCGTCGCGTTCATGCCGTGGGAGGGCCACAACTACGAGGACGCGATCATCCTCAGCCAGCGTCTGGTGCAGGACGACGTCCTCTCCTCCATCCACATCGAGGAGCACGAGGTCGACGCCCGCGACACCAAGCTCGGCCCGGAGGAGATCACCCGCGACATCCCGAACGTCAGCGAGGACGTCCTCGCCGACCTCGACGAGCGCGGCATCATCCGGATCGGTGCCGAGGTCCGCGACGGCGACCTCCTCGTCGGCAAGGTCACGCCGAAGGGCGAGACCGAGCTGACCCCCGAGGAGCGGCTGCTCCGCGCGATCTTCGGTGAGAAGGCGCGCGAGGTCCGCGACACCTCCCTCAAGGTCCCGCACGGCGAGACCGGCACCGTCATCGGTGTCAAGGTCTTCGACAAGGACGAGGGCGACGAGCTCCCGCCGGGTGTCAACCAGCTGGTCCGCGTCTATGTCGCGAACAAGCGGAAGATCACCGACGGCGACAAGCTCGCCGGCCGGCACGGCAACAAGGGCGTCATCTCCAAGATCCTCCCGGTCGAGGACATGCCCTTCCTGCCGGACGGCACCCCGGTCGACATCGTGCTCAACCCGCTCGGCGTGCCCGGACGGATGAACGTCGGCCAGATCCTCGAGCTCCACCTCGGCTGGGCCGCCAGCAGGGGCTGGAAGATCGAGGGCCAGCCGGACTGGGCCTCGCTCATCCCGGAGGACGCCCGTGAGGCGGAGGCCGGGACGCGCGTCGCCTCGCCGGTGTTCGACGGTGTCCGCGAGAACGAGATCGTCGGTCTCCTCGACTCGACGAACCCGACCCGCGACGGCGACCGTCTCATCGACGGCTCCGGCAAGGCCCGGCTCTTCGACGGCCGCTCCGGCGAGCCGTTCCCCGAGCCGGTCTCCGTGGGCTACATGTACATCCTCAAGCTGCACCACCTCGTGGACGACAAGATCCACGCGCGCAGCACGGGTCCGTACTCGATGATCACCCAGCAGCCGCTCGGCGGTAAGGCCCAGTTCGGTGGCCAGCGCTTCGGTGAGATGGAGGTCTGGGCCCTCGAGGCGTACGGCGCGGCCTACGCGCTGCAGGAGCTGCTCACCATCAAGTCCGACGACGTCAACGGCCGCGTCAAGGTGTACGAGGCCATCGTCAAGGGCGACAACATCCCCGAGCCCGGCATCCCCGAGTCCTTCAAGGTGCTCATCAAGGAGATGCAGAGCCTCTGCCTCAACGTCGAGGTGCTGTCCAGCGACGGCTCCACGATCGAGATGCACGACGCGGAGGACGACGTCTTCCGCGCGGCGGAGGAGCTCGGCATCGACCTGTCCCGGCGCGAGCCGAGCAGCGTCGAAGAGGTCTGACAGGTGCCCCGGCCCGGACACCGCGAGGCGTCCGGACCGGGGAGCCCGCCCGACTCACACCAGTCAGACCAGAGATTTCGTAGAACGAGAGAAGGAACCACGTGCTCGACGTCAACTTCTTCGACGAGCTCCGGATCGGTCTCGCGACGGCCGACTCCATCCGTGCCTGGAGCCACGGCGAGGTCAAGAAGCCCGAGACGATCAACTACCGCACCCTGAAGCCCGAGAAGGACGGCCTCTTCTGCGAGAAGATCTTCGGCCCGACCCGGGACTGGGAGTGCGCCTGCGGCAAGTACAAGCGGGTCCGCTTCAAGGGCATCATCTGTGAGCGCTGCGGTGTCGAGGTCACCCGCGCCGCCGTGCGGCGTGAGCGGATGGGCCACATCGAGCTCGCCGCCCCCGTCACCCACATCTGGTACTTCAAGGGTGTCCCGAGCCGCCTCGGGTACCTGCTCGACCTCGCCCCGAAGGACCTCGAGAAGGTCATCTACTTCGCGGCGTACATGATCACCCACGTCGACGAGGACCAGCGGCACGCCGACCTCCCGTCGCTCGAGGCGCAGATCCAGGTCGAGAAGAAGGAGATCGAGAACCGGCGCGACGCCGACGTCGAGACCCGGGCCAAGAAGCTCGAGGACGACATCGCCGCGCTCGAGGCCGAGGGCGCCAAGTCCGACGCCAAGCGCAAGGTCCGCGACTCCGCCGAGCGGGAGATGAACGCCATCCGCCGCCGCGCCGACCAGCAGGTCGAGCGGCTCGAGCAGGTCTGGGACCGCTTCAAGAACCTCAAGGTCCAGGACCTCGAGGGCGACGAGGTCCTCTACCGCGAGATGCGCGACCGGTTCGGGCTCTACTTCGAGGGCGGGATGGGCGCCGCGGCGATCCAGAAGCGCCTCGAGACCTTCGACCTCGAGGCCGAGGCGGAGTCGCTGCGCGAGACCATCGCCACGGGCAAGGGCCAGCGCAAGACCCGGGCCCTGAAGCGCCTCAAGGTCGTGTCCGCGTTCCAGACGACGACGAACCAGCCGGCCGGCATGGTCCTCGACGCGATCCCGGTCATCCCGCCGGACCTGCGCCCGATGGTGCAGCTCGACGGTGGGCGGTTCGCGACGTCCGACCTCAACGACCTCTACCGCCGGGTCATCAACCGGAACAACCGCCTCAAGCGGCTGCTCGACCTCGGTGCGCCCGAGATCATCGTCAACAACGAGAAGCGGATGCTCCAGGAGGCCGTCGACAGCCTCTTCGACAACGGCCGCCGCGGCCGCCCCGTCACGGGCCCCGGCAACCGTCCGCTCAAGTCGCTGTCCGACATGCTCAAGGGCAAGCAGGGCCGGTTCCGCCAGAACCTGCTCGGCAAGCGCGTCGACTACTCGGGCCGCTCGGTCATCGTCGTCGGCCCGCAGCTCAAGCTGCACCAGTGCGGCCTGCCGAAGCAGATGGCGCTCGAGCTCTTCAAGCCGTTCGTCATGAAGCGGCTCGTCGACCTCGACCACGCGCAGAACATCAAGTCCGCCAAGCGGATGGTCGAGCGTCAGCGTCCGGTCGTGTGGGACGTCCTCGAGGAGGTCATCACCGAGCACCCCGTGCTGCTCAACCGTGCACCCACGCTGCACCGCCTCGGCATCCAGGCCTTCGAGCCGCAGCTCGTCGAGGGCAAGGCCATCCAGATCCACCCGCTCGTCTGCACCGCGTTCAACGCGGACTTCGACGGTGACCAGATGGCCGTGCACGTGCCGCTGTCGGCGGAGGCGCAGGCCGAGGCCCGCATCCTCATGCTGTCCTCGAACAACATCCTCAAGCCGGCCGACGGCCGCCCGGTGACCATGCCCACCCAGGACATGATCATCGGCCTGTACCACCTCACCTCCGAGGTCGAGGACGGCAAGGGCGCCGGCCGGGTCTTCGCGACCCCGTCGGAGGCGCGGATGGCGTTCGACGCGGGCGAGATCGAGCTGGGGTCGAACGTCAAGATCCGCCTCGAGCGTCTCGTCCCGACGCCGCTCATGGAGCTGCCGGAGGGTGTCGAGGTCGGCGCGGACGGCACCGTCCCGTCGCTGACGCTCGAGACGACCCTCGGCCGCGCGCTCTTCAACGAGACGCTGCCGGAGGACTACCCCTACGTCAACGACCAGGTCGACAAGAAGCGCCTGTCGACGATCGTCAACGACCTCGCCGAGCGGTACAGCAAGGTGCAGGTCGCGGCGAGCCTCGACGCGCTCAAGGAGTACGGCTTCCACTGGGCGACCCGCTCGGGCACCACGGTGGCTATCTCCGACGTCGTCACCCCGCCGCGCAAGGGCGAGATCCTCGAGGCCTACGAGACCAAGGCCACGAAGGTGCAGACGCAGTACGAGCGCGGTCTGATCACCGACGACGAGCGCCGTCAGGAGCTCATCGAGATCTGGACCCAGGCGACGAACGAGGTCGCCAAGGAGATGGAGGGCAACATCCCGCGCACCAACACCATCTACCGGATGGTGAGCTCGGGTGCGCGCGGTAACTGGATGCAGCTCCGCCAGATCGCCGGCATGCGTGGCCTGGTGTCGAACCCGAAGGGCGACATCATCCCGCGGCCGATCCGCGCGAACTTCCGCGAGGGCCTCACGGTCGTCGAGTTCTTCATCTCGACGCACGGCTCCCGCAAGGGCCTCGCGGATACCGCGCTGCGCACCGCCGACTCCGGGTACCTCACCCGTCGCCTCGTCGACGTCTCGCAGGACGTCATCATCCGCGAGGACGACTGCGGCACCGAGCGTGGGCTGACGATGCCCATCGCGACGACCGACGAGCGCACCGGCACGCGGGCGGTCCACGACGACGTCGAGACCTCGGTCTACGCACGCTCGCTCGCCGAGGACGTCACCCAGGACGGCGAGGTGCTCGCCCAGGCCGGCATCGACCTCGGCGACGTCGTCATCGGCGCGCTCTTCGCGGCCGGAGTCGACTCCGTCAAGGTGCGCTCCGTGCTCACCTGCGACTCCAAGGTCGGGACCTGCGCCAAGTGCTACGGCCGCTCGCTGGCCACCGGCAAGCTCGTCGACATCGGCGAGGCCGTCGGCATCATCGCGGCGCAGTCGATCGGTGAGCCCGGTACCCAGCTGACGATGCGGACCTTCCACACCGGTGGTGTGGCCGGTGACGACATCACCCAGGGTCTGCCGCGTGTCGTCGAGCTCTTCGAGGCGCGCACCCCGAAGGGTGTCGCCCCGATCGCCGAGTCCAGCGGGCGGGTGACGATCGAGGAGACCGACAAGGCGCGGCGCATCCTCGTCACCCCGGACGACGGCTCCGAGGACCACGCCTACCCGGTGACGAAGCGGGCCCGCCTGCTGGTCCAGGACGGCCAGCACGTCGAGGTCGGCACCCAGCTGACCCAGGGCTCGATCGACCCGAAGCAGGTGCTCCGGATCCTCGGCCCGCGCCAGGTGCAGATGCACCTCGTCGACGAGGTCCAGAACGTGTACCGCCAGCAGGGTGTGTCGATCCACGACAAGCACATCGAGGTCATCGTCCGGCAGATGCTCCGCCGGATCACGATCATCGAGTCGGGCGACGCCGACCTCCTGCCGGGCATGCTCGCCGAGCGCGGCCGCTTCGAGTCCGAGAACCGTCGGGTGGTCTCCGAGGGCGGTCGTCCCGCCTCGGGTCGACCCGAGCTCATGGGCATCACCAAGGCCTCGCTCGCGACCGAGTCGTGGCTGTCGGCGGCGTCCTTCCAGGAGACGACGCGCGTCCTCACCGAGGCCGCGATGGAGGGCAAGTCCGACCCGCTGCTGGGCCTCAAGGAGAACGTCATCCTCGGCAAGCTCATCCCCGCGGGCACCGGCCTCACCCGGTACCGGAACATCGCGGTCGAGCCCACCGAGGAGGCCAAGGCAGCGATGTACTCGATGCCGAACTACGAGGACTACGCGTTCTCGTTCGGTCCTGGCTCCGGCGAGGCCGTACGCCTCGACGACTCCGAGCTCGGTCTCGACCGGCTCTGACGGGTCCGACCCGCACCTGACGAGGGCGGGCACCACGGTGGGAGACCACCGGGTGCCCGCCCTCGTCGCGTGTGCCTACGCTTCCCGGATGGAGCCCGTCGTCCCCGTGACCCTCGGCCGCGAGGACACCCCTGCCGGCGAGGTGGTCCTGCGGCGTCGCGGCGAGGTCCTCGAGCTCTTCGTCGACGGCACGTTCACGATGGACACCGTCGACACCTCCACCGAGGTGCTCCTCGCCACCGAGGCCCTGCGCCGCCACCCGGCGCCCGGGAGGGTGCTCGTGGGCGGGCTGGGGCTGGGCTTCACCACGCGGGCGGTCCTCGACGACGCCCGGGTACGTCACGTTGACGTCGTCGAGCTCGCGGAGCCGCTCGTGCGATGGGCCCGCGAGGGTCTGGCCCCCGAGCTCTCGGGTCTCGAGGGGGACCGGTGCGCGCTGCACGTCGAGGACGTCGCCGACGTCCTCCGTCGTGGGGCGGGCCCCTCGGGGTGCTGGGACCTCGTCCTCCTCGACGTCGACAACGGCCCCGGCTTCCTCGTCCACCCCGGCAACGCCGACCTCTACCGCACGCCCCTGCTCGCCCGGGCACGGGGAGTGCTGCGCCCGGCCGGGGTGCTCGTCGTCTGGTCCTCGCACGCGGCCCCGGACCTCGAGCAACACCTGCGCCGGGTGGCAGGTCCGCAGGACCGGATCGAGGAGACGGTGCTCGAGGTCGCGCGGGACGGACGCACCTTCCACTACGCGCTCTACACGCTGGCTCGCGGGCGGTAGGGAAGGATGGGGTCGTGCGCGCCGACCTCGTCATCCGTCCCGAGCAGTCCACGGACGCACCCGGCGTCCGCGGTGTCCTCGACGCGGCGTTCCCGGTGCCCGAGGGTGCGCAGGAGACCGTCGAGGCCCGGCTCGCCGACGCGCTGCGATCGGACGGCGACGTCGTCCCCGGCCTCACCTTCGTCGCCGAGCTCGACGGCGAAGTGGTCGGCTCCGTGGTGTGCAGCCGCGCGACGATGGGCCGCGGCGTCTCGGTCGGCCTGGGGCCGCTGGCCGTCCGCCCGGACCTGCAGCGACAGGGCATCGGCTCCGCGCTCATGGCGTCCGTGATCGCCACGGCGGACCAGGCCGCCGAGCCCTCCCTCGTGCTGCTCGGCGACCCCGGGTACTACGGGCACTTCGGGTTCGTGCCGGCGGTCGAGCACGGCATCGGCTCGCCAGGCCCCTGGGACGACCGCTACTTCCAGGTCAAGGTCCTCCGCGCCTGGCGACCGCAGCTCGCCGGGCCCTTCCGCTATGCGCCGGCCTTCGAGCGCCTCGAGGAGTCGTGAGCGACCGACGGCTCAGCGTCGAGTCCGGACGTCCAGGGCGGTGCGCTGCCGGCCGTCGGCGTCGAAGTTCGCCGGGTCCAGCCACCGCTCGAGGCCGGTGCGGAGCCGCGGCCACTCGGCGTCGGTGACCGAGAACCAGGCCGTGTCGCGGTTGCGGCCGCGGTACACCACGGCGTTGCGGAACGTGCCCTCGTACGTGAAGCCCAGCCGCTCCGCGGCGTCGCGGGACGGGGCGTTGAGCGCGTCGCACTTCCACTCGTAGCGCCGGTAGCCGAGGTCGTCGAAGGCGTGCCGCATCATGAGGTACATGGCCTCGGTGGCCGCCGTGGTCCGCTGCAGCGCGGAGCCGTAGACGATGTTGCCGACCTCCACCGAGCCGTTGGGCGGGTCGATCCGCAGGTAGCACGCGACCCCGAGCGGCGCGCCCGCCGGGGACAGCACGGTCATCGTCACCTGGTCGGGCCGCGCGACCACCCTCCCCAGCCAGGCCCGGAGGTCGTCGGTGCTCCGGTGCGGCCCCGACGGGTAGTACGACCAGACGGTGGGGGAGCTCTCGAGGTCGAGGGCGACGTGCAGCGGCTCGTCGTGCTCCGGTGCGTACGGGACGAGGCGGCACCACCGCCCGTCGAGCGTCACCGGGCGAGGGGCGGGCCGGGGCGTCCAGCCGGGCACCGGTGCGCCGACCTGCTGGCCGTGCTCGTCGGTCCGCACGGGCGGCACCCTAGCCGCCGTTCGGGAACATCGTGCCGCCGGGCTGGCGTTCCACCTGCGACCGGTGCGCGCAGGTGGTCCGTCGACGATTTGGAACGCCCCAGCGCAGGCCGGTAGTCTGGGACACCGTGTCTGGCTAGGTCCAGACCCCGGAGGCCGTGGCCATCGCCGTGAGGCGTCGGAGGCGGCATCGCCCACCTCTTGCCGGGCGCCCCACTTCACTCTCGTCCGAGGGTGACCCATGGGGAGTGCAGGGAAGAGCAGCCGGTGCGACACACCCGAGCGCGGGGGTCGAGTGCCGGCCATGACAAGGAGCCGCGGCACCGACGCCGAGGCTTGACCAGACCAGACGAAGGAACCAGGTTGCCTACCATCAACCAGCTGGTGCGCAAGGGCCGGCAGGACAAGGCCGTGAAGGTCAACACTCCTGCACTCAAGGGCTCGCCGCAGCGCCGTGGCGTGTGCACGCGCGTCTACACGACCACCCCCAAGAAGCCGAACTCCGCCCTCCGCAAGGTCGCCCGTGTGCGCCTGACGAGCGGCATCGAGGTCACCGCCTACATCCCGGGCGTCGGCCACAACCTCCAGGAGCACTCGATGGTGCTCGTCCGTGGCGGCCGGGTGAAGGACCTCCCCGGCGTCCGCTACAAGATCATCCGTGGCGCGCTGGACACCCAGGGTGTCCGCGACCGCAAGCAGGCCCGCAGCCGCTACGGCGCGAAGAAGGTGAAGGGCTGATGCCGCGCAAGGGTCCCGCCCCGAAGCGTCCGCTCGTCGTCGACCCGGTCTACCAGTCCCCGCTGGTCACCGCGCTCGTCAACAAGGTCCTCCTCGACGGCAAGAAGTCCACCGCCGAGCGCATCGTCTACGGCGCGCTGGAGGGCTGCCGCGACAAGACCGGCACCGACCCGGTGCAGACGCTCAAGCGAGCGCTCGACAACATCCGGCCGACCCTCGAGGTCAAGTCCCGTCGCGTCGGCGGTGCGACCTACCAGGTGCCGGTCGAGGTCAAGCCGAACCGTGCGACGACGCTGTCCCTGCGCTGGCTCGTCGGCTACTCGCGGCAGCGTCGCGAGAAGACGATGACCGAGCGCCTCATGAACGAGATCCTCGACGCCTCCAACGGCCTCGGTGCCGCGGTGAAGCGCCGCGAGGACACCCACAAGATGGCGGAGTCCAACCGGGCCTTCGCGCACTACCGCTGGTGAGCCGCGCCCGGGGGGCCGGCCGCAGACCGTGGCCGCCCCCCGGGCCCACCGCGACCCCCGCAGCGCACCGAACCGCACACCCCTAGCGACGAGACGAGAGCACCCAACGTGGCACAGGACGTCCTGACGGACCTCAAGAAGGTCCGCAACATCGGCATCATGGCGCACATCGACGCCGGCAAGACGACGGCGACGGAGCGCATCCTCTTCTACACCGGTGTCAACCGGAAGATGGGCGAGACGCACGACGGCGCCTCGACCACCGACTGGATGGAGCAGGAGAAGGAGCGGGGGATCACGATCACCTCCGCGGCGGTCACCTCCTTCTGGGAGGGCCACCAGATCAACATCATCGACACCCCCGGCCACGTCGACTTCACGGTCGAGGTCGAGCGCTCGCTGCGCGTGCTCGACGGTGCCGTCGCCGTCTTCGACGGCAAGGAGGGCGTCGAGCCGCAGTCCGAGACGGTGTGGCGCCAGGCCGACAAGTACGGCGTGCCGCGCATCTGCTTCGTCAACAAGATGGACAAGCTCGGTGCGGACTTCTACTTCACCGTCGACACCATCAAGGACCGCCTCGGTGCCGAGCCGCTCGTGCTCCAGCTGCCGATCGGTGCCGAGAACGACTTCGTCGGCGTCGTCGACCTCATCTACAAGCGCGCGCTGGTCTGGGAGGGCGACGCCAAGGGCGACGTCACGCTCGGCGCGAAGTACGAGATCCAGGACATCCCGGCCGACCTCGCCGACCAGGTCGAGGAGTACCGCCACCACCTCATCGAGCGCGTCGCCGAGTCCGACGACGCCCTCATGGAGAAGTACCTCGAGGGCGGCGAGCTCTCCCCCGAGGAGATCAAGACGGGCATCCGCGCCCTGACGATCGCCTCCGAGGTCTACCCCGTCCTGTGCGGCTCCGCGTTCAAGAACCGCGGCGTCCAGCCGATGCTCGACGCGGTCGTCGACTACCTCCCCTCGCCCGTGGACGTCCCCGCGATGCACGGGCACGCCCCGGGCGCCGAGGACGAGGAGATCACCCGCGCGCCGAGCAAGTCCGAGCCGTTCTCGGCCCTGGCCTTCAAGGTCGCGTCGCACCCGTTCTTCGGCACACTCACCTTCATCCGGGTCTACTCCGGCCACATCTCGTCGGGCACCCAAGTGCTCAACAGCACGAAGATGAAGAAGGAGCGCATCGGGAAGCTCTTCCAGATGCACGCCAACAAGGAGAACCCGGTCGAGGAGGCCATGGCGGGCCACATCTACGCCGCCATCGGTCTCAAGGCGACGACCACCGGCGACACGCTGTCGGCGATGGACGCCCCCGTGGTCCTCGAGTCGATGACCTTCCCGGAGCCCGTCATCCAGGTCGCCATCGAGCCCAAGACCAAGGGTGACCAGGAGAAGCTCTCCACGGCCATCCAGAAGCTCGCCGAGGAGGACCCCACCTTCCAGGTCACCCTCGACGAGGAGACCGGCCAGACGATCATCGCCGGCATGGGCGAGCTCCACCTCGACATCCTCGTCGACCGGATGAAGCGCGAGTTCAAGGTCGAGGCGAACGTCGGCAAGCCGCAGGTCGCCTACCGCGAGACCATCAAGCGCGGGATCGACCGCTACGACTACACCCACAAGAAGCAGACGGGTGGGTCCGGCCAGTTCGCGAAGGTCCAGATCGCGCTCGCGCCGCTCGACACCGCCGAGGGCGAGCTCTACGAGTTCGAGAACAAGGTCACCGGTGGCCGCGTCCCGCGCGAGTACATCCCCTCGGTCGACCACGGCATCCAGGACGCCATGCAGTACGGCATCCTCGCGGGCTACCCGCTCGTCGGCATCAAGGCCACGCTGCTCGACGGCCAGGCCCACGACGTCGACTCCTCGGAGATGGCGTTCAAGATCGCCGGGTCCATGGCGCTCAAGGAGGCCGTCCGCAAGTGCGAGCCGGTGCTCCTCGAGCCGATGATGGCCGTCGAGGTGCGCACGCCCGAGGACTACATGGGCGACGTCATCGGTGACATCAACGCCCGCCGTGGCCAGATCCAGGCCATGGAGGACATCAGCGGCGCCAAGGTCGTCCGCGGTGTGGTGCCGCTGTCGGAGATGTTCGGCTACGTCGGCGACCTGCGGTCCAAGACCCAGGGCCGGGCGAACTACTCGATGGAGTTCGACTCCTACGCCGAGGTCCCCAAGTCGGTGGCCGAGGAGATCATCAAGAAGACCCGGGGCGAGTGACCGCTAGAGTGGTCGCTGGTCTCGCCTAGAGAAGCATCCCCACCAGAAACCCACAGACGACGCCACGTCCTGCCCGGTCGTAACGGCGTTACCGAGAGAAGAGTCCTGAGGAGGACAAACAAGTGGCGAAGGCAAAGTTCGAGCGGTCCAAGCCGCACGTCAACATCGGCACCATCGGTCACATCGACCATGGCAAGACGACGCTGACGGCCGCGATCTCGAAGGTCCTGCACGACAAGTACCCGGACCTCAACGAGGCGTCGCCGTTCGACTCGATCGACAAGGCGCCCGAGGAGAAGCAGCGCGGCATCACGATCTCGATCGCGCACATCGAGTACCAGACCGAGCAGCGGCACTACGCACACGTCGACTGCCCGGGGCACGCCGACTACGTGAAGAACATGATCACGGGTGCGGCCCAGATGGACGGCGCCATCCTCGTCGTCGCGGCCACCGACGGCCCGATGCCGCAGACCAAGGAGCACGTCCTCCTGGCCCGCCAGGTCGGCGTCCCCTACATCGTCGTGGCGCTGAACAAGGCCGACATGGTCGACGACGAGGAGATCCTCGAGCTCGTCGAGATGGAGGTCCGCGAGCTCCTCACGTCCTACGAGTTCCCGGGCGACGACCTGCCGGTCGTCAAGGTCTCGGCGCTCAAGGCGCTCGAGGGCGACGCCGAGTGGGGCCAGTCGGTCCTCGACCTCATGGACGCCGTCGACACCTACATCCCCGAGCCGGAGCGTGAGACGGAGAAGCCGTTCCTCATGCCCGTCGAGGACGTCTTCACGATCACCGGTCGTGGCACCGTCGTCACCGGCCGTGTCGAGCGTGGCATCCTCAAGGTCAACGAGGACGTCGAGATCGTCGGCATCCACACCGGCCCGGCGACCAAGACCACCGTCACCGGCATCGAGATGTTCCGCAAGCTCCTCGACGAGGGTCGTGCGGGCGAGAACGTCGGCCTCCTCCTGCGCGGTATCAAGCGCGAGGACGTCGAGCGTGGCCAGGTCGTCGTCAAGCCGGGGTCGATCACGCCGCACACCGCGTTCGAGGCGAACGTCTACATCCTCTCCAAGGACGAGGGTGGCCGGCACACGCCGTTCTACGACAACTACCGTCCGCAGTTCTACTTCCGGACCACGGACGTCACCGGTGTCGTGAAGCTCCCGGAGGGCACCGAGATGGTCATGCCCGGCGACAACACCGAGATGTCCGTCGAGCTCATCCAGCCGATCGCCATGGAGGAGGGCCTCCGCTTCGCGATCCGCGAGGGTGGCCGCACCGTCGGCGCCGGCCGGGTCACCAAGATCAACGAGTGACCTGACGCCGGTCCCCACCGGCACTCGAAGGGCCCGTCCACCGTGAGGTGGACGGGCCCTTCGCCGTGTCAGGGGTCGAGCCGCTCGGCGGCGACCCGGGCCAGCTCGTCGCGGACCCGGGTGATGGCGGGGGAGGGTGCCATCGAGCGGCGCCACGTCATCATCACGCGGCGGGTGGGGCGGGGGTCGGTGACCGGCACGGCGACGACGCCGGGAGGAAGGGCCGCACGGCCCAGGCGTGGGACGAGCGCGACGCACACGCCCTCGTCCACGAGCGCCACCTGGGAGGCGAACTCCAGGGCCTCGTGCCGGATGTCCGGGCGCAGGCCGTGCAGGTCGAACATGTGGGTGAGCCAGCCGTGGCACACCGAGCCCGCGGGGGCGCACACCCAACGCTCCGTGGCGAGCCGGGCGGCGCCGACGCCCGGGCCGTCTGCCTCGGCGGCGAGGGGATGATCCGTGGTGACGAGCACGTCCGCGGCGTCGGTGCCGAGCCCGCTGACCTCCACGTGGTCGGGGAACGGCAGGGGCAGGTCACCCCAGCCGTGGACGAGCGCGCTGTCGGCGGCGCCGGAGGCGACGAGGTCGATCGCCTCGTGCGGGTCCTGCTCGACGACGCTGACGTCGAGCCCGGGCTCGGCCACGCCGAGAGCACGCAGGGCCGGGGCGACGAGACCTCGGACCCCGGTCGAGAACGAGACGAGCCGGACGGTCCCGACGGCGGGCCCACCGGTGACCCGGCCGAGCCCCGCCTCGAGGGCCTCGAGCGCGGTGAGGATGTCGGCGCCCTCGTCGACGAGGTGACGGCCGAGCTCGGTGAGCATCACCCCGCGCCCGACGCGATCCAGGACCGGTCCGCCGACGCGTCGCTCGAGCCGTCTCACCTGCTGCGAGACCGCGGACGGGGTGAAGCCGAGCTGGCTGGCAGCGCCACCGATGGAGCCCGTCCGGCGGATGGCGCTCAGCGTGACGAGATGGTCGACGTCGATCATGAAGCAACGCTACGTCTTGTGCGGTGACATTAGTTGCTGGTGCTTCACGGACATCCGCCCGAGGATGGGTCCGTGACTCTTCGTGACGCCTCCGCCGCGGTCCTCGTCATGCTCGTCTGGGGGATGAACTTCGTCGTCATCGACCGCGGGCTCGAGGGCGTCCCGCCGCTCGTCCTCGTCGCGGTGCGCTTCGCGGTCGTCCTCCTCGCCCTGCCGTTCGTCGCCCGGCCCGCGGCTCCGCTGCGACGGGTCCTCGCGGTCGGCGCCTTCATGAGCCTGGGCCAGTTCGGGCTGCTCTACACCTCCCTCGCCGTCGGGATGCCGCCCGGCCTGGCATCCCTCGTCCTGCAGGCACAGGCCGTCCTCACCGTCGGTCTGGCCGCCCTCGTCCTCGGCGAGCGGCCGTTGCCCGTGCAGCTCGCCGGCGTCGCGGCCGGTGTCGTCGGCCTCGGCGTCGTCGCCGTCGGTCGTGGCGGGTCCGTGCCGGGCGTCGCTCTCGTCCTCTGCGTCCTCGCGGCGGTCTCGTGGGCGAGTGGCAACGTGCTCGTCCGCCGGCTGCGGGTGCCGGGCGGGCTCGGGCTCGTGGTCTGGTCGGCGCTCGTCGTCCCGGTCCCCGTGCTCGCCCTCGCCGTGGCGGTCGACGGGCCCGCGGTGGTCGGCCACGCGCTCACGCACCTGACCGTCGTCAACTGGGCCTCCACGGCCTACACCGCACTCCTGGCCAGCCTCGTGGGCTACGGCATCTGGAACCGGCTGCTCGAGCGGCACCCCGCGTCCGAGGTCGCCCCGTTCACGCTGCTCGTGCCGCCGATCGGGATGGTGACGGCCTGGCTCGTCGACGGTGAGCGGCCGACCGTGCTCGCGATGCTCGGCGGCGGAGCCCTCGTCCTCGGGGTGGCGCTCGTGACGCTCGGGCCGCGCGTCGCCCGCCGGGGCGGACGCGACGGGGGGCCTCGGACGCCGGAGCTCGCGGGGCCCGTCGGGTCGGGGCTCGGTAGGTGAGGCTGCAGCCCGGGCCGACGGCCGCGTCGTCGTGACGAGGGACGCGACGGGCTCGGCGGGCATGAGGTGGGGAGGGCGGGGCCCTGGTACGGCGGTCGCCGGTGCGGGCCGGCTCGATTTGGCCGAGGTGCCGCGGCTCTGGCACACTGGTCAGGTTGCTCGGCGTGCGTGAGCGACCCGCGAGGGTCGGTCGCGCCCACCGCGACGAGGACGAACCGCTGGTCCGGCGGGGCGTCGCGTCGGCGAAGAGCCGGGCCCCGGTCCCACCGGGACAGCCGAACCCCACGGAGCAGGTACGGGAGACCGTACAGGCCTCGCCTGCGGAGACAGGGCGACACACCCGACCGCGGGGGTCGGAGGTCCACGAGGGCCGGCCATAGACCAGATGGACGGCGAGAGAGAGACGGAACGTCAGATGGCGGGACAGAAGATCCGCATCCGCTTGAAGTCGTATGACCACGAGGTCATCGACTCCTCGGCGCGCAAGATCGTCGACACGGTGACCCGTGCCGGCGCGACCGTGGTGGGCCCCGTGCCGCTGCCGACGGAGAAGAACGTGTTCTGCGTCATCCGGTCGCCGCACAAGTACAAGGACAGCCGCGAGCACTTCGAGATGCGCACCCACAAGCGCCTCATCGACATCATCGACCCGACGCCCAAGGCCGTCGACTCGCTGATGCGTCTCGACCTCCCGGCCGACGTCAACATCGAGATCAAGCTCTGAGGCTCGCGATGACCACCACTGCCACGAAGACCCAGAAGGGTCTGCTGGGCACCAAGCTCGGCATGACCCAGGTGTGGGACGAGGACAACCGCCTCGTGCCCGTCACCGTGATCCAGGCCGGCCCGAACGTCGTGACCCAGGTGCGTGCCGCCGACACCGACGGCTACGCGGCCGTCCAGCTCGGCTACGGCGCGATCGACCCGCGCAAGGTCACCAAGCCGCTGGCCGGTCACTTCGAGAAGGCCGGCGTCACACCCCGCCGCCACCTCGTCGAGCTGCGCACCGGGGACGCGGCCGAGTACTCGCTCGGCCAGGAGCTCGGCGCCGACACCTTCGAGGCCGGCCAGGCCGTCGACATCAGTGCGACGACCAAGGGCAAGGGCTTCGCCGGTGTCATGAAGCGCCACGGCTTCCACGGTGTCTCGGCGTCCCACGGTGCGCACCGCAACCACCGCAAGCCCGGCTCGATCGGCGGGTGCGCCACCCCCGGTCGCGTCTTCAAGGGCATGCGCATGGCCGGCCGCATGGGCGGCGTGCGCCACACGACGCAGAACCTCACGATCCACGCCGTCGACACCGACAAGGGCCTGCTCCTCGTCAAGGGTGCCGTCCCCGGCCCGCGCGGCGCGGTCGTCCTCGTCCGCTCGGCTGCGAAGGGGGCCTGACCATGGCTACCGAGACCCTCGACGTCACCCTCCCCGCGGAGATCTTCGACGTCCAGACCAACGTCCCGCTGATCCACCAGGTCGTCACCGCGCAGCTCGCGGCCGCCCGCCAGGGCACGCACGCGACGAAGACGCGCGGCGAGGTCCGCGGCGGTGGGCGCAAGCCGTACCGCCAGAAGGGCACCGGCCGCGCCCGCCAGGGCTCGACCCGCGCGCCGCAGTTCGCCGGCGGTGGCACCGTCCACGGCCCGCAGCCGCGTGACTACGCCCAGCGGACGCCCAAGAAGATGAAGGCCGCGGCCCTGCGTGGTGCCCTCTCCGACCGCGCGCGCCACGGCCGCATCCACGTCGTCGAGTCCATCGCCACCGGCGAGGTCCCGTCGACGAAGGACGCCCAGGTGCTGTTCGCCGGTCTCACCGAGCGGCCGAACCTGCTCGTCGTGCTGGACCGCGCCGACATCGTCTCGATGAAGTCGGTCCGCAACCTCGTGGACGTCCACGTCCTCGCGGTCGACCAGCTCAACACCTACGACGTGCTCTGCGCCGACGACATCGTCTTCACCAAGGCCGCCTACGAGGTCTTCACCGGCCAGCCGGTCGAGGCCGCCAAGCCGGCCAAGAAGACCGCCGCCAAGAAGGCCACCACGAAGAAGGCCGCCGCGCCGAAGGCCGAGCCGGGCCCCGCTGACGGTGCCGCCGACAGCGACGAAGTCGGCGTTGCCGGCAGCGACAATGGGGAGGACGAGAAGTGAGCCAGGACAAGAACCCCCGCGACATCCTGATCGCGCCGGTCGTGTCCGAGAAGTCCTACGGGCTCCTCGACGAGGGCAAGTACACCTTCCTCGTCGACCCGCGGTCCAACAAGACCGAGATCAAGATCGCCGTCGAGCAGGTCTTCGGCGTCAAGGTCGACTCCGTGCACACGATGAACCGCCCGGGCAAGGCCCGCCGCACGCGGTTCGGCACCGGTAAGCGCAAGGACACCAAGCGCGCGATCGTCACCCTCCGCGAGGGCTCGATCGACATCTTCGGCAGCGCCGGCGTCTGAGGAAGCTGAGGAACTGACGTAACCATGGGTATCCGCAAGTACAAGCCGACGACGCCGGGGCGTCGCGGGTCGAGCGTGGCCGACTTCGTCGAGGTCACCCGCACGACCCCCGAGAAGTCCCTCGTCCGCCCGCTGACCAAGAGCGGTGGCCGCAACAACAACGGCCGCATCACCACCCGCCACATCGGTGGGGGCCACAAGCGCGCCTACCGGGTCATCGACTTCCGTCGCCACGACAAGGACGGCGTGCCGGCCAAGGTCGCGCACATCGAGTACGACCCGAACCGCACCGCGCGGATCGCGCTCCTGCACTACGCCGACGGCGAGAAGCGCTACATCCTCGCGCCGCGCGGCCTCGAGCAGGGCATGTCGATCGAGAACGGCCCGTCCGCCGACATCAAGCCCGGCAACAGCCTGCCGCTGCGCAACATCCCGACCGGTACGGTCATCCACGCCGTCGAGCTCAAGCCCGGTGGCGGCGCGAAGATCGCCCGCTCGGCCGGGGTCCGCGTGCAGCTCGTCGCCAAGGACGGCCCCTACGCCCAGCTGCGCATGCCGTCCGGTGAGATCCGCAACGTCGACGCGCGCTGCCGCGCCACCGTCGGCGAGGTCGGCAACGCCGAGCAGTCCAACATCAACTGGGGCAAGGCCGGCCGGATGCGCTGGAAGGGCAAGCGCCCGACCGTCCGCGGTGTCGTCATGAACCCGGTCGACCACCCCCACGGTGGTGGTGAGGGCCGCACGTCCGGTGGCCGTCACCCCGTCTCGCCGTGGGGCCAGCCCGAGGGCCGCACCCGCCGCCCCGGCAAGCCGAGCGACAAGCTGATCGTGCGCCGCCGCCGTACGGGCAAGAAGCGCTGAGTAGGAGCCTGAACCATGCCTCGTAGCCTGAAGAAGGGCCCCTTCATCGACGACCACCTCCAGAAGAAGGTGGACGCTCAGAACGAAGCGGGCAGCAAGAACGTCATCAAGACCTGGTCGCGCCGCTCGGTCATCTCGCCCGACATGCTCGGCCATACCCTCGCCGTCCACGACGGCCGCAAGCACGTCCCGGTGTTCGTCACCGAGGCGATGGTCGGCCACAAGCTCGGCGAGTTCGCACCGACCCGCACCTTCAAGGGTCACGTCAAGGACGACAAGAAGGGGCGTCGTCGCTGATGGCCACCGAGAACACCACCCTCGAGTCCAAGGCCGTGGCCCGGCACGTCCGGATCACGCCGATGAAGGCCCGACGCGTCGTCGACCTCATCCGTGGCAAGGCCGCCGACGAGGCCGTGTCGGTCCTGCGCTTCGCGCCCCAGGGTGCGAGCGAGCAGGTCCGCAAGGTCCTCGAGTCCGCGATCGCCAACGCCCGGGTCAAGGCCGACGCGACGGCCGAGCGGTTCGACGAGCGCGAGCTCGTCGTCGCGAAGGCCTTCGTCGACGAGGGCCCGACCATGAAGCGGTTCCGGCCGCGCGCCCAGGGCCGCGCCAGCCGCATCAACAAGCGCACGAGCCACATCACCGTGGTCGTCGCCCCCAAGCCCACGAGCACGAACGGAGGCACCCGCTGATGGGCCAGAAGGTCAACCCGCACGGCTTCCGTCTCGGCATCACGACGGAGCACAAGAGCCGCTGGTTCGCCGACTCCACCAAGGACGGCCAGCGCTACCGCGACTACGTCAAGGAGGACGTGGCGATCCGCAAGCTCATGTCCACGGGCATGGACCGCGCCGGGATCGCCCGCGTCGACATCGAGCGCACCCGCGACCGGGTCCGCGTCGACATCCACACCGCGCGGCCGGGCATCGTCATCGGCCGCCGCGGCGCGGAGGCCGACCGGCTCCGCGGCGAGCTCGAGAAGCTCACCGGCAAGCAGGTCCAGCTCAACATCCTCGAGGTCAAGAACCCCGAGGTCGAGGCCCAGCTCGTCGCACAGGGCATCGCCGAGCAGCTCTCCGCGCGCGTCTCGTTCCGTCGCGCCATGCGCAAGGGCATGCAGTCCGCCACCCGCGCGGGCGCCAAGGGCATCCGGGTCCAGGTCTCCGGCCGTCTCGGCGGCGCGGAGATGAGCCGCACCGAGTTCTACCGCGAGGGGCGCGTGCCGCTGCACACCCTCCGCGCGAACATCGACTACGGCTTCTACGAGGCCCGCACCACCTTCGGCCGGATCGGCGTCAAGGTCTGGATCTACAAGGGCGACCTCACCGCGCGTGAGCTCGCGGCCCAGCAGGCCTCCGCGCCGCGCCAGGGCCGTGGTCCGCGTCGTGACGGCGCCGACCGTCCGGCCCGTGCCCGCCGCCAGGCCGCCCCCGCCGCCGCGGAGGCCCCGGCCGAGCAGGCGCAGGCCGCTCCGAGCACCGAGGAGTCCTGACCATGTTGATTCCCCGTCGAGTCAAGCACCGCAAGCAGCACCACCCCGGCCGGTCCGGGATGGCCAAGGGCGGTACGACCATCGCGTTCGGCGACTACGGCATCCAGGCCCTCGAGCCCGCCTACGTCACGAACCGCCAGATCGAGTCCGCGCGTATCGCGATGACCCGCTACATCAAGCGTGGCGGAAAGGTCTGGATCAACATCTACCCGGACCGTCCCCTGACGAAGAAGCCTGCCGAGACCCGCATGGGTTCCGGCAAGGGCTCGCCCGAGTGGTGGGTGGCGAACGTCAAGCCGGGCCGGATCATGTTCGAGCTCTCCGGTGTCCCGGAGGACGTCGCGCGCGAGGCCATGCGTCTCGCCATGCACAAGCTGCCGATGAAGTGCCGCTTCGTCCAGCGTGAGGGTGGTGACTTCTGATGGCAGTCGGTTCCAAGGACCTGACCCCCAAGGAGCTGCGTGGGCTCGAGACCGAGCGTCTCACCGACGAGCTCCGCAAGGCCAAGGAGGAGCTGTTCAACCTCCGCTTCCAGTCGGCCACGGGGCAGCTGGACAACCACGGTCGGCTCCGCGCCGTCCGGAAGGACATCGCCCGGATCTACACCGAGATGCGTGAGCGCGAGCTCAACATCGGCGGGAAGGGTGAGGCCAAGTGAGCGAGAAGAAGGACGAGACCGTGACGACCACCGTCGAGCGCAGCTACCGCAAGACCCGCCAGGGGTACGTGGTCAGCGACAAGATGGACAAGACCGTCGTCGTCGAGGTCGAGGACCGCGTCAAGCACGCGCTCTACGGCAAGGTCATGCGCCGCTCGAGCAAGGTCAAGGCCCACGACGAGGGCAACGCCGCCGGTGTCGGCGACCGTGTCCTCATCATGGAGACCCGGCCCCTCTCGGCGACCAAGCGCTGGCGCGTCGTCGAGATCCTCGAGAAGGCCAAGTAGCACCCTGCGGGGGCCCGGCCCCCGCTCCCCGCCGTAGTTCGGCCAGGCTCTGCGCCTCGGGCGCGGAGAACCAGCACGACATATAGGAGACAAACAGTGATCCAGCAGGAGTCGCGACTGCGAGTCGCCGACAACACCGGTGCGAAGGAGATCCTCTGCATCCGTGTGCTCGGTGGCTCCGGTCGCCGGTACGCCGGAATCGGCGACACCATCGTCGCCACCGTCAAGGACGCGATCCCCGGCGGCAACGTCAAGAAGGGCGACGTCGTCAAGGCCGTCATCGTGCGGACCAAGAAGGAGCGTCGTCGCGCCGACGGGTCCTACATCCGCTTCGACGAGAACGCCGCGGTGATCCTTCGGGGCGACGGCGACCCGCGCGGGACGCGCATCTTCGGCCCGGTCGGCCGCGAGCTGCGCGAGAAGCGCTTCATGAAGATCATCAGCCTGGCGCCGGAGGTGCTCTGACCATGGCGACGAAGATCAAGAAGGGTGACACCGTGCAGGTGCTCACCGGCAAGGACAAGGGCAGCACCGGCAAGGTCATCGCCGTCGACCGCGAGCGCGGCCGCGTGACCGTCGAGGGTGTGAACCGGGTGACCCGGCACACCAAGGCCGGCGAGTCGAACCGGGGCAGCCGCACCGGTGGCCTCGTCGTCCAGGAGGCGTCGGTCCACGTGAGCAACGTGGCGGTCGTCGACCCGTCGGACAAGAAGCCCACCCGCGTCAAGACCCGCGTCGAGACCGTCGAGCGCGACGGCCGCCAGAAGGCGAGCCGCGTCCGCGTCGGCGTGCGCTCGGGCAAGGACCTGTGAGAGAGATGGCAGACACCGCGACCAAGCCCCGCCTCAAGGCGCGCTACCAGGACGACATCAAGGGATCCCTCAAGGACCAGTTCTCCTACGAGAACGTCATGCAGGTCCCCGGGGTGACCAAGGTCGTCGTCAACATGGGTGTCGGCGACGCCGCGAAGGACAGCAAGCTCATCGAGGGAGCCATCCGCGACCTCACGGCGATCACCGGCCAGAAGCCGGTCGTCACCCGGGCCCGCAAGTCCATCGCGCAGTTCAAGCTCCGCGAGGGCATGCCGATCGGCGCGCACACCACGCTGCGCGGTGACCGGATGTGGGAGTTCCTCGACCGTCTCGTGACGATCGCCCTCCCGCGTATTCGCGACTTCCGCGGCCTCTCGCCCAAGCAGTTCGACGGCCGTGGCAACTACACGTTCGGTCTCACCGAGCAGTCGATGTTCCACGAGATCGACCAGGACAAGATCGACCGGGTCCGCGGCATGGACATCACGGTCGTCACGACCGCGACGAACGACGACGAGGGACGCGCGCTGCTCAAGGCGCTCGGCTTCCCGTTCAAGGAGAACTGAGCATGGCCAAGACCGCCCTGATCAACAAGGCGAACAGCAAGCCGAAGTTCAAGGTCCGCGCCTACACGCGCTGCCAGCGCTGCGGCCGCCCGCACTCGGTCTACCGCAAGTTCGGCCTGTGCCGGATCTGCCTCCGGGAGATGGCCCACCGTGGCGAGCTCCCCGGCGTGACCAAGAGCAGCTGGTAAGTCCCTGACCCGCCGCCTGGCGCGGCACCCCATCCCAAGACCATCTACATCGCAGGTCCGTCGGCTTCGCCGGCAGAAACCGCGGTGAGAGAGGGCGGAGAAGCCCAATGACCATGACTGACCCGATTGCGGACATGCTGACCCGCGTCCGGAACGCCAACTCGGCGCACAAGGACGACGTCTCCATGCCGTTCTCGAAGCTCAAGAGCCACATCGCCGAGATCCTCGAGGCGGAGGGCTACATCGCCGGCTGGTCCGTGGAGGACGCCGAGGTCGGCAAGACCCTCACGGTCCAGCTCAAGTACGGCCCCAACCGGGAGCGCTCGATCGCCGGCCTGCGCCGCGTCAGCAAGCCCGGCCTGCGCGTGTACGCCAAGTCCACCAACCTGCCCAAGGTGCTCGGTGGCCTCGGCGTCGCGATCATCTCGACGTCGTCCGGCCTGCTCACCGACAAGCAGGCCGCCAACAAGGGTGTGGGCGGGGAAGTCCTCGCCTACGTCTGGTAAGGGGTAGCAGCCATGTCACGAATCGGACGCCTCCCCGTCACCATCCCCTCCGGTGTCGACGTCAACGTCTCCGGACAGACCGTCACCGTCAAGGGCCCGAAGGGCGAGCTGAGCCACACCGTCGCCGCGCCGATCACGGTCGAGCGGGCCGACGGCTCGCTCGAGGTCAAGCGTCCCGACGACGAGCGCGTGTCGCGCTCGCTGCACGGACTGACCCGCTCGCTCATCAACAACATGGTCCTCGGTGTGACCGAGGGCTACGAGAAGAAGCTCGAGATCCACGGCACGGGGTACCGCGTGCAGGCCAAGGGCAGCAACCTCGAGTTCGCCCTCGGCTACTCGCACTCCATCACCGTCGAGCCGCCGTCGGGTATCACCTTCGCGGTCGAGAACCCCACCCGGTTCTCGGTCCAGGGCATCGACAAGCAGCTCGTCGGCGAGGTCGCCGCGAACATCCGCAAGCTCCGCAAGCCCGACCCGTACAAGGGCAAGGGCGTCCGCTACGCGGGCGAGCACATCCGCCGCAAGGTCGGGAAGGCTGGTAAGTAACCGATGGCACTGATCGTCAAGCGCGCCAAGGGCAAGTCGGCCGCACGCGTCCGCCGTCACGTCCGCGTCCGCAAGCAGGTCAGCGGCACCGCCGCGCGGCCCCGCCTCGTCGTCACGCGGTCCTCGCGCCACGTCTTCGTCCAGGTCGTCGACGACACGGCCGGCCGCACGGTCGCGTCCGCGTCGACGATGGAGGCCGACGTGCGCACCCTCGAGGGCGACAAGCGCGAGAAGGCCAAGAAGGTCGGCGAGCTCGTCGCCGAGCGGGCCAAGGCCGCCGGTGTCGAGTCCGTCGTGTTCGACCGCGGGGGCAACAGGTACCACGGTCGCGTCGCCGCCATCGCGGACGGCGCTCGGGAAGGCGGGCTGTCGCTGTGACCCACCCCGCCCGGACCACCACGAACGTCGAGAAGAGGAACATCTGATGCCAGGACCCCAGCGTCGAGGCACCGGGACCGGCGGCGCCGAGCGCGGCGACCGGCGGGACCGTCGCGACGACCGTCGCGGCGGCCGTGACTCCCGGGACGCCGAGAAGAACCAGTACCTCGAACGCGTCGTGACCATCAACCGTGTCGCCAAGGTCGTCAAGGGTGGTCGTCGCTTCAGCTTCACCGCCCTGGTCGTCGTCGGTGACGGCGACGGCACCGTCGGCGTCGGCTACGGCAAGGCCAAGGAGGTGCCCGCGGCGATCGCCAAGGGTGTCGAGGAGGCGAAGAAGAACTTCTTCCGCGTCCCGCGCATCCAGGGCACCATCCCGCACCCCGTCCAGGGTGAGGCCGCCGCCGGTGTCGTCATGCTCCGCCCCGCCAGCCCCGGTACCGGTGTCATCGCCGGTGGCCCGGTGCGTGCGGTCCTGGAGTGCGCCGGCATCCACGACGTGCTCTCCAAGAGCCTCGGCTCGGACAACGCCATCAACATCGTGCACGCCACCGTCGAGGCCCTCCAGGGCCTGGAGCGTCCGGAGGCCGTCGCGGCCCGCCGTGGCCTCCCGGTCGACCAGGTCGCGCCGGCCGCGATGCTCCGTGCGCAGGCCGCCGGCCTCGCCGAGGCCAAGGCGGGTGCGTGATGGCTCGTCTCAAGGTCACCCAGACCCGGTCCGGCATCGGGGGCAAGCAGAACCAGCGGAACACGCTGCGCTCCCTCGGTCTGAAGCGGATCGGCGACGTCGTCGTCAAGGAGGACCGTCCCGAGATCCGCGGGATGGTCAAGACGGTCACCCACCTGGTCGCCGTCGAGGAGGTTGAGTGAGCATGGCCGACACGAAGGCCAACAAGGCTGCGGCGCGCGAGGCGTCGGCCCTCAAGGTCCACCACCTGCGTCCGGCCCCGGGCGCGAAGACCGCGCGCACCCGCGTCGGTCGTGGTGAGGGATCCAAGGGCAAGACCGCCGGTCGCGGGACCAAGGGCACCAAGGCCCGCTACCAGGTCCCGGCCGGCTTCCAGGGCGGCACCACGCCGCTGCACATGCGGTTCCCGAAGCTGCGCGGCTTCAAGAACCCGTTCAAGACCGAGTACCAGGTCGTGAACCTGGACAAGCTGTCGGCGCTCTACCCGAAGGGTGGCGACGTCACGGTCGAGGACCTGGTCGCCAAGGGCGCCGTCCGCGACGGCTTCCCCGTGAAGGTGCTCGGCACCGGCGACATCGCCGTGGCCGTCAACGTCACGGTGGCCGCCTTCTCGGCCAGCGCCAAGGAGAAGATCGAGGCGGCGGGCGGATCGGCGACGACCGCCTGACGCCCCACGCCGACCGCGTGCCGCAGGGCCGGCTCCGGAGAGTCCTTCGGAGCCGGCCCTGCGCCGTTCGGTCTCCCACCCTCGGGTTCCGGTGACGCCGGGACCTACAGGTATGTTGTGACGGATCGCTGACGACGCGGCCACATCCCCGGCCGCACTCCTGGAGGACCCTGTGCTCACCGCATTCGGCCGAGCGTTCAAGACGCCCGACCTGCGCAGGAAGCTGCTGTTCACGCTGTTCATCATCGTGATCTTCCGGCTCGGCTCGCACGTGCCCACCCCGGGCGTCAGCTACCCGCTCGTCCAGCAGTGCATCTCCGGTGCCGACAACAGCAACCAGCTGCTCGGGCTGATCAACCTCTTCAGCGGCGGCGCGCTGCTCCAGCTGTCCATCTTCGCGCTGGGGATCATGCCGTACATCACGGCGAGCATCATCGTGCAGCTGCTCACCGTCGTCATCCCGCGGTTCGAGACCCTCAAGAAGGAGGGCCAGGCCGGTCAGGCGAAGATGACGCAGTACACCCGCTACCTGACGATCGGGCTCGCGGTCCTGCAGTCCTCGACGCTCATCACCTTCGCGCAGAACCCGGCGACGCTGTTCAACAACCCGGGCTGCACGAACATCCTCACCGACGACTCGGTCGTGACGATCCTCATCATGGTGCTCACCATGACGGCCGGTACCGGCCTGATCATGTGGCTCGGCGAGCTCATCACGGACAAGGGCGTCGGCAACGGGATGTCGCTGCTGATCTTCACCTCGATCGCGGCGCAGTTCCCGTCCTCGCTGTGGGCCATCCAGCAGCGCTCGGGCTGGACCATCTTCCTCGGTGTCATCCTCCTCGGCTTCGTCGTCATCGCCCTCGTCGTGTTCGTCGAGCAGAGCCAGCGGCGCATCCCCGTGCAGTACGCGAAGCGGATGGTCGGCCGGCGCGTCTACGGCGGCACCTCGACCTACATCCCGCTCAAGGTCAACATGGCCGGCGTCATCCCGGTCATCTTCGCGAGCTCGCTGCTCACGCTGCCGATGCTCGTGGCGCAGTTCAACCAGAGCCCCGACGGCGTGAACTCCGGGTGGGTCGACTGGATCAACGCCCACCTCGTGCGCGGCGACCACCCGTACTACATGGCCCTCTACATCGGGCTCATCCTCTTCTTCACGTTCTTCTACGTGTCGATCACGTTCAACCCGACCGAGGTCGCCGACAACATGAAGAAGTACGGCGGCTTCATCCCGGGTATCCGTGCCGGGCGACCCACGGCCGAGTACCTCAACTACGTCCTGACCCGGATCACCGTGCCGGGCGCGATCTACCTCGCGCTGATCTCGCTCATCCCGCTCATCGCCCTGGTCCTCGTCGACGCCAACCAGAACTTCCCCTTCGGCGGCACCTCGATCCTCATCATCGTCGGTGTCGGCCTGGAGACGGTCAAGCAGATCGAGGCCCAGCTGCAACAGCGACACTACGAAGGGTTCCTCCGCTGATGTCACCCCTCGAAGTTCCGCCCACGCGCACCGTGGGACCCGCCCCGCTTCGCTCCGCCCACGCTGCGCGTGGGACCCGCGGATACTTCGTGGGGGCCCCGACATGATGCGCCTCATCATCCTCGGGCCCCCCGGTGCCGGAAAGGGCACGCAGGCCTCCCGGATCGCCGAGCACTTCGGCATCCCCGCCATCTCGACCGGCGACATCTTCCGCTCCAACATCAAGAACGAGACCGAGCTCGGCACGCAGGTCAAGGAGATCCTCGCCTCCGGGGGCTACGTCTCCGACGAGATCACCAACGCGATCGTCGAGGACCGCCTCGGCCAGGACGACTGCGCACGGGGGTTCCTCCTCGACGGCTACCCGCGCACCCTCGCCCAGGTCGAGGCGCTCGACGCCATGCTCTCCGCGCACGGTGCCGCCCTCGACCGCGTCCTCGAGCTCACCGTCGACGACGACGTCGTCGTGGGCCGGCTGCTCAAGCGGGCGGAGGTCGAGGGTCGCGACGACGACACCGAGGACGTCATCCGCGAGCGGATGGCCATCTACCACCGCGAGACCAAGCCGCTGGCCGACACCTACCGCGAGCGCGGTCTGCTCGTCGACGTCGACGGCGACGGCGCGGTCGACGAGGTCTTCGAGCGGATCAAGGCCGCGCTGGGCTGAGCGGCTCGCGCGCCACGTAGACGGTGTTCGCGGCCGTGCCACCGGTGAGGTGGTTCGGGAACGACACGACGTGCGCGTCGGCGTACTCGAACGCACCGGCCATCGCCTGCACCATCCGCTCGTCCGGCGGCTCGTCGGACCACACCGCGAGCGCCCCCTGCGGCCGCAGCATCGCTGCGGCCCGGGCCTGTCCCGGCTGCGTGTAGAAGTCGGCGTGGTCCGAGCGCAGCAGCCAGTCCGGGGCGTGGTCGATGTCGAGCAGCACCGCGTCGTAGGGACGGGCCACGCGCTCGGCTCGGACGACGTCGAAGAAGTCGTCGTGGACGAGCGTCGTGCGCGGGTCCGCGGCCAGTCCCCGGGTGTCCTCGAACAGGTCGCGCTCGTGCCAGGAGATGACCGGCGCGAGGGCCTCGACGACGTCGAGGGCGGCCACCCGCTCGTCCTGGAGGGCGGTCCACGCCGTGTAGCCGAGCCCGAGGCCGCCGACGAGCACGCGCAGGCCGGTCCCGTCCACGGCGGCCATCCCGAGCCGTGCCAGCTCGCACTCGCCGACCGTGAACTGGCTGGACATGAGGTAGTCCTCGTCGAGCTTGACCTCGTGGACGACGCGTCCGGTGGCCGGCTCGACCCGACGACGCAGGCTGACCTGGCCCCACTCGGTGTCGGCCCAGTCCAGCTCCTCGATGCGCATTGCGCGAGGGTAGCCGGGGGTGCGCGGCGGCGGCCACGGCGCAGGTAGGGTGCGCTGCATGGGACTGTTCGGCCGGGAGCGCTGTGTCGGCAGGACGCCGGAGCAGCTCGCCATGATGCGCACCGCGGGTCTGCTCGTCGGCCGTACCCTCGAGCTCCTCACGGCAGCGGTCCGTCCGGGGGTCAGCACGCTCGAGCTCGACACCCTCGCCGAGACCCACATCCGCGACCACGGCGGCATCCCGAACTTCCAGCTCGTCCCGGGCTACAGCCACACCCTCTGCACCAGCGTCAACGAGGAGATCGTCCACGGTATCCCCCGGGCGGACAAGGTGCTGCACGAGGGTGACCTGCTGTCCGTCGACTGCGGTGCCGAGGTCGACGGCTGGAACGGCGACGCCGCGGTCAGCCTCGTCGTCGGCGGCCCCGACGCCGCCCGGCCCGAGGACCTCGAGCTCGTCGAGGACACCGAGGCCTCGCTGTGGGCCGGCATCGGCGCGCTCACGGTCGGCGGCGCGCTCTACGCGGTCGGCGCCGCGGTCGAGGACAGCCTCACCGACGCCGGCACCCGACGCGGCCGCGAGTACGGGATCGTCGAGGACTACGTCGGCCACGGCATCGGCACCTCGATGCACATGGACCCCCAGGTCCCCAACTACCGCGTCCCCGGGCGCAGCCCCAAGGTGCCGGACGGCCTGACCATCTGCATCGAGCCCATGGTCACCCTCGGCGACCAGGACAACACGGTCCTCGACGACGAGTGGACGATCGTCACCACGGACGGCTCGCGCGCCGCGCACTGGGAGCACTCCGTCGCCGTCACCTCGAGCGGGCTGCACGTGCTCACGGCGCTCGACGGCGGGCGGCAGCGGCTCGCCGACCTCGGCGTGCCGTTCGCCGAGATCGCCCCTGCCTGAGTGGCGCGCGCGGGCGTCGGTGTGCCCGATCTCTCGCTGCCCGGACGACTCCGGCTGGCTAGGGTGAAAGTGGCAGGACCCCGAGCGAGGAGGGCTGGATGACGGCGCCGGCGCACGACCCGATGACCCTCGCCGAGGGGTTCCCGGCCACCGACCTGGACACGTGGCAGCAGCTCGTCGCCGACGTGCTCAACAAGCGACGGGCCGAGGACGACCGGCTGGGCCCGCAGGACGCCGCCCGGTCCCTGCTCACCGCGCTCGACGGCGACCTCGAGACCGACGGTCTCTACCTACGCGAGGACCGCACGCTCGGTCTCCCCGGAGCGATGCCGTTCACCCGCGGCCGCACCGTCCGGGACGGCACCTCCCCGTGGGACGTCCGCCAGCTGCACGACGACCCGGACCCGGCTCGCAGCCGCGCGGCCGTCCTCGACGACCTCGAGCACGGCGCCACCTCGGTGTGGGTGCACGTCGGGGACGAGGGTGTCGCGCCGACCGACCTCGCGGAGGTGCTCGCGGACGTCGACCTCGCGCTCGCCCCGGTCGTCGTGTCGTCGTTCACCGACCAGCCCGGAGCGGCCCGGGCCGTCCTCGACCTCGTGGCCGAGCGGCCGAGCGCCGGCGGAGGACTCGGCCTGGACCCCTTCGGCGCCGCCCTGCGCACCGGTGCCACCCCCGACCTCGGCCCGCTCGGCGAGCTCGTCCGGGCGTGCTCCGGGCGCGACGGATGGACCGCCGTCACCGTCGACGCCCGCGTCCTGCACGACGCCGGGTCGAGCGAGGTGGACGCGCTCGGCGTGGCCGTCGCGACGGGCGTGGCCTACCTGCGTCACCTCGAGGCCGACGGCGTGACGCCTTCCGAGGCGTTCCCCCTCGTCGAGATGCGGCTGCCCGCGACGGCCGACCAGTTCCTCACTGCGGCCGTCCTGCGCGCCGCCCGGCGGCTCTGGGCCCGGGTGGGGGAGGCCTGCGGCGTGCCCGAGGCCGACCGCGGCCTGCGCACGCACGCCGTGACGAGCCTGCGGATGGCGAGCCGCGAGGACCCGTTCGTCAACGTCCTGCGCAACACCCTCGCGACGTTCGGTGCCTCGGTCGGCGGGGCCGACGCCCTCACCGTGCTGCCGCACGACACCGTCTCCGGGCTGCCGGGGCGGTTCTCCCGGCGGCTCGCCCGCAACACCCAGATCCTCCTCGCGGCCGAGGCGGGCGTCGGCCGGGTCACCGACCCCGGCGGAGGGTCGTGGTACCTCGAGTCGCTGACCGACGACGTCGCCGAGCGCGCGTGGAGCCGGTTCCAACAGGTCGAGCGGGCCGGGGGAGCCCTGGACGCCCTCGCGACCGGCATGCTCCGCGACCTCGTCGACACCGCGGCCACGGCCCGCGAGCACCTCGTGGCCACCCGGGCCCGTCCGCTGGCCGGGGTGTCGATGTTCCCGAACCTCGCCGACACCGCGCCGGAGCGGGTGGACCGCCCGGCGCTCGCCGTCACCGACGGCGCGTTCGAGCCGCGCCGCGACGCCGCCGCGTTCGAGGCCCTGCGCGACCGCGCCCGCGCGCTCGGGGCCCCGGCCGTCACGGTGCGCACCCTCGGGACCCAGCGCGACTTCGGCGCCCGGCACCTCTTCGTCACCAACCTGCTCGCCGCGGGCGGCATCGCCGTCATGGACGAGCCCGGGCCGGTGGCCGTGCTCGCGTCGAACCGTGCCGGGTACGCCGAGGGCGGCCGGGCGGCCGCCGACGAGCTGCGCGCCGCCGGCGCCGAGCAAGTGCTCGTCGCGGGCCGTGCCGGCGAGCTCGATGACGCGGCGGACGCGGTCGACGGCGAGGTCCATGACGGGATGGACGTCGTGGCGTTCCTCGGTGGCGTGCTCGACCGGCTCGGCGCCCCGGCGGAAGGAGAGCCCCGATGACCCGGGTCCCCGACTTCACCGCGCTCGACCTCGGGCCCGGCACGGCGGCCTCCGCGGCCCCGCCCGCTGCCGACCCCTGGGAGACCCCGGAGCGGATCCCCGTCGCGCCGGTGTACACCGAGGACGACCTCGACGGTCTCGACTTCCTCGACACCGTCCCCGGCGCCCCACCGTTCCTGCGCGGGCCGTACCCGACGATGTACACGACGCAGCCGTGGACGATCCGCCAGTACGCCGGCTTCTCGACCGCCGAGGAGTCCAACGCCTTCTACCGCCGCAACCTCGCGGCCGGGCAGAAGGGCCTGTCGGTCGCGTTCGACCTCGCGACGCACCGCGGCTACGACTCCGACCATCCGCGGGTCGCCGGGGACGTCGGGATGGCCGGGGTCGCGATCGACTCCATCCTCGACATGCGCACGCTGTTCGACGGCATCCCGCTCGACCGGATGTCGGTGTCGATGACGATGAACGGCGCGGTCGTGCCGGTCCTCGCGCTCTACGTCGTCGCGGCCGAGGAGCAGGGGGTGAGCCCGGACCGGCTGACGGGGACGATCCAGAACGACATCCTCAAGGAGTTCATGGTCCGCAACACCTACATCTACCCGCCCCAGCCGTCGATGCGGATCATCAGCGACATCTTCGCCTTCACGAGCCAGGAGATGCCGCGCTTCAACTCCATCTCGATCTCCGGGTACCACATGCAGGAGGCCGGGGCGACGCAGGACCTCGAGCTCGCCTACACCCTCGCCGACGGCGTCGAGTACCTCCGCGCGGGCAAGGCGGTGGGTCTCGACGTCGACCGATTCGCCCCCAGGCTGTCGTTCTTCTGGGCCATCGGGATGAACTTCTACATGGAGGTCGCCAAGCTGCGCGCGGCGCGGCTGCTGTGGGCCCGGCTCGTGCGGGACCAGGGTGGGCAGAACCCGAAGTCCCTCTCGCTGCGCACCCACTGCCAGACCTCGGGATGGTCGCTGACGGCCCAGGACGTGTTCAACAACGTCGTGCGCACCTGCGTCGAGGCGATGGCCGCGACCCAGGGGCACACCCAGAGCCTCCACACGAACGCCCTCGACGAGGCCATCGCGCTGCCCACCGACTTCTCTGCGCGGATCGCCCGCAACACCCAGCTCGTCCTCCAGCAGGAGTCCGGCACGACCCGAACCATCGACCCGTGGGGCGGCGCGGCGTACGTCGAGCGGCTCACCCACGACCTCGCGCGGCGCGCGTGGGAGCACATCGAGGAGGTCGAGGCCGCGGGCGGGATGGCCAAGGCCATCGAGCAGGGCATCCCGAAGATGCGCATCGAGGAGGCCGCGGCCCGTACCCAGGCGCGGATCGACTCCGGCCAGCAGCCGGTCGTCGGCGTCAACCTCTACCCGGTCGACGAGGACGAGCCGATCGAGGTCCTCAAGGTCGGGGGCGCCGAGGTGCTGCGCAGCCAGGTGGCCCGGCTCGAGCGGCTGCGGGCGGAGCGCGACGAGGACGCCTGCCGCGCGGCGCTCGCCCGGCTCACCGAGGCCGCCCGGCACGACGCGGGCGGGGACCTCGAGCACAACCTCCTCGCCCGGGCCGTCGACGCCGCGCGGGCGCATGCCACGGTCGGCGAGATGTCGGCCGCGATGGAGGAGGTCTTCGGCCGCTACACCGCGCAGATCCGTACCATCGGGGGCGTGTACAGCGCGGAGGCGGGGCAGGACGAGACCGTCCACGAGGCCCGGGCCGCCGTCGAGGCGTTCGAGGAGGACCAGGGCCGCCGCCCGCGCATCCTCGTCGCGAAGATGGGCCAGGACGGCCACGACCGCGGGCAGAAGGTCATCGCGACGGCGTTCGCGGACCTCGGTTTCGACGTGGACGTCGGCCCGCTGTTCCAGACCCCGGAGGAGGTCGCCCGGCAGGCGGTCGAGGCCGACGTGCACGTCGTCGGCGTCAGCTCGCTCGCGGCCGGCCACCTCACCCTCGTGCCGGCCCTGCGCCGTGCCCTCGACGACCTCGGCCGCGGCGACCTGATGATCGTCGTCGGCGGGGTCGTCCCCGACCAGGACCACGCCGCGCTGCGCGAGGCGGGCGCGGACGCCATCTACCCGCCGGGCACCGTCATCGGCAAGGCCGCCGTGGCCCTCGTCCACGACCTGCGCGAGCGGCTCGGGTGAGGCCGGTCGACGTCGCCGCGCTCGCGGCCGGCGTCCGGGACGGCTCGCGGCAGGCGGTGGCCCGCGCCATCACACTGCTCGAGTCGCGACGTCCCGAGCACCGTGAGCAGTCGCGCGAGCTCCTCGCCGCGCTCGCCGACCGCACCGGGGGAGCGGTCCGGGTCGGGGTGAGCGGGGTGCCGGGTGCCGGCAAGTCGACCTTCGTCGACGCCCTCGGGGTGCGGCTCGTCGAGCGTGGCCACCGGGTCGCCGTCGTCGCGGTCGACCCCAGCTCACGGCGCACCGGCGGCTCCATCCTCGGCGACCGCACCCGGATGGCCCGGCTCGCGGCCAGCGACGACGCGTTCGTCCGGCCGAGCCCGTCCGGCCGTCAGCTCGGCGGCGTGGCGCGGGCGACCCGGGAGTCGATGCTGGTCCTCGAGGCCGCCGGGTACGACGTCGTCGTCGTCGAGACCGTGGGGGTCGGCCAGAACGAGATCGCGGTCTCGGAGATGGTCGACACCTTCCTCCTGCTCGGCCTCGCGCGGGCCGGCGACCAGCTGCAGGGCATCAAGCGCGGCATCCTCGAGCTGGCCGACGTCATCGCCGTCAACAAGGCCGACGGCGACGGTGAGAACCCGGCCAAGGGTGCCGCCCGCGAGCTCGCCGGGGCGCTGCGGCTCATGATGCCGGGGGACGTCCGCCGCCCGCCGGTGCTCACCTGCTCGGCGCTCACCGGTGCCGGCCTGGACGACGTCTGGCGGGCGGTGCTCGACCACCGGGCACACCTCGAGGAGCACGGGTCGCTCGCGGCGCGGCGGGCGCAGCAGCAGCAGGACTGGATGTGGGCGATGGTCGACGCGGCCCTCACCGATGGCGTGCGCGACGCCGCGGGGGTGCTCGCCGAGCGGGCCGGGATCGAGGCGGCGGTCCGCGCCGGCGAGCTGAGCGCGGTCGAGGGCACGGCGCGGATCCTCGGCCTCTACGCCGCCGACCTGCGGGCCGTCACCCCCGAGCCGGGGTGAGCCAGCCGCGGGGGACGACGCCCTTGCGGCGACCGTGCCACAGGATCACGACCACCGCGACCACGGTGACCACCCAGGACATCAGCGCCGACAGCGGTGAGCCGGTCGTCGTCGTGTCGATGTAGGAGTCGCCGAGCCCGCCGAGGACCGCGCCCGAGACGGTGATGAGGACGTTGTTGACGACGTGCAGCGCGATCGCCGCCTCGAGGCCGCCCGTGCGCCAGGCGAGGTAGCACCCGAGGACCCCGAGGGACGCGAGCTCGGTGAGGATCCACGGGTCGGCGGACCCGTGCGCGGCGGCGAACGCGGCGGTGGACACCACGGTCGTGACGACGAGGGCGAGCACCGGGCGACGGAACCACGACCCGACCGCCTGGACGAGCCCGCCGCGGAAGAACAGCTCCTCGGCGGCGGACTGCAGCGGCGTGGTGAGGAGGGCGACGACGACCAGCCACACCCAGTCGGAGGTTCGCGGCAGCACCTCCTGGTCGAACACCACCCAGGACCCGGCCAGGTAGAGCGCCCACAGCGGTGTGACGAGGAGGAGGCAGCGAGCGAGCCAGCCCCAGCGCAGACGCCCGGCGACGGACAGCACGCGCCACGGGGACCGCCAGTGGGCCACGCCGGAAGCGACCAGGGTGACGGGGATGAGCACGATGAGCAGACCGTTGAGGACCAGCAGGCTCGAGGGCGAGTCGACGGACTCCAGCAGGGTGGCGGGGTCGACGCCGGCGAGCAGCACCACCACACCGAGCCAGGTGTTGACCAGGACGTACAGCACGACGACGAGCAGCAGCCACAGCACCGGACGCCACCAGCGGTGGCGCGGCCCTCGCATCTGGTGGACGTAGGGCCGCGGCTCGGCCTCGGCGGTCTCGAGCGCCGCGCGCTCCTCGGTGCGGGTACGAGCCGCCGCCTCGGCCTGCTCCCGCCACACGGCCCGAGAGCGCGCGGCGTCGACGAACCGGGGGTCCAGGCCCGGGCCCGGCCACGGAGGGGCTCCCGCCACGACCCCGCCCACCGGGACGCCGGCGGACCGCAGCGTGTCGGCGGCCCGCTCGACCGCCGGCCCGCCCGCGGCGGCCCAGAGACCGTCCGCGCCGAGTACGTGCTCGACCTGCAGCGACTGCGGGTCGAGCACGCGGACCTCGACGTCGGGAGATGAAGGAGGAACGGGACCGGTGGCACCGTCCCCCACGAACGCGATACGGGCCGTCACTCCGCCATTCTCGCCCTCGGGGCTCCGCACCGGGACGGCGGTGTCGCGAGGGGAGGCGGGTCGGCGGGCGGGGGGCCTCAGCCGAGGAGTGCGGGGGTGTGCCACCCGGTCAGAACGAGCGATGTCAGGACCACGACGATGTTCTGCGCGGCGTGGGCGGCCATCGGCACCCACGTCGATGCGGTGCGTTCCCGGATGGCTCCGGCAGCGAGCCCCACCAGGACCGCCAGGGGCAGGAACGTCGCAGTGCCGTGCATCAACCCGAAGCCGACGCCGGTGACGAGGATCGTCCATCGCGCAGGGAGTCGCCGCCGGAGCCAGGCGTACAGCGCTCCGCGGAACAAGAGCTCCTCGGCCACGGGGGACAGGACGAGGACACGGACGAGGATCACCGCCGCCGCACCGGCGGACGCCGTGCCGAGCCGACCGTTGTCGGCGCCCACCGAGCCCAGCAGACGGACTGCGTCGGCGGGGGAGGTACCGAGCGGGGTGAGGAGGAGGTAGCACGGCGCGGCCACGACGTAGGCGCCGGCCCAGATGCACAGGCCGGCGGTGAGGCGCCGGGGGCTCGTGCGCCGCAGTCCGAGCCACCTCTCCCGCTGCTGCGCGGTCCGCCCCAGGACGGCGAGCAGCGCGACGACGACCGCGCCGTAGACGACGGCGATCACCACGGGGGCGAGGCGGTCACGGTCGGACGCCCACGACGTGCCCGACGCCCCGGCGAGCGCCACGGCGGCGCTCGCGGCCGCAGCGGCGAGGACGACCCCCGTCACCAGCGCCACCGTGAGCCGCCTCCCGCTCGGCCCGTCCGTCACGGCGCCCACCACGTCAGGTCCCTGGCGCAGTGGTGCGCCGTGCGGTCGTCGAGCCGGTGCGCAGGCGGTTCCGGGGAAGCAGCAGGGCGGCGAGCACCAGCCAGGCCAGACCGCCGAACCGCGCCAACGGCACGAGGTAGGCGAGCGGGTCGACCAGCAGTGCGAGAGTGCACACCTGGCCGACGGCACCGAGGGCGATGCCCGTGACCGCCACCCAGCGCGGCAGCAGCTGCACCAGCAGGCCGGGCACCGCGACCCCGGCGACCAGGAGACCCAGACCCACCACGTGCACCGGGCCGCCGAGCACGAACACGAGCGCGTGCAGCAGGCCGGCGGTCGCGGGGTCCGGGACAGGGTGCGCGCCGAGCGACCAGAGCAGGCATCCTCCGAGGGCCAGGCTGCCGGCCGCGGCCAACCCACCCGACAGCGCGATCGTCGGACCCGCGTTGCGCAGCCCCAGGGCCTGCAGCCGACTGTGCATGGCCGCGGCGTAGATCGCGAGCGGCACGCTGGCCGCGATCTGGAAGAACGCGACCACCTCGGCCACGCCCCCGTGCCGGGCGAACCACGCACTGATCGTCAGCGCGTCCGCCCCCGGTCGAGGGTACGGCTCCTCGGGTGCGACAGCGGCGACGACGAGGCTGGTGCAGAACAGGGCCGCAGACACCGTGCCGACCACCGCAGGGGGAGGCCCGGCCCCGACGAGCGAACGAGGCGTCCGTGGCATGAGCGACATCCCTTCATGCATAAAATGATTCATATAGTGAATTGTTTTTTCACGCTAGCATCGCCGTATGCCATCGGACAACCCCTCACGTCCGCGCGCGGGTGCAGCGGCCTTCCTCCTCGCCCAGGTCGGGCACGAGGCGGCCCGGCGCTTCGCCGAGCGGCTGACCGGCATCGACCTCACCCCCCCGCTGGCGGGGGCGCTGCGCGTCATCGGAGCAGACCCAGGGCGGTCCCAACGGGCCGTCGCGGAGCAGCTGGGGATGTTGCCGAGCCAGCTGGTGGTCCTCGTCGACGAGCTGGAGTCGCGAGGCCTGCTGGAGCGACGGCGCGACCGCGCGGACCGTCGTCGGTACGGCCTGCACCTGACCGCCGCGGGTGAGCGGGCGCTGCTCGACGTCGCGTCCGCCGGGAGGGAGCACGGATCGGCGTTCCTGGCGGCACTGACCGACGAGGAGGCCGACACGGTGCGCGTCCTGCTCGGCCGGGTCGCCGACCACCACGGACTGACCCCCTGGGTCCATCCCGGCTTCCGTGCGTTCGGCACCGGCCGCCCTGCTCCCCGGACTCCTCAGGAGCCTCCTGGTCGGGGGTCGTCGCAGGCCGGCTGAGCGCCCGCGGTCGGATTTCACGGACGAGGCATCCCTCCCCTACTATTGAACGTCGGTCACGTGTGCGCGTCGCACGGGTGCAACCCCGCGCGAGCAGCACGAGGCCGATTCCCATGGGTGGCCCAACCGACGGCGGGCTGCCCACCAAGCGGATTGAGAGGGTATGGCCAAGAAGGACGGCGTCATCGAGATCGAGGGCACGATCGTCGAGGCTCTTCCGAACGCGATGTTCCGCGTCGAGCTCACGAACGGTCACAAGGTGCTCGCGCACATCTCCGGCAAGATGCGACAGCACTACATCCGGATCCTCCCCGAGGACCGGGTGGTGGTGGAGCTGAGCCCGTACGACCTGACCCGCGGCCGCATCGTCTTCCGCTACCGCTGAGAACACACGAATCGACGAGACAGCAAAGGCACCATGAAGGTTCAGCCGAGCGTCAAGAAGATCTGTGACAAGTGCAAGGTGATCCGCCGTAACGGGCGGGTCATGGTGATCTGCGAGAACCCGCGCCACAAGCAGCGCCAGGGCTGACGCGAGTCAGACGCAGGACACCGCCCCGCGAGGGGCCGCACGGGTCACCGGCTCGAGCAGACGCACCACACAAGAAGCACGCAGTACCCGACCCCCGACGGGTCACCTGGATGCAGGTGGGCGCGGGACGTCACCCCCGGCCCGGAGGCCGGGGACCGGACCAGGATGGCCGGACCGGTACTGCTCCAGACCTCCGGACACCAGAGAAGGAATCCATCCCATGGCACGTCTGATGGGTGTCGACCTCCCGCGCGAGAAGCGCGCCGAGGTCGCACTGACCTACATCTTCGGCGTCGGTCGCACCAGCGCGCAGAAGGCGCTCGCCGCCACCGAGGTCGACCCGGACACCCGGGTCAAGGACCTCGGCGACGACGACCTCGTCAAGCTCCGTGACTGGATCGAGGAGAACCTGCGGGTCGAGGGTGACCTCCGCCGCGAGGTCGCCTCCGACATCCGGCGCAAGGTCGAGATCGGCTCCTACGAGGGCCTCCGTCACCGCCGCGGCCTGCCCGTGCGCGGTCAGCGGACCAAGACCAACGCGCGGACCCGCAAGGGCCCCAAGCGCACCGTGGCCGGCAAGAAGAAGGCCGGTAAGTGACCTGCGCCTGACGCACGTCACCCCACCGCCACCGAAGACTTCGTAGGAGAACACGCTTATGCCTCCCAAGGGCCGTCAGGCCGGCGCCAAGAAGGTGCGCCGCAAGGAGAAGAAGAACGTCGCCGTGGGCCAGGCCCACATCAAGAGCACGTTCAACAACACGATCATCTCGATCACCGACCCCACCGGTGCCGTCATCTCCTGGGCCTCCGCGGGCCAGGTCGGCTTCAAGGGGTCCCGCAAGTCCACGCCGTTCGCCGCGCAGACCGCCGCCGAGGCCGCTGCGCGCCGTGCCATGGAGCACGGGATGCGCAAGGTGGACGTCTTCGTCAAGGGCCCGGGCTCCGGTCGTGAGACCGCGATCCGCTCCCTGACCGCGGCCGGCCTCGAGGTCGGCTCGATCCAGGACGTCACGCCCCAGCCGCACAACGGTGTCCGCCCGCCCAAGCGCCGCCGCGTCTGAGCGACCGACAGACTTCGCGAAAGGTAAGAGAGAGACATGGCCCGTTACACCGGACCCATCACGAAGAAGTCGCGTCGCCTCAAGACCGACCTCGTCGGTGGTGACAAGAACTTCGACCTGCGTCCCTTCCCGCCCGGCCAGCACGGCCGTCGCCGGATGCAGGAGAAGGAGTACCTGACCCAGCTCCAGGAGAAGCAGAAGGCCCGCTTCACCTACGGGGTCATGGAGAAGCAGTTCCGCCGCTACTACAAGGAGGCGGCCACCCGCCCCGGCAAGACCGGCGAGAACATCCTGACGATCCTCGAGTCCCGGCTCGACAACGTCGTCTACCGCGCCGGCCTGGCCCGGACCCGTCGCCACGCGCGCCAGCTCGTGAGCCACGGCCACTTCGAGGTCAACGGCCGCCGGACCGACGTCCCGAGCCACCGGGTCGAGCAGTTCGACATCGTCACGGTGCGCAAGCAGTCCGTCGAGTCCTTCCCGTTCCAGCTGGCGCGGGAGACCTTCGGCGAGCGGCCCACCCCGGCGTGGCTGCAGGTCGTCCCCGGGACGCTGCAGATCCTCGTGCACCAGCTGCCGACACGTGAGCAGATCGACACGGTGCTCACCGAGCAGCTCATCGTCGAGTTCTACTCGAAGAACTGATCTGACGTCCGCGGTGCCGCCTCGCCCTCACGGGACGGCGCGGCGCCGCGGACGAGGCCTGTCCCGCGGACCGATGCGGGGCAGGGGCCGGGATGGTGCCCGGCGTTCACGCGGCGTCATATAGCGGTCGCCCGTGGGAAGGAAGAACCACCGTGCTCATCGCACAGCGTCCCGTCCTCAGTGAGGACGTCGTCTCCGAGTACCGGAGCCGTTTCGCCATCGAGCCTCTCGAGCCGGGCTTCGGCTACACGCTCGGGAACAGCCTCCGCCGCACCCTGCTCTCGAGCATCCCGGGCGCGGCCGTCACGAGCATCCGCGTCGACGGCGTGCTCCACGAGTTCTCCACGATCCCGGGCGTCAAGGAGGACGTCACCGAGATCATCCTCAACATCAAGAGCCTCGTCGTGTCCTCCGAGCACGACGAGCCGGTCGTCATGTACCTGCGCAAGCAGGGTGCCGGTGCCGTCACCGCCGCGGACATCGCGCCGCCGGCCGGGGTCGAGGTGCACAACCCGGACCTGCACATCGCGACCCTGAACGACAAGGGCACCGTCGAGATGGAGCTCACCGTCGAGCGCGGTCGCGGCTACGTCTCCGCCGTCCAGAACAAGGCCGGGGACCAGGAGATCGGCCGCATCCCGGTCGACTCGATCTACAGCCCGGTCCTCACCGTGACCTACAAGGTCGAGGCCACCCGTGTCGAGCAGCGCACCGACTTCGACCGACTCGTCGTCGACGTCGAGACCAAGTCCTCGATGGCGCCGCGCGACGCGCTCGCCTCCGCCGGCAAGACGCTCGTCGAGCTCTTCGGCCTGGCCCGTGAGCTGAACATCGAGGCCGAGGGCATCGACATGGGCCCGTCCCCGACCGACGCCGCGCTCGCCGCCGACCTCGCCCTGCCGATCGAGGACCTCGACCTCACCGTGCGGTCCTACAACTGCCTCAAGCGCGAGGGCATCCACACCGTGGGTGAGCTCGTGGGCCGCAGCGAGGCCGATCTCCTCGACATCCGGAACTTCGGGGCGAAGTCGATCGACGAGGTCAAGGCCAAGCTCGCGGGCATGGGGCTGGCGCTCAAGGACAGCCCGCCCGGGTTCGACCCGAGCATGATCGCCGACCGCTACGACGACTTCACGTTCGGCGAGGGCGAGGACGACTCGGCGTACGCCGAGGACGAGCAGCTCTGATTCCGCCTCCCGGCACGTAACCAAGGAGAACAGCAATGCCTACGCCCACCAAGGGTCCCCGGCTCGGAGGCGGTCCCGCTCACGAGCGGCTCATCCTCGCGAACCTCGCGACCTCGCTCTTCGAGCACGACCGGATCACGACCACCGAGTCCAAGGCCAAGCGGCTGCGTCCGCTCGCCGAGCGGCTCGTGACGTTCGCCAAGCGCGGCGACCTCTCCGCGCGGCGTCGGGTCATGACCGTCGTACGCGACAAGGGCGTCGTCCACCGGCTCTTCGTCGAGATCGCGCCCGACATGGCCGAGCGCAACGGCGGCTACACACGCATCACGAAGATCGGTCCACGCAAGGGCGACAACGCCCCCATGGCCGTCATCGAGCTCGTCCGCGAGCCGGTCGCGAAGAAGGCCACCGTCAAGGAGGCCGAGGGCGCCACCAAGCGCGCGGCCAAGGACGACGCGAAGAAGCGCGAGGCCGCCCAGGCCGAGGCGAAGCAGGCCGCCGAGGAGACCGCTGCCGAGGAGGCCGCGGAGGAGACCACCGCCACCGAGGTGGCGGAGGAGGCCCCCGCCGCCGAGGCCGGGACCGAGCTCCCGGAGGGTGCGGTCAAGGCGCTCGACGACGGCTCCTCGCCGGACGCCGACCACGTCGTCAAGGGCAACATGGACTCGATGAAGTACCACGAGCCCGACGGCCAGTGGTTCGAGCAGACCGTCGCCGAGGTGTGGTTCAAGACCGCCGAGGACGCCGAGGCCGCAGGCTTCACCAAGGCCGGCTCCTGAGCGGACACCGCACCGTCGACCGAGGGCCGTCTCCCGTACCGGGAGGCGGCCCTCGTCGTGTGCGGATGACGAGAAGGTGACGATCCGGAATGCGGGGCGGACGGCCGGGCCCGCAGCACCCTAGGGTCGGTGGATGCGTCCCCACCGGTCCCTCGCCGCCCTCGGCGCCGTCGCCGTCCTCGCCCTCACAGGCTGCGGGGACGGGCAGGACGCCGGGTCGACCACCCTCCCGTCGTCCACCCCGGACACCACGCTCGTGCCGGACGACGGCGAGACCGAGGAGAAGCGGTTCCCGGACGTCGAGACCGTCGACATCCGGCGGGAGGCCGACGGCACGTTCACGCTGGACGTGACGATCTCGTCCACATACGACTCCCCGGAACGGTACGCCGACGGCTGGCGCGTCCTCACCACGGACGGCACCGAGCTCGGCAGCCACGAGCTGGCCCATGACCACGCCGGCGAGCAGCCCTTCACCCGGACCCAGTCGGGGCTCGCCATCCCGGACGGCGTCACCGAGGTGATCGTCGAGGGGCGGGACAGCGAGAACGGCTACGGAGGGACGAGCGTCCGGGCCGCTGTTCCCGCCCCGTAGCCTTGACGCCGTGACGGTGCGGCTGCGGATCGACCTCGCCTATGACGGGTCGGGCTTCTCCGGGTGGGCGGCGCAACCGGACCGCAGGACGGTCCAGGGCGTGCTGTCCGCGGCGCTCACCACGGTGCTGCGGGCGCCGGAACCGGTGCGCCTCACCGTCGCCGGGCGCACCGACGCCGGCGTGCACGCCCGGGGCCAGGTCGCCCATGCCGACGTCGACGAGTCGGCGTTCGCCTCGCTCCCCGGGCGCTCGGACCGCGACCCCGCCACGGCGGCGGTCACGCGGCTGGCCGGTGTGCTCCCGGACGACGTCGTCGTCCACCGGGTGTCGATCGCCCCGCCCGGGTTCGACGCACGCTTCTCCGCGCTGCGCCGCCGCTACCGCTACCGGGTCGTCGACGACCCGGCGTCCGCCGACCCGCTGCGCCGGAACGACACCGTCCGGGTCCGCGACCGGCTCGACGCCGCCGCCATGGACGAGGCCGCTCGAGCCCTGGTCGGCCTGCACGACTTCGCCGCCTTCTGCAAGCGGCGCGAGGGGGCGACCACCGTCCGGACCCTGCTCGACTACCGCTGGACGCGCACCGGCGAGGGCGTCCTCGAGGCGACCGTCGTCGCCGACGCCTTCTGCCACAGCATGGTCCGTGCGCTCGTCGGGGCCGTCGTGCCCGTGGGGGAGGGCCGCCACCCGGTGGGCTTCCCGGCCGAGGTCCTGGCCGGCGGCGTGCGCGACCCACGGGTCACGGTGATGCCCGCGCACGGCCTGTCCCTCGAGGAGGTCGTCTACCCGCCCGACGACGAGCTCGCCGCGCGCGCGGAGGAGGCGCGCGCCGTTCGGACCCTGCCCGGCTGACCCGCACGGCCCTACGATGGCGTGGTGGCTCACCCGCCGCGCTTCGACGACGCCGACCCGCTGCTCGCCCGAGTACGCGAGGTCGCCCTGGCCCTGCCCGGTGCCGCGGAGAAGGTCAGCCACGGGCGTCCCACGTTCTTCACGAAGAAGGTCTTCGCCATCTTCGGTGGCGTCGTCAAGGGAAATCACGGTTCGGACGCCCTGCGTCAGGCCCTGGTCTTCCTCCCGGACGACGGCGAGCGGCCGGCCCTGCTCGAGGACTCCCGCTTCGTCGTCCCCGGATACGAGGGTGCCTACGGCTGGCTCGCGCTGGACCTGCGCGTCGACGTCGACTGGGACGAGGTCGCCGAGCTCGTCGAGTCCTCGTACCGGGCGACCGCGCCCGCGCGCCTCGTCGCCGAGCTCGACGGCGCCGTGCGCTCCGGGCCGGGGACCTCGAAACCCGGATGACGCCGGGCGCCCTCGTGCGCCACACTCGACGCCCGTGGGACACCTCGACATCGGCGCCGTGGGCTACGCGCTCCCCGACGGCCGGCCCCTGCTGCGCGAGGTGACCTTCCGCGTCGGCGACGGCGCCAAGGTCGCGCTCATCGGCCCCAACGGCACGGGCAAGACGACCCTCCTGCGCATCCTCGCCGGGGACCTCACGGGCCACGACGGCGCGGTCACCCGCAGTGGCGGGCTCGGGGTGATGCGCCAGTTCGTCGGGAAGGTCCGGGACGACTCGACCGTGCGCGACCTCCTCGTCTCCGTCGCGCCCGAGCCGGTGCGGCGGGCCGCGGAGGCCGTCGACCGCACCGAGCTCGCGATGATGGAGCGCGAGTCCGAGCAGGACCAGCTCGACTACGCCCAGGCGCTCGCCGACTGGGGAGACGTCGGCGGCTACGAGTGGGAGACGCTGTGGGACGTCTGCACCGTCGCGGCCCTCGGCATCCCGTACGAGAAGGCCCAGTGGCGGAAGGTCACGACCCTCTCCGGCGGCGAGCAGAAGCGGCTCGTCCTCGAGGCCCTGCTGCGCGGGCCGGACGAGGTGCTGCTCCTCGACGAGCCGGACAACTACCTGGACGTCCCCGCCAAGCGCTGGCTCGAGGAGCGGCTCGTCGAGTCGCCGAAGACCGTCCTGTTCGTCAGCCACGACCGCGAGCTGCTCGACCGCGTCGCGACGCGCATCGCGACGCTCGAGCCGTCCCGTGGCGGCAACACGGTGTGGGTCCACCCCGGGAGGTTCGGCACGTACGAGCAGGCCCGCGCGGACCGCAACGCCCGCCTCGACGAGCTGCGTCGCCGGTGGGACGAGGAGCGCGCCAAGCTCGAGGCGCTCGTCGTCATGTACCGCCAGAAGGCGGCGTACAACTCCGCCATGGCTCCTCGGCTCCAGGCCGCGGAGACCCGGCTGCGCCGCTTCGAGGAGGCCGGCCCACCCGAGGCCGTCCCGCTGCGGCAGAAGGTGTCGATGCGGCTGCGCGGAGGCCGCACGGCCAAGCGGGCCGTCGTCGCCACCGGGCTCGAGCTGCGGGTCGACGGGCAGCGGCTCGTCGCGCCGTTCGACGACGAGATCTGGTTCGGCGAGCGGGTGGGCGTGCTCGGCAGCAACGGCTCCGGGAAGTCTCACTTCCTCCGGCTGCTCGCGGCCGCTGGCAGCGACCCCGCGCGTGAGCACGAACCGGTGGCGGGGGCACCTCCCGGTTCCCGTGGCGGCCACGCCGCGGGGACTGGGGGAGACATCCGCCCCGAGCCGGTCGCGCACGCCGGGCGGGTCGTCCTCGGCAGCCGGGTGCGCCCCGGCTGGTTCGCCCAGACGCACGACCACGCGGCCCTGCACGGCCGCACGCTGCTCGAGATCCTGCACCGCGGGGACGAGCACCGCGCCGGGATGCCGCGCGACCTCGCCGCCCGGGCGCTCGACCGCTACGGGCTCGCGAAGGCCGCCGAGCAGACCTTCGACTCGCTCTCCGGCGGGCAGCAGGCGCGCCTGCAGATCCTCCTCCTCGAGCTGTCCGGCGCCACGCTGCTGCTCCTCGACGAGCCCACCGACAACCTCGACCTGCACTCGGCCGAGGCGCTCGAGGACGCCCTCGACGCCTTCGAGGGCACCGTCGTCGCGGTCACCCACGACCGGTGGTTCGCCCGCGGGCTCGACCGCTTCCTCGTGTTCCGCCAGGACGGGACGGTCGTGAGCAGCGACGCGCCGGTGTGGGACGAGGGCCGCATCCTCCGGCCCCGGTGAGGGCCGGGTAAAGACTTCGTCAGAAGGTCGGGCCGGGTCTTCCCGTGGCGCGTCGGTGCATCTACCTTCGCTCGCGAGACACCGTCCGGGCGGCGATCCGTCCGTGGTCCCCGAGGAGCAACGATGCCCCGACCAGCACGCCGCCTGCCCGCCGTCCTCTTGGGTGCCCTCCTCCTCGGGTCGCCGGGGGCGTTGGCCGCGCTCCCCGCGTCGGCAGCCACCGGGTCGGTCGCCCTCGTCGGTGACCTCCAGGACGAGCTCGGCTGCGCCGAGGACTGGATGCCCGCCTGCGAGGAGACCGAGCTGGCCCGAGAGGGCGACGGCGACCGGTGGAGCGCGACCTTCGAGATGCCCGCCGGCTCGTGGGAGTACAAGGTGGCCCTCGACGACGGCTGGGCGGAGAGCTACGGGGCCGGCGGCGTGCAGGGCGGCCCCGACATCCCGCTCCATCTCGAGGGCCCGGCCCGGGTGGAGGTGGCCTACGACGACGCCACCCACGCCGTGACCGCCTCGCCGGTCGACGTCCAGGCAGGGACGAGCACGGGGGACCGGGCGCTGGCGAAGGACTCGCTGCGTGAGCCGCTGACCCGGGAGCGGTTCTACTTCGTCATGGCGGGCCGTTTCGCCAACGGCTCGCGGGCCAACGACCGGGGCGGCCTCACCGGAGGGCGCCTCACGACCGGGTTCGACCCGAGCGACAAGGCGTTCTACCACGGGGGCGACCTCGCCGGGCTGACCGACCGCCTCGACTACATCAAGGGCCTCGGCACGACAGCCATCTGGCTCACCCCGAGCTTCACGAACAAGCCGGTCCAGGGCGCTCCGGGCCAGGAGAGCGCCGGGTACCACGGCTACTGGATCACCGACTTCACCCGCATCGACCCGCACCTCGGGACGAACGCCGAGATGAAGGCGCTCGTCGCCGCCGCGCATCGCAAGGGCATGAAGGTCTTCTTCGACATCATCACGAACCACACCGCCGACGTCATCGACGACGAGGAGGGCCGGTACTCGTACCGGACGAAGGCACAGGACCCGTACCGCGACGTCGACGGGCAGCCCTTCGACGACCGCGACTACGTCGACCGCCCGGCGGACGAGTGGCCAGAGCTCGACCCGGCCACCTCGTTCCCGTACGCGCCGTTCCTCCACCCCGGGGAGGGGGACGCCAAGACCCCCGCCTGGCTGAACGACGTGACGATGTACCACAACCGCGGCGACTCGACCTTCGCCGGGGAGTCCTCGACCTACGGTGACTTCGTCGGGCTCGACGACCTGTTCACCGAGCGGCCCGAGGTCGCCCGCGGCATGGGTGAGATCTACAGGACGTGGGTCGACTTCGGCATCGACGGCTTCCGGATCGACACCGTCAAGCACGTCAACCTCGAGTTCTGGCAGCAGTTCGTCCCCGACGTCCTGGGCGAGGCCGAGCGCATCGGGAACGACGACTTCTTCGCCTTCGGCGAGGTCTACGACGGCAACCCGGCCGTGATGTCGCAGTACACGACCGCGGGGAAGCTCCAGGCGACCCTCGACTTCGGCTTCCAGCAGCGGGGCGTCGACTTCGCCGAGGGCGGGCCGGCCTCCGCCCTCGCCGACTTCTACGCCGACGACGACTGGTACACCGACGCCGACAGCAACGCCTACCAGCTGCCGACCTTCCTCGGGAACCACGACATGGGCCGCGTCGCGATGTTCCTCGCCGACGCGTCGGCGGACGAGGCGGAGCACCTGCAGCGGGTGAAGCTGGCCGACTCGCTGATGTTCACGACCCGCGGCAACCCGGTCACGTACTACGGCGACGAGCAGGGCTTCATCGGCACCGGCGGCGACCAGCTGGCCCGCGAGGACCTCTTCGCCAGCCAGGTCGACGTCTACAACTCCGAGGACGTGCTCGCCGGGCCCGAGGGCTCCCGCGACCGCTACGACCCCGACCACCCGCTCTACCGGCACCTCCGCACGCTCGCCGAGGTCCGGGACCGCAACCCCGCGCTCGCCGACGGGGCCCAGGTCGCGCGGTACGCCGAGGACGGGCCGGGCATCTTCGCGGTGTCCCGGATCGACCGCCGCCGTCAGGTGGAGTACGTCGTCGCGGCGAACAGCTCGTCCGAGCCCGCGACCGCCACCTTCGACACCTGGACCTCCGGACGTGGTCGCGCCTTCCGTCCGGTGTTCGGCGCGGACCGGGCGGTCAGGCCGTCGCGGGACGGCACCGTGCGGGTCGCCGTCCCGCCGCTGTCGGTCAGCGTCTGGAAGGCGAACAAGCCCATCACGACCCGGGTCGCCCCGCCCACCGTGACGCTCGAGGCGCAGGACGGGGCCGGGGTGTCCGGCCGGGCGGAGGTCGCGGCGGACGTGGTGTCCGACACCTTCGCGCAGGCGACGTTCTGGGTCCGGCCGGTCGGGACGCAGGAGTGGCAGCTCCTCGGCACCGACGACAACGCGCCCTTCCGGGTGTTCCACGACGTCTCGCGGCTGCCGCTCGGGACGCTGCTCGAGTACCGCGTCGCCGTCCGGGACGCCCGCGGCCGGGTGGCCGCGGACGGCGGCTGGGCCGTCACCGCGCCGCCGGGGGCGGACACCGGGGACGTCCCGCTCGGGGACCCGGTCCCGCAGCCCGACGCGGTGAGCGTGCCGGGGACGCACAACTCCGAGATGGGCTGCCCCGTCGAGCTCGGCGTCAGCGGCGACTGGGCGCCCGACTGCGACCAGGCCCAGTTGGCGCTCGATGACCGGGACGGGATCTGGAAGGAGCACTTCAGCATCCCTGCGGGCAGCTACGGCTACAAGGCCGCGACGAACCGGTCCTGGACCGAGAACTACGGCGCGGGCGGGGTGCGGGAGGGCGACAACATCTCGTACGAGACGCCGGATGGGGACGTGACCTTCTACTACGACCACGCGACGCACTGGGCGACCTCGGACGAGGAGGGGCCCGTCGTCACCGCACCGGGCTCGTACCAGTCCGAGCTCGGGTGCGGCGACGACTGGCAGCCGGGCTGCATGCGGCCCTGGCTGCAGGACCCGGACGGCGACGGGACCTACACGTGGGCGACGACCCGCATCCCGGCCGGGACGTGGGAGCTCAAGGTCGCGCACGGGCTGTCCTGGGACGAGAGCTACGGTGCGGGTGGGTCGCCGGATGGTGGCGACATCACCCTCACCGTGCCCTCCGACGGGGCCCGGACGACGTTCGTGTACGACTCCTCGACGCACTTCTTGACGGTCACCTCGGAAGCCGGCTGACGGCCGGGTGAGCGGTCAGCGGCCGACCGCGACGTCGGTGCCGTCGAGGCGGACGGCGAAGCCCGCGCCGCTCACCGACACCTCGCGCAGCACCATCCCCTCGGGAACGCCCGGCACATCGGTGCGGAACGTCACGAGGCGACGCAGCGCCGCACCGGCGACCGACTCGAGGACGTCGGGTGCCCCGACGTCCACGGTCTCGGGGACGACGAGCAGCTGACCGCGGTCGGCGCTGACCCGGCCGGTCGCGCGGACGAGCACGTCGCGCCCGAGGACACGGGCCGGCCGCTCGACCCCGGCCCGGCCGCCGCTCACGGCGTAGAGCCGGATGTCGCCCTCGACCTGCTCGGCGACGGTGTCGAACGGGATCGTGGCGTCGATGGCCAGGGTCCGTGCCCGCAGGCCGTCCGGGCCGAAGCGCACCCCGGTGCCGGTCGCCTGCACGTCGACGAGGTCGCCCTCAGCCGAGACGACCTCACGGCTGTCGAGGTCGACGGCACCGAGCCAGGTCTCGTCGTCGCCGAGGTCGTCCGGCGGCGGGACACGCACCCCCGACGGGGCGGGGGAGGGCGGGGGCTCGCCGGGTTCGGCGCCGTCCCCGACCGCCAGGACGAGCGCCCCGGCCCCGAGGGCCAGGACGACGAGCGTGGCCACCACGCCTGCCAGGAACTGCCGCATGCCGTCAGCCTGCCATGCGAGGCCCGGACCGCCCTTCTGCCTCCGACATCGCCTCGGTTCTCCGCCGCTCCTGGCGGAGGGCGGGCAGGTACAGGGCCGCACCGAGGACGCTGAAGGCGCCGGCCATCCCGATGGCGAGGGCGGTGCTCGTCGCCTCGGCGAACGGGCCGAGCGCGAGCAGGCCGAGGCTGTAGGAGGCGCCCGCGACCATCGAGTTCATGGACAGCAGCGTCGTCCGGTTGCCCGGCCGTGCCTGACGGTGGATGAGCGTCGCGTGGACCGGGCCGGCGGTGCCGTGCAGCGCGTAGACGACGAAGAACGCGGTGACGAGGCCGATCGGCCCGGTCGTCAGGCCCATGACGACGACGAGCAGCCCCTGTCCGACCCGCGAGCCGATGGCGGTCCAGGCGACCCCGACCCGGCGGGCCAGCAGGGAAGCGAGCGCCGACCCGGCCGCGAACAGCCCCCAGGCTGCCGCCGACACCGGGCCCATGAGCGCGCCCGCCTGCGCCTCGCCGCCGACGAGCTCGGACAGGCGCACCGGCATGAGCGTCTCGAACGAGATCATCCCGACGCTCCAGAACACCTCGACCCCGACGAGGGCAAGGGCGACGCGGTTGCTCCGCAGCAGCCCGAGGCCCCCGGCGACGACCCGAGGCGCCTCGCGGGCCGAGCCCAGGGCACGGCGCCAGCCGGTGGCGTCGACGTGGGTGACCGGCTCCTTCAGCAGGACCGCGGTGGTGACGATGTTGACGGCGATGAATCCGACCGAGAGCCAGTAGGGCGTCTCGAGGGCGGTGAGGAACGGGACCGGGTCCCAGGCGACGAGGCCTCCGGACGCCAGCGCCCCGCCGACGATCGACAGCCCGAGCACCGTGCCGGCCCGGGAGAGCCCCTGCTCGACCTCGACCCCGGGGTCGGCGGCCTGGGCGGTGTCGACGTACCAGGACTCCAGCGGTCCGGAGTCGAGCGCGCGGTACACGCCCTGGAGGAGCATCGCGACGACGAACGCGGCGACGGTCTGGGCCAGGACGAACAGGACCGCCGAGACGAGCGCGACACCGGTCGCCACGAGGAGCACCGGGCGTCGGCCGAGGGCGTCGGCGATCCCGCCGGTGGGCAGCTCGAGGGCGAGGACGACGAACCCTTGCGCCGAGAGGATCAGCCCGAGCTGGCTCAGGCTCACCCCGCGCTCGAGGGGGAGCAGGGTCACGATGCCGATGACCAGGCCCACGGGGAACCAGCGGGTGGCGGTGAGAATCAGCAGGACACGCCGGGCCGCGGCGGCCGTCGGGGGGCGGGTGGTCACCGGGTGCGCTCGCCGCGCGGTGGGCGGTCGAGGTCGAGAGGGTAGCTGACGAGGTAGGCGGCGACGCGCCGGGCGGTGGGGTTGCCCTGGCCCACCCGGCGGTACCTCTCGAGGACCGCCCACAGCTCGGCCTGCATCGCGCGGAGCTGCTCCGGGGTCGCGATGACGAACGAGTCGGACATCCCGACCGCGTCGCGCCACTCGTCCGGCCAGCCGTGCTCGACGTCGAGCCATCGTTCGAAGCGCTCGCCGAGATGGCGCGAGTAGTCGCGCTGCAGCCAGCCCAGCGCGGTCTCGGCGTCGTCGTCCCCCGTGAAGTCGCTCGGCTCGTACTGGTGGCTGTCCGTGGACGCCCGCCAGAGCCGCCGCCTGCCCGTGCCCTCGCCGGTGTCGGTGACGAGGCCGACCGCCTCGAGCCGGCGCAGGTGGTAGGACGTCGCGCCCGAGTTGGTCGAGAGCGCGGTGGCGAGGGCGGTGGCCGTCGCGGGTCCGTCGGTGCGCAGCCGGCTGAGCAGCCGGGACCGGAGCGGGTGGGCCAGCACCTTGAGGGCGGTGGCGTCGAGCCGGAGGCCGGTGAGCTCGTCGGGAGACGGCGGCAGGGGAGGGTCCGAGGGCGGCATGTATGCACAATACATGTGCACACATGCTTTGCACAGTATCCTTGCACGCCGCCAGATACCCATGTCTTCGCAGGTCAGGGGGTAGAGGCCGCCGATTAGGCCGGATCGCCCCGGGGTCCATAGACTTGTCGACTGGTGTGCCGCGCCCGAGGGCAGAGCCCCTCAGCGGCCTCGCGGCCCGACGTCCACCCGACCGAACCACAGGAAGCTCCCATGCGTACCTACACCCCGAAGCCGGGCGAGATCACCCGTGCGTGGCACGTCATCGACGCCACGGACGTCGTGCTCGGCCGCCTCGCGAGCCAGGCCGCCGTCCTGCTGCGCGGCAAGCACAAGCCGACCTTCGCCCCGCACGTCGACACCGGCGACTTCGTCATCATCGTCAACGCCGACAAGGTCGCGCTCACCGGCTCCAAGGCCGAGCAGAAGCGCGCCTACCGGCACTCCGGCTTCCCGGGCGGCCTGAGGTCGCAGTCGTACACCGAGCTCCTCGAGAAGCACCCGGAGAAGGCGGTCGAGAAGGCCGTCCGCGGGATGCTCCCCAAGACCTCCCTCGGCCGCCAGCAGCTGACCAAGCTCAAGGTCTACGCCGGCGCCGAGCACCCGCACGCCGCTCAGCAGCCCACGCCCTTCGAGATCACCCAGGTGGCCCAGTGATGTCCGAGAACGCCCAGATCGACGAGACCGCCGGCACCGACGCCGAGGACGCCCCCGTCACCGAGTACACCTCCGAGTCCGACGCTCCCGCCGCCGGCGGTGAGACCGTCCGCCGCCCGAGCGCCTCGGCACCCGGTGGCGCCACCGGCCGCCGCAAGCAGGCCGTCGCCCGCGTCCGGATCGTCCCGGGCAGCGGTGAGTGGAAGGTCAACGGCCGCGCCCTCGAGGAGTACTTCCCGAACAAGGTGCACCAGCAGATCGTCGCCGAGCCGCTCAAGGTGCTCGAGCTCGACGGCGCCTACGACGTCCTCGTCCGGGTCCACGGCGGTGGCCCCTCGGGCCAGGCCGGCGCGGTCCGCCTCGGTGTCGCCCGCTCGCTCAACGGCGTCGACCCCGAGCTCAACCGCCCGGCGCTGAAGAAGGCCGGCCTGCTCACCCGGGACGCCCGTGTCCCCGAGCGCAAGAAGGCCGGTCTCAAGAAGGCCCGCAAGGCGCCGCAGTACAGCAAGCGCTGACCCGCGCCCGCACCGCGCCACGACGGCGGCATCCCCTGCGGATGCCGCCGTCGCGGTGCGCGGGGCGGACTCGCGGTAGGTTCAGTCGCCGGAATCCTCGAAAGGCCTGATGAATGTCCCGACTCTTCGGTACCGACGGGGTGCGCGGTCTCGCCAACCGTGACATCACCGCCGAGCTCGCGCTCGACCTCAGCATCGCCGCGGCCCAGGTGCTCGGCGAGGAGGACCGGCGGGACGGTCGCCGTCCGCGAGCCGTCGTCGGTCGCGACCCCCGGGTCAGCGGCGAGTTCCTCTCCGCGGCCGTGTGCGCCGGGCTCGCGTCGGCGGGGGTCGACGTGCACAACGTCGGTGTCCTGCCGACGCCGGCCGTCGCCTACCTCACCGCCGACATGGGCGCCACGTTCGGGGTCATGATCTCGGCGTCGCACAACGCGATGCCGGACAACGGCATCAAGTTCTTCGCCGACGGCGGTCACAAGCTGCCGGACGCGGTCGAGGACGAGATCGCCGACCGTCTCGGCCAGGCGTGGGAGCGACCACAGGGTGCCGACGTCGGGCGCATCCACGAGAACCGGGCCGGCCAGGCTCGCTACGTCGCGCACCTGCTCCAGGCCCTGCCCAACCGGCTCGACGGCCTCACCGTCGTCATCGACGCCGCGCACGGGGCCGCCAGCGCCGTCTCGCCGGAGGTCTTCCGGCTCTCCGGTGCCGAGGTCGTCGAGATCGGCACCGACCCGGACGGTCTGAACATCAACGACGGCTACGGCTCGACCCATCTCGACCGGCTGAGCGCGGCCGTCGTCGAGCGCGGCGCACACCTCGGGATCGCCCACGACGGCGACGCCGACCGCTGTCTCGCCGTCGATGCCGAGGGGCGCGCCGTCGACGGCGACCAGGTCATGGGGATCCTCGCCGTCGCTCTCAAGGACCGGGGTCTGCTGCGCGAGAACACCCTCGTCGCCACCGTCATGAGCAACCTCGGCCTGCTCCAGGCGATGGAGCGCGAGGGCATCGCCGTCACCCAGACCGCCGTCGGCGACCGCTACGTCCTCGAGGAGATGCGCCGCAACGAGCACTCCCTCGGCGGCGAGCAGTCCGGGCACGTCATCATCCTCGAGCACGCGACCACCGGCGACGGCGTCCTCACCGGCCTCCTCCTCGCGGCGCGCGTCGCGGAGACCGGACGCAGCCTCGCCGACCTCGCGACGGTCATGACCCGGCTGCCGCAGGTGCTCGTCAACGTCAAGGGCGTCGACAAGTCTCGCGTCGACACCGACGAGGGCGTCCTCACCGCGGTACGCGCGGAGACGGCGGCGCTCGCGGGCACCGGACGGGTGCTGCTGCGCAAGTCCGGCACCGAGCCGGTCGTGCGCGTCATGGTCGAGGCCGCCACCGAGGAGCGGGCGCGCGAGATCTGCGACCGGCTCTGCGCCGTCGTCCGGGACCGCCTCGGCCTCTGACGTCCGGCTCCGGGGAATGGCGTCCCGGGCCGCACTGTTGCCCAGGGCGACCATGTCGTCGATCATTGAGGAGTGCTCCGTGCCCCACGAGGCCGTGAACAAGAAGCTGTACAGCATCGCCGCCACCGCCACCGGTGGCCGCGAGGGTCACACGAAGAGCGAGGACGGGGTCGTCGACCTCCCGCTCGGCAAGCCGAGCACGTCGAACCCCGTCGCGAACCCCGAGACGCTGTTCGCGGCCGGGTATGCGGCCTGCTACAACGGCGCGCTCGCGCTGATCGCCTCGCGGGAGGGCGTGGACGCCTCCGGTGCCGAGACGACCGCGGACGTCACCCTCGGCGAGACCGACACCGGGTTCGGCCTCGCGGTCGAGCTCGTGACGACCATCCCCGGTGTCGACGCCGACACCGCGCAGGCCCTCGCCGACAAGGCGCACGAGTTCTGCCCGTACAGCAAGGCCACCCGCGGCAACATCGACGTCACCGTCGTCGGCAAGCCCGCCTGACCGTCCCGCACCACCCCGCGTCGGGGGCCCCCCCCCGGGGCGGGGGGGGGGGGCCCCCCCGGGGGGGGGGCGGGGCGGGGGGGGGGGGCCCGGGGGGGGGGGGGGGGGGGGGGGGGGGGG
>NZ_JAFDVE010000027.1 GCF_016888005.1 Phycicoccus sp. CSK15P-2 | reverse complement strand
CCCCCCCCCGGGGCGCCCCCCCCCGGGTGTCAGGGGTGGAGGCCGACGACGTGTCGGGCGATCTCGAAGGAGGCGGTCGCCGCGGGGGAGGGCGCGTTGAGGACGTGGACGCAGCGGCCGGAGCGTTCGACGAGGAAGTCGTCGACGAGCCGGCCGTCCGCGCGCACGGCCTGGGCACGGACCCCGGCGGGCGAGGGCAGGAGGTCCACGTCCCGCAGCGCGGGGACGAGCCGGCGCAGGCTCGAGCCGAATCCGTGCGCCGACAGCGACCGGGCGACCTCCGCCGCCCCGGTGCGGACCTGACCGGCGGCGAGACGCCAGAACCCCGGGTACGCAAGGGTCCCGGCGAGCTCACGGGGGGCGACGTCACGCCAGCGGTACCCCTCCCGGGCCAGCGCGAGGACCGCGTTGGGGCCGGCGTGCACCGTGCCGTCGACGCCGCGGGTCAGGTGGACCCCGAGGAACGGCAGGTCCGGGTCCGGCACGGGGTAGACCAGGCCGCGGACGAGGTGCGCCGCCGCCGGCGCGAGCTCGCGGTACTCACCACGGAAGGGGACGATGCGTACGCTCGGGACGTGCCCGAGCCGGCGCGTGACGAGGTCGGTCTGCAGCCCGGCGCAGGTGACCACGTGGTCGGCCGACAGCTCGCCCGCCGTCGTCGCGACGTGCATCCCGCTGGGACGCTCCTCGCCCCCGAGCACCTCGACACCGGTCCGCAGGTCCGCGCCGGCGGCGCCCAGGCGGCGGACCAGCGCCGCGCACACGGCCCGGTAGTCGACGACCCCGGTCTCCGGGACGTGCAGTGCCGCGAGCGTGGCGACGTGCGGCTCGCGCTCGCGTGCTTCGCCGGGGCCGAGCATCCGGACGGCGAGGCCGTTCGCGAGGCCCCGCGCGTGCAGCGCCTCGAGCCGTTGTAGCTCGGACCGCTCGGTCGCGACGACGAGCTTGCCCGGCACGGCGTGCGGCACGCCCTCGTCGCGGGCGAAGGCGAGGAGCCGGGCGACCCCGGCCCGGCACCAGCGGGCCTTCGCGCTGTCCGGGGGGTAGTACAGCCCGGAGTGGACGACCCCGCTGTTCCGGCCCGTCTGGTGGCGGGCCCAGCCGGCCTCCTTGTCGAGCACGGTGACCTCGGCGCGCGGGTCCTCGCGCAGGACGCGGTCGGCGACGGTCAGCCCGAGGATGCCGCCGCCGACGACGAGGACCCGCCGTGTCACCGCCCGCGGTGCTCGGCGATGACGCGCGCGTAGGTGCGGCCGGAGTCCTTGACCGTGCGGACCTGGGTGTCGTAGTCGACGTGGACGATGCCGAAGCGCTTGTCGTAGCCGTAGGCCCACTCGAAGTTGTCCATGAGCGACCACGCGAAGTAGCCGCGGACGTCGGCGCCGGCCTCGATCGCGTCGGCGACGGCGCCGAGGTGGCCGACCAGGTAGTCGACACGCTCGGGGTCGTGCACCTGGCCGTCCTCGGAGACGACGTCGTCCCAGGCCGAGCCGTTCTCGGTGATGAGGACGGGCAGCCCGGACTCGCGCGCCGAGCGCTCGATGATCATCCGGTGGCTCGGTGGCGAGACCTCCCAGCCCATCGCGGTGACCGGCGGGTGCGGGGGCACCTCGTCCACCCGCTCGCAGCCCGGCATGAGGTGTGCCTGGCCCCGGGGCTCGCTGCCCTCGGGGGTGGCACGCACCCGGGTCGGGAAGTAGTTGTTGACGCCGAGGTTGTCCAGCGGCGCGCTCATGACCTCGAGGTCGCCGTCGTGGATGTACGAGGCGTCCGTGACAGGCGCGACGTCGTCGAGGAAGCCCTCGGGGTAGGCGCCGTGGAACAGCGGTCCGAAGAAGAGGCCGTTGAGGATGTTGTCGGTGCGGCGGACGGCGTCGAGGTCGGCCTCGGTGGGGTCCTCCGGGCCGTGCACCTGCGACGGGTTGAGCGTGATGGAGACCTCGGCGTCCGGGCAGTGCTCCCGGATGACCGGCACGGCGGTGCCGTGGGCGAGCATCAGGTGGTGGGCCGCCACGAGACCCTCGGCCGGGTCGGCGTGGCCGGGGGCGTGCACGCCCAGGGCGTACCCGAGCATCGAGGAGCACCAGGGCTCGTTGAGCGTCGTCCAGCTCGTGACCCGGTCGCCGAGCGCGCCGCTGACCGCCGCGGCGTAGTCGGCGAACCAGCCGGCGACGTCACGGTTCTGCCAGCCGCCGAGGTCCTCGAGCGCCTGGGGGAGGTCCCAGTGGTAGAGCGTGACGACCGGGCGGATCCCGGCGCCGAGCAGCTCGTCGACCAGCCGGTCGTAGAAGCCGAGCCCGAGCGGGTTCGGGGCACCCGTGCCGTCCGGCTGGACCCGGGGCCAGGCGACGGAGAACCGGTAGGCGTCCAGGCCGAGCTCCTTCATGAGCGCGACGTCCTCGGACATCCGGTGGTAGTGGTCGCAGGCGACCTCACCGGTGTCGCCGCCGGCCGTCTTGCCGGGGGTCGCCGAGAAGGTGTCCCAGATGGACTGGCCGCGGCCGTCCTCCTTGACCGCGCCCTCGATCTGGTAGCTGGCGGTGGCCGTGCCCCAGAGGAAGCCGGCGGGGAAGCGGTGTGCGACGGAGTCCATGGGCGCCACGGTACCGCCGTGAGAGCGCTCCCACGAACCGTGTGCGGGTCGTCGGGGTGCTCAGACGACGCGACGCAGCAGTCCGGTGTCGACGTCGTAGACGAACCCGCCGACGAGCGCACGGTCACCGATGAGCGGGTGGGTGCGGACGGCGGCGACGTCCTGGCGCAGAGCGTCCTCCTGGTCCGGGACGACGCCGAAGCGCTGCCACGACGCGTCCATACCCGCGGAGGCGCCGACCCGCTCGCGGATCTCCTGCTCGCCGGCCGACGCCATGGCGCACCGGGTGTGCGGGACGACGAGGACGCGCGAGACGCCCAGCAGGTGTACCCCGAGGACGAGCGCCTCGAGCGCCTGCGGCGTGACCCGCCCGCCGGGGTTGCGGAAGATCTTCGCGTCGCCGGGCCGCAGACCGACCATTCGCAGCGGGTCGATGCGGGAGTCCATGCAGGTGACGATGGCGACGCCCCGCGCCGCGACGCCGTCGAAGCCGGCGAGGTCGAAGTTCATCGAGAACTGCTCGTTGGCGGCGAGGAGGTCCTCGAAGGTGTCGGCGTTCGGCTGGTCGGTCACAGCAGGCCCGTCCTCTTCTCGATGGTGAACGCGACCGGCTTGGTCACGGCGGCGAAGAAGTCCTCGCCCTTGTCGTCGACGACGATGAACGCCGGGAAGTCCTCGACCTCGATCTTCCAGACCGCTTCCATGCCGAGCTCGGGGTACTCCAGCACCTCGACGCTGCGGATGCAGTCCTGGGCGAGCCGCGCCGCCGGGCCGCCGATCGAGCCGAGGTAGAACCCGCCGTGCGTCCGGCAGGCGTCGGTGACCTGCTGGGAGCGGTTGCCCTTGGCGAGCATGACCATCGAGCCGCCCGCGGCCTGGAACTGCTCGACGTAGGAGTCCATCCGGCCGGCGGTCGTCGGGCCGAACGACCCGGACGGCATCCCCTCCGGGGTCTTGGCCGGCCCCGCGTAGTACACCGGATGGTCCTTGAGGTACTGCGGCATCGCCTCGCCCGCGTCGAGCCGCTCCTTGATCTTCGCGTGCGCGATGTCGCGGGCCACGACGAGCGGCCCGGTGAGCGAGAGCCGGGTCTTGACCGGGTGTCTGCCGAGCTCGGCGAGGATGGCGTCCATCGGCTGGTCGAGGTCGATCTGTACCACGGCGCCCGCCCCGGTGCCGCTGACACCGTGGGCCTCGTGGTCGAGGTCCTCGGGGGTCTGCTCCGGCAGGAACCTGGCCGGGTCGGTCTCGAGCTGCTCGATGAAGACGCCCTCGGACGTGATCTTCGCGAGGACCTGGCGGTCGGCCGAGCAGGAGACGGCGACGGCGACCGGCAGGCTCGCACCGTGCCGGGGGAGGCGCACGACGCGGACGTCGTGGCAGAAGTACTTGCCGCCGAACTGGGCGCCGATGCCGAACTGCCGGGTGAGCTCGAGGACCTGCTCCTCGAGCTCGGTGTCGCGGAAGCCGTGGCCGGTGGCGGGGTCACCCGCCTTCGGCAGGTGGTCGAGGTACTTCGCGCTCGCGTACTTCGCGGTCTTCAGGGCGAACTCGGCGCTCGTGCCGCCGATGACGACGGCCAGGTGATAGGGCGGGCACGCGGCCGTGCCGAGGCCGCGCAGGGTCCTGTCGAGGAAGCGCATCATCCCGTCGGGGTTGAGGATCGCCTTGGTCTCCTGGAACAGGAACGACTTGTTGGCACTGCCGCCGCCCTTGGCCATGAAGAGGAGCTTGTACGTGGTCTCGTGCCCGGGTGCGGTGTCGGCGTAGAGCTCGACCTGCGCGGGGAGGTTGGAGCCGGTGTTGCGCTCCTCCCACATCGTCACCGGCGCCATCTGCGAGTAGCGGAGGTTGAGCCGGGTGTAGGCGTCGTAGACCCCGCGGCTCAGGGCCTCCTCGTCGGTGCCCTCGGTGAGGACGTGCTGGCCGCGCTTGCCCATGACGATGGCGGTGCCGGTGTCCTGGCACATGGGGAGGACGCCGCCGGCGGCGATGTTGGCGTTCTTCAGGAGGTCGAGGGCGACGAACCTGTCGTTGTCGGACGCCTCGGGGTCCTCGAGGATGTTCGCCAGCTGCTGGAGGTGCGCCGGGCGCAGGTAGTGCGCGATGTCGTGCATCGCGGTCTCGCTGAGCAGACGGAGGGCCTCGGGAGCGACCTGGAGGAAGGTGCGTCCGCCCGGTCCCTCGACCTGCTCGACGCCGTCGGTCGTGAGCAGCCGGTACGGGGTCTCGTCGGCGCCGACCGGCAGGAGCTCGGAGTAGACGAAGTCGGTCATGCGATCTCCTCCCGGGTCGGGGCGTAGGCGCCGGTGCGCCGGACGGTGATGCCGCTCGTGCGCAGCGCGCGATCGACGGCTGCGGCGACCTCGTCGGCGGAGGCTGCACGGAGCCGGTCGCGGGCGTCGTCGCCGCCGAGCAGCCCGGCGTCGAGCAGCCCCGAGACGAGCCCGGCCATGAAGGAGTCGCCGGCGCCGACGGTGTCGACGATCTCGCGCACCCGGGCCGGCTCGGTGCCGGTGTCGCCGGCGGCCGTGCACCACGTGACGCCCTTGCCGCCGAGCGTCACGACGACGAGGGCGGCGCCGAGGTCGGTCCAGGCCGCCATGACGTCCGCCGGGGTGAGGTCGGGGTAGAGCCAGGTGAGGTCGTCGTCGGAGCACTTGACGACGTCGGAGAGCCCGACGAGCTCCTCGACCCTGGGGCGGACGAGGTCCGGGGAGCCCATGATCGTCGGCCGTATGTTCGGGTCGTAGGAGACGGTGCCGGTCTCGCGGCCTCGGCGCAGGGCGTCGGTGACCTCGGCCTCGCCCGGCTCCAGGGTGGTCGCGATGGACCCCGTGTGTATGTGTCCGACGCCCGCGGGCAGCTGCACGGGAGGCAGGGTCCAGTACAGGTCGAAGACGTACGTGGCGGCGCCGGAGTCGTCGATCGTCGCGAGGGCGGTGGAGGTCGGGTGCTGCTCGCTGATGCTGCCCGGCAGCAGGTGGACGCCGGCGGACTCGACGTGCTCGACGCAGTGCCGGCCGCGGGTGTCGAGGCCGACGAGGCAGGCGAGGTGCGTGTCGTGGTCGAGCCGGGACAGGCCGATGGCGACGTTGGTCGGGGACCCTCCGACGTGCTCGGCCGTGTGGCCGTCCGGATGGCTCACGATGTCGACGAGCAGCTCCCCGACGACGACGATCGGCGCGGTGGCGCTCACGACATCCCTCCATCCTCGAGCCGCGGACGCGCGGTCGCTGTGCGGTATCCGGAAACCCTATCGCCGTGGGGCGATTGGGCGCCGGGGGTGTCCGTCGGCGACCATGGTCGCGTGAGCACGCCCGCGCGGCCGACGAGCCGCTACTCGCTCGGGTCGACGAAGAACCTCGTCTACTCGCTGCTCGCCGTGCTCGGGATGGTGCTGCTCCTCGTCCTCCTCGTCCCGCGGGTGGACCGGGTCGGCGGGCCCGTCGTCGACGTGCACGGGACGGCGGTGGAGGTCGCGGAGCGCACCGGGTGGCCGGTCGTCGAGCCGGTGGGGCTGCCGGAGGGCTGGACCGCGACCTCGGCGCGGTACTACCGCAGCACCGACGGCGTGATGACCTGGCACGCGGGCTACCAGACCCCGCGGGGCACCTATGTCGCGGTCGAGCAGGCGAAGGACCCCAGCCGGGGGTGGGTCTCGGCGCAGACCAACCGCGCGCCCCAGGACGGCACGATGGAGATCGCCGGGCGGACCTGGGAGAGGTTCGTCCGCGACTCGAAGGTGCAGAACAGCCTGCTCCACCTCCCCGACGACGGGTCGGGCGAGCTCGCGACGCTCGTCACCGGCGACGCGAGCTTCGAGGACATGGCGGTCTACGTCGAGGCGCTGCGCCCGGTCGGCTGACCGGGACCCGTGCGGCTGTCCGCGGGTGGGCGGACGTCGGACCCGAGGTCTCCTCAGGCGTCGACGACGATGTCGCCGACCGGGGTCGAGCAGCAGGGGAGGAACTTGTTCTGCGCCACCTCGCGCGGCCGGATACCGCCCTGGTGGTTCATGTCCACCGAGCCCGCGAGCAAGGTCGAGGTGCACGTCCCGCAGAGTCCCTCGGCGCAGGACGACGGTAGGCCGACGCCGGCGGCCGCGGCGGCCTCCAGCACCGTCGTCCCGGCGGGGCACGCGACCTCGCGGCCGCTGCGGGCGAAGCGGATGCTCGCCGGACGGGCCTGGTCCGCGACGTCGTCGGCGTCGCCCTCGGGCCCCGCCGTTCGCGCGGCGGACGCGACGGGTGCGGCGGTCGTGCCGAGCACGAAGGACTCCTCGTGACAGTGGTCGGGGTCGGCGCCACCGACCGTCAGTACCTCGCGGACCGCCGCCATGTAGCCGGGCGGGCCGCAGGTGAGCACCTCGCGGGTCGCGAGGTCCGGCACGAGGGCTGCGAGCTGGTCGGCGCCCACCCGTCCGCGGGGTCCGTCCCACCGGGGGAGCCCGTCGGCGGGGGAGGCGTCGTCCTCGCAGACCCACACGACCCGCACGGAGCCGTGCGCGGCGGCGACCGCCTCGACCTCGGCCCGGCAGACCAGGTCGGCGGGGGTGCGGGCGTGGTGGACGACGACGACGTCGACCGGCTCCGCGAGATCGGCGAGGGTCCGGAGGGTCGACAGGGTGGGGGTGATCCCACTGCCGGCCGACAGCAACAGGTAGGTGCGGGCCGGGTGGGCGGCCACGCTGAACCCGCCGAGCGGGCCTCGGGCCCGCACCCGGTCGCCGGGGCCGAACCGCTCGTGGAGGTACGGGCTGAGCCGGCCGCCGGGGACCCGCTTGACGGTGACGGTGAGCAGGTGCGGCCGCGTGGGGGGAGAGGAGATCGTGTAGCAGCGCTCCACGGTCTCGCCGTCGACGTCCGCGACGAGGGTGAGGTACTGCCCGGGCACGAACGCGAACCCGCGGGTCGTGGTCGGCTCCAGGACGAGCGAGACGACGTCGTGGGTGACCCGCAGGACACGGCGGCAGACGAGCTCCTCGTCGAAGGGCTCCTCGTCGGGAAGGACCCCGGCGCCGACGACCGTCGGGAGGTCCGGCACCACCCGCAGGTGCGGCTGCTCGGGCGCCGGGGTGGCGGGCTCGTGGTACGGCTGGGTCATCGCGACGCCTCCTCGCGCATCCGGTCGACGTACCAGGTGACGAAGGCGTCCACCTGGCGCTCGGGCTCGGTGTACGGGCCGGGCTCGTAGGCGGGGTCGGCCACGCCGCGCTGGGTGAGCCCGACGAAGACCGCGTCCTCCTCGTTCGTGTGCCGCCAGACCTCCGTGAGGGACTCGACGTCGTAGTCCACGCCCTCCTCGGCCTCCTCGTGCACGAGCCACGTCGTGCGGACCAGGGTGCGGTCGGCGCCCAGCGGCAGGGCCGCGAAGGTGACCACGTGGTCGGCCAGGGCGTGGACCCACACGTTCGGCTGGGCGTGGAACGTGACCCGACCGAGTCGGGGCTCGTCGAGGTCGCCCAGCAGCCGCCGGACCAGCCGGGAGCCGTCCCGGCTGAACGACTCGCCGAGGCCGTCGAGGGCCTCGCGGGCGATGCGGAACCCGAGCGGACGGTCGACGAGGTCCTCGACGAGCCGGTGGGGGATCCCGCGCTCGTCGCAGGCGAGCGCGAGGTCGGCCTCGGCGAGGAGGTACCTGTCGTGGGCCGCCCGCAGCCGCGGGGGCACCTGGTGGTCCTCGAGACCCCACGTCGGGAAGAAGGTGCGGAGCAGGTCGGGGTGCCCCTCGCAGTGGTAGCACTCGCGGTTGTTCTCCATCGTCAGCTTCCAGTTGCCGTCCTCGACGAGGTCGACCTGGGCGGCGACCTTGGTCCGGTCGAGGGCGTGCGGCGTGAGGTACGGCTCGACGACCTCGGCGACGGCGTCGACGTCCCGTGGCGGATCGGCCGCCAGACAGACGAAGACGAGACCGCCGACGACCCGGACAGCGACCCGTCGCAGCCCGAGGCAGGAGGTGTCGGTGCCCGCCGCCAGCTGGGGGGCGTGCCGGAGGAGGCCGTCCGTCCCGTAGGTCCACCGGTGGTAGCCGCAGACGATGTTGCCGACCGACCCCCGCGGCCCCTCGACGAGCCGGGCCCCGCGGTGCCGGCACACGTTGCGGAAGGCGGCCACCTGCTCGTCGTCGTCGCGCAGGACGAGCACCGAGACGGTGCCGAGCTCCACGGTCACGTAGTCGCCGGGCTCGCGGACCTCGGCGACCGATCCGACGAACACCCACTGCCGCTGCCAGATCAGCTCGAGGTCGAGCCGGTGCAGCGCCTCGTCGGTGTAGGCCGCGCCGGGGAGAGGGCGGCCGGGCGACCGCGCGTCGAGCACGTCGAGGAGCCGGGCCCGGTCGACGTCGGAGAGCGACGAGGGGGCGGACGGGGTGAGGGTCATGCGCGGGACCTCCCGGGGGTCACAGGACCATGCACAGGCGCAGGGCGTCGTACACGGCGGCGTGGATGTTCCGGCTCGCCACGGCATCGCCGACGCGGAAGAGCTGGTAGCGGCCGTCGGGGTCGGTGACCACGGTCTGGGGCGCGCCGGCGAGGAGGGCGGCGTGGTCCACCTCGCCGAGGTTGCTCGACCCCGGGACGAGGTCGAGGTAGAGCTCGTCGTTCGGCAGCGTCCCGTGCTCGACGACGACGTGGTCGACCACGCGGTCGACGGTGACGTCCGCGTAGTCGCTCGCCAGGGTCGCGACGAGCCGACCCCCGGCGTCCGGCCCGGCCCGCCGGACGGCCACGAGGCGCCGGGCCGGGGTGAGGGTGACGTCGTGCTCGGCGAAGACCCGCAGGTAGGCCGGGCTGTTCATGCTGCCGACGCCGATCCCCACCATCCGCTCCGGGGTGACGAGCTCGACCCGGGCCCCGGAGCGGGCCAGGTGCTCGGCGGCGTCGAGCGCGGGCTCCCCGCCGTGGTCGTCGAAGACGAGGACGCGGTGTCCCGGTCGCAGCGCGCCGCCGAGACCACCGAGGACGTCCCAGGTGTCCAGGACGAGGTCGGCGCCCACGGGCAGGAACTCGCGGTTCGGCAGTCCGCCGGTCGCGACGACGACGACGTCGGGGTCCTCCGCGCGCACGGACGCGGCGTCGGCGAGCATCCCGTAGCGGAGCTCGACGCCGCTGTGCTTGGCCTCCTGGACCCGCCAGTCGATGATGCCGACGAGGTCGCGGCGACGGGCCGAGGACGCCGCCAGGAGCACCTGGCCACCCGGACGGTCGGCCGCCTCGAGGAGGAGCACCTCGTGCCCCCGCTCGCCGAGGACCCGGGCCGCCTCGAGTCCGGCCGGGCCGGCCCCGACGACCACCGCGCGCCGCCTGCGTCCGACGGTCGGTGCGATGACGTGGGGGACGGTGCGTTCGCGGCCGGTCGCCGGGTTGTGGATGCACTTGGCGTCACCGGACTCGTAGATGGCGTCGAGGCAGTAGCTGGCCCCGACGCACGGGCGGACCCGGTCCTCCTCGCCGCGGGCGACCTTCGCGACGAGGTGGGGGTCGGCCAGCTGCGGGCGGGTCATCCCGACGAGGTCGAGCAGGCCGTCGCGGATGGCGTGCCGGGCGGTCGACACGTCCCCGATGCGGGCGGCGTGCATGACCGGGATGTCGACGGCCCGACGCACCTGGCCGGCGAAGTCGAGGAACGGCGCGGTCGGGGTACCCATCGACGGGATCGTCGCGGCGAGCCGGGCATCGCTGTCGAGGCCGCCCTTGATGACCGACAGGAAGTCGACGCCGTGCACCGCGTAGCGACGCAGGACCCCGAGGGTGTCCTCGAGGCCGAGCCCGTCCGGGAGGTCCTCGTCCATCGCCATCCGCAGGCCGACGACGAAGTCCGGCCCCACGGCGGCCCGGACCGCCTCCAGCACCCGCATCGGGAAGACGAGCCGGTTCTCCGGGCTGCCGCCGAAGGCGTCGTCGCGGTGGTTCGTCGCGGGGGAGGCCCACGCGTCGAAGAGGTGGCCGTAGGACTCGATCTCGATGCCGTCGAGGCCGGCCTCGCGGCAGCGGGCGGCGGCGTCGGCGTAGTCGCGCACGATGCGGTCGAGGTCCCATGCCTCCGCCTGCTTGGGGAAGGAGCGGTGCTGCGGCTCGCGCAGCGGCGAGGGGTAGACGAGCGGGAGCCAGTCACCGGACGTGCTGCTCGTGCGGCGCCCGAGGTGGGTCACCTGGCACATGATGGCGGCGCCGGCCTCGTGCACGTCGTCGGCGAGACGGCGCAGCCACGGCACGACCTCGTCCTTGTACAGGAGCATGTTGCCGAAGGCCGGCGGGCTGTCGGGGGAGACGACCGCGGACCCGCCGACCATCGTCAGGCCGACGCCGCCGCGGGCCTTCTCGAGGTGGTAGAGCCGGTAGCGGTCCTTGGGCATGCCGTCCTCGGTGTACGCCGGCTCGTGCGAGGTGCTGACGACGCGGTTGCGCAGGGTCAGGCCGCGGAGGCGGTAGGGGTCGAGAAGCGGGTCGAGCTGCACGGCACCAGCGTGAGGCGCGTGACTGTTGCAGAAAAGCGGACGTTTTAGCACGGAAACGTGCAATTCTTTCCCATGATCGACCCCCGGCTCCGCTCCCTTCGTGTCGTCGCCCGGTGTGGGACCATCACCGCCGCCGCGGAGGACCTGGGGTACACGCCGTCCGCGCTGTCGCACCAGATCCGCACGCTCTCCCGGGACCTCGGCACCCCCCTGCTCGAGCCCGACGGCCGGCGGGTGCGGCTCACGGCGGCGGCGGGCACGCTGCTGCGTCGGGCCGACGGCCTCATCGCGCACTGGGAGGACATCCGGGCCGACGTGCACCGCACCTCCGGGCACGCGCTCGGCCGGCTCCGGCTGGCCGGCTTCTCGACGGCCGCCTCCGCGATGCTGCCGAGCGTGGCCGTGGCCGCCGTGCGGGCCTTCCCGGACTCCGAGGTGCGGATCATCGAGGCCGAGCCGCTCGCCTGCTTCGACATGCTGCTCGCCGAGGCTGCCGACGTGGCCGTCGTGGTCGGCACCGCGACGCTTCCCCCGACCGACGACCCGCGCTTCGAGCAACGCCCGCTCGTCGACGACGCCCTCGACCTCCTCGTCCCGGTGGGGCACCGGCTCGCCGAGCAGGAGCGGGTGCGGCTCTCGGACGCCGCGGACGAGCCGTGGATCATGGACCGGCCGGGCTCGGCGCACCACCACCTCGTCTCCACGGCCTGCGCGGCCGCGGGCTTCAACCCGCGGCAGGCCCACGAGGTCACCGAGTGGGACACCGGCGCGGCGCTGGTCGCGGCCGGGTTCGGCGTCGCTCTCGTGCCGCGTCTCGCGCGGGTCCCGGGCGAGGACGAGACGGTCCGGGTGCCGCTGCGCGGCGACCCCACCCCATCGCGGCACGTGCGCACGAGCGTTCGGGCCGGCACGTCCGAGCAACCGGAGATCGCACTCGCCCTGCGCGAGCTGCGGGTCGTCGCGGCCCGGGTGGCCGCCGCGGGAGGCGTCACGCGGCGTTGACGCCGCGGCGGCTCACCAGGCGCAGAAGCCGCCGTCGACGAGCAGGTCGGCGCCCGTGACGTAGGAGGCCCTGCGCCCCAGCAGGAAGACGACCGGCTCGGCGATCTCCTCGACCTCCGCGAACCGGCCCATCGGGGTCTCGGACTCGAACCGCGCCTCGAGCTCCGGAGCGATGTCCGCGGTCATCGGGGTGCGGGTGTAGCCCGGGCTGAGCGAGTTGACCCGGATGCCCGCGGCCGCCCACTCGACCGCGAGGGCCTTCGACACGTGGATGACACCGGCCTTGGCGGCGCTGTACGCGGCGTGGCTGACGCCCCGGTTCACGATGTGGCCGGACATCGAGGCGATGTTGACGATGGCACCGCCCCCGGAGGCGAGCAGGACGTCGTGCTCGGCCTGGCAGGCGAACATCACGCCGTCGAGGTCGATGTCGAGGACCCGCTTCCAGTCCTCCGCCGACACGGTCGCGGACTGCACGAGAGAGTCGACGCCTGCGCAGTTGACCGCGTACGACACCGGGCCGAGCTCGGCGGACCGGGCGACCGCGGCGTGGACGGCGTCCCGGTCGCGGACGTCGACCGCGAGGACGAGGTGCGGCACGCCGGCGGCGCGGCAGACCTCCGTCACCCGGGTGGTGTCGGCGTCGGGGTGGTCGAGGCACGCGACGGCGACGCCACGGGACGTCAGGGCCTCCACGACCGCGAGCCCGATGCCCCGGGCCGCCCCGGTGACGACGGCGACGTGTCCGGCGACGAGGTCCTGCACGTGTCCTCCCGGTGTGGGGCTGGGGCGGCGAGCGGATGCGGTTGCGGTGCGGGCGGGCCGGCTCACTCCTCGGGCCCGGCGATGCGCTCCTCGGCGCGGTCGAGCCAGGTGGAGCAGTGCGCGGCGAGCGCCTCGCCCCGCTCCCAGAGGCGCATGCTCTCCTCGAGGCCGACCTGGCCGCTCTCGAGCCGGGCCACGATGTCGACGAGCTCGTCGCGGGCCTGCTCGTAGCCGAGGTCGGCGACGTCGGCGTTCGCTGCGGGGGCGGCGTCCTTCGGCATGGTCACGAGACTAGCGACGGGGACCGACCGGGTCGGGGCGAGGGCGCACCGTGTAGCTGAGGCTCACGGCGGCGTCGATGACGAGGACGACGCTCCACAGGCCGAGGGTGTGCAGGAACGGCCCGGAGCGGTTCGGGTCGCCCGCCATGAGGACCGCCACGCCGAGGAGAGCCGCGCCGACGACATAGGCGACCAGGTGCCGCAGGAGCATCCGGCGTTCGTGGGCGGCGTGCGCCTGCCCGTACCGGGGGCGGGGCCGCGGGGCGGGAGCGCCGGCGAGGCGGTGCGCGACCCGCTCGTCCGCCCGACGGACCATCGTGCGGCCGAAACCCACGGAGACGCCGACGTAGACGGCCGCGAGCGCGTGTCCCGTGCTCGCCGTGCCGCCACGCCGGAGGTCGGCGACGGCGACGACGAGCAGTGCGAGGTCGACGAGCGGGGTCGCGAGCAGGAGGGCTGCGCCGAGCCGCGCGCGGTGCAGGGCGTACCGGGCGACCAGGCCCGCGACGACGAGCACCCAGAAGAGCACCTCACAGCCCACGATGACGGCGTACAGCACCTCGCCCGCACCTCCACTCCTTTTTCTGACACGACCGTACTAGAAAAGGGTGTGGACGCACGCCGGTCCGGGCGAGCACTGGTAGACAGGGCCCGTGCCCAAGGTCGTCGACCACGACGAGCGTCGCGTGCGCATCGCCCACGCGCTGCTCGACGTCGTCCGGCGGGACGGCGTGGGAGCGGTGTCGGTGCGCTCGGTCGCCGCCGCCGCCGACCTGTCAACCGGCTCGCTCCGCAACACCTTCCCGAGCCGCGCAGGGCTCGTCGGCTTCGCCATGACCGCCGTGGCGGAGCGGGTGACCGCACGGGTGGAGGCCCGCGCCGCGCAGGGAGCCACGGATGTCGAGGGGCTCACCGACCTGTGCTGCGAGGTGCTGCCGCTCGACGCCGAGCGGCTCGCGGAGGCCGAGGTGTGGATGGAGCTCGTGGTCCTGGGACGCACCGACGCCGCGTTGCGCGAGCGGTCCGTCGCGACCCACGAGGCCCTGGGTCGGTTCTGCGCCGGGGTGGTCACCCACCTGCGTCCGGGCCCGGTCCGGGACGTGGCGTCCGACGCGGCGGGGCTGCACGCGATGCTCGACGGTCTCGCGCTGCACGCCGTGCTCCATCCGGACCGCTTCGACACCGGCCGGGCCCGCGAGGCCGTCCGGGACCACCTCGCGGCCCTCGCGCGTGGTCGCGGCTGACGGCTCAGGCCGTCGCGGCGTCCTGCCCGGCGACGCGGGCGCCGAACTCTCCCCGGGCGACCCGGACCTGCAGGAGCTCGTCGGAGGAGAGGTCGGCCGGGTCGTCGACTACCGCCCCGTCCGCGTGCTGCACCACCGCGTAGCCACGGTCGAGCGTGGACTGCGGGGAGAGGGCGCGGGCCTGGGTGCGAAGGTGCGCCACCCGGTCGCGGTCGCGGTGCAGTCGGGCCTCGGCGCGGTGCCGGGCACGGTGGCGCAGGGCGTCGACGGCCTCACGCTGGGCACGGACGAACGCGCCCTTGTCGGCCAGGACCGGCCGGCCGGACAGCTCGGCGACCCGCCGGCGCTCGTGGTGCAGGCGTGCGGCGAGCGCGCGACGGCCGCGCTCTCCGGTGGCCTCCACGCCGCGGCGCTCGGCCTCGGCGTCCGGGACGACCGCCTTCGCGGCGTCCGTGGGGGTCGAGGCGCGGTGGTCGGCGACGAGGTCGAGGAGCGGGGAGTCGACGTCGTGGCCGATCGCGCTGACGACCGGGGTGGTGGCCGCTGCCACGGCCCGCAGGAGGGTCTCGTTGCTGAACGGCAGGAGGTCCTCGACGCCCCCGCCGCCACGCGCGACGACGACGACGTCGACCTCGGGGAGCGCGTCGAGCTCCTGGAGGGCCGCCGTGACCTCGGCGACGGCGTTCGTGCCCTGGACGGCCACCTGCCGGATCTCGAAGCGTGCGCTCGGCCAGCGGCGCAGGGTGTTCTCGACGACGTCCTTCTCGGCGGCGCTGGCCCGCCCGCACACGAGGCCGATCGTGCGCGGCAGGAAGGGCAGGGGACGCTTGCGGTCGCGGTCGAAGAGCCCCTCCTGCGCGAGGTGGCGCTTGAGGTACTCCAGCCGCGCCAGCAGCTCGCCGACACCGACCGGGCGGATCTGCCGGGCGTCCATGACGAGCGAGCCGCGCTGGGTCCAGAACGACGGCTTGGCCTGGAGGACGACGCGCGTCCCCTCGGAGAGCGGACCGGCCATGGCGTCGAGGGCGTTGACGTGGACGCTGCACGACAGGCTCATGTCGACGTCCGGGTCGCGCAGCGTCAGGTACGCGGTCCGCGCGCCCGGCCGGCGGGTCAGCTGCACGATCTGCCCCTCGACCCACAGCACGGACATCTTCTCGACGTACTCGCCGATCTTCATCGACAGCAGCCGCACCGGCCAGGGCTGCTCGGCGGTGGTGTCGGCGGCCCGTTCGGGCAGTGCCGGTCGCGCCGGGGTCGTCATGGGGGAACTCTAGGGTCCGCCGCCGTCAGGGACCCCGGTGATTCGGGTCGTCGGGGGCCCGGCACCTACGATGGGGGGATGACCGAGACCACCAAGCGCGTGCTCCTCGCGGCCCCCCGCGGCTACTGCGCCGGGGTGGACCGGGCCGTCGTCACCGTCGAGAAGGCCCTCGAGCTCTACGGGGCCCCGGTGTACGTCCGCAAGCAGATCGTCCACAACAAGCACGTCGTCACGACGCTCGAGAAGCGGGGCGCGATCTTCGTCGAGGAGACCGACGAGGTGCCCGAGGGTGCCACCGTCGTCTTCTCCGCGCACGGTGTCGCGCCCGTCGTCCACCAGGAGGCGCAGGCGTTGAACCTGCGCACCATCGACGCGACGTGCCCGCTCGTCACCAAGGTCCACCGCGAGGCCGTCCGCTTCGCCGACAGCGACCACGACATCCTCCTCATCGGCCACGAGGGCCACGAGGAGGTCGTCGGCACCGCGGGTGAGGCGCCCGAGCACGTCACGCTCGTCGACGGCCCGGACGATGTCGCGAACGTCGAGGTCCGCGACCCGGACAAGGTCGTCTGGCTGTCCCAGACGACGCTGTCGGTCGACGAGACGATGGAGACCGTCCGCCTGCTGCGCGAGCGGTTCCCCAACCTCCAGGACCCGCCCAGCGACGACATCTGCTACGCCACCCAGAACCGTCAGCTGGCCGTGAAGCAGATGGCGCCGGACTGCGACCTCATGGTCGTCGTCGGGTCCCGCAACTCGTCGAACTCGGTGCGCCTCGTCGAGGTCGCGCTCGAGCACGGCAGCCGGGCGGGGCACCTCGTGGACTACGCCGAGGAGATCGACGACGCCTGGCTGCAGGGCGTGGGCACCGTCGGCGTCACGTCCGGGGCATCGGTGCCGGAGATCCTCGTCCGGGGCGTCCTGGACCACCTCGCCGCGCACGGTTTCGAGGACGTCTCGGCCGTCACGGCCGCGGAGGAGTCGATCGTCTTCGCTCTGCCCAGCGACATCCGCCGCGACCTCAAGGCCGCCGGCATGTCGGACACGATGAAGCACGACGCCGCGGACACCGAGGTCGGCGCGCTGCGCTGACGGTGCCGTGATGGACGCTCGCGTCGCGGTCGCGACGACCCCGGAGGAGCTGGCCGTCGCCGGCCGGCTGCTGCACGAGTTCAACACTGCCCACGACGACCCGTCTCCTGGGCCGGACGCGCTGGCCGCGCGACTGGCGGTGCTCGTCGCGCGGGACACCGACGTGCTGTTGGGCGACGAGGAGGGGGTGGCTGTCGTCCGGTACCGACCGTCGCTGTGGGCCCCGGAGGACGAGGCGTACCTGGCTGAGCTGTGGGTCGACCCGTCGGCGCGCGGCACCGGGCTCGGCCGGGCCCTGCTGCGGGGCACCCTGGAGCGGGCCCGGGAGCGCGGCTGCCCGTGGTTCGAGCTGTCGACGAGCGAGGACGACGTCGCCGCCCGCGCGCTGTACGAGAGCGAGGGTCTGCACGCGACCGAGGGAGTCGGTGGGCCCGTCGCGTACCACTACGAGATCGACCTGTGAGGCCCTGACCTGCGCTGTCGAACCTTGCTGGGGCTTCCGTCAAATGTTTGTTCAAGGTAGGTTCGGGTCACTCGACCCGACACTCGAAGGACGGACACGCCATGGACTCCTCGTCGACGATCGACTGGGGCTCGATCCTGGTCAAGGTGATCACCGCGATCGCCATCCTGCTCATCACCTGGGCACTGGCCAAGGCGGTGACCTGGGCCTTCGCCAAGCTCGCCACCCACGTGTCGGCGCTCAACCAGAGCTCCGAGGACGGCCGGAGCATCGGTGCCACCCTCGGGCGCATCGCGTCCCTGGTCGTCTGGCTGTTCGGTCTCATCGCCGTGCTCCAGGTGTTCGACCTCACCGAGGTCCTCGCCCCGATCCAGTCGTTGCTCAACGGCGTGATGGGCTTCCTGCCCAACCTCATCGGTGCCGTCTTCGTCTTCGTCATCGGCGCGCTGATCGCGAAGGTCGTGCGGCAGCTCGTCGAGACGGCGCTCGGGGCCGTGCCGTTCCAGAAGTGGTTCGGGCGGGCCGGAGGCGAGGAGCTGACCGGCAACACGAACATCGCCCGCACGCTGGCGCTGATCCTCTACGCGCTCATCATGATCGTCGTCGCGATCGCGTCGCTGCAGATCCTCGGCATCTCGTCCATCTCGGAGCCCGCGACGCAGATGCTGCAGACGATCTTCGACGCCGTCCCGAACATCGTCGCGGCGGCCCTGATGCTCGCGCTCGGCGTCGTCATCGCGCGGTTCGCCGCGAACCTGCTCGGCGACATCCTCGAGGGGACCGGCGTCGACCGGTCGCTGCGGTCGATGGAGGTCGTCCCGGAGGGCCGCAGCGCGGTGCCGACGATCACACGCGTCGTCCAGATCGCTATCGTGCTGTTCTTCGCGGTGATGGCCGCCCAGCTGCTGAACTTCCCGGTCATCACGGAGTTCCTCGCCCGAGTGCTCGAGCTCGGCGGGAAGGTCGTCTTCGGCGCGGCAGTGATCGCGGCCGGGTTCTTCATCGCCAACCTCATCGCCCGGACGGTCGCCGGCACCGCAGGCCAGATCGCCCGGTGGGCGACCGTCGTGCTGTTCGTGGCGATGGGCCTGACCTTCATGGGCATCGCCACGGAGATCATCGTCCTCGCCTTCGGCTCGCTCGTCGTGGGCGCCGCGGTGGCTGCGGCGCTGGCTTTCGGGCTGGGCGGACGCGAGGCCGCCGGGCGCGTGCTCGAGCGGGCCCAGCAGCGGATGGAGGCCGCCGACGGCGCCGCCGCCGCGGCGCCCACGGCCCCGGCACGGCCGGCGCGGTCCACGGGCCGGACGACGAAGAAGGCGGCTCCGCCCGCAGAGTGACCGGCGGAGCCGTGGACCGGGAGGGGTGCGTCCCCTCCCGCTACACGGTGTCCGGGGTCAGCCGGCGTCGCGGCGGACCGCCGCGTCCGAGCCGGGTGCGTCGATGATCTCGGGGCGACGCTCGGGCTCGGTCACCGCGTCGATGAGCTCCTGCGCGGTGAGCGGCCGGGGCCCGGACCGGACCGGCTCGAGCGCGGGCAGGTCGTCGGTGACGACCTCGAGGTCCTGCATACGTCGGGCGGTGACGAGGACGCGCGACTCGAGCGCACCGACCATCGCGTTGTAGGCCTCGACGCTGCTCTGCAGGCTGCGCCCGACCTTGGCCGTGTGCGCGCCGAGGGTGCCGAGCCGGGCGTACAGCTCGCGGCCGAGGTCGAGCAGCTCGCGGGCGCTGCGGGAGAGGGCGTCCTGCTGCCAGGTGAAGGCGACGGTGCGCAGCAGCGCCATGAGGGAGCCCGGGCCGACGAGCACGACGCGTCGCCCGAGGGCGGCCTCGTGCAGCCCGGGCCGCGCGGCGAGGGCCGCGGCGAGCATCGCGTCGGAAGGGACGAAGCAGACGACCATCTCGGGCCCCTCACGGAACGCCGACCAGTACTCCTTGGCCGCGAGCGCGTCGACGTGCCCGGCCATCCCCGCGGCGTGCCGCTCGAGCAGCGCCGTGCGCTCGTCGTCCGGGATGTCGTCGGCCTGGGCGTCGAGGAAGTGGGTCATCGGGGCCTTGGCGTCGACGACGAGGCACCGGCCGCCCGGCATCCGCACGACGACGTCCGGCCGGACCCGGCGCTCGTGGGCACTGACCGCCGACACCTGTTCGTCGAAGTCGCAGCGGGGGAGCATCCCCGAGGCCTCGAGCACGCGGCGCAGCTGGACCTCGCCCCACGCGCCGCGGACCGAGGACGAGCGCAGCGACCCCGCGAGCGACGCCGTGGCCCGTCCGACGCCCTGCGTCTCGGCCTCGACCCGGCCGAGCAGCGCACGCAGCGAGCCGAACTGCTGGGCGCGGTCCTTCTCGAGCACGCCCACGTGCTCCTCGACCCGCACGAGGGCGTCCTTGAGCGGCGCGAGGAGGGCCGCGGTCTCCATGTCCTCCGCCAGCGAGGTCTCGAGGTCGACGACGCGGTCACGGAGCAGGTCACGCTCGGTCTCGGCCGCGGCGACGCGTGCCGCGACGAGCAGCCTGGCCACGACCGCGCCGAGCACGGCACCGACGAGGAGCCCGGGCAGCAGCCACATCCATCCGTCCATGGGCGCAACCGTGCCAGGGCCCACCGACAGGGCCCGGCAATCCACGCCGGGCGCCGGTCCGAACCCCTCCTGACCCTCGTGGCCGCCCCGCGACCCCACCGGAAGGACACCGCCGTGACCGTGCTCCAGGACTTCTCCGCGACGACCCTCCAGGGGGCGCCGAAGGACCTCGACGACTACGCAGGCCAGGTCGTGCTCGTAGTCAACACCGCGAGCAAGTGCGGCTTCACCCCGCAGTACGAGGGCCTCGAGCGGCTGTGGCAGGAGTTCCGCGACCAGGGCCTGGTGGTCCTGGGCTTCCCGTGCAACCAGTTCGGCAGCCAGGAGCCGGGCGGCGCCGACGAGATCGGCGAGTTCTGCCAGATGAACTACGGCGTCACCTTCCCGATGTTCGAGAAGGTCGACGTCAACGGCGACGACGCGCACCCGCTCTTCCAGTGGCTGCGCCGCGAGGCGAGGGGCGCGCTCGGCAGCGAGAAGATCAAGTGGAACTTCACGAAGTTCCTCGTCGGGCGGGACGGCGCGGTCATCACCCGATTCGGCTCGAACACCAAGCCCGAGAAGCTGCGCGGCCCCATCGAGAAGGCCCTCGGGGCCTCGGCCTGACCCGGGCCGGCCCGTGCCGACGGTGCCCACGCCGCCGTCGGCGCGGCCGGGTAGCGTGCCTGGCATGGCGCGACGCGAGGAGACCGAGGCCCAGCGCCTCAAGCGGATCGCCATCCTCAACGCGCGGCTGCCGAAGAAGCGCAACATCGCCCAGGGCCTCCTGCGCGACCCCGAGGGCCGCGTGCTGCTCTGCGAGCTGACGTACAAGCCGGAGTGGGACCTGCCAGGAGGGGTCGTCGACCCCGGCGAGCCGCCGGCCTCCACCGTCGTGCGGGAGATCTCCGAGGAGCTCGGCCTCGACGTCGCCGTCCGCGGGCTGGTCGCAGTCAACTGGCTGCCCCCCTGGCGTGGCTGGGACGACGCGCACCTGTTCCTCTTCGACCTGGGTGTCCTCGACGTCGAGCTCGACCCTGCCCGCTTCCTGCCGCGCGAGATCGTCGACGCGCACTGGGTCGCACCCGGTGAGACAGCCCGGCACGTCGCGCCGTACACCGCCCGGATGCTCGAGTCGGTGGCCGAGTGGGAGCCCGGCTCCACGCTCTACCTCGAGGACGGCGGGCCGGTCACCGGGATCTGAGCGTCGGCGGCTGCGGGGCAGCGCCTCGACGACGAGCGGGATACATCCAGGCGCGGCATCCGGCCAGATCGTGCCCCAGCGACGGGCGGGATACATCCAGGCCTGGGCATCCGCCTGTGCTGTGCTCGGCCGCGGGTCGCGGCACGGGCTCGATGTATCCGGCCCGTTCGCGCCGGCCCCTGATTTCGCCCGCTCACCGTCCCTGCGGCACGATGGGTGGCTGCGCCGTGGACCGTCACCGGCGCCCACCCTGTGAGGAGAGGACCGCCCCGTGGCGCTCACCATCGGCATCGTCGGCCTTCCCAACGTCGGCAAGTCGACGATGTTCAACGCCCTGACGAAGAACGACGTCCTCGCGGCGAACTACCCGTTCGCCACGATCGACCCCAACGTCGGTGTCGTGCCGCTCCCGGACTCCCGTCTCGGGCGCCTCGCCGAGATATTCTCCTCCGAGAAGGTCCTCCCGGCCACGGTGTCCTTCGTCGACATCGCCGGGATCGTCCGCGGGGCCTCCGAGGGGGAAGGCCTCGGCAACAAGTTCCTCGCGAACATCCGCGAGGCCGACGCCATCTGCCAGGTCGTGCGCGCGTTCGAGGACGGCGACGTCGTGCACGTCGACGGCAAGGTCTCGCCGGAGTCCGATATCGAGACCATCCACACCGAGCTCGTCCTCGCCGACCTCCAGACCCTCGAGAAGGCCGTGCCGCGGCTCGACAAGGAGGTCAAGGGCAAGAAGACCGACAAGGCGGTCCTCGACACCGCGCTCGCCGCGCAGAAGGTGCTCGAGGAGGGCAAGACGCTCTACGCCGCGGGGGCCTCGGCCGGCGTCGACCCGGTGCACGCCCGCGAGCTGGGGCTGCTCACGACCAAGCCGTTCATCTACGTCTTCAACCTCGACGAGGACCAGCTCGCCGACACTGACCTGCACGCCCGACTCGCCGAGGTCGTCGCCCCCGCCGACGCGGTGTTCCTCAACGCCAAGCTCGAGATGGACCTCGTCGAGATGGAGCCGGACGAGGCCCTCGAGATGCTCCAGGGCTTCGGCGCCGAGGAGTCCGGCCTCACCCAGCTCGCCCGCACCGGCTTCCACACCCTCGGCCTGCAGACCTACCTCACGGCCGGCCCGAAGGAGTCACGCGCCTGGACCATCCGCCAGGGATGGACCGCGCCGCAGGCCGCCGGGGTCATCCACACCGACTTCCAGCGGGGCTTCATCAAGGCCGAGATCGTGTCGTTCGAGGACCTCGACGAGCTCGGCTCGATGGCGGCTGCGAAGTCCGCCGGCAAGGTCCGGATGGAGGGCAAGGACTACGTCATGCAGGACGGCGACGTCGTGGAGTTCCGCTTCAACGTCTGAATCGGCTCGTTACCGCAGGTCAGAAGGGGTGTGACCCTTCGCAGTCCGCAAAGGATTCAGCCTGATGGGTAGGAGCGGTCGCTGCCGAGCCCGCACCTCCAGACTCGCCGGGGGTCAGTTCGCCCGTCCGACCCGAGTTGGCTCATTTGCTTAGAGATCGCGCGGGTAGGTCAGGGTCGCCGTGGGGGGCGGGTGTGCCAGCGGTGGGTGGTCCAGGCGGTGTGGATGAGGCGTCTGGTGATGATGATCGTGTTGGCGAGGGCGATGAAGGCGTCGATGACGCGGGTTGGTCGTTCGGTGCAGATGGCGAGTTTCTTGAAGCCGCGGTTGTGCCAGGAGTTGGTGCGCTCGATGACCCAGCGTTTCCCGGCTTGGAGTGGGGATCCTTTGGTGCTGATCACGCCGTGGCAGCCGAGCTCGTCGAGTAGGTCGCGGGTCTTGGCCGAGTCGTAGCCGGCGTCGAGGTGGACGGTGATCTGCTCGGGCAGCCCGACCCCGAGGCATTCGTCGAACCGGGCGAGGTGTTCCAGGGTGGGCCGTAGCAGGGGGGAGTCGTTCCGGTTGGCGCCGGCGCTCACGCACCCGAGGGGGATCCCGGCGCCGTCGACCAGCAGCGAGCGTTTGGTGCCGAGCTTGCCTCGGTCGACCGGGGATCGCCCGGCGGCTTGGCCGCGGCAGGGTGCTTTGACCAGGCAGCCGTCGACGGTGACGTTCTCCAGGTCCAGGCCCACGACCTGGTCGTAGGCGGTCAGTGCGAGCTGCTCGAGCCGGGTGAAGACCCCGGCGGTGATCCACTCGTCCCGTCGGGTGCGGATGGTGGTGGCCGAGCAGGTCGAGTCGGCGATCTTGGCGTAGGAGACGCCCACGACGAGGACCTGGACGAGTTTGCCGAACACGACCCGGTCGGGGATGCGGGGGTTGTGGCATCCGAGGGGGTGGGTGTCGATGATCTCGGGGACCAGCGCCTCGAACTGGTCCCACACGGGGTCAATGACCCAAGATGGGACGGCGGGCACGGCGGTGTCTGCTGAACAGTAGGTTCTCACAAGTCCCACTGGTAACAGCCGCCGTGCCCGCCTCGCTGTCACGCCAAGCCGTCACCTACCCGCGCGATCTCCTAGCTGACGCTGAATTGAGGGGGCCCGCGGACGCGCCACCGATCGCGCGATGAAGCGTGGAGCGGCCCATGGCCGAGCTCGGCCTGGCCAGCGCGGTGCGTGCGGCTCGACACGAGTGGAGGGCCGCGCACCGTGACCCGCACCGATGGCGGGAGATGTCAGCAGCTCGCAGCCGCGAGAGCGGTGACGTGCGTGTTCCGCGCCTGTGAGCGCCTACCTCGTGCCGGTGTCAAGGCCGAGCGCCCTGCCAGGCTCGGCGGTGCCCGCGAGGTACTCGTCGCGGGCACCGCACGGCTTACCGGCAGTTGGTGAGGCGTTTGGTCGCGCTCGTGGTCGTTGCCGGAGCTTCGTTGGAGACGGCGGTCCGGATGGCGCGGGCGGTGGCCGAGAGATTCTCAGGCGCGCGGGTTGCCGGAATTGAGGGCCGCGCGGCTCATGTTTGCGTTGGTGGTTGGGCCTGGTCCGCGAGGGTGAGGGTGCCGAAGGCGGCGTCGACCAGGGCGGCGAGGTCGGTGGTGGCGTCGGTGGCCGCCCAGGCGTCGGTGGCGGCCTCGAGAGCGGCGAGAGCGGCGGCGGCCAGGGTTCGGACGGTGAGCGAGTCCGGCGGCTCGCGGAGCCGGGCGGCCAGGGCCGCGCCGATCAGACCCTGCCAACGGTGGTGCTTCTCCAGCTCGCGAGCGCGCAAGCTGGGCGCACTGGTGATCAGCCGGGTCCGCGCGAGCGCCCATTCCCGATCCTCGGACTCAGACCCGACGGCGGCAACGACCGCGGTCCGCAGCGCGTCCCAGGGATCGAGGTCCTCGGGCTGAGCGCCGAGTCCCTCGGCGATCCGCTCGCCCACTGGTTCCACGGCAGCCAAGACGGCGTCCTCCTTGCCACCGAAGTAGCGGAAGAACGTCGCCCGGGAGACTCCCGCCTCCGCGGCGATCTCCGCCACCGTAACGCCATCGAAGCCGCGGTCGACCAGCAGCCGGATGGCGGTCGCCGCGACCTCCTGGCGCATCGCCTGGCGCAATCTCGGTCGCAACGGGGTCCCCGGGGTGCTGTTCGGGGAGATCTCCGAACTGTTCATCGCGATCTAGTCTATACATGCGACTCAGTCGCACTATGAGTCGCCGAATCGTCCCGTGTGGTCGGCCCCGACCACTCCCGGCCATCCTGATAGAGGAGAAATCTCATGAGTACTGTGCTCGACCGCCTGGTCACCGACGCCCGCAACCGGCCGGGGTCCATGCACACCCTCAACACGATGCTGATGTCGGGGAAGGTGCCGACACCGGTGCTGGTGGTGTCCGCCGCCTCGGCACCGCTGATCATCGGCGGCGGCCTGACCTTCGGTATCGGACTGATCCGCGACTCCGGCAGCTCAGCGCTCGCCGGCCTCTTGCTCGCCGCGGTGCCGTTGCTGATGCTCGCCATGGTGGTGGTGCGCGGCCTGACCGAGCGGGTGACCGGCGTGGTTTACGCCCTCGCCCTGGGCGGTGGGATGGTGACGCTGGCCTTCGACGCACCCGATGCGACGATCACCACGTTCGCCCGGGCACTCGCGCTGGTCGCGGGCCCGGCACTGCTGGCGGCGATGGTGTTCCACCCCAGCGCGAACCTCCCGGGCGCGATCGTCCACCGACACTGGCCGATGGTGCATGTGGGGGAGTCGCTCACCCACGCCTTGATGGCGCTGAGCCTGGTCGCGGTGATCGCCACCGCGCCGCTCACGGCCACCATGATCTGGGCGGGCGCGGCGTTCAGCCTGGGGCTGCTCGCTGCCGGGATCTTCTGCTGGGGCGAGGCCTTCCACTTCCCACTCCTGGCCGCGACCATGGACGTATCCCACGGGCCGGAGCACCGGTGAGCGGAGAGCACCGGCCCACGGGGCCGTCGGAGCCCACGGACGCGGCCAAGACCATCGTGATCACCGGAGCCAGCGACGGCATCGGCGCCGCCGCGGCCCGGCAGGCCGCCGGCGCCGGGCACCGCGTGGTCGTGATCGGCCGTACCCCGGCGAAGACCCGGGCCGTTGCCGCGGAGATCGGCGCGCCGTACCACCTGGCCGACTTCGCCGACCTGCGGTCGGTGGCGGCGCTGGCCGACGACCTCCTCGGCACCTACGACCGCATCGACGTGCTCGCCAACAACGCCGGCGGGGTCTTCGCCGAGCGCACGCTCACCCCCGACGGTGTCGAGCAGACCTTCCAGGTCAACCATCTCGCGCCCTTCCTCCTCACCACCCGGCTGATGCCGCTGCTCACCGCGCGGCCCGGCGCCAGGCTGATCCAGACCTCGAGCGTCGCAGCCCGGAGCGTGCGGCCACCCGACGTGGCCGACCTCCAGCTCGAGCACGGATACCGGCCGATGAAGGCCTACTCCTACGCCAAGCTCGCCAACGTCTGGTTCACCCTCGAGCTCCACTGCCGCTTCGGACCAGCCGGCCTAATCGCCACTGCCTATCACCCCGGCGTCACCGCCTCCAACTTCGGCAGCACCGGCTCACCGCTGGTCCACTCGGCCCTCCACAACCCGCTCGTCAGGCGACTCCTCGCCACCCCCGACGCCGGCGCCCGTCGGATGCTCTGGCTGGCCACCGCACCCCCCGACGCGGGCTGGCGCCCGGGCGCCTACCACCAGCGCAACCGACCGACCGGCTTCGCTCAGTCACCCACAGCCGCCAAACTCGCCCACGACCTGTGGACGATCAGCGAGGACCTCATCGCCAAGGTCTGACAACAACGCGCCCAGCATCAAGCAGATACTCCGGCCCGACTCGTGCCACCGGGGTACGTCATTCGGGCTCGGTGGGACGGTCCGCACGCCCGTCGACCGGCCCGCGCTTCGGCGGGGCCCGCTCGCTCCACTCGATGGCACGCTGATGTCGTGGCGCTTCCCGAGACCGATCTGCTCCGCATCCGCCTCTGGGCGCGTGAGCGCGTGCCCGAGCACCTCTGGGACGACCTGAAGGTCGAGGCCGACATCGGCGATCGACACGTCGACATCGTCGAGGTGCGACCACCGTGGGACGGTCTTGGTGGGCACTCCCGGTTCCCGATCGCCCGGCTGCGCTATACGCAGTCGACGGGCCGATGGGTCATCTACTGGCGCGACCGCAACCTGAAGTTCCACGAGTACAAGCGCAAGCGCCCGATGAAGAACGTCCAGGCGCTCCTCGGCTACATCGAGACCGGCGGCGATCCGATCTTCTGGGGGTAGTGGGCCCGAGCCCGGAGCGTGTCTCCGTCGGCGCAGTGGGCTTCGCCATCCGGCTCTACGAGCCCGTCGGAACAGGTGATGGCCACACTGTCGATGCGACCTGACCGCTGGGCGTTCTGCGTGGACGAGGTCGTCAGCGGGCACGGCCAGCTGCGCGTTTGGCTGTCCCCGTCTGACCGAGAACCCGCATGAAGTGTTTCTCATGATTGACATGAAGGGCCAAATGACTAAAATGAGAAACGTGCCAGCCCGTAGTCCGTACACGAGCCCCGAGCAGCAGGCGGATCTCGAACGCCTAGGCGCCCGACTGCGCGAACGTCGGAAGGCCCTCGGTGTCACGGTGGTCGCCTGTGCCGAAGCTGCTGGGGTGTCGCGTGTCACCATGCACAGGATCGAGTCAGGCAACCCCTCGGTCACGATCGGCGCTTACGTCAACGTTGCGGCCGCACTCGGACTTCACCTCGTCGTTCCGATCCTCGACGCTCCGGCAGGAGAACCGGCGACGATCACGGTCGGCGACTACCCCGGTCTTCGCGCGCTGGCATGGCAGACCGACGCCGGCACCACCATCACCGAGACGGAGGCGCTCAACCTCTACGAACGCGGTTGGCGACACCTCGACCAGGACACCCTCACCGATGACGAGAAGGCGTTCATCCAGCACCTCGCAGACACCTACAGCAATGGAAGGCTCCTTGTTTAGGCGGCTCCACCACCAACGGGTGGGCGAAGTGCTCTCGATGCTCGACGCGCCGCTCCTGGCCGAGCACAACTGCTGGTTCGGAGGCGGCACCGCGATCGTGCTCGCCAACGGTGAGTTCCGCGAGTCGGTCGATATCGACTTCCTGGTCTCCGACCTGCAGTCGTACCGAAAGCTGCGCCAGATCGTCAGGGACAATGGGCTCGACGCTCTGGCTACACGCGAACTGGAGTTGGGCCGAACACCCTCTGTCGACGGCTACGGGATCCGGACGTCGGTGATCGTGGCTGGGGTTGCGATCAAGCTCGAGATCATCCATGAGGGTCGCATCGATCTCGACAATCCCTCTACGGACCAAGAGATTTGCGGGATACGGCTCCTGACGCGCACCGACCAGGTGGCCACCAAGCTGCTCGCCAACGACGACCGCTGGGCAGACACCTCCACGTTCAGCCGCGACCTGATCGACCTGGCCATGATGAAACCCGACACCGCCGCCCTGAAGGCCGGCGCGTACAAGGCGGTCGATGCATACGGCGAGACGGTCGGCAAGAGCCTCGACAAAGCAGTCGCCTACCTCCGCGATCGCCCGCACCGTCTCGACGAGTGCATGCAAGCACTCAAGATCGATGCGCCCCGGGCAGTTGTCTGGCAGAGCATCCGCGACCTGTCCGCAAGGTCCGCGAAGATCGAAGGCCTCGGTCGACGCTCGGTCTAGCCCCACGTGACGTCGGTGAGTCCGCGAGGAAGACCTCAGGGTCTCCGACCGTCCAGCGGTCCGCAAACAGTCCGCAGGAGGTCCGGCCAGGCTGTGCCAGATGCGGTCATGGGCAGGCGGTCGCGATTGTCTCCACGTGACTCCTGGCACAAGGCGTGAAGTACCGGGACCTGGTGCGCGAGATCGCGCTCGGGGAGTACGGCTTCATCACCACGAAGCAGGCGGCCTCGGCTGGTGTTCCGGCGGTCGAGCTCCGCAAGCTGGCTGCCCGAGGCGCTCTCGTCAATGTCGCGTATGGGATCTACCGGGTTCCGGACGCGCCCGGCACTCCTTTCGACCAGTTCGCCGAGGCACTGCTGAGGGTGGGGGAGAACTCCTACCTGCGTGGCGACTCCGTGTTGGCGCTGTTCGGTCTTGCTGACGTGAACCCTCGGACGATCCGTGTCGTCGCGCCGAAACGGACACGGGCCCGGTTCCCAGCGTTCATGGCGGTGAGCGCGCCGCCTCCTGGTGAGGCTCCCAGCCTCACTCGGTACGCGGGCCTGCTGGCGATGCGGGTGGCTGACGCGATCCTGGACTGTCGCGGCCGGATCGAGCCGACGCGACTACGAGAGGCGGCCCGGGATGCTCGCAAGGAGGGCCTGGTGACCCGTGCCGAGTACGCGAAGCTCCAGCGCGAGCTCGGAAAGGCTCTTGATGGGACGGCTGGCTCATGACGTACTCGACGCCACCACCCAACCTGAGGTCGCTCGAGGAACGGATCCGCAACCCCGAGTCCGATGACACCGGGTCGCTCCGCCGGCAGACGACCATGGCCATGGTCGTCGTGGGGCAGATGCTCCCCGAGGGTGCGGTGAAGGGGGCGTGCAGCTCGGGCTCCCTCTGCGCGAGCGTAGATGCTCCCCGAGGGTGCGGTGAAGGGTGGCACCGCGATGGCGCTCCGTTACGGGCGGGTCGAGGATCACAGCGCGCGCCTCCTCAGGTGAGGACGATCTCGACATCCTCGGCGACGGGCCGATGGGTCGACTTCGGCGCGGCCTTGCGGACTACCGTGGTCATCGTGGCGATGAGCCCATCGGAGTTCGACGGGTGGCCGCTTCAACGTCTGACGGCTACGTCAGGGCGAGCACCGCGACGAACACCACCGCGACGAACACGACCACGCCGGCCACCCCGGCCTCCACGGGGGAGAGCCCACGCACCACGCGGCCCAACGCCGAGGCCCGGGACGCGGCGGCGTGCCCCTCGGGCAGCTCGTCCCCGTCGGAGTCGACGTGGACCACACGGACGTGGAGGTCGCCGGCCGGCGAGCCGTTCCTCCCCGGCCCACCCCGGCCCTCGAAGGTCAGGACGCTGCCGTGGGCGGGCCGGGCCGGCACGACGATCGGCCGCCCGCCGTTGTTCGGGACGAGCGTGCCACCACGCTCCCAGCGCTCGCGGGTCAGCGGCAGGACCGACTCCTGGTCCGCGCCGCGTGAGGTGCCGCCGGACGGCGGTGGTGCGGGCGTGACCGGGGACGGGGCCGGTGCGGACCCGCGGTGCAGCCGCAGCCGCTCGTCGTACCCCTGACGGTCCGGGCCGGTGAGGATGCTGCGCGCCTCGGTGAGCAGACGTGCGCGCTTCTCGGCGGCGGCCCGCTGGGCGGCCTCGTCGCCCGCGTGCTGGTCCGGGTGGGCCTCGCGCATCCCCCGCGCGAAGGCCTTGCGGATGGTGGCGCCGTCGGCGTCCTCGGGCACGCCGAGCACGTCGTAGTAGCTCGGGTCGTAGGACTCCGTCGCCACGCCGCCTCCCTGCATCCGCTCGCCGTCGTGTGTGGAAGCCATCATGGCGGATCCCGTTCAGCCCGCGTGACCTGGCCCGACGGTCTCACCGGCTCGGGCCGCGGGCGCCGCTGTGAGTCCGGGGACTGCGTCCGCGCGTCACCGGGAGCAGACTGGTGCCACAGGAGGTCACGATGAACGAGGCAGCCGACGCGACCACGGCACGAGGCGTCCTCGCGGCGCTCGACGCCTCCGCCCACGACGACGCCGTCACCGCGTGGGCGGTCGCGGAGGCCGAGCGCACGGGTGAGCCGCTCCGCCTGGTCTCGGTCGTCGACGCCGGCCTGCAGTTCGGCTCGGTGCAGGCCCTCGCCGTGGGCGAGCCCAACCTCTCCGAGGATCTGGAGCGCAGCACGCGCACCCACCTCGACGAGGTCGCCGCAGCCGTGCGGGCGGAGCATCCCGGGCTCGACCCGCAGGTCGAGGTGCCCTGGGGTCCCACCGCCAGCGGTCTGGTCCACGCCTCGGAGACCGCCGCGCTGCTCGTCATGGGGTCACCGGCCCACCGCGGCTTCGGCTCCGTCGTCATGCCGGTCATGGCCCATGCGCACTGCCCCGTGCTCGTCGTGCCCGCGGGGACGGCGGCCCGCCGGGCCCGACACGTCGTCGTGGGCGTGGACGGCAGTGAGCCCAGCCTGCGCGCCCTGGACTTCGCGCTCGGCGCCGTCGACCCCGACGGTGGGTCGGTCACGTGCGTCGTCGCGTGGCGCAGCGAGATCGAGACCGGGATGCTCGTCACCTACCCCGTGGTGGACTCGTTCGTCGAGATCGACGACCGCTACGCGGCGGCACTCGACGAGGCCGTGGCGCGCGTCGCACCCGACCACCCCGACGTGCCCACCACGACCGTCGTCCGCCACGGCCCCACCGCGGCGGTTCTCGCCGACGTCGCGTTGGAGCAGGACGCCGACCTCCTCGTCGTCGGCAGCCGCGGGCACGGCGGGTTCGCCGGGCTCCTGCTCGGCAGCGTGAGCCGCCGGGTCGTCGGCTCGGCCGACCGGCCGGTGGCCGTCGTGCACTGAGCGCCGGGGGGAGTCTCAGACCTGCTCGAAGGGCCAGCCCTCGACCATCCCGGGCTCGCGGCCGGGCTCGACGTAGTGCTCGAAGCCGAACATGGTGGTGAAGACCTCGGCCGGCAACGCGAGCATCATCCCGACATCGCCCGCATGGCGTCGCGGTTCATCGTCGCCTCGAGCACCCGGGGCCGGCGGGCCGCGAGGTCCGTGGCCCGGTGCAGCACGCGATGGACCTGCACGTGGTCCGGATGGCCGTAGCCCCCGTGCCAGTCGTAGCCCACGACGACGTCGGCGTCCTCCTCGTCGAGGACGGACGCCACGCGCGCCGCCGCCTCGTCGACGTCGACCCCGACGAACGCACCCTCGCCCGAGTTCTGCTCCCACCCCGACATCCCGGAGTCGGCGTAGCCGAGCCACACGACGCGGTGCAGGCCGATCGCCCGGGAGGACGCCTCGAGCTCGCGGCGACGGCGGTCGACGACGGTCTCGCCCTCCGCGAGGTCCTCCGGGGGCATGCCGTGGTCCCCGTCGGTGGCGGTGACGAGGACGACGCGGTGGCCGTCGTCGACCGCGCGGGCCATCGAGCCGGACGTCTGGGACGCCTCGTCGTCGGGGTGGGCGTGGAGGAAGACGATGGTGGACGGGCCCAACCTGCACCGCACGTCCGACGGCCGAACCACCAGGCACGAAACCCCCCGCCCCGGCCCTCCGGCTCCTACCGTGTCCCCTGGCCCGGGCCCGCCGGGTCTCCGTGTGGAACAAGGAGGTTCCATGAGCCCCACCGACCGGAAGGTCCCCGAGGAACCGGGGCGCGCGGCCGTCGACCACGACACCGTCCCGCCGGCACGCACCGGCCTGCTCGTGCTCGCCGGCGTGCTGCTCCTCGTCCCGATCGTCGCCCTGATGTGGGTCGGCAGCTACAGCCGGGTCGACCCCAAGCTCGGCGCGTTCCCCTTCTTCGTCTGGTACCAGTTCCTGTGGGTGTTCATCACCTCGGCGCTGACGTACACGGCGTACCGCATCGTCCTCGTCGCCCGCCCGCACCGGCCGATGACCGGCGACGACGCCACCGCCGGGACGGGGGAGGGCCGATGAGCGGCATCGACGGCGTCGCCCTGACCGTCCTCGTCCTCCTGTTCCTCCTCGTCACCGGCCTGGGCTTCTGGGCCACCCGCTGGCGGCGGCCGACCTCCATGGAGTCCCTCGACGAGTGGGGCCTCGGCGGACGCTCGTTCGGCACGTGGATCACGTGGTTCCTGCTCGGGGGCGACCTCTACACGGCGTACACCTTCGTCGCGGTCCCGGCCGCGATGTTCGCGCTCGGCGCCGTCTCCGGGTTCTTCGCCGTGCCCTACACGATCGTGCTCTACCCGATCATCTTCGTCTTCATGGCGCGGCTGTGGTCGGTGAGCCACCGGCACGGCTACGTGACCACCGCCGACTTCGTCCGCGGCCGGTTCGGCTCCCGGGGCCTGTCACTCGCCGTGGCGGTCACCGGGTTCCTCGCGACGATGCCCTACATCGCCCTCCAGCTCGTCGGCATCCAGGCGGTGCTCGAGGTCGTCGGGCTCGGCGGCGGCGGGAACATCGTCGCCAAGGACGCCCCGCTCTTCATCGCCTTCGCGCTGCTCGCGGCCTACACCTACTCCAGTGGTCTACGGGCGCCGGCGGTCATCGCGTTCGTTAAGGACACCCTCATCTACCTCGTCATCCTCGTCGCGATCATCTACCTGCCCGCGAAGGTCGGCGGCTGGGGCGAGGTGTTCTCGGCGGCGGAGGCGAAGATGACCGCGGCCGCGCCGGACGGCAAGCCGGTGGGCTCCTTCGTCCCGGCGGAGTCGGCACACTGGGCCTACGCCACCCTCGGGCTCGGCTCGGCGCTCGCGCTCTTCATGTACCCGCACTCGGTCACGGCCAGCCTGTCGGCGAAGTCGCGCAACACGATCCGGCGCAACGCCTCGATCCTGCCGGCGTACAGCTTCGTCCTCGGCCTGCTGGCCCTGCTCGGCTGGGTCGCCATCGCGGCCGGCACCACGCCGGTCGGGCTCGACGGCGAGCCGAACGCCCAGCTCGTCATCCCGCAGCTGTTCGAGGACATGTTCCCGTCGTGGTTCGCGGGCGTCGCGTTCGCGGCCATCGCGATCGGGGCGCTCGTCCCGGCGGCGATCATGTCGATCGCGGCGGCGAACACCTTCACCCGCAACATCTACAAGGAGTGGCTCAAGCCGGACGCCACACCGCAGCAGGAGGCCAAGGTCTCCAAGCTCATGTCGCTGCTCGTCAAGGCGTTCGCGCTCGTGTTCGTCCTCGTCCTCGACAAGCAGAACGCGATCAACTTCCAGCTCCTCGGCGGCATCTGGATCCTCCAGACGTTCCCGGCCGTGGTCCTCGGGCTCTACACCCGCTGGCTGCACCGCTGGGCGCTGACCGCCGGATGGGCCGTTGGGATGGTCTACGGGACGTGGCAGGCGTGGAACGCGGCCAACCCGCGCTCCGGGGTCGACCACTTCGGCTCGTCGCTCGCGAACATCCCGGTCATCGGCGAGCTCGGGTACATCGCGCTCACCGCGTTCGTCCTCAACCTCCTCGTGGCGGTCGTGCTGACCCTCGTCCTGGGCGTGGTCAAGGCACCCCCGGGCGAGGACGAGACCATCCGCGGCGACTACTTCGCCGACGAGGACGACCCGCGCGTCGTCAAGGACCTCGACGCGCTGAGCCCCTCGACGCCCACCCACTGAGCCGCAGGTGGCGGCGGGTGCGGGCCGGCGGTCCGCACCCGCCGCCGTCGTTGGCAGGATGGGTGCATGCAGCCCGACGCCCCGACCCCCCGGCTCGCCGAGCTCGCCCAGGCCCACGGAGTGGCCACCGAGTACTGGAACTGGCTCGGCCACCACGTCACCGTGCCGGCGGCGTCGATCGTCGCCGTCCTCGCGGCCCTGGGCGTCGACGCCGCGGACGACGCGGCCGTCGAGGCCGCGCTCGCCGACCACGCGGACGCGCCCTGGCGGCAGACCCTGCCCCCCACCGTCGTGACCCGGGCCGGTCGCCCGCACCCGGTGCCGGTACACGTCCCGGCGGGGTCGGGCGTACGGGTCTCCGTCGAGCTCGAGGACGGTGGCCGGCGCGAGCTGGCGCAGGTCGACCGCTGGGTGCCGGACCGCGTCGTCGACGGTGCGCCGGTGGGCCGGGCGGCCTTCGAGCTGCCGGACGACCTCCCCCTCGGCTGGCACCGGATCGTGGCCGACGCGGACGTCACGCCGCTCGACCCCGCGAGCACCACCGCGACGCTCGTCGTGACTCCGGAGCGCCTCGAGCTGCCCGGTGAGTCCGCCGAGCGCCGGGTCGTCGGGCTCATGGCGCAGCTGTACCAGGTCCGCTCGGCGGGGTCCTGGGGCGTCGGCGACCTGCGCGACCTCGCGGAGCTCGCGTCCTGGGCCGCCACCTCGCACGACGCCGACTTCGTCCTCGTCAACCCGCTGCATGCGGCCGAGCCGGTCGTGCCCATCGAGGCCTCGCCCTACCTCCCCACGACCCGGCGCTTCGTCAACCCGCTGTACCTGCGCGTCGAGGACATCCCGGAGGCCGGCACGCTCGACCCGGCGGCGCGACGACGGGTGGCCGAGCTCGCGGCCCGGGGGCGCGCGCTCAACGCCGGCGACCGGATCGACCGCGACGCGTCGTGGACGGTCAAGCGGGAGGCCCTCGAGCTCGTCTTCGACGCCGGACTCCCGCCGGAGCGCGCCGCGGAGCTCGCCGCCTACTGCGCCCGCGAGGGGGACGGCCTGCTGCGCTTCGCCACGTGGTGCGCGCTCGCCGACGCCCACGGCCTGCCGTTCACGGCCTGGCCCGAGGAGCTGCAGGACCCGGACGGGCCGGCGGTCGCGGCGTTCGTCGCCGAGCACCCGGAGGCCGTCGACCTCCACCGCTGGATGCAGTGGCTCCTCGAGCAGCAGCTGGCGGCCGCGCAGGACGAGGCGGAGACGGCGGGGATGGCGCTCGGCGTCGTCCACGACCTCGCGGTGGGGGTCCATCCGGTCGGGGCGGACGCCTGGGGGCTCGGGGACGCGCTGGCCCGCGGCGTCACCGTCGGCGCGCCACCGGATCCGTTCAACCAGCTGGGGCAGAACTGGTCGCAGCCGCCGTGGCGGCCGGACCGACTCGCCGAGCAGGGCTACGCGCCGTACCGCGACATGATCCGCACGGTGCTGCGCGACTCCGGTGGCATCCGGGTCGACCACATCCTTGGGCTGTTCCGGCTCTGGTGGATCCCGCTCGGCGCGAGCCCGGCAGAGGGCACCTACGTGTACCTCGACCACGAGGCGCTCGTCGGCATCCTCGTGCTCGAGGCGCAGCGGGCCGGGGCGGTCGTCATCGGCGAGGACCTCGGCGTCGTCGCACCGAACGTGCGGGACGTGCTCGTCGAGCGCGGGCTGCTCGGCACGTCCATCCTGTGGTTCGAGTTCGACGGAGACCGGGTGCGCACGCCCGAGGAGTACCGCGAGCTGTGCCTGTCGACCGTCACGGTGCACGACCTGCCGCCGACCGCCGGCTACCTCACGCTCGAGCACGTCGCGGTGCGTGAGGGTCTCGGGCTCCTGACCCGGCCGGTCGAGGAGGAGCGCGAGGTCGAGGAGGCGTCCATCGGACGGGTGCGCGCGGCGTTGGCCGAGCGCGGGCTGCTCGCGGCGGACGCCGGGGTCGAGGACACCGTCGTCGCGCTGCACCGGTGGCTCGCCCGCACCCCGAGCCGGATGCTCGCCGTGGCGCTTCCCGACCTCGTGGGCGACCGGCGGGCCATCAACCAGCCCGGGACACACGAGGAGTACCCCAACTGGCGGCTGCCGCTCGCCGGGCCGGACGGCGAGCCGGTCGACCTCGACGACGTCCGTTCCGCACCGCTCGCCGGACCGCTGTTCGACGCTCTCCGAGGCGACTGAACGCCGACCGCCCGGTGGTCTCGGCGCTGTTCGAGGTGGAGTTCGACCTCGAGACGGTCCTGCTGCTGCCCTCGGTGGCATCGACATGGGGGTGATCACCCCGACTCGGATGCCATCAGCGGCGCCACCTGAGCCGTCTCTGCCGGTGCCGAGGCTGCGCGTGCCGGCGTGCCCCACACGTCCTGTGGCGTTGCGCGGACGGCGGGCCTCAGTCGGGCACGAGCGACCTCGTAGCCGGCCTCGACCCGCGCACGCACGGCACCGGGGTCGGTGCGGATCCGGTGCGGAGTCACCCCGACGACGACGATGCCGGCCGTGGTCAACCGGCTGTCGCCGTCGACCGTGGCGTCCCAGTCGGCGCCCTGGGCGTGGTAGCGGTGCGAGTGCACCATGACGGCGAGGGCGACGTCGTCGAACCACAGGTCCGGCGTGAGGAGCCGCACTCCGGCGGATGTCTCGAGCCGCGGGTTCGCCCACCCCTCCGGCAGGACCGTCGAGCCGCGCAGCAGCTCGACGAGCTCGGCCTCCGGCCGTGACCACACCCCCCGCGCGGCGTCCTCGAGGGCGGCGCGAACCCCGGACGTCTGAGTGGGACGGGCACGGTGGACCCACTCGACCAGGTCGTCGAGCGTCGCCACCCGGCGCTGGACGGCCTCGACGAGGATGGCGGACGCCGTGGACGGGGATCCGGCGCTCGTCGCAGCGTCCACCGCTGCGCGCGCCGGCGAGCAGACCCGCAGCGGTCCTCGCGTGACGATGTCGGGGTCGTGCAGCACAGTCCGGGTGACCCTGGCGAACCCCGCCTGGCGGCTGGCCGCCGGGCGCGGGACGAGGAGATCGACCGTGCCGGTCTCGCGAGCCGTGGTGATGCCGTGCCATGCCGCTGCCGAGGCACCCGCGAGGACCGAGTCGGTGCCGCCCCACAGGAGGGCCGCGACGAGACGCTGCCGAGGGCGGGGCTCGGCGCGGTCCATCAGGACGACCCGGGGGAGCACCACGCGCCAGGTACGGCCGGCGTGCCAGCGCCACCGTTCCTCGGAGACCCCTGCGGCCAGGAGCTGCGCCCTCGTGGCCACGCCGTCCTGTCTCGCGAGAAGCGTGGTCACAGCGGTCGGGAGGTCGTCCATGGGACGAGCGTGCGACGACCGCCCGCCGCCCGGCCACCGGCTGCCGCGTCCCTGTGGATCATCGTGCCGTGGCCTCGTCCTGTGGACGGGGCCCGCGACACGCGCGGTTGCCCCCTGAGAAGGCGGCGTCGGTGGTGCCATTCCTGGCGCCGCTCGGTGGTGTCCCTCGGTGTCTTGCCTGCTGGCGTCCCCGGTGGCGTCGAAAGCGGTGTGATCACCCCCATCTCGATGCCACCGGCGCCGCCACGAACCGCGTCAGGCGGTGGTGACGCGCCGATGCGGCGGTGAGGTGCCGACGCGATGTGGCGCGGGTCCGTGGCGGCGGCTTTCGCCGGGGCAGCTCAGGCGAGGAGGGCGGCGAAGCGCTCGGCGAGCGGCTGCCATGCGGCCCGAAGCCGGTCGCGTGCTGCCTCCACCTGAGCCACCAGGGTCCGCTCGGCGTCGCCGGCGCCGTCCGGGCGCTCCGAGCGCACCCAGTCTTCGAAGATCTCCGGTGAGGTCTCCGGGTGGAACTGCACGCTCCACGCCTGGAGGCCGAGCCGCAGCGCCTGCGGCGAGCCGTCGGGCAGCCGGGCGAGCACCGTCGCCCCGGGCGGGACCCGGTGCACGACGTCGTCGTTGAAGTGCACCGCCGGTGCGCCGTCGCCCCCGGCGAGCAGGGCGTCCCCCTGGCCCTCCGGCGTGAGCGCCACCGGCACGACCCCGATGGTCCGGCCGGCCGGGTTCGGGCCCGCCGCGCCGCCGAGCGCCACGGCCGCCAGCTGGTGGCCGAGGCACACCGCGAGCACGGGCTCCCCGGCCCGCACCGAGACGCGCAGCAGCTGCTTGGTCGGGGCCAGCCAGGGGTGCTCGGAGTCGTCGTTGGCCCCCATCGCCCCGCCGAGGACGACGAGCCCACGGTGCCCGCCGTCCGCCAGGCGTTCGGGCACCGGCTCCCCGAGGTCCCCACGGACGACGTCGAGCTCCACGCCGGCGTCGGCCCACCACTCGCCGAGCCACCCCGCAGGTGCGTCCGGCTCGTGCTGGACGACGAGCAGCCGCCCGCCCATCACCCCACCTGGGTGCCGACGAGTGAGCCGATGCCGTAGGTCACGGCCATCGCGAGCAACCCGCCGAGCACGACCCGCGCCGTGGCACGCCGCGGGTCGGCGTCACCGAGCCGAGCGCTGAGCACCCCCGTGCAGCCCAGTGCGAGCACGACGGCAGCGACCGTCACCGGTACCCGCCAGGTCAGCGGTGGGAGCACGATCGCGAGCACGGGGAGCAGCGCCCCCGCCGTGAACGCCGCCATCGACGCCCAGGCCGCATGCCACGGGTTCGTCAGGTTGTCCGGGTCGATGCCGAGCTCGACGTCCGCGTGGGCCCCGAGCGCGTCGTGCCGGGTGAGCTCGACGGCCACCCGGTGGGCGAGGTCGGGGGAGAGGCCCTTGGCCTCGTAGAGGCCCGCGAGCTCGGCGAGCTCGGCGTCGGGCTCCTCGTGCAGCTCGCGGACCTCCTTGGCGATGAGGGCCCGCTCGCTGTCGCGCTGGGTGCTCACGGAGACGTACTCGCCGACCGCCATGCTCATCGCGCCCGCGGCGAGACCGGCCAGCCCGGCGGTGAGGACGGCACCACGGCTCGTCGTGGCCGCGGCGACCCCGATCACGAGCCCGGCGGTGGACACGATGCCGTCGTTCGCGCCGAGGACCGCCGCCCGCAGCCAGTTGAGCCGCTCGGAGAACGAGCGGTCGTGTGGCTCGACATGGGTGGCGGAGACCGTCACCGTGTCGGGCTCAGCCATCGAGCGAGGCCCCCTCGGCGCGGGCGGCCTCGGAGATGCGGTGCGCGAGCTCGATGTCGAGCTGGGTGAGCCCGCCGGCGTCGTGCGTCGTGAGCAGCCAGCGCGTCGTCCGCCACCGGATGTCGATGTCCGGGTGGTGGTTCATCTGCTCGGCCTCGTCGGCCGCGGCCGCGACGATCCGGATGGCCGCCGGGAAGTCGGGTGCCTCGATCGTCGCCAGGATGGCGTCGCCCTCGCGCGACCAGCCGGGCAGGTCGGCGAGCTGGCGGGTGACCTCGTCGTCAGTGAGGAGTCGGCTCATGCCGCCATCATGCTCCCGCGCGGTCACCGGTGGCACCCCAGGCAAGCCTCACCGAACCGGGCCGGGCCCGGTCAGCGGTCGTCGTCGCCGTCGTCGCGGATGGCCTGCTCGGTGGAGGTGGCGCTCACGTCGTGCGGCCGGATCTCGCCGCGCTCGATCTGCTCGGCCCAGTGGCAGGCCACCCGGTGCGACGACGGCACGCCGTCGACCTCGACGACCCGCAGCTGCGGCCGTTCGTCGTCGCAGCGGGTCTCCTGCCGCCACGGGCAGCGGGTGTGGAACCGGCAGCCCGCAGGCGGGTTCGACGGTGAGGGCAGGTCGCCGACGAGGAGGATCTGCTCACGGCGGTCCTCGGCGACCGGGTCGGGCAGCGGCACCGCCGAGAGCAGCGCCCGGGTGTACGGGTGCAGCGGCTGGGCGTAGAGGTCGTCGGCGTCGGCCTCCTCGACGATCCCGCCGAGGTACATGACGCCGATCCGGTCGCTGATGTGCCGGACGACCGCGAGGTCGTGCGCGACGACGAGGTAGGTGAGGCCGAACTCGTCCTGGAGCTCCTCGAGCAGGTTGATGACCTGTGCCTGCACCGAGACGTCCAGGGCCGACACCGGCTCGTCGGCGACGATGAGCTTCGGCTCGACCGCGAGCGCGCGGGCGATGCCGATGCGCTGCCGCTGCCCGCCGGAGAACTCGTGCGGGTACTTCTTGAGGGCGGCGGCCGGCAGGCCGACGGCCTTGAGCAGCTCGCGCAGCCGGGTCGCCAGGGCCTTCTCGTCGCTCGCGAGGCCGTGCGCCTTCATCCCCTCGACGAGGAGCGACTCCACGGACTGGCGTGGGTCCAGGCTGCTCATCGGGTCCTGGAAGACCATCTGGAAGTCCTTGCGGCGGGCCCGCAGCTCCTTCCCCCCCAGCGACGCGACGTCGGTGCCGTCGACGACGACCGACCCCTCGGTGGGCGGCTCGAGGTTGAGGATGGCCTTGCCGAGCGTCGACTTGCCGCATCCGGACTCGCCGACCAGGCCGTAGGTCTCGCCACGCCGGATCTGCAGGTCGACACCGTCGACGGCGTAGACGTAGCCGACGACCTTGTCGAAGACGACGCCACGCTTGATGGGGAAGTGCACCTTGACCCCGCGCGCGTCGACGAGGAGGTCCCGCTCGCCCTCCGCAGGCGGCGCGGGGGTCGCGTCGGTCACCGTCATCGGGACACCTCCACGGGGTTGAAGCAGCGCAGCGCTCGGCCGGCGGACTCCTCGAGCCCGGGGCTCTCGGCGGTGCAGCGGTCGACCGGCTGCGAGCAGCGGGGCGCGAAGGCGCACGCGTGCGCCCACGGCAGGTTGTCGGCGACCGAGCCGGGGATGGGGTCGAGCGGCGCCCCGCGCTCGCCGTCGAGCCGCGGGATGGAGCCGAGCAGCCCGTTCGTGTACGGGTGGCGCGGCTCGGCGAAGAGCTCGTGGCGCTTGCCGCGCTCGACGATCCGGCCGCCGTACAGGACGTTGACCTCGTCGCAGAGCCCGGCGACGACGCCGAGGTCGTGGGTGATCATCACCAGCGCCGTACCGGTGTCCTCGACGAGGTCCTTGAGCAGGCCGAGGATCTGCGCCTGGATCGTGACGTCGAGCGCGGTGGTCGGCTCGTCGGCGATGAGCAGCCGCGGCTCGCAGGCCAGCGCCATCGCGATGAGCGCACGCTGGCGCATCCCGCCGCTCATCTGGTGCGGGTAGTCGGTGAGCCGCCGGTCCGGGTCGGGGATGCCGACCCGGTCGAGGAGGTCCCGCGCGACCGGTGTCGCGGCCTTGCGGGACATCCCCTTGTGGCGCTCGAGGACCTCGGTGACCTGTCGTCCCACGGGGACGACCGGGTTCAGCGAGGACAACGGGTCCTGGAAGATCATCGCGATGTCGCGGCCGCGCCGGTCGCGCATCTCCTGCGTGGGCAGCCGCAGGAGGTCGGTGCCCTCGTACGTGGCGGTGCCCTCGACCCTGTTCCCCCGGGCGGGGAGCAGACCCATGATCGCGAGCGACGTGACGGACTTGCCGCAGCCCGACTCGCCGACGAGGCCCACGGTCTGGCCGGGGCGGACGTCGAAGCTCACGCCGTCGACGGCGGTGAAGGGCTCCTCACCGTGCCGTGTGAACGTGACCCGCAGGTCGCGCACGGACAGCAGCGGCTCCTCGCCGCGGGTGGTCGAGGACGGGGTGGTCGCCGTGGCGGTCATCGGCGCCTCACCTCCTGCTCTTGGGGTCGAGGGCCTCGCGTAGCGACTCGCCCATCAGCGTGAAGCCGAGCGCGACGACGATGATGCACAGCGCGGGGTACACGGCCAGGTGCGGGTTGTCGTAGATGTACGGCTGGGCACGGCCGAGCATCTGGCCCCACTCCGGCTGGCGGTCGTTCGGGTTGCCGAGGCCGAGGAAGGACAGCGCCGCGGCGTCGATGATCGAGACGGCGAGGACGAGCGTGGACTGGACGATGACCGGGCCGAGCGAGTTGGGCAGCATGTGCCGGAACACGACGGCGCGCTCGGTGACGCCGAGGGCCCGGGCGGCCAGCACGTGGTCGCTGTGCCGCTGGGCGAGCATCGAGCCGCGCAGCAGCCGGGCGAAGATCGGCACCTGCACCGCGGCGACCGCGATGATCACCGTGACCTGGCTCGGCCGGGTGGCCAGCGCCGCGATGGAGAACGCGAGCAGCAGCGACGGGATGGAGAGCAGGACGTCGACGACGCGCATGACGAACGAGTCGACCCAGCCGCCGAACGCCCCGGCGAGGATGCCGAGCGTCAGGCCGCCGGTGAGCCCGAAGAGTGTGGCGAAGACGCCGACGATGAGGGTCTGCTGGCTGCCGACGAGCAGCCGGGAGAGCAGGTCGCGGCCGGCGTCGTCCGCGCCGAGCGGGAAGCCCGGCTCGGGCCCGGGGACCGGGTTGGACTGCGGGCGGACCTTGGAGAGGAGCAGTCCCTCGGCCGGGTCGTGCGGCGCGATGAACGGGGAGATCAGCGCCAGCACGACGAACACGAGGGTGATCGACGCGCCGATGAGGAACACCGGGTTCCGGCGGAGACGCTGCCAGGCGCTCGCGATGAGCGAGACGCCGGGCTTCTCGTCGACGGTCCCCGCCTCGCGGACGTGCTCCGGGGGAGGGGTGCCGCCCGCCGTCGCGGCCAGCGCGTCGATCCGCTCCTTGCGGCGGCTCATCGGGCCGGCGGGGCTCATCGCGTCCTCACCCTCGGGTCGATGACCGCGTACGAGATGTCGACGAGGAGGTTGATGATCACGTAGATCCCGGCCGCGGCGAGGATGAGCACCTGGAGCACCGAGTAGTCGCGGTACTGGAAGGCGTCGGCGAGGGCGTTGCCGATGCCTCCGTAGTTGAAGACCTTCTCGGTGAGCACCGCCCCCGCGAGGAGACCGCCGGTCTGGAGACCGATCGTCGTGACCACCGGGAGGAGGGCGTTGCGCATGATGTGCCGCCCACGGATCGTCCGGGCGGTGAGGCCCTTGGACTCGGCGGTGCGGACGTAGTCCTCGCCGATGACGTCGAGCACGGACGCCCGGGTGATCCGGTAGATGACCGCGAAGGGGATCGTCGCGAGCGCGACGGACGGGAGCACGAGGTGCTTCAGCGCGCTCGCCGAGCAGTCGAGCTCGCGGGTGAGCAGACCGTCCAGGACGAAGAAGTTCGTCACCCGGGTGCAGCTGAGGTTGTCCTGGCGCCCCGAGACGGGGAACCAGTTGTGCTCGACGGCGAACTGGTACTTGAGGAGGAAGGCGAGGAAGAAGACCGGGACCGCCACGCCGATGAGCGAGAGGACGACGAGTCCGCTGTCGACCGGCGAGTTGGACCGCCGCGCCGAGACGTACCCGAGCGGGATCGCGAGGAGCACCGCGATGAACAGTGCCGAGAAGCTGAGCTCGATCGTCGCGGGCAGCCGGTCGAGGAAGATGTCCAGCGCGTCGGCACCCGGGAGGACCCGCGTGGAGACCCCGAAGTCGCCGTGCGCAGCCCGCTCGAGGAACTTGCCGTACTGCACCCAGATCGGCTGGTCCAGCCCCAGTGCCTTGGTCAGCGCCTCGCGCGTCGCGGGGGTCGCCCGCTCGCCGAGGATCGCCGAGACCGTGCCACCGGGCAGCGAGCGCAGCCACAGGAAGATCAGCAGGGACAGGACGAAGACGACCACCACCATCTGGAGGAGTCGTCGGATGATGAATCTCGCCACGGGAAGGGCTCCTCGGTGCCGTGAGACGTGGGGGGGGGGGCCCCCCCCCCCCGCGGGGGGGGGGGGGCCCCCCCACCACCCCCCTGACGGGGGGGGGGGGC
>NZ_JAFDVE010000026.1 GCF_016888005.1 Phycicoccus sp. CSK15P-2 | reverse complement strand
TTTTGGGGCGCCCCCCGGGGGGGGGGGGCGGGGGGGGGGGGGGTGGGGGGGCCCCCCCCCCCCCCGGGGGGGGGGGGCCCCCCCCCGACGATATCCGTACGGTCAGGCGGGGCCGCCGGCCCCGGGTGTCACTTCCCGACCGTGACGGTGTCGAACGTCTCGGCCGTCAGCGGGCTCGCGGTGAGCCCCTCGACCTTGCCGCTCGTCACGAGCGCGGGCGGGGAGTGGCTGACCGGGATGCCCGGCAGGTACTCCTCGGCGATGCGCTTGTTGATGTCCTGGTACGCGGCCTCGCGCTCGCCCTCGTCGACGACGGCGTCGGCGTCCTTGAGGTCGGTGGCCAGGGTCGAGCCCCACGGCATGACACTCGTGTGGAAGTCGTTGCCCTTGAGGTCGCTGAAGAACGTGCCGAGGAAGTTGTCCGCGGCGTTGTAGTCACCGGTCCAGCCGAGCAGCCACGCGTCGTAGGCGCCGTTGGCGGACACGTCGTCGAGGTATCCGCCGTTCCACGGCTTGCTCACCTGGTCGACCTTGATGCCGACGGCCTCGAGGTCCTTGGCGAACGCGGCGTGGATCTTCTGGGGGTCCGGCATGTAGGGCCGCGAGACCTCGGTCGGGAAGGCGAACGTCAGGGTCATGCCCTCGGCGCCGGCCTCCTGGAGGAGCTGCTTGGCCTTCTCCGGGTCGTACGGGTACGGCTGGAGCTCGGAGTTGTAGCCCGCGACCGCCTCCGGGATGAACTGCGAGGCCACCTGGGCGCCCTCCGGCAGCTGGGTCTTGACCATCTGCTCGCGGTTGAGGGCGTAGGCGATGGCCTGGCGCACCTTGAGGTCCTTGAGCTTCGGGTTCTTCTCCGGGTTCAGACCCATGTAGAGGATGTTGAACGCCGGGCGGATCTCGACGGTGTTGCCGGCGTCCTCGAGACCCTTCCAGTCGACCGGGTTCGGCAGGTCGTAGCCGTCGATCGACCCGGCCTGGAGCTCCTGGCGGCGGGTGCTCTCGTCCGGGATGATCTTGAAGACGAGGTTCTTCGTCTTCGGCTGCTCGCCGTAGTAGCTCTCGTTCGCGACGAGCGTGACGGTCTTGTTGGCCTCGTCGTAGCCCTGGAGCTTGTACGGGCCGATGCCGACCGGGTTCATCGAGTAGTCCGGGTAGGTGAAGCCCTCACCCTGGGCCTGGACGTTGTTCGCGTCGCCCTCCTCGAGCGCCTTCGGCGACTGGATGGAGAACGAGTCGAGCGAGAGGATCGTCGGGAAGCTCGACGTGTTGCGGGTGACGTTGATGACGGCGTGCGTGTCGTCCTGGGCCTCGCACGACTCGTACAGCGAGCCGTCCGGGTCGTCGCTGAACGTGCCGAAGAAGTACGTCCAGTACTCGGCGGCCTGCTGGCCGGCGCCCTTCTGGTTGTACATCCGGTCCAGGTTGTAGCAGACGGCTTCGGCGTCGAACGGCTCGCCGTCGGAGAACGTGACGCCCTGCCGCAGGGTGAACGTCCAGCTCAGGCCGTCCTCCGACGGCTCCCAGCTCTCGGCGAGCTCGGGCTGGACGTCCGCGGTGCCGGGCTTGATCCCCAGCAGGCCGGAGTGGATCTGCCGGGTGACGCGGAACGTCTCGCCGTCGGTGGCGTACAGGGGGTCGAAGAGCTCGGGGGCCCCTGCCGCGCCGAAGGTGAAGGTGTCCTTGACGTCGCTGCTGCCGGCGTCCCCGTTGTCGGAGTCACGCTCGGACTCGGCGCACGCGGACATGCTCAGGGCGGCCACCGTCACCAGGACGAGTGGCGCCGTGCGCTTGAGTGTCATCAGAGAGAACCTCGCTTGGGTGTGCGAACGCTCGAACCCCCGGGTCGGACGTTCGAGATGACGGACAGGAGCGACGACGCCCCGTCCGCGGATGCGGTGGACCCTAGTGCCATTTGGCGCTCGCACAACGGCCGGATGCCAGTGGTTATCCAAGTGATATGCAACGCCGCGCCGGTCGCGCCGGGCCGATTCGGTACCCGAGGGAATCCCTGAGAGACTGGAAGGCATGCCTGCCTCCCACCGCGACGACCTCCGCAACGTCGCCATCGTCGCCCACGTCGACCACGGGAAGACGACCCTCGTCGACAAGATGCTGTGGCAGTCCGGGGCGTTCGGCGAGCACGACCACGTCGACGAGCGGGCGATGGACAGCGGCGACCTCGAGCGCGAGAAGGGCATCACGATCCTCGCGAAGAACACCGCGGTCCGCTATGCGGGGCCCGCGGCCGTGGACGCCGGGCTCGAGCACGGGATGACGATCAACATCATCGACACCCCCGGTCACGCCGACTTCGGCGGCGAGGTCGAGCGGGGGCTCTCGATGGTCGACGGTGTCGTCCTCCTCGTCGACGCCTCCGAGGGCCCGCTGCCGCAGACCCGCTTCGTGCTCCGCAAGGCCCTCCAGGCGCGGATGCCCGTCGTGCTGTGCGTCAACAAGGTCGACCGGCCCGACGCCCGCATCGGCGAGGTCGTCGACGAGGTCTACGAGCTCTTCATGGACCTCCTCGACGACGCCGGCGCGCACGAGGACCAGCTCGAGTTCCCCATCGTCTACGCCTCGGCCAAGGCGGGCCGGGCCTCCGTCGAGCGCCCCGCCGACGGCGGCCTGCCCGCCGACGAGGACCTCGAGCCGCTGTTCCGCACGATCCTCGAGACCATCCCGGCGCCGGTGTACGACGAGGACGCGCCGCTGCAGGCCCACGTCACCAACCTCGACGCGTCCAACTTCCTCGGTCGCCTCGCGCTGCTCCGGGTCAAGAACGGGGTGCTGCGCAAGGGCCAGCAGGTCGCGTGGTGCCGCAGGGACGGCTCGGTCCAGGCCGTCAAGGTCACCGAGCTGCTCATGACCGAGGCCCTCGAGCGCAAGCCCGCCGAGCAGGCCGGTCCCGGCGACATCGTCGCCGTCGCGGGCATCCCCGAGATCACCATCGGCGAGACGCTCGCCGACCTCGACGACCCGCGTCCGCTGCCGCTCATCACGGTCGACGAGCCGGCCATCTCGATGACGATCGGCACGAACACCTCCCCGATGGCGGGCAAGGTGCGCGGCGCCAAGGTCACCGCCCGGCTCGTCAAGGAGCGGCTCGACCGCGAGCTCGTCGGCAACGTCTCGATGCGGGTGCTGCCCACGGAGCGCCCGGATGCCTGGGAGGTGCAGGGCCGCGGCGAGCTGGCCCTGGCCATCCTCGTCGAGCAGATGCGCCGCGAGAGCTACGAGCTCACCGTCGGCAAGCCCGAGGTCGTCACCCGCGAGGTCGACGGCAGGACCCAGGAGCCCGTCGAGCGGCTCACCATCGACACGCCCGAGGAGTACCTCGGCGCGATCACCCAGCTGCTGGCCGCCCGCAAGGGCCGGATGGAGCAGATGACCAACCACGGCACCGGCTGGGTCCGGATGGAGTTCCTCGTGCCCTCGCGCGGGCTCATCGGCTTCCGCACCCAGTTCCTCACCGAGACCCGGGGCACCGGCATCGCGCACCACGTCTTCGAGGGGTACGAGCCGTGGTTCGGCGAGATCTCGACGCGGGTCAGCGGCTCCCTCGTCGCCGACCGCGCCGGGGCGGCGACGTCCTACGCGATGATGAACCTCCAGGAGCGCGGCGTCCTGTTCATCCCGCCGACCACCGAGGTCTACGAGGGGATGGTCGTCGGCGAGAACTCGCGGGCCGACGACATGGACGTCAACATCACCAAGGAGAAGAAGCTCACCAACGTGCGGTCCTCGACGGCCGACGTCCTCGAGCGTCTCGCGCCGCCGCGCGTCCTCTCCCTCGAGCAGTCGCTCGAGTTCTGCCGCGAGGACGAGTGCGTCGAGGTGACACCGGAGGCGGTGCGCATCCGCAAGGTGGAGCTGGACCAGACCCTGCGCGCCCGGGCAGCGGCGCGCGCGAGGAGGAGCTGAGACCCGGTGCCCCCGGAGCACGTCGACCCCACTCCCACCCCGACCCGCGCCCAGCGGCGTCGGGCCACCCGTCGGCGGCGCCCGCTGCGGCTCGTGCTCGTCGTCGGCGTCGTGGTCGCTGCGCTCGTCGCCGGTGGTGCCTTCGCCCTGAGCCGGCGCACGCCCGACCTCCAGCCGGAGACGATGCCGACCTCGGCTGTCGGTGACCGCGTGGAGGCCCGCGGCGGCACGATCCACGCGCTGTCGCTCGGGCCCGTCGCCACGTGGGACCCGCAGCGGATGTCGTCCCGGTCCGACATGGCGTTCGCGGGACGGGTGTTCGCCCGCACCCTCACGGCGTACGCGCCCGACACCGACCCGGACGCCCAGGCGACCGTCGTCGGGGACCTCGCCACCGACACCGGCACCCCCAGCGAGGACCTCAAGACCTGGAGCTTCACCCTCCGCGACGACGTCACGTGGGCGGACGGGTCGCCGCTGGCCTGCGAGGACATCGCGTACGGCATCTCCCGCAGCTTCGCCGCGGAGGAGGTCACCGGGGGTCCGACCGACGCCCTCGCGGCGCTCGCCATCCCGCGCAACCCCGACGGCTCCAGCACCTACAGCGGCCCGTACGCCACGGGTGGCGACGCGGCGAAGGCGCAGGAGGCGTTCGACAAGTCCGTCGCGTGCGACGACCGCACGATCACGTTCACGCTGAGCACTCCCATCGGGGACTTCGACGAGATGGTGACCCAGCCGGCGTTCGGGCCCTACAAGAAGGACGCCGACCGGCGCGCCGAGGGCACCTTCGACGTCCAGTCCACGGGGCCCTACACGATCCAGGGCACGTGGGAGGAGGGCCGCGGGGGCGTGTTCGTGCGTAACCCGTACTGGTCCGCCGCCTCCGACCCGGTCCGCGCCGCCCTCCCGGACGAGATCCGCTACCAGGAGGGACTGGACACCCAGACCGTCGCCCAGCAGGTCATGGCCGACAACGACACCGGCCGGATGTCGGTGTCCCTCGGGTCGGCCCCTCCCGCCATCCAGCAGCACATCACCGCCGTGCAGAGCCTCGTCGAGCGGTCGGTCAACCCCCGGACCGGGATCGTGGACTACCTCGTCCCGAACACCCGCAAGGGCGTCTTCCGCGACGAGCGGCTGCGGCAGGCCCTGGCGGCCGCGACGAACCGCGACGCGTACGTGACGGCGATCGGCGGGGCGACCTCGGCCGAGCCCACCCGCTCGCTCATCCCGAGGTCGCTCCCCGCCGCCCACGACGAGGACCCGATCGGCGCGGGCACGCGCGGGGACGTCGAGCGCACTGCGCAGATGCTCGCCGACGCGGGCGTGGAGACCCCCGTGCCCTTCACCATCGCCTATCGCTCCGACCCCACGTCGGACAAGGCGATGGCCGCGCTCGTGGCGGGCTGGCAGCAGGCGGGGTTCGCGCCCGAGGTCGAGCCGGTCACCGACGACTACTTCTCGACGATCTCCGACCCCGGTGCCGTCGACGAGATCGACGTCTTCTGGTCGAACTGGGCGCCCGCGTGGGCCTCGGCCTCGACCATCCTGCCGCCGCTGTTCGACAGCTCGATCAACCTCACCGACGCCGGGCCGGGCCGGGACTACGGGTACTTCGAGGACCCGGACCTCGACGAGCGGATGACCAAGACCCTCGCGGTCCCCGACCGTGCCGAACGCGAGCGGGCCTGGGCCGACATCGACCGCGAGCTCCTCGAGCGGGGTGGCTACATCGGCCTGGCCGAGCGGCGGGCGCTGTACATCGCGGGATCGGACGTGCGCAACCTCTCCGCCAACGCGGTGCTCGGCGGGGTCGTGGAGTTCGCCGACATCGCGGTGACCCCGTGAGGGGCCTGCTCGACGACGTCCCCCTCGGTGGCCGGCGGCCATGTCTGCTGTTCGTGCACGCCCACCCCGACGACGAGACGCTGACCACGGGGGTGTCGGTCGCGCACCACGTCGCGCAGGGTGCCGACGTCCACGTCCTCACCTGCACCTTGGGCGAGGAGGGCGAGGTCATCCCGACCGAGCTCGCCGCCCTCGAGGGTGACGGGCCCGCGCTCGCCGAGCACCGCCGGGGCGAGCTCGCGGCGGCGGCCGCCGCCCTCGGCGCCACCCACCACCTCCTCGGGGCGGACCGTCCCGGCGATCCGCCGGCCTTCCGCGACTCCGGGATGGCCGGGTCCGCCGCGGCCGCCCACCCGAGGGCCTTCGCCGGGGTCCCGCTCGAGGAGGCGGCGGACGCCGTCCGTGCGGTCGTCGAGCGCGTCCGGCCCGACGTCGTCGTCTCCTACGACGCCGGTGGAGGCTACGGCCACCCCGACCACGTGCGCGCCGCGGCCGCGACGCGCCACGCGGTGGCGGCCCTCCCGAAGGGCTGCCGGCCGGTGCTCCACGGCGTCCTCGTGCCCGCGACCTGGGCCGAGGAGGACCGGCAGTGGCTCGTGCGACACGTGCCGGAGGACGGCGAATGGACCGTCCCGGGGGCGGGCACCACGTACGCTGCCAACGTCGTGCCGGACGAGGTCGTGACGACCGCCGTCGTCGACCACGGCGTGCTGGCGGCCCAGGTGCAGGCTCTACGGGCCCATCACACGCAGGTCGTCGTCGGGGACGGGTGGTACGCCCTGTCCAACCGGTTCGTCTTCCGGCTGGCCGGCCGGGAGGGCTTCGCGCGGCTCGACCCGACCACCGGGAGTCCCGTCCCCGAAGGAGCAGCGTGACCGACCTCGACCCCGCTCGGTTCAGGCAGGCCATGGGCCGCCTGGTCCAGGGCGTCAGCGTGCTCACGACGCACTGCGAGGGCCACGACCACGCGATGACGGCCGACACGGTGACGTCGGTGTCCCTCGAGCCCCTTCTCGTCCTCGCCTGTGTCGAGACCGAGAGCCGCTTCCACGACGCCGTCCTCGAGTGCGGCCTGTGGGGCGTCAACGTCCTCGCCGCGGACCAGCGGCCGCTCTCGGAGTGGTTCGCCACGCGCGGCAGGCCGCTGCACGGCCAGCTCGACCGCGCGCCGTTCCGCCGCGGGGAGGAGACCGGCGTCGCGCTGCTCGAGGGCGCCCTCATGCACCTCGAGGTGCGCACGACGGACGCCCACCCGGCGGGCGACCACGTCATCGTCGTCGGGGAGGTCCTCTCGCTCGACATCCCCGACACCGTCGGACCCGCCCTCGTCCACTACCGCGGCCGCTACGGGAGCATCGCATGAGCAACCTGCTCGACCACGTGTCCTGGGAGGAGCCGAGCTGGGAGGAGCCGGCGCCGGGCACGCGCCGCTGGCCCGTCCTGCTCCTCGGTGCGGTCACCGTGCTCGCGCTGCTCTACGCGGGTGCGGCGTGGGCGCTGGGAGACCGCGTCCCCCGGGGCACCACGGTCGCCGGGGTCGAGGTCGGAGGCCAGTCCGCGCAGGAGGCCCGGGCCACCCTCGACGGCGCCCTCGGCGTCAAGGCGGGCCGCACGCTGACCCTCACCTCGACGGCCGGGAGGGTCGAGGTCGACCCCGGGGAGGCGGGCCTCGCCGTGGACGTCCCGGGCACTGTCGACCGTCTCACCGGGTTCAGCCTGGCGCCCGCGGCCCTGTGGCGTCACCTCCTGGGTGGCGGCGAGGAGCCCGCGGCCCTCACCGTGGACGAAGGCGCCTTCGACCGGGCCCTCGAGGCGGCGCGGGGTGAGCTCGACGCCGAGCCCACGGAAGGCTCGCTGTCGCTCGAGGGCGGCACGCTCGCCTACACCGAGCCGGTCCGGGGGACCACGACCGACGTCGACGGCACCCTCGCCGCGGTCCGGCGCTGGTGGCCCGGCCAGTCGACCGTCGAGGTCGACGCCGAGGAGATCCTGCCCAGGACGACCGCGGCCGAGTTCCAGCGGGTCCGTGACGACTTCGTCGCGGTCGCGATGTCGGGCCCGGTCACGGTCGAGGCGGGCGGCACGTCCTTCGAGGTGCCGCCCACCGACTTCGCCGCCGCGATCGACCTCACCCCGGCCGAGGACGGCACGATCACCCCCCGTGCCGACGACGAGAAGCTCCGGGCGGTCGTGCACGCGGCCGCCGAGGAGGCCGGGGCCGAGAAGAAGCCGAAGGACGCCGTCGTCACCTTCTCGGGCCGCAAGCCCACCGTGAAGCCGCACGTCCCGGGGGTGGCCCTCGACGACGCCTCGATCTCGGCGGCCGTGTGGCAGGCGATCTCCACTTCGGAGCGCACCGCGACGGTGACGACCGAGGAGGCCGAGCCCGAGTTCACGACGGAGGTCGCGAAGGCGACGCTTCCGAAGGAGGAGGTCTCGAGCTTCACCACCTACTTCCAGGCCGGGCAGGCGCGGGTGAAGAACATCAAGCGCGCGGCCTCCGTGCTCAACGGCACGTACATCAAGCCCGGCCAGCAGTTCAGCATGAACGGCATCCTCGGCGAGCGGACGAAGGAGAAGGGGTACGTCGAGGCGGGGATCATCCGCAACGGCCGGCTCGCCGACAGCGTCGGCGGGGGCATCTCCCAGGTCTCGACGACGATCTTCAACGCCTCGTTCTTCGCCGGCGTGCAGCTCGACGCCTGGCAGGCGCACTCCTTCTACATCTCGCGCTACCCGGAGGGCCGCGAGGCGACGATCTCGTGGCCGAACCTGCACAACAAGTGGACCAACACCCTCGACGGCGGGATCCTCGTCGAGGTCGAGACCACCGACACCTCCGTCACCGTCACGTACGTGGGTCGCAAGAAGTACGACGTCGAGGCGACGAAGAGCGACCGCTACAACGTCGTCCAGCCGAAGAAGATCACCGACGACAGCCCCAGCTGCAAGCCGCAGAACCCGGTGCCGGGGTTCGCCGTCGACATCGGGCGGGTCATCCGGCAGGGCGGCAAGGTCGTCCAGAAGCAGTCCTTCACGACGCGATACCAGCCCGAGGACGACGTCACCTGTTCCAACCCGTCCTGACCACAACCGTATTGCTGGTACCTTCTCCTCGGACACGGTCGGGGAACCACGGGTAGGAGGACGGATGAAGCGCGCCCGCTTCGCCGTCCTCGCTGCGCTCCTGGCCCTGCTCGGTCTCGCCCCGTCCCCGGCCGGCGCGACCGTTCCGCCCGCCGGCACGACGGCCGCGGCGGCCCCGGTGTCGCTGACGACGCCGACCGGTGCGGAGCCCGCACCCGGTTCGTACCGGGCGGTCTCCCCGGAGCGGCTCGTCGACACCCGCCTCACGGGCCGGCGGCTCTCCCCGGGCGGCTCGCTGCCCGTCGAGGTGCTCGGCGCCCACGGCGTCCCGGCCACGGGGGTCGGCGCGGTCCAGCTCAACGTCACGTCCACGGGCGCGAGCCGGTCGAGCCACCTCACCGTGTACCCCTCGGGCGTCTCCCGGCCCACGACGTCCTCGCTCAACGACGTGCCGGGCGTGCCGGTCGCGAACACCGTCACCGTCCGGCCGGGGGCCGACGGCCGGGTCGTCGTCGCCAACGCCGGGGGTGCCGTCGACGTCGTCGTCGACCTCGTCGGCTGGTGGGTCGACGCGCCGACCGGGGCCCCCGGGCTGCACTCGATCGTGCCGGTCCGGGTGTACGACAGCCGGGTCGCCGGCCGCGCCGTCACCCCCACTCCCACCACCGTGACCGTCGTGGGGCGGACGGTGCCCCGCTCCGCACGGGCGGTCGTCGCCAACCTCACGACGGTCGGCGCCCGCGCCACCGGCCTGCCGCTCCTGTCGTGGGCGGCCGGCAGCCGGCGCCCCGGGACGTCCAACGGCAACACCATCCGCGGCCAGGCGGTGGCGACGCAGGTCGTCGTCGGGGTCGGGGACCTCGGCCGGATCTCCCTGGCCGTGGGCTCCCTGTCCTCGCACGTCGTCGTCGACGTCGTCGGCTACCTCGACGGCCCCGGGGCCACCGACGGACGGGTGGCGTCGCTCGCCCCCGTCCGGCTCCTCGACACCCGGGTCACCGGGTCGCCGCTCGCGCACAACCAGCGCATCGTGCAGCCCGTTGCCGGGAAGGGCGGGGCACCGGCCGACGCCTCGGCCGCCCTCGTGACCATCACCTCCGTCCCCGGGCCCACGGCAGGCGGCTACCTCACGGCCTTCGCCCACGGCGAACCCAAGCCCGGTACCTCGGACGTCAACGCCCGCAAGGACGCCCCGGTCGCGCGCCAGGTCGTCGTGGCCCTCGGCGTCGACGGTGCCCTGTGGCTCGCGCGCACCGGCGGTGTCGGTCACGTGGTCGTCGACCTCGTCGGCTACGTGAGCGCCGTGCCGAAGCCCCGCGTCGAGCCGCCGTCCCCGGTGGTGCTGCGGTCCGGTCTGCCCGGCACCGCGCGCGGTGACGCGGCCGCCGGGCTGCTCGGGAACGCCGTGCGCTACGGGCTGGGCCCGTGGTGGCAGAAGACCGCGCCCGCGCTGCTCGCGCGGCCGATGGACGCCGCGGCCCAGCAGGACCGCACCGACGCCGTCCGGCGGCTGTCGATGGAGGCGCTGGCCGTCTCCACGGCGCTCGCCACCGGCACGTACGACCCGGCCGACGCGGGGATGTCCCGCGCCGATGCGCGGGACGTCGTGGGGACGGTCGTCGACACCGTGGCGTGCCGGCACCGGGCCACCGTCGTCGGTGGCTGGGGCCGTACCTGGCAGAGCCCGCTGTGGTCCTCGCTCGCCGCCCGGGCCGCGTGGCTGTCCTGGGACGACCTCTCCGAGGGGTCCCGGACGTGCGTGCGTGACATGGTCCTCATGGAGGCCGACTTCTCGGCGACCCAGACGCCGCGCTACCTGACCGACCCGCTGGGCCGGACGCTTCGACCCGGCAACACCGGCGCCGAGGAGAACTCGTGGACCGCCCTCGCACCGGCGGTCGCGCTCGCGATGGTGCCGACCGCGGAGCAGCGTGACGAGTGGCGCTCGGCCCAGGTGCGGCTGCTCGCCGCGTCGTGGGTCCAGCAGCAACATCTGGCGGCGAACCCGGTCGTCGACGGCGTCCGGCTCCGCGACCTCGTCGACGGTGTCAACGTCGAGGCCGACGGCAGCGTCCTCAACCACGACCGGATCGCGCCGGACTACTCGACGAACCTGTACCAGAACGTCGACGCGCTCCTGCTCGCCGGGCTGTCCGGGCGGCAGGCGCCGCAGGCGTCGATGCTGGGGCTCGGCGAGGTCTACGAGGCGCTGTCCGCGAACGTGTACGACGTCTCCTTCGGGTTCTCCGACCCCGGGGGCACGGTGTACCGGGCACCCGAGGACAGCCTCCTCGTCTACTACCCGCAGGGCTGCGACTGGGGCACCGGCCAGGCCCTGCCGTACGCGCTCGTCGACGTCCAGGCCGAGGTCTTCGGCTTCGGGGGCGGCGTCGGCATGGTCGCGGACGCCACCCGCGCCGCCGACCGGCACCTGGCCCGCGCCGCGGCGATGCAGGAACGGTCCACCGACGGCCGCTCGTACGTCGACCGGGTCGAGTACACCTACGTCGGTCGGGAGGAGCACACCGCGCAGCTCGCGGCGCAGCTCGTGCTCTCGCTCGTCATCCAGGAGTCCGGGGTGGCCGGCGACCTCGTCGAGCCGCAGCGTCTTGCGCCGGTCGAGGCCGAGCAGCTCGAGCCGGCGCCGGCGCCGGTCGACGAGCGCCTCGTCATGGAGAAGTGAGCGTCACGTAGTCATGGTGCGGCACGAACCCGTGCCGCCGGTACGTCGCCAGCGCAGCAGTGTTGTCGGTGTCCGTCTGCAGGTGCAGCGAGCGGACGTCCGCCGTGCACGCGCTGCGGGCCAACGCACCGAGCACGGCCGTCGCGAGACCCCTGCGCCGGGCCCGGTGATCGGTCCACATCGCCGCGAGGCCGCCCCATCCGTCGGCCAGGCCGAGCCGGCCGACCGCGAGGAGGCCCTCGGTCCCCTCGACGGCGGCGAACACCTGCGCCGGTGATCCGGTGAGCACGACCCGGGCGACCTCCGGGGCCTCCCGGTAGCCGCGGTACGCCTCGAGCCAGGCGTCGGTGAGGTCGGAGGTGACCCGGACCGCGACGTCGCCCGGCGCCGAGGCGGCACTGCGGGCGACGGTGTCCGCGGCCGCCGTGAGGCATGTCGTGGCGACCCGGGGGACGTAGCCACGGTCGAGCAGGACCTGCCCCACCGGGTGCTCGTCCGGGCGAAGGCCGACCGGGCCGGCGACGGTGACCCGGGCGGGCAGGGACCGTTCGGCGTACCAGGACTCCACCGCGTCGAGCGCGGCGCCGAGCGGGCGGTGCGGGTCCCCGGCCGTCATGACCGAGTTCGCCCGCTGGGTGAAACCACCGGTGGCCCGCAACAGCCAGCCGCCGAGCGGCGCGGTCTCGGCCGCGGGCCACGCGCCCACCATGACCCGTTCGAGCTCGTCGACGGTGGGGGGCGGTAGGCCGGGCGTCGGCGGCAGCATGGCGTGAATAGTATGGGCGCCATGACGTACGTGATCGCACAGCCCTGTGTCGACCTCAAGGACAAGGCGTGCATCGAGGAGTGCCCCGTCGACTGCATCTACGAGGGTGAGCGGAGTCTGTACATCCACCCGGACGAGTGCGTCGACTGTGGTGCGTGTGAGCCGGTCTGCCCGGTCGAGGCGATCTACTACGAGGACGACGTCCCCGACCAGTGGGCCGACTACTACAAGGCCAACGTCGAGTTCTTCGACGACCTCGGCAGCCCGGGCGGGGCCGCGAAGCTGGGCGTCATCGCCAAGGACCACCCGATCATCGCCGACCTGCCCCCGCAGGAGCACGACGAGTGACGTAGGTGCTCACCCTTCCCGACTTCCCCTGGGACTCGCTCGCTCCCGCCAAGGAGCGGGCGAGCGCCTTTTCCGACCCCGGTCTCGACGGTCCGGCGGGAGAGGGGATCGTCGACCTCTCGGTGGGCACACCCGTCGACCCCACGCCCGGGCTCGTCCGGCGGGCCCTCGCCGACGCCGCGGACGCCCCGGGGTACCCGCAGACCTACGGCACCCCGGACCTGCGGGAGGCCGTCGCCGCCTGGTTCGGCCGCCGTCGCGGCGTGCCGGGCCTCGACCCCTCCGGCGTGCTGCCCACGGTCGGCTCCAAAGAGCTCGTCGCGTGGCTGCCGACGCTGCTCGGGCTCGGCCCGGGCGACGTCGTCGTCTTCCCGCGCGTCGCCTACCCCACGTACGACGTCGGTGCCCGGCTCGCCCGAGCCGAGCCGACGGCCGCGGACGCGCTCACCACGCTCGGCCCGCTCACCCCGGCCTCGACGCCGCGGCTGCTGTGGCTCAACACGCCGAGCAACCCGACGGGCAAGGTGCTCGGGGTCGAGCACCTGCGCAAGGTCGTCCGCTGGGCACGCGAGCACGGGGTCGTCGTGGCCTCCGACGAGTGCTACGCCGAGCTCGACTGGAGGGCGAGGCCCGAGGGCTCCGACGAGCCGCCGACGACGCCGTCGGTGCTCGACCCTCGGGTGTGCGACGGGTCGACCGAGGGGCTGCTCTGCGTCTACTCGCTGTCCAAGCAGTCGAACCTCGCCGGGTACCGGGCGGCGTTCGTCGCTGGCGACCCGGTGGTCGTCCGGCGTCTGCTCGAGGTGCGCAAGCATGCCGGGATGATCGTGCCGTGGCCGGTGCAGCGGGCGCTCGTCGCCGCGCTCGGGGACGACGCCCACGTCGCGGACCAGAAGGCGCGCTACGCCGCGCGGCGTGCGGTGCTGCGTCCGGCGCTCGAGGCCTTCGGGCTGCGCGTCGACGACTCCGAGGCCGGTCTCTACCTGTGGGCCACGGCGGGGGAGCCGGGCCGCGCGACGCTCGAGCGGCTCGCCGACCGCGGGATCCTCGTGGCCCCGGGCGACTTCTACGGCGCGGAGGGCCGGGATCACGTCAGGGTCGCGCTCACGGCGACCGACGAGCGCGTCGCGGCGGCCGCCCGCCGCCTCGGCTGATATGTAGCGGTTTCCTGTCAAGTGGGCAGGGTGAGGCGCCGCCGGGCTGGGTGCTCGGCGGCGCCTCGTTGTTCACGCGGCGGGTGTCCGGGGCGGCGTGTCGTGTGCGACGTGCGG
>NZ_JAFDVE010000025.1 GCF_016888005.1 Phycicoccus sp. CSK15P-2 | reverse complement strand
ACCGGGGCCTCCTACGACTGTGGATAGGCCGAGCAGGCGCCTCCTGCTCGGTAACCCACGAACACTCGTGAGCGAGGCCCCGGCCCGCAACCCCCTCACCGCGAGGGCGTCACGTCATACCGTCTGAGCACGCGCAGTACCTGCGGCCGCGGTTCTCCCCGAGAAGGCCGCGGCCGCATACTCGCCCCCATGGCCACGACATCCGACGGGTTCGCCCAGTGGTACGCCGACATGGGTGCCACCGCCGACAAGGACCAGCTGTGGTCGCGGCTGCTCGGGCTGCCACCGCACCTGGTGTCCTCCAGCCTGGTGACCGGGACTCTCCTCGACGAGATCGAGGCGAGCCTGGCGCTGGGCCCGGATGATGTGCTCGTCGAGCTTGCATGTGGGCGTGCGGGGTACGGGCTCGAGCTCGCGGCGCGCTCCGGATGCCGCCTGGTGGCGGTCGACTTCGCCGCGCCGGCGATCGAGCAGGCGCGTGGGAACGCCGCTGCTCTCGGCCTCGACGGGGTCGCCGAGCTCCACGTCGCAGACATGACGGAGACCGGGTTGCCGGCGGCCGTAGGGACCGCGCTGATCTGCCTGGACGCCGTGCAGTTCCCCGACGACTTCATGGCGACCTTCGGCGAGGCCCGGCGCCTGCTGCGGGCCGGATCGACCGCCATCTTCACCTGCTGGGAAGCGCCCGGCCGGAACGTCGGGGCATTCCCGGAACGACTCCGCCGCGTCGATGTCGGGGCGGGGATGTCGAACGCTGGGTTCACGGATGTCGATGTCGCCTTCCGGCCGGACCTCCGTGAGCTCGAGCTCGCCGCGTGGCGGACGGTGGCCCAGCTCCCGCCGAGCGATGACCCGGCGATGGCCGCACTCCAGGAGGAGGCCGCCGACGTGCTCGCCCGTCCGGTGGCGGAACGCGTCATCGGTGTCGGGCACGCCTGAAGTCGACGGATTCCGCGGAATCTGTCGTTATGTGACGCGGATCTCATAGCGGTTTTCGTCCACATTGTGAAAGTCGTCTGCCCGTCGTCGGACGTCCATCTAGTGTCGAGAGCGAGACCGCACCACCCCGCGGGATGGCCGAACTCCTCGCCGGAGCACACCGGCTCGAGCGACCGCAGGACGCCGAACGACGCAAGGCAAGTCACGATGAACGAGAACACCGCCCTCGACGAGGCCACTCTGGCCCGTCAGGCCCTTCAGGAGTCGATGGACCTGCGAGACCAGGGTCACGCCGACGACTGACCGCGGCGACCCGCGGGCCGTCCCGCCATCCGATGGCTGGGACGGCCCCGTCATATTCCGCCCCGCTGCCTAGGCTGACACCATGCCGGACACTTCCGCCGACAGCGCCTCTCTCGACCTCGCCGTCATCGCCGGTGACGGCATCGGCCCGGAGGTCGTCGGCGAGGGCCTCAAGGTCCTCGAGGCGGCGCTCGGCGCGGACGGCCCGAAGGTCACGACGACCGAGTACGACCTCGGGGCCCGGCGCTGGCACGCCACCGGTGAGACGCTGCCCGACTCGGTGCTCGACGAGGTCCGCGGCCACGACGCCATCCTCCTCGGGGCGATCGGCGACCCGACCGTCCCGAGCGGCGTCCTCGAGCGCGGGGTACTGCTCCCGCTCCGCTTCGCCCTCGAGCACTACGTCAACCTGCGGCCGGCGAAGCTCTTCCCGGGCGTCGAGTCCCCGCTCGCGGTCGAGCGCGTGGCGCCCGACGGCATCGACTTCGTCGTCGTCCGAGAGGGCACCGAGGGCCCGTACGTCGGCAACGGAGGCGCGCTGCGCACCGGCACGCCGCACGAGGTCGCCACCGAGGTCAGCGTCAACACCCGCTTCGGGGTCGAGCGCGTCGTGCGGGACGCCTTCACCCGGGCCCAGGCGCGCCCGCGCAAGCACCTGACGCTCGTGCACAAGCACAACGTCCTCACCCACGCCGGCCACCTGTGGCGGCGCACGGTCGAGGAGGTCGGTGCCGAGTTCCCCGAGGTCGAGACCGCCTACCAGCACGTCGACGCCGCGACGATCTTCCTGGCCACCGACCCCGGCCGCTTCGACGTCATCGTCACCGACAACCTCTTCGGCGACATCATCACCGACATCGCCGCCGCCATCGCGGGTGGCATCGGTCTCGCGGCGAGCGGCAACATCAACCCCGAGCGGCGCCACCCGAGCATGTTCGAGCCCGTGCACGGCTCCGCCCCGGACATCGCGGGGCAGGGCAAGGCCGACCCCACGGCCACCGTGCTGTCGGTCGCGATGCTCCTCGCGCACGTGGGCCGTCCCGCGGAGGCCGAGCGAGTAGAGCGGGCGGTGGCCGCCGACCTCGCCGAGCGGGGGAGTGCCCCGCGCTCCACGAGCGCCATCGGCGACGCCATCGCCGCCCGTCTCTGACACGCCCCCTCTCGCGTCCGTCGCCGCTCGTCGCGCCGGCGGTCTCCGGCCACCCGGCCACTCATCCCGGCATCGCCGTGGACGTCACCGACGCCCGCGGCGTCCACCGCCACCCGTTGCACCTTTTCGCCTGATGCCGGAACCTGGCGTCACGCACCCCGAAGTTCGGGGTGCGTCACCGGACCTTCCGGCACCAGGCGGGAAAGCGGCGGCGAGTAGCCTCTGCGGGTAGCACCGCCGCTCCCCGAGGAAGGACCGAACCGTCCCATGAGCCTGACCTTCGACCTCCAGCGCAACCCCGACCCGGTGAGTGACGAGCGGCGCGCCGAGATCCTCGCCGAGCCCGGCTTCGGCATCTACTTCACCGACCACATGGCATCCGCCACCTGGACGACGGAAGCGGGCTGGCACGACGCCCGCGTCCACCCCTACGGCCCGGTCAGCCTGATGCCGAGCGCCGCCGTGCTGCACTACGCCCAGGAGGTCTTCGAGGGCCTCAAGGCGTACCGCCACGAGGACGGCTCCGTGTGGTCCTTCCGCCCCGAGGCCAACGCCGAGCGGATGCAGCGCAGCGCGCGCCGACTGGCCCTGCCCGAGCTGTCCACCGACGGCTTCCTCGCCTCCCTCAAGGCCCTCGTCGAGGTCGACGTCGCGTGGGTCCCTGCGTTCGGCACCGGCGAGACGAGCCTGTACCTGCGCCCGTTCATGTACGCCTCCGAGCCGTTCCTCGGGGTGCGGCCCGCGGCCGAGGTCACCTACTCGGTCATCGCCTCACCGGCCGGCGCGTACTTCCCGCGCGGCCCGAAGCCGGTGACGCTGTGGATCTCCGAGCACTACGCCCGGGCCGGGACCGGCGGCACCGGCGCCGCGAAGACCGGCGGCAACTACGCCTCGTCGCTGGCCGGGCAGCTCGAGGGCATCGAGCACGGCTGCGACCAGGCGGTCTTCCTCGACTCCGCGACGCACACGTACATCGAGGAGCTCGGCGGGATGAACCTGTTCTTCGTCACCGACGACGGCCGGCTCGTCACACCCGAGCTCACCGGGACGATCCTCGAGGGCGTCACCCGCAGCTCCATCCTCGAGCTCGCCAAGGACCTCGGCCTCGAGCCGGAGGAGCGGCGCGTCGAGATCGCGGAGTGGAAGGACGGCGTGCGCGACGGCAGCATCCGCGAGGTCTTCGCCTGCGGCACCGCAGCCGTCGTCACGCCCGTGGGCGAGCTGCGCTGGGACGGCGGCGAGGCACCGTCGACCGCCGGCGAGGAGGGTGGCGAGGTCACCCGCTCGATCCGGCAGGCGCTGCTCGACATCCAGTACGGCCGCGCCGAGGACACCCACGGCTGGCTGACCCGCCTCGCCTGACACGGCAGGCTTGCGCGACGACGGCGCCGGGCCCGAGCACGCGCTCGCGGCCCGGTGCCGTCGCGTCAGCGCTCGTCGGCGGTCGCGTGGTCGCCGGTGCCGTACCCCTCGCTCTCCGGGTGGGCGCCGTGCAGGCCGCCGGACATCGCGTACTCCTCCTCGGGGGAGTACACGAGATGGTGCCGGCCACGGACCGCGAAGTAGGCGAGCCCGATCGCGAAGAAGATCGCGACGCCGAAGATCACCGACCGGTAGTCCGGGTTGAAGGGCAGGATGACCAGCGTGCCCGCGGAGATGACGCCCGCGACCACGGCCCCGCCGATCCCCACCGGGCTGCGGTAGGGGCGCTCGGCGCTCGGGAACTTCCGGCGCAGCATGACGAAGGCCACCATCTGCAGCAGGTACGAGATGACCGCGCCGAAGACCGCGATGTTGAGCAGCTGGGTCGCGACGTCGGCCGCGTCCTCGCCGAGGACCACGCTCAGCCCGATGATGAGCAGCAGCCCGATGCCGGCGCTGGCGAGGAGCGCGACGTACGGCACTTTGCGCGACCCGGTGAGCGAGAGCACCTGCGGGTAGTAGCCGGCCCGCGAGAGCGAGTACAGGTTGCGCCCCGCGGCGAACATGATGCCCTGGAAGGACGCGACGAGGCCCGCGAGGGCGAACAGCGACAGCAGGGCGGCGATGTTGCTGTCCGGGAAGATCGCGCGGAAGCCGTCGAGGATGGGCTCGCCGCTGTCCGAGATCTCCTCGGCCCCGAGGACGCCCGGGTTGAGGACGAGGACGACGAACGCGGTCGCGAGCAGCGTGAACATGCCCATGAGCGAGCCGCGGGGGATGTCCCGCTGCGGGGTGTGCGTCTCCTCGGCGGCGAGCGGCAGCTCCTCGATGCCGAGGAAGAACCAGATCGCGAACGGCAGGGCCGCGAGGACGCCGCCGACGCCGAGCGGGAGGAAGCTGCCGTCCCCGACGGTCCACAGGTTGTCCCACGAGAACTTGCCGGAGGTCAGGGCGAGCACCGAGAAGAGCGCGAGCACGCCGAGGGAGATGACGGCGATGACGACGGCGAACTTGAACGACGCCTCGGCCCCCGCCGAGTTCAGGCCGACGAAGATCCCGTAGAAGATCAGCACCCACAGGGGGAGCGGCAGCGAGGCGCCCGTCAGGTCCTCGACGATGCCGTCGGCGTAGGTGCCGCAGAAGGTGCCGACGACGGCGGTCGTGATGACGTACTCGATCGACTCCGCGAGGCCGGTGACGAAACCTCCCCAGGGCCCCATCGCGGACCGCGCGAACGAGTACGCGCCGCCGGTGTGCGGCATGGCCGCGGACATCTCGGCGATGGAGTAGACCATGAGCAGGTACATCAGGCCGATGACGACGGTGGCGACGAGCATCCCGCCCCAGCCGGCCTCGCCGATGCCGAAGTTCCAGCCGGAGAAGTCGCCGGAGATGACCGCCGCGACGCCGAGCGCCCACAGCGACCAGGCGCCTGCGTGACGGGTCAGACCGCGCTTCTCGAAGTAGCCGTCGGCGGCCTCGGCGTAGGTCACGCCCGATGTGCGGCGGGCGCTGCCGCCCGAGGGGTTCTGCGACACGCTGCCGTCCTCTCGTCGGACCGGCCCCTGCGGCCGGTCGTGGGGTGCGGACGCCCGGACCGTCTGGTGCACGACGATGCCGAACGGTCCGGAGGCTAGACCCGTCGCCTCGCATCCGTCCAGGGTCTGCACGTAAAAATGGTGTGAACCAGCACCATTTGACAGCGGGGCGCCCGGGGCCGGAGACTCGCGCCGTGACCGCGCAGCCCCATCTGCACCTCGTCGACACGGTGCTGCGCCCGGCGCGGGGGAGCAACGTCTTCGAGTCCACCGTCGAGCAGCTGGCCACCGCCATCCGGCTCGGGGTGTTCGTCGACGGGGACCAGCTGCCGCCCGAACGCGAGCTCGCCGACCGGCTCGGCGTGGCACGCAACACCCTGCGCGACGCCATCGCCGCGCTTCGCGACGCGGGGCTCGTCACGACCCGGCGTGGCCGCAGCGGCGGCACCGTCGTCACCTACGCCGGCCCGCAGGTCGCGAGCGCCGACGGGCCCCGTCCCCGTGTCGGCGCCGCGCTCGTGGACGCCCTCGAGTTCCGCCGTGTCGTCGAGCCCGGGGCCGCCCGGCTCGCCGCGCTCCAGCCGCTCAGCGGTGAGCAGCGGGCCTGGCTCGCAGCATCCCTCGCGGAGACCACGGCCGCGGAGGACCGCGGTGCGCACCGGCTGGCCGACAGCCGGCTGCACCTCGCGGTCGCGACGCTGTCCGCCTCGCCGATGCTCATCGAGGCCGTGACCCGGGCCCAGGCCGCGCTCGGCGAGCTGCTCGAGGCCATCCCGGTGCTGGCGGCGAACATCCAGCACTCCCACGACCAGCACGCGGCCGTCGTCGATGCCATCCTGACCGGGGCGGCGGACGAGGCGCGCTCCGCCATGGAAGAGCACTGCGACGCGACCTCCGCGCTCCTGCGCGGGCTCATCGGATGACCGGGAGGACGACCATGCCGAGCTCGATCCACGACGGCGGCCCGCCGCAGCTGACCGTCGACCAGCTGCGGGCCGACGTCGCCGACGGCACGGTCGACACCGTCGTCGTCGCGTTCACCGACATGCAGGGACGCCTGCAGGGCAAGCGCATCCACGCCGCCTTCTTCCTCGAGCACGTACTCGAGGACGGCACGGAGGGCTGCAACTACCTGCTCGCCGTCGACGTCGACATGAACACGGTCGACGGCTATGCCATCTCGTCGTGGGAGCGCGGCTACGGCGACATGTTCTTCGAGATGGACCTCGCGACGCTGCGCCGCACGCCCGGCGACCCGGCCGCGGTGACCGTCCAGTGCGACCTCACCTGGCTCGACGGCACCGGCGACGTCGTGCAGTCCCCGCGGACGATCCTCAAGAAGCAGGTCGCCGTCGCGGGGGAGAGCGGATGGGGTGCGGTCGCCGGCACCGAGCTCGAGTTCATCCTCTTCGAGGACTCCTACGAGACCGCCTGGGACCGCCGCTACCAGGGCCTCACCGGCGCCAACCGCTACAACATCGACTACTCCGTGCTCGGTGGCAGCAGGGTCGAGCCGGTGCTCCGCGAGATCCGCAACGAGATGTACCGGGCCGGGATGACGGTCGAGTCCGCCAAGGGCGAGTGCAACCTCGGCCAGCACGAGATCGGCTTCCTCTACGACGACGTCGTGCGCACCTGCGACAACCACGTCGTCTACAAGACGGGTGCCAAGGAGATCGCGGCCCGGCACGGGCAGTCGCTGACCTTCATGGCCAAGTTCGACGAGCGCGAGGGCAACTCGTGCCACATCCACCTCTCGCTGCGCGGGGCGGACGGCTCGGCGGTCTTCGCCGACGACGAGCGCGACGGCGGGCGCTCCGAGCTCTTCGACCACTTCCTCGCGGGCCTGCTCGCGACGATGCGCGAGCTGACGTACTTTCACGCGCCGAACATCAACTCCTACAAGCGTTTCGCCGCGGGCTCGTTCGCGCCGACCGCCGTGGCCTGGGGTACCGACAACCGCACCTGCGCGCTGCGGGTCGTCGGCCACGGCGCCGGCCTGCGGGTCGAGAACCGGGTGCCCGGCGGGGACGTCAACCCCTACCTCGCCGTCGCCGCGATGCTCGCCGGCGGGCTGCACGGCATCCGCGAGGGCCTCACCCTGCCCGAGATCTGCGAGGGCAACGCCTACACCGGCGACTACGAGCACGTCCCGACCACGCTCGCCGAGGCTCGCGAGCTGCTCGCCGCGAGCGAGGTGGCGCGGGCGGCCTTCGGCGACGACGTCGTCGACCACTACGTCAACGCCGCAGACGTCGAGATCGGCGCGTTCAACGCCGCGGTCACCGACTGGGAGCGCGTCCGCGGCTTCGAGAGGATGTGAGCGCGCGCCCCATGAGCACCGCCGCGAACCCCACGACCCACGACGTCGTCGACCCGTCGACCGAGGAGGTCGTCACCACCGTCGACCTCGCCGGGGTCGGCGAGACCGACGCCGCCGTCGCGCGGGCCGTCCAGGTCGGCCCTGCCTGGCGCGCCGTGAGCCCCGCCGACCGCGGGATGCTGCTGCGCCGCTTCGCCGACGTCGTCGAGGAGCACCGCGAGGAGCTGGCCCGGCTGGAGGTCAGTAACGCGGGCCACACGATCGGCAACGCGCGCTGGGAGGCGGGCAACGTCGTCGACGTGCTGCGCTACTACTCGGCGGCCCCCGAGCGCCTCTTCGGGCGGCAGATCCCGGTCGCGGGTGGGCTCGACGTCACGTTCAAGGAGCCGCTCGGTGTCGTCGGCGTCATCGTCCCGTGGAACTTCCCGATGCCGATCATGGGATGGGGGATGGCTCCGGCGCTCGCGGCAGGCAACACCGTCGTGCTCAAGCCGGCCGAGCTGACCCCGCTCACCGCGATGCGGATCGGCGAGCTCGCGCTCGCGGCCGGCATCCCGGAGGGCGTCCTCACCGTGCTACCGGGCGCGGGCCGGGTCGTCGGCGAGCGGTTCGTCACCCACCCGGACGTCCGCAAGGTCTGCTTCACCGGATCGACGGCCGTCGGCCAGGGGGTCATGCGTGGCGCGGCCGAGCACCTCAAGCGAGTCACCCTCGAGCTCGGCGGGAAGTCGGCGAACATCGTCTTCGCGGACGCCGACCTCGACAAGGCGGCGGCCGCCGCCCCGATGTCGTTCCTCGACAACGCCGGCCAGGACTGCTGCGCCCGCACCCGCATCCTCGTCCAGCGCAGCGTCAGCGACGCGTTCATGGAGCGCTTCGAGCGGGCGATGGCGGGCGTCGTCGTCGGTGACCCCGGTGACGAGGGGACGCACATGGGGCCGCTCGTGAGCAGCCGGCAGCGCGAGACCGTCCGCGGCTACGTCGACGGCGCGGACGGCCATCCGCCCGCCGACGTCGCGTTCCGCGGCGCCGCGCCCGAGGGCGCCGGCTGGTGGTACCCGCCGACCGTCGTGCTGCCTCGCGGCACCGACGACCGGGTGTGGCGCGAGGAGGTCTTCGGGCCGGTCGTCGCGGTGCTTCCGTTCGACGACGAGGCGGACGCCGTCCGGATGGCCAACGACACGGCCTACGGGCTGTCGGGCTCCATCTGGACGCGTGACGTCGGGCGGGCGCTGCGCGTCGCGCGTGGAGTCGAGGCCGGCAACCTGTCGGTCAACAGCCACAGCTCGGTGCGGTACTCGACACCGTTCGGTGGCTTCAAGAGCAGCGGCCTCGGCCGTGAGCTCGGCCCGGACGCGCTCGACGCGTTCACCGAGGTGAAGAACGTCTTCATCTCGACCGAGGACTGACACCCGGTCTCCGGACCATCCCCACACCCCCTGAGGAGAAGAGTTGGCAGGCAGGCTCGCGGGCAAGGTCGCCGTCGTCACGGGCGGATGCTCCGGCATCGGGCTCGCGACCGTCCGGCGGTTCGCGCAGGAGGGTGCGACGGTCGTCGTCGCCGACCTCGACGACGCGGCGGGGGAGGTGCTCGCCTCCGAGATCGGCGGCACGTACGTCCACTGCGACGTGGCGGACAAGACCGACGTCGACCGGCTGTTCGCGACGGCGAAAGACACCCACGGGCGGGTCGACATCGCCTTCAACAACGCCGGGATCAGCCCGCCCGAGGACGACTCGATCCTCGACACCGACCTCGAGGCCTGGAAGCGGGTGCAGGACGTCAACCTCACGTCGGTGTACCTGTGCTGCAAGGCCGTCATCCCGATGATGCTCGAGCAGGGCGGCGGGTCGATCGTCAACACGGCGAGCTTCGTCGCGGTCATGGGTGCGGCGACCTCGCAGATCAGCTACTCGGCGTCCAAGGGCGGGGTGCTGTCGATGACCCGCGAGCTCGGGGTGCAGTTCGCCCGGCAGGGCGTGCGGGTCAACGCGCTGTGCCCTGGGCCGGTCAACACCCCGCTGCTCCAGGAGCTCTTCGCCTCCGACCCCGACCGCGCGGCGCGCCGGCTCGTCCACGTGCCGATGGGCCGGTTCGGTGAGCCGGAGGAGATGGCGAACGCCGTGCTCTTCCTCGCCTCGGACGAGTCGAGCTTCATGACCGCCTCGACCTTCCTCGTCGACGGCGGTATCTCCGGCGCGTACGTCACGCCCGTCTGAGCCGGGGCGAGCGGATGGGCGGCCGGCCGGTCATCGGCGTCACGTGCTACGTCGAGGAGGTCGACCGCGCGCCGTGGGTGGCGCAGCGCAGCGCCGTGCTGCCGTACCGGTACGTCCAGCAGGTGGAGGCGGCGGGTGGCGTTGCGGTCGTGCTGCCACCCCGGGCCGATGTCGACGCCGGGATGGCTCGCTCGGTGCTGGCCCGGCTCGACGGGCTCGTCGTCGCGGGTGGGGCGGACGTGCAGGCGGGGCTGTACGGGGCCACGGCCCATCCGACGTCGCAGGCGGCCCGCCCGGACCGCGACGCGTGGGAGACCGCGCTCGTGCTGGCCGCGGAGGAGGCCGACCTCCCGGTGCTCGGGATCTGTCGTGGGATGCAGGTGATGGCCGTGGCGGCCGGTGCGCGGCTGGAGCAGCACGTGCCGGACCGGGTCGGCCACGAGGGGCACAGCCCGAGCCCCGGCGTGTACTCGTCGCATCATGTCGAGCCGGTGGCCGGCAGCCTGCTCGCGGGTGTCGTCGGGCCGGGCGCCGTGGACGTGCCGACGTACCACCATCAGGCGGTCGAGCCCTCGACCCTCGCCGGCACCGGGTGGCAGCCCGCGGCCTGGCACGAGGATGGCACGCTGGAGGCGATGGAGTGCCCGGCGGCACGGTTCCGGCTCGCCGTCCAGTGGCACGCCGAGGAGGCCGAGGGAGCAGCACTCTTCGAGGCCCTGGTGCAGGCGGCGTCGCAAGCGGCGGACAGCGATGCAGGTGAACCCCACTAGAACCTGCGTCACTGCGCCGACTGTTGGCCCACTCCATTACGGTGCCAGTCGACCAGCAAACTGCCGGAAGACACGGCTACTGACATCGATGGCTCGCTGGGGATGCCCCATGGGTGGGCCGTGGGTGCGACATCTCGATTCGTATGCACCCAGTTGTCGAGCATCTCCTGCTCGATGCTCCGTCTGTGACCGACGAGTGCTTTCCAAATGGGTGTGGTCGCCTTGGGTGTCTCGATCACCTTGTCCGCGACCGCAGCGCCGACGGCTGCTGCACCCCCTATTGCGGCACCCCACCCAGCGCCGGTGGTAAGTCCGACGCCCGCTGCCGTTACACCGGTGGTAACGGTGAACCGCAGATTAGCCATGGCGAGGCCAGCTCTGCGAAGGAGGCCTGCATCGGCTGAACGCTCCGCGGCATCAAGAATCGGTCGCAGTCGGTCCGCCTGCTGCGTAGCGAGGTACCGTTGCACCTCGGCGGGCTTCGCCTTCGTCGGGCACTGACCCAGGATCTCGGCCAGCTCGGCCCGGAAACTCGCGAACGCGTCGTCTTCGTGGATCTGCGAGATTAGATCGGCAGTGAGGCCGCTAAACACGGGCAAGCGCGATGCGAGTAGGACCGATTGCACGGGGAGGTACGGCCCCTGGCCCACCCTTAGACCCTTCAAGGCGACGTGCGACTCCCACGCAAACGGGGCCGTGTAGGACGACCCTGTACGCACACTCAGCAGATATTCGTTTGCGAAGAAGTGCAGCGCGTCGGTGAATGCCTTTCGGGTCTGCGCTTCCCACTCACCACCCGCCATTACGAAAATGCCGCGGCGAGTATCGTCGGTCGCGAGCTCGCCAGCGGCGAACTTCCGCGCGAGCCTGACCGGGTGCTTGAGCAGTCGATCTCCAAGCTCGGCGACCAGAAGCTCGACTTGGGGCTGATTTTGTAGTTGCACGGGCTCGGCCGGGATCAGGCGCAGCACGCCCGAGTCGAGGAGCGGCCGCAAGCGCTTGATTGCGGGGATCTGAATCGCGAGGAAGTGTCGTGTGGCCTCGTGGTCGAACGATTTCCCGTCTTCCCCGAGCCAGCCCGGCCTCGACCCCATCGTGCGCCGATTCAGGTAACGCTCTGCCGCGAACCAGTCGCTTAGCACGTCCTTACCAATCAATCGCTCCTCGAAGAGGAGCGCGGTTCCAAGAACACCGTCTAACCCGAGCGAGGCGACATTGGCCGAGGGCCAGCCTCCGTAGTAAGCACCCGTCGTACCATCTGAAGGGAGGACACTCCTCGACCACGTTTGCACGTTATCGGCGAACCGCTCCACGGCCGCGTCTGACAGGCTGTAGACGTCCACGTCCCAGCCGAGCGCGTTCTCGATCACGTCGCCGATGTGGGCGTGGACCTTGCGCTGTGCCATGTACTTCGCGCCCCATCCGCTGGTCTGATTGTCGTGCCCCGCTCCCGCGGACACCCTGACACAGTTCTACGCACGCATCTATCGGTGCGGCTCCCTTGAGAGTCTTACCGCCGCCTGTCGGGCGAGGGTCAGGGGGCGAGTTCAGGCGACTCTCGAGGAGTACCGCTGTCGTGCGGCTTCGCCGGAGGTACCCACAAAACCGCCGATCGCACTCCACGACAGGCCGGCCGCACGGGCCTGCCGGACCGCGTCGACCATGTGGCGCTCCGCCTCGGAGCGCTCCGCCACCGCTTCCCGCAGCGACGCGAGCGCGACGGGGTCCAGCTCATCTCCCGCCCGAGGCTCGTAGTCCTCGAACCTGGCCGCTAGCTCGTCAGCGTGCTGGAGGATCTCGTCGACTGTCCGCGGCATCATCATCACCTCAAGAACTTTTCCCGCGCCCGCATCGCGTGCACGATCACGTGGGCCTGGTCGCCTTCGACGTACCGACCTCGATGAAGATGGCTGTCCCGCTCGGGCCGACCATCATCGTGAACCCATCGCCCAGGTCCCAGATCCGCACCGGATTCCGGTACGCGTGCAGGATGTCTGCCTCCTCGACACCGTGCTTGAAGGCCGACGGCGCGATGATCGGCTCACGCAACACTCATCCAAGTTAACTTGTCGCTGGATGTAGGGCAAGCGATGCCGTCAAGGCGACGGAACTGCCCTACCGCCGCCGCCGTCGACCTACCGGGCCGCGGCATATGCGGATCCCTCATCCCGCCGGCTGCCGGCCGGATCCGGCTCACCCTTGAGCACACCCGCCACTCATGGCATCCGCCACCGGAGCGTCGTGGCGGGCCGGTGGTGCAGCCGATGGGGGCGGACGAGGCCGAGCCGGCGCATCGCGTCACGTGCCTCGACCCGTGCGTCCTCGGATGCCGCCAACCGGCGGGCGGCGGCGGCCGGCCCACCTCCGGTGTGCGGCACCCCTGCCCGGTCGAGTGCTCGGAGGATGTCGTGCTGGGGGAGGAGGCGCTCCGCGGCGCGGCCGGGGAGGTGCACCACGCCGAACCGGCCGGCGTACACGTGCACCCGGGACGGCCGCAGGCCCCCGGAGAGGACGACCGGGTACCGGGTGGCGGTGAGCTCGACCCGCTCGTAGGTCGGCTCGGTCTCGTCGACCGCGGCGAGCTGGTCGTCGTCGAGCAGCTGGAGCACGACCCGGGTGCGCGCTCGCGCCCGGTGCACCGGAGCAGCGGGGACGTACCCGGCCCGCGAGACGTGGGCAGAGTGCGCGACGCCGAGCCCGCGCACCACGCCGGTGAGCACCGGGACGACGACCGGCACGCCACGGCTCGCGAGCTTGTGCCGCACCACGTCCGCCGAGGCGTTCGAGCCGACGGCGAGCACCGGCGTGCGCTCCGCGAGGGGTGCCGCGCCGAGCTCGTCGAGGGCGGCGCCGAGCAGGCGCCGAGCGCCGGGCCGGCCCGCGCCGGAGCACGTGGCGCACCACGGGGACTGTGACGCCCCGAGCCGCAGCCTCGGCCGGACGACGTGCTCACAGTCGGCGAGGACGAGCCGGGGTCCGGCGACGGGCTCGCCGGGGTAGGCCAGGGGAGCGTGGGTGAGGTCGCCGCTGTGGTGTTCCATCGTCCTCTCCGGGTCGGGTGCGGTCCGCCAGCCAGGATAGGCACAAGGGCCGGACGGGCCGTCGGTGACAATGGGTCCATGACGCGGTTCAGTCGACTCGCCGCCGCTGCCGGCGCTGCCGGTGCCCTGGGGATGCTCGCCGCCGCCGCGGGACGTGGCGTCGGTGCGGCCATGGGCGCCCGGCCCTCCGGCCGCCGCCTCGAACGGATGCAGCGTTCACCGCGGTACCGGGCGGGGGCGTTCCACAACACCCGTCCCGGGACGTCCTCGTCGCCGTCCGACCAGCGCGAGCTCCTCGAGCGCTTCCGCGAGAACGCCGAGACACGCCGCCCGCCGGGTGCGATCCCGGTGGTCAGCGGGCTGCGCGAACCGGCCGCCGAGGGCCTGCACGTCACGTGGTTCGGGCACTCCAGCGCGCTCGTCGAGATCGGGGGTGCCCGGCTGCTGCTCGACCCGGTGTGGAGCGAGCGCTGCTCGCCGAGCCGGCACGTCGGCCCGCGGCGGATGCACGGCACCCCGCTGCCGCTCGAGCGCATTGGGCACGTCGACGCCGTCGTCATCTCGCACGACCACTACGACCACCTGGACATGCCGAGCATCCGGACCCTCGTCGACACGACACAGGCCGTGTTCGTCGTCCCGCTCGGGGTCGGGGCCCACCTCGACGTCTGGGGCGTCCCGGCCGAGCGGGTGGTCGAGTGCGACTGGGGCGAGTCCCACGAGGTGGCGGGGGTGCGGGTCACCGCGGTGGAGTCCCAGCACTTCTCGGGCCGGGGGCTGCGGCGTGACGGCACGCTGTGGGCGTCGTGGGTGCTCGCCGGGGAGGCCGGCCGGGTGTTCTTCAGCGGCGACACCGGCTACTTCGACGGCTACGAGGAGATCGGCGCCGAGCACGGCCCGTTCGACGTCTCGCTCATGGCCGTCGGGGCGTACGACCCGTCGTGGCAGGACATCCACCTCGACCCCGAGGAGGCCGTGCGCGCGACCGTCGAGCTCCGTGGCGGCGTGCTGCTACCCATCCACTGGTGCACCTTCGTGCTCGCGCCGCACCCGTGGGCCGAGCCGGTGGAGCGGCTGCTCGTCGCCGCCGCGACCGAGGGGGTGCCCGTGGCCGTGCCGCGAGTGGGGGAGCGGGTCGACGTCTCGGCCCCTCCGGCACTGGACGCCTGGTGGGAGGGCGCCGCCGAGCCGGCCCGGCACTGAGCCGGCGGGGCCGGGCCGTCCGAGAGCGCCAGCATGTGGACGCATGCTCGGCGGGCGGGCCGCTCCCGTGGGATGGTGTCCTCGTGACGTCCCGTGACGCGGTCACCACCGCGATCATTATCGGCTAGCGCGACGAGACCTCCTCGTCGCGCAGACCTCCCACACCCGGGGGGTCTTTTTGTTGGACCGGGACGTCACGTCACCCGCGGCGGCCCGGCCCGACGAAGGCGGGCCGTCCGCCCACCCCCGTGGGCGGCCTGGGCAGCGCGAGGCGGATGATGGACACGTAGCGGCACGCGCGGACGCCCCGGCCCACCCGGGCCGGGGCCCGGACGCCGGACGCCCCGGCCGGACCAGGTGAGTGACATGACCGACCTGCACGTGTACGACACGACGCTGCGCGACGGCGCCCAGCAGGAGGGGCTCAACCTCTCCGTCACCGACAAGCTGGCCATCGCCTCGCACCTCGACGACCTCGGCGTCGGCTACATCGAGGGCGGCTGGCCGGGCGCCAACCCCAAGGACACCGAGTTCTTCGCCCGCGCCGCGGCCGACCTGCGGCTGCGCAACGCCACGCTCGCCGCGTTCGGGGCCACCCGCCGTGCCGGGGGGACGGCCGAGACCGACCCGCTCGTGCGGGCGCTGCTCGACAGCCAGGCCCAGGTCGTCACGCTCGTCGCGAAGTCGCACGTCGGCCATGTCGAACGAGCGTTGCGGACGACCCGCGAGGAGAACCTCGCAATGATCCGCGACACCGTCTCCTTCCTGCGCGCCGAGGGCCGGCGGGTCTTCCTCGACGCAGAGCACTTCTTCGACGGCTACCGCACCGACCGGCTGTACGCGCTCGAGGCCGTCCGAGCAGCCGTCGAGTCCGGGGCCGAGGTGGTCGCGCTGTGCGACACCAACGGCGGGCTCCTGCCCGGCGAGGTCGGCGAGGTCGTCGACGACGTCGTGCGCACCACCGGGGCGCGTGTCGGCATCCACTGCCACAACGACACCGGCTGTGCCGTGGCCAACTCCATGGCCGCGGTCGACGCCGGCGCCACGCACGTCCAGGGCACGATCAACGGCTACGGAGAGCGCACCGGCAACGCCGACCTCCTGACCGTCGTCGCCAACCTGCAGCTCAAGCAGGGCCGCGAGCTGCTCGAGCCGCACCGGCTGCAGGACGCCACCCGCATCGCGCACGCCATCGCCGAGGTCACGAACGTGCCGGCCTACTCACGCCAGCCGTACGTCGGCTCCAGCGCGTTCGCGCACAAGGCGGGCCTGCACGCGAGCGCCATCAAGGTCGACCCCGACCTCTACCAGCACCTCGACCCGAAGAACGTCGGCAACGACATGCGGATGCTCGTCTCGGACATGGCCGGCCGGGCGTCCATCGAGCTGAAGTCCCGCGAGCTCGGCTTCACCCTGGACGCCGCGAACGAGGAGGACGACGCCACGCTGCGCCGGGTGCTCGCCGCCGTCAAGGAGAAGGAGCTGCGCGGCTACACGTTCGACGCCGCCGACGCCAGCTTCGAGCTCATGCTGCGCCGCGAGCTCGACGGCTCGCTCCCGGCGTTCTTCGAGGTCGAGTCGTGGCGGGTCATCACCGACGCCCGGGGCGACACCGAGGCGCTCTCCGAGGCGACGGTGAAGGTGCGCGCGGCGGGGGAGCGGCACGTCGAGACCGGCGAGGGCAACGGCCCGGTCAACGCGCTCGACCACGCGCTGCGGACCGCCATCGCGGCGACGTACCCGGAGGTCGCCGAGCTCGAGCTCATCGACTACAAGGTGCGCATCCTCGACGCGGCGCACGGCACCGACGCCGTGACGCGCGTCCTCATCGAGACCTCGGACGGCACGACCTCGTGGACGACGATCGGCGTCGCGGCGAACATCCTCGAGGCCAGCTGGGACGCGTTGCTCGAGTCGGTCACCTACGGTCTGGTCCGCGCGGGCGTCGCACCCCGGTAGGGGCGCCGTGCCGGGGTGCGACGCTGCCTGACCTGGGCATACCGCGTCCCTTGCGAGAGTAAAACTTTCGTCAGGACACCACGGGACGGCCTGCGGGCCCGGTCCGGAGTGCGCGAGTCTCTGAGTGCTCATGGTGCGCAAGGAAGTTCAGGGGTCCTTCATGCTCGCGAAGTCCGCTCTCACACGTCCGGCGACCCGGCTCCGGCCGTGGCCGCCTCGGACGAGGCGGCCATGCCGTCGGTGTCGAGCGACCCGGCCCCCCAGCCGAGAGGCCCGGGGGTACCGGAAGGAGCACCGGGCCTCGGCCCGGGCGGAGGCCCCCGAGCCTGCCCTGCTTGAGCAGTTCACCCCGACGAGCCGTACCCGGGAGCTGAAGGGCGGCGTCACGCGCGTCGAGCAGTTCTCGTCGGTGCGGTTCACCCGGACAGCCGACGGATGGCGGGAGCTGTCCGGGGTGCTGTCGGCCGGCCGCGGCCGTGTCGCGGCGAAGGCCGATGCGATGGCACATCCGGTGTGGTTCGGGACGGACCCGCGTGCGAGCCTGTTCGACCTCCGTCCGGCGCAGGGGTCTGCGACGGTGGCGATGTCGGCGGCGCGGCGGGTCCGTCCCACGGTGGACAGCGACTGTAGGCGAGCCCCTGGGGCCGGGGCCGGGGCCCTGTAGCTCAAGGGCACGTTGCAGGCTCGCAGCCAGGGCGTCGAACACCAGCCACCCCTCGAGGGAGGTGTCAAACGCGTGCGCCACGCGCCAGTGGTCGGTGACCACGACACGCTCGCGTGGCGGCAGGTGTGGGCGGGAGTTCTCGGAGCAGACGAAGCAGGCGGGCTCGGGCATCCCCGGACCCTACGAGCTGACCCCGACACGACCGGCGCACGACGGCCCGCCATCCCTAGGCGTCGACGCTCTTCTGCGTCTCGGCCGTGAGGTTCTTGCCCGACTCGAGGTCGAACACGTGCATCTTCGAGGTGTCGACCCACAGCTTCGCCTCCTGGCCCGGCCGCACCCGCGACGCGGCGTCCAGCCGGGCGGTGACGGTCGTGCCGTCGCCGTGCATGTCCTGGCCGGTGTCGGCGGCGAGGTCCTCGAGGTCGCCGGAGCGCGCCTCCTCGCCCTGCACCGTGAAGTACGCGTAGACGTCCGAGCCCATCGACTCCACGAGGTCCAGCGGCACGGTCACCTCCGCACCGGGCTTGTCGCCGACGATCGAGGCGTCCTCGAAGTGCTCCGGGCGCAGCCCGATGATCACCTGCTTGCCGCTCGACTCCGACACCGCCCGGCGCACCGGGTCGGGCATCGTCAGCGCCCCGAGCCCGGTGTCCAGCCGGTCGCCGTCGATCGTCGCCGGCAGGAAGTTCATCGACGGGCTGCCGATGAAGCCACCGACGAAGAGGTTCGTCGGGTGCTCGTACAGCTCGGTCGGGGAGCCCACCTGCTGCACGATCCCGCCGCGCATCACGACGACCCGGTCGCCGAGGGTCATCGCCTCGGTCTGGTCATGCGTGACGTACACCGTCGTCGTCTTCAGCGACTTCTGGATGCGTGAGACCTGGGTGCGCATCTGCACGCGCAGCTTGGCATCGAGGTTGGAGAGCGGCTCGTCCATGAGGAACGCCTTCGGGCTGCGCACGATCGCGCGCCCCATCGCCACCCGCTGGCGCTGCCCACCGGAGAGGTTGGCCGGCTTGCGGTCCAGGTGCTGGGTCAGCTCGAGCATCGTCGCGGCCTCGTCCACCTTGGTCTTGATGGTCGACGAGTCCACCCCGGCGAGCACGAGTGGGAAGGCCATGTTGTCGAACACCGTCATGTGCGGGTAGAGCGCGTACGACTGGAACACCATCGCGATGTCGCGGTCCTTGGGGGCCTTGTCGTTGACGACCTCGCCGTCGATCCGCAGCTCGCCCTGGGTGATGTCCTCGAGCCCGGCGATCATGTTCAGCGTCGTGGACTTCCCGCAGCCCGACGGGCCGACGAGGATGATGAACTCGCCGTCGCCGATCTCGAGGTTGAAGTCGTCGACGGCCAGTGCGCCGTCGGGGTACCGCTTGACCACGTGGTCGAGGACGATCTCTGCCATGGGGTGCGCTCCTTTGGTCCGGGTCGCGGGCCTCAGCCCTTGACCGCTCCCGAGGTCAGGCCGGCGACGATCCGTCGCTGGAAGAACAGGACGAAGAGGACGATGGGGATGGTGATGACGACCGCGGCCGCCGCGATGGCCGCCGTCGGCTTCTCGAACGTCGTCGCCCCCGTGAAGTACGACATCGCGGCCGGCACGGTGCGTGCCGAGTTCGTCGACGTCAGGGAGATGGCGAAGAGGAAGTCGTTCCAGCAGGCGATGAACACGAGGATCGCCGTCGTGAACACGCCCGGCAGGGCGAGCGGGGCGATGACCCGCCGGAACGCCTGGTAGGGCGTCGCCCCGTCCATCTGGGCCGCCTTCTCCAGCTCCCACGGGATCTCCCGGAAGAAGGCGGAGAGGGTGTAGATGCCGAGCGGCAGCGCGAAGGTGATGTACGGGAGGATCAGCCCCGGCCAGGTGTCGAAGATGCCGATCGCCGTCTCGATCTTGAACAGCGGGGTGACCAGCGCGATCTGCGGGAACATCGAGATGAGCAGCGAGGTGGCGACGATCGCCTGCTTGCCGGGGAAGTCGAGGCGGGCGATCGCGTAGGCCGCCATCGTCGCGAGCAGCAGGGCGATGCCGGTGGCGATGAGGCAGATGCCGATCGAGTTGACCAGCGCCCGCACGAAGTCGGTGTTGCTGAAGATCTGCGTGTACGCCTCGCTCGTGGGGTTCAGCGGCAGGTAGTTCCCGTCGTTGAGGGTGTCGTCGCCCTTGAGGGACAGCGAGATGATCCAGACGATCGGGACGAACGCGTAGAGCAGGACGACGACGTTCGCGACGCTCCAGCCGATCCGGCGCTGGGGGGTGACGGTGACGGCGGTCATCGCTTCTCACTCCCTCCCGGGGCCGCGGCCCCGAAGAGCTTGACGAACAGGAAGGCGATGATCGCGGTCGTGAGGAAGATGAGCACCGCCATCGTCGAGCCGATGCCGAGGTTCAGGCCGCGGATCAGGTTGTTGTAGGCGACCATCGACACCGACGACGTCTCGTTGCTCCCGCTGGTCAGGACGAAGATGTTGTCGAAGACGCGGAACGCGTCGAGGGTGCGGAACAGCAGCGCCACGAGGATCGACGGCTTGATGAGCGGCACCGTCACCTTCCAGAACCGCTGCCAGGCCGACGCGCCGTCCATCGACGCCGCCTTGAGGAGGTCCTCCGGCACCAGCGCCAGCCCGGCCATGAGCAGCAGCGCCATGAACGGCACGGTCTTCCAGACCTCGGCGAGGATGATGATCCAGATCGAGGGCCATCGGTCGGTCAGCGGGGCGCCGTCGCCCGCGAGCCAGCCGATGCCCTGGGTCCACGCGAAGCGCCAGGAGAACGCGGCCACCACGGTGACGATCGCGTAGGGGACCAGGGCCGAGGTGCGCACCAGCCCGCGGCCCACGATCGTCCGGTGCATGACGATGGCGAGCAGCATCCCGAGGACGAGCTCGGCCGCCGCCCCGATAACCGTGATGAACATCGTGACGCCGAAGGACGTCCACCAGATCGGGCTGCTCAGCACCGTGACGTAGTTGGAGAGCCCGACGAACTCGTTGGCGTCGGGCTGACGCAGGTCGGCCTTGAAGAACGACAGGTAGATCGCGTACAGGATCGGGTATGCCGCGACGGTGAGCATGACGAGGACGGCGGGAGCGCACAGCATGAGCCCGAGACGCTGCTCGGCCCGACGGCCCTCGCTCGCGCGCTTCCGGGCGATGGCCAGGCCCTCGTCCGCCTCGTCGACGGGGTCGACGGCGTCCGTGGGCGGCGGGGCGACGGTGCTCACGGCAGGATCCCCTTCCCGTCGATGGCGTCCTGGATCTTCTCCTCGAGGGCCTGGGCGGTGTCCTCCGGCTGGATCGACGACGGCGGCGACAGCGTCGAGGAGACGATCGTCGAGATGTTCTGGTACAGCGGGGTCTTGGGACGGGGCACCGCGGTCTCCATCTCCTCGAGGATGTCCTCGTACATCGGGTACGCCTCCTGGAACTGCGGGTCCTCGAAGACCTCGCGCAGGACCGGGACGTTGCCGGCGTCGAGCGCGCCGTTGAGCTCGCTCTCGGGGTTACGGAGGCACATGGCCGCCTCGAACGCGAGCCCGGGGTGCTTGCTGTACGTGCTGATGGCGTAGTTCATCCCGCCGAGCGTCGCCTTGGCCGGCGTGCCCTCCGCGAACTCCGGCAGCTTCGTCCAGGCCAGGTCCTCCGCGACGTCCGGGTCGGCCTCGCGCATCGCGGACAGCACGTAGGGCCAGTTGATCGCGAACGCGGCCTCCCCGTTCTGGAGCTGGGCGAAGACCTCCGGCTCCTGGCTGTTCGACAGCGACGCACTGGCCAGCCCGTCGGTCGCCAGGCTCTTGAGGATCTCCAGCGCCTGCACCGTCTTGTCGTCGACCGTCGGCTGCGTGCTGTCCTCGTTCACCAGCGTCCCGCCGAGCGAGGAGAGGATCGTGTTGAAGCCGACGACGTACCCCTCGTACTGGGCGCCGGTGAGCCCGATGACATGGGGCTCACCCTCGGACTTCAGCTCCTCCGAGCGCTGCACCACCTGGTCCCAGGTGGTGGGCGGGTCGGGCACGAGCGACGTGCGGTACCAGAGCAGCTGGACGTTCGTGCTGCGCGGGATGCCGTAGAGCTTGTCCTTCCACGTCGCGGTGTCGATGGGCGGCTGCAGCACGCCCTCGGTCGCCGCCTGCGCCTGCTCGCCCTCGAGCTCGCGGATCCACCCGGCCTCGGCGAACTCGGCGGTCCACGTGACGTCCATCCCGAGGATGTCCATGCCGTCGTCCTGGGCGGCGAGGCGCCGGACGAACTGCTCGCGCTGGCTGTCGGCGTCGCTCGGGATGAGGTTGGGGCGGATGACGTACCTGCCCGCCGCTGCCTCGTTGCACGGGCCGAGCACCTTCTCGAAGCCGGCGTCGGCGGTGCTGCCGTAGATGTTGATGACGGGGACCCCGCCGTCGTCCCCACTGCAGGCCCCCAGGGCCGCGACGAGGACCGCGACCACCCCCGGTCCGGTGAGTGTGCGCAGCCTCATCCGTCACTCCCTCCATTGGAAGCATCACGTGGCGTCAGGGTCACCACGCGACCTTCGTGACGCTAGACCTGTGCCCAGGACCTGGCAAGAGGACGCTCTGCCGAGAGCGACACGCATCGACGGGACTGCTTGTGGCGCAGTGCGGTTCGGCTGTTGAAGGTCAGTGGCACCGGGGGCAGAGGGTTGCCGGCCGGAGCTCAGCGTCCGGCGGCGACGACCGTGTCGAGGACGTCGAGCAGATGGCGTCGCAGACCGTTCGAACGCCCGACGAAGGCCCGCTGCCGGGCGAGGTACTCGGCCTTGCCCTCGGGGGTCTCGATCCGGACCGGGTCGTAGCCCAGCTCGCGCAGGTCGTACGGCGACGCCTGCATGTCGAGGACCCGGATGTCGCGGGCGAGCTCGAACGCGTCGGCGGTGACCTCGCTCGGGACGAGCGGGGCCAGCTTGAAGGCCCACTTGTAGACGTCCATCCCCGCGTGCAGGCACCCCGGCTGCTCGAGCTCGACCTGGCGCTCCCGGGTCGGCGTGAACGTGTTGCGCGGGGCCGCCGACGCCGTGAAGAACCGGTAGGCGTCGGCGTGGGTGCACCGCACGGTGTGCCGGTCGAGCACCTCATCGGTGCCGGCCGGGCCGAGCCGCAGCGGCCAGCCCGGGTGGCGCACGTCGTCCTCCGGGAGCCGGTGCACCATCGCCCACTCGTGCAGGCCGAGACACCCGAGGTGTGGCGGGCGGGACAACGTCGCGGTCAGGAGCTCGCGCACGAAGCGGACGGTGTCGCCACGCGCCTCGAGGAACGACGCGGTGTCGAGGACGACGGCGTCACCGACGACCCGGTGGTGACGCCAGGTGGCGCGTTCGGTGGCCGCCGCGCCCTCCAGCGCGACCCACGGGCCGGGGTGCCATCGGCGCAGCTTCGCGGGGGAGTGGTTGTAGTAGCGGAAGAGGAAGTCCTCGACCGGGTGGCTCCGTCCGTCCGTCCGGCGCGTGCGGTGGCCCCACGTCGCGGCGTCGACCCGGGCGGCGTGGGCCTCGGCCCGCGCCGCCCACTCCGCCGAGGGGAGGACGGTGGTCGTGGTGGACGGCACGGCGTCACCGTACCGGCCGGCGTGGGCTCAGGCCGGAGCCGGCTGGCCCTTGGGGTTGGGGCCGTACTCGTTGTCCGGCTTGCTGTCCTGGAGGCACATGACGAACACGATGATCGCGCCGATGCCGCAGAGGAGGGACAGCAGCCACCACCAGCCGGACCGGCCGGTGTCGTGCAGCCGCCGGAAGGTGACCGCGATGCCCGGCACCAGGACGGCGAGGGCGAAGATCAGGCTGAGGAACCCGGTGGCGGGCTGGCCCATGACCTCGGCGTCGCTGACCTTCAGGCCCAGCGCGCCGTCGACGATGCTCAGGATGATGACGGCGACCGTGACGAACAGCCACCACCACCAGTACTCGCTGCGTCTCGCGCGACCGCTGAAGGTCGCGTACTTCGACAGGACTGTCTTGATCGACTCACCGAAGGACATGACGGGTACTCCCCTCATAGAGACAGGGCACGTCCATGACGGACGTGCCCCTGCGGAAAATGACGCTAGCACCGATGGAAGCCGCCGACGAGTGGGGACATCTGCCGCGGTGTCGTCGTTGAACAGGCACGATGGGGTTGCAGCGGACCCGAGTCGACGCTTCGGAGGCGCCACGTGACACGTTCCTTCCTCGCCGCCGCGCTGGTGGCGGCAGCCGTCCTCGCGGGGTGCAGCGGCGCCGACGACGCGCCCGCGGCGGCCCCGGCCACGTCCTCTCCCGCGCCACCGAGCGAGACCCCCTCGACCACCCCGTCCGCTGCCGGAGACGTCTATCTCGCGCTCGGTGACTCCCTCGCGGCGGGCTACCAGCCCGGTGGGGCCGAGCTGCGCGACTCCGCGTACCCGGCGCTCGCAGCAGCCCGGATCGGCCGCGACGGCGACGACCTGGCCGTCGAGAACCTCGCCTGCAGTGGGGAGTCCACGACGTCGTTCCTCGAGGGCGGGCTGTGCGACTACGACGACGGCAGCCAGATGGAGCAGGCCGAGGCGCTCCTCGCCGAGCGCGCCGGGGAGGTCGCCCTGGTGAGCATCGACATCGGGGGCAACGACCTCCGGCGCTGCGTCGGGCGCGAGCTCACGGTCGACGCGTCGTGCGTGGAGGACGGCCTCGGGACGGTGCGTGAGAACCTGCCGACGATCCTGTCCCGCCTCCGCGCGGCGGCGGGGCCGGACGTCCCGGTGCTCGTCCTCGGCTACTACAACCCCTGGCTCGCCGCGTCCTACCTCGGCGAAGGGCAGGCCGAGCTGGACGCCGCCTCCGACGCCTACTCGGCGCTCGACACCGCGATCACCCGGGCTGCGAAGGGCGCTGGGGCGCAGTCCGTCCCGCTCACGGCGGCGTTCAAGCTCGACGACGACAGCCCGACGACGTTCGGCGGGCGCGAGGTGCCGACGAACGTCGCCCAGGTGTGCACGCTCACGTACATCTGCACCGCCTTCGACATCCATCTCACCGACGAGGGGGCGGCCGTCGTCGCCCGGGTCCTCGCCGACGCCGCCGACAAGGCCGGGGTCTGAGCGGGGCGTCCGCGGTCGTAGGCTCCGAGCATGCGCATCGCGAGGTTCACGACCGGTGAGGACCCCGTCTACGGGCTCGTCGACGGGGCGGGGGAGAAGATCGCCGAGGTCACCGGCGACCCGCTCTACCAGCGGATCGAGCTGACCGGGGCGACCCACCTCGTCGAGGACGTCCGGCTGCTCGCGCCGGTCATCCCACGGAGCAAGGTCATCGGCATCGGCAAGAACTACGCCGACCACGCGGCTGAGATGGGCGGCGAGGCTCCGGAGGAGCCGTTGATGTTCCTCGTGCCGAACACCGCCGTCGTGGGCCCGGGTGACCCGGTCGTGCTGCCGCCGCAGTCCGCCGAGGTGCACTACGAGGGCGAGCTCGCGGTCGTCATCGGGCGGATGTGCAAGGACGTCGAGCCCGAGGACGCGCTCGGCGTCATCTTCGGCTACACGTGCGCGGACGACGTGACGGCCCGCGACCTCCAGCGCTCTGACGGCCAGTGGGCCCGGGCCAAGGGCTTCGACACCTTCTGCCCGCTCGGGCCGTGGGTCGAGACCGACCTCGACCCGTCCGCGCTCTCGGTCGTCACCCGGCTCGACGGCGAGGTCGTGCAGGACGGCTCGACCGCCGACATGGTGCACGGTGTCGCGGCCCTGGTCTCGCACGCGTCGAAGGCGTTCACGCTGCTGCCCGGCGACGTCATCCTCACCGGGACGCCGGCCGGGGTCGGGCCGGTGGCCGAGGGGCAGCGGGTCGAGGTCGAGGTCGAGGGGATCGGGACGCTGTCGAACCCCTTCGTGCGCCACTGACCGACGGGTGTCGGTCACGCGGCACGGTCGTGCCCGTCGGGGTGGCGCGGGTGGCCGCGACCCGGGTCGGCCGCACACGGTGGCCCGTTCGGGAGCCGGGTGAGCGCACGGTCATAGGAGCCGTCGGTGAGGTCCCAGACGACGGATCGGCCACGGTCGTCACGGCGTTCCCGGACCTGCGCCCACAGGCGTCTGCGGTGGACCGTGGTGTGGTGGCGCTGGCAGAGCAGTGCGGCGTTCGCGACGTCGGTGGCACCTCCATCGGCCCAGTGCCGCACATGGTGCGCGCGGGCTCGGTCCGGAGGAGAGGTGCACCCGGGGTATGTGCATCCTCGGTCGCGGAGCCGCAGCAGCCGGCGCTGGGCGCGGGTGAAGAGGCGCGCCAGACGGCCGACATCGAGTACCTCGCCGGCGCTGCCGAGCACGTAGGGGATGACCGCGGCATCGCAGGCGATCTGCCGCAGGGTCTCGGGGGAGACGATCGTGCCGTCGGCAACCGAGCCGATCACCTCGCCTGCCCCGATGCGGGCCTCCAGGTCCGCGAGGTCGACGCCGACGTGGAGGACGGCACCCGCGACCGACGGGTCGCCGGCGGCCTCGGCCGCTGTCGTGGAAGCGGCCCGGCAGAGCTCGGTGAGCGCCTCGACCCGCCGTTGCCCGGCCGGGCGGAGGTCCGGCTCCCCGGTCTCCCCGTTGGGTGCCGGAGCGGACGACGGCCCGATGGCTGCCTCCAGCGTCGCTGCCTGTTCGGGGGTCATCCACAGCTGGTACTCGGTGAGGTCGCCGGACTCGACGTGCGGCATCGAGAGCCTCGCCGCCGATGCGAGCCGCTGCTGCAGGTCGTCGAGGGCTCCGTCGTGACCGTGCTCGGCGAGGAGCTGCGGCCGAAGCCGCCGCATCATCGACGGGCCCCATCGCTCCGCGAGGTCGACGAGCGCGGAGGTGACGGTGGGGACGGCCTCGGTGCGCAGGAGTGGATCGAGCCGGCGTGCCTCGCGCAGGACCGCACACCCGGTGCCCGCCTCGACGCGGCCGAGCCGCACCGCGTTCCAGACGATGCCGATGGGTGAGCAGGCCTCCGGGGCGGCGCCGGTGAGACCGGTCGCGGCGGCGACGTCGACCGCGATGCGGGCCACCGATGCCGCGCCGCCCTGCCGCAAGGACCGCGCGTTCTCGCGGACCCATGCCTGCACCTCGGAGCCGGCTGCCTCGCCCCGTCGGGTCGCCTCGACAGCGACGGTGACCCGGGCAGCCGAACCGGCGGCAGCCAGGTCGTCGACGAGGCCCATGAGCTCGGCCAGCTCGGCGCCCGAGGCCTCGTGCAGGACGTCGTCCAGACCCGCCAGCGCCTCGCGCGCAGCGATGACCCGGGAGCGTCGCTCCGCGAGGTCTGGGGTGCTCGAGGCCATGACTCAGTCTATCGAACATATGTATGAATAGGAGATGTTCGCCGCGCCGAGTGTCCGAGTTCGCCTACAGCAGAACGAGACCGGCTGGTGCCGGTCACGCAGGGCAGAGCGCGATGTCGTCGGATCGCGCCGTTCCGGCCTCTCGACCTGAGCCGCCGGTGACGCCGTCCGAGCCCCGGCTGCCGGCCACGCCCGCCGAACCCCAGCACGTGCGCCACGCCGCGTCTCCTGCACCCGCCCTGTCGTGCCCATCTCCGTCGTGACGGGCCCTCGATGCGCCGAGGTCCGGGCCGGCGTCGGTCCTGCGGCTCCGTGCCGCGCCGCGCTCACTACGCTGGGCCCATCATGACGACCGACACCCCAGCAGCAGCCCCGTCCGGTGACCTCCCCGGGCCCGTCCGCCTCCGCGTCGCCCCGTCGCCCACAGGCGACCCGCATGTCGGCACGGCGTACATGTCGCTGTTCAACCTGGCCTTCGCGCGACAGCAGGGCGGGCGCTTCCTCCTGCGCATCGAGGACACCGACCGCACCCGCTTCCGCGAGGACTCCGAGCAGCAGGTCTTCGACACCCTCCGGTGGCTCGGCCTCACCTGGGACGAGGGGCCCGACATCGGCGGCCCGGCCGCGCCCTACCGGCAGAGCGAGCGGCTCACCACCTACCGGCCGTACGTCGAGCGGCTGCTCGCCGAGGGGCACGCGTACCACTGCTGGTGCTCCACCGAGCGGCTCGCCGAGATGCGTGCCGAGCAGCAGCGGCTCAAGGAGCCCACCGGCTACGACCGGCTCTGCCATGGCAAGACGGAGGAGGAGCGGCGCGCGCTACCGGGATTCAGCGAGACCCCGGTCGTGCGGATGCTCGTCCCCGACGACGTCGAGCTGCACTTCGACGACCTCGTCCGCGGCCGGCTCTCCGCTCCGCGCCCCGACGACCAGGTCATCCTCAAGGCGGACGGGTTCCCCACCTACCACCTCGCCGTCGTCGTCGACGACCACGAGATGGGCATCACCCACGTCGTCCGCGGCGAGGAGTGGATCAGCTCCACGCCCAAGCACGTCCTTCTCTACCGCTGGCTCGGCCTCGAGCCGCCGGCCTTCGCGCACATGCCGCTGCTGCGCAACGAGAACAAGTCCAAGATCAGCAAGCGCAAGAACCCCGAGGCCCGGCTCACCTGGTTCGAGGAGGAGGGCTACCTCCCGGAGGCGCTCGTCAACTTCCTCGGCCTGCTCGCCTACCCGCCGGCCCAGGACGCCGACGGCAACGACGTCGAGGTCTTCACCTTCGAGGAGTTCTCGGCGCGCTTCGCCTGGGGTGAGGTCAACCCCGTCGGGCCGATCTTCGACCTCAAGAAGCTCGACTGGCTCAACGGCGTGCACATCCGCGCCCTCCAGCTCCAGGACTTCGCCTCGCGCCTGCTGCCGTTCCTCCAGCGCGACGGCGTGCTCGGCGAGGCCCCCTCGCTCGGCGAGCTGGCGAGGCTCGAGGCCGTGGCCGAGCTCATCCAGACCCGGATCGCGCACCTCACCGAGGCGAGCGACCTCGTCGGGCCCTTCTACGTCGCCGACGACGCAGTGGCCGTCGCCGACGACGCCCGGGCGCAGCTGAAGGACGACGCCGGGACGGTGCTCGACGCCGCGACGACCGCGCTGGCCGACGTGCCGGACCAGCACGACGGGCTGCTCGGCTCGGAGCCGTCCTGGCGAGCGGAGACCATCGAGGCCGCCCTGCGGGCCGCCGTGATCGACGGGCTGGGGATCAAGCCCAAGTTCGCCTTCGGCCCGCTGCGCACGGCCGTCTCCGGTCGCCGGGTCAGCCCTCCGCTGTTCGAGTCGATGGAGATCCTCGGCAAGACCGCCACGCTGACCCGGCTCGCGGCGCTGCGGGCCACCCTGTGAGCATGCTCGCGGGCCCGCGCGTCGAGGCCGTTCTCCTCGACGCCGACGACACCCTCTACGACACCCGCTCGGCGATGCACGCCGCCGGCGCGGCGGCCGCCCGCGCGCTCTGGCCGGACGCCGACCCCGAGCGGCTCGCTGCCGCGGGCGTCCGGTTCCGCAGCGATCCCGAGGGACACTTCGTCGCCTACTCGCGCGGCGAGATCGAGTTCGACGAGATGCGCCGCGCCCGGGTCGCCGAGCTCGCCGGCTGGCTCGGGCAGAGCACCGAGCGGGACTGGTGGGACGGCTTCGAGCAGACGTACGAACCCGCGTTCCTCGCCGGGCTGCGGGCGTTCGACGACGTCGCACCGGCGGTCGAGCGGCTGCTCGCCGCCGGGGTCGTCGTCGGCGTGCTCACGAACTCGTCGTCGACGTACACCGACCGCAAGATGCACGCCGCAGGCCTCGCGGGTCTCTTCGACGTCGTCTGCACGCGCGACACCCTCGGCTTCGGCAAGCCGGACGAGCGCGCCTTCCACGAGGCGTGCCGCCGGATGGGGGCGCTGCCTGCGACGACGATGCACGTCGGCGACGAGCTCGCGGCCGACCCGCTCGGCGCCGCGGAGGCGGGTCTCGCGGCGGCCTGGCTCGTCCGGGACGGCCAGCCGGACGAGCGCGCCCTCCGGCTCGTCGAGGCGCGCAAGGTGCCGGTCGTCCGCTCGCTCGCCTCGGTCCCGGAGCTGGTGGACGGCGATGCCGCGCGATTTGGGCCGGGCGCGGCCGCCCGGTAGTATCGCCACTCGGTTCGCCGGTCGGAGACCCTCGCGGGAGACTGGTCGGCATACCCCTTGGGGTATGGTGTAATTGGCAACACAGGTGATTCTGGTTCATCCGTTCTAGGTTCGAGTCCTGGTACCCCAGCTCTCGTCCCGGCCGTGGCCGGGGCGATTCGGAGAAAGCCCTCCCGTTCGGTAAGGTTCTCTCTCGTTGCCCGGCCGCCTCGCGGTCCAGGCGACAGCCACGGCCCCGTTGTGTAGTGGCCTAGCACGCCGCCCTCTCAAGGCGGTAGCGCGGGTTCGAATCCCGTCGGGGCTACATCGGTGGAAGGCCCGGTCCGGTACGGACCGGGCCTTCGTCGTCCCCGGCCCGGGTCATCCGCGCTGCTCACGCACCCGGGCAGCCATCGCGCAGACGCGGGCGTCCAGCTGCGCGTCGCCCGTGGCGGCGTGGACCAGCCACGCGCGGCGCAGGTCCCTGGGCGTCGGCCAGCGGTTCTCCCAGGTCACGAGATGCTCGACCAGCAGGTCGAAGACGTCGTCGCACAGGGTCGGGGAGAACACGACGACCGGCGTGCGGGAACGGGTCAGGTGGGCGGCCCGGCGAGCGGCGAGGGCGCCACCACCGACGACCACCGCGGCACGGTCGGGGCGTGGGAAGGCGAGCAGCCGGGTCCGGTCTCGGACGGCGCGGGGTCCGGGGTTCGGTGGCACGGTCGGGCCCTCCTCCTCGTGGAAGGTCGGATCGTCGTTCCCGATGGTCCCACGTCCGCGGCCGGCTGGGACAGGCCCGTGTCGGGAGGTGGGACGAGCGGCCGCGGTTGCGGACGCGTGCCTCACGCACGCCCCTGTCAGGCGTTGAGACTCAACACCGTCAGGGCTACCCGGGTCGACGGCCCGGGCCGTCGCCGTCCGTGCGTCGGACGTCGTTCTACGCGCTCAGGTCGGGGCGAGCGTCGTGAGCAGTGCGGCAAGGACTAGCACGACCGAGCCGGCCGCCGCCTCACGGCGCAGGGCGCTCCTGAGCGCGGCCGTGCGCCGGTGCACCGGACGCACCCGGGTCGCGGTCCCACCGCCGTCGACCGAGTGGGGGGCCGCTTCCGCCGGTCGGCGCAGGTCGAGCACCGCGCGGTGGGTCCTGGCGGCACACGCGACCAGCGCGGCGACGAAGACGAGCTTCGCGGCGAGGACGGCTCCGTAGGGTGAGGTCAGCGCCGCGACGTCCAGCCCGTCGGTGAGCCGGTAGGCGAGGACCGACCCCGTTCCGAGAGTCACGACGGCGCAGTTGCGGGCGGTCCGCGAGAAGGCGGCGGCGGCCTCGGGATCGGGCTCCCGCTGCCTGGCGCCCAGCCAGAGCCAGGCCAGACCGCCGATCCACAGGCTGACGGCCCCGAGGTGGACCATGCCGACGAGCAGGGTCATCAGCGCCCACACGTCCCCGGCCGAGTGCGAGGACCCCACGACTCCGAGCAGCAGCGGGATCGCCGCCGCGAACAGGGCGTTCTGCCGGTTCGGAGAGCGCGGTCGGTCCGGTTCGTCGTGACGAGACCAGGCGATCATCGCCGCGAGGACGGCGGTCGCGGCCGCCATCCGGAGACCGAGGAGGCGCCCGGCCTGGGTGGCGGCGATGCTCCCGAGGGACGGGTACGCCTCCACGCGCATCGACGCGACGACCAGGACGGCGCCGAGCAGGACGGCCCCTGCGCCCGCCGCCGTGTGGACCCGCGCCCGACCCGACCTCGTCGACCCGGGCCAGACCCAGGTCGCGACGTAGCCGAACCCGAGACCGACGAGGCCGACTCCGGTCGCCAGCGCCCCCAGCGCCGCGAGGGCACGGGCGACTGGTCCGTTGCTCGGGGATCCGCCACCCTCGATGCGGACCACCGGCGCGTCACCCACGGCGAAGGCGAAGACCGAGCGAACGGAGTGCCCGTCCGGGCCCTGCGCCGCCACGGTGACAAGGTAGCTGCCGTCCGACAGGGCGGGGAGGTCGAGGGTGCCGGAGGATACGGCCGGGTCGGTCGAGTCGCTCGTGAGCGGTCCACTGACCAGCACCTCACCCGCTGCCGAGGTGACCTCGACGTCAGTGTCCCGGAGGGGCAGGGGTTCGGAGAAGGCCACCTGGAGCGCGGCGGGCGGTGCCTCGAGGTGGGCGCCATCCCGGGGGCTCGTGAGCTCGATGCGGGTGTGCGCGTGCGCCGCTCCCGGCGCGGACAGGGCGGCCACGGCGAGGAACAGGACGATGCATCGGAGTATACGCCGGGGCATGTCGGCCTAACGTCCCGCCCCGGCCGTCCGGCCGCGGCGCAGGACCATAGTGACGACCATGGGGATCGTGACGATCGTGTTGTAGAACAGGTGCAATTCGACCCGGGGGACGAAGAACTGGAGCAGGCTCATGGGCACGGGACTGCCGCCGAGGTTGTGCCCGATGGTCGCCTGGCCAAAGAGGAGTAGGTGCTCGGCGTGGTGCCAGAACTGGAGCACGAACGAGAGCATCCACCACTGCCGCGCGGCTCCGGCGAACCCATTCCGCAGGACCCACAGGCCGACGACCATGACGAGGGCGTAGCCGTAGTGCATGAGCTCGGAGGTCACGAGCCACGGGAATGCCAGCCCGAGGACTCCCTGGGCCTCGGGGACCGGCCACCCCAGGGCGTAGATCTGCACGGCTTGGACGATGTGCTCGCTCCAGTGGCCGAGCACGACGGCGCCGAAACCGATCAACAGGACCGAATGGGAGCTGCGCACGAGGTCGTCGACCCGGGCGGCGACGGAGATGGGGACGGAGAGGCTCATCGGAGCACCTCCTGCGCCCGGATCGTGGAGGCGGCCTGGGGGTGCGGGAAGAACCAGCGTACGAACCGGTCCCAGTTCGTCTCCCCGATAAGGCCGCGCATCGTGCCGAGGAGGCGGACCGGCAGCCCGATCCGGTACCGGATCCTCGGTTGTCGGGCGCCGGCGGCACGGACCACGCACCGGGCGACGGCCTCCGACGTCACGGCAGTTCGCCCCCGGCCGGTCGGGCGTTCGGTCTCGCGGTAGGTCTCGTGCCAGCGGACGAAGTGCTCCCAGAACGGCCCGTAGACCTCCTCGCGCCCGCTGAGCCCGAGAGCGGACACGTCATCGGGGACGAACCCGCCCCGGATGGGCGAGGGCTCGACGACGACGACGTCGAGGCCGAGGTTGCGCACCTCGAGGCGCAGGGCGTCGCTCAGACCCTCAAGGGCATGCTTGGACGCCTCGTAGTACCCGCGGCCCGCCGTGCCGAAGAGCCCGAAGATCGACGACATCATGACGATCCGGCCGGACCTGGCGGCGATCATGTCCGGCAGGACCATCCGGGTCAGCTCGAAGGTGCCGAAGAGGTTGGTCTCGAACTGGTCGCGGGCGGCGTCGATCGAGGTCTCCAGGACCGTGCCGTTGAGGCTGTACGCGGCGTTGTTCACGAGGAGGCCGACCGAGCCGTGGTGATCCTGGATCTCGGTGACGACCTCCTTCATCGACTGGGGGTCAGTGAGGTCCAGACGCCGGGTGTGGATGCCGCGGGCGGCGAGATCGCCCATCACCTCCGGGTCCCGCCCCGTCGCATACACCTCCCAGCCCTGCTCCTGGAGCAGGATGGCGAGGTGCCGGCCGGTGCCCGAGGAGAGACCGCTCGTGGACCCACACCCGGTGACGAGTGCGGCGCACGAGACCGGGCTCCACGACAGGGGAGGTGCAGTGGTCGTCGACATGGCTCAGGCCGTCTCTCGGTCGAACTTCTCAATCGTGTTCCAGAAGTTCTGGCCGGCGGTGGGGGCCTCGGCGTCCTCGTAGCGGTCGTGGTGTCGCCACCAGTCCCAGGGGTGGTCCAGCTGCTCCTCCTGGCGGCCCATCGGCGTGAGGTCGAGGTAGTTGTAGAAGTTCTTGAAGATGTCGCCGCCGCGGTCGAACACCGAGTAGGTGTAGTAGACGTCCTCGCCGTCGCGGATGAAGACGCTCACGCCGGGGATGTCACCCTCGTCGGTCGTGACGCCGTAGTCCCGGTTGAAGACGTCCCCGACCGTGGTGAACCAGGGGATGTCCCACCCCATCCGGTCGGCGAACGCGGTGAGCCGGTCCTGCTCGGCGCGGCTCGTCATGACGAACGTGGTGTCCCGTGCGTTCATGTGGGCCAAGTGGCCCACAGAGTCGGCCTGCATCGAGCAGCCGATACACCCCTCGCTCCACTCGGGTTGGAACATGAAGTGGCGCACGATGAGCTGCCGGCGGCCCTCGAAGAGTCCGAGCAGGGTGGTCTCGCCGTCGGGGCCGACGAACCGGTAGTCCTTCTCGACCCGGACGACCCCCATCTCGCGACGCCGCGCCGAGACCTCGTCTCGGAGCCTGGTCGCCTCCTTCTCAAGATCGAGCAGCTCCTGACGCTCTGCCACCCACTCCGTTCGCGTGATGACCCGGTTCATGGCGACCTTCCTTCCGATGGTACTGGCGTATTCGAGACGATCCTGTCCCGAACCGTCCGGGTGACGCTTCTTCCAGATTGCTCAAAAGCGCTGTGCGACAGGGATTTACCTGGCATCGACTGGGAGACCTCACGGCTCGGCGGCGATTGCCGCGATCTCGTCACCCGCCTGCACGGTGCGTCCGGGAGCGACGTGGACGGCGGTGACCACTCCGGCGCGGTCGGCGAGGACCGGGATCTCCATCTTCATTGACTCCAGGAGCGCGACCTGGGTCTCGCGGTCGACGGCACGGCCGATGTCGACGTCGACCTGGAGCACCGTGGCCACGAGCTCGGCCCGGACGATGAACTCGCTGTCCACGGCCGGGCCCTCAGGGGGTGAGCGGCCGCGCGAGCAGGTCGCGGCCGCCGGCCGCGTCGCCGATCCAGGTCGTCTCGTCGTCCGGGACCGATCGCTTCCACAGGGCGAGGTACAGGTGCTCGGCCGGTCCTCCGAGCGAGGCGACGACCGGGCCCTCACCGATGATCCAGTGCTGGAGCGTGTCGGTCGTGTGGAGGACGACGGCCCGGTCGTCGGGCAGGGTCAGCCGCCCCTGGTGGATCCCGAGCGGGACCGTGCCGTTGACGACCTCGTCGATCCCGTCCGCGGCCAGGTCGGTGTCGATCGGGCCGGGCCTGCGGATCGAGGCCTCGACGTCCCGGCGGTGCACGGCGTTCTCCAGCGCGGCCCGCCGCTGCCAGAAGCCGACCGTCGCGTGACCGGGGGCGAAGGACCACGCCGGATCGGTGGGGTTGCGGTCCAGGACCTCGAGCAGGCGGCGGCCGCCGTCGCGGATCCACGTGGCGAGGTCCCCGTCGGCCGGGGGGACCGCCCGACGGTCCGGCGCCCGGCCGGTCTCGATCGCCTCCGCCGCCATGCGGTGCACGACGCCGATGTGGAGGACGAGGTCGTAGAGGGTCCAGCCGGGGCAGTCCGGCACCGGTGCCGCCCAGTTCTCGGCCGGGGACAGCAGGTCCGCGACCCGAGCGACGTCCGCGCTCAGCGACTCCAGGTAGCTGGTGGTGAGGACGGGCATGGTCGACTCCTTCCGAGTCAGGTGGTTCGTGGTCGTCAGGCGATCCGCGGCCGCGTGGCCGCTCGACGGGACAGCCGGTGGTAGTCGCCGTCGAGGTAGACGAGCACGTGCTGGTCGTTGCGGTGGCGGTGGAGAGCGAGCACCTCGCCGATGTAGATGACGTGGTCGCCACCGTCGTGGGCCTTCCAGACCCGGCACTCGAGCGTCGACGAGGCCTCGGTGACGACGGGCGCGCCGACGGTGCTGCCCCATTCCCACTCGACCGGGCGGAAGCTGTCGACCCCGGTCCCGCGGGTCGAGGAGGCGAAGTGCCGTGCGGCGTGCTCCTGCTCGCCGGTCAGGACGTTGACCGTGAAGGCGGTGTCCTCCTCGAGGCGCGCGGCCACCTTGGAGCTGCGCCGCGCACAGAACAGGACGAGGGGCGGGTCCAGGGACACCGAGGTGAACGAGTTCGTCGTCATGCCGACGGGATCCGGACCGCCGGTCGCGATGACCGTGATCCCGGTGGCGAACGTCCCGAGCACGTCGCGCAGGTCACGGTCGTCCCACAGGGCGGGGGCGGGGGAGGCGGGCGAGGCATTGACTGGCATGACGTGCTCCTTAAGCCCGGCCGGCGAGGCTGGGGGAACGGGTGGCATAGGGCTCCAGGGCCGAGACGAGGGCCGCGGGCACCCGGGAGGGCGCGGTGTCGCGGTTGTCGCCCCGCATGCAGGCGACCCGTTGGCGACCCCTCGCGACGAGGACCTCCTCGCCTCCGGGCCGGAGGTGGACGTAGTCGAAGGTGAACTCGACCTGGGTCTGGGTCAGGTCGGCCAGGGACATCCGGATGGACATCTCGTCGAACGCCGTCACCTCGTTGAAGTACTCGCAGTCCACCTTGATGGTGAAGAGCTTGAGGTCGTCCTGGAGGTCCGCGAGGACCGCCGGCGCCTTCTCCTTGAGGAACATCTCCCGGCAGCGTCCCTGCCAGCGCAGGTAGTTGACGTAGTAGACGTTGCCGACGAGGTTGGTCTCCTCGAAGCCGATCACGTGCCGGATCTCGTAGTACGCACTCGTCATGACGACGCCTCCTTCGCCACGGCGACCACGTAGACGCCGTCTGGCTCGTTGATCGAGGCGCAGAACGTCTCGACGGTCACGTCGCCGTGGGTGAAGCCGGCCCAGCCCTCGGTGTCGGCGTCCGCGTCGGTGCTGTGGAGCGGCGCGGACGTCACGGCATGGCCGATCTTGACCAAGGCCTCGCGAGCCGCCCAGACCCGCGTCGCACTCGTGTCGGCCGTCTCGTGACGGACCGCCGCGACGTGCTGGGCGAGTCCGTAGCCGTCCTCGCCGAGGAGGTCCTGCCAGACCTCCTCCGGGCGCCCGTCCACCCTCTCGAGGTCGCAGCCGAGCTCGATCTCGCCGAGGACGGCCAGGGTAACGGGCCCGCTGTGGGCCGCGCTGATCCTGTACCCGTTGAGCGCCGGCTTGCCGTCGCCGCGGTACTCGACCTCGACCGGCTCGCCGACGATGGCGCTCACGACCGTGGCCGTCGCCTGGCGACGCTCCGCCGGTGCGGTGTCGCCGTCGCCCACTCCGCGCTGCATCGCGACCCGGAACTCGTCGCCGAGCCGGCGCTCGAGGTAGGGGCCGAGCAGCTCCGGGACCCAGGGGCCCGTGGCACCCCGGTCGCGGACCGCGTGCAGCTCCAGCCCGGTCCACTCGGCGTAGACCGTGCCCTCGAGGTCGGTGACCCACAGGTCGTACCAGTACGAGCTCCCCTCGCGTCGCCGCTCGTGGGCGTGGAGGACGAGGGTGCGGGTCCCCTCCGGAAGCGGCAGCTCCTGGATCCGCTCCGCGGCGGCCGGCAGGAGGGTCGCGTTCGGGACGCAGACCTGGATGCCGTGCATGAAGGCGTCCCGCGCCGCCGGGCTCGCGAGGAGGAGGTCCTGCGGGCTCTGGTGGCCGAACCACGGCTGTTCGTCGCCGAGGCCGATCCGCGCGACGGCGGAGGTCGCCGAGATGCTCTGGTAGCCGGTGATGACCTGGAAGCGGGCACCCTGGAACATGATCGTCCCGTAGAAGTCGTCCGCCACGTCCATCGGCACCTGCATGTCGTGCACCGTGCTCGGCGGGCTCGTGAGCTCGGGCGCACCGGAACGCGCCGTCGCCGCGAAGTGGTCGGTGTGGAACCCGGTGTCCCGGGTGCGGATGACGACGTCCACCGTGTCGTCCCGGCGCAGCGCGGCGACCCGCACGGTGAGGGTCTCGCCGTCGGGGACGACGATCGGCTGGTCGAAGCGCACGTCCTCGAGCCGGACCGGCTCGCCGGTGTCGAGCAGGGCGCCCGCCACGTGGGCCATCGCCTCCATCCCCATGACGGCGGGGAAGAGGAGCGCACCGTCGAGGTCGTGCTCCAGGAGGTAGGGGTCGCTCGTCGTCGCGAGGTCGGCCTCGACGACGAGCTCCACCCCGGGCACGTGGACGAGCGGACGCTCGAGGAACCGCCAGAGGGGCAGCTCCTGCTCGTCGTAGGAGATCGTCGGGAGCGAGCCGGTGCGTCCGACGACGACGACCGAGGTCGGCGTCGTGGGGTCGCCGAGGAGCGCGCGGAGGACCCCGAGCCCCTCGTCGAGCGGGATCGGCTGGATCCCGTCCCGCACGAGCGAGTCCAGGACCCCCAGGCGCTCGCCCATCCCGGCGCCGGCCCAGACCGACCACTCGATGGTGAGGCACCGGCAGTCCGGGAGGTCGACCGCAGCCGCCTCGACGGCGCGCCGCAGGTCGTCGTTCGCCGTCGCGTAGTGCGCCTCGCCGCGCAGCCCGGCCCGGCCGATGATGCTGCCGAAGGCGAGCAGCAGGCGCAGCCCGTCCCGGTCCACCGCGTCGAGCACGGCAGCGAGCCCGGCGACCTTGGTGTCCCAGGTGCGTCCGAAGGCGTCGGGGTCGAGCGTCTCGAGCGGTGCCGGCTCGTTGAGGCCGGCTCCGTGGAGCACACCGGTGACCCGGCCGAGCTCCTCGCCCGCCCGGTCCACCGCCGCCCGCACGGCCTCGCGGTCCGTGACGTCGGCGACGTAGTAGCGCGCGCGGACCCCGGCGGACTCCAGCCGCCCGAGCGCCTCGGCGACCGTCGGCGAGTCGGCCGCGCTCCGGCCGAGGAGGGCGAGACCACAGCCGGTCTCCGTGGCGAGCGTCAGGGCGCACTCGATCGTGATGCCCTGGGCGCCGCCGGTCACGACGACGACGTCGTCGGCGCCGAGGACGGCGCGGTCGGTGTCGCCGAGCTCCAGCGGGGTGAGCACGGGGACGGTCCGGCTGCCGTCCGTGCCGTACGCGACCTCGCGGAACGAGGTGGTGGCGGCGACGTCGGCGGCGATCTGCTCCGCCCAGGCCGGGTCGGGGTCCGGCGGCAGCTGGACGACCGTCGTCGGGATCTCGGCGTGCTCCAGATGGAGGGTCTTGGCCAGGCCGGCCGATCCCCGGACACCGTCGAGCGTCACGAACCTCGTCCCGCCGGCGATCGCCTCGCGCGCCGCCTCGAGCAGGTCGGCGGGCTCGACGCCCTCACCTGCGGAGCCGGAGCGGACGACCACCCCGCCGACCGGCAGCAGCTCGCGGAGCCGGGCGAGGACGCGCTCGGCGACCTCGTCGGACCGGCCGACGAGCCGCCACTGTCCCTCCCCGGGCTCGGCGGCCCGGGGCTCCCCGACGGCCGGGGCCGTGCGGGCCCGGACCGCGAACGCGCGCACCCAGGGGCCCACGCCGGCCGCGGCCTCGCCCGCCTCGGTCGGCGCCTCGGCGCCGTCCGCGGCCTGGAGGACCTCGGCGATGTCGCTCACGGTGGCCGTGGCCATCGTCGTGTTGAGCGGAGGAAGGCTCACCCCCAGCGCTCGCGCGGCCTCGCCGGCGATCTGGGTGACCGTGATGCTGCTCAGGTGCAGCTCGTCCAGGGGACGGGTCTCCGGGGTGACCTGGCTGAGCGGCAGCTCGACCCGCTCGGCGAGCAGGTGGCGCAGGGTCTCCAGCGCGTCCCGGCTCTCACCGGCTCCGGCGTCGGTCGACGTCTGCACGGCGTCGTCACCGGCCGGCTGACCGGCGACCTCCGGCAGGTGGTCGACCTGGGGGGCCTTCTCGCAGGGCGACTCGAAGAAACGCAGCTCGCGCTCCAGGTCGACCGGGCGGGCGTAGCGGTCCGCGACGAGCGGGTGCAGGTCGACGTCGGCGCCGACGGCGTACGCCGCGCCGACGGCGGACAGGACACCGGACAGGCTGTCACCGTCGGTCGTGAGGGCGACGGCGGGCACGTCGGGGCAGATGTCCCGGGCCAGGGCCGAGAGTGCCTGGCCGGGCCCGACCTCCAGCAGGAGGTCGCACTCCGCGCCGAGACCGCGCAGCGCGGTGCCGAAGCGGACCGGCTCGCGGACCTGCTCCTCGAGCAGGGCCGGGACCTCGGTGCCGACGGGCAGGGCGTCGCCGCTGACCGTGGAGTACAGGCCGGTCCGCTCGACGGCGCTCGTGCCGGCCGCATCGTCGAGGTAGCAGCGCAGCCGGTCCGCCGCGGGGGCCACGTCGGGGGAGTGGAAGGCGTGCGACACGTTGAGCGGGGTCGCGTCGATACCCTTCCCCTGGGCCGCCTGGACGAGGCTGTCCACCGCGATCGTGGGACCGGAGACGACGGTCTGGCGCGGGCCGTTGAAGCCCGAGATGACGACCGAGGTGTCCGCGATGAGCGGCTCGACCTCCTCCGGAGCGCACCGCAGCGAGGCCATGGCCCCACCGGCCGCGGACGCGGACGCCATGATCCGACCCCGCTCGGCGGCGGCCGCGAGCACCTGGTCCTGGCTGAAGGCGCCGGCCCAGTGCAGCGAGGTCAGCTCGCCGAGGCTGTGCCCCACGCAGCCGACGGCGTCGACCCCGAGCTCCTCGAGGAGGCGGAGCCCGGCGAGCGAGGCCGTGACGATGCGCGGCTGCGCGGTCTCGGTCGCGGCTCCCGCCGCGCTGCGCCCTGCGGCGTCGTACAACGCCTCGACGACGGGGAACCGGCGTGCGACGGCTCCGCCGTCACCGTGGCCGGGAGCGCCCTGGCCCGGGAACATCAGCCCGAGCCGGGGGGCCCGGACGGCGGCACCGAGGAACCGGCCGCCGGCCGGGTCGACGAGCGAGGTCTCCCCCTCGTCGACCCGGTCGGCGAGGTCGCGCATCCGGGCCGCGGCCTGGACGGGGTCGGCGCTGACGACGGCCGCGCGGTGCCGGTGACCCTCGTCGGACGACAGGAGCGCGGCGGACAGGTCGGCGAGCTCGCCGTACGACATCGCGCCTGCGCGCTCCGCGAGCGTGCGGAGCCGGTCGGCGAGCCGCGCCGGGTCCGGGGCGGACACCACGAGCAGCTCGGCGTCCTGGCGCCCCCGCGCGACCCGGCGGGCGGTGCGGAACCGGCCGACCGACGACGGGGCGGGCGGCCCCTCCATCGTGATGTGCCCGTTGATGCCGCCGAAGCCCATCGACGACACCGCGGCCCGGCGCGGCCCCTCCGGCCACTCCTCGGGCTCCTGGGCGAGCCGGATCCCGGCCCCCTCGGCCTCGAACAGCGGGTGGGCGCTCGTCGTGCCGGTGACCGGAGGGATGACGCCGTGGTGGATCGTCAGGGCCGCCTTGATGAGTCCGGCCACGCCGGCGGCGGCCTTCGTGTGGCCGATGTTGCCCTTGATCGAGCCGACCGGGACCGGCGGGCCCCCGGCCCGGCGCCGCGCGGCGTCGAAGACGCCGAGCTCGGTCTCGTCGCCGAGCTTGGTGCCGGTGCCGTGGCCCTCGACGTAGCCGAGGCTGTCGAAGCCGTACCCGGCCATGTCGTAGGCGCGCTCGATGGCCAGGCGGTGGCCGCTCGCCTCCGGGCGGGTGATGCCGCCGATTCCGTCCGACGAGTAGCCCCAGCCGGTCAGGGTGGCGTAGATCCGGTGCTCCGAGGCGAGGGCCTCCTCCTCGCGCATGAGGACGAGCACGCCGCAGCCCTCGCCCGGCCAGAAGCCGTTGGACCGTCGGTCGTACACGCGCATCTCGCTCGTCGACAGGGCGCCGGTCTTGGCGAACCCGACGACCTCGAAGGGGTCGATGGACAGGTCCACCCCGCCGACGACCGCGGCGTCGAGGTGCCGGTTGGTCAGCGCGTCCGCCGCGTTCGTCACGGCGAGGATCGAGGAGGAGCAGGCGCCGTCGACCGTGTAGCCGCCGCCGCCGAAGTCGTAGTAGTTGCAGATCCGCCCGGCGATCGTGTTGGCGAGGCCGCCGGCGAGGGTGTCCTCGGTGATCGGCGGGAACGCGCTCTTGTACGAGGCCTCGTAGGAGGCGAGGAACTCCGCGATCCGCTCGGGATCCCAGTCCTGCTCCTCGAGGGCGGCCGCCAGGGTCCGCCGGACGTAGGGCCAGCGCAGCCGCATCTGGCTGGCGCGGCTGAACTCACCGGTGAGGGTGTTGCCGAGGATGACGCCGGTCCGGGTGGTGTCCAGGCCGCTGCCTCCGGTGTGGCCGGCGTCGTCGAGCGCACGCTCCACGGTGTCGAGGGCGAGCCAGTGGGTGAGGTCGGTCGAGCGGTAGGTGCTGCCCGAGACGCGGTACTTCGTCCGGTCGAACTCCCATCCCTCGATGACGGCGGCCTTCGTCGCGTAGTGCCGGTCCGGCGTCGCGGCGTCCTCGGAGTAGTAGTCGGAGCTCATCCGCTCGGGGGGCAGGGCACGGAAGGCCCGGCGCCCGGCCAGGACGTTGTCCCACAGCGTGGCGGTGTCGGGGGCGTCGGGGTACTGGCAGGCCATCCCGACGACGGCGATGCGGCTCATGCCGGCACCCCCTCACCGACGGGGACCCGGCGCGCTCGGCGGCGGGAGAGCAGGTCGTAGCCCCACCAGCCGATGCCACGGGCCAGGCAGACGATGGTGACCGCGAAGAACAGCGTGTAGACGACGTTGAAGACCACGAGGAGCCCGTAGACGAACGCGGTGGCGGAGCCGAACATGAACTGGGCTCGCGCCTTGAACGGGGTCGTCCCGGGGTCGGAGATCATGTAGTTGGTGAAGAGGATGAACGCGATCCCGCTCATGACGCTCAGCGCGGACATGAGGGCCACGTCGAAGACCCAGTGCCGCACCACGGCCTGGATGACGAAGCCGCCGAGCCAGCCCACGATGAGCGGGACCTTCTTGGTGAGCGTCGCGTTGAGCACCGTCCCGGCCGTCGCGATGATGAGCGGGATGCCGATCCGGATGAACGAGTTGACGTTCTCACCGAACTGGTACGGGGGAGCCACGCTGATCCAGGAGCCGAAGGCGAGCAGGGCCATCGTGATCCCGAAGTTCGACGGGTTCATGTAGTGGCGCATCCGACCGTTGATCGGAGCCTGGAGGACGTGCTTGGCCGTGACCCCGGCGACGACCCCGAAGAGGATCGGCAGCAGCTGGTTGTTGGCGTAGAGCAGCATGTTGACCGCGATGGCCGTGATGTGGCTCGGCAGGAGGAACTCGTAGAGCCCGCGCAGGCCGCGGCCCCGGAACCGGGCCTCGCGCTGCTGCGCCCAGGCGCTGAGCGACTCGAAGGTGAGCTCGGTCGTGTACGCGGTGAGGATGGCGAGGATCGGCCAGAGGTAGGGCTGCTCGAAGCCGAGGAGCCAGTACCCGAAGATGTTGAAGACCGAGACGGAGATCGCGAAGTTGCGCAGCGCGAGGTACCGGGGGTCGGCCGGGGGCTTGGCCTCGGGCCGGGCCGGAGCCGGGACGGGGCGCGCCGTGGTCGGCTCGGCGGTGGGGATCTTCGGAGGAGCGTCGGGGGAGAGTGCGGTGCTCACTTCGTGTACTCCTTGACCTGGTCCGTGAGGAGGAGGGTGTGCCGGCCCGGCAGGAGCCGGACGGGCTCGGAATGTGCTCGGCCGCTCCGGTCGAGCCAGGCGACGGTGGCCGTGACCGGCCCGTCCGAGTCGCCGAGGCCGACGTGGACGGTGAAGGCCCGCTTGCCGCTGTGGCCGCTGCCGCCGTCGAGCTGGGTCACCTGTTCGCGGCCGTCGGCGTCGCGCACGGTGACCGTGGCCCCGTACGCCGGGACGGTCGAGGACCCCGTGAGGCTGTCGCGGCGCAGCGAGAGCTCGAGGCTGCGGCCGACCGTGGAGGTGTTGCGGTAGAAGACCGGCTCGTCCCACTGGTAGGCGACGGCGAAGTCGAGGACGCCGGTCCCGGTCGTGTCGCCGATCGCGATGCCGCGGCTGGGGGTCTCGATGTCCGTGCCGATCTCGTGGGTGATGTTCGTGAAGCGGCCCGAACCGTCGGGGGCGTAGAAGGCCAGGGGCTGATGACCCGCCAGGTCGTCGCCCGGCTGCTGGTTCGGCCACATCGAGGGCTCGCGCACGAGCACGTCGTTGGCCGTCGCGAGCTCCTGGAGCCACGCCCAGCGGTTGTGCTCACCCTTGACGAACCCGGCGGTCTGGATGACGTCGGGGGAGCCGGAGTTGCGGAAGTCGCCGGCCTTGACGTCCCAGGACCATCCCGTCCACGCCATGCCGCGCTCCTGGGCGGTCTGGGTGAAGGGCGCGTGCCCCCGGGCCAGGTGTGCCGTCATGTCCTCGCCCGAGCGGGCGTCGTTGCGCCAGACGAAGTTGCTCTCCTCGAGCCCCCATGCCGTCGTGATGTTGCTGACGACCATGTCGAACTTGGCCCTGCCGTCGAGGTCGACGAAGTCGACGCCCATCCCCTTGAACGAGCCCTTGCCGACGACGAAGGACTTGGGGGTCGTCGGCCCGCGCGACCCGACCGCGGTGCTGAACTGGATCCGGCCGCGGGTCGAGGTGTTGCGCAGCAGGTGGTCGTGGCCGAAGTCGTTGGCGACGTACACCTCGGGGAGCAGGTCGCCGGTGAGGTCGGCGCCGGCGAGGCCGAGGGCCCACCCGCTCGCGTCCTCGTAGGGCACCGCGTCCTTGTCCTCGACGTACTGCGGACGTCCGTCGGCGTCGTTGCGCACCCAGCGCAGGACCCGCATGCCGCCCCCGTTGTTGGCCCGGGAGAGCGAGTCGTTCATGTAGACGTCCTTGCGTCCCGACGGGTCGAGCACACCGGACTGCGGGAAGTAGTTCCCCACGATGATGTCCGGGTGGGAGTCGCCGTCGAGGTCGCGCACGAGGACGGCGTTGGTGTTCCACGGCTCGCCTGAGTAGTCCCGGCCCTCCGCCGAGGACGGGACGAGCTCGACCTCCTCGTATGCAGAGGTGCTCGGCATCCGGACGTCGTCCTTGGCCTGGAAGACGATCGGGGTGCGGCCCCAGTAGTAGACAAGGATGTCGGTACGGCCGTCCTCGTCGAAGTCCCCCGGCGCGCAGCCCATCGGCGCCATGATGTCGCTCGTCGGGAGGTGCTTCGGCGCCAGGACGAACGGCTCGAAGCGGTCCTCGGCGGGAGCCGTCGGGGTGTACGTGACGACGACGCTGTCGGTGCGGGTGTCGACGAGACACATGCCGCTGTCGCGTCCGTGCCCTGCCAGGTCGTTGATGGCGATGCCGGCCCCGACCGAGGAGATCCACGAGCGGATGTGGTGGTACGACGGGTTGACGGTGCGGACGGTGCGCTTCTCGAGCGCGTCGTAGCCCGGCGGCATGGCGATGTCCATCCGCTCGAACGAGTACCCGTCCGCGGTCGGCGTCGGGTCCGGGTTCGCAGCGCTGACCGTCGCGGCCCCGTACAGGACGGCGAGCACGAGCACGGCGGCGAGCCCTGGTGTGTGACGGCGGAATTGCATATCGGAAGTCCTTCCCCGGAGTAGTGGTGTACGACACCATTGCTGGTATTCACGCTTTCACTGCCCCCGCGGTAAATGCTTCTCCCAAATTGCTCAGCGAAACTCCGAAACAATGTCAGGCGCATATTGCGAGCCGACGGGAACGTCGGTCCGGAACGGGGTGGCAGGGATGGGTCAGGCGGCCCTTTCCTCGATCTGGGCGGCCACCTTCTCGCCGATCATGATGCTCGTGAGGTTGGTGTTGGCACTGGCGATGTTCGGCATGATCGAGGCGTCGGCGACGACGAGCCCCTCGATGCCGTGGACCCGTCCGTACTGGTCGACGACCGCGGTGTCGTCCTCGGCCGGCCCCATCTTCGCCGTCCCCACCGGGTGGTAGCTGCTGTCGAGGGTCGCCTTGAGGTAGACCCGCACGAGGTCCTCGTCGTCGACGTCCTCGTCGCGCAGGATGAGCTGCCGCTCGCGGTTGGCCATGACGTAGTCGTGCCGCATGAGCCGCGCGCACTCCCGGATCCCCTCGACCATGGTGTCGACGTCGTCCGGGTGGCTGAGGAAGTTGAGGTCGATCTGCGGCTCGCTGCGCGGGTCGGGGTCGGTGAGCCGCAGCCGGCCCCGCGACTTCGGCCGCTGCTGGCACACCATGACCCCGTTGATGAGCGAGGCCTGCGAGAGCCGCTTCAGGTGGGGGAACGGGTCGAGGCTGAAGTGGTTGACCATGTAGTACTGCATGTCGTTCGTCGTCTCGCCCGACCGCGACGTCGTGCGGAGGATGCTCTGGAGGAAGGCGTTCTCGCCGTCGAGGGTGCCGTCCTTGGGGATGATGAAGATGCCGCTGCGGGGGTGGTCGACGAGGTTGAGCCCGACCCCCGGGAGGTCGCGGGTCACGGGGATGCCGAGCGCCTCGAGGTCCTCGCGCGGGCCGATGCCGGACCGGAGGAGGATCGCAGGCGAGTTGATCGCCCCGCTCGCGAGGACGACGGTCCCTGCGGTGACGGTCTCGACGGCCCCGGAGGAGCTGCGCACCTCGACCCCGACGGCTCGGTCCCCGGACACGAGGACCCGGTCGACGGTGGCCTGGGCGAACACCGTGAGGTTGGGCCGGCCGTCCGACGGGCGGAGGTAGGCCTCGGCCGTGGACACCCGGCGGAACCCGTCCCGGCGGTTGGACGGGATCGCGCCGAAGCCCGTCGCGTCCGGGTCGTTGTGGTCACGGACCCGGTCGTAGCCGGCTGCGGCGCACGCCTCTTCGAAGGCGTTCTGCCACCGGGTCATCTCGTCGGGGCGCCAGCGGCGGATGGGGATCGGGCCGGTCCCCCCGTGCAGGGCGCTGTCGCCGTAGTCCAGGTCGGTCTCGAGGGCCCGGAAGTACGGCAGGACCTGGTCCCAGGCCCACTCGGGGTTGCCGAGCTCGGCCCACTCGTCGAAGTCCGAGGGCATGCCGCGCAGGGCGATGGTAGCGCCGACGGCCGAGGAGCCGCCGGTCACCCGTCCGCGGGGCAGGCGGATGTCGCGGCCGCGGAAGATGTCGGCGCGGTACCCCCAGTCGTGCGCGTCCAGCGACATCCGGTTGCCGTTGCGCAAGTCCTGGGGCAGCGCGTCGACGTCGGCGTAGTCGGGTCCGGACTCGATGACGGCGACGCGTCGGGCGGGGTCCTCGCTCAGCCGCGCGGCGAGCGCGGCGCCGGAGGATCCGCAGCCGACGATGAGGACGTCGAATGGTGCGTGCATGGGTTGCTCTCTCTGCTCGGGGATGTGGCTCTCCACACCTCGCGGGTGGTCAGGCGGCCGTCTGCGATCGGGCCTCCTGCCGGGACCGGACCGCGACACGGAGGCCCCGCGCGGGTCTCAGGGTGAGGAGGGGCTCCATCCGCGCCGCCCTGGCGGGAGGGTCGAAGGCCACCTCGCGGCACAGCCGGGTCAGCGCGATCGTCGACTCCGTGAGCCCGAGGCTGCGCCCGATGCAGCTGCGCGGCCCGGCGCCGAAGGGGATGTAGGCATACCGGCTGGAGGCCGGGAACTCGTCGAGGAAGCGGTCCGGGGCGAAGGTGTGCGGGTCGGTCCAGAACCGGGCGTCGCGATGGAGCGCGTAGGGGCAGACGAGGACGTCCGCGCCGGCCGGGACGGTGTAGCGGCCGACGAGGTCGGCCGACTTGGCTCGTCGGCTGATGAGCCACACCGCCGGGTACAGGCGCAGCACCTCGTGGATGACCGCGGTCGTGAACGGGAGCCCGGCGACGAGCCGCTCCGGTTCGGCGCTCACCCCGTCTCCGAGGGCCACCTCGGCCTCGGACCGGATCCGGGCCTGGACGTCGGGGTGGCTCGCGACCAGGCTGATCGCCCAGCCGAGGGTGCTCGCCGTCGTCTCGTGCCCGGCGAGGAGCATCGTGATGAGCTCGTCCCGCAGGCGGCGACGGGGCGCGACCTCCCCGGCCGGCTCGCGGAGCACCGCCGTGACGAGGGTGTCGCCGGGCTCGTCCCGGCCCCGGTCGACGAGGTCGTCGACGACGTGCTCGAGGTAGCGCATCGCCCGGTCGAACCGGTGGTTCGACGGCAGCGGCGCCCACGTCGGGACCGCGTTGAGCGTGAGCATCTCGCGGATCGCGTGGGCCTGCACGGTGTCGAAGGAGGCGCCCAGCCGGTCGTAGCGGGTGAGGTCCTGCCCGATGAGCGCCGGTCCGAGGACCCGGATCGTGTAGTCGGTGAGCACGGCGCGCACGTCGATCTCGGTGCCGCTCGGCAGGTCCCCCAGCCGGTCGGCCAGCGCGAGCGCCTCCTCCTCGACGATGGCGGTCTGGGCGGCGGCCTGCGAGCGGCCGAAGAGCGGGCGCATCGTCGAGCGGGCTCGCTGCCACGCGGCGCCCTCGTTCGTCAGGAGGCCGTCGCCGAGGGCCTGGCGGGCGTGCGACTGCCCGATGCCCTTCTCGTAGTTGTCGGCGTTGTGCGTCAGGATGTGCTGGGCGTCCTCCGGGCGGCTGAAGTAGTACAGGTGACGGCGGCCGAACGGGAGACGCACGGCGTCGTGCTGCTCGGCCAGCCGGCTCATGAGGGTCGGCCGGTCGCTCACCATCCCCGCGAGCGCCCGGACGGCGCCGCGGCGGGACAGGGTCGGGGGATGCTCAGGCCGACTCACTGAGCTCTCCGCAGTGGCTCATGATGCGGTCGCGCCAGACATCGAACGAGGCGTCGCCCCCGACGTAGCGGGTGTCCGGCCGCGTGCCGAGGGCGATGTCGGACGCCTCGACGACGGACAGGCCGGTGAGCGCCCGCACCGCCCGTTCGGTGTCCGGGGTGACGTTGCCTGCGCGGCGCCGGGCCTCCGCGGCGAAGACCGACCCCTGGAACAGGCTCGGGCGGAGCGGACCGGCGCGCCGGCCCAGCTCGGCGAGCTGCTCGTCGTTCGCGCCTCCGGCGTACGTCGCGGCGAGCCCGACACCGGAGTAGAGGTCCCCACGGCGGTCGGGCGCGAAGGTCTCGACCCGGTGCGCGACCCGGCGGGGGTAGGCGCCCTCGACGAACCACAGGGCGCGGCCCACCCCCTGGTCGATGGCGTGCCGGGAGTACCCGGTCTCGTCCCAGGCGGGCCAGGGGAAGTGGTCCTCGACGCGACCCTCCGCGAGGTACTCCTCGGTGCGGAAGTACGTCTGGTGGAACCCGTAGCCGTCGAGCGCCAGCCAGGTGAGCACCGGGTCCTCCAGGCCTCGGGTGGCGGCCTCCCAGCGCGCCTTGGGGAGCCGGGCCAGGGCCCAGCCGGCCCCGACGTACACCATGTACACGTGGCGGGCGCCCTCGTGCTCGAGCAGCCGCCGCATGTGGTGGCCGCGGGCGCCGGGGACGGCGTCGAGCATCGCGAGCGCCATGCCGGCCCCCTCGTAGGCGAAACCCCGGCGGAGCGGGTCGATCGCCTCGAGCCCGTGGACGAGCCGGTCGGTCGTGCGCGTGCTGGCGGCGAGCGAGAAGCCGTCGAGGAAGCCGTGGCCGGCCCGCTCCAGGTTCGCCCGGGCCTCGGGACGCGGGGCGGCGAACCCCCGCCTGACCAGGTCGACCTCTCGTCGGGGCGGGGTCATCAGCCGTCCCCGGAGCGCCAGGAACGGCTGTGCGGGGATGTCGAGAATTCTGCTCATGGACATGGGGTCTCCTCTTATGGCCTCGGTCCACCGTGGCAGCAGCACCGGGGATCTGGCTTTCGCGAAATTGCTCTGCGGCGGTCCCGTGCTCGGTCCGCATATCCGGTGGGCAATCTGGAAGAAGCGAATTGCTCCGGCCCTCCCCATTGTGGTGACGAATCGAATTGCCACAAAAGGAGATTCCCGTGACGATCCAGGTGACCCTCATCGACGAGAACGACGCCGGCCCGGAGCTGGCACCCCTCTACGGGGCGATCAAGAGCTCCCTCGGGATCGACTTCGTCCCCGACATGTTCCGGCTGCTCTCCACCCGGCCCGACCTGCTGGGCGCGATCCTCGGCGGCTACCAGGCGGTCTTCCTCGGCGGGTCGGTCGACCGGCGCACGAAGGAGGTGGTGGCGGCCTGGACCTCGGGTCTCAACCAGTGCCCGTACTGCGTCGGGACGCACAACTACTTCGCCCGCGCCTTCGGGGGCAGCCCCGAGCTCACCGCGGCGATCGAGCGGGGGGCCCCGGTCTCCGAGCTCCCCGTGGACGAGCCGCTGCGGACCCTCCTCGCCTTCGTCGAGAAGGTCACGCGGACGCCGTACAAGGTCGTGGAAGGGGACTGGGCCGACACCATCGCCGCGGGCTGGACCCGTGACCAGGTGCTCGAGGTCCTCTTCACGTCGGCCCTGTTCTGCACGATCACCCGGCTCGTGGACGTCACCGGCCTCGGGTCGAGCGTCGACCAGAGCCGGATCTCCGAGTTGCAAACCGACCGTGCGTCCGGTTGAGTCGACAGGAACCTGTCGTGAGCGGACGCCTCCGACACCAGGTGCAGCGTGGCCCGCGGGGCACTCCGAGCGAGTCGGACACGAGAACCACACCAGCGACCAGAGGGGGATCCATGCTCCTGGGCACGACCTCACCGGGACGCCCGCGTGCCCTCGCACCGGCTCGCCGTGTCGTCCGCCTCACCGGGACCACGCTCCGGCTCGGGGCCCGAGCCCTGGCCCGGGCGACCGCCAGCCCGCCGGGGGAGCGCCGCGAGGCCGCGCTCGTGGCCGTGGCCGACGGCTGGTCGGGCCTCGGCCCGGTGGCGGTCAAGCTGGCCCAGCTCCTCGCGACGCGGCGCGACATCCTCCCACCGTCGGTCTGCGACCGCCTCGAGGCGCTCTGGGGCCAGGGCCCACGCTCCTTCGACCGGGGCGACGAGCCCGTCGCCCTGCGGCTGGCCGCCGCCTCCGGTCAACCGGCCGGCACCGAGTTCTCGCTCGTCGGCAGCGGGTCCATCGCCTACGTCCTCCACGCCACCCGGCCCGACGGCGGGCATCGGGCGGTCAAGGTGGTCAAGCCGGGGGTGCGCGAGGCGGTCGACGTCGACCTCGCCCTCGTCCGCGGTGTCGCGCGGGTGCTCCAGCACCTCCCGGCGTTCTCCGGCATCCCGGTCCGGGCGATGGTCGACCACCTGGCGTCGGCGATCGAGGCCCAGACCGACCTCGTGGCCGAGGGCCGCAGCCTCGTGGAGCTCGGGGCGGCGTTCGCCGACCTCGGTCACGTCCGCGTCCCGCGCCACGTCCGGACGGAGAGCTCCGCGGACACCCTGGTCATGGAGTGGGTACCGGCGGCCGGCGGCGTCGCGCGACCGTCCGAGGAGCGGGCCGAGGACATCATGGTCCTGGTCTACGAGATGCTCTTCACCCACGGCCTCGTCCACGTCGACCTCCACCCGGGCAACCTCGACACCCACGGGGACGAGGTCGTCGTCTACGACGCGGGCTTCGTCATGCGGGTCGACCACTCGACCCGCCGCTCGCTCGGCCTGTTCTTCCTCGGGCTGGCCGTCGGCGACGGGCAGGCCTGCGCCCGGGCGGTCGTAGAGTCCTGCGAGCAGGTCCCGCCGGACGCGGACCTCGACGGGTTCACCGAGGCGATGCAGACCGTCGTCGACGCCAACACCGGTGCCCGCTCCGGGGAGTTCAACGTCGTGTCGTTCTCGCAGGACCTCTTCACCGCCCAGCGGGCGTTCGGCCTCTACCCGGACGCCTCCTTCGTCTTCCCGCTCATGTCCCTCGTCGCCGTCGAGGGTCAGGTGCGGGCGCTCCACCCCGGGCTTGACTTCCAGTCGCTGTCCATCCCGTACGTCGGCGCGGCCCTGGAGGCCCCACACCCCGACAGTCCCCGAAAGGAGCTCATCCATGGATGACGACGCCGTCCTCGACGCGATCAAGTTCATGTGGCTCAACTACGACCAGGAGCTCACCCTGGACCGGTTGGCCTCGCATGCCATGTACAGCAAGTTCTACTTCCTGCGCCGCTTCAAGAGCGCGACCGGCGTGACACCCGGGCGGTTCCTCACGGCGATCCGGCTGGCGCGCAGCAAGCAGATCCTCGCGCACGACCAGTCGATCTCCATCACCGACCTGTCCCTCGCCGTGGGCTACGACAGCATGGGCGCCTTCAGCACCAAGTTCCACCAGGTCGTCGGGATGACCCCCTCCGAGTACCGCACCCTCCACCGGGAGGAGCGGCCGGACATCGTGTCCTCGTGGGCGGAGCAGTACAAGCGGCTCACGCTGCCCGCGAGGACCGGGAAGCCGCTCGTGGCGGGCACGGTCGAGCCACCGGCGGACGCGACCCGGGACGCGCTCACGTACATCGGTGTCTTCGCGAGGGACATCGCGACCGGACGCCCGGTCGCCTGCACCGTGCTCCCGGCCGACCAGCGCGAGTTCGCCGTCCACGGTGCCGCGCCGGCGGGGGAGTGGAGGGTCCATGCGGTGACGCTCGACCCCGAGGCGGCCGAGCCGACCGCGACGGCGACGGCGACGGTGCCGCGCGCCCCGCGGGCGCAGGTCGAGGAGGACCCCCGGACGGCCGCGGCGAACGACGTGACGCTGCGGATGGCCGGCGTGGGCGGCACGTCGCTCCCCATCCTCACCGCGCTCCCGGAGCTGCACTCGCGGGCGGTCGTGTCGGGAAGCCTCGAGCACGAGGCCGCCCCGCCGTCCGGCTACAGGGCAATGCAGGAGAAGCGCCGGGTCGTCGCGGCCGTCCACGCTTAGGACGTCCGGTTCCGACCCCGGGAGGCCCGATGTCCACCCTCGCATCCACCCGTCCGTGGAGCAGCGCAGCACGGGACCCGCGGGCCCCGGAGACGCGGCTCGACCGGCTCTTCACCGGCCCCCGGGAGGCTCTTGCGGACGCACCCGGTTCCGGGGTCGTCGCGGGGACCGGAGAGATCCACGGTCGCCGTGTCGTCGCCTTCTGCACCGACCCCCGGATCATGGGCGGAGCGCTCGGCGCGGAGGGCTGCTCGGTCATCGAGGCGGCCTACGAGACGGCCATCGCCCACGACCGGCCCGTCGTCGGGATCTGGCACAGCGGAGGCGCTCGGCTCGCGGAGGGGGTGGGGTCGCTCGACGCGATCGGGCGGATCTTCGCGGTCATGACGCGCAGCTCCGGTCGCATCCCCCAGCTCTCGATCGTCCTCGGCCCGGCCGCCGGCGGCGCCGCGTACGGCCCGGCGCTCACCGACCTCGTCGTCCTCGCTCCCGAGGCGCGGCTGTTCGTCACGGGCCCCGGGGTCATCCAGTCCGTGACCGGGGAGTCGGTGAGCATGGAGGACCTCGGCGGCCCCGAGGTCCACGACCGGCTCTCGGGGGTCTCCCACGTCGCGGCCCGCGACCTCGACGACGCGTTCCGGGTCACCCAGGACCTCGTCGGCCTCGTCTCACCCTCCCTCCACGGCGCCGACCCGGTCGAGGACACCGACCTCGGCGCCGTCCTCCCCGAGAACCCCCGCCGCGCGTACGACGTCCAGCTGCTCGTCGAGACCCTGCTCGACGACGGCTCGACCCTCGTCCTTCAGAAGAACTGGGCACCCAACATCCTCACCGCGCTCGGCCGGCTCGGCGGCGCGCGCGTCGGCGTCATCGCGAACAACCCCCTGCGGCTCGGGGGGTGCCTGGAGTCCCGGTCCGCCGAGAAGGCGGCCCGGTTCGTCCGCATGTGCGATGCGTTCGGGATCCCGCTCGTCGTCGTCGTCGACGTGCCCGGATACCTCCCGGGGAGCCGGCAGGAGGGCGACGGCGTGCTCCGCCGCGGCGCCAAGCTCCTGCACGCCTTCAGTGGGGCCACGATCCCGCGGGCCACGCTCATCACCCGCAAGGCCTACGGCGGGGCCTACATCGCGATGAACGCCCGCTCTCTCGGCGCCCAGGCCGTGTACGCCTGGCCGGGCGCCGAGATCGCGGTGATGAGCGCCGTCGCGGCCGTGCGGGTGCTGCACCGCAAGCGGCTCGCCGAGGTCGAGGAGGCGACGGCCCGCGAGGAGCTCGAGGCCGAGCTGGCCCTGGAGCACGAGGCCGAGAGCGGTGGGCTGGCCCGCGCCGTGGAGCTCGGGGTCGTCGACGAGGTCATCGCCCCCGACGCGACGCGGTCCCGCCTCGCGGAGTGGCTGCGGTCCGTCTCGACGGCCGGCGTGCCCCGCGGTCGCCAGCGCAACATCCCGCTCTGAGCGAGACAGCAATCGGGAAGAAGCAATTCGCGGCGCCGCACGTGAGGCTGGAGGCGTTCCGGAAAACTCCCGAGATCTGAGGAGCACCACCATGACAGCCGTGGCCAACCCCACGAAGGAAGACCTGCTCAAGGGCGTGGACGACGCCATCTCCGTCATCAAGGAGCGGGCGTCCTGGTCGGCGGAGAACCGCCGCCTCCACGAGGACACCATCGCCGCGCTCCAGGACGCGGGTGTCTTCCGGATGCGGGTCCCCGCGCAGTACGGCGGGCTCGAGACCGATGCCAAGACGATGGTGGAGGTCGCCGACCGGCTCGCCCAGGCGGACGGGTCCACCGCGTGGCTCGTGGCCTGCTCGTGGATCGCGACCTGGGGGCTCGGGCTCTTCCCCGACCACATCCAGGACGAGGTCTTCTCCGACCCGGACTCGCAGGTCTGTACGACGATCGGGCCGGGCAGCGCGGTCGCGACCCCGGCCGACGGGGGCGTCGTCGTCAACGGCTCCTGGCCGTGCATCAGCGGCGCGCACCACAGCACCTACCAGCAGATCGCGGCGATCTACATGAACCCGGACGGTGAGCCGTACCCGGTCATGGGCCCGGTCCGCATCGACGACCTGGAGATCACCGACGACTGGGACACCCTCGGCTTCCGCAGCACCGGAAGCGTCGGCACCAGCGCCAAGGACCTGTTCGTGCCTAAGGACCGCCTCATGCCGGCGCCCGCCGTGGTCTCCGGTCAGTCCGCCTCCGAGCGCAACGCCGACACCGAGATGTACCGCGCACCGTTCATCGCCATGGGCTCGGCCGCGACCGTCGGGTGCGCGACCGGCATGGCCAAGGCGGTCCGCGACATCTTCATGGAGCGGCTGCCCGGGCGCGCGGTCACGTACACGGAGTACGGCAAGCAGGCCGAGGCTCCCGTGACGCACCTGCGGGTCGCGGAGGCCATGCTCAAGATTGACGAGGCGGAGTTCCACGCCCGCCGGCTCGCCGAGACCGTCGACGACAAGGCCGCCTCCGGCGAGGAGTGGTCGATGGTCGAGCGCGCCCGCTGCCGCGCCGACGAGGGTGCCGCGGTGCGCCTGTGCATCGAGGCCGCGGAGATCTTCGCCGCCGCCAGCGGTGGGTCCTCGGCCTACAAGCGGGTCCCGATCCAGCAGATCGTCACCGACCTCAAGACCTTCTCGCTGCACGCGATGATGGGCCCGGACGTCAACGCGGAGATCTACGGCCGCGTCTTGTGCGGTCTCGAGCCCAACACCTACTTCATCTGACCCCGCCGGCGGCTGCCCACCCGATCCGTCGGTGCGGCAGCCGCCGGACGACCATGTCCGACGTCACCGAGGAAGACCACATCATGACCACCGAACAGTCAGGTCACGTCCGTTTCGACGGTCGTCAGCGAGCCATCCTCCTGCTCCTCATGGGAGCCGGGTTCCTCCTGTCCGCCGACTTCTCGATCCTCAACGTCGCGATCCCCGAGATCGGCGCGGGGGTCGGGCTCCAGCTGCACCAGCTGGCCTGGATCAGCACGGCCTTCGCCCTGCCGGCCGCGGGGTTCACCCTCCTCTTCGGCCGGTTCGCCGACCTGTTCGGGCGACGGCGGATGTTCATGACCGCGATGGTCCTGCTCGTCGTCGCGTCGGTCATCGGCGGCCTGGCCACCACCCCGGCCGTGCTCCTCACCGCCCGGGCCCTCCAGGGTCTGGCGACGGCGATGGCCATCCCGGCCAGCATGTCCCTGCTCACGACGACCTTCGCGGAGGGCTCCCTCCGAGAGCGCGTCCTCGGCCTGAACGGTGCGCTCCTGTCGGGTGGCTTCAGCTTCGGGGCCCTCGCCGGCGGTGCTCTCGTCAGCTCGCTCGGCTGGCGGTCGGCCTTCTGGATCAACGTCCCCGTGGCCCTGGTCATCCTCGCCGCCGCGCCGGTGCTCCTCCGCGAGAGCCGGACCCCGGGTCGGGTGGTCCTCGACGTGCCCGGCGCCCTGGCGGTGACCGGCGGTCTGCTCGCGCTCGTCTACGGGATCGTCGAGGGGGTCTGGCCGCTCGTCGGACTCGGCGTGCTGCTCCTCGTCGCCTTCTGGGTCATCGAGATGCGCGCGACGGCGCCGCTGGCCCCCGTGCAGATCCTGCGCCGCGGGTCGGTGACCTGGGGCAACCTCGCGGGTCTCACGATCTTCGCCATGGAGACGGGGATGATCTTCCTGATGACCCTCTACCTCCAGAAGGCGATGGGTCTCTCCCCGCTCATGACGGGGGTCGTCTTCGGCGTCCCCGGGCTCATGGCCATCGTCGCCGGCATCATCGCGGGCCGGCTCATCGGCGCGTTCGGCAACGTCAGGCTGCTGGCTCTCGGGATGACCGTCCAGAGCCTGGCGATCCTGCCGCTCGTCTTCGCCGGCACCTCGCGCAGCGCCCTGTTCGTCATCGTGCCCTGCCTGTTCGTCGGGTTCTTCGGGCACGTGGCCGCCATCGTCGCCTTCACCGTGACGGCGACGTCCGGGCTCCCCGACGAGGAGCAGGGTCTGGCGACGGGCCTGACGTCGATGACCCAGCAGGTGGCGATCACGGTCGGCACGCCGGTCCTCAGCGCGATCGCCGCGAGCCGGGTCGACGAGGCGGCCGGAATCCGGTTCGCCCTGGTCGTCAACGTCGTCCTCACCCTCGTTAGCATGGCAGTCGTGTGGTTCGGACTGCACGCGCCGTCGCGGCGACCGGTCCAGAGCCCGACGCTCGACAAGGTGGAGGTGTGAGCCGCCCCGACGCCACCCACCCACCGCAACAGCATCTCGCCCCCTGGGGCACCGACTGGAGGGAGTCACATGTCTGACCTGTCGTGCACGTACACGATCTACCTCGCCGCCTCCGCGGAGGAGGTCTGGGACGCGTTCACCGACCCCGACCGCACCGGCACGTGGTGGGGCCACCGCAACGAGTCGGACTGGCAGGAGGGCTCGGACTGGACCCACGTTCGGGCCGACCGCAGTGGTGACGACGGGGGCGGGACGGTGCTCGAGAGCCGCCGACCGTCGCGGCTGGCGTTCACCTTCCCGACCGGTGAGCCGTCGACGGTCTCGTTCGACATCGTCGAGCACGGCGACATCGTGCGGCTCACGATGAACCACACGGATCTGCCGAACGAGCAGATTCAGGGGGTCGTGTCCAAGGTCTGGCCGGCCATCCTGTCGAACCTCAAGTCCTACCTCGAAGGCGGCTCGGTCATGCCCAGCTCTCCGTTGGAGGCCATGGACGCCTAGTCGCGCCGGACCGAGATGAGCGAATCCGCACACCACCTCACCCCGTCAGACCAGGACCTGGCCGCATCGCTCGGCGCGTTCACGAGCCGACTCGCCGTACACCGCCACGTCCGCCTGCGCTACGTCATCGGTGGCGAGGGTCCCCTCCTCGTGCTCCTGCCGAGCTGGCCGGAGACCTGGTGGACCTTCCGCAAGGTCATGCCCGCCCTCGCGGCGGCGAGACGGACCGTCCTGGCGGTCGACCTGCCCGGGATGGGCGCCTCGGACCCGCTCCGCGGCGGATACGACCGGAAGGCGATGGCGGCCCGGATCCGCGACCTCGTCGTCGGCCTGGGCTACCGGAAGGCCGACGTCGCCGGCCACGGGATCGGCGCGCAGGTCGCGTTCAGCCTGGCCGCGAACTCCGGCGACCTCGTCGACCGCGTCGTCCTCATGGAGTCGGCGCATCCCGACGAGGAGCTGTACACCCTGCCGCTCGTGCCGCGGCGCGAGGTGGACCTACATCCGTGGTGGGTCGCGCTGCACTGGGTGCCCGACCTCGCCGAGACGGTGCTGCGCGGGCCGATGCGCCCGTTCGTCGACCTCGTGCTCGATGCCGAGCTCGTCGACCCGACGAACGTCGCCGACCTCGACCGCGAGGTCTACGCGGCCGCGCTCCAGTCGCCCGGGGCAGTCTCGGCGGCGGCGGGGTGGTTCCGCAGCCTCGCCACGGACATCCGTGACCTGGAGGGCTACGACCAGATACCGCACCCGACCCTGGGGCTGGCGTCCTGGGCCGGTGACGGCACGGTCTCGCGCCGGCTGAAGTCCGCCCTGGCCCGCCAGACGCGGGACGGGTCGGTCGTCACGATCCCGGACAGCGGTCACTTCTTCCCCGAGGAACGCCCGCGCCTCGTCGTGGCCGAGATGCTCAACTTCCTCGAGTGACCGCGATGCTGCGGCGTGCCACGCCGGGCTCTGGTCGAGGAAACCGGTTCTGTAGGAGGGCAATCTGTGCGTAGCCCGGCCTCGGCGACGGTGTGAGGCTGAGAGTCCGGGCCCTGCCTTGGACCGTCCAAGCGCGCACTACGGGCCCGCGACAGAAGGGAAGCCGATCGTGACGACGACCATGGAACGGCCGACAGCACCGAGCGACGAAGAACGGGCCGCCTCACTGGGAGACGGCTTCGAGAGTGCATTCGAGACCGTGGACGGGGTGCGGCTGCACTACGTCTCGGGTGGCTCGGGTCCCCTCCTGCTCCTCCTGCCCGGCTGGCCCCAGACCTGGTGGGAGTTCCGCAGGATCATGCCGGCGCTGGCGGGCTCCCGTCGCGTCGTGGCCCTCGACCTGCCGGGCATGGGTGCCTCGGACAAGCCGGAGGGCGGATACGACAAGAAGTCCATGGCCCGGGTGGTGGCAGGGTTCATCGAGCAGCTCGGGTACGAGCGCGCCGACGTCGCCGGCCACGACGTCGGCTCCCAGGTGGCCTTCGCCCTCGCCGCCACCCACCCGGAGCGGGTCGAGCGGGTCGCGCTGCTCGACATCCTGCATCCCGACGAGTCGAACTACGAGTTCCGGATGCTCCCGCACAAGGACATGCCCCTGTTCCCCTGGTGGTTCGCGTTCAACCAGGTCCAGGGGCTGCCCGAGCGGCTCATCGAGGGCCGGGCCCACCACCTCATCGACTGGGTCTTCGACACCTTCCTGCCGGACCCGGAGGCGGTCTCGCCGCTCGACCGGGCGGTGTACGCCGACGCGTACGACTCGCCCGACGCGATCCGTGGCGGCAACGGCTGGTACCAGGCGTTCCCCCAGGACATCGAGGACCTCGCCGACTACGACCGGCTCACGATGCCGGTGCTCGGGATGGTCTCCGGTCTGGCGGACGGCATGTTCGCCGCGCACATGCAGCAGACGCTGCCGCAGCAGGCGGCCGATGCGCGCGTCGTCGTCATCCCGGAGGCCGGGCACTACTTCGTCGAGGAGGCCCCGGACGAGGTGATCGAGGAGTTCCGCCGGTTCTTCGCCTGACGGGACGCGGGGTCCCGAGGCACGGGCGAGGCCGGGGGGCGCGGGGGGGCGGGGGGGCGGGGGCGGGGGGGGGGCGGGGGGGGCGGGGGGGGGGCGCCCCCCCGGGGGGGGGGGCCCCCCCCCCCCCCCCGGGGGGGGGGGGGGCCCCCCCACCCGGGGGGGGGGGGGGGGGGGGGGGGGGGGGGGGCCCCCCCGGGGCGGGCCCCCCCCGTCGACGGTGGGGTGCGGATCAGGCCGTGTCGACGTACGAGCCGCGGAGGTAGGCGTGCACCTCGTCCTCCGGGACCCGGAACGATCGGCCGACACGGATCGCCGGGAGCTCCCCGGCGTGGACCATGCGGTAGACCGTCATCTTCGACACGCGCATGATCGTGGCGACCTCGGCGACGGTGAGGAACCGCACTTCCCCGAGCTGGCGCTCCGTGGACATCGTGACCTCGTTATTCCGCCGTCGCAGGTGCCGGACATCAGCACCGGCATGCTTCCCTGCGTCGTGCTGTCGCAACCATAGGGGCAGTTGTGACGGCTGGGAAGGGAAATGGCCAGATTGACAGCCGATTGTCCAGTCGACACGCCGAACGGACACCCGTTGTTTCGGGTGTCGCACCATCCGGCTCAGTCGAACCAGGGGTCGAGCCCGTGGTGCGGGAAGACGGCCTGCCGGGTGGCGAACACCGCGTGGTCGACCGGGTTGTCCGGGTTGTGTCCCATCGTCCACGGCTGGACCCAGATGGGCAACCGGTCGGCGGGCAGGTCCCCCATCCGCCTCGGACCCGGCCGGCCGAACAGCCGCTGGACGTGCGCCCGCCAGTCCTCGGGGACGGGCGTGCCGAGCTGGACGGGGGTGTGTGCGGCGATGGCGGTCAGGTGCGTCCAGGACCGGGGGACGACGTCGACGAGCTCGTAACCGCCCCCGCCGACCGCGACCCAGCGTCCGTCGCACACCTCGTGGGCGAGGTCGTGCAGCTCGTCGTGGGCCCGGCGCTGGGCGTCGACGGTGATCGCGAGATGGGCGAGCGGGTCCTCGAGGTGGGTGTCGCAGCCGTGCTGGGTGACGAGGACCTCGGGGCGGAAGGCGCGGACGAGCGGGGGCACGACGGCGTCGAGGGCGCGCAGCCACGAGGCGTCCGTCGTCCCCGGGGGGAGCGCGACGTTGGCGGCGCTGCCCCGTGCCTCGGGGCCGCCGACGTCGCCGGGCCAGCCGGTGCCGGGGAAGAGGTGCCGGCCGTTCTCGTGGAGCGAGACCGTGAGGACCCGGGGGTCGTTCCAGAACACCCGCTCGACGCCGTCTCCGTGGTGGACGTCGATGTCGACGTACGCGACGCGGTCGACGCCGTGGTCGAGCAGCCACTGGATGCCGACCGCGATGTCGTTGTAGATGCAGAAGCCGCTCGCGTGCGTCGGCATCGCGTGGTGCAGGCCTCCGCAGAAGTTCACGCCGTGATCGGTCTCGCCCTCCCAGACACGCCGGCAGAGGTCGACGGTCCCCTGGACCACCCGGGCGGACGCGTCGTGCATGCCCACGAACGCGGGGTCGTCGTCGGTGCCCAGACCACGGCGAGGGTCGGCGAGCCGGGGGTCGTCCGAGGCGGCCCGCACCGCCGCGACGTACTCGGCCTCGTGCACGGTCGTGAGGAGCTCGTCCGGAGCCACCGCGGGTGCGACGACGTCGACGTGGTCGAGCACCCCGAGCGCCCGGGCGAGCCGGGTCGTGAGGTCCAGGCGCACCGGGCCCATCGGGTGGTCCGGGCCGAAGTCGTAGGCGCAGAACACGTCGTCCCACACGACGCTCGTCCGATGGCCCATGGATGCACGCTACTCGCCGGGCGGTCCGTGGCAGGCTGGGCCCGCAGCCAGTGACTCCGGGAGGTCGAGATGGGTAAGGGCTCGCGCACCGACGACGAGGTGCTCGTCATCGGGCTCGGCCGGTTCGGCGCCGCCGCGGCGCTCGAGCTGCGGCGGCTCGGCCACAAGGTCACCGTCATCGAGAAGGACGGCTTCCTCGCCGAGAAGTTCCTCGGCCGGATCAGCCAGGTCGTCCACGGCGACGCGAGCGACGCCGGAGTCATCCGGGACGCCAAGGCCGGGCGCTTCCCCATCGCCGTCGTCGCGATCGGCTCGTCGGTGGAGGCGTCGGTGCTCGCGGCCGCGAACCTCGTGGACGCCGGGGTGCCGGCCATCTGGGCCAAGGCGCTCTCGCCGGAGCACGCCCGCATCCTCGACCGCATCGGCGTGCACCACATCGTCCGCCCGGAGGCCGACACCGGACGCCGGGTCGCCCATCTCGTCGGCGGCCGGATGCAGGACTACATCGAGTTCGACGACGGCTTCGCCATCGTCAAGATGCGCCCCCCGACCGAGACGATCGGGTTCACGCTCGAACAGAGCCAGGTGCGCAGCAAGTACGGCGTGACGGTGGTGGGCGTGAAGGCCCCGGGGGAGGACTTCACCTACGCGGTCCCCTCGACGAAGGTGTCGGCGCACGACACCCTCATCGTGAGCGGCCCGACGACGCTCATCGAGCGGCTCGCGGCCCGCCCGTAGCTCAGAGGCTCGGGATGCCCCCGCGGTCGCCGCCGAGAGCGAGGGTCATCGCGACCTCCTCCTCGCCGTCGTCCTCGGAGCGCACCCGCATCGGACGGCGGTGACCGGTGGGCCGGAAGCCGAAGCTGCTCGCGAACGCGACCGCCCGGCCGTTCTCGGTGCCCACCCAGTAGTAGAGCTGGCCGCGGCCCTGCTCGGCCGCCACCTGGGCGCCTGCCTTGACGAGACGGGCGGCGACACCGCTGCCGCGCGCCTCGGGACGCACCCACAGCCCGAAGAGCTGGGCGACGCCCTCCTCGTCCGCGTAGTCGCCGACGCTCGCGATGCCGAGGCCCTCACCGTCGCGCTCGGCGAGCAGACGGGTCGAGCGCCTCATCCGGGCCAGCCAGAAGTCGTCGGGCTCCGCCTCCTCGTCGGCGTGTGCCGCGACGAACGCCTCGGGGGACTCCGACAGCGCGGTCAGCCGCATGGAGCGGTACTGCTCCCACTCGTCCACGCCCAGCGGGCGGACCGTGATGTCGCTCATGGCACGTCACCTTCTCACGACACCCTCAGGGTGCGGCAACCGGGGGAAACGAACTGGCGTCAGCGCAGGTCGAGCGCCATCCGCTCCTCGACGCAGGTGGGGTCCCACGGCATGGTGCCCGTCTCGCCGGTCGGGACGAAGCCCCGGCGACGGTAGAAGCGTGCCGCGCGGCCGTTCTCGCGGGCGGCGTCGAGGAGGACGCGGGTCCACCCCTGCCGCCGGGCCTCGGCGAGCGCCGTGTCGACGAGGGCGTCCGCGGCCCCGGTGCCGCGCGCCGGGGCCGCGACCCACATCCCGACGAGGTGGACCTCGTCGTCGGCGAGGTGTGGGGCGTGCCAGAGCCCGACAGTGCCGACCGGGCGCTCTGCGTGCCACGCGAGCCAGGTGAGGCCCGTGGACGCGGCCCGCTCGCGCCACTCCTCGTCGGTGCGCGCGGCGCTCTCGGCGTACGTGGTCCAGAACGCGCGGGGGCTGTCGAGGAGCGATGCCTGCCGGACGTCCCGGTAGGCCCGCCAGGAGTCCTCGGTGACCCGCTCGACCCGCAGGGCAGGTCCGATGCCGGGGGCGGCGCCCGGGTCTGTCGGCTGCCCGGCGGCGTCAGCCACCGGCGAGCTCGCGGCTGCGGGTGGCCGCGGCCTCCATCGCGCTGATGAACGCGGCGCGGACCTTGTGGTCGTCGAGCTCGCGCAGCGCGGCGGCGGTCGTCCCACCCGGTGAGGTCACCTGCTCGCGCAGGACGGTGGGGTGCTGGCCGGTCTCCCTGATCATCGTCGCGGCCCCGTAGAGGGTCTGGACGACGAGGTCGGTGGCCGTCTGACGAGGCATCCCGAGGACGACGCCGGCCTCGATCATGGCCTCGACGACGTAGAAGATGTACGCGGGACCGCTGCCGGAGATCGCCGTGACGGCGTCCAGCATCCGCTCGGGGACCTCGACCACCTTGCCCGTCGCGGCGAGCAGCTCCTGGGCCTCGGCGAGGTGCTCCGGCGGGCAGTGCGCGCCTCCGGAGACGGCGGCCATCCCCTGGTCGACGAGGGCCGGCGTGTTCGGCATGACCCGCACGACCGAGCGGCCCTCGGGCAGCCGGGCCTCGAGGAAGCCGGTGGTGATCCCCGCGGCGAGGCTGACGACGAGGTTGCCGGGGTCGACGTGCGGCGCTATCTCGTCGAGCAGGGTGCCCATGTCCTGCGGCTTGACGACGAGGACGAGCGTGTCGGCCGCGGCCGCGGCCTCGGCGTTGTCGAGGACCCGGACGCCGTAGCGCTCGGTGAGCTCGGCCGCGCGCTCCGGACGGCGCTCGGTGATGACGAGGGCGTCGACCGGACGGCCGGCGCGCAGCAGCCCCGACAGGAGCGTCTCGCCCATGACCCCGGCCCCGAAGATCGCGACGGTTCCCATGGCTCCTCCTCTGTCACGCTGCGACCGGCAGGGCGCAGGAGCGACGTCGTGGTGGTGTGTGGTGCGGCGCTCGACCCTAGCCGTCAGCCGCTCGAGGCGAGGGACCGGAGGAAGAAGCGGACGTTGGCCGGCCGCTCGGCGAGGCGCCGGACGAGGTAGCCGTACCAGTCCTCGCCGAACGGGACGTAGACCCGCATCTGGTGGCCGCGGTCGGCGATCCGCTTCTGCTCGACGGCCCGGACGCCGAGGAGCATCTGGAACTCGTAGGAGTCCGGGGTGCGGCCGTGGTGGCTCGCGAGCGCCTGGGCGATCTCGACGAGCCGGGGGTCGTGGCTCGCGACCATCGGGTAGCCCTCGCCGGCCATGAGCACCTTGAGGCAGCGGACGTAGGAGAGGTCGACGTCGTCGCCGTCCTGGAAGGCGACCGACGACGGCTCGTTGTAGGCGCCCTTACAGAGCCGGACGCGGCTGCCCTCCCCGGCGAGGTCGCGACAGTCGGCCTCGGTGCGGTGCAGGTAGGCCTGGAGGACCGCACCGACCCACGGGAAGTCCTCGCGCAGCGCCCGGACCGCCTCGAGGGTGCGGTCGGTCGTCGTGTGGTCCTCCATGTCGAGGGTGACGGTCGTGCCGGCGCGCTCGGCCGCCGCGCAGATCTCCCGGGCGTGGTCGAGGGCGATGGCGTCGCCGTCCCCGGGGATGGACTGGCCGACGGCGCTCAGCTTGACGCTGACCTCGGCTGCGCCGAACCGGGCGAGGTCGGCTTCGGAGAGGGCGTCGAGCAGGGCCACGTAGGTGTCCCGGGTGTGCTCGGCCTGGGCGCGGTCGGTGACGTCCTCGCCGAGATGGTCGATCGTCGCGAGCCGGTTCGTCGTGCGCAGCCCGCCCGTGACCCGGACGGCGTCGGGCACCTCCTCCCCCGCCACGTAGCGGGCGACGACGGCCCGGCTCATCGGCGCCTTGACGACGGCCGATCGCACGGTGTCGGACTCGGAGATCTGCAGGAGCGCTCCGCGGAGCAGGTCTGAGGCGTCCACGGTCAGCAGGCTATCGGGGACGTCAGGGGGTACGGCGACGCAAGGTCAGGCTGCCGAGCACGAGCGCCGCGGCGACCCAGAGCAGCATGACGCCGAGGCTCGGCAGGACGTCCCCGAGCGGGTCGGCCGTGGCGGTGACGTCCTTCATCGCGTCGACCGCGTAGGACAGCGGGAGGACGTCCGAGACGGTCTCGAGGACGCCGGGCATGCGGTCGCGCGGCATGAGCAGCCCGCAGAGGAGGAACTGCGGGAGGATGAACGCCGGCATGAACTGGACCGCCTGGAACTCCGTGCGCGCGAAGCCGCTGGCGAGCAGCCCGAGGGCCGTGCCGAGCACCGCGTCGACGACCGCGATGACGACGAGCAGCCACACCGGGCCGGCGATGTCGAGCCCGCAGACCCAGATCGCGAAGCTGCTGGCGATGACGGCCTGCAGCAGCGCCATGACCCCGAACGCGAGGGCGTAGCCGAGCATGAGGTCGCCCTTGCCGAGCGGTGTGGTGAGGAGCCGCTCCAGGGTGCCGGTGGTCCGCTCCCGCAGGGTCGCGATGCTCGTGACGATGAACATGACGACGAGCGGGAACACCCCGAGCAGCGCCGGACCGATCCGGTCGAAGACGTCCCCCGGGGCGTCCGAGTAGACCCACGCGAGGAGGCCGAGGAGCACGCAGGGCACGACGAGCATGAGGGCGACCGTTCGGTGGTCGCCGCGCAGCTGGCGCAGGATGCGGCCGGCGGTGGCGAGGGTGATCCGCGGGTTCACGAGGGCTCGTCCTCCTCGTCGACGAGGTGCCGTCCGTGGTAGCCGCCGTCCGGGGTGCCATCGTCCGGGGTGCCACCGTCCGGTCGGCCACCGTCGGGGGCGCCACGGTCGGCGGTTCGGCCACTGTCGGGGGTACGGCCGCCCGCCTCGTCGACGAGGGCGAGGAACGCCGACTCGGCGTCCTCGGCCCCGGTGCGCTCGAGGAGCTCGGCGAGGGTCGAGTCGCTGAGGATGCTGCCGTCGCGCAGGAGGAGCAGGCGGTCGCACCGGACCGCCTCGTCCATGACGTGGCTCGAGACGAGCAGCGTGCGTCCCTGCTCGGCGAGGCCCCGGAAGATGCTCCACAGCTCGCGGCGCAGGACGGGGTCGAGCCCGACGGTCGGCTCGTCGAGGACGAGGAGGTCGGGGTCGCCGACGAGCGTGCACGCGAGGCTCGCTCGCGAGAGCTGCCCGCCGGAGAGGTTCTCGACCCGGGCGTCGGCGTGTCCGGCGAGGTCGACGGCCTCGACGGCCCGGTCGGCGGCCTCGGGGTCGACGCCGACGACCCGGGCGAAGTAGCGGACGTTGGCGCGCACCGAGAGGTCGGCGTAGACGCTCGGCGCCTGGGTCAGGTAACCGACGCGGCGGCGCAGGCCGGGTGACCCGGCGGGCTCGCCGAGGACGGTGACGGTCCCGCCGGCGACCACCTGGACGCCGACGACGGAGCGCATGAGGGTCGACTTGCCGCCGCCGCTCGGGCCGAGCAGCCCGACCACCTGGCCCTCGGGGACGCGTACCGAGAGGTCCGGCAGGACGTCGCGTCCACCGCGCTGGACGCGCAGGTGCTCGACGACGACGGCGTCACTGTCCATGCACTGACGATGGCACCTCCGCGGCCTGTCGTCGAGGGTCCCCGCGGGGTGGCGGCGGGGCGGTGGCCGGTCAGCCGGGGACGGGCTCGAGGTGCAGACGGGCGAAGGCGAGCGACTCGGCGAGGTCGAGCTCGCGTCGTGCCTGGTCACCACGCCGGGTCCCGACCTCGACGACGACGTCGCCCGCGAAGCCGCCGGACGCGAGCCGCTCCAGGACCGGTCCGCACGGCTGCCGCCCTCGTCCCGGGACGAGGTGCTCGTCGCGCGCGGACCCGGTCCCGTCCGCCAGGTGCAGGTGGGCGAGGCGGCGCCCCAGCGCGTCGACCATCGCAAGCGCGTCGGAGCCGGCGGTCGCGGTGTGCGACAGGTCGAGGGTGACCGAGTCGTAGGGCTGCGGCACTGGGTCCCAGTGCGGGAGGTAGGCCTCGAGCTCGCGCGAGCGCGGCGCCCGCCACGGGTACATGTTCTCGACCGCGAGCCGGATGCCGCTGTCGTGCTCGCGCAGCGCGATGCCGTCGACGAACCCTCGGGCGTACTCGCGCTGCCACCGGAACGGCGGGTGGAGGACGACGACCTCCGCCCCGACCTCGTAGGCGAGCTCGACGGAACGGTCGACCTTCCCCCACGGGTCGGCACCCCAGACCCGCTGGGTCACGAGGAGCGTCGGGGCGTGGACCGAGAGGATGCGCATGCCGTGGTGCTCGGCGAGCCGGCGCAGCGCACCGGCCTCCTGGGTCAGCGGGTCGGTCCAGACCATGACCTCGACGCCGTCGTAGCCGAGCCGGGCCGCGGTGGCGAAGGCCGCGGCGCAGCCCTCGGGGTACACCGAGGCGGTGGCGAGCCCGACGCGCGGCGCCCGCACGGGCACGGGGTCGGGGTCGGGACCGACCGGCACGTCAGCCCATCCGGTCGAGATGGCGCAGGAGGATGCCCTCGCGCAGCGCCCACGGACAGATCTCGAGGTGCTCCAGGCCGAGGAGGTCCATCGTCGCCTCGGCGACGATGGCTCCCGCGAGCATCTGCCGGGCCCGGGCCCGGGAGACGCCCGGCAGGTCGGCGCGCTGGGCCGTCGTCATGGCGGCGATCTCCGGCAGCTTCGCGGTGAGGGTCTCCAGTGGCAGGAGCCGCTCGGCGTACATCCCCTCCGAGCTGGGTGCGGCCCCGCAGATCCGGGCGAGCGAGCGCATCGTCTTCGACGTCCCGACGGCGCGGTCCGGTGCACCGGCCTTGGCCATCGGGCGCAGCTCCTTGGCGATAGTGGCCCGGACCTGCCGGCGCGCGGCACGGACGTCGTCGAGGGCGGGCGGGTCGCCGGGCAGGAGGTCGCGGGTGACCCGCCCGGCGCCGAGCGGCACGGACACGGCGACGTCGGGGTCCTCGTCCATGCCCATCGCGAGCTCGAGGGACCCGCCGCCGATGTCGGCGACGAGCAGCGTGCCGGCGGACCACCCGAACCATCTCCGGACGGCGAGGAAGGTCAGTCGGGCTTCCTCCTCGCCGGTGAGGACGTCGAGGCGCACACCGGTCTCGTCGGCGACGTGGGTGAGGACGTCGTCGCCGTTCGGGGCCTCCCGGATGGCGCTGGTCACGAAGCCCCGGAGGTCCTCGGCGCCCTGGTCCTCGGCGACCTCCTGGCAGCGGGCGACGAACTCGGCGAGCCGGTCGCGGCCCTCGTCCGCGATGTGGCCGTCGTCGGTGACGTGCTCGGAGAGGCGCAGGTCGATCTTGTGCTTGCTCGCCGGCAGCGGCTGCGCGCCCGGGTGGGCGTCGACGACGAGCAGGTGGACGGTGTTCGAGCCGACGTCGATGACCCCGAGGCGCATGGGAGCAAGGTAGCCGGTACGGCGTGGGCCGGGACGGCGTGGCGCCGGGCCGGCGCGGCATGGCCCGGGTCACTACGGCGTGGCGCCGGGCCGGTGCGACGACCCAGCGTGCTTAGGGTGGACACGTGCCGGAAGCCCCCCTCGACATCCCGCGGACCTGGGCGGAGTTCGTCGACCCGGACGAGCCCGGCCAGCGCTTCCGCGTCGACCTCACGTTCCTCACCTCGAGCTGGACGTGCATCTTCGGGGCGGGCTGCCGGGGGATCTACGCCGACCGGCCGGACGACGGGTGCTGCACACTCGGCGCGCACCTCACCGACCGCGACGACGTCGAGCGGGTGCGCCGGGTCGTGGCCGAGCTCGGCGAGGACGAGTGGCAGCACCACCCCGGCCACGGCAAGCGCGGCGACAAGGACCCCGCCCGGCTCTCCGCGTGGAGCGAGAAGGAGGACGGCGCGCGCAAGACCCGCACCGTCGACGGCGCGTGCATCTTCCTCAACCGGCCCGGCTTCCCCGCCGGGGCCGGGTGCGCCCTGCACCAGCACGCCGTGCTCACCGGGACGCCACCGCACGAGGCCAAGCCGGACGTCTGCTGGCAGCTTCCCGTCCGTCGCTCCTACCGCACCGTCGAGCGGCCGGACGACACGAGCTACCTCGAGATCACGATCGCCGAGTACGACCGCCGCGGGTGGGGGCCGGGTGGTCACGACCTCGACTGGTACTGCTCGTCGAACCCCGAGGCGCACGTCGGCCGCGAGCCGGTGTACCGGGGCAGCCGGGCCGAGCTCGTCGAGCTCATGGGGCAGGCCGCGTACGACGAGCTCGTCCTGCACTGCGAGGCGCACCTCGCGATGGTCCGGCATGCGCGCTCGGCCGGCGCGCGCAAGCTCATCCCACTGCTCGTCCACCCGGCGACCGCCGAGGCCGGCACGCTCGGGGGGCGACGCGAACGGGTCAAGCGGCGCCGCGGGACCACCGCGCTGCCGGACCCGGAGACCACCGAGCCGGAGAAGGGCACGGCCTCCGGCAAGGACACCACCTCCGGGAAAGCCACAGCCTCCGGCAAGAACACCACCTCCGGGAAGGGCGTCGCGTCGGGGAAGGGCACCGCCTCCTCGCGCCGGCCCGGGCATCGTTCGTCGCGGGGCTGACCGTGGCGGGCTCACCCATCCGCAGCCCCAACATCTGGGACACCCCCGACGTCTACGAGCTGGAGAACCTCGCGTCGGACCGGGCGGGCGTCATCGACGGCGCCATCGAGTCGCTCCATCCGCTCCGCGGCGCGACGCTCGTCGACGTCGGCTGCGGCACCGGCTTCCACCTGCCTCGGTTCGCCGAGCGCGGGGCGTCGGTCGTCGGGGTCGAGCCGCACCTCCCGCTCGTCGTACGCGCAGCCGACCGGCTGCGGGCGCGGGGGGCGAATGCTCGGTATCCATCGGCTCGAGTGGTCGCGGGGTCGGCGGAGGCGCTGCCGCTCGCGGACGCGTCGGTCGATGTCGTGCACGCGCGGTGGGCGTACTTCTTCGGGCCGGGCTGCGAGCCGGGACTCGCCGAGCTGGCCCGGGTGGTCCGGCCGGGAGGGGTGGCCTGCCTCGTCGACAACGACGCCACCCGCTCGACGTTCGGCGGATGGTTCTCCACCGCCTACCCGGCCTACGACCACGACGCGGTCCAGCGGTTCTGGGACCGCCACGGCTTCACGACGGAACGGCTGACGATCCGGTGGACCTTCGACCGGCGCGAGGACCTCGAGTCCGTCGTCCGGATCGAGCTGCCTCCCGGCCCGGCCGACCACGCCCTCGCCGGCCACGACGGGCTGGAGGTCGACTACGCCGTCGCGCTGCGCTGGCGGCGGTACTGAGGGTCGCTCGTGCGCGCTGTCCGCCGGCAGCCCACCACGAGACCCTCAAGGTTCCTCGTCGACCCAGGTCCCGTCACGCATGAGCGTGCGTCCGGCGAGCTCGTTCTCCTCGCGCCACGCCTGCACCCTCGTCGGGCGTAGGAGGTAGGCAGCGTAGTCAGGCCCCGAGGCGCGCGGGTCCCAGCCCGTGCGCTCCGCGAACCGCTGCCACCGTTCGGCAGGGACCTCCTCGAGGACGACCTGGTCGGCCGTGGCGTCGACCATGACGACGTCACGAAGGCTGCCGAGCGCTGCGCGGCACCGGCCCGTGTCTCGGAGGTTGGTCCCGGCGGGGCTTCGGCGGCTCGTGACGACCAGGATCGTCCGCCCGTCCCAGTCGAAGGACAGCGGGACGAGACCGGGCACCGCGCCGGACGACGCCGTCGCCATCCAGAGGTCGACGTCCTCGTGCAGGTGGCGGCGCGTGTCGGCGAGACGTGTGGCGATGTCGCGTGGATCCGGGCGCATCACGGTCCTCGGTCGACGAGCAGGACTGGCGGAGGTGAGACGGGGCTTTCAGAAGGGTGGCGGACCGGCCCCCGACCCGTCTACCCCGGAAGCCCACCTTCCCCATCCGGACGGCGGACCGGCCCCCGAACCGACGACCTCTCCGGCCGACGCTCTCCATCCGGACGGCGGACCGGCCCCCGAACCGACGACCTCTCCGGCCGAGGCTCTCCATCCGGACGGCGGACCGGCCCCCGAACCGTCTACCCCTCCGGCCGACGCCCTCCGTCCTGACGACGGACCGGTACCCGAACCGTTCACGTCTCCGGCGGGCGTCCCTCGGCGGGACGACTCTCGGTGCCGGCATGCTGCCCAGGAGTCGGCGAACCGCAGCCCGCTGCCCGAGAGGTCACGAATCGACACGCCCGGGTGGCGCACCTCACCGCCCCTGGCGGCCGCGCGGCGAGCAGCGACCCAGTGCTCGACCACGAACTCGAGCGCGCTGTGCGGCACGTTGCCGCGTGCGCCGGCACGACCGGGAACCGGCACCTCGGACGTCACCGGGGTTCGGCCCGGAGCCGGCTCGCCGGCGGCGCTTCCGCTACCACCTGACACACCCGGACCGAGCTCAGGCAGGCCACCGGACCGGGGCACACCATCGGGTACGGGGACATCATCGGGCTCGCTCGTGCCGGCTGCCACAGACGCCGATCCGACTCCCGGCAGCACGATGCCGGCGAGGTGGTCGACGGGCAGGGTCGTGCGCTCCCGCCCGGTGGGGTCGACCCAGGTCATCGTCGCGTCAGGGTGCAGTGTGGCCACCCACCCGAGGCGCTGTTTGACGCGATGGTGCCTCCGGCAGAGACACGCCAGGTTGTCCGCGCAGGTCGCTCCGGTGGGCCAGGGCCGAACATGGTCGACGTCGCAGAAGCGCGCCGCCACGTGGCATCCGGGGAACCGGCACCGGCCGTCGCGAGCCCGGACCAGCTCGGTGAGGCGCGGGCCCGGGCGGTAGGCATCCGTCCCGAGCACGCCGGCGGGGTCGGCCAGCGCACCCGTCCCGGGGTCGCACTCGGCGACGCGCTGTCCCGTACGCCCGGCGGCCTCCACCGTGGTGCGCAGCCACGACCGTTCGACGAGCACCGGACCACGGGACCGCGAGACGTTCACCTCCACGAGGTCGTCGCCCGCGACAGCACGTGCTGCCGACCGCGCCGAACGACCCGCCGACACCGCCGGTGGTCCCGAGGGCTCCGGCACCCGCCCCGGCTCCACCAGCCGCTCCGCCCCCAGCACCCGCACCCGCTCCTGCTCCTGCTCCTGCTCCGGCTCCGGCTCCGGCTCGGAGGTGTACCCCGCCGGGGTGGTGAGGACGACGCTCACGTCGACCGTGGCGCTGCCCTCGACGAGATCGGTGAGCGCCTTGGCCCGCGCCCGGTCGACGTGTGCGCACACCCCGTCGGCGACGTACCGCTGGGCCAGCGCGTCGACGGCCGCCCACGCCCGACACGCCTCCTCGGAAGGGAAGGTCCCGTGCCAGGTGTCGACGCCCGGCTCGGACGCCCACCGCTCCAGGCGGGACTCGGACCGCGCACGCTCGGCGCGCTTGCGCACCAGGTCGGGGCTGATCCGCGCGAGCATCCGCCGGGCCCGCCGCCGCAGCCGGGGCGCGTCCTCACGGCCGAACCACGCGGCGAGCGCAGCCACGACCGTGGACGCGACGTCGGGCGGTGTCTCCTCGAGCTCGTACGCGACGACGGACGCCCGGTAGGCGTCGACCCCGCCGGCAGCCATCGCGTCGTGCAGGCCACGCAGCCCGGTGTGCGAGTCCGTCCCCTCGGGCCCGTCGGCGGCCAGCCGGACCGCGTTCCGCACGCGGGTCTCGGCCGCTGCCGCGGTCACGCACAGGGCGCCGGACACCACCGCAGGGGCGTCGAGGGCGAGATGCCCGAGCGCGCGGTGGGTCTCGACGACCTCGCCGGTCTCCAGCACCTCGGGCTCGATCGCCGCGAGCCGGGCGATGGCGGCGTCCTGAGCGGCGGTGGCGACGTCGACGACCGCCTGCAGCCCCGCGACGGCGTCGGACCACTGCGCCACCGAACCGCACGTCTCACCCGGGGTGAGCGCACCGTCGAGCGCCGCACGTGCCGCCTCTGCGGCAGCCGACACCTCGGCCGGACCGACCGTCGCCCCCATCGCTTCCCCCTCCCCGGATGCCCCGACCCTACCCTTAATCGAACACATGTACAACCCGAGACTCCGACCCGCGAGCACCCACCCGCCCCCGAAGCGGACGGCCGCTCGTCACTCCCCCGCGGCCGGCTGGTCCAGCCGCGTCGGACCCTCGTGCGCCACGGCCGTCCGGACGCGTTCGACGTGCGGCTCGCTCATCGGCGGCAGGTCGTCCAGCCCGAACCATCCGACCTCGCTCGACTCGTCGTCCGCGACGTGCGCCTCCCCCGAGACGTACCGGCACCGGAACGTGTGGTCGACGTACTGCGTGCGGTCGCCGTTCGGGTACTCCACGACCCGCGTGACATTGACCCACGCGAGGAGGTCGACCTGGGCCACCACGCCCGTTTCCTCGAGGCACTCGCGCACCGCCGTGTCGGCCGGATGCTCGCCCGGGTCGCAGATCCCCGTCACCGGCGTCCACTCCCCCGTGTCGGCACGCCGGACCAGCAGCACCCGCTCTCCGTCGACGACCACGGCCGTCACCCCCGGCAGCCAGAGCATCGCGTGCCCGACCTTCGCGCGCAGGTCGAGGATGAAGTCGGGGGTCGGCACGGCTCAGCCCTCGTACCGGGGACGCCGGATCTCACGGATCTCGCCGAGGCGGCCCCACTCGTCCGCGCCGAGCCGTGACAACGGGTCCAGGGCGCGGATGTCGACGTGCGGGCGCCGGAGCATGTCGTCCGAGGCCGCGACCGTGTCCGACACCGCGACGTGCAGCACGAGCCCCACGACGACGAAGCAGTTGCCCGTCGGCCGGACCTCGTGCAGCCGGCACTCGAACGCGACCGGCGCCCCGGCCACCCGCGGCGGTGCCACCGTGAGCGACGGCTCGCGCTGCACACCCTCGGCGTCGAACTCACCGATGTCCGGGGGGTAGTCGGCCGACGTGGCGTTGGCGACCTCGAACATCGGCTCGGGCACGACGTTGACGACGAGCTCCCCGGTGGCCTCGACGTTCGTCAGCGTGTCCTTGCGCCCCACCGACGTGAACGCGAGCATCGCCGGGTCGGTGCTCGCCACCGTGAAGAACGAGTGCGGCGCGAGGTTGTCGACCCCGTCCGCGGACCGCGAGGACACCCAGGCGATCGGACGCGGCACGACCGAGGACGTCATGAGGCGGTAGGCGGCAGGCGCCGGCATCCGCGACTCCTCCGGACCGTGCTGGATCGCGAGCTCGTGGCGCATCCCCCGACCCTAGGACCTCACCCCTCGGCCGCTGCCCCTGCGTCCAGGTCGAGGGCGATGTCGACGATGGGCGAGGAGTGCGTCAGCCCGCCGACCGAGAGGTAGTCGACGCCGGTCTCCCCGTACTCCCGCACGACGTCCAGCGTCAGCCCGCCGGTGGCCTCGAGCTCGACCCGCTCACCCGTCGCGCGCACCGCCTCGACCGTCTCGCGCAGCAGCGTGGGGGACATGTTGTCGCAGAGCAGGAACCGCGCCCCGGCAGCGACCGACTCCAGCGCCTCGGCGGTGGTCGTCACCTCGACCTGCACCTCGACGTCCGGGTAGGCCCGGCGCACCGCCTGGTACGCCGCCGTCAGCCCGCCCGCGGCGAGCTTGTGGTTGTCCTTGACCATGGCCACGTCGTACAGGCCCATCCGCTTGTTCGTGCCGCCGCCGCAGCGCACGGCGTACTTCTCGAGCGCGCGCATCCCCGGGGTCGTCTTGCGGGTGTCGAGCACCGTCGCGCCGGTCCCGTCCAGCGCGTCCGCCCAGCGCCGGGTGTGCGTCGCGACGCCGGAGGTCCGGCAGAGGACGTTGAGCACGGTGCGCTCGGCGACGAGCGTCGTACGGGTCGAGCCGCGCAGCGTCGCGAGGTGGTCCCCGCGCGAGACCCGGGCGCCGTCCTCGACGTGCAGCCCGACCTCCACCGCTCCGGTCCCCAGCCGCCGGTCGACCGCGCCCAGGACGAGCGCGGCCACCGGCAGACCCGCGACGACCCCGTCCGCCCGGGCGACGACGTGCGAGACCGACTCCTGGGCCTCCGGGATGGTCGCGAGCGTCGTGACGTCCCGCCCTCCACCCCCAGAGGTCCCGAGGTCCTCGTCGAGGGCCCGCTCGACGACGAGCAGCGCGTCGTCCGTCGGGAAGCGGTGGTCGTCGGTCACGTCGGCTCTCCCGTCCGCTCGCCCATCGGCTCGGCCGCCGGCCGCTCGGCCACCCGCAGCGGGCCGCCCGGCTCGCGGACGACCTCCTGGTGGACGAGCCAGCGCGCGTCGTCCCGCTCCGGATGGTCGCGGCGCAGGTGACCGCCCCGGGTCTCCTCGCGACGGTGCGCGAGCAGCGCGAGCGCCTGGCCGAGGTGGAGCAGGTTGGTCGTCTCCCAGGACGCCGGCCCGGGCTCGGCCGCCGACGGGGGCAGCGCGGCGAGCACGTCCAGCGCCGTGGCGGCCTCGGAGGTGGACGCCGCGGTGCGCAGCGGCCCGCATCCGCGGGTCATCGCCCGCTGCACCTCGATCCGCCGGGCGGCGTCCAGGAGGTCGGCCGCCTGCTCCGCCGCGTCGGACGGCAGGCGCCGCGGCAGCTCGCCCGCCGCGAGCCGGGCGGTGACGTCGTCGGCGATCCGGTGGGCGAAGACGAGACCCTCGAGGAGCGAGTTGGAGGCGAGCCGGTTGGCCCCGTGGACCCCGGTGCACGAGGCCTCGCCGCAGGCGTAGAGGCCGTCGACGGAGGACCGTCCGCGCAGGTCGGTCTCGACGCCGCCGGAGGCGTAGTGCTGCGCCGGTGCGACGGGGAGGAGGTCGGTGGCGGGGTCGAAGCCGAGCTCGCGGCAGCGCGCGACGATCGACGGGAAGCGCTCCTCGAGGAACTCCGCGCCGAGCTGCCGGGCGTCGAGCCACACGTGCTCCAGGCCGCGCTCGCCCATGACGTCGAGGATGCCGCGCGCGACGACGTCCCGCGGCGCGAGGTCGGCGAGCTCGTGCCGGCCGGTCATGAACCGCTCCCCGCGGTCGTCGACGAGGAACGCGCCCTCGCCGCGGACCGCCTCGGAGATGAGCGGCTGCTGGCCCGTCGACCCCTCGCCGAGGTAGAGCACGGTCGGGTGGAACTGGACGAACTCGAGGTCGGCGAGCCGGGCACCAGCCCGCAGTGCCGCGGCCATGCCGTCGCCGGTGGCGACCGGCGGGTTCGTCGTCGAGGTGTAGATCTGGCCGAGCCCACCCGTGGCGAGGACGACCGCCCGCGCCCGGGCGGCGCCGACGCCGTCCAGCTGCCCCTCGCCGATGACGTGCAGCGTCACGCCGCACACCGCGCCGTCGTCGGCGGTCAGGAGGTCGACGACCAGGGCGTGCTCGACGACCTCGATCCCCGGGTCGTCGATGACCTTCTGGAGCGCTGCGATGAGCGCCCGGCTGATCTCGGCCCCGGTCGCGTCCCCGCCGGCGTGGGCGATGCGGTCGCGGTGGTGGCCGCCCTCACGGGTCAGCTTGATCTCGCCACCGGCGTCGAGGTCGAAGACCGCGCCGAGCGCGACGAGCTCACGGACCCGGTCCGGCCCCTCGGTGACGAGCGCACGGACGGCGTCGACGTCGCACAGCCCGACCCCGGCCACGAGGGTGTCCTCGAGGTGCTCGTCGGGGGTGTCCTCCGGGTCGAGCGCCGCGGCGATGCCGCCCTGGGCCCACTGGGTGGACCCCGCCGAGAGCACGGTCTTGGTGACGAGCAGGACCCGGTCGACCCGCTCCCGGAGCCGCAGCGCGCAGGTGAGCCCGGCGATGCCGGAGCCCACGACGACGACGTCGGCCTCGGTCGACCACCCGGGAGCGGAGGCGGCGAGGCGTCGGGGAAGGGTCGCCGGCGACACGGCGCCGGAGGTGTCGGTCACCCGCAGCCCCCTAGACCTCGGCCCGCGCGTGCGGGACGTCGGAGAAGACGTCGATGGCCCCGCCCCCCGGACCGACCACGAGCGGGGTGTTGTCGATGAGCCGGGTCGTGCCGATCCGGGCCGCGACGGCGAGCAGCGCCTCGCCGCGGTACCACTCGGGGACGTCGGCCAGCGTGAGCGGATGGACGAGCACGAGGTAGTCGACGAGCGCGAGCGGCTCGTCGACGAGGACCTCGCGGGCCGCCCGGCGCACCGCGGACGGGCCGTACGACGCCGCCTCCCCCCCGGCCCGCAGCGCGCGGCTCAGGCAGAGCGCGACCTCCCGGTCGGAGTCGGTGAGGTACGTGTTGCGGCTGCTCATCGCGAGCCCGTCGTCCTCCCGCACCGTCGGGACCGACACGACCTCGACCGGGAAGTCGAGGTCGCGGACCATCCGGCGGATGAGGAGCAGCTGCTGGGCGTCCTTCTGCCCGAAGTAGGCGCTTCGGGCGGCCGTCAGGTGCAGCAGCTTGCCGACGACGGTGAGCACGCCGTCGAAGTGCCCCGGCCGCGAGGCGCCCTCGAGCATCGCGCCGAGCGGACCGGCGGACACCCGGACACCGGGGTCGCCGTCGGGGTACACGACGTCCGGGGTGGGCGCGAACACGACGTCCACGCCGGCCTGGGTGCAGATCGCCATGTCGTCGTCGAAGGTGCGCGGGTAGCGCGAGAGGTCCTCCTTCGGCCCGAACTGCAGGGGGTTGAGGAAGATCGTCACGACGACGTGCTCGTGCCGCTGCCGGGCGGCCCGGATCAGCTGCGCGTGCCCGTCGTGCAGCGCACCCATCGTCATGACGACGGCGACGTCGCGGCTCGGCAGTGCCTCACGGGCGGCCTTCAGCTCCTCACGGGTGTGCGCGACGGCGGGGACGGCGGTCGTGGTGGTCACTCAACGCTCCTGGTCGGCGAGGATGTCGAGGAGGGGCTCGGCAGCGGTGGGCCGGAGCCGGCCGGCATCGAGCGCGCGCAGCGCGGTGGCCCGGGCGAGCGCCACGTAGGTCCTCCGGATCTCGGGGGCGAGCCGGTCCAGCTCGCGCAGGTGGTCACCCACCGTACCGACGTCGCCGCGCGCCACGGGACCGGTGAGGGCGGCGTCACCCCCGCGCAGGGCGTTGTCCAGCGCGGCGTGCATGAGCGGGGCCAGGACGCGTCTCGGCTCGTCCACCCCGGCCCGGCCCAGCAGCTCGAGCGCCTCGGCCGTCAGGGTCACGAGGTGGTTCGCGCCGTGGGCGAGCGCCGCGTGGTAGGCGACGCGGTCCTCCTCGGCGACCCGGACCGGAGCGCCCCCCATCTCGAGGACGAGTGCCTCGGCGACCGGCTGCAGCGGGTCGTCGGCGGTCACGCCGAAGGCGCAGTCGGCGAGCCGGTCGAGGTCCATGGCGGTCCCGGAGAACGTCATCGCCGGGTGCAGGGCCAGGGGCAGCGCGTGGTGGGCGCGCACGGGCTCCAGCACAGCGGTGCCGTACCGGCCGCTCGTGTGGACGACGAGCTGACCGGCCTGCCAGGCGCCGGTGGCGGACAGGCCCGCGACGAGTGCGGCGAGCGCGTCGTCCGGCACGGCGAGGAGGACGAGCTCGGCGCCCCCGACGACGGTGGGGACGTCGGCCACGGGCACGCCCGGCAGGAGGGTCTCCGCACGGTCGCGGCTGGCGTCGGAGACCGCGTACGTCCCGGTGACGCGGTGCCCGGCGCGGACGAGCGCGGCACCGAGGACGGCCCCGACGCGGCCCGCACCGACGACGCCGACGGTGAGGCGGGCGGGGTGCTCGATGCCGTCCACGGACGAGCACGCTACCCGCCCGGCCGAACCCCCGAGGCCGCACGTGCGGCGGACGAGAGCGCGCGACATACCGAGAGACGGGTCCGGGCATCGGCATGTCGCGCAGCCTCGTCGTACTGCCGGGCCGGGCCCTGCCGAGGCCGGCTGCCCCAAGACCATCCCCACCATAGTCAAGCACCCTTGACATATGTCAAGGGTGCTTGTCATAGTCGGGTCATGGAGACGCTCCGCAGCCTCAGCTGGTTCAACCGCCTGTACTCGATGCTCTTCGTCGCCACGGGCGTCTGGGCGCTGACCCGCGGGGAGTGGGTCTTCGGTCTGGCGGTCCTCGTCGGCCTGGTCGTCGTCCTCGTCCTCACCGCCGTGTGGGGCATCGCCGTCGTGTCGGTCAGGCGAGCCTGAGGTGCAGAACGACATCCGCCGCCTGCGGGCCGAGCGCGGGCTCTCGCAGGCCGCGCTCGGCGAGGCGCTCGGGGTCTCCCGGCAGACGGTCAACTCCCTCGAAGGGGGCCGGTACGACCCCTCCCTCCCGCTCGCCATCTCCCTCGCCCGCTACTTCGGCACGACCGTCGAGGAGCTCTTCCACCTCCCGGAGGACGGAGGGGCCCGTGGCTGAGCCGCTGCCCTGGCGGGACGCCTGGCACGTCGCGCTCTACGGCCCGGAGGGCTTCTACCGTGCGGCGGACGGCCCCGCGGGGCACTTCGCGACCGCCGCCCAGGGGCCGCTCGGGGAGGTCCTCGCGGAGGCGCTGGGCGGCCTCGCCGACCGCGAGGGTGCGGTGCACGTCGTCGACGTCGGGGCCGGACGCGGCGAGCTTCTCACGGCGCTACGAGCCGCCCGTCCCGACCTGGGGCTCACGGGTGTCGACGTCGTCGAGCGTCCCGGCGCGCTGCCCGACGACATCGCCTGGCTCCGCTCACCCGGCGGCGCCGGGCTGCCGGGGGCCCTCACCGACCTCGAGGACGTCCTCGTCGTGGCCAACGAGTGGCTCGACGTCGTCCCGTGCACCGTCGCCCGGGTGGAGGGCGGACGCCTCGTCGCGCTGCTCGTCGACCCGGTGACCGGCGCCGAGACCCCCGGACCGCCGCTCGGAGCCGACGACGCCGCATGGTGCGCCGCTCACTGGCCGGCGGACGACCTGCCGGACGGCGCGCGCGTCGAGGTCGGGCTGGCCCGGGACCGCGCCTGGGACGACCTCGTGGGCCGGGTGCGCCGCGGCACGGTCGTCGCGGCCGACTACGGCCACACCCGCGGGAACCGACCGCCGGGCGGCTCGCTCGTCGCCTACCGCGCGGGGACGCTCGTCGACCCCGTACCCGACGGCGGCTGCGACCTCACGGCGCACGTCGCCGTCGACAGCCTCACCGCCGACACGGTGACGACCCAGGCCGACGCCCTGCGCGGGCTCGGGGTCGACGCGGCCCGCCCATCCGTCGAGGACGCCCGTACCGACCCCGCCGGATACCTCGCCGCCCTCTCCCGCGCCTCGGCGGCCGCCTCCCTGCTCGACCCGCGAGGCTTCGGCGGGTTCGCCTGGGTGGCGCGCCGGGTCGGTGCGGCAGACTGGCGGACGTGACCTCCGACGCCGAGCCCCGCGCGCTCGACGTCGCGGTCGGCGCAGGTGGTCTGGCGACCGCCGACATGGTGCTCAACATCGGCCCGCAGCACCCGGCGACGCACGGCGTCCTGCGGCTCAAGGTCGTCCTCGACGGCGAGCGCATCGTCACCGCCGAGCCGGTCATCGGCTACATGCACCGCGGCGCCGAGAAGCTCTTCGAGGTCCGCGACTACCGGCAGATCACGGTGCTCGCGAACCGGCACGACTGGCTGTCGGCGTTCTCGTCCGAGCTCGGCGTCGTCCTCGGCGTCGAGGCGATGCTCGGGATGGAGGTGCCCGAGCGGGCCGTCTGGCTGCGCACGCTGCTCGCCGAGCTCAACCGGGTCCTGTCGCACCTGATGTTCCTCGGCTCCTACCCGCTCGAGCTCGGCGCCATCACGCCGGTCTTCTACGCCTTCCGCGAGCGTGAGGAGCTGCAGGCCGTCATGGAGGAGGCCTCGGGCGGCCGGATGCACTACATGTTCAACCGGGTCGGCGGCCTCAAGGAGGACGTCCCGGCGGGCTGGCTCGGGCGGGTCGCGGACGCCCTCGCCGCCGTCCGCCGCCGCCTGCCGGACCTGGAGTCGATGCTCGTCGGCAACGAGATCCTCCTCGCCCGGACCCGAGGCGTCGGGGTCCTCGACCGCGAGACCTGCCTCGGCTACGGCGTGTCCGGCCCGATCGCCCGCGCCAGCGGCCTCGACCTCGACCTCCGGCGCGACGCCCCGTACCTCGCGTACGGCGAGCTGTTCGGACCCGCGGGTCCGGGCCGGGTCGTCACCCGCTCGGAGGGCGACTGCCTGGCCCGGCTCGAGGTCCTCCTCGAGCAGGTGCACGTGAGCCTCGACCTCGCCGACGCCTGCCTCGATCGGCTTCGCTCCCTCCCGCCGGGTCCGGTCAACCAGCGGCTCCCGAAGGTGCTCAAGGTGCCCGAGGGCGAGCGCTACACGGCCACCGAGAACCCCCTCGGGCTCAACGGCTACTACCTCGTCTCCCGGGGCGAGAAGACCCCGTGGCGGCTCAAGCTGCGCTCGGCGTCCTTCGGCAACGTCCAGGTGCTCACCGAGGTCCTGCCGGGCTGCGTCGTCGCCGACATGGTCGCCGTCCTGGGCTCGATGTTCTTCGTGGTCGGGGACGTCGACAAGTAGCCCGTACGCCCCCCCTGACCGCGGCCGTGCTGCCGACCGGGCGTCCTGTTGCCCGCACGGCAGCACGATGTGGTCCCCCGAGGCGGTCGAGCGAGAACCGGAGTTCCACGATTCGCCCCCGGGACGGTGTCCGGGCCGGATATCTTCCGCTCGGGCCACGCCCGATCCGACCACCCGGGCCCACGCCCCTTCCCCCGAGGACGCCACCATGCGCCGCTCCACCGCCCTCGTCCGCCCCGCCGTCGTCGGCGGCACCACCCTGGCCCTCGCCGGCCTCGTCAGCCCCTTCGCCACGGCCGCCTCGGCCGACCTCGAGTACTCGTGCGAGTACGGGGTCGACACGACCGAGGGGACGGGCGACGCCACCGCCAGCTGGGACTCCGGCATCGCCGACGGGCTCGTCGTCGAGGTCGGCGACTCGGTCTCCCTCGACCCGTACACCGGCACCGTCGAGCTGCCCACCGGCTTCGTCGACGCCCTCCGGGACTCGGGACGCACCGAGCTCGGGGGCGGCGGGCTCCAGCTGACGGTCCTCGAGGAGAGCGACGAGCCGTTCATCATCGAGCTCGTCTTCGACAGCACGCCCGTGCCCGCCTCCGGCCCGATGACGCTCGACCTGAGCGGCGTCGACCCCGAGGACATCGAGGCCACGGAGGCGGGCACGTACACCCTCGTGGCGAACGACTTCTTCCTCTCGGACGACGACGACACCGCCGGCATGTACTGCGAGCTCGTCGACAACGGCGACGCCACGATCGACTCGTTCACGGCCCAGGCGGCGCCCGGACCCACCGTCACCGTGACTCCCACCCCCACGGTCACCGTGACCGCCTCTCCGGTTCGGCCCGTCCTGGTGCAGACCGACGCGGCCGGAGCGGGCCCCTCCCTGCTCCCGGCCGCCGCCGGAGCCGGCCTCCTCGTGCTGGCCGGTGGCGTCGCAGCGCGTCGACGGCTCCCCGACCGCCGGCACTGACGCCGGCAGAGCGGGCGCCGGCCCGCTCCGCCCACCCGATGCACGAGGATGGACACATGACAGCCCGCACACCCCGACGGCTCCTCGTCGTCGGAGCGTGCGTCGCCGCGCTCGCCGGGTGCGCGGGTGAACCGGCGCCGGCCGCGCCGCCGCCCCCGTCCGCCACGGCGACGCCCACACCCAGCCCGACCTCGACCCCGAGCCCGTCGCCCTCCCCGCCGGCCTCCGTGGCCGAGCCGGCCGGGAACCCCGTCCGGGTCGTCGTCGAGGGTGCCGACGGCACGTCGATCGTGGACGCGCCGATCGAGCCGCACGGACTCGACGACAGCGGCGTGCTCAGCCCGCCGTCCGGGGTCGTCGGCTGGTACGACGAGGCGGGGTGGCCCAAGCCGGGCTACCCGGGGGCGGCCATCCTGGCCGGGCACGTCGGCGTCGCCCGGGCGGACATCTTCCGCGACCTCCCCAAGGCCGGCCCCGGGGACGCGGTCGCCGTGACGTACGACTCCGGCGACGTCGTGCGCTTCGTCGTCGTCCGGTCCTCGGGGGTGCCGAAGGACCAGACCCCGAAGGACGACTCGATCTGGGACGCCGGCAACCCCGAGCCGCTCCTGCGGCTCATCACGTGCGACCCGACGACGCCTCTGCGCGACGGCCACTACAAGGGCAACTGGGTGCTCTGGGCGGACCTGGCCTGATCCAAGAGGTCACGAAAAGGTCACGGTCCGGTCGCCGTGGGCAACCTCACGCCCGCGACGTGCGTCCTTGACCTACGAGTGCCGAGAGCAACCGGCGCCGAGACCGGCGGCTGGCGCGGGGACTTCAGGGGTGGAGCCCCGCGTCAGTCGTCCTCGGTCCGGACGGGCTCAGTCGTCCTCGGTCTCGGTGGGCTCGTCGTCGCGGTCGATGCGGCACCAGGACTGTGCCACCATCCCGCACACCATGAGGACCACGGAGGCGAGGAGCAGCAACCCGAACGGGAGGAGCCGCTCCTGGTTCGCCACGAGCGACAGGTCGCCGAGCAGCCCACCGAGCTGACCGAGGTACCAGCCCGCCGCGGCTGCCCCGGTGAGCGCCGCCGCCTGCGAGAGCACCACCGTTCGAGCGGCCCGCAGCGCGTCCAGGGACGTGCGGGCGCCGCTGTGCAGGTGCTTGCGCACCGGCCGGGCCAGGCCCAGCACGAGCCCGCCCATGACGACGAGCAGCACCCCGGCACCCCACGGCGGACGCTGGAGCAGCGAGCCGTCGCGGATGACGACGACGGCGACGAGATAGCCGACGACGAGTGCCGCCAGCCCGACGACGAGCAGCATGCGGCCGGTGATGCCGTGCCGGTTCACGAGTCTCCTTCCGGGCGCAGGCCGGTGACGTCCACGCCCTCCACGAGTCGGGCCACGGGGACGACGTCGCCACCCACGCGCAGCACGGCCTCCGGGTCGACATCGAGCCACGGGACGAGGACGAAGGCGCGCTCGTGCGCGCGCGGGTGCGGCAGGGTGAGCTCCGGGTCGTCCGAGCGGACGTCGCGGCCGGCGCCAGGGTCGCCGTACTGGACGAGGTCGAGGTCGAGGGTCCGCGGCCCCCATCGCACCTCTCGGGTGCGGTCGAACTGCCACTCCACGTCGTGGAGGAGCTCGAGCAGCTCGGTGGGCGCGAGTGCACTGGTGCCGACGAGCACGGCGTTGACGAAGGACGGCTGGTCCTGCGGGCCGCCGACGGGGTCGCTGACGTACAGCCCCGACACCCGCACGTCGTCGATCTCGCCGAGGAGCCCCACCGCGTCCGCCGCCTCGAGCACCACCTCGGCGGACGAGACGTCCCCGAACGGCAGGTTCGAGCCGAGCGCCACGACGACCGGCTGCTCCCGCTCACGGACCACCGTGACGGCGACGTCGTCGAACGGGACGGTGATCGGCGCCTGCGGCTTGTGCACGGTGACCTCGACCTCCTCGACCCGCACGTCGGCCAGGACGTCGTCGGCGATGACGGTGGCGAGCCGCTCGACCAGGTCGAAGGCCTCGCCCTCCACGCGAGCGACCACGGCGGCGGCGAGGGCGCCGTAGTCGAAGGTGTCGGCGAGGTCGTCGCTGCGACCCGCGGCGGCGAGGTCGAGCGTCACGACGACGTCGACGACGAACTCCTGCCCGTCCCGCCTCTCGTGCTCGAACACTCCGTGGAACCCGGTGGCGCGTACCCCCCGCAGCGTGATCCGGTCAGTCGCCATCGGACCCCCGGAGCGCCTCGGTGACGTCGAGCGCGTCGACCGCCGCCACGACGTCGTGCACCCGCAGACCCCAGGCTCCGGCCCGCGCAGCGTGCGCGGTCGTCACCGCCGTCGCGACGTCGCGCTCCAGCGGGGGCCGCTCCTCGCGGCCCTCGCGGCCCACCAGCCCGAGGAACTTCTTGCGGGACGTCCCGACGAGCACCGGGTGGCCGAGGCCCAGGACGGCGTCGAGGTGGCGCAGCAGCGCCCAGTTGTCGGGGGCGAGCTTGGCGAAGCCGAAGCCGGGGTCCAGGACCAGCCCGTCCGCGGCGACACCCGCCGCCAACAGCGCCTCCGCGCGCCCGCCGAGCTCGCGGCACACGTCGGCGACGACGTCGTCGTAGGACGCACGGCTCTGCATGTCGAGGCTGTGGCCGCGCCAGTGCATCGCGACGAACGGCACACCGCGCTCGGCGACCAGGGGAGCCATGTCCGGGTCGGCCAGGCCACCGGAGACGTCGTTGACGAGCGTGGCACCGGCGTCGAGCGCGGCCGCCGCCACCGTGGCCCGCATCGTGTCGACCGAGACCGGGGAGACCTCCGACAGCGCCGCGACGACGGGCAGGACGCGACGCAGCTCCTCGGCCTCCGAGGGGCGCTCGGCACCGGGGCGGGTCGACTCGCCCCCGACGTCGAGGACGTCCGCACCCTGGGCGCGCAGCTCCCGGCCGTGCCGGACGGCGTCCTCCGGCTGGAACCACTGCCCGCCGTCGCTGAACGAGTCGGGGGTGACGTTGACGACACCCATGACGACGGGGCGGCCGTCCCGCGCGACGGGCAGGCCGGGGGGCGCCGTGCTCACCGCGTCCCGCCCAGGAGGAGGGACATCGCCTCCGCCCGGGTCGCGGGGTCACGCAGCTGGCCCCGGACGGCGGAGGTGATGGTGCGTGAGCCGGGCTTCTGCACCCCGCGCATCGACATGCACAGGTGCTCGGCCTCGACGACGACGATGACGCCCTGCACCTCGAGGTGGGTGACGAGGGCGTCGGCGATCTGGGTCGTGATCTGCTCCTGCACCTGCGGGCGCCGGGCGAAGACCTCGACGAGCCGGCCGAGCTTGGACAGCCCGGTCACCCGGCCGTCCTCGGCGGGGATGTACCCGATGTGCGCGACCCCGTGGAACGGCAGCAGATGGTGCTCGCACGTGGAGTACATCGGGATGTCCCGGACGATGACGAGCTCCTCGTGCTTGATCGGGAACGTCGCCGAGAGCACGTCGGCGGGGTCCTGGCCCATCCCCCCGTAGAGCTCGTGGGCCGCTTTGGCCACCCGTGCCGGGGTGTCCCGCAGGCCCTCGCGGTCCGGGTCCTCGCCGATGGCGAGGAGGAACTCCCGGACCGCGGCCTCGGCACGCGCGACGTCGATGGTCGAGCCGGGGTCAGGGCTCGACACGCCCACCCTCCGGCACCGGGGCGGTCTGGGTCGGCGGGTGCTCCTCGTGGCCGGGCCGGGCGCCGTCCCGGGCCCGCGCGTCGATCTCGGCCTCGGTGTCCGGGTCGCCCGGCGTCACCGCCGCACCCTCGGGGGCGCCGGAGCCGTTGCGCCCCGCGAGCGCCTGCTCCTCGGCAGGCGTGAGGACCGGCGGGATGTCGGAGATCGTCCGGTGCTCGCTGGAGAGCCACGTCGGCCGATGCGGACGCTTGACGATGTCCTCGAAGATCTCTGCGAGCTCCTTGGCGTTGAGGGTCTCCTTCTCGAGCAGCTCGAGGACGAGGTGGTCGAGGATCTTCCGGTTGTCGTTGACGACGTGCCAGGCCTCGTCGTGCGCGGCGTCGATGAGCTTGCGGACCTCCTCGTCGACGACCGAGGCCACCTGCTCTGAGTAGTCACGCTGGTGGCCCATGTCGCGGCCGAGGAAGGGCTCGCCCTGGCTCTGGCCGAGCTTGATGGCCCCGACCCGCTCGGACATCCCGTACTCGGTGACCATGGCGCGGGCCATCGCCGTGGCCTTCTCGATGTCGTTCGAGGCGCCGGTCGTGGGGTCGTGGAAGATGATCTCCTCCGCGACCCGGCCGCCGAGCGCGTAGGCCAGCTGGTCGAGGATCTCGTTGCGGGTCGTCGAGTACTTGTCGTCGACGGGCATGACCATCGTGTAGCCGAGGGCCCGCCCACGCGGGAGGATCGTCACCTTCGTCACGGGGTCGAGGTGGTTCATCCCGGCGGCGACGAGCGCGTGCCCGCCCTCGTGGTAGGCCGTCATCTTCCGCTCCTGGGCGGACATGATGCGGGTGCGCTTCTGCGGGCCGGCGATGACGCGGTCGATGGCCTCGTCGAGGACCTCGTCGTCGATGAGCTTCTTGTCGCTGCGGGCGGTGAGCAGCGCGGCCTCGTTGAGCACGTTCGCGAGGTCTGCACCGGTCATCCCCGGCGTGCGCCTCGCCACGGCGAGGAGGTCGACGCCGGCCGCCATCGGCTTGCCCTGGGAGTGCACCTGGAGGATCTTGTGGCGGCCGATCATGTCCGGGTTCTCGACCGCGATCTGGCGGTCGAAGCGGCCCGGCCGCAGCAGCGCGGGGTCGAGGATGTCGGGCCGGTTCGTGGCCGCGATGAGGATGACGTTGGTCTTGACGTCGAAGCCGTCCATCTCGACGAGCAGCTGGTTGAGGGTCTGCTCGCGCTCGTCGTGGCCGCCGCCGAGGCCGGCGCCGCGGTGGCGGCCGACGGCGTCGATCTCGTCGACGAAGACGATGGCCGGCGCGTTGGCCTTGGCCTGCTCGAAGAGGTCGCGCACCCGGCTGGCGCCGACGCCGACGAACATCTCGACGAAGTCCGAGCCGGAGATCGAGTAGAACGGCACGCCCGCCTCACCGGCGACGGCCCGGGCGAGGAGGGTCTTGCCGGTACCGGGCTGGCCGTAGAGCAGGACGCCCTTGGGGATCTTCGCGCCGACCGCGAGGAACTTCGCGGGCTCGCGCAGGAACTCGACGATCTCGTGCAGCTCCTCGACCGCCTCGTCGGCACCGGCGACGTCGGAGAACGTCACCTTCGGGGTGTCCTTCGTCGCGAGCTTGGCCCGGGACTTGCCGAACTGCATGACCCGCGACCCGCCGCCCTGGGCCTGGCTCATGAGGAACCAGAAGAGCCCGACGAGGAGCAGCACGGGGAAGAAGCTGATGAAGATCGTCCAGAAGGCGCTGTCGCCTTCCTTCTTGTCGTCGTAGGAGTCGGGGTTGCTCCTCTTGAGCTCCTCGATGAGCGACTCGGCGCGGGCGTCGACGTACTCGGCTCGCACCTTGGTGGCGTTCGAGATGTTCGCCTCGTCGTCGCTGAAGGTCTGCCCGTCCTTCAGGTCGAGGGACATGACGTTGTCGGTCGTCAGGACCGCCTTGTCGACCTTGCCGTCGGTGATGAGCTTCTCGGCCTGCGCGGTCGTGATCGTCGTGTACCCGCCGTCGCCCCCGACGGTGAACACGAGCAGGAGCAACAGGAGGGCAGCGAGCACCCAGAACAGCGGTGCCCGGAGAATGCGTTTGAAGTCCATCTGGCCACGGGGACCTGGTCCCCGACCCTCCTGATCGTCGTCAGTCGCCCGGTGGCCGATCTCCTCCGGGACTGGTACACGCTAGCAACGAGCCGCGGGCGACCCGTGTTCCACCGGGGTCGGCCGTACGGCTCGACCCTCAGGAGTACACGTGCGGGGCCAGGGTGCCGACCACCCGCAGGCCACGGTAGGCCTCGGCGTAGTCGAGCCCGTAGCCGACGACGAACTCGTTGGGGATGTCGAAGCCGACCCACTGGACGTCGACCTCGACCTTCGCGGCGTCCGGCTTGCGCAGCAGCGTGCAGATCTCGACCGAGGCCGGGCTGCGGGACTCCAGGTTGGACCGGATCCAGGACAGTGTCAGGCCGGAGTCGATGATGTCCTCGACGATGAGGACGTGCCGGCCGGTGATGTCGGTGTCGAGGTCCTTGAGGATGCGCACGACACCGCTGCTCTTGGTGCCCGAGCCGTACGACGACACGGCCATCCAGTCGACCGGGACGCTGACCGGCAGGGCCCGCATGAGGTCGGCCATGACCATGACCGCGCCCTTGAGCACGCCGACGAGCAGGAGGTCCTTGCCCGCGTAGGTCTCGGTGATGTGTGCGGCCAGCTCGTCGAGCTTGGCGTGGATCTCGTCCTCGGTGACGAGGACTCGTTCGAGGTCGGCTCCCATGTGGGCGGCGTCCACTGCGGCTCCTGGGTGGGGCGGGGGCGGTCGGGGCTACTCAACCAGAGGGGCGGGGGCGATGGACACCCGTCCCTCGGATCGGGAGACGCGCAGGTCGCCGGGGGCGTGGACGGCGCCCTGGCCCCGCCAGGCCGTGAGCAGCCGGTCGCAGGCGTCCACGTGGCGCGCGGACAGCTGCCCGGCCGGGGCTCCGGCGGTGACGAGGAGGTGCCGCCAGACCCGGGTGCGGACTGCCCGGGGCAGGTCGAGGAGTGTCTCGGCCGGCCAGGGGCCGGGGCCCAGCGGCCGCGCGGCCTCGGCGGCGAGCGCGTCGAGGTGGTCGGCGTCGTCGCGCAGCCGGTCGGCGGAGCGGGCCAGTGCGGCGGCGAGACCGGGCCCGAGGTCGGCCTCGAGGTCCGCGAGCGCGCGGCGGGCCCGGACCCGCGCGAACGCGGGGTCGTCGTTCATCGGGTCGTCCCGGACCTCGACGCCCTCGGCCGCGCAGGCGGCCCGGGTCTGCTCGCGGGTCACGTGCAACAGCGGGCGGCGGTAGCGGCCGCGGACGGCGGGCATCCCGGCGAGGGAGCGGGCGCCGCTCCCCCGGGCGAGGCCGAGGAGCACCTGCTCCGCCTGGTCGTCGAGGGTGTGGCCCAGGAGGACGACCCGCGCGCCGTGCCGGTCCGCCGCGGCGTCGAGGGCGGCGTAGCGGGCGTTCCGGGCGGCGGCCTCGACGCCGTCACCGGTGCCGTCGACGGTCACGCGGACGACCTCGACCGGGTCCAGCCCCGTCGCCCGCACCCCCTCGCCCACCATCCGCGCGATGTCGGCGGAGCCGGCCCGCAGCCCGTGGTCGACGACGACCGCGCCGACCCGGACGCCCGCCCGCTCGCCCTCGAACCGGGCGGCGTCCAGGAGCGCGCCCGAGTCGGCTCCACCGCTGCACGCGACGAGGACGAGGTCGCCGGGCGCGCACTCGGCGAGCACGTCCCGGACGGCCCGCCGGACGGCCGCGACCGCCGGGTGGGGCCGGCCCCACGGACGCGACACGGTGTGCTCAGCCGTGGACGCGGCGGACCCAGGCCTCCGGGTCGGTGATCTCCCGCGGCAGCGGAAGACTCTCCGGGCCGCTCCAGACGGCGTTGAAGCCGTCGACGCCGACCTTGTCCTGGACCCCGCGAACGAAGGCCGCGCCGTCGCGGTACTGGCGCATCTTGGCCTCGAGCCCCAGCAGACGTCGCAGCAGGCGGTCCGGGGCGCCCGCGCCCTTGCGGCGCTGGGTGAACCTGCGGCGGATCTCGGTGACGGTCGGGATGTGGGCCGGGCCGACGTCGTCCATCACGACGTCGGCGTGCCCCTCGAGGAGCGACATGACGGCCGTCAGCCGGGCCAGCTGCTCGCGCTGCTCGGGGGTCGTGAAGAGGTCGGCGATGCCGGTGCTGCCCTCGGAGAAGAGCTCGGGGAGCCGCTCGGTGACCCGCGCGGCGATCTCCTGCATCCGCTCCTGGTCGGGGGCGAGGTCGACCGCGAGCCGGCGCGCCTCGCCGACGACGTGGTCGCGCAGCCACGGGTTGGCGGTGAACTGCACGCGGTGGGTCTCCTCGTGCATGCAGACCCAGCGCCGGAAGTCGGCGGGGTCGACACCGAGCTCGCGGGCCGTCGCCATGAGGTTCGGCGCCACGAGGAGCAGCGCGGGCGTCCCGCCCGGCGCGATGTCGTACTGGCCGAGGACCTTGCTGGCCATGAACGCCAACAGCGCCCCCGCCTCGGCGCCGGTGACCTTGCCGCCGACCACCTGGGCCGTGGCGCCCGGGGCCACGCCGCGCTGGGCGACGATCTGCTCGACGGCCGGGTCGAGCAGGGCCGCCATCGAGTCGGCGTTGACCGAGATCCACGTCGCGCGGTCGACGACCAGCGCGTCGGGAGCGTCCGGAGGGGTCTGCAGCCGGGCCGTCTCGGCGACCGGCCCCCGCGCGTGCCTCGCCGCCTCACGGATGGCCTCGACCTCGGCGCGCGCCTCGGCCGGCGAGACCACGGGCCCCGCGGGCACGAGCGTGCGTCCGGTCGTCTTCGCGAACTCCCAGTCGACGTATCCCACGTGGTCAGCCTCTCATCATGCCGCTCAGCGGCAGCCGCACCGGGTCAGCGCGGCGACGATCCGGTCCAACGCGGCTCGCGCGCGCAGGGTTCCGTCGTAGGTCTCGGGGAAGCCGTCGACCTGCACGACGAAGGTGAGCGGGCGACCGTCCGCGGTGACGGTCGTGCCGGCGAGCGAGGACCCGGCGCGCAGCGTGCCGGTCTTGGCGCGCGGCACCCCGAGCACGTCGTCGGTGGCCTTCTCGGTGAACCGGTTGCGCAGCGTGCCGCTCAGCCCGGACACCGGCAGCCGCGCGAGGACCTCGCGCAACTGCCGGGAGTCCCCGCCGACCGCCCGGGCGAGCACGGCCGACAGGGTGCTCGGGCTGACCTTCTGGCCCGGGCTCAGCCCGCTCGCGTCCTTGAGGACCATCCCGTCGGTCGGGACCGCGTCGGCCTCGAGTCGGGCGCGGACGAACGCGGCGACGGCCCCCGCCCCCGCGGTGGGCCTCCCGGCCGTGGCCGCGGCCTGCCGTGCGAGGCTCTCCGTGAGCGAGTTGTCGCTCTCGTCGAGAGCCAACGACAGCAGCTCTCCGAACGTCGCCGACTCGACCGAGCCGAGCTCCTCGGCGTCCTCGGGCGCCGGGCGCGTCCAGGTCCTCTCGGGCGCGAGCGTGGCGGTGACGCCCCGCTCGTCGAGGGCTGCCGCGAACGTCTTGGCGACGGCGACCTCGGGCTTCGCCGGCGCGGGACGTCCCGCCTCGGCGCGGCGGGTCGCGAGACCGGTCATGACCACGGGGCCGGCGAAGCCGTCGCGGACGTCGTTCGGGTTCCAGGTGGGTGGCACCCGTGGGCCCGGGGCGAAGGACAGGTCGAGGCGCAACGTCACCGCGTCCGTCCCGGCCACCGTCACGGCGGCGGCGACCTGTGCCGCGAGGTCAGCCAGGCCGGCGTGCCCGGCGACGGCGGTGGGGTTGCCCGCCCCGGGGGCGAGGAGCATGTCGCCGCGCGCGACGAGGACGAGGTCGGACGATCCCGGGATGGCGACGACGGTCGTCGGGATCCGGGCGTCGAGGTCGAGGGTGTCGGCGACCGCCGAGGCGGTGAGCAGCTTGGCGGTGGAGGCCGGCACCCGGGCCCGCGCGGCGTCGGCGCCGTAGACCTCCTCGCCGGTCACGCCGTCCCGCACGCTCAGCCCGAGACCGCCCTCGAGCTCGGCGGCGTCCGACGCCTCCGCCACGGCCCGGGCCAGACCCTCCTCGGTCGGGACGGGGGCGTCCTCCCCGGTGGCGGCGAGGAGACCGGAGCCGGAGGGCTGCGGCGTGGGCAGGACGACGGGCCGGGGGGTGCCCGACACGGTGGGGGTGGGCACCGTGACCGGACGGTCCCGGGTGAGGATGCCCGGGGCGACGTCGAGGACGTCCGCGGTCGCGTAGCCGCCGACCGCGAGGACGACCGCGGCCGCCGCACCGGCGGCCATGACACGTCTCACCCCGTCTCCCTTCGTGCGGTGGGCCCTCCATGCGCCAGACTGTCGGTCGAGCCTAGGTCACACACCAGAGGAGCCGGTCCGCCGTGGAGTTCGACGTCACCATCGAGATCCCCAAGGGGCAGAAGAACAAGTACGAGGTCGACCACGAGACCGGGCGCATCCGCCTGGACCGGATGCTCTTCACGTCGATGGCCTACCCGTCCGACTACGGCTACATCGAGGACTCGCTCGGCGAGGACGGCGACCCGCTCGACGCACTCGTCCTCCTCGACGAGCCCACCTGGCCCGGCTGCCTCGTGCGGGCCCGCCCGATCGGGATGTTCCACATGCGTGACGAGGCGGGCGGCGACGACAAGATTCTCTGCATCCCGGCCGGCGACCCGCGCAAGAGCAACATCACCGAGCTCGAGGACATCAACGAGTTCGAGCGCCTCGAGATCCAGCACTTCTTCGAGACGTACAAGGACCTCGAGCCCGGCAAGTCGGTCGAGGGCGCGCACTGGGCCGGCCGCTCGGAGGCCGAGAAGTGCATCGTCGAGGCCCTCGACCGCGCCAAGGCCGCAGGGCTCACGACCGCTCGCTGGCGCATGCCGTCGCACGACAACGCGCCGACGGCGGAGGTCGTCGAGGCCCTGAAGTCGGCGCACACCCCCGAGGAGCTCGAGGAGGCCGCCGAGAAGGCGCGCTCGGAGCTCGCGACGAAGGACAAGCCGCTCAGCGACGACTGACCGCTCCCCCTCTTTTTCGCCTGATGCCGGAACCTTCGGTCACCGGCGAGGAACTTCGGGGTGCGCGACCCAACATTCCCACCGGATGCCAGAACCTTCGGTCACCGGCGAGGAACTTCCGGGTGCGCGACCCAACCTTCTGGCACCAGGCGAAAAAGGTGAGGTCGTCGGTCACCAGCCCCAGGTGCCGGGTTCTCCCTTGAAGGGGCCGACGACCCGGCTCGTCACCCATCCGCCGTAGAAGCCGCCGGCCTGGGGAGTCACGACCTCGTCGTCGACGACGCAGCGGTCGACGGCGCCGGGCATGACGGCCACGTGGCCGAGAAGCATGGTGAACCCCGCCGTCGGCTCGGGGTAGGTCCACGCCGCGCGGGCCGCCACCGCGTCGCCGCCGTGGAGGTCGAAGTACGCCGCCTCCCCCTTCCACTCGCAGAACGTCGTGCCCTCCACCGGATGCAGCGCGCCCTCCACGAACGCGTCCGCCGGGAGGTAGTACGTCGGCGGGTGGCTGGTCTCGAGCACCCTGACCGAGCGTGTCGTCGCCGCGAGCCGTACCCCGCCGAGCCAGACCTCGACGGACTCCCGGCTCGGTGCCACGGCCGGTGGCCGGGGGTAGTCCCACACCGACTCCTGGCCCGGGCCGGGGCGCTGGGGCACCGGCCGCGTCATGCGACGCCCTCGTCGTCCAGGGCGGCCCGCAGCGAGTCGCCGAAGGCCTCCACCGACCCGCCGAGCCCGCCGAGGGTGAGCGGTGGCACGAGCACGGTGAGCGAGCCGTCCGCCCGCGCGCCGAGGACGACCGGCAGCCCGCTGGCCTCCACCGCGTCAGCCTCCGGTGCGGAGAGCTCGTTGCGGTGTGCGAGCCGGACCGGCACGGGGAGGTCGGCGGTCATCGCGTCCCAGGCCGGCTTGCGGCGCAGCCCGCCGTGGGTGACGTCGCACAAGGCGCACTCGGTGCGCCCGAGGAGGTGCCCGACGACGTACGCGAGCTCTCCCCGGACACCGCCGTCCGCGTCGTACACCCCGAGGACCTCGACGATCGGCTCAGCCATCCCCGCAGGCTAGCCCGCGTGGGTCGGTCAGTCCCGCTCCACCCACCGGTCGACGGCCCAGACGAGGGCGAACGCGACGGCTGGCTCGACGCCGTCGGCGACGTCGATGATGTACTGGTCGCGGATCTGGACCCACTTCTGGGTGATCTGCACGACGTGCCGGCCGCCGCTGTCGTTGACGGCGTAGTTCTTCTCGATGAGGTTGCCCTCGAGCAGCCACTCCTCGCCCGAGGCGAGCGTGACGTCGATCTTGTCCTTGAGGAACTTGAACGGCTGGGCGTGCAGGTGCGCGATCTCGGTGTCGTCGGCGTCGAGGACGTTCATCCGCTTCGGGATGCCGAGCAGGTTGCCGCGCACCCGGTACTGCACCGTGCCCTGCGCGTCCTGGATGTCGGCCTTGGGGCGGGTGCCGATCTTGCCGTCGACGAGGAAGAGCTCGGTCTCGGTCTGCGGGTCGAGGACGCGGAAGTCGCGGCCCGCACCGAACTTGCTCTTCATGAGGAACCGGGTGTAGCCCGCAGGGGCGGGAGGAATCGCCATCGTCGGCCTCCGAGTCGGTGTGTGACTCACCGTACTGACGCCGTGCCGCGCCGTCGAGACGAGCGCCCGGGAACGACCAGAAGGGCAAGCCCGTCGGGGTGGTGACCGAGGGCGGCTCCTCGTCGGGGGTCCAGGGCGTTTCTGCCGACGCCCCGGCCGTGCGCCGTGGCGAGGACGGCCGGTCGCGGGTCGACCTCGGCCGAGCCGACCACCGCGACAGTCACTGTGCCTACTCGCCGGGGCTGACGAGTCCGGTCTCGTATCCGAAGATCACGAGCTGGGCGCGGTCGCGGGCGTCCAGCTTGCTCATGATGCGGCTGACGTGCGTCTTGGCCGTCAGGGGCGACATGAACAGAGACTCTCCGATCTCCGCGTTGGTCTTGCCGCGAGCGACCTCGGCCAGCACCTCACGCTCCCGCTCGCTCAGGACGTCCAGTGGGCTCGGGCGCCCCGGACGGCTGGTGGGTCGGCGAACGAGCTCGGCGACGAGCCGTGTGGTCATCGCCGGGGAGATGAGGACATCACCGTCGGCGGCGGCGGCGATCGCCTCCAGCAGGAGTCGCGGCGGCGAGTCCTTGAGCAGGAACCCGGAGGCGCCTGCCCGGAGCGCCTCGTAGACGTAATCGTCCAGCGCGAAGGTGGTGAGGACGAGCACCTTGGTCGTGGCAAGTCGCTCGTCACCGCAGATCACCCGCGTTGCGTCCAACCCGTCCATCCGAGGCATGCGGATGTCCATCAGGACGACGTCCGGGCGTGACCGCCGCGTCTCGGAGACCGCCTGCGCACCGTCGACGGCCTCCCCGACGACCTCGACGCCGGGTTCGCTCGCGAGCAGTGCCGCGAACCCACGGCGCACCAGCTCCTGGTCATCCGCGAGGAGCACACGGATGTCTCGCCCCGGTTCGTTCGGCGCATCGGGTCGAGCGGTCATGCCGACCGGCTTTCGGGGAGCTGGTACGGCACGAAAGCACGCACCGTGAACCCTCCGTCGTCGGTGCGGCCCGCATGGACGGTGCCACCGAGGAGCTCGGCCCGCTCGCGGATCGCGAGCAGTCCGAGCCCGGTGCCCCTGGCCACGACGTGGGTGCCGGCGGGGGCGTCGTTCGACACGGTGACGTGCACCCCGGCGTCCACATGACGGACCTGCACGGTCACCGGCACATCGCCGGCGTGACGAGTGGCGTTGACCAGGCACTCGTGGACGATGCGGTGCACCGTGACGACGGTGCTGTCCGCTTCGCCCGGCGGATAGCGCCCGTTCTCGACCACCTCGACGTTCCCCGCGTGTCCGGCTGCAGCGACGACCACGTCGCCGAGTGTCGTCGCCGACGACAACGGGCGCAACGGAACCGCCTCGTCGGACCGGAGCAGCCCGAGCAGGGACCTGAGCTCGTCGAGTGACCGGCGTCCCGCGTCGTTGATCTCGACCAGGGCCGAGTAGGCGGCGGGAGGGTCGCGGTCGAAGACGTGTGCCGCGATACCTGACCGGACGGTGATCGCCGACAGCGAATGGGCGACGATGTCGTGCAGGTCGTACGCGATGCTCAGGCGTTCCGCCTGGAGCCGTTCGGCAACCTGTCGCTCGACCGCTTCCGCTCGACGGTGCAGGTTCGAGCGCCGGGCGTCGGCGGCGGCGATGGGCAAGAGCAGAACGGCAGCGTCCGTGGCCCATTCGGACCAGAACGGCTCGGTGTCGACCTGCGCTCCGAAGCCGGCGACGACGGTCGCCACCAAGGACCCGAACCAGATGGCGGAGCGGCTCTCGCCCCGGTACACGAGACGGAACAGAGCGACGGCGAGCAGCGGTCGTAGCGCGATGGGGCCCGAGGTCCACGCGAGGGTGGCGACGTCCAGCACACCGATCGCCACGACACCGGCCCGGTCGAAGCGACCGCCCACGACGAGCAGGCCCGCGGCGACGACCGCAGTCGCGATGCCCGGGAGCTGGCGGCCGGCCTGCACCTCCGGATCCAGGAGCAGCGCACCGACCGTCACTGCCACCGCGGCGACGACTGCAACGAGCTCGACGCCCGAGGTGCGCAGACCGGTGTGTGCCACGGGCCCATCATCGTCCAGAGCGAAGGGGGCTGCGTGGCCCGCGGCAGGGCGACCGGGACGCGCCGGGGAGCGGCCGTGCCGGACCGGCCCACGGGCCACGAGCCCCGCGTCACCCGTCACCGGTCACCGCTCACCAGCTCGAGCGGGCGCCTCCGGGACACGCGGAACGCGGGCCACGCCGCGGCGACGACTCCGGCCACGACGGCGACCACGAGGGTCAGGCCCAGACGCGGCCAGGGCATGATGACGGACGGGATCTCGTCGCCGCCGGTCACGTCGATGAGCGCCCAGCCGAAGCCGGACGCGACCGCGATGCCGATCGCCGCCGCGACGAAGGACAGCAGTGCCACCTCGAGCCGCACGATGCGGCGCACCTCCCGGCGACTCGCGCCGACGGCTCGCAGCAGTCCGATCTCTCCCGAGCGTTCGTTGATCGCGAGCGCCGTGGTGTTGGCGACTCCGAGGATCGCGACCATGCCGGCCAGGACGAGCATCCCGTCGACGAACGCGGCGAAGGACGCGATCTCTTCCCCGTTCTTGGCCATGTGCTCGACCTTCGTCTCGAGGAACGACCCCGGGGCGGATGCGACCAGTGCCTGCACCTCCGCCTCGACATCGCCCCTGGCGTCGTCGGCGAGATCGACGAACACCCGGGCGTCGAGCGTGCGGCCGACCGACTCCTCGAGGGTCGCGGAGTCGAGGAAGAACAAGGGGGCCTCGAAACCCCCGGTGCTCCTCGCGACCACGGCGACGATCGGCGCTTCCGCCGTGGATCGTTCGAACTGGATCTCCAGGGTGCTGCCGAGCACCGACGGGTCGGTACCGACGACAGCCACGCCTCCGGCGCTCAGCGCGGCGAGGTCGCCTGCGACGAGATCGAGGTCGAACACGGTGGGCAGTGCTGTGGGGTCGATGCCTCCGACCGACTCCGCCCGACCGGCCACGACACCTTCGGCGCTCGACATCGCCGTCGCCGTGTCGACATCGGGCAGCCCGGCGATCCGGCCTGCCAGAGAGGGGTCGATGGTCGGGAAGTCGGGGGTCGCCGACGTGACGACCAGGTCCGCCCGCAGCCCCTCTCGCACGTCGTTCCCGACCCCGCTCGCCAGGGAGCTCGCGAAGATGGCGAACATCGTCACCAGGGCCGTGCCCAGCATCAGTGCGAGAGCCGTCGATGCCGACCGACGGGGACTCCCCGCGAGGTTGCCCGTGGCGATCGTGCCGGACACCCCGACGACGCGACGTGCAACCACAGCGCTCCAGCGCGCTGCGGTGCTCACGATGGCCGGCCCGCACAGCACGAGCGCCGGGACGATGGCAACCGCGAGGGCCAGCCACGCAGGGCTGGACGCCAGCACGGCGACGGTTCCTCCGACGACGGCCACGGCGGCGAGGACCAGCCCGCTCGCGGTCCGCACCGTGCTCACCGTGCGTGCTTCTGCGGCGCCGTCCCGCAGCGCCTCGATCGGCGGCGTCGCCGCCGCGCGTCGGGCCGGGACCCACGCCGAGAGGATCGTCGCGCCGATCCCGACGGCCGCGGCCACCGAGATCGAGACCGGACTCACGATCGGCGACCCCGGGAGCAGGCTGACCCCGGTGAGCCCGACCACCCAGCGCAACGCACCGACGCCCGCAACCCCCAGCACGAGACCGCCGAGCGTCGCGACCGTGCCGACGAACAACGCCTCGACCACCACCCCACCGAGGACCTGACGCCGTTCCGCGCCGACGGCACGCAGCAGGCCCGACTCCCGTCGACGGCGGGCGACGGTGAGTGTGAATGTGTTGTAGATGATCGTGACGCCGATCAGGATCGCGACCATGGCGAAGGCCAGGAGGAAGACGGTCAGGAACTCCAACGGCGCCGTCGCGGCGTTCTGCATCGTCCGGACCAGGTCGGGACCATCGACGACCTCGGCGTCGGAGAGGGCCGACAGGCGGCCGAGGACCTCGGCGCGGTCTTCCCCGTCCGCGATGTCCACGAGGACCTCGGTGGGCGCCGTGGCGTCGAGCCAGTCGGTCACCGCTGCGTCGGGCAGGAGGACCGTCCGCTGCAACGGAGCAGCGTCCGCCCGGGCGAAGGTCGCGACGCCGGTGACGGTCGCCTCGTGCATTCCTGTCGCGGTCAGGACCTGGACGACGTCACCCGGGGCCGTGTCTCCGTCCGTGGCCAGGGACCGGTCGATGGCTATCTCCCCGGTCTCGGTCGGTGCTCGTCCGCTGACGAGCCGGAAGGGACTGAGCGCGGGGCTCACCACCCAGTTCCGTCCGACGTCGCTGGCCGTCCCGGTCCCCACCGGCGCTCCGTCGACGATCAGCTTCGCGAAGCCGACCCACTGCGGGGAGGCACCGTCGACGCCGTCGACGGCCGCCACGCGGTCGGTGACGTCGGGATCCAGTGACTGCTGCACCGCGCGCTCCGGATCTCCCGGCCCACCGCCCGCCTCGCCGAGTGCGGCGCCCTGGACCACGGCGTCCGTCCCGGCCATCGCCTCGGCGATGTCACTCGCGGCTCGGCCACGCATCGAGTCGGTCAGCACGAGGGTGGCGACGAGGAACGCCACCGACAGCGTGATGGCCATGCCCGTCAGCGCGAACCGACTCCGACTCGCGAACACGCTTCTGGCCGAGGCCCGCACCATCTGCCGCATCTGGCTCATGGCGCCAGGACCTTCATCACGTCGAGCACCGAGTCGGCCGACGGACGGTCCATCACGTCGTGCACCCGGCCGTCGACGACGAAGACGACGTGGTCCGCCCACGCAGCGGCGTGGGGATCGTGGGTGACCATGACGATCGACTGCTCGTGCAGGTCGACCGCTGACCGGAGGAACCCGAGGATCTCCTGTCCGGACCGCGTGTCGAGGTTGCCGGTCGGCTCGTCGGCGAAGACCACCTGCGGCTGCGCGACCAGGGCCCTGGCGACCGCGACCCGTTGCTGCTGGCCGCCCGAGAGCTCCGTCGGCCGATGGTGCATGCGGTCACCGAGCCGCAGCATCGACACGACGCGGTCCAGCACGTCGTCATCCGGCCGACGGCCCGACAGCGTCAACGGCAGACAGATGTTCTCCTCGGCCGAGAGCGTCGCGACGAGGTTGAACGCCTGGAACACGAACCCGACCCGTTCTCGACGCAGGCGTGTCAGCTCACGGTCGTCGAGCGTCGACAGGTCCGTGCCACCGACGAACGCGCGCCCCGACGTCAGGTTCTCCAGACCCGCGACGCAGTGCATCAACGTCGACTTCCCCGAGCCCGAGGGGCCCATCACGGCCGTGAACCTCCCCGTGGGGAACGCGATGGTGACGTCGTCGAGCGCGACGACGGCCGACCGGCCGGCGCCGAAACGCTTGACAGCACCGACGAGCTCGGCCGCGGCAGCCGTCGCGGTGCCCGACAGCACACTCACGGATGACGAGTCGACGACGGTGGGGTTTGGCTGAGGTGACACGGGACCTCCGATGGTTGGGTGGGTGGGTGTCAGGATGACCGCGGACGCAGGGCTCCCGCGTCCACCAGTGGGAGATGAGGGGTACTCGCACGGGAGTACGGGACCCTCGAGCCGCCGAAGCCGGCGCGTCACGACCCGCTGCTGGCCCATCCCGACCGGTGGCTCAGGGCCGAATGCGCGTGCTCGGCTGCACCTTCACGGTGCAGCCGAGCACGGCTGGTGTGCCGCCGCTGGCACGAGGACACGCGGGACGTCTCGGCAGGCCCCGACGCGTCAGACCGTGATGCCGAACAGCTTCTCGGCATTGCGGAACGCGATCTTCTCCTTGTCCTCGCGCGGAAGGTCGACCGCACGGAACCAGTCGGTCCCTTCCTTGATGCTGTCGATGAAGGGATAGTCGGTTGCGAACATCACTCGGTCCACGCTGATGTGCTTCAGCAGCTGGTGGAGCAGGTCGTCCTGGAAGAACGCGCTGGTGGTGAACCAGAAGTTGTCCTGGAAGTACTGCGCGAAGGGCTTCTCGAGCGAGTTCTCGGTCGGGTTGCCCATGTCGTTGGCGATCCGCTCGTAGTAGAACGGAAGGCCTTCGCCCATGTGACCGACGATGACCTTCAGCTTCGGGAACCTGTCGAACACCCCGTACGCGATCATCCGGACGCACTGGATCAGCACCTCCTGGTGCCAGCCGAGCCCGGATCCACTGAAGATGTAGTCCTGGTACTCCTGGGTGTACTCCGACCGCGTCGTGCTGTAGTAGATCTGGAAGATCTCCTCGGCCGGGTAGCCGGGATGCAGGTAGATCGGCACATCGAGAGACTCGGCACGCGCCAGGACGGGCTCGAAGTCGGGATGGTCGAGGAACTTCTTCCCGATGTGTCCATTGGTCAGCGCGCCCAGGAAGCCGTCCTCCCGGACGGAGCGTTCCAGCTCGTCCGCAGCCGCCTCCGGGCTCTGCAAGGGCAGGGTGGCGAAGGCCTGGAAGCGGCCCGGGTAGTCGGCCATCGGCCCCTCCACCAGCTGCCGGTTGAGGCGACGCGCGAAGTCGATGCCCTCCTTTCCCGGGACGTTCTGCACCGATGGCGTGTGCGCAGAGAGGATCTGGACGTCGAGTCCCCCCTCGTCCATGTCACCGATACGGCGTTCACCCAGATCCGCGAGGCCGATCTCCTCGAGAAACGCGATGTGGTCCTCGTTGATGGAGTTCAGCTTCAACAGCTCGGGAGTCGAAAAGGTCTCCTCCGTACCGATGAACTTCAGGTCTCGGTCACGAGCTGAGATGTCCTGCCCACCACTGGACGCGGTCGGGGCCGCGGGGTCGTCATCGCATGACGTGAGTGCCACCGCGGACAATCCGACGCCGGCGCCGAGTGCAGCCGCGCCGGTGAAGAAGCTGCGGCGTCCCACCGACTTTCTTGCTGGGCCTTGTTCGATCGGGTTCATGTCTGGAGGTTCTCCTGTGTTGTGTACGTGAGCTGGCGACGACGGCGTCGAGGCCGGCGTTCGTGAAGCACTCCGTCACTGTGAACGAGAACTCGACGGCCGCCATCCGCTGGAGGGAGGCATCCCGTACTCCCGTGGGAGTACTGAGAGACGCGGGGTGTCCTCGTGCGGGCGGTGCACGGCCTTCACCGGGCCGGATCGGCGCCTTTCGTGGGAGCGCGTGATCCCGCTCCCGACGGGAGATCCGCTGACCGTCCGCGACTCCGGCCTCTCGGCCGCTGGCTCCAGCTCAGGACGGCCACCCGTCCGTCGCGGGGAGTGGAGCGCGTCGCGAACGTGCCACTCCACCCGCCCAGGTCGGAGAAGAGACGGGGCCCCGACCCGCAGACGTACGGGTCGGGGCCACTGCGCTGAGCCCCCTGCCGGAGCCCAACCGACGACCTGTTCATGACGAGAGCGTTCCTGGCTCATCCCAGTCAAGGGTGTAGGCGACGCGCGTAGGGAGCTGATCCTGACGCGCGACATTCAGACCCAACTCCTACACCCTCAATTGGGATGAGCCGCGTTCCTGCCCGTTCGCCGCTGACCTCGTCGGCGAGAACATCGCGTCCTGCGACGGCTGGGGGAAGGTGACCGAGAGTCGTTGCTCCGCGAGCGGGGGCACAAACGGCGCACTCCTGACCGCCGACCCGATAGCGGAGCCGGACGCGCCCACGGAGCGGACGGGTCGAGGGCCGGAGGCCATCGCGGAGCGACGCGCAGCGCCCTGAGGTCGATGGTTGGCCCTCAAGAACACCCTTGCGACCCCCTGCAACCTGGCTCCCTGCCAACTCGTATCCCTGCTGCACTCCCCCCACAAGGGGCTACCTCCGGCTCGCGTCATCCCGGTGATATCCTGACCTTGATATCGAACGAGAGAGGTGTCAGGTGGAGCAGATCCTGATTCGCAACCTGCCCACGGGCACCAAGGCCGCCCTGCGGGCCCGCGCCGAGGCGCATCACCGATCGGTGGAGGCCGAGGCTCGCGAGATCCTCGCCGACGCGGTCGGCCGTGAGCCGGCGACGATGGTCGACCTCCTCGCCGCTGACGACGGCGTCGAGATCGACTTCGAGCCCGACCGCCTCGGCCTGACGTCCCGGACCGCGCCACTGTGAGGTTCCTGCTGGACACCAACGTGGTGTCCGCCCTGCGCGTGCGTGGACGCCACCCGCAGGTCGAGGCCTGGTCCGCGAGCATCTCGGTGGCCGATCAGTACGTCTCGGCCCTGACCGTCGCGGAGATCGAGCGCGGCGTGGTCGCCAAGGAGCGCACCGACCCCTCCCAAGGCGCCGTCCTGCGTCGATGGCTCGAGGAGCGCGTCCTGCCCGCGTTCACCGACCGCGTCCTGCCCTTCGACCTCGCGGCCGCCCGGGTCCTGGCGAGCTACCCCGTCCCCGACCAAGCACCGCTGGATGACGCGCTCATCGCCGCCATCGCCCAATCCGCCGAGATGACCGTCGCCACCCGCAACACCAAACACTTCAAGCCCCTGGGCGTGAAGTACGTCAACCCGTGGAGCCACCCCACTCCATAGCGACGCGTCGCCGCGCTACGTGCGCCGGGTGCGATCACGCCAGAGGGCGATGCCAACGACGACCGTGACGGCAAGCCCCGCCAAGAGCACGGGGTAGCCCGGCCCAGGCAGCGGGACAAGCGCTCCTCCGATAACCATCAGCGCCAGACCCAAGAGCAGGACGATTCTCACCACGCCGACATTCTGCCGCGCTGGTGAAGAGCCGAGTCGTCAATTGCTGAGAGACACCGCGGACTGCTGCACTTCGCCGCGAGTCGACCGCCACGTAGGCCGGGTTCTGGTCGGTATTCGGCACCATTGCAGCTATGCGGATCTCGGCGATCGTGGAGTGGGGCGAAGGGCACCTTCACCAGCCGGCGACTCCGGCCGCGATCCAGGCACTGGAGGCATCCCTCGGCCATGCTCTGCCGTTGGAGCTTCGTGAGCTGCTGTCGCAGTCGGATGGCATCGAAGGCGAATACGATCTAGGTCTCGTGTGGAGCGCCGAGCGCATCGCCTCCGACAACGCTCACTTCCGCACCGACTCCGACATAGCCACCCTCTACATGCCTTTCAGCGGTCTGGTCTTCTTTGCCGACGCAGGCAACGGCGATCAATTCTTCATGAGCCTCAGCGGCAATCACGAGGTCTACGTCTGGGACCACGAGAGCGACAGCCGGACCTGGGTAGCCGCCACTGTGCTCGGGTATCTCGAGGCGTGGATGCGAGGGGAACTGACCATCTAATCCGCAGACCGCCGGAGAGACGCCGTCGGCGCCACAGGGTGCTGGCTACTTGCGTCTAACCGCCGCCACAGGGCTACCGCTGCCCCGAGCTACCGCGGGCGATAGACATCCGCGCGGTGCTCGATCGCGATGATCGTCACCGGGTCACTGACGCGGTAGATGACCCGGAAGTCTCCGCGCCGGGCGCTGTGAAGACCTTCGAGTTCGAAGCGGAGCGGCTTGCCCACTCGGCGCGGGTTCTCGGCCAGCGCCCCGTAGTGGAACTCGACGACCGCGGCCGCGACCTTCTCCGGAAGCCGGACCAACGCCCGCTTGGACGTCGGCGTCCACGCGATGTCCACGAAGCGCCTCAGCTGCGCAGCAGCGCGAGGGCCTCGTCCTTGCTCAGCGTCTGTGCCTCGCCGGCGCCCGCCTCGGCGAGGCTGTCGCGGATCTGCTCCAGAAGACGCGGCTTGCCCATGACGTCGAGGGTCTCCTCGAGCGACTCGAGGTCGTCGACGGACACGACGACAGCAGCCGGCCGGCCGTGCTTGGTGATGACGACCCGGCCGTGCTCACGCTCGACCTGATCGACCACCTCGGACAGCCGGTTCTTCACGTCCTTGAGTGCCATCTGGCCGTCGTTCGTCATGGCCACAAGTGTAGCCACAAATGCCTACGGCAGGGCGTTGGGACGTCATGGGACGTCTCGCTCGCTGCAGGACGTCCAGAAGCGTCCCGTGAGGGGGTGGGAACGTCACCGACGGAGGTCCTTCATGGATGGTCAGACACAGCCCACACCAGGAGGAGCCATGCGGACCCAGCCCTCGACGACCCCGCGTGACGCGATGCCCGTCCGCCGCGAGCGGGCCATCACCGTGGGCTGGGCGAGCCGCCGGGCGGTCACATGTCCTGTGGACACCACTTCGGCAACGGCCGATGGCGGGGCCGCGGCCGGACACGTACCGGCTCTCACCTGCGAAGACTGCTGCGCCACCGCTTCATCTGCGGTGGCCAGGGAGGCTGTGGACAGTCGTTCGGCAACGGTACCGGCGGCGAGAAGAATCGGCCCGGGGAGGACACCATGCCCGAGCTGTCGACCATCGAGGAGGTCGCCGAGCGCCTGCGCGTCAAGGTGCTGACGATCCGTTGGCTGCGCCAAGAGGGCCGGTTTCCGTCGGGCGCTGCGCTCGGGCGAGTGGTTCGACCCCCGCCGCGGGCGCATTCCGCTGTCGGCGCTGCACCCTGAGTGGTCGAGGTCGCGCAGTGCGCTGAAGCGCAAGACCCGTGAGGCCGACGAGTCGGCGTGGCGTCACCACATCGAGCCGAGGTTCGGCGGCGCTCCCCTGACGACGATCACCCGCGCCCAGGTCGCCCACTGGGTTGGCGGGCTCGTCGAGGGTTGCTGCTCGACCGCGACCGCGAACCGCTACCTGAGCACACTGCGGTGCATGCTCGCCTTCGCCGTTGCCGACGGCCGGCTCGCCCGCAATGTCGCCACGGGTGTGCCACTGCCGCGAGGTGCGAAGGTCCGGCGCGAGGGAGGGGTTCCTCACGCTCGACGAGCTGCACGCGTTGGTGACCGCCGCGACGGGCCGGGACGCCGACGTCGTCACCGTGCTGGGCCTGTGCGGCCTGCGGTGGGGTGAGCTGGCCGGCCTCCAGGTAGGCGATGTCGTCCAAGTGCCCGGCCCCGGCCTCCGTCTGCAGCGAGCGGTGCTGGCCAGTAGTCACGACGGCAGCCTCTACGTCGACTCGCTCAAGGGCCGCCGGGCCCGGACCGTCCCCCTCCCAGCCGCGGCACACGAGGTCGTCCAGCGTTGGGCGGACGGCCGGGCCGCCGACGAGTGGCTCTTCGCCGCTCCCGAGGGCGGGCCCCTCAGCGAGTCGAACTGGAAGCGGTCGATCGGCTGGGCCCGGGCCACGGACGCAATCGGGCGGCCCACCCTGCGACCGCACGACCTCCGGCACACGGCGGCCTCCATCTGGCTCGGCGCCGGCGCCGACTCGAAAGTCGTCCAGCGGATCCTGGGGCACGCGTCGGCCGCGATGACGATGGACCTCTACGGCCACCTCGTCGACAAGAACCTGTGGGAGGCGGCCGACCGGGTCGGGGGCACACCGGGCACACGAGGCCGTCGAGGGGAACGCAAAGGCCCCCTCGACCGGGATCGAGGGGGCCTGACCTGCTGTGCTGCGTGGAGCCGCCTGTCGGAATCGAACCGACGACCTATTCATTACGAGTGAATCGCTCTGGCCGACTGAGCTAAGGCGGCGTGCGCCCGACCGCGGCCGGGCACGGACGCCGAGTATACGGAGCCGAGGCCCGGCAGGGCGAATCCGGGTCGCAACCGCACACCCCGCGACGGGCGGCTCAGCAGCGCAGGCCGTCCTTCGGGACGGTGCCCTCGAGGAAGTAGGCGTCCACGGCGCCGTCCACGCACCCGTTGCTCCGGGTGTAGGCCGTGTGGCCGTCACCGTCGAACGTGATGAGCGCCGCGTCGTCGAGCTGGTCGCGCAGCCGGACGGCCCACTCGTACGGTGTCGCCGGGTCACGCGTCGTCCCGATGACGACGACCGGCTGGGCGCCCGTGGCGCTCACCGGGTGCGGCACGCCGGTGGGCTCGGCCGGCCAGAAGCCACACGGCAGCGAGCTCCACATGAGGTAGCGGCCCCAGGTGGGCGCCTCCTCCTCGGCCGCGTCGGCCTGGGCCTGGTGCTCCTCGAGGCTGTTCGACTCCGGCTTGTCGAGGCAGTTGACCGCGTAGATGACCTCCATGATGTTGCCCGAGTAGCTGCCGCCGGGGTTGCGGTCGGCGTACTGGTCGGCGAGCTCCATCAGCGAGGTGCCGTCACCGGCCAGCGCCTCGTCCATCGCGTCGACGAGCACCTGCCAGGAGCCCTGGTCGTACATCGCCGCCGCGATGCCGAGTGACGCCCAGCCCTCGGTGAGCTGCGGTACCGAGCCGTCCCCGGTGCGCTGCAGCGGCTTCTCGTCGACGTCGGCGAGGAAGCCGCGCAGGTTCTCCATCACGCCCTTCACCGAGTCACCGAGGGGGCAGTCGCCCTCGTCGACGCAGAACTTCGCCCAGGTGCGCGTGGCGAGCTCGAAGCCCTTCGCCTGGCCGAGGTTGATCTCCTCGGCCGTGAGGTCCGGCGCGACGACGCCGTCGAGCACGAACCGGCCGACGTGCTCGGGGAAGAGGTCGGCGTACGTGGCTCCGAGGTAGGTGCCGTACGACTTGCCGAGGTAGGTGAGCTGCTCCTCCCCCAGGGCCGCCCGCAGGATGTCGAGGTCACGGGCGGCGTCCTCGGTGGAGACGTGCGGCAGGAGCGGACCGGCGTTCGTGGCGCACGCCCTCGCGAACCCCTCCGCCGTCGCCGCGAAGGACTGCTCCTCGGCGTCGTCGTCCGGTGTGGGGTCGCCCGCGAGGAAGGCGTCGAGCTGGGTGTCGGTGAGGCAGTCGATGGGCGCCGAGCGGCCGACCCCTCGGGGGTCGAAGCCGACGACGTCGTAGGCCTGGCGCACCTTCTGGCCGACGATGAAGTCGGCGGCGCGGGCGTAGTCGACCCCCGACCCGCCCGGCCCGCCCGGGTTGACGACGAGCGAACCGACCCGAGCCGAGGACTTGGCGGCGCGGACCCGCAGCACCGAGATCTCGATGGTCGCGCCCGTCGGCGCGTCGTAGTCGACCGGGACGGTGAGCGCGGCGCACTCTGCACCCGAGCAGTCGCTCCAGTCGAGGCGCTGGCCGTAGAAGCGGTCGAGGCCGGTCGTGCCCGACGGCGGGGGCTGCGGGGTCACCGTGACCGACGGCCTGCCCTGGACGCGGTCCCGGACGCCGTCGACGAGCGAGCATCCCGACAGGCCGGTGAGCACCGCCAGCGCGCCCGCGACGACGGTGAGGCGGCGCTGGGTCATGGCCGCACGATAGGCGAGCGACCCCGGGGACCACCTGCGCTCATGGTCACGATCCGGCAGCGATCGACCGGACGACCTCGCGTCCGCCCCGACGTCCCGCCCGTGCGGGTGCCCGAGCCCACGCGCGGGGCCGTCAGCTCGGCAGCCGGAGGTCGAGGGCCATCGCCTCGAGCGCCAGCAGCGGCGCGACGTTGGCACCGATCCGCTCCCGAGCGGTGCCGACCGCGTCCATCGCCCCGAGGAGCTGCTCGGCGGTGAGGACCTCGGCGACCCGGGTGACGACCTGCCTGCTGTCCTCGTTGACCAGCCCCGCCCCCGCACCGGAGCGCACGACGAGCGCGTCGCGGTACACCGACAGGAGGTCGACGAGGGCGCGGTCGACGACGTCGCGGGTGAACCGGGTGGCCCTGGCCTTCTGCTCCCGCTCCAGGGCGCTCACCTGGGAGCGGACGTGCGGCGGCTGCGTGCGCGCCGTGGGGTCGGCCCCGAGGATCTCGAGCAGCCGCTCCTTCTCGGCGGCGTCCCGCTCCCCCGAGGCCGCCGCCGACTCCTCCTGGGCGATGGTCATGATGTCCTGGGCCGCGCCGACGGCCTCGCCGACGCCCGTGATCCTCATGGCCATCGTGATGACGTCGTGGCGGCGGATCCGGGCGTGCTCGTCGCGGGCGAGGCGCCGTGCCAGCCCGACGTGCGACTGCGCGGCCCGGGCCGCGTACAGCGCCATCGGGCGCTCGGCCCCGTCCCGGCGCACGAGGAGGTCCGCGACCGCCTCGACCGACGGTGTCCGCAGCCGCACGTGCCGGGACCGCGAGCGGATCGTGATGATGACGTCCTCGACCGACGGCGCGCAGAGCATCCACACGGTGCGTGGAGCCGGCTCCTCGAGCGCCTTGAGCAGGGCGTCGGCGGCCCGCTCGGTGAGCCGGTCGGCGTCCTCGACGACGATGACGCGGTAGCGCCCGACGCTCGGCCGGTGCGCCGCGAGCGCGACGAGGTCGCGGGCCTGCTCGACCTTGATCGACAGGCCCTCGGTGGCGATGACGTCGACGTCGGCGTGCGTGGCGTCGAGGGCGGTGCGGCACTCCCGGCACTCGCCGCACCCGCCCTGCGGGCACAGCAGGGCCGCGGCGAACGCCCGCGCGGCCACGGAGCGGCCGGAGCCGGGTGGTCCGGTGAAGAGCCAGGCGTGGGTCATCGCGGCCGGCTCGCGGACCGCCTGCTCGAGGGTGGCGACGGCGCGCTCCTGCCCGACGACGTCGCGCCAGACGCTCATGCCGAGGCCTCCGGCCGGGCCCCGCCCAGCGTCTCGAACCGCGCGAGCACCGCCGCGTGGACGTCCTCGGGGGCCGCCGTGCCGTCGACGACGAGGTAGCGCTGCGGGTTGCCCCGGGCCGTCGCGAGGAAGTGCTCGCGGATGGCCGCGTGGAAGGCGTCCGCCTCGGACTCGAGCCGGTCGTGGACCTCGCCGCGGCGGCGGCGCCCCTCCTCGGGCGGCACGTCGACGACGACGGTGAGATCGGGGACGAGGTGGCCGACGGCCCACATCTGGAGGTCGTGGACCTCGCCGGCGCCGAGGTCCCGGCCCGCGCCCTGGTAGGCGACCGACGAGTCGGTGTAGCGGTCGGTGAGGACGACCTGCCCGGCGGCGAGCGCCGGACGGATGACGAGGTCGACGTGGTGCGCCTTGTCGGCGGCGAAGAGCAGGGCCTCCGCGCGCGGCGAGACGTGGTCGCCGTGGAGGACGAGGTCGCGGATGGCGGCACCCAGCTCGGTGCCCCCCGGCTGGCGGGTGACGAGGACCTCGCGCCCGGCCTCGCACAGCGCGTCGGCGAGGAGGCGCACCTGGGTCGACTTCCCCGCACCGTCACCGCCCTCGAAGGCGATGAACACCCCGTCCCGTCCGCTCACGCCGCCGAGCCTAGACCGCCGCCCCGACGCCGGGCGCACGCGTCACGGGGTGGGCAGGTTGTCGCGCGCCCAGAGCGCCGCGCTCGTGCGGTCGACGACGCCGATCTCGCGGAACACCCGCCCGAGGTGCGCCTTGACCGTCCGCTCGGTGATGCCGAGGGCACGCGCGATCTGCTTGTTCGCGAGCCCCTGGGACACGAGCCGGAGGACCTCGGTCTCCCGCGGTGAGAGCCCGACGGCGGCGGCGTCCCGTTCCGGGTCGCCGGTGGACGGCAGCAGCGCGGCCGCCACCCGCGGGTCGATGGGCACGTGACCCGCGGCGGCCGCCCGGACGGCCGCGACGAGCGCCTCCGGCTCCGAGTCCTTGAGCACGTAGCCGATGGCTCCCGCGGCGAGCACCTCCCGGACCCGCACCCGGTCCGAGAAGCTCGTGAGGACGAGCACCCGCACCTCGGGCCGGCCGGCGAGCACACCGCGGGTGCCGTCGACCCCGTCGACGCCCGGCATCGAGAGGTCCATGAGGACGACGTCCGGCCGGGTCGCGGTGGCGGACTCGGCGGCCTCACCGCCGTCCCGCGCCTCGGCCACGACGGCAATGTCGGGCTCGGCCTCGAGCAGCGTGCGCAGGCCGGCCCGGACGAGCCGGTGGTCGTCGGCGACGAGGACCCGGATCATGCCCGCTCCCCGAGGGGTCCGGTGAGCTCGAGCCGCCAGTGCGTGCCGCGGCCGGGCGCCGAGGCGACCTGGAGCACCGCCCCGGGCGCGCCGGTGACGTCCCCGAGCACGTGGGTCCCGAGATGACCGTCGTAGGGCCGCTCCAGGACCGCGTCCGTGTCGAACCCCTGTCCGTCGTCCACGACGTCCAGGGTGACCTGTCCCGGCCCGTCGCGGTGCAGCGACACGGCGACGGTCGCCGGTCCCGCGTGCTTGACGGCGTTCCGGAGGCACTCCTGGGCCACCCGGTGGACGAGCCGCTGGGCCTCCGGGGTGAGGGCGAGGTCGTCCTCGTCGTCGACGTCGAGCGCCACGGCGAGGGCGTCCCGCCGCGAGGCCTGGACGAGGTCCTGGAGGGCGACGACGACCCCGGACGCGGCGAGGCTCGGCGGGTAGATGTCGACGAGCAGCGTCCGCAACGAGCGGATGCTGCCCCGCACGGCCGCCGCGGCGGCGTCGAGGTCGCGGGCGAGCCCCTCCTCGCCGCGCTGCGCAGCCGTGGCGGACGCGCCGGAGACGGTGAAGGAGGTGGCGGCGAGCTCCTGCACCGGGCCGTCGTGGAGCGAGGCGGCGATCCGGCGGCGTTCGTCGGCGGAGGCCTCGACGGCCCGTTCGAGGAGGGCGGAGCGCTGGACCTCCGCGCGCCGTAGCCGCCGGACCAGGTGGAGCACGAGCGGTGTGACGATGACGACGAGGAGGATCAGGCTGCTCGCCGTGACCCCCGCGAAGCCGCGCCACAGCTGGCCGGTACGCTCGGAGACGGGGTCGTAGGAGACGTAGATCTCGAAGAGCACGGTGCTGCCGTCCGGGGCCCAGACCGGCCGGTACACCTCGACGAGGCGGTCGGCGTCCTCGAAGGCGTTCTCGGAGTCGCTGAGGTCGGACACCTCCGCGATCGTGCTCGGGCCGTCGAGGGCCTCCTGCTGCTCGTCGTCCAGCGGGAAGGACCGGCCGATGAGCTGCGGCTCGTCGGCGTACACGACGAGCCCGTCCGGTCGCCACAGCTTGACCCGGACGACGGTGTCGCCGAGGAGGCTGCGTCGGACGGTGTCGTCGAAGGCGGCGACGGCGTCGGGGTCGCCGGCGAGGAGCTCGTCGGTCAGCGCGGGCTGGACGACGGCCTCGGCGACCACCCCGGCCATCGTCGCGGCGTCGTTGACGGCCTCCCGCTCGGCGAGCTGGCGGGCCGCGAGGGTGCCGAGCACGCCGACGACGACCATCGCCGCGAGGACCCCGAGGACGAGGCGCGCGACGATCCGGTGCGGTCGGACCGCGGGGTCGTCGTCGAGGATGACCGGACGGGAGACGACCCGCCAGGGCACGGGTGAGGCGCCCCCGTCCTGGTCAGGACCGGCCGGGGGCGCCGCAGGGTCGTGCTCAGTCGTCGGACCCGTGTCCACCCGAGCGGTCCTCCTCGTGGTCGGAGTCGTCGCCTCCGCCGTGGCCGGAGCGGTCGTCGTCGGACCGGTCGTCCCCGCCGCGGCGGCCCGACCGGTCGTCGTCCGCGTCGTCGCCACCGCGACGGCCGGACCGGTCCTCGGCCGAGTCGTCGTCGGAGCCGGAACGGTCCCGGTCGCCGCCGTGGTCGTCACCGGCGTCGTGCGTGGCCGGGTCGTCCGAGACACGGTCGGGCCGGTCACCGCCGTGGTCGTCACCGGCGTCGTGGGTCGCCGGGTCGTCCGAGACACGGTCGGGCCGGTCACCGCCGTGGTCGTCACCGGCGTCGTGGGTCGCCGGGTCGTCCGAGACACGGTCGGGCCGGTCACCGCCGTGGTCGTCACCGGCGTCGTGCGAGGCCGGGTTGTCGGAGGTGGGGGAGGCGCTGGGCGACGGGCTCGCCGCGGGTGCCTGCACGGGCAGCCGCTGGGCGAAGGAGGCGTTGTCGACCAGCCCGACGGCCGCCGGGGCGGCGGCGACGACGACGGCAGAGACGAGGAGAGCGATACGGCGCATGGTGGGTCCTTCCGTGAGCGAAGTGTGTCAGGGCGTGGGTCAGCCGGGGAAGACGGCTCGCGCCCGGCAGGTCTGGCCGCTCGCCGCGTGTCGCGCGGTGGCGGTGATGGTGTCCGTGCCGGCGCGGTTCGCCACGCGCCGCTCGACCTCGAAGGAGCCGCTCGGCGCCGTCGTGCGGGCCGTGCCGGAGCCGACGCGCACCCCGTTGTCGCTCAGCGACCACGACCACGTCTGTCCGACCCGGTTCGAGTCCACCTCGAGCTCGACCTCGAGCCGGCCGTCGTCACCCTTGGCCTTGAGCTTCCACGTGGCGCCGGAGCTGCAGGTACCGGACGTGCGGACCTCCGGGTCCTTGGCCGCGGCGAGCGGGGCGGTGGTCGCGACGAGGGCGACCGACGCGGCGACGACTCCGGCACGACGGATGATGGTGCTGGTCATGGGAACCTCCTCGGACGGTGGGCCGCAGGTCGGCCCGTCGAAGAGAACGGTCCCCCGGCCGCGCGGACACCCACCATCGGGCGATGGTCGTAGTACCGGCGGCGCCTCAGCCCTGCTCGAGGCGGTCGGCGTTGGCGTGGATCGCGTCGCGCACTTACTGCGCGAGCCCCGGCGCGCGGTCCTCGTACGTCCGCGTGAACCGGGGGTCGGCGACGTACATGTCCGCCAGGGCGCGGTGGAAGGCCGCGTCGACGTCGTAGAACCGGGTGTGGATGTGCATCCGGTGCGCCTCCGCGGCGTCCATCGCCCGCTCCGAGGTGGGCGGCTCCCCGGACGCCAGCGCCGCGACGAGGCCCGCGTCCACCGCCTCCGCCTCGGCCTTGACCTCGGCCCAGTCGGCCTTCGTGTAGCGGCCCGTGCGCTCCCGGGACTGCGTCCAGGCGTCGGTGTCGCCCCAGCGCTCCTCGGCCTCGGCCGTGTACTCCTCGCCGAAGCCGTCCCCGAAGAGCTCCTCGAGGTCCTCGGTCGTCGCAGGTCGGTCGTTCATCTCTCGCTCCAGTGCTCGGTCGATGGCCGCGACGAGCTCGGTGAGCTCGCCCAGCCGGGATACGACCACGGCGCGCCGGCGGCGCAGGTGCTCCTCGGCCGTCCCGTCGCCGTCGAGCAGGTCCTGCACCTCGTCGAGGGGCAGGTCGAGCCGGCGGTACGTGACGACCGTGGCGAGCCGGGCGAGGTCGGCGTCCGTGTAGAGGCGGTACCCCGCGTGGGTCCGGGCGGACGGGACGACGAGGCCGACGGCGTCGTAGTGGTGCAGGGTGCGCACCGTGACACCGAACCGCTCGGCGACCTGTCCGACCGTCAGCTCCATCCGTGCAGTGTGCTGGCTCGTCGTGGTCATGTCATCCACGGTGGTGCCTCACGTCGCGTGAGGGTCAAGCCCGCTCCGGGTGCGGGGCCGGACCGCCGGTGCCACGCTGGGCTGGCCGGGGGGGCCGGTGGGTTCCCCGGGGTTTCCGCTCACCACGTCAGGGGCTCACATGACACGACGTCTCAGCAGGATTCCGGTGGCCGTGGCGGCCTGCGCCACGGCCGCCACCACCGCGCTCCCCGCCACCGCCCACGAGGAGGGCACGACCACGACCGGGGCCACCGCGGCGGCCTCGACCCGCTACCTCCGGCAGACCCTCGACTGGCAGCTCTGCGACGAGGCCACCGGCACCGAGTGCGCGCTCGTCACCGCACCCCGGGACTGGAACCGGCCGGGCGCCGGCGAGGACATCCGGGTGGCCGTTAGCCGCACCGTCCCCGAGGGCGCCGGCGACGACGCGCGCTACATCTTCGGCAACCCCGGAGGCCCGGGCGCACCGGGGCTGGGGATGGCGCCGTACCTGGCGAGCGTCGTCCCGGACCACATCGCCATCGGGTTCGACGTCCGGGGCACCGGCGCCAGCACGAACGTGTCGTGCGAGGGCGCGCCGCAGTACACGATGGACGCCCGCGACCGGGACCGCGCGAACCTCGACCTCATCGCCGACGCCTCGAAGCTCTACGACCCGTTCTGCACCCTGAAGAGCCGCGGGCTGCGCGACCACGTGACCACCGAGCAGACGGTCAAGGACGTCGACCTCGTCAGAGCGCTGCTCGGGGCGGAGACGTTCGACTACGTCGGCTACTCCGGCGGCACCTGGCTCGGCGCGTACTACCAGAAGTACTTCCCGAAGCACGCCGGCCGGTTCGTCCTCGACTCCAACACCGACTTCACCCGGCCGTGGAACGTCACCTTCGAGGCACAGCCCGAGTCCTTCGAGCGGCGCTTCCGGCAGGACTTCACGGCGTGGGCGGCCGAGCACGACGACGTCCTCGGCCTCGGCTCGAGCCCGGAGCAGGTGCGGCGGTTCTACGAGCGGCTCCGGGCCGACCTGAAGCGCGACCCGATCGAGGTCGTCGTCCCGGGCGAGGTCGAGATCACGCTCGACCAGAACTTCCTCGACGCCGACACGATCCAGTCGATGTACTCGAAGTACAGCTTCCAGCCCCTCGCCGCCGACTACGCGCTGCTGCGGACGTGGTGGGACGAGGAGCACGCGTCCGACCCGGCGAGTGTGCAGCGCCGGTTCGACGCCACCCCGCGCCAGGTGCAGGAGCGGCTGCGGGACATCGCCGCACGGATGGAGCACGGTGTCGCGCAGCCGGTCGCGTCCGACGCCTACCCGGCGACCTTCTACGCCATCACCTGCAACGACACCCGGTGGCCGCGCGGACAGCGCTACCTCGACCGCCTCTCGGGGCGCCTCGGGCCGAGGTACCCGCTCGTCGGGTGGAGCACCAACGAGAACCCGTGCGCCTACTGGACCCGCCCCGGCGTGCGGATGCCCGTGCCGGACGGCGCCGGGGTGGACACCACGCTCATGGTGCAGTCGGTGAACGACCCCGCGACCAACGCCCGGCTGGCCCGTGACGCCGAGCGCCGGTACTCCGGTGCCGTGCTGCTCACCGTGACCGACGAGGGCGACCACGGCGTCTTCGGCATGGGAAACCGGTGCGTCGACGACATCGTGCTGCGCTACCTCACGACCGGTCGCGCACCGGCCCACGACCGGACGTGCCGCGGCATCCCCGTCCCGGACCCGGTGCCCGCGGACGGTGGACGGTGGGCCGGCCTGCCGACGCCGCAGCTGCAGCGGATCGCCGAGCTGTCCGAGCGGCTGGGCAGCGCCATCGGCTGACGTCGGACCCCGACGGCCGGGCGGGCACGCTCAGGCCGTCGGGGTCTCAAACCAGGTGCCGAGGGCCGTGGCCAGCCCGATGTCGCCGCGGGCCTTGATCTTGCCCATCATGAACATCATCGCGGGGTTGCCCGTGCCGGTGATGAGCTTGAGGAACTCGGCGGGGCCGGCCATGAGCGACAGCTGCGGCTCGGCGGTCGGAGCCTTCTCGACCGTGCAGGCACCGGAGTCGACGACCACGGCGTAGGTGTCGCTCGAGCCGTCCGGACCACCGGTGACGCGGAAGTCGATGCGGGCGCTGCGGTCGCCGGCCTTCTCCGGGCGGAACTGGCCGGGGAACCGGGCGAAGACGGCGTCGAGCAGCGCCTCGCGGTGCGGGCCGCCGAAGAGCTCGGCGATCTCGCGGTCCGACGCGCGCTTCACGGCGGTCACGAACTCGGCGGGGGTCAGCGTCGGCAGGGTCTGCGGGTCCAGGGCCATGCCCCAGAACCTACTGGCCGGTAACCAACGGTGCAAACAGGACCGCACGCCCGCCCCCACCGGAGAAGTCCGCGCGCTCCACCGAGATGGCCGCCTCGGGTCAGGACCTCTTCGCGGCCTTCGTGGCCGTGGACTTCTTGGCGGCCGTCTTCTTGGCACCGGTCTTCTTCGTGGTCCGCTTGCGCGCCGTCTTCTTCGCCGGCCCCTTCGCCCGCTTGTCGGCGAGCAGCTCGTAGCCGCGCTCCGGGCTGATCTTCTCCGGGTCGTCGTCCTTGCGCAGGGTGGCGTTCGTCTCGCCGTCGGTGACGTACGGACCGAACCGGCCGTCCTTGACGACCACGGGCTTGCCGGACACCGGGTCGGTGCCGAGCTCGGCGAGCGGCGGCTTGGCCGCGGCCCGGCCGCGCTGCTTCGGCTGGGCGTAGATCGCCAGCGCCTCCTCGAGCGTGATGTCGAAGAGCTGCTGCTCGGAGGTGAGCGAGCGCGAGTCCGTCCCCTTCTTCAGGTACGGGCCGTAGCGGCCGTTCTGGGCCGTGATGTCGTCTCCGGACTCGGGGTCGGTGCCTACGACCCGGGGCAGCGACAGCAGCCGCAGCGCGGTGTCGAGCTCGACCGTCGCGAGGTCCATGTCCGTGAAGAGCGAGGCCGTCCGGGGCTTGACCTTGTTCTTGCCCTTGCCCTGCTCCTCCTCCGGGATGACCTCGGTGACGTAGGGCCCGTACCGGCCGGCCTTGGCCACGATGTCGCGGCCGGTCTCCGGGTGCCGGCCGAGGACCCGGCCGTCGTCGGCGGCCTGGTCGAGCAGCTCGCGGGCCATGGCGGGGGTGAGCTCGTCCGGCGGGACGTCGTCGGTGATGGACGCCCGGCGCGGCTGGGTCTCGCCCGACGCGGCGGCCTTCTCGTCGGTCACCTCGCCCGTCTTCGGGTCGATCCCGGCCGGGACGACCTCCTCGACGTACGGCCCGTACCGCCCGACCCGCACGACGACGCCGTCGCCGATGTCGATCGTCGAGATGGCCCGGGCGTCGATGTCGCCGAGGTCCTCGACGAGGTCGCGCAGACCCTCGGCCGAGGACGCCTCGTCGCCGAAGTAGAAGCGCTTGAGCCAGGCGACCCGATGCTGGTCGCCGCGCGCGATGGCGTCGAGGTCCTCCTCCATCGACGCCGTGAAGTCGTAGTCGACGAGCCGGCCGAAGTGCGCCTCCATGAGCCGGGTCACCGCGAACGCGAGCCACGACGGCACGAGGGCCGAGCCCTTGCTGCTGACGTAGCCGCGGTCCTGGATCGTCCCGATCGTCGAGGCGTAGGTCGAGGGCCGGCCGATGCCACGCTCCTCCATCGCCTTGACGAGGGTCGCCTCGGTGTAGCGCGCCGGCGGGGACGTCTCGTGGCCGTTCGCGTCGGCGCGGCGGACGGTGAGCGCCCGGCCGACACCGAGCTTGGGCAGGCGCCGCTCCTCGTCGTCGCGGGCGCGCGGCGCGTCCCGGCCCTCCTCGTAGGCAGCCAGGAAGCCGCGGAAGGTGATGACCGTGCCGCTGGCGGAGAGCTCGACCTCGCGGGCCGGAGCGCCGTCGGCCAGCGTCGCGGCCAGCCGCACCGAGGCCGTCGAGCCCCTGGCGTCGGCCATCTGCGAGGCGACGGTGCGCATCCAGACGAGCTCGTACAGGGCGTACTCGTCGCCGCGCAGCTCACCGCGGACCTGGGCCGGGGTGCGGAACCGGTCCCCCGCCGGACGGATGGCCTCGTGCGCCTCCTGGGCGCTCTTGACCTTCTTCTCGTACCGGCGCGGCGCGTCCGGGACGGACTCGGCACCGTACATGTCACGGGCCTGCTGGCGGGCCGCGGTGAGCGCGGTGTCGGACAGCGCGGTGCTGTCGGTGCGCATGTAGGTGATGTACCCGTTCTCGTAGAGCCGCTGGGCGACCCGCATCGCGTTACGCGAGTTGAGCCGCAGCTTGCGCGAGGCCTCCTGCTGCAGGGTGCTCGTCGTGAACGGGGCGCTCGGCCGGCGGGTGTACGGCTTCTCGGAGACCTCGGCGACGCTGACCTGCGCACTGCGCAGCGCCTGCGCGATGCCAGACGCCCGCCCCTCGTCGAGCTGGACGGCCTTGTCGCCCTTGAGCGTCCCGTCGTCGGCGAAGTCGCGGCCGGTGGCCACCTTCTTGCCGTCGACCCCGGTGAGCCGGGCGGTGAAGAGGTCCTCGTCGCCGGCGGGCGTGACGTCGGCGTCGACGTCCCAGTACGACGCCCGGACGAACGCCATCCGCTCCCGCTCGCGCTCGACGACCATGCGCGTGGCGACGGACTGCACGCGCCCCGCGGAGAGGCCGGCCTTGACCTTGCGCCACAGGACCGGGGAGACCTCGTAGCCGTAGAGGCGGTCGAGGATGCGCCGGGTCTCCTGGGCGTCGACGAGGGCGACGTTGATGTCGCGGGTCTGGTTGGCGGCCCGCTGGATGGCCTCGCGGGTGATCTCGTGGAAGACCATCCGCTTGACCGGGACCTTGGGCTTGAGGGTCTCGAACAGGTGCCACGCGATGGCCTCGCCCTCGCGGTCCTCATCCGTCGCGAGGTAGAGCTCGTCGGCCTCCTTGAGGAGGGACTTGAGCTCGCGGACCTTCTTCTTCTTGTCGGCGTCGACGACGTAGTAGGGGTCGAAGTCGTCGTCGATGTTCACGCCGAACTTGCCGAACGGGCCCTTCTTGACCTCGGCCGGCATCTCGCTGGGGGTGGGGATGTCGCGGATGTGGCCGACGGACGCCTCGACGTCCCAGTCGCTGCCGAGGTAGCCGGCGATCGTCTTGGCCTTCGCGGGCGACTCGACGATGACGAGCTTGCGTCCTGCCATGGGGTGCACCTGTTCCGTTCCGTCCGGCACGTGCAGCGGATTCGTCGCTGCTCCGACGTGTGGACGTCGCCGACGGTAGCGCCCCTTCCCGGCGCACCGCACATCAGGGGCGTGCGGCGCGCCGGGACGGCCTACTTGACCTCGCCTCTCAGCACCCGCCAGGTGCCGACGGCGGCCGGCAGGAGCAGCCACACCGCCACCGAGGTCGCGAGGTGGGTCCAGTCCTCCCCCGTCATCCGGCCCTCGGTGAGCGGCTCGGTCACGAGGCCCAGGTCGAGCCAGGGCTGGACGTCGCGCATCCACTCGACGAGCGACCCGGCGAACGTCCAGACCGTCGGGATGACGAAGGTCGCGACGATGGCGAGTGGGGTGCTGCGCAGGAGGAGACCGAACCCGACGCCCTGGACCGTGTAGATCGCAAGGGTCAGGAGCACCCCACCGACGGCGGCCCCGTCCGTCGACCAGTCCGGCGAGGAGTCGTGGACCACGGTGTCGACGAGCAGCGTCACGGCCGAGGCGGCCGCCGCGACGGCGACCAGACAGGCCGCGAGGACGACGGCCGCGAGTGCCTTCGCGAGCACGACCCGGCCCCGCCGCGGCTCGTAGGCGAAGGTGGCCAGGCCGGTGCGGTGCGCCCACTCCGCGGTGGCGGTCATGATCCCGAGGACCGGGAGAAGCACGAGGAGCGGCAGCGTCGCCGTCAAGAACATCGCCCCGTACTCCAGGTCCGCGAGCTCACCCCAGACGAGGGTGGCGGCCAGAACCAGCACCGTCGCGGCCGCGATGACCACGAGGAGCCAGCGGCCGGCCCGGGTGTCGACGCACTTGCGGACCTCGACCCGGAGCAGACGGTGGAAGGGGACCCCCGCCACCTGCGGCAGCTCGGCGGAGCCCGCGTCGCGGTGGGCCGGACGGTCGTTGAGGGTCGTCATCACGCCACCGCCTTGTCGCGAGCGGTGTCGGCGGTGAGCTCGAGGAAGGTGGCCTCGAGACCCTCTGCCCCGGTCGTGCGCAGCTCGCTGAGCGCGACCCCCGCGTCCCGGGCGACCCGCCCGACCTCCTCGGGCATCGCCTCGGCGACGAGGCCCGCACCCGACTCCCGGGTCACGATGTCCGCCGCGGCGAGCGCGGCCCCGAGCGTGCCGGCGTCCTCGGCACGGACGACGGTGCCTCCGGCACGGACCAGCTCCTCGGTCGGTCCCTGCGCGACGATGCTGCCCCGCCCGATGATCACGAGCTCGTCGGCGGTCTGCGCGACCTCGCCGAGCAGGTGCGAGCTGAGCAGCACCGTGCCTCCCTCGGACGCGAACTCACGGAGCAGCTCGCGCATCCAATGGATGCCCTGCGGGTCGAGCCCGTTCGCGGGCTCGTCGAGGACCAGCACCCGGGGGGTGCCGAGCAGCGCTCCGGCCAGGCCGAGCCGCTGGCGCATGCCGAGCGAGTAGTTGCGCACCCGGCGGCGCGCCTCGTCGGCCGTGATGCCCACCCGGTCGAGCAGCTCCTCGACCCGGGTGTCCGGGACGCCGATCGTCATCGCGCCGAGGCGGAGCACCTCGCGCCCGGTGCGCCCCGGGTGCTGGGCGGTCGCGTCGAGCATCACGCCGACCGAGGCGGCCGGGTTGGGCAGGTCCGCGTAGCGCCGGCCCCCGATGGTGGCCGTACCGCTCGTCGGCGGGGTGAGGCCGGTGAGCATCCGCAGGGCGGTCGACTTCCCCGCACCGTTCGGGCCGAGGAAGCCGGTGACCGTGCCTGGACGCACGGTGAACGAGATGTCGTCGACGGCGGTCAGCCCGCCGTACCGTTTCGTGAGGTTCTCGATGTGGATCATGCGAACCACGGTCGCGGCCCGCGGGCCGTCGGCGCATCGGCCACGGGTCGACACCGTCGCCCGGACGGTCGACCTTCGGACCGGCGGGCCCCTACCTCGGTCGGATGCCCGGGACCGACCGACGCTCCTAGGCTTCGGGACATGACCGGGGCGACACCGGCGCCGAGCCCGCGCCTCACGTGGTGGCAGACCATGTGGCGGATCGGGCTCAGCGTGACCGTGGGTGCCCTCGCCTGGCTCTCCTTCGGCGTCGGGCTCCCGGAGGAGCCGGTCACGCTCGTCCTGTGGCTCGTCGTCGCCGACCCGCTCCTCGGTGTGCTGACCACCCTGCTCGTCGTGGTGGCTCGCCGCCGTCGGCCCCTGCTCGTGGCGGCCCTCTCCGCTCTGGCCTCTTCCGTGTCGACCACGTCGGGCGGCCCCGCCACCTGGGCGCTGGTGTCGGCGACGACCCAGCGTCCGCTGCGCCGTGTCGCCCCGATGGCCGTCCTCTACTTCGGCGCCGGCCTGGTGGCGGAGGCGATGTACCGACCACTGCGGACGAACCCGGACTCGTGGTGGCTCCTCGGCGTCGTGTCCGGGCTCGCGACGGCGCTCACGCTGGCCGTCGGGCTCCAGGTGGCCTCGCGGCGGGCACTCGTCGAGTCGCTCCGGCAGCGGGCCGAGACGGCCGAGCGCGAGCAGGGCGCGCGGGTCGACCGGGCCCGGGCCGAGGAGCGCACCCGGATCGCCCGGGAGATGCACGACGTCCTCGCGCACCGGATCTCGCTCGTCGCGATGCACGCGGGCGCGCTGTCCTACCGCTCCGACCTCGCCGACGACGAGCGGTCCGCCTCGGTCCGGGCCGTGGAGGACAACGCGCGCCGGGCGCTGACCGACCTGCGCGACGTGCTCGGCGTCCTCCGAGGCTCCGCCGACGGCGCCGACCCGGAGGCGGACGAGGCGCCCGAGCCGCCGCAGCCCCGGCTGGCCGACCTCCCGGCGCTCGTCGCCGCGGCCCGGGCCCCGGGGGTCGAGGTGACGCTGCGGAACGGGGTCACCGGTGACCCGCCGGCGACGGTCCAGCGCGCTGCCTACCGGGTCGTCCAGGAGGCCCTGACGAACGCCGCCAAGCACGCGCCGGGCGCCGACGTCACGGTCGGCGTCTCGGGCGCGGCCGGGGACGGGCTCGCCGTGACGGTCTCGAGCGGCGCCGCCCGGGGCCGCCCGCTCGTGCTCCCCGGTGCCGGGATCGGGCTCGTCGGCCTGCACGAGCGGGTCGAGCTGCTGGGCGGCCGGCTCGGGCACCGGCGCACGGTGACCGGCGGCTTCGTCGTCGAGGCCTGGATACCGTGGTCGGCATGACCGACGACCCAGCGCTGGTCCGGGTCGTCGTGGTCGACGACGACCCGCTCGTGCGGTCCGCGCTCCGGCTGATGCTCGGCGGACACGACGACATCGTCCTCGTCGGGGAGGCCGCGGACGGCGAGGAGGCGCTGGACGTCGTCGGGGCGCGGTCACCGGACGTCGTGCTCATGGACATCCGGATGCCGCGGCGCGACGGGCTCGACGCGACCCGTGTCCTCCTCGCCCGGGCGGGGGCGCCACGGGTCCTCGTCCTCACGACGTTCGACACCGACGACCTCGTCCTGCGGGCGCTGCGAGCGGGTGCGGCGGGCTTCCTCCTCAAGGACACCCCGCCGGCACAGGTGGTCCATGCGGTCCGGGCGGTCGCGGCCGGGGAGCCGATGCTCTCGCCGAGCGTGACGACGCGGCTCATCGCGGCCGTCACCGAGCAGGAGCCGCGCCCCGACCGGCGCCGGGAGGCCGCCCGTGCGGCGCTCTCGGGACTGACCGAACGCGAGCGTGACGTCGCCGACGCGGTGGCCCGCGGCCTGAGCAACGCCCAGATCGGTGCCGAGCTCTACCTCTCGACGGCGACGGTCAAGGCCCACGTCGGACGGATCTTCACGAAGGTGGGCACCGACAACCGGGTCCAGGTCGCGCTCCTCGTGCGGGACGCCGAGCAGGGGCACCGCGCCGAGGGGAACACGCGCGGACCGGAAAATGGTTGAATGTTCTATGACCTCGACACCGGCGAGCACCGACGGGCGGATGCCCGTCCTCTACCTCAGCCACGGTGCACCGCCACTGGCCGACGACGAGCGGTGGACCGCCGAGCTCGCCGCCTGGTCGGCCGACCTCCCCCGCCCGGAGGCCGTCCTCGTGGTCTCGGCACACTGGAAGCAGGCGCCGGTCTCGGTGTCGGCGACGACCGGCGACGCCCCGCTCGTGTACGACTTCTGGGGCTTCCCGCAGCGCTACTACGAGGTCACCTACGACGCCCCCGGGGCACCCGGCCTGGCCCGCTCGGTGGCGGGGCTGCTCTCCGGTGTCGGCGAGACCCTGCACCAGGACCCCTCCCGCGGCCTCGACCACGGCGCGTACGTGCCGCTCGTCGAGATGTTCCCCGAGGCCGACGTCCCGGTGCTCCAGCTGTCGATGCCGACCCTCGACCCGCAGCGGCTCTTCGACCTCGGCCGGCGGCTCGCCCCGCTGCGCGACGAGGGCGTGCTCGTCGTCGGATCGGGCTTCACGACGCACAACCTGCGGTGGTTCGACCCGTCCGGCGGCCCGGACGTCGCCCCGCCGACGCCGTCCGCCGAGTTCGACCACTGGGCCGCGGAGGCCGTCGGACGGGGGGACGTCGACGCCGTCCTGGACTTCCTCGCCACGGCCCCCGCCGCGCAGGAGGCACATCCGCGCACCGAGCACTGGGCACCGCTGTACGTGGCCCTGGGAGCGACGTCGGAGGCCGGCGACGTCCGCGGCACGAGTGTCGTCGACGGCTTCTGGTACGGCCTGAGCAAACGCTCCTGGCAGTTCACCTGACCTCCGGCCGCCGGGGTCTCAGGACGCCAGATGCTCGGCGAGGAAGGCGTCGATGCGCCGCCAGGCGTCGTCGGCGGACCCCGGCTCGGGTCCGGAGTGCAGGACGAACCGCGCCATCGGTGCGAGCCACCACGGCGAGGAGTCCGTGGGGTTGAGGAACGAGTGGCCCGCATCCGGGTACTCGCGCACGTCGTGCGGCACCCCGCGGGCGGACAGGGCGGCCTCGAGCCGGCCGGCCGCGCCGGCCAGGAAGCGGTCCCGGCCGCCGTAGCTCGCGACGACCGGGCAGGCACCCGCGAGCGCGTCCGGCTCCTCCGGCAGCAGGCCGTAGTTCGCCACCGCTGCCGACCAGCCCGCTCGCCCGGCGAGCACCAGGGCGAACCCGCCGCCCATGCAGAAGCCGATGACCCCCACCCGGCCGGTGCAGCGGTCGTCCTCCACGAGCCGGGCACGCGCCGCCTCGATGTCGTCGACGGCACGACCGTGGCCCCGGCGCAGGGCCTGCATCGTGGCCCGTAGGCACACCGGCCGCAGGCCCCGGGACAGCAGGTCGGGCGCGAGGGTGAGGTACCCCGCTGCCGCCATCCGGTCGGTGAGCGCCCGCATGTTCTCGTCGAGCCCGAAGGCCTCGTGGACGAGGACCAGACCGGGCCACGGGCCCTCGCCCCGCGGCGCGGCGAGGTAGCCGTCGAGGTCACCGACCCGGGTCGCGACGCCTGCCACCGCTCAGCCCTTCGCGGGCGGGCGCTTCCTCGGCGCCGGACGGGTCGGGTCGTCGGTGACGTGCTCGACGTCATCAGGGACGATGATCGGCCGCAGCCGTGCCCAGGCGATGAAGACGGACCCCACGACGAGCAGCGCCAGGCCGGCCCAGAGGTTGGCGTCCACCCCACCCGTCTTGTCGGTCTCGGGGTCGGCGAACAGACCAGTGAGCGTGAGGATGACGCCGTACACCGCGAGCAGCAGCCCGATGACGTTGCGGATGTCGAAGGCTCCGGCCTTGTGCTGTTCTGCCATGACCACTCCCGCTCAGAAGAAGACGTTGAGGACGACGACCATGCCGAGCGCGACCCCGGCGAGCGGGAGCGTCCGGCGGTACCAGGGGTAGGACGCCTCGTCGGGGTCGACGAGGTCCTCCTTGGGCGTCTCGGAGTAGACGAGTCCCTTGAGCTCGGACGCCGGCTTGGGCTCGGTCACCATCGTCACGGCCACCGAGACGACGATGTCGACGACGAAGGCCGTCGAGGCCGCGACGAACGCCGCCCCCTGACCCCCGAGGGGGATGACCCCGAGCGACGCCGCGCCGAAGGCGTCCTCGCTGAGGAACGCGACGACGACGGCCGAGGCGGTCCCGGACACCAGGCCCGTCCAGCCGGCCGTCGCGGTCATCCGCTTCCAGAACATGCCGAGGATGAACGTCGCGAAGAGCGGCGCGTTGAAGAACCCGAACAGCGTCTGGAGGTAGTCCATGACGTTGCCGAAGCTGCTCGCGACGACGGCCGTCCCGATGGCGATGACCGTGGCGCCCACCGTGGCGAGCCGGCCGATGCGCAGGTAGTAGTCGTCGCTGCGGTCCTTGCGGATGTAGCGCTCCCAGAGGTCGTAGCTGAAGACCGTGTTGAACGCGGAGACGTTGGCCGCCATACCCGCCATGAAGGCCGCAAGCAGACCCGTGATCGCCAGTCCGAGAAGGCCGTTCGGCAGCAGGTCGCGCATGAGGTACAACAGGGAGTCGTTGTACGCGACCCCGTCGCCGGAGGCCCCGCCCGGCGGGCTGCCGCCGTTCTTGAGCTCGACGATCTCGGGCACGAGCACGGCGGCGATCATGCCCGGGAAGATCGTGAGGAACGGGACGAACATCTTGGGGAACGCGCCGATGACCGGCGTCTTGCGGGCCGCGGAGATCGACTCGGAGGCCATCGCCCGCTGGACCTCGACGAAGTTCGTCGTCCAGTACCCGAAGGAGAGGACGAAACCGAGACCGAAGACGATGCCGACCACCGACCAGAACGGGTTGTCGAAGCCGGAGAGCGCCTGCCCGGGCCACGACTCGAGCTGCTGCTCGGCCGGGGGCACGCCGGCGTCGGCCGGGGCCGACGAGGCCATCTCGGTGATCTTGTCCTGCAGGCCCGAGTAGCCGCCGACCCGGTGCAGGCCGATGAGCACGAGCGGCAGCAGGCTGGCGACGATGACGAAGAACTGGAGGACCTCGTTGTAGATCGCCGCGGACAGCCCTCCGAGGGTGATGTACGACAGGACGATCGCGGCGGCGACGATGAGCGCGACCCACAGCGGCCAGCCGAGCAGCGCCTTGACGATCGAGCCGAGCAGGAACAGGTTGACTCCGGCGATGAGCAGCTGGGCCACGGCGAAGGACAGGGCGTTGACCAGGTGCGCGCCCGTCCCGAACCGGCGGAGCATGAACTCCGGGACCGAGCGGACCTTCGAGCCGTAGTAGAAGGGCATCATCACGACGCCGAGGAAGAGCATCGCCGGGATGGCGCCGACCCAGAAGTAGTGCACCGTCGGGATGCCGAACTCCGCGCCGTTGGCGCTCATCCCCATGATCTCGACCGCTCCGAGGTTGGCCGAGATGAACGCCAGCCCGGTGACCCAGGCCGGCAGTGAGCGCCCCGACAGGAAGAAGTCGACCGAGTCCGAGACCGACCGGCGTGCGAGCAGCCCGATGCCGAGGACGAAGCCGAAGTAGATGACGAGGATGAGGTAGTCGACCCAGCTCGCCGAGATGATCGTGTCCGCGGCCGGAAGCGCCGCCGGGACCTGCGTCACGGGGACAGCTGCTGCGACCACGTCGACCACTCCCTCGCCAGGCCGTCGTGCCGGGTCCGGCACCACCGGTCACGCTAACGGAGCGGCGGGCGCGAGAGCGTCCGCGCTACCCGCGGATCCGGCGGCGGCCGTCAGAGCGCGCGACGCTCCCCGGACGACCGGCCGGTGGCCCGCGGGGTGACGATCCAGTCGTCGCTGCCGGTCAGCTCGCGCACGTGGGCCACCCGGGCCACGACGTTGCGCCACTCCCCGTACACGAGTGACCCGGCGAGGAGGTAGACGAGGAACCACCGAGGCCGGCGGCGCATCTGCGGGGTCGCGTTGAGCCACCCGAACAGCGCCTGCCCGGGTGCCGTGGCCAGCGAGACGAGCAGGACGAGGAGCAGGAGAGGGCTCACCGGCACCCGGGACAGCTCGCCCCCCGCGGCCCACACCGCGTGCGCGACGACGGCGAGGGTGAGCTGGCCGACCCACGGGGTCACCTCCCGCCAGCGCAGCAGGAAGGTCATCCCGAGCCGTTGCCGGCGGCCCAGCGAGAAGCGGTTCGCGACCGCCCCCGCGTGGGCCCGGGTCACCTGGAACCAGCCCTGGGCCCACCGCAGCCGCTGCCACCACAGCGGCTCGAGACGGGTCGGCGCGAGCTCGTAGGAGTGCAGGCCCGGGTCGTAGGCGATCCGGCCGCCCTCCCCGACGAGCCGGACGCTGGCGTCGATGTCCTCGGTGAGCATCGAGGAGTGCATCCGCACCCGACGCAGGACGTCGGTACGCCAGTAGCCGTTCGAGCCACCGAACACGGCGAAGCCGTGCAGCCGAGCCCGGCCGGGGTGCGAGACGCCGTAGATGCACTCGAACTCGACGGCGACGAGGCGCGAGATCCACGAGACGTCCCCGTTGCGGACGACGCAGCGCCCCTGGACCACGTCGTAGCCCGCCGCGAGCCACCGCCAGGCCCGGTCGAAGGCGTCCGGCGCCGGATGGTGGTCGGCGTCGAACACCCCGACCATCTCCCCCCGGACGTGGCCCAGCGCGGCGTTGATGTTCTGTGCCTTGCTCGCGCTGCCCTCGACGTGCAGCAACCGCAGCCGCGGGTCCTCGGCGGCCAGCGCCTCCAGCGCGTCCTCCACCGGGAGGCGGTGCGGGCGGTTGTAGGCGAGGACGACCTCGAGGTCGCGGTGCTCGGACGCGAGGTGCGCCCGGACGGTGTCGAGGATCGTCGCGGACTCGTTCGGCAGGTACGCCGCGATGACGGCGCTCGCGAGGGGCGGCGAACCCGAGGCGGGCGGGAGCGGGCGGGTGCGGAGGGAGGCCAGGCCCTCCGCCCAGACGGAGACGGCCGTGACCGACATGACGACGACGACGGTCGCGTAGACGTACGAGGCGACGGAATGCCCCAGCTTGTCCGCGAGGACGAGCAGGAGGAAGGGGATGACGACGCCGACGAGCAGCGAGAGCCCGAACTGCCCCACGGCGGAGGGCAGCCGGTACGTCACGCCACGACGCGGTGGGGTGCGGGTCATGCCCTCCTGCCACCGCACGGGCTGCAGGTCGAGCTGCTCGGCGGCCACCGCGGCGGCCGTCCGGGCGCGACCCAGGGCCGCGCCCGAGGACGGCGAGTCGGCGCGCGCCCATCCCACGACCGGCGTGAGCCGGAGCCCTTCGCCGTGCAGGCGGACCTCGACCTCCGAGACCCGGGCGGCCAGACCCACGAGCCGGTGCTCGACCCACACGTCGTCGCGGTCGCGGAGCAGGACGACGACCCTCCCGGACCGGTCGACCGCGATGACGTCGCGGGCCGAGGCGGCCTCCCGGGCGAGAGCCGCCACGGACCGGGCGGCCTTGCGGACGCCGTTGTCGCCGAAGCGGCTCCGCAGCAGACCCCGCTCCGCGACGTCGAGGACCGCGACGGCGGGCATGGTGACACCGCGACGGCGGCGGTGCCCGCTCGCGGCCCGGATCTCCCGCTCGAGCCGGGAGACCAGCTCGCCCATCGACACGACCGTGGCCGTCGTCGCCGACCCGCCCCGCGCGTCCTCGAGCGTCTCGGTGACCCTGTCGGTGAGCCAGGCGGCGTGGTGGGCGAGGTCCTCGTCGCCGGCCTCGGGCGCCAGGACGACCGGCAGCTCCCGCATCCCCAGCACGGCGAGCTGCCGGGCGAGGGCCCGGGCCGGGGCGGCGTCGTCCGTCGTGAGCCAGAGGACAGCGTCGACGCTCTCGTCGCGAGCGACCCGTGCGACGTCGGCGACGGTCCGGAGGCGGGCGGGGCCCCCGGGCACCACGTACACACCGGCTCCGGCGAGCCGGTGGGCGACGGCGTCGCGGTCGGACCGCTGCCCGACGACGAGCACACTCCCGGCGGGACGGACGAGGGCGCCGTCGACGGGTGTGGCGAGGGTGGTGGCCATCCGGGTCTCCTTCCAGGCGCCCTGCGCGGCTCGCGGGAGGGCCGTCCTCGGTGACTCCATTGCACCGGAGACGTGTTCGCGAGTCCACCGGTCAATGTTTCGCTCAGGAAAAATTCACCTCACCGGCGACGCCTCGGGTTGCGTGCCCCCGCGAGGCACTCCCATGCTGGCCGGGCGGGCCCGAGTCGACAGAGGGCTCACGTGGCCGGCCACACATCCGGCCCGACCGTCACCCGTTCGGCAGTTCCGGACGCCGCGCCGCAGAAGCCGCCGCGTCCGTCCTCACCCGTTGAGATCCGCCCGGGGGCAACGCTTTTCGCGCCTCGGCAGGCCCCGGGCCAGTCCATCGTTCGCACGGCGACGTGCCGGAAGGACCGCTCATGCGTGACCTCGTCTCCCAGCTCCACGACCTGATCGACACCGTCGTGTTCGGCAACGGATGGCTCGCCCTCGGCGGCCTCGTCGTCGTCGGCGGGATCGTCCTGGCCGTCCGCCTCCTCCCCCCCGTCCGCGTCTGAGACCAGCACCCAGGGAGCCCGGATGAGCTTCGGAACGCCGTACTTCGCCTACTCCATCGGGATGCTCGCGCTGCTCACGGGCCTCCTCGTCAACCACCTCGTGTACGCCGCGAAGCTGACCAACTTCGCGCTCTGCTTCGCCTTCATGTGGTGCCACCTCGCGCTCAAGGCGGCCGCGAGCCTCGCCGCACGGCGGCACGTCCCCGACCCGGACGTCGACCTCGCGCTCTTGAGGGTCGACGTCGTCGTCCCCGTCTACAACGAGGACCCGGAGCTGCTCGCGGCCGGGCTGCGCAGCATCGCCGCGCAGGACCGACTGCCCCGTGCGGTGTGGGTCGTCGACGACGGCTCGACCCGCGACGGCGCGCCGTTCGAGGTGCTGCGGACCGAGCCCGTGCGCGAGGCTCTCGCGGCCCTGCGCGTCCACGGGATCTCCGTGCACGAGCACCGCCAGCCCAACGCCGGGAAGCGGCACGCCCAGTCCGTCGCCTACGGCCGCTCGGACGCCGACGTCTTCGTGACCGTCGACTCCGACACGGTGCTGCGGCACGACGCGATCGACAAGATCCTCGTCCCGTTCTGCCGCCCCGACGTCATGAGCGTCGCCGGGACCGCCGTCGGCCAGAACCACGCCCGGTCGCTTTTCACGCGGGTCATCGAGATCGGGTTCGTCATGAGCTTCGTGCACGGCCGGATGGCCGAGGGCGCGTTCGGGTCGGTGCGGGTCAACTGCGGGATCCTCGCCGCCTACCGGGGCGAGGTGCCGCGCCGGAACCTCGACCGTTTCCTCGGGCAGCGGTTCCTGTCCCGCCCGGTCCGGGCCGGGGACGACCGCATCATGACGCTCTTCGCCAAGGAGCTCGGACGCTGCGAGTACCAGCCGGAGGCTGTCGCCTACTCGGCGCTGCCGTCGCGGATGTCGCACCTCGTGCGCCAGCGCCTGCGCTGGTGCCGGTCCTTCTGCTGGGGCACCCTGTGGCTCCTGCGCCGACCCGTGACGAGCGCGGACTTCTGGTTCACCGCGACGCAGGTCCTCGCGCTGGTCATGTACGGCATCTCGATGTCGGTCGCGGTCCTCGGTGTCGCGAGCGGCGCCCTGAGCGCGAGCCTGCTGACCTCCACGGTGATCACCGCCGCCGGGATCTCGCTCGCGTCGCACTTCCGCTACGTGCTCCTGGCCCGCCGCGACGAACCGCTCTCCCAGCGCCTCCTCGTGTGGTGGATCAGCCCCCTTGCCAGCGTCCTCAGCCTCTTCGTCCTCCTACCCCTCTACTTCGTCGCGGTCGCCAGCCCGCGACCCCAGCGGACGTGGGGGACGCGCAAGCGCGTCGAGGTCGGCCTCTTCCCCGCAGGCAGCGGCCTCGAGCTCCCTGCCGGCAGCGCCCTCGAGCCGGCGGTGGCGGCCAAGGAGGCGACGTCGTGACGGTCGTCGACCTCGCCGCCCCGACCCGCCGGCGTCGTCGGCAGCTCCCGGACGGTGTGGTGCGGGGGTTCCGCCCGGACATCGAGGCCCTGCGTGCCCTGGCCGTGGTCCTCGTCGTGCTCTACCACGCCGGCCTGCCCTTCCTGCCCGGCGG
>NZ_JAFDVE010000024.1 GCF_016888005.1 Phycicoccus sp. CSK15P-2 | reverse complement strand
TTCAACCACCTCAAACACCACCGCGGCTTCGCCACCCGCTACGACAAGCTCGCCGTCCGCTACGCCGCCACCGTCCACGTCGCCAGCATCGACCACTGGCTGCGACGACTTTCGTAACAGGCCCTAGTCCCCCCTTGCCGCTTCCAGCCACGTTGCCGGTATGAGTTTGTCCCCGTGGCGCCACCGCTCTCGCACCGCCTGGTTGAACCAGGGTTCCGGCAGGTCGGCGTGGTCGCACACGATGACTTGGAACTCCGGAGCCAGCTCTTCAACGACGTCGCGCATCAGACTGAACATGGCCCGGACCGCGACCCGGTCCGCGTCCTCTTCGGGCTGCCCGCTCTCGTTGTCGTTCTCCGACGGGTAGTGCGCCTGGGTCGGCTGGTCCAACATCAGGAAGCGAGGGACCGGGCGGTTCTGCCTCGTGAAGTATCGGTGCAGAGCTAGGTGAGTGGCCAGGTGGTAGCCGACCCAGTTCTTCGCGCTGCCGATGCGCGTGAGGGGCGCCGGCCCAGTGTCAGTGTCCGCGACGACCGTCAGTCGGGCGAGGTCGAGCCGCACGTCCTCAGCGCTGTGCTCGAGGTCCAGCGCCTCCGCATACCGCTTGATGTCGCGGCCGACGGCGACAAGGCGCGAGGTCAGCTGTTCGCGGCGGTTGTCGTCGTCGAGCTCAGCCTCCAGGGCTTCGACGGCGGACCGGGTCTGCTCAAGCTGCTGCCGCAGCACCTCCAGGCCGGTCTCGTCGACAGACGTTGCTCGGGTAAGGATGGCGTCGATGCGCCCCCGGGTGAAATCCCGGCTGCTGGACTGGGCCTCGGCTTGCACATGACGACTGCGCTCGAGATCTCGGATTGCACCTTCGGCCACCCGGAGCTGCTCTCGTAGTGACTCGGCTTCGGCGTCCAGGGCGTCTAGGGCGCGACGCTGTGCGGGACGAGCCCCGGCAAGGGTGCCGACTTGGGCTCGAAGGTCCTCGAGGCTCCGGCGGAGTGCGTCGGCAGTCGGATCGGGATTCTCGAGTCGGCTGCCGCAGGCGGGGCAGTCCGGTGCGTCCGTGTGGCCATCGGCTGCGGCGAGTGTCGGCAGGAGGTTAAGCGAGGTGAGTCGAGACTCCTGCTGGGAGAGCGCCGACACGAACCCCCCTGCAGCCTCCGTCTCGTTGAGCAGCAGGCTCCTGTTCTCCATGACAACGCGAAGCTGGGCACTGAGCTCATCGCGGCGCGACTCGAGCGCCCGTCGGCGATCTTGGTCAGCTGGACCGTCTGCGGGCTCGGTGTCGGCTGGGCGGGCCGTCCGAGCTGCCTGCAGCACCCGGATCATGGCCGTGCGGTTCTCGACGTCGGCATCCTCGACGAGTCCAACCGCTCGGGCTTCCGAGTAGAGCGAGCCGAGTTCAACGTCAACGGTCTGAGCGACCTGCAGCGCGCGCTCGTACTCTCCGTCGAGACGGGTCAACGTGCGTCGGGCGTCCCTTAGCTGGGCTCGCTTTCTGGCTTCGTCCGGGGCAACCGCGCCGAGGAAGTAGGGAATGGTGTCCCGCAGCGCCTGGTCGATGCCGTCCTCGCCCATCCGGTGGAACATCACCGATTGGCTCGCGACCTCCGACTGCGACTGAAGGCAGAGCAGCGCGGCATGACCGATGTTTGCCTCTAGCCCCTGACGTAGCGCCCACGGCCCGGGCTCCGTCTGGTTCTCCTCGATACCTGTGCGGCGACCCAGCTGCTGTCGAAGCTGCCGGGTATCGGTGTTGGGCCGCAGGTCGGCGAGAACTGGCGGCTCGTAGTTGGTGCCGAACTCGAGCATGGCCAGAGTGGTGCTGGCATTCTGCCCGGCAGGTCTTGGACGGGCGACGAACGCGCGCGCTCCCGCGTTGTCCAGCTGCCACAACGCCCCGTACCACTCGACGGTGTCCGAGATCGGGCCGACCGGCACCAGGTTGGTGTCACGTCCCAGGCAGTACTCGACAATGGTGAGCAGGGCGCTCTTGCCGGTCCCGGACTCCCCGGTGACGATGTTCAGCGCCCCGGGCGTGAAGTCAATCCGCCGGGTCCGACCATCGGCGTTGTAGAGGACGAGGGCGAGAAGTTGCACCGGGTTAGGGTGCCACGCCGAGGACGACGAAGACGGTCGCAGGCTGCTCGATCTTGGCCAGCCACCGCCCCACGAAGCCGGCCCGGGCGACAATCTGCTGGACCTCGCTGTCCTTCGCGAGCGCGTGCCCCCTGCCGCTGGCAAGCTCACCCGTGAGACCGCCGTCGCGGTCAACCGCCATGATCCCCGCGCGAAGACCAAAGCGGAGTCCTTCTTGGACCGGGTCGCGCAGCGACAGGGCGCGCCGTGCGAGGCCGGCGTGTTCGACCGGGTGGTCGGCAACCCACGTGTTCAGGTTCGCGCGGATATTGCGAGGCAGCGATTCTCGAGTGCCGCGGTGCAGGACAAGCGGCGCGATGATGAACGCGTAGGCCCAAGGCATCGCCCGGTCACGGTCCCCCCTGTACCGGATTGCAGCGTTGGCGGTCAGCGTCGCCAGAAGAGCAGGGTTGAGCATGACCGCCTGCGTTCGTGAGCGTTCGCTCCAGGTGGTCATGGCCAGACATGATGCCAGCGCGAACCCGCTTCCAGACGCGTTCCACGGGACTCACGCTCCGAGGTCAGGCGCCGGTCGCGAGTGCTTCCAGCCTCTCGACGAAGTCGGGATGCCAGCCGATGCGCTGGGCCTCGTCATCGTGGCCGGCCAACTCGTGCCGCTTGCCACGCGCGTAGAAGCCCTCATGGTAGTGCTTGCGGACAGAGACCGCGGTCGACCTCAGCAGATAGTTCAGCAGGCCACGTCCCGCTTTGCGCTTGACAGCCTCTGCGTCCTCGGGGCTCAGCGCGTCAAGCTCCAGGTCCTGGACCATCGTCTCGAACTCGCGCGTCCACTCAAACCGCAGCTCGTCTTCGAACGTGCGGAGTTCCTGCACGTCCAACAGGCTGTCGCTGAGCCACTCAGTCTCCTGGGTAATCGCCCGGTGGTAGTCGATGATGGCAGTGCGCAGCGCGTTGCTGGCGTAGTCGATGAGATCGAGCTGGATGACGAACCGGGCGCCGTCGTAGAACTGGATGTGTTCGTCCGTTACCGAGTTCAGGGGCACGGTCGTGGGGAGGTTCTCCGTGGTGTACCTGTCTCGCAGGTCCCGGACCCAGCTGCTCACTTGCGTGACGCTGATGGATCGCCGTCGGCCGGCCAGCATGTCGAGGGCAACGCGGTGCCAGTAGTGCCAGACCTGAGCGACGAAACTGTTCTCCGCCTCTGCCCCGCCGCTCGGCAGCCCCCAGGTCAGCGACTCGCGAATCGCGACGTCGAGGTCTTCGACCGGCAGTTGTCCGTCGAGTACTCGGATGCGGTTCAACAACGTCGACCGAACAGAGGCGGCAAGGCCGAGGAAGGCCTCGCGGCTTGCCTGGGTTTCGGCATTCGTGGAGTCTTCGGCGGCCGCAAGGAGTCGCTGGAGGGCTAGGTCAGCATCTCGTGTGGCGGGCCGGAGAGCGTAGGCGGCCGTCCCCTCGGGAGCCACCGATGTGGTCACGAGGGACAGCTCGGGGCCCTGCGGGTCGCCCACATCTGTGCGGTCCATCCAGACCTTGAGCGTCTTCCACATGTCAACTGCCATGTCGCCGAGGCCCGCCGACGTCGACTTCAGGTGCAGCTTCACCTGCAACAGCTCCACGGGGTCGCCGGCCTCGTCCACTTCGGACCAGGCGACGTCATCGTGAAGCTCAAGGGTAATGGCCTGGTCCGGGCGGGTGTGCCCCTTGCGAAGCAGGTCAACCAGTGCCCAGTCGGTCTGGTATAGGTACCCGGCTGCCGGCCCGGCCGCTCCATGTCCAGCCATCCCCGAAGTCTCCCTCCGTCGACCGACATCTTCCACCCAACACCGCTTGGCACTCTGTGTGACGTACCAAGGTGCGCGTCACGCCGCTGGCGAGACGGTGCCACATGCGTTCGCCGATTGGCACTCAGATGAACGGTTGGCAGGTGAAGCTGTCCGTAGCGCACCACTGTTGGCACTGGCCAAACCAAGCCGTTGGCGGGGTGTCAGGCCCGCGCCAACCTCGTGCGATTGCACAGAAGACAAGACGGACACCCGGGGGGGCGATCGCCCACACCAGTCGCCGTTCGTGGCAAGACGGACGTGACACGCAGTCGCAGGAGCGAATGGGCGAGGTGGGTGGTGATCCTCAGGGCGTCCGATTCGGGCCCTTGGCGGCATTGATGGTCTGCGCGTGCTTGTCGATGTCCGCCCCGAGGAAGAGACGGTGAAATGCCTCGTCGAGCACTCGAGCACCGTCGAGCACCTCGATGGTAGTGAGGTCGGAGTCTTCGTGTGTTCCGGCATTTCCGAGCCACTTGACCGCGAAGAACAGGTCGGCCACTGATGGACGACTGGGGTCGGCGTTCTTCCACTCGGTAATCCGACTGTGGGCGCTGCGGAACTCCCCGTTTGTGCTGACCGCTGAGATGCCTTCGGAGGTGAGGAAGAGTTCGACTGTAGCTCTGAGAGCGGTTGCGGCGAGGCCGGGGTCGGCGAAGAGGACGCGCGAGGCGCGAAGCACTCCTTCGCGGACCTCCTCTGGTGCTGACTTGGGGATGGGCATGAGCAGCATAGGCGGGTGGAGGTGAGTGACGCTGTAGAAAGTGGAGTACGGAGGGCCGCCCTCGTTCTCGTCGTAGTCCCGCTTTCGGGCATAGTCGACTCGGTAGTCGCCTGTGCCGTGGACGGCTTGTTGGCAATCCGGATTTTCGCACTGCCCACGTACGACGAAGGTGCCGTTGATCCACTCCGGGTCCCACGCCGAGTGCGTTCGTGCGGAAGCCGATGAGTGGCTCTCGTCCTCAGTGGGCTTCGCGAACCCAACATAGCCGGATTGGCAGTTGGGACATGCAGGGCGGGGCCATGCCAAACCCTCCTCCACGGGTTTCGCAAGCTCGAAGAGCGCAGGATCGACAGCCATAGTCTCGAGCGTAGATGAGCGTCCGCTTCCTGACCTACGTCACAACAACGCCGCCCGCGGACGCACTTCGAGAACCGGACCGCTCGCTGAACTGCTGGTTGGTGGGCGGCAGATGGGACTGGTCACGGGGGTGGTGGGGGCAGAGGGCCACGGTTGGCGCCGATGCCGGTCCGCTCTTCAGATGACTGGGTACGACGCCATCAGCCCGGATCTGCTAGAAACTCCGCGCACGTTGGTCACGCGCTCGGGGTCTACTCGGTGCACGCGGCCATCTCGGGCGCTACCTCGTGCCGCTGCCGACTACCTGGGCCTGCCAGAGTTCTACCCATGACATTCACGATGATCGTCGGCGCCGGCTTCTCACGTGCCATCTCGTCACATGTCCCCCTCACTAGCGACTTGTGCGGTGTCATTACTCGCGAGGACCAAGACCCCCGCCAGCTTGAACTCATTCCTGACCTCCGCGATGGGCAAGATCTCGAACGATGGCTCTCCGTGCTTGCCGAATCACAGCCGTACCTGGACGAGGCCGTCAACGCCGGGAACTCGCAACTGTTCGTCTACGCGGTTAGGGCCATCAGGCAGGCCATCCAGGACGGGCAGGGACGGGCCATGGCCGAGCCAATACCTCCGTGGCTGGACCGACTGGTTCGATTCCTCCACAACGGGCGTCATAGCGTGGTGTCCTTCAACTACGACACACTGCTGGAGTCCGCGACCACGACCATGCTCCGCTCCGTGGAGGGCCAGAGAACCGCAGTCCCTGCGTTCCATGCTCAGCGAGTGCGCGAACAGGCGCCTATCTACCTCGAGCCTCAGGGTTTTTCAACGGGTCGACAGCGAGTATCCACCTACTCGCTCCTCAAGCTTCACGGGAGCCTTGACACGTTCTGGGTACCTGGAGATGTGACGGGCGAGACCATCGGCCGCATTCCGCCAACGGCGTGGGGTGCTGAACTCGATCCTCGTCTCGAAGACCCCGAGTTGAAACCAGCCGGCAAAGAGCTGTTTATCGTCCCGCCCGCATCCGCAAAATCTGCGTACTACGCCAACCCCATATCGAGGCAAGTCTGGCTGGATGCGCACGAGGCACTCACCAATGCGGAACGACTCTGCATCTTCGGATACTCCCTCCCTCTAACTGACCTCACAATCGGGAATCTGATCGCCTCCGCGACGACCGCGTCGGCCGGTGGGATGGCGATTGAAATTGTGGACTTCAACCCAGCCCCAGTTGCTGCCAATCTCAGGCGGCTTGGCGTGGCGAAAGATCAGGTCAAGTTGACACGAGTCGCCAACTTTGGCGAACTGGAGCAATGGGTCGATGGCATCGTCCGTGACGAAGACCTGACCGTCTACCCATCGGGATGACGCCAAGCCAGCGGGACGTTCGCTGCCACACGCCATGCGGTGTGTCCCCCAGCCCAAGTGGTCATAGTCCTGCGTCCTTCCGCCGCAAGCCGAGCTAGCGACGACGGACCGGAGGAGGCCCCTCCCTTGGGCCCTCCTATGGATCTGGGTCGTGTGCATGCTCAGCGCACTGGCCGTCAGAGGTAGCGGCGGGTCATCGCTTCCAAAACTGCCGTGACTCCAGGCTCGAGTGTTGGCAGGTCGCGGTCGTAGACACGGCCTGTGTCGAGCCGCACGGCGAGCTCGGTGAGGATCGCTGCGTAGTCCTCAACGGTTCGTGGGCGTGGATCGACCGGGACGTCGACGCGGTGGTGCTCAACGACCTTCACGGTGCGCACGGACTCAATCACTCGATCACGAACCTCGACCGCGGACAGGCCCGATTCGGCGGCTCGGCGCTGCTCCCAGGCGCGGTGTCGACAAGTGGGGGAGCACCACTTCGGCACCCTGCCGCGCGCCGGGACGGGTACGTCCGTACCGCACCATCCGCACGCCACCATCTGGCCAGGTGCGCGCGGAGATCGACGTTCCCGGTTGGCTGCTGACTCGGGTGGTTCTGCGCTCATGAGCACCGCCTCTGGGCGCACGATTCGCGCGCGATTTTGGTCGTCACAACGATAGACCTCACCCCGGCATGCATGAGGTGTGCGGTTGACGGGGTTCTGCGAAATCGGGGTCGTCGCAAGTGAGCCTGAGCGCGACCGAACGCTTGGTGCGAGCCACCGAGAGCCAGGGACGGCTGAGAAACTGGTGGCGGTGTCGTGGGAGCTTGGTCACCGGCGATCACTGGCGTCTCTGACGACGCACGTGGCGGCCAGCGTAGAGCGGTGCCACCCGCCTTGGCGGAGGCACTTGAAGTCGGCAGCGCGGATGTCGAGATGACGCCCCGCCGACGATCGATCCGGGTGGTGCGTCACGGACTCGGCGACGACACCCCGTCGCCGTGCTCCGTCCGCTGGCCGCGGTGCCACGCCTGCTGAGGCTCACGTGACGCCGTAGCCACCTGCGCCGACTCGATGTCTGGTTAGGCGAAAAGCACTCCTGCGATGCCCATGGATCAGCCGGTTGCGGCCAGCACTCCGCACAGTAGGTGTGTCCAAAGAAGCATCAACTGGTCGGTCGCCGTGCTGACTGCACTGAGGGGTGCCACGAACGCAGAGCTGCGGGGACATGCGGGCGCGACCGTCTACATTGAAGCCATGAGTGTCGAGGAGACGTCCGGGTCGATACAGGATCAGAGACAGCCGCGCCTAGTGCAGGTGGCTGTAACCAAACTCCTTGGCACGTTCGACCACACAATCGACTTCCCCGCGGACCAAGAGTTCGTAATCATCTTCGGCCCTAACGGTGTAGGTAAGACGCGACTACTAGAATTGATGCGTGCGGCCGTTGGGATGAAGAGTTTCGATCTTCTTCACACTCCTTTCTCCCTCCTTCGACTGCGATTCGATGACGGATCCAAGCTTGAGTTTGTTAAGCCAGAAGGCGTGGAGGAACTTCCGCTCCAGCTAGCTGAAGACGATGCAGATGCTGAGGAGCCCACTGGCAGAGTCTGTGAAGTGACGCTAACCCGAGCGGACGGCTCAGAAGAGGGTCACGTGATTCGCACCGCATGGGACGCTCGATTTGAACGTTGGCTCGAGGTGGCTACCAGTTGGACCCAAATCGATTCGACAATGTGGCGAGATAGCACTGATGGTGAGGTGCTAAGCACTGGCGAATTGTATGAACGCTTGTCTCGGGTCTACTGGAACTCTCCTCCTGGCCGCGCGACGGCGCGGAGACGTCGGATGGCAACCGTGCCAGACGGCATCAAAGACTTCACCGCCACGGTGCCGATTCATCTCATCGAGACGCAGCGCCTGATGGCAATGCCCAAGCCCACCAGCCGGGAGCCGTGGGAAGACGTCCCTCCCGTGAGCTACGTGTCCACGGTGACGCAGCACTCTGACGACCTGCGCGCTCAACTTTCACATACAGTCACTTCACACTCTCGTCTCAGCCAACAGTTAGACAGAACCTTCCCAAAGCGCATCATTGAGAATCAAGACAAGACGTCGAGCGACAAGATGATTCGGGAGCAGTATCAAGCTCAGAACGAGCTTCGTGAGCGTCTTGCGACTTTCTCGTTGATTGATGCCCAAGGAGAGGTCGAGCTCCCCGCGAATGAACTCGGGGCCTTTGAGATCAAGGCCCTGTCGACCTATCTGGATGACACAGAGCAGAAGTTGGCTGTCTTCACTGGTCTCCTCGAGCGTCTAGAGTTGTTCGTCAAGATCATGAACGCGCGACTCGTTCGCAAGACCGTAACAATTGATGTAAACAAAGGCATCTCAGTCCGAAGCAAGGAAACTAACGCGCTTATCCCGTCGGAGAGCCTATCTTCCGGTGAGCAGCACGAAATGGTGCTGCTATACGATCTTCTTTTCCGCACTGATCCCAATTCAGTAGTTCTAATCGATGAACCCGAGATATCACTCCACGTTGCATGGCAACAACAATTCCTTAGCGATATCCTCGAAATCGCGCGTCTCTCTGAACTGAGGTTCGTTGTTGCCACCCACTCGCCTCAAATAATTGATACGTGGTGGGAGCGGACCAACGAACTCACTGTGGACTAAATGTGCGCGATTCAATAACAGGCCAAACAATCTTCAACACCAATCAGATGACGCGAGGGGTCGATGGTCGACCCGTCGTCCTAGTAGAATCTGATTCTGATCAGTCAATTTTGGCTCCGCATATGCGAGATGAGTTTGTTCGTAGCGCCCCTGGATTTGGCAAGCGCGCTACCTTACTTGCGGCGGAATTGCATGAGGCAAATGGCGATGATTGGGTCATCGCCGTTGTTGACAGAGATCTCGATGGCATTTCGATGCCTAGCAACGTTTTCGCCACATCTCATTACGATTTGGAAGCCGAGATTGTCTTTATCTGTGCGCCACACGTGTCGCGGGTGGTCTATAGCCACCTCATCTCAGAGGCGACAACTCATGAGGCCGCTACGCGCTTGTCTCATTTGGTGAGGGGAGAGGCCGTGGCGTTGGCCGGCGCGATTGGGCTGATGCGGCGGCATGCGTCAGTACAGAAGTTAGGAATCTCTTTCGCATCTTTGCCAATACAGGAGATCGTCAAGCAAGGAAGTCCAGGAAACTACATCGAACCCGCAGCTCGCTTTGCATGTTTAAAAGCCGGTGTCCCTGGGCATCAAAGTGAGTTACGGACTGCTGCCGAAGCGGGCATCGACGGCGATGATCTCGAGTATCTCTGCAATGGCCATGACTTGCTGATAGCGATGTGCGTTCTCATCGGAGATATGGGGGGGCACCGGCCATCTCACAGAGACTTCGCGAGGGGTTTGCACGCAAGCATTGACTGCACTTTGCTCCGCAGGCTAAGTGTTTTCGACCCGCTTCGCGACTGGCTGTTGCGGCTCGCGGGCGAGGAAATGTGGGATTGCGCAGCCTAGCAGGCGGTGAGGTGCGGCCAGGGGTTATCGAACGTCCGTGCTTGATTAAGATTGGCGTTGAGCATTTGCTCGCGATGTAGAGGCTGCACATTTTGGTCACTTCGCGCTGGTGGAGCGATGATTGATGTGGGGCGGCTGTTGCATCGAGTGTTCTTCGGGAGGAAGCGCAAGGTTGTGTTCGGATCGACTCAGAGTCGGTCGAGATCCAGGCGACGGGCCGCTCGCACTGGCTACACGTCGCGTGGTTGCTTGTGCTGGGGAGCGCGGAGCGCCTCACGAACTGGCACAGCGTCGATTCCGATTTTGGTCTTCTTGGCTTCTTCAGAGGGGTGACGGGTGCAACAGCGCACCTGGTGCGGCGACAGCAGACTTCAGCTGTTGCACGGTTGTTGCACGCTCGACCCCCGTAAACACATCACCGCAGGTCAGAGACCTGCGGTGTGGTGCCCCCGGCAGGATTCGAACCTGCGCTCCCGCCTCCGGAGGGCGGTGCTCTATCCCCTGAGCTACGGGGGCCGAATGGCCATGTCACGGCCGAAACCGCGGCGCTGGGAGAGGCTAGCAGCCTACTCTGGCCCGCATGCAATCCGGGCCTGAGGACCCCGGAGCCGCACCCCTCGTCCTCGTGTGCGACGACACCGAGGCGATCCGCACGCTGCTCCGGATCAATCTCGAGATCGGCGGGTTCGTGGTCGAGGAAGCCGCGGACGGCCACGAGGCCATGGCGCGCCTCATCGACCTCGAGCGCCGCCGCCCGGACGTCATCGTCCTGGACCAGCAGATGGCTCCCTACGACGGATGGTGGGCCATCGCCGCCATCCGGTCCCACCCCCGGCTCGACGACGTGCCGGTGGTCCTCCTCACCGCCGCCACCTCCGAGACCGACCAGCCCGAGGCGAGCGGTGCCGGCTTCGACGCCCTGTTCGGCAAGCCCTTCGACCCTGACGAGATCGTCGCCGCCGTCTCACGCCTCGCGGCGGGCGGCAGGGGGCGTCGGCGACGCCCATAGACTTGTCCGGGTGACCCCCGAAGAGCTCTCCACCGCCATCCGCGGTGCCCTGCAGTCCGCCGTCGACTCCGGTGACCTCGCCGTCACCGTGCCGGGCGAGGTCCGCGTGGAGCGTCCGAAGAACCGGGACCACGGGGACTGGTCCACCAACATCGCCCTGCAGCTCGCCAAGCCCGCGGGGATGCCCCCGCGCGACGTCGCCCGCACCCTCGCCGGGCGCCTCGCGGAGGCCTCCGGCATCAAGGCCGTCGAGGTCGCCGGGCCGGGATTCCTCAACATCACCCTCGATGCCGCGTCCGCGGGCGAGCTCGCCCGCACCATCGTCGAGGCCGGCCCCGAGTACGGCCGCAACGACTCCGCGGCCGGGCACGTCGTCAACGTCGAGTTCATCTCCGCCAACCCCACCGGCCCCCTGCACATCGGCCACACCCGGTGGGCCGCGCTCGGCGACGCGATGGCCCGGCTGCTGCGCGCCTCCGGGGCCGACGTGACCACCGAGTACTACATCAACGACGCCGGCAGCCAGATGGACAAGCTCGCCCGCTCCGTCCTCGCCGCGGCCCGCGACGAGCCCACCCCCGAGGGCGGCTACCCGGGCGCCTACATCGCCGACCTCGCCGCGACAGCCGTCGCGGAGCGTCCGGACCTCCCGACGCTGCCCGACGCCGAGGCGCTGCCCGAGGCCCAGCGGTCCGCCTACGCGGCCCAGCTGAAGGACATCCAGGACACCCTCGCCGACTTCGGCGTGCACTTCGACGTCTGGTTCTCCGAGAAGGGCCTGCACGACGACGGCGCGGTCGAGCAGGCCGTCGCCCGGCTCCGCGAGCAGGGCCACGTCCTCGACCACGACGGCGCCGTCTGGCTGCGGACCACCGACTTCGGCGACGACAAGGACCGCGTGCTCATCCGGGCCGACGGCGAGCCCACGTACTTCGCCGCCGACGCCGCCTACTACCTGAGCAAGAAGGACCGCGGTTTCGCCGAGAAGATCTACCTCCTCGGCGCCGACCACCACGGCTACGTGGGCCGGCTCAAGGCCATCGCCGCGTGCGCGGGAGACGACCCCGAGCACAACATCGAGGTGCGGATCGGCCAGCTCGTGAACCTCGACGGCGCCAAGCTGTCCAAGCGCGCCGGCAACATCGTCGAGCTGCGCGACCTCATCTCGTGGATCGGCACCGACGCCATCCGCTACTCGCTCGCGCGCTACCCGGCCGACAGCCCGCTCAGCCTCGACGGCGAGGACCTGCGCAAGCAGTCCAACGACAACCCCGTGTTCTACGTCCAGTACGCGCACGCGCGCACCGCGAACGTCGCGCGCCTGGCCGCCGAGGACGGGGTGCGCCGCGCCGACGGCTTCGACGCCGCGCTGCTCACCGACCCCACCGAGGCCGCGCTCCTGGCGGTGCTCGGCGACTTCCCGCGCGTCGTCGCGCAGGCCGCGCACCTGCGCGAGCCGCACCGGGTCGCGCGCTACCTCGAAGAGCTCGCCGCCCGGTTCCACAAGTGGTACGACACCTGCCGGGTCCGCCCGCAGAACGCCGACGAGGAGGTCACCGACCTCCACCGCACCCGGCTGTGGCTGGGCGACGCCACCCGCCAGGTGCTCGCCAATGGCCTCGACCTGCTCGGCGTCTCGGCGCCCGAGCGGATGTGAGGCCCTGACCCATGCGTTCGCACGAGGCCGGTGCCCTGCACGCCGAGGGCTATGGAGGCCCACCGCTCTACCTGCCGCACCCCTCCGACGTCATGGAGCTGCTCCCGCAGCTCTGGGCGCGCACCGTCGGCCGCGACGACGAGGGACGGCTCGCCGTCGGCGGCATCGACGTCGTCACCCTCGCGGAGCGGCACGGCACGGCGGCGTACATCCTCGACGAGGAGGACTTCCGCGCCCGGGCGGCCGGGTTCCGGGACGGCTTCGGGGCTGCGTTCGCCGGCCTCGGCGGCGCCGACGTCTACTACGCCGGGAAGGCCTTCCTGTGCACCACGGTGGCCCGATGGGTCGCCGAGGAGGGGCTGGGGCTCGACGTCTGCACCGGCGGCGAGCTCGCCGTCGCCCGGCGTGCCGGCTTCCCGGCCGAGCGCATCGCGTTCCACGGCAACAACAAGACCGTCGACGAGCTGCGCGACGCGCTGGAGTACGGCGTCGGCCGCATCGTCGTCGACTCCTTCCACGAGATCGACCGCGTCGTCGCCCTCGCCGCCGAGCTCGGCGTCCGGGCACCGGTCATGGTGCGCGTCACCGTGGGCGTCGAGGCCCACACCCACGAGTTCATCGCCACCGGCCACGAGGACCAGAAGTTCGGCTTCAGCCTCGCCGGCGGGCAGGCGATGGAGGCCGTGCGCAGCCTCCTCGAGCACCCGGACACCGTCGAGCTCCTCGGGCTGCACAGCCACATCGGCAGCCAGATCTTCGACACCGGCGGCTTCGAGGCCGCGGTGCGCCGGCTCGTCGGCCTGCACGCCCAGGTCGAGGCCGAGCGAGGGGTCTCGATGCCGGAGATGGACCTCGGCGGCGGGTACGGCATCGCCTATACCTCCCAGCACACCCCGTTGCCCGTCGACGTCCTCGCCGACGCGATGGCCGACATCGTCGGCCGCGAGCTCAAGGCGCTCGGCAACGGCGACCTCACCTCGGCGCCGCGCATCTCGATCGAGCCCGGCCGCGCCATCGTCGGACCCAGCACCTTCACGCTGTACGAGGTCGGCACCGTCAAGCGGGTCGGTCTCGGCGGCAGCCACTCCCGCACCTACGTCTCGGTCGACGGCGGGATGAGCGACAACGTCCGGCCCGCGCTCTACGAGGCCGACTACTCGTGCACCCTGGCCAACCGCACCTCGGACGCCGAGCCGGTGCTCGCCCGCGTCGTCGGCCGGCACTGCGAGAGCGGCGACATCGTCGTCCTCGACGAGTACCTCCCCGGCGACGTCGGCCCCGGCGACCTCATCGCCGTCCCCGGCACCGGCGCGTACTGCCGCAGCCTGTCCAGCCAGTACAACCACACCCCCCGGCCGCCGGTCGTCGCCGTGCGCGAGGGCGAGAGCCGCGTCGTCGTCCGCCGTGAGACGATCGACGACCTGCTCGCCCTCGACGTGGCGGACGCCTGAGCCCGACAACCGAGGAGAACCACCCCCGATGGCCCACGAAGCCGGTGCCCCCCTGCGCGTCGCCCTGCTCGGGTGCGGCGTCGTCGGCTCGTCCGTGGCACGGATGCTCGTCGAGCAGGCCGACGACCTCGCCGCCCGGGCCGGCACCCGCCTCGAGCTCGTCGGCATCGCCGTCCGGCGCCCGCAGCGCCCCCGGCCGGACGTCCCCGTCGACCCCGCGCTGTTCACCGCCGACGCCGAGGGCCTCGTCACCCGCGCCGACATCGTCATCGAGGTCGTCGGCGGGATCGACCCCGTGCGCGGCCTCATCCTGCGGGCCATGGAGCACGGCGCGGCGGTCGTCTCGGCCAACAAGGCGCTCGTCGCCGAGGACGGCCCCACCCTCTTCGAGGCCGCGGCGCGGCACGGCGTCGACTTCTCCTACGAGGCCGCGGTCGCCGGAGCCATCCCGATCCTGCGGCCCATCCAGGAGTCCCTCGCCGGCGACCACGTCCGCAAGGTCATGGGCATCGTCAACGGCACGACCAACTTCGTCCTCGACAAGATGGACGCCACCGGCGCGGGCTTCTCCGAGACCGTCGAGGAGGCCCAGGCGCTCGGGTACGCCGAGGCCGACCCCACCGCCGACGTCGAGGGCTTCGACGCCGCGGCCAAGGCGGCCATCCTCGCGAGCATGGCCTTCCACACCCGGGTGTCCGCGGCCGACGTCCACCGCGAGGGCATTACCGAGGTCACCGCGGCCGACATCAGCGCGGCCCGCGAGAACGACTGCGTCGTCAAGCTGCTCGCCATCTGCGAGCGGGTCACCGTCGACGGTGCCGACGCCGTGAGCGTGCGGGTGCACCCCGCGATGGTGCCGAGGACGCACCCGCTCGCCAGCGTCCGCGACGCGTTCAACGCCGTGTTCGTCGAGGCCGAGGCCGCCGGCGAGCTCATGTTCTACGGCCGCGGCGCCGGTGGAGACCCCACCGCGTCGGCCGTCCTCGGCGACGTCGTCGCCGTCGCGCGCCACCGGGTGGCCGGCGGGCGGGGCCCGGGGGAGTCCGCCTACGCCGACCTGCCCGTCGTCGACCTCGGCCGCGCCGTGACCCGCTACCACATCAGCCTCGACGTCGCGGACCGGCCGGGCGTGCTCGCGCAGGTCGCCGCCGTGTTCGCCGAGCACGACGTCTCCATCGAGACGGTGAGCCAGCAGGTCGACCCGGACGACGACGGCAGCGCACGCCTCATCGTCGTCACCCACCGGGCCACCGACGCCGCGCTCTCCGAGACGGTCCGCGCCCTGGCCGCGCTCGACGCGGTCGACGACGTCGCCTCCGTCCTGCGCGTGGAAGGAGCCTGACGTGGCCGCACACCAGTGGCGCGGCGTCCTGCGCGAGTACGCGGAGCGGCTGCCCGCCCTCGCCGGCGCCCCGGTCGTGACGCTCCTGGAGGGCGGCACCCCGCTCATCCCCGCCGAGCGGCTGTCCGAGCTCACCGGGGCGAACGTCCTCGTCAAGTACGAGGGGCTCAACCCCACGGCGTCCTTCAAGGACCGCGGGATGACGGCGGCGATCTCGGTCGCCAAGGGCAACGGCGCCAAAGCCGTCATCTGCGCGAGCACCGGCAACACGAGCGCCAGTGCCGCGGCCTATGCCGTCAAGGCGGGGATGACCTGCGCCGTGCTCGTCCCCGACGGCAAGATCGCGATGGGCAAGCTCAGCCAGGCCATCGCCCACGGCGCCACGCTCATCCAGGTCGAGGGCAACTTTGACGACTGCCTCACCGTGGCGCGCAAGCTCGCCGAGGCCTACCCCGTCGAGCTCGTCAACTCGGTCAACCCCGCGCGGATCGAGGGGCAGAAGACCGCGGCCTTCGAGGTCGTCGACGCCCTCGGTGACGCCCCCGACATCCACGTGCTGCCCGTCGGCAACGCCGGCAACATCACGGCCTACTGGAAGGGCTACCGCGAGTACGCGTCACCCACACCGGGGGTCGACGGGCAGGTGCTCGAGCCCGCCGCCACCCGCTGCCCGCAGATGTGGGGCTTCCAGGCGGCCGGCGCCGCACCCATCGTGCTCGGCCACCCCGTCGACGAGCCCGAGACGGTCGCGACCGCCATCCGGATCGGCAACCCCGCCTCCTGGCGGCAGGCCGAGGCCGCGCGCGACGAGTCCGGCGGGGTCGTCGACTCCGTGACGGACGACGAGATCCTCGAGGCGCACCGGCTGCTGTCCTCCACCGAGGGCGTGTTCGTCGAGCCCGGCTCGGCCGCCAGCATCGCCGGTCTCGTGAAGATGCACCGGGCGGGGCGCGTCCCGCAGGGTGCGACCGTGGTGTGCACGGTCACCGGCCACGGCCTCAAGGACCCCCAGTGGGCGCTGCGCACCGCCGACGGCGCCGACGTCGAGCCGGTCCGGGTGCCGGTCGACGCCTACTCGGTCGCGGCGGCGCTCGGGCTCGAGGGGTGAGCGCGGTGCTGCGACCCGGGGCGGCGGTACTCGTCCGCGTCCCGGCGAGCAGCGCGAACCTCGGCCCCGGCTTCGACTCCGTCGGCTGCGCCCTCGGGGTCTGGGACGAGTGCCGAGCCGAGGTCACGGAGCGGCCCGGGCTCGTCGTCGAGGTCGAGGGGGAGGGGGTCGGGGCGGTCCCGCTCGACGAGACCCACCTCGTCCACCGAGCGATGCGCAGCGCGTGGAGCGAGCTCGCCGTGGAGGCACCCGCCGGGCTCCGCCTCACCTGCCGCAACGACGTGCCGCACGGCCGCGGGATGGGCTCGTCCGCCACCGCGATCGTCACCGGCATCGTCGCGGCACAGGCCCTGTACGACGTCTCCCGCGGTGCAGGTGGCGAGGACGTCGACCGACGGTTCGCGGGCGACCTGGCCGCCCGGCTGGAGGGCCACCCGGACAACGCCTCGGCGAGCGTCCACGGCGGCGTCACCCTCTCCTGGACCGAGGAGTCCGGGACGACCACCGTCCACCTCCCCGTCCACCCCGAGGTCGAGCCCGTCGTCTTCGCGCCCGACGCCCAGCTCTCCACCGCCCGGGCCCGCTCGGTGCTGCCGCAGCAGGTGCGCCTCGCGGACGCCGCGGCCAACTCGGCCCGGGCCGCCCTGTTCGCCCACGCCGTCGGCGCCGACCCCGACCTCCTGCTCGAGGCGACCCGCGACTGGCTGCACCAGGAGGCGCGCCGCCCCTCCTACCCCGAGTCGATGGCCCTCGTCGACACCCTGCGCGCGGCCGGCCACGCGGCGGCCATCTCGGGCGCCGGGCCCTCCGTCCTCGTCCTCGCCCGCCGGGACCGCGCCTCGGACGTGCCCGGCGTGGCATCGGCCGGCTGGCGGGTCCTGCGGCCGGGCATCCCGGAGCACGGCGCGTCGGTCACAGTCGTGTCACGACCGTGAGACGGGATTCCGTGGGGTGACGTTGCAGGGCCGCCACGGTGGTACTGTGAAGACGCGTTCGCAGCCGATGCCGGGCTTTCTCACCCGTTGCCTGCCGCGAATCGCCTCCCACGCCCCAGGGCATTGACCGCAGCCGGTCCAGGCTGCGCGCCCGGCGTGTGACTCTTCCACCAGACCGGCGTTCAGAGCCGGTCCACGAACGAGGGGAAGGATCCTTCGTGACAGACACCACCGTTGAGACGGCGGCCCCCGCCGGCCAGCGCCGCTCCGGAGCACTCTCCGCGATGCGACTCGCCGAACTGCAGGGCCTCGCCTCGAGCATGGGGATCAGTGGTACCGCCAAGATGCGCAAGGGCGACCTCGTCGCCGCGATCCGCGCCCGCCAGAACGGCGAGAGCGGGCCGGCGGCGCACAGCCCCGCGGCGCAGGACCCGGCCCTGAGCCGGTCCGAGCGTCCGCAGGAGCGCGCCACCGACCGGGCCGAGACCGCCCGTGAGGCCCACGACGGCGCCTCGGTGCAGCCCGACGGGCACGACGCCCGGCCGGCCCGGACCGAGGACCGCACCGACACCACCGACCGCCAGGAGCGCAACGACCGCGGCGACCGCGGTGAGCGGAACGACCGCGGCAACCGCACCGACCGCCAGGAGCGCAACGACCGCCGCGACCGCAACGAGCGGAACGACCAGCAGGGCGGCGGCCAGCAGAACCAGAACCAGAACCGCAACGACGACGAGGACGGCGGGGGCGGCCGCGGCCGGCGCCGCCGCAACCGGGGCCGCAACCGCGACAAGCGGCGCGGCCAGCAGGACGGCGGGGGCGGCCAGCAGAGCGACGGCGAGCCGCAGGTCCACGAGGACGACGTCCTCGTCCCCGTCGCCGGCATCCTCGACATCCTCGACAGCTACGCCTTCGTCCGGACCACCGGCTACCTCCCGGGCAGCAGCGACATCTACGTCCCGATGCAGGTCGTCAAGCGCAACGGCCTGCGCAAGGGCGACGCCGTCACCGGCTCCATCAAGGCCGCGCGGGAGGGCGAGGAGCCGCAGCAGCAGACCGTCGGCTCGCGCAACAACCGGCAGAAGTACACGCCGCTGGCCAAGCTCGAGACCGTCAACGGCATGTCCGTCGACGACGCCCGGCGCAGGCCCGAGTTCGGCAAGCTGACGCCGCTCTACCCGCAGGACCGCCTGCGCCTCGAGACCGAGGGCAGCATCACGACGACGCGGATCATCGACCTCGTCGCCCCGATCGGCAAGGGCCAGCGCGGCCTCATCGTCGCCCCGGCGAAGGCCGGCAAGACGATGGTCATGCAGTCGATCGCCAACGCGATCACGACGAACAACCCCGAGTGCCACCTCATGGTCGTCCTCGTCGACGAGCGTCCGGAGGAGGTCACCGACATGCAGCGGGCCGTCAAGGGCGAGGTCATCTCCTCGACCTTCGACCGCCCGGCCGACGACCACACGACGGTCGCCGAGCTCGCGATCGAGCGCGCCAAGCGGCTCGTCGAGATGGGCCACGACGTCGTCGTGCTCCTCGACTCGATCACCAAGCTCGGCCGCGCCTACAACCTCGCCGCCCCGGCGAGCGGGCGCATCCTCTCCGGTGGTGTCGACTCCGCCGCGCTGTACCCGCCGAAGAAGTTCTTCGGTGCGGCGCGCAACATCGAGAACGGCGGCTCGCTGACCATCCTCGCCACCGCGCTGGTCGAGACCGGCTCGCGGATGGACGAGGTGATCTTCGAGGAGTTCAAGGGCACCGGCAACATGGAGCTCAAGCTCGACCGGCAGCTCGCGAACCGCCGCATCTTCCCGGCGGTCGACGTCAACAACTCGGGTACGCGCCGCGAGGAGATCCTCCTCGCGCCCGAGGAGCTGAAGATCATGTGGAAGCTGCGCCGGGTGCTCGCCGCGCTCGACAGCCAGCAGGGCATCGAGCTGCTCCTCGACCGTCTGAAGAAGACGAAGAACAACTACGAGTTCCTCATGCAGGTCCAGCAGACCAGCTCGATCAAGCTCGACGACGAGGACGAGGACTGACGCCCGCCCTCGACAGCCGACGGAACATGCCGTGCCACCCCGGGTGGCACGGCATGTTCCCGTTTCGGCGCCGGGGGTCTCTGCGCCGTGGCCGCGGCTCGGGGCTCAGCCCCGCGGCAGGCGCCGGCGCATCGCGGGGAACGCGCTCGTCGTGAACCCACGCGGCGCGTAGATCCGCGCGCCGGCCTCGGTGGCGAAGAGGTCGACCCGGGTGACGTCCGTGTGCTCGGTGAACCAGGCGATGAGGTCGTCCGTACAGGCCGCCGCCAGCCCCTTGCCGCGGTGCGCCGGGTAGGTGGCGACGTTCGAGACCAGGCCCACCGAGCCGTTCGGTGTCGAGGGGCCGGGCACCAGGGCGGTCACCTCACCCACCGCGCAGGCGGCGACGGCACCCTCGACCTCCGCGACGACGACCCGCACCCCGGAGGCGTCGACGGCGTCGAGGAACCAGTCCCGGGCGGCGTACCGCCACGCCGGGTCGGCCAGGGCGGCGGGGTCGGTCCCCATCGCCTCGAACATGAGCACCCGGAGCGCGACGAGGTGGTCGGCGTCCGACCGCCGAGCCGACCGCACCGCCGGCGAGGTCATCGCGGCGGCCCGAGCTCGAGCCGACGACGGAGCTCGGCCCGGCCCGCGTCGGAGTCCGGGAGGTCCCACCACGACTCGACCCACCACGTGGCGCCGGCCTCGCGCCACGGGTCGACGGGCGGGCGGACGTCCCCGACGCCACCGTGGCTGTCACCCTCGACGACGACGTCGTAGCCGTCCATCGTCAGCCCGGCCTCCGCGCGGAGAGTGCCGATGCGCTCGGCGATCTCGCGCAGGCCGCCCGGGGTGAGGCGGCTGCCCGGGTCGTCGAGGCTGCCCCCGGCCACGGCGGCGAGGACCCCCTGCCACCGGGCCGCGCGCTCGAGCGACCGCTGCCGGGAGCGGCCCGGGACGAGCGCCCCGACGCACCACACCGGCGGGTGGGGGCGCTGGACCGGCGGGGGAGGGACGAGCACCTCGACCGGCGACGCCGACCAGTGCTCGCCGTGGAACTCGAACGGCTGACCACCGAGCAGACCGGCGTACACGGCCAGCCCTTCGTCGAGCTTCGCCGCCCGGACGGCGCGCCCCTCGTCGGGCTCGAAGGCGAGCCAGTTCTCGTGCAGCGCGCCGAGCCCGACCCCGAGCGTGACCCGCCCGCCGGACAGCCGGTCGACCGACCCCACCCGGCTCGCGAGGTCCCACGGCTTGTAGCGCGCCGCCGGGGTGAGGAGGGTGCCGAGCCGGATGCGTTCGGTCGTCGTCGCGGCCGCCGCCAGGGTGGCCCAGGCGTCCTGCGCCCAGACCGCCTCCCAGGTGAGCACCATGTCCCACCCGGCGTCCTCGGCGACCCGGGCGAGCTCGCAGAACTGCGTCTCCGACACGAACGGCAGGACGGCTCCGAACCTCATCCTGCGACCGTAGCGGTGCCCGCCGACCAACCCGCCCTCCGTGCTGCCGACCGGGCGTCCTGACGCGCCCGGCAGCGCGGGCGGTGCGGAAGCGCAGCAGCGCTCACGCATCGGGAATGGGCCCGGTCCCGGCGTCGTTTAGGTGACGGTGTGCCTGCTCTGGCACACTTGACCGCTGGACCGGTTCACGGCAGTGACGCGTTTCCTGAGCGACCTCCCCACGAGGGTCGCAGGCGGGGCGCCAGAGGGTTTGCAGCACGGTGCTGAGCCCGCCGACCCGGAGACATCCAAGGAGAGAATCGTGAAGAAGGACATCCACCCGAGCTACGTGGAGACCACGGTCACCTGCACCTGTGGCAACACGTTCACGACGCGCAGCACCGCCGAGAACGGCGTCATCCACGCCGACGTGTGCTCCAACTGCCACCCGTTCTACACGGGCAAGCAGAAGATCCTCGACACCGGCGGCCGCGTCGCCCGCTTCGAGGCCCGCTACGGCAAGAAGGCCGCCAAGTAGCACCTCCGACGCGCCGGTCCGCCTCCGTGGTGGGCCGGCGCGTCGCTGTTCGTGGCCGCCCGCCGTCGCGGCGGCCGAGACCCCGGTTCGTCAACGAGACACCGGCTCGCTTCCCGTGTCTCGGCGACATTTCGGGGTGACCCCGAAATGTCGAGGCCAGGCCCGCGGAACGGGCGGGAGGAGGAGGCGTTCGATGCTCGAGTCCGCCGAGGCGCTCGTCGCCGAGCACGCCGCTCTCGAACGGGAGATGGCCGACCCCGCCGTCGCCTCCGACCCCGACCGGCTGCGCGACGTCAACCGCCGCTACGCCGCCCTCGGCCCGGTCGTCGCCGCGCACCGGGCGTGGACCGCGTCCCGCGACGACCTCGCGGCCGCCCGCGAGCTCGCCGCCGAGGACGCCTCCTTCGCGGCCGAGGTGCCCGCTCTGGAGGAGGCCGAGGCCGGCGCCGCCCACCGGCTGCGCCGCCTGCTCGTCCCGCGAGACCCCGACGACGACCGCGACGTCATCCTCGAGGTCAAGGCGGGGGAGGGCGGCGAGGAGTCGGCCCTGTTCGCCGGTGACCTGCTGCGGATGTACCTCCGGCACGCCGAGCGTCGCGGCTGGCGCACCGAGGTCCTCGACGCCACCGAGTCCGACCTCGGGGGGTACAAGGACGTCCGGGTCGCCGTGAAGTCGCGTGGCACGCCGGAGCCCGGGGAGGCGCCCTGGGCCCGGCTCAAGTTCGAGGGCGGGGTGCACCGCGTGCAGCGCGTGCCCGTCACCGAGAGCCAGGGCCGCATCCACACCTCCGCCGCGGGGGTCTGGGTCATGCCGGAGGCCGAGGAGGTAGAGGTCTCCATCGACCCGCACGACCTGCGCATCGACGTCTTCCGGTCCAGCGGCCCCGGCGGGCAGAGCGTGAACACCACCGACTCGGCCGTGCGGATCACCCACGTGCCCACGGGTGTCGTCGTCTCCTGCCAGAACGAGAAGTCCCAGCTGCAGAACCGCGAGGCCGCGCTGCGCGTGCTCCGGGCCCGGCTGCACCAGATGGCGGCGGACGAGCGCAACGCCGCCGACGCCGACGCGCGCGCCAGCCAGGTGCGCACGGTCGACCGCTCCGAGCGCATCCGCACCTACAACTTCCCCGAGAACCGGGTCAGCGACCATCGCACCGGCTTCAAGGCCTACAACCTCGACGCCGTGCTCGACGGCGACCTCGACCCCGTCGTCCAGTCCGCGGTGGACGCCGACGAGGCGGCCCGGCTCGCGAAGATCGCGGACGGATGAGCGAGGCCACCCTCGACGGCATCGTCGCCCGGGCCCGCGCGGCCCTCGCCGCAGCCGACGTGCCGTCGCCCGAGGCGGACGCCCTCGAGCTCGCGTCCTTCGCCCTGGGCTGCGACACCGCCGAGGTCCGCCGCCGGATGGTGCTGCGCACGCCCGTGGACGACCAGGACGCCGCCCGCTTCCAGGACCTCGTCGAGGAGCGGTTGCTGCGCGTGCCGCTGCAGCACCTCACCGGGCGGGCGTTCTTCCGCCGCCTGGCCCTCGCGGTCGGCCCGGGGGTCTTCGTGCCACGGCCGGAGACCGAGGTGACGGCCGGCCTCGCGATCGACGCCGCGCTGGCCGCCGGGCCCGATCCGGTCGTCGTCGACCTCTGCACCGGGTCGGGTGCCATCGCGCTCGCCGTGGCCGACGAGGTGCCCGGCGCGCGCGTCCACGCCGTCGAGCTCTCGGAGGAGGCACACGCCTGGGCGGCGCAGAACGTCGCGCGGTACGCGGGGTCGACCGAGCACGCCGTCGACCTGCGGCTCGGGGACGCCACCACGGCCTTCGACGACCTGGAGGGCACCGTGGACGTCGTCGTGAGCAACCCGCCGTACATCCCGGACGGTGCGGTGCCGGTCGACCCGGAGGTGCGCGACCACGACCCGGAGGTCGCGCTCTACGGGCGTTCGGCGGACGGGTTGACGGTGCCGCTCGCGGTGGGGGAGCGGGCAGCGGTGCTGCTGCGCCCGGGTGGCGTACTCGTCATGGAGCACGCCGACGCCCAGGGCGAGTCGCTGCCCGCGGCGCTCAGGAGCACCGGGGCCTGGGCGACGGTCGAGGACCGGGCCGACCTGACCGGCCGTCCCCGGGTGACGACGGCCGTCCTGGGGAGGGCGACGGAGAGGAGATGAGGGGTGACTCGGAGGGGACCCCTACGGGTCGGCCTCTTCTCGACCGAACCCGCGGGGTCACGCCTCAGACGCGGCCGAGAATGAAGATCAGCAGTGCGATGATCAGGAGCACGCCGACGACGGTCCAGATGAGACCGGAACCACGCATGGGTCACCTCTCTTGTCGATCCGCAGGCGACTCTCGCCCGCGGCCAGCACCTGACCCTAGGGGTACGGGGCGCCGGTGTGGCGTCTGCGGACCGAGCAAAACCGGAGCCCTAGGCTGTCCGTCATGAGCCCCGTCTTCGACTGCACGACCGAGGCCGGGCGCGCCGACGCCCTCCCCAAGGTCGCCGACGGGGTCCGCCGCGGCCGCCTCGTCGTCCTCCCGACGGACACCGTCTACGGCATCGGTGCGGACGCGTTCTCGCCGGATGCCGTCCGCGACCTCCTCGACGCCAAGGGCCGCGGCAGCGACATGCCACCGCCCGTCCTCGTGCCCGAGGCACGCACCCTCGAGGGGCTCGCCACCGACGTCCCCGAGTACGCCCGGGCCCTCGTGCGTGAGTTCTGGCCCGGACCGCTGACCGTCGTCCTGCGGGCCCAGCCCTCGCTCATGTGGGACCTCGGCGACACCGGCGGCACCGTCGCGCTGCGGATGCCGGACGACGACGTCGCCCTGGCCCTGCTGCGCGAGGTCGGCCCCATGGCGGTGAGCAGCGCGAACCGCACGGGCCACCCGGCCAGCCGCACGGTCGTCGAGGCCGCGAGCCAGCTGGGGGCGAGCGTCCAGTTCTACCTCGACGGCGGGCCTAGCACGGGAGGGCTGGCCTCGACCATCGTCGACTGCACCCGCGACGAGCCGGAGGTACTGCGGCTCGGGGCGATCTCGGAGGAGGACGTCATGGACGTCGTCCGGCGGGCCCGCGGCGACGCCCTAGAGTTGGGCGACGCGGGCACCGGCCCGGGTGCCGACGACCCTCGTGCCGAGACCGACGCACCGACCCAGAGCGAGCCGCGGGAGACCCCTGACGATGAGTGAGACGTTCTACGGATCCGACTTCGACGCGCTGCAGGCGTTCGACCCCGAGATCGCCGGGGTCCTCACCGGGGAGCTCGCCCGGCTCCGGGGCGGCCTGCAGCTCATCGCGAGCGAGAACCTCTCGAGCCCCGAGGTCCTCACCGCGCTCGGCTCGACGCTCTCGAACAAGTACGCGGAGGGCTACCCCGGCCGCCGGTACTACGGCGGGTGCGCCCAGGTCGACATCGCCGAGGAGCTCGCCGTCGAGCGGTGCAAGGCCCTGTTCGGCGCCGACCACGCCAACGTCCAGCCGCACTCGGGGGCGAGCGCGAACCAGGCGGTCTACGGGGCGTTCCTCACGCCCGGCGAGACCATCCTCGCCATGAGCCTCCCGCACGGCGGCCACCTGACCCACGGCACCAAGGTGTCGTTCTCGGGCAAGTGGTTCGACGCCGTCCACTACGGCGTCGACAAGGACACCGAGGACATCGACTACGACGAGGTCGAGCGGCTCGCGCGCGAGCACCGCCCGAAGGTCATCCTCGCCGGCGGCTCGGCCATCCCGCGGCTCATCGACTTCGCGCGGTTCCGGGCCATCGCCGACGAGGTCGGCGCGATCTTCTGGGTCGACGCCGCGCACTTCATCGGTCTCGTCGCCGGCGGCGCGATCCCCAGCCCCGTGCCGCACGCCGACGTCGTCTCGTTCACGACCCACAAGGTGCTGCGCGGCCCGCGATCGGGCGCCATCGTCTGCCGCGAGGAGCACCGCGCCGCCATCGACAAGGCCGTCTTCCCGATGATGCAGGGCGGCCCGCAGATGCACACCGTCGCGGCCAAGGCGGTGAACTTCAAGGAGTGCGCCACGCCGGAGTACGCCGAGTACACCCGCCAGGTCGTGGCCAACGCCGCGGTGCTCGCCGAGGCGCTCGGCGAGCAGGGCATCCGGCCGACGACCGGTGGCACCGACACCCACCTGTCGCTGCACGACCTCCAGGGCGTGCTCGTCACCGGGGTCGACGCCGAGGCCCGGTGCGACGCCGCCGGCATCACGCTCAACAAGAACGCCATCCCCTTCGACCCGCAGAAGCCGAACATCGCCTCCGGCATCCGGGTCGGCACCCCGTGCGTCACGACGCAGGGGATGGGGGAGGCCGAGATGCGCCGGGTCGGGCAGCTCATCGCCCGCGCGGTCGTCGACGGCGACGCCGACCCCGAGCACCCGGTCTCCCGCGAGGTGCGGGCCGGCGTCACCGAGCTCGTCGACGCCTTCCCGGCGTACCCCCGCACCGGCGCCTGAGCGGCCCGGAGCCCGATCCGCCGTGAGCCAGAGCCCCCCGACGCCGCCCGACCCGCCGTTTCTCGCACGGCTCAACCGGCGCGGCTTCCGGCTCGTCATGCTCCTGGACGGCCTGGCGGTCCTCGGTCTCATGATCGGCTCGATGGTCGTCCGCTTCGGGACGCCCCCGTGGCCGCGCTACACCATCGACCAGTACGCGGTGTCGATCGGCGTCTCGACCCTGATCTTCCTCGTCGCCTTCTACTTCGGCGGGATGTACGAGCGCGAGCCGCGCCTCGGGGGGTCGGGGGCCTTCGCCCGCGCGGCGCGGCTCTCCCTCGCGGCGGGCAGCTTCGTCGCGCTGCTCAACCTGGTGCTCAGCGGGTACGTGCGACAGCGCGGGTCGGTGACCGAGCGGGCGCTGCCGTTCCCGATCTCCAACCTCATCGTCGTCATCGTCCTCATGGCCCTTGCCGTGGCCGTGAACCGCGCCGTGGTCCACGCCGTGCGGACCCGGCGCGAGGGGCCGCCGCGGGTGGTGCTCGCCGGCTCGGCGAACGACCTCGCGCTCGCGCGTGAGCACGTCGTGGCCAACGCCGCGGACCTGCGCGTGGTGGCCGAGGTCGACGAGCCGGAGGACATCGTCGAGACGGTGCGACGGGTGCGCGCCACCGATATCCTGCTGCTCACCCCCGGATGGCTCGACGAGTGGTACCCCCGGACGATCGGCCGCCTCGACCGCGGGGACGTCACGCTCATGGTCCGGGTCGGCGGCCAGGAGACGCTGTTCGGCCTCACCCGGCTGCGCGAGGTCGCCGGGCTGCCGTTCGTCCTCCTCATGCCGCAGACGATGGCGGCGTCGCGGCGGCACTTCAAGCGGCTCTTCGACCTCTTCCTCGTCGTGCTCACCGCGCCGGTGTGGATGCTCCTGCTCCTCGGCACGGCGGTCTACCAGCTCGCCGTGGGGGGCCGCCCCCTCATCTTCCGGCAGACCCGGGTGGGCGCCGGGGGGACGACGTTCGAGATGGTCAAGTTCCGCACGATGCGGGTCGACGCGGAGGCCGAGGGCGGGGCGCAGCTCTCCGCCCGGGGGGACCCGCGCGTCATCCCGGCCTCGCGGTGGATGCGGGCGACGCGGGCGGACGAGCTGCCCCAGATCCTGCACATCATCACCGGCCGGATGTCCGTCGTGGGGCCACGTCCGGAGCGTCCCGAGCTGACCGAGGGGTTCGAGCGGGAGATCGCCGGGTACACCCGGCGGCACGAGGTCCCGCCGGGCCTCACCGGGCTCGCGCAGATCCACGGCCGGTACCACACCGACGCGTCGTACAAGCTCGGCTACGACCTGCAGTACCTCGTCAACTGGTCGCCGGTGCTGGACCTCGAGATCATCGGACGGACGATCTGGGTCGTCCTGTCGCGCCGGGTGTGACCCCCTCCGGCCCCGGTTCGCCCCGGGAGAGTGCTTGTGATAGTTTTCACAAGCCGTCACGGAGAACCCTCCGCCACGACCCCGAAGAGGCCGATCGTCGATGACCGACCCCAGCACGACCCACGCCGCCGGACCCGGCGCGCCGTTCGCGGTCATGCTGCGCGGGGCCCTCGTCCCGGCCACCGTCGCCGGGGCCGTCGCGGCCCTCGTCCTGTGGCTCGTGCGGGGAGGCTCGGAGGCCCTGGCCGGGGGAGCCCTCGGTGTCGTCGTGTCCGTCCTCTTCTACGCCTCGGGGATGTTCCTCCTCAGCCGGCTCGTCCGCAGCACCAGCCCGCACGCGTTCTTCGCCGTGGCCATGACCGTCTACCTCGGCCAGGTCATCGCCCTGCTGCTCTTCATTTACGTCTTCCGCGGTGCGCCGTGGCTAGAGGGCTTCAGCCTGGGCGTCGTCGCGCTCGTCGTCACCATCGCCTGGCAGGCCTTCGCCTACCGGGCCCTGCGCACCACCCGGATGCCCGTCTACGACGAGCCCGACGAGCCCACCGAGGAGGCCCGATGAGCACGGTCCCGGCCCCCCGTCCCGCCGTCGCGACCACCTGCGGCGGTCGGGTAGCGTACGTCCAGTCCGACCGGGCGCCCCGTGGCGGCGCCCGAGACATCCCCGAGGAGAAGGTGTGAGCCCGAGCGTGGTCTCCGCTAGCTGGCTGTCCGGTGCCGTCGTCGCCGCCGAAGGAGGCGAGGGGGGCTTCGTCACCCCGGGCGTCGGGAACTTCTGGTGGCCCGTCATCCCCTTCGACGGCGAGGGCGCCTGGACCGTCACCCGTCCGGCGATCGTGCTCCTCGTCTCGGTGGGCCTGCTCGCGTGGTTCTACCTCGGCGCCACCCGCAGGCTCTCGGTCGTCCCGAGCAAGAACCAGTTCCTCGTCGAGGGCTCCTACAACTTCGTCCGGAACACCATCGGCCGCGACATCATCGGCAGCAAGGACTTCCTGCAGTTCGTCCCGCTGCTCCTGACGCTCTTCACGCTCATCCTCGTGAACAACGTCTTCGGCATCGTCCCGTTCGTCCAGTTCCCGACGATGAGCCGGGTGGGCATCCCGATCGTCCTCACCCTCATCGTCTACGTCGTCTACCACACCGTCGCGATCCGTCGGAAGCACGGCGTCGTCGGCTACATGAAGTCGCTCGTGCCCCCGGGCCTGCCCGCCTGGCTGCGGCCGATCCTCTTCGTGCTCGAGTTCCTCACGTACTTCGTCATCCGCCCCCTGACGCTCGCGCTGCGACTGTTCGGCAACATGCTCGCCGGCCACCTCATGCTGCTCGTCTTCATCGTCGGTGGCGAGTACCTGCTGCTCCACGGGGACAACCTCTTCCTCCAGTTCTCCGGAGTGCTGTCCTTCGCCTTCTCGATCGCGATGACGTTCTTCGAGCTCCTCATCGAGTTCCTCCAGGCCTTCATCTTCACCCTCCTCGCCGCGCTGTACATCGGCGACGCGGTGAGCGAGCACCACTGACCCCCGGCTCCGTCCGGTAGCACGACCGCACGACCACCGACGCCGGGACCGGCCCGGCGCCACCGAAAGGAACAGTCAGCATGAACAGCATCGTTGCCGCCGAGGTCACGGGCGACATCGCGTACCTCGGCTACGGTCTCGCCGCCATCGGCCCCGGCATCGGTGTCGGTCTGATCTTCGCCGCCTACATCAACGGCGTCGCCCGCCAGCCCGAGGCCCGCGGCATGCTCCAGACCATCGCCTTCACCGGTATGGCGATCACCGAGGCCCTCGCGATCCTCGGTCTCGTCTTCGCCTTCGTCTTCCAGGGCTGACGAGCGTCCGCTCCGCCCGCCCGTAGGACCAACAGATTGGACGCGACGTGATCACCGCATCCGTAGTAGCGGCCGAGGAGACCGGCTACCCGTCGGGCTTCCCGCTGCTGCCGCACCCCGGCGAGATGGTCATCGGCCTCATCGCCTTCGCCATCCTGTACTGGCTGTACAAGAGCAAGGTCGTGCCGCGCCTCGAGGAGCTGTACGAGGAGCGCGCCGCCGCCATCGAGGGCGGCATGAAGCAGGCCGAGGAGGCCCAGGCCGAGGCCAAGGCCGCGCTCGAGCAGTACAGCGCGCAGCTGGCCGAGGCCCGCGGCGAGGCGAACCAGATCCGGGAGTCCGCGCGTGAGCAGGGCGCCCAGATCGTCGCCGAGATGCGCGAGCAGGCCCAGGCCGAGGCCGCCCGGATCACCGAGCAGGCCAAGCGCCAGGTCGAGGCCGAGCGCCAGCAGGCCGTCGTCCAGCTCCGCCAGGAGGTCGGCACGCTGTCGACCGCCCTCGCGAGCAAGATCGTCGGCGAGTCGCTCGCGGACGAGGTGCGCCAGAAGGGCATCGTCGACCGCTTCCTCGACGAGCTCGAGTCCGGGGACGTCAAGCCCGAGAAGGTCGCCCCGGCGGGGCAGGACGCCTGATGCGTGGTTCGTCCCGCGGTGCCGCCCGCGAGTCCTCGGCGGCCTTCGACAAGACCCTCCGGGGCCGCGTCAACGCCGCCAAGCTCGCCGAGGAGCTCTTCGCCGTGACGGGGGTCGTCGAGTCCAGCGCCTCGCTGCGCCGGGCGCTCGCCGACCCGTCGCGCGAGGGGTCCGCGAAGTCGGGGCTCGCCCGCTCGCTCTTCGACGGCAAGGTCGGGGCGCCCGCGCTCAAGCTCGTGGAGGCCGTCGCGGCCCAGCGCTGGGCGGCCGAGCGCGACTTCGGGGACATGCTCGAGAGCCTGGCCGTCCAGGCCCTGCTCGCGAGTGCCGAGAAGGCCGGGCACATCGACCGCGTCGAGGACGAGCTCTTCCGCTTCGAGCGGATCGTCGCCGCCGACCCGGGGCTGCGGGACACCCTCTCGAGCCGCAACAGCGACGCCGACGGCAAGGCATCGCTCGTGCGGGGCCTGCTCGACGGCAAGGCCGCGCCCGAGACCATCCGTCTCGCCGAGCAGGCCGTCCGCGTGCCGCGCGGACGCCGGCTCGACCGCGTCATGGAGTCCTACCTCGAGCTCGCCTCGCAGCGCAGGGACGAGCTCGCCGCACTGGTGACGGTCGCCGCACCGCTCACCGAGCAGCAGCAGGCACGCCTGCGCAGCGCGCTCGAGGCGCACTACGGCAAGAGCGTCACGCTCCAGGTCGTCCAGGACCCCGCGGTCATGGGCGGCATCCGGGTCCAGGTCGGCGACGAGGTCGTCGACGGCACCGTGCTGCGCCGCCTCGAGGAGGCGCGCCGGCACGTCACCGGCGGCTGAGCCGCACCCGCACCACAACTCCACACGCACGACCCACACGAACTTCGGCCCACGAGGGGCCGGTGACCGAGGAGAAGATCAGACATGACGGAGCTCTCGATCCGTCCGGACGAGATCCGGGACGCGCTGGACAGCTACGTGCGCTCCTACGAGCCGGGGGCGGCCTCCCGCGAGGAGGTCGGCCGCGTCACGGACGCCGGCGACGGCATCGCGCACGTCGAGGGCCTGCCCTCGGCCATGACCAACGAGCTGCTCCAGTTCGAGGACGGCACCCTCGGCCTCGCGCTCAACCTCGACGTCCACGAGATCGGCGTCGTCATCCTCGGTGACTTCTCCAAGATCGAGGAGGGCCAGGAGGTCAAGCGCACCGGCGAGGTCCTCTCCGTCCCCGTCGGCGACGGCTTCCTCGGCCGCGTCGTCGACCCGCTCGGCAACCCGATCGACGGCCTCGGCGACATCGAGTCCGACCAGCGCCGCGCCCTCGAGCTCCAGGCCCCCACGGTCGTGCAGCGCAAGTCGGTGCACGAGCCGCTGCAGACGGGCCTGAAGGCCGTCGACGCGATGACCCCGATCGGCCGCGGCCAGCGCCAGCTGATCATCGGCGACCGCCAGACCGGCAAGACGACGGTCGCGGTCGACACGATCATCAACCAGAAGGAGTTCTGGGAGACCGGCGACCCCGAGAAGCAGGTCCGCTGCATCTACGTCGGCATCGGCCAGAAGGGCTCCACGATCGCGTCCGTCAAGGGCACGCTCGAGGAGGCCGGCGCGATGGAGTACACGACCATCGTCGCCGCGCCGGCGTCCGACTCCGCCGGCTTCAAGTACCTCGCCCCGTACACCGGCTCGGCCATCGGCCAGCACTGGATGTACGACGGCAAGCACGTCCTCATCGTCTTCGACGACCTGAGCAAGCAGGCCGAGGCCTACCGCGCCGTGTCCCTGCTGCTGCGCCGCCCGCCGGGCCGCGAGGCCTACCCCGGCGACGTGTTCTACCTGCACAGCCGGCTGCTCGAGCGCTGCGCCAAGCTCTCCGACGACCTCGGCGCCGGCTCGATGACCGGCCTGCCGATCATCGAGACCAAGGCCGGTGACGTCTCGGCGTTCATCCCGACCAACGTCATCTCCATCACCGACGGCCAGATCTACCTCCAGGCCGACCTCTTCAACTCCAACGTCCGGCCGGCCATCGACGTCGGCATCTCGGTCTCCCGGGTCGGCGGCGCCGCGCAGATCAAGGGCATGAAGGACGTCGCCGGGCGCCTCAAGCTCGACCTCGCGCAGTTCCGCGCCCTCGAGGCCTTCGCGATGTTCGCATCCGACCTCGACCCGGCCTCCCGGGCCCAGCTCGCCAAGGGCGCCCGGCTCGTCGAGCTGCTCAAGCAGCCGCAGGCCTCGCCCTACCCGGTCGAGGAGCAGGTCGTCTCCATCTGGCTCGGCACCACCGGTCAGCTCGACGACATCGGCGTGTCGGACGTGCGCCGCTTCGAGACCGAGTTCCTCGACCACCTGCGGCGGACCAAGTCCGACCTGCTCGCCGGCATCCGCGAGAGCGGCAAGTTCCCGGACGAGACCCGCGAGGCGCTCGAGTCCGAGGTGAAGACCTTCAAGGACAAGCAGTTCGACGCGTCGGACGAGGACGGCATCCAGGTCGGCTCCGAGGAGCAGGACGGCGAGGAAGCGCTGGACTCCGGCCAGGAGCAGATCGTCAAGCAGAAGCGCTGAGCGCGGTCCACCGAGCAGACACCACGAAAGGCGGGACAACATGGGAGCGCAGATCCGGGAGTACCGGCAGCGCATCCGGTCCGTCAGTGCGACGAAGAAGATCACGCGCGCCATGGAGCTCATGGCGGCCTCGCGGGTCGTCAAGGCCCAGCAGGCCGTCCGGGAGTCGACGCCGTACGCCCGCGCGCTGACCCGCGCGGTCTCGGCGGTCGCGACGTTCTCGAACGAGGACCACCCCCTGACCACGGAGAAGGAGGACGTGCGCCGCGCCGCGGTCGTCATCATGACCTCCGACCGTGGCCTCGCGGGCGCGTACTCGTCCTCGGTCCTCAAGGAGAGCGAGCGCGTCGTCGCCCGGCTCCGGGACGAGGGCAAGGAGGTCGTCCCCTACCTCCTCGGCCGCAAGGCGATCGGCTTCTACCGTTTCCGGCAGCGGGACTTCGCCGCGGAGTGGAGCGGCTTCTCCGAGAAGCCGACCTTCGACGTCGCCCGCGAGGTCGGGGAGCGGCTCGTCGCCGACTTCACGACCAGCACGGACGAGGGCGGGATCGACGAGGTCCACGTCGTGTACACGCGGTTCGTGACGATGGTGACCCAGGAGCCCGAGGTCATCCGGCTGCTGCCCCTCGAGGTCGTCGAGGGCGAGGAGGCTCCCGAGCCCGAGGACCTCCTGCCGCTGTACGAGTTCGAGCCGGGCGCCTCGCAGGTGCTCGACGCGCTGCTCCCGAAGTACGTCAACGCCCGGCTCTTCAACTGCATGCTCATGGCCGCGGCCTCCGAGCTCGCCGCCCGGCAGCGGGCGATGAAGTCGGCGACCGACAACGCCGAAGAGCTCATCAAGAAGTACACCCGGCTGGCCAACCAGGCGCGCCAGGCCGAGATCACCCAAGAGATCAGCGAAATCGTCGGTGGCGCAGCGGCGCTGGCCGAGAGCAAGTGAGTGAGAGAGAGACCATGACTGCCACTGTCACGGAGAAGAGCGAGGCCACCGCCGCGGGCGGCACCGGCCGGATCTCCCGCATCATCGGCCCGGTCGTCGACGTCGAGTTCCCCGTCGACGCCATGCCGGACCAGTACAACCTGCTCACCGCCGAGGTCGAGCTCGGGGGCTCCACGAGCGTGCTCAACCTCGAGGTCGCCCAGCACATCGGCGACAACATGGTCCGCGCCATCTCGCTGCAGCCCACCGACGGCCTCGTCCGCGGCACCGCCGTGCAGGACACCGGCGGTCCCATCTCGGTGCCGGTCGGCGACGTGACGCTCGGCAAGGTCTTCAACGCGACCGGTGTCTGCCTCAACCTCGAGGAGGGCCAGACCCTCGACGTCGAGGAGCGCTGGGGCATCCACCGCCCGGCTCCGGCCTTCGACCAGCTCGAGTCGAAGACGCAGATGTTCGAGACCGGCATCAAGGTCATCGACCTCCTCACCCCGTACGTCCAGGGCGGGAAGATCGGCCTGTTCGGTGGTGCGGGGGTCGGCAAGACCGTCCTCATCCAGGAGATGATCGCCCGCGTCGCCCGCGACCACGGTGGTGTCTCGGTGTTCGCCGGGGTCGGCGAGCGCACCCGTGAGGGCAACGACCTCATGGTCGAGATGGAGGAGGCCGGCGTCCTCGGCCAGACCTCGCTCGTCTTCGGTCAGATGGACGAGCCGCCGGGCACCCGCCTGCGCGTGGCGCTCTCGGCGCTGACGATGGCGGAGTACTTCCGAGACGTCCAGAACCAGGACGTCCTCCTGTTCATCGACAACATCTTCCGGTTCACCCAGGCCGGGTCCGAGGTCTCGACGCTGCTCGGCCGGATGCCCTCGGCCGTCGGGTACCAGCCGACGCTGGCCGACGAGATGGGCACGCTCCAGGAGCGGATCACCTCGACGCGTGGTCACTCCATCACCTCGATGCAGGCGATCTACGTGCCCGCCGACGACTACACCGACCCGGCGCCGGCCACCACGTTCGCCCACCTGGACGCGACGACCGAGCTCTCCCGTGAGATCGCCTCGCTCGGCATCTACCCGGCCGTGGACCCGCTCACCTCGACGAGCCGGATCCTCGACCGCCGCTACATCACCAGCGAGCACTACGACACCGCGGTGCGGGTCAAGCAGATCCTCCAGCGCAACAAGGAGCTGCAGGACATCATCGCGATCCTCGGTATCGACGAGCTCTCCGAGGAGGACAAGATCCTCGTCAACCGGGCGCGTCGCATCCAGCGGTTCCTGTCGCAGAACACCTACGTCGCCAAGCAGTTCACCGGCATCGAGGGCTCCACGGTTCCGCTGTCCGACACGATCGAGGCGTTCACGAAGATCTGCGACGGCGAGTACGACCACGTCGGTGAGCAGGCGTTCTTCATGTGCGGTGGCCTCGACGACGTCGAGCGCCAGTGGGCCGAGATCCAGAAGAACCTCTGATGGCACTCCAGGTCGACCTCGTCGCCGCGGACCGCAAGGTCTGGGAGGGCGAGGCGAGCCAGGTCAGCGTCCGGTCCACCGAGGGTGAACTCGGTGTGCTGCCCGGGCACCAGCCGATGCTCGTCGTCCTCGCCGAGGGTGAGGTGCGGATCAACGCGGGCGGCTGGCAGACAGCCACGGTCGACGGCGGCTTCATGTCGGTCGACCACGACCGCGTGACGATCGTCGCCGAGACCGTCGACGGCTCCGGCATGGCCTCCTGACGACGAGCGAGGACGGGCTGCGGATGGATCCACTCCTCTCCGTCGAGCTCGTCCTCGCCGTCGTCATGCTCGTGGTCGTCGCCGCGTTCAGCTTCGTGTGGGGGCGCCGGCGGTTCATCTCCGGCGACGGCCGCCCGGTGATGCTCTGCGCGCTACGCCGCGAGCACGACACCCGCTGGCGGCTGGGGTTGGCCCGTCTCGGCTCCGAGCGGTTCGAGTGGTTCAGCATCGTCGGACCCTCGCTGCGGCCGGAGGTCTCCTGGCTGCGCGGAGAGGTCCAGCTCGGCTCTCCGAAGCCCACCTCGGACGTCATCCCCGGGCTCGCCGAGCCGGTGTCCGTCACGGGCAGCGCGGCCGGCCGGACCTGCGAGTTCGCCTTCGTCCCGGCCGCCTACACCGCCGTCCGGGCCTGGCTGGAGTCCAGCCCGCCCGGGTACAACGTGAACGTGGCCTGACCAGGGGAAACAGTCCGTCCCTCGCATGGCCGCGTGCCCGGCCGTGTGTTTGGGTGGGTGGTGACGCCGATCCCGACGTCCGGCCCGCGCGCCGTGTGGGCCGATGAGCCATCACGCTCGAGGGAGCAGGCATGACTGGAAACCGCGTCGTCGTCTACAAGGGGCCCGGAGAGGTCGCCGTCGAGTCCGTCGACTACCCGAAGCTGGAGATCCCCCAGGAGGTCGCCCAGCACTTCGGCATCAAGCAGGCGGCCCCGCACGCCGCCATCCTCAAGCTCGTCACGACGAACATCTGCGGCAGCGACCAGCACATGGTCCGCGGCCGCACGACCGCACCGGTCGGCCAGTCTCTCGGCCACGAGATCACCGGTGAGGTGGTCGAGTGCGGGGACGACGTGCTCTTCGTCCAGGAGGGGGACATCTGCTCGGTGCCGTTCAACATCGCCTGCGGACGGTGCCGCCTGTGCAACGAGGGGAAGACCGGCATCTGCCTCAACGTCAACCCGGCCCGTGCGGGAGCCGCCTACGGGTACGTCGACATGGGCGGCTGGGTCGGTGGCCAGGCCGAGTACGTCATGGTTCCGTACGCCGACTTCAACCTGCTGAAGTTCCCGGACCGGGACCAGGCGATGGAGAAGATCCTCGACCTGACGATGCTGTCCGACATCTTCCCGACCGGCTACCACGGCGCCTACACCGCCGGCGTGACGACGGGGTCGACGGTGTACGTCGCCGGTGCGGGACCGGTCGGACTGGCGGCGGCGCACTCCGCGCAGCTGCTCGGAGCGTCCCGGGTCATCGTCGGCGACATGGTGCCCGAGCGGCTGGCCCAGGCGGCGAGCTTCGGGTGCGACACGGTCGACCTCGCCGAGGACGGCGAGCTCGTCGACAAGGTCGAGCAGATCCTCGGTGTGCCCGAGGTCGACGCCGCCATCGACGCGGTCGGCTTCGAGGCCAAGGGGCACGGCGCCGACGCGGGGGAGCAGCCGGCGGCCGTCCTCAACGCGATCATGGAGCTGGCCGCGGCAGGCGCCGGGCTCGGCATCCCGGGCCTCTACGTCACGGGCGACCCGGGAGCCTCCGACGAGCACGCGAAGGAAGGGCAGATCGGGGTGCGGCTGGGGCTCGGCTGGGCCAAGTCGCAGTACCTCATGACCGGCCAGTGTCCGGTGAAGAAGTACAACCGCGGTCTGATGAACATGATCCTCGCCGACCGCGCGCACATCGCGAAGGCGGTCAACGCGCAGACCATCAGCCTCGACGACGCCCCGCGCGGCTACCAGGAGTTCGACGCCGGGGCCGCGCAGAAGTTCGTCATCGACCCGCACGGCATGGTCGCCTGAGCGGGCTCCCGTGCCGTCACGCCTCGGCTCCACCGCCCCCGAGGGGTGGAGCCGAGGTCGGTCGGGTCAAGGAGCGGGAGCCTCGGCCCGTCCGCCACCGGGCTGCCACAGGACGTCGCCGCCACGGTCGAGGTTCGCCGTGCGGGCGAGGACGAAGAGCAGGTCGGAGAGCCGGTTGAGGTAGGTCGCGGTCGTCGGGTTGACCCCGCCCTCGCCGCGGGAGGTGCCCGGCTCGGTGCCGTACTCCTCGATCGCCGCCCAGGTCGAGCGCTCGGCGCGACGGACCACGGTGAGCGCCTGGTGCAGGTACGCGGCTGTGGGGGTGCCGCCCGGGAGGATGAACGAGCGCAGCTTCTCGAGGGGGGCCAGGTAGCGGTCGCAGTCGGTCTCGAGCTCCTCGACGTAGGCGTCGAGCACGCGCAGCGGCTCGTACTCGTACTCCTCCTGGAGCGGGGTGCTGAGGTCCGCACCGACGTCGAAGAGGTCGTTCTGCACCCGCAGCAGGACGACCCGGACGTCGTCCGGCAGGTCGCCGCAGGCGAGTGCGAGACCGAGGACGGCGTTGGCCTCGTTGACGTCGGCGTAGGCGGCGAGCCGGGGGTCCGTCTTGCGGGTCCGGCTCATGTCGCCGAGCGCCGTCGTCCCGTCGTCACCGGTCCGCGTGTAGATCCGGGTGAGGTTGACCATGGGGACAGCCTGGCAGATGCACCGTGCTGCCTCACGGTTGACAGTAAATGGCCAGTGGCAACATTTTGCCGAACCTTTACCGTGTCCTGTGTATCCCCTGAGGACCTTCGTGCGTCCATAGGGTGTGACCTCACCGAAGGGGGCCCAGATGGCTCAGGAGCACATCGCCCGCGTGACGATGACCGACGAGCCGTGCGACGACGGGACGCTCGTACGGCTGGCCGGCCGGCTCGACCGGCGCACCGTCGCCGACGTCCGGCTGGGGCTGCACGAGCTGCTCCTGGAGACGCCGGGAATCGTCCTCCTCGACCTCGACGAGGTCGTCGTCGGCGACGCCACGGCCCTCGGCCTCCTCGTCGAGCTGCGGCGGCGCGCGCTGCGGGCGGGGTCGGACGTGCGGGTCGTCGCGGCCGACGCGCGAACGGGCCGTCTGCTCCGCCGCGCTCGGCTGTCCACGATGCTCGCTCCCACCCTGCGCGGGGTCACCCCGTCGGCCGCGCTCGCGAAAGCGGTCTGAGCCACGACGTGAGCAGCGTCACCGCCTCCTCGGGGTGGGTGTGGGGACTCTCACCGCGCGAAGACCTACCTGCGCCGCGGAGCCGTGGATAGCGTTCCGGCATGTCCGACAGCACGGGTGCGCCGCGACCGGAGCGCGACCGCCCCTGGGTGATGCGCACCTACGCGGGGCACTCGAGCGCCGCGGCGAGCAACGCCCTCTACCGGCGCAACCTCGACAAGGGGCAGACCGGGCTCTCGGTCGCCTTCGACCTCCCGACCCAGACCGGCTACGACCCCGACCACCCGCTGGCGCGGGGCGAGGTCGGCAAGGTCGGGGTGCCGGTGTCGCACCTCGGCGACATGCGGGCGCTGTTCGACGAGATCCCTCTCGCGCGGATGAACACGTCGATGACGATCAACGCGACGGCGATGTGGTTGCTCGCGCTCTACCAGGTCGTCGCCGAGGAGCAGACCGAGGCAGCGGGGGAGGACCCCGGCGGGGCGCTGCACGCCCTCGCCGGGACCACGCAGAACGACATCATCAAGGAGTACCTCTCCCGGGGGACCTACGCCTTCCCGCCGGGGCCGTCCATGCGGCTCATCACCGACCTCATCGCCTACACGGTCGCCGAGATCCCGCGCTGGAACCCGATCAACATCTGCAGCTACCACCTCCAGGAGGCCGGGGCGACGCCCGTGCAGGAGGTCGCGTACGCCATGTCGACGGCGATCGCCGTCCTCGACGCGGTCCGCGACTCCGGCCAGGTCCCGCCGGAGCGGTTCGGCGAGGTCGTCGCGCGGATCTCGTTCTTCGTCAACGCCGGGGTGCGCTTCGTCGAGGAGATGTGCAAGATGCGCGCCTTCGTCCGGCTCTGGGACGAGGTCACCCGCGAGCGGTACGGCGTCGAGGACCCCAAGCAGCGCCGGTTCCGCTACGGGGTGCAGGTCAACTCCCTCGGGCTCACCGAGGCCCAGCCGGAGAACAACGTCCAGCGGATCGTCCTCGAGATGCTCGCCGTGACCCTGTCCAAGGACGCCCGGGCCCGCGCCGTCCAGCTGCCGGCCTGGAACGAGGCCCTCGGGCTGCCGCGGCCGTGGGACCAGCAGTGGTCGCTGCGGATCCAGCAGGTGCTCGCCTACGAGTCCGACCTCCTCGAGTACGGCGACCTCTTCGAGGGCTCCGTGGTCGTCGCGGAGAAGGTCGACGAGATCGTGGCAGGCGCCAGGGAGGAGATGGCCCGGGTCGAGGAGCTCGGCGGTGCCGTCGCGGCGGTCGAGGGCGGTTACATGAAGTCCGAGCTCGTGGCGTCGCACGCCCGGCGCCGTGGGCGGATCGAGGCCGGCGAGGAGGTCGTCGTCGGGGTCAACCGCTTCGAGTCCACCGAGCCCAACCCGCTGACGGCCGACCTCGACACCGCCATCCAGACCGTCGACCCCGGGGTCGAGGCCGCTGCCGCCGAGGCCGTGCGCCGCTGGCGCGAGGAGCGCGACGCCGACGACCACCGGCGCACCCGTGCCGAGGCCGCTCTGGACCGGCTCCGCGCGGACGCCACGTCGGACGCGAACCTCGTCCCCGCGACCCTGGAGTGTGCCCGCGCGGGTCTGACGACGGGGGAGTGGGCCGGAGCACTGCGGGAGGTCTTCGGCGAGTTCCGCGCCCCGACCGGCGTGAGCGGCTCGGTGGGAGCCGCCACGACGACCGAGGGCCTCGAGCGCGTCCGCCGCCGGGTCCGCGACACCGGCGCCGAGCTCGGCGAGACGCTGCGTGTCCTCGTCGGCAAGCCGGGGCTCGACGGCCACAGCAACGGCGCCGAGCAGGTGGCCGTCCGGGCCCGCGACGCCGGCTTCGAGGTCGTCTACCAGGGCATCCGGTTGACCCCCGAGCAGATCGTCTCGGCCGCGGTCGCCGAGGACGTCCACCTCGTCGGGCTGTCGATCCTCTCCGGGTCGCACATGGAGCTCGTCCCGGACGTCCTCGAGCGGATGCGGGACGCCGGCGCCGGCGACGTCCCGGTCGTCGTCGGCGGGATCATCCCGTCGACGGACGCGGCGCGGCTCGAGGAGCTCGGCGTGGCCGCGGTCTTCACGCCGAAGGACTTCGGCCTGACCGAGATCATGGACCGTTTCGTCGACGTCATCCGCGTCTCGCGCGAGATGGACCCGGTCAGCACGAGGCCGCTCGGGTCCACCCCCACATGAGGTCGGCTCAGCAGGTGGCGAGGTCCTTGACCCGGCCGGACGCCCGCACCACTCCTCCCATCCTGTCGACTCCTGCTGAGCCGGTCAGCTGGTAGCGGTCGGTGTACCACCGTGATGCGTAGGTGGTCTTGACGTCCCAGACGCCGCTCGACGCCGAGAGCTCGGTCGTGTTCACCGTGCTGCCGTTACGGGTGACCTGGAAGGTCGCGCGGATCGAGCTCAGCCGCGAGCTGGTCGCCACGAGCTTCACCTGCCACAGTGGGCCGTAGGCCGAGCTCGACGTCGCGGTCTTGCACGCGACGAAGGCGTTGTCATGGACGTCTTGGAACAGGACGCTCCATGTGGCGTTGGCCGGTGGGGCGGCAGCGAGACCGACCGCAGACATCGCGGCGACGACGGCGATGGCACCGATGCGACGGGGGCGGAGTGAGGTGGGGATGCGCATGACGACTCCTGTGCTGATGGGTGCACTGACTCGTCACAGGCAACCAGCGAGGGCCGTCGACGGAAATGGGGAGCGGTCCCCTCGGGCTCAGCCGACGAGGGCGTCGGTCAGCGCCTTCGTGAAGGCGGGCAGGTCGTCCGGGTTGCGGCTCGTGATGAGGTTGTCGTCGACGACGAGCTCACGGTCCTCCCAGGTCGCGCCGGCGTTGCGCAGGTCGGTCTGCAGGCTGGGCCACGAGGTGAGCGTGCGGTCCCGCACGACGTCGGCCTCGACGAGCGTCCAGGGTGCGTGGCAGATCGCGGCCACCGGCTTGCCCGACTCGACGAAGGTGCGGACGAACGAGACGGCGTCAGGGTCGGTGCGCAGCGCGTCCGGGTTGGCCACGCCCCCGGGGAGCACGAGGGCGGCGTAGTCGCCCACCTCCGCCTCGGCCACCGTGACGTCGACGTCGAAGGTGTCGCCCTTGTCGAGGTGGTCGAACGCCTGGACCGAGCCGGAGTCGGGGGAGACGAGGACCGGGGTGTGCCCGGCGTCCGCCACGGCCTTCCACGGCTCGGTGAGCTCCACCTGCTCGATGCCCTCCGCGGCGACGAGGAAGGCGACCTTCTGGCTGTTCTGGGTGTCGGTCATGACGGGTCCGTACCCCGGCCGCGAACGGGGCAAACGGCCGGCCAGGGGCTCAGAACAGCCGGTGCTCGCTGTCGTCGACCCCTCGCAGGGCGTCGTAGTCGAGCACGACGCAGCGGATGCCTCGGTCCTCGGCCAGGGTGCGCGCCTGCGGCTTGATGACCTGGGCCGCGAAGACCCCGGTGACCGGCGCCAGGTGCGGGTCGCGGTTCATCAGCTCGAGGTAGCGGGTCAGCTGCTCGACGCCGTCGATCTCCCCGCGGCGCTTGATCTCGACCGCGACGTGGCTCCCGGCAGCGTCCCGGCAGAGGATGTCGACGGGACCGATGGCGGTCATGTACTCGCGCCGGGAGAGGGTGTAGCCGTCCCCGAGCGTCGTGATGTGCTCGGCGAGCAGCCGCTGGAGGTGCGCCTCGACCCCGTCCTTGACCAGGCCGGGGTCGACGCCGAGGTCGTGGGCGCTGTCGTGCAGCACCTGGTGCAGCCGGACCCGCAGGCGGTCCTCGGACTTCGCGTGCTGGACGACCCAGACCGAGGTCACCCCGTCGGCGGCCTCGGTCTCGTCGGGCTCGACCTCGGCCATGGCGCACGGCGGCGACATCCAGTTGAGCGGCTTGTACGAGCCGCCGTCGGAGTGGACGAGCACCGAGCCGTCGGCCTTGACCAGGAGCAGCCGGGTGGCGAGGGGGAGATGAGCGGTCAGCCGTCCCTCGTAGTCGACCGAGCACGTCGCGATGACCATCCGCACGGGCCGACACCCTACCGATGCCTGGGCGGGGGCGGCGGACCGACCTGTTGCCGACGCCGGGCCGCGGTCGCACACTGGACACCGAGGTGAGGCCGATGAGGGCGACGCTGGCGGTGCTCTGTCTCGTCCTCCTGCCCGGGGCGGCCTACGTCGTCGTCTTCGAGGGCCTGCGGTGGTTCGGCGAGGGCGACGCGCCCCGGCTGCTGCGCCCGGTCGTCCGGCGGGCCCACCGCGCCGTGCGTCGAGCCGCCGCGTCCGTCGAGGGCCTGCTGGACGGGTTGGAGCGGGTCGGCCTGGTCCGGCGCACGCCCAGGCCCGAGCCGGTACCCACCGTGCTCCTCGTCCTCGAGCTGCGCCGGCTGGCCGCGCAGGTCTGTGCCATCGAGGCCGCAGGCCAGCCGCACCAGGCGGCGCGCCTGGCCGCGGCGCTCGCCGCCTACGACCACGTGCTCGTCGAGCTCTGCGGCCGCGCCGACCTCCGCGTCCCGATCGGCCTGCTCCCGCTCGACCCGCGGCACCGGCTGGCCCTCGAGACCGACCTCGTGGCGAGCGGGGTCGACTGGTGAGCGGGCTCCCGCAGGGCATCCCGCACGACGGCCCCGTGGCGTAAGCAGCGTCACGCCCGCAGCCCGTCGTCCACCCGCGAGGGCTCTGGAAGGATCGCCGCCATGGCGCGTGACTTCTCGACCGTGGGTGTGATCGGACTCGGCACGATGGGGGCGGGCATCGTCGAGGTGTTCGCCCGGAACGGGCTCGAGGTCGTCGCGGCCGAGGTCGACGAGTCGGGGGTGCAGCACGGCAAGGAGGTCCTCGCCGGGAGCACCGGGCGGGCGCTGAAGCGCGAGAAGATCACCCAGGACGAGCACGACGCCCTGCACGCCCGGGTGACGTACACGACCGACCTGCAGGACCTCGCCGGCTGCCGGCTCGTCGTCGAGGCCGTGCCGGAGCACCTCGACCTCAAGAAGGAGATCTTCTCCCGCCTCGACGCCATCGTCTCGCCGGACGCCGTGCTCGCGACGAACACCTCGTCGCTGCCGGTCACCGAGATCGCCGTCGCGACGACCGACCCCAAGCGCGTCGTCGGGATGCACTTCTTCAACCCGGCCCCGGTGCTCCAGTTCGTCGAGGTCATCCGCACGGTCATCACCGCGGAGGACGTCTTCGACGACGTCAAGGCCCTCGCCGAGCGGCTCGGGAAGAAGCCGGTGGTCGTCGGCGACAAGGCGGGCTTCATCGCCAACGCCCTGCTCTTCGGCTACCTCAACCACGCCGTCTCGATGTACGAGTCGAAGTACGCCACGCGCGAGGACCTCGACGCCGCGATGCGCTTCGGCTGCGGCTACCCGATGGGCCCGCTCGCGCTGCTCGACCTCATCGGGCTCGACACCGCCTACGAGATCCTCGACACGATGTACAAGCAGGGCCGTGACCGGCTGCACGCGCCGAGCCCGATCATCAAGCAGATGGTGAGCGCCGGGCTGCTCGGGCGGAAGTCCGGGCGCGGGTTCTACACCTACGCCGAGCCGGGCTCGCCCGAGGTCGTGCCCGACGCGCAGACCCCGACCGGCGGCGTGCCCGCCGGCGTCGAGCTGCGCGAGGTCGCGAGCGTCGGGGTCGTCGGCAGCGGCACGATGGCCACGGGGATCATCGAGGTCTTCGCCAAGGCCGGCCACCCGGTCACCTTCGTCGCGCGGTCCGACGACAAGGTCGCGGCCGTGCGCGCGGCCCTCGAGAAGAGCTGTGGGCGGGCCGTCGAGAAGGGCCGGATGGACCAGGCGGCCGCCGGCGCGATGCTCGCCCGGGTCACCGGCGTCACCGAGCGCGAGGCGCTGGCCGAGGCCGACCTCGTCGTCGAGGCGATCGCCGAGGACCTCGCGGTCAAGCAGGACCTCTTCCGCGACCTCGACCGCATCTGCAAGCCCGGGGCGGTGCTCGCGACGACGACGTCCTCGCTGCCGATCATCGACTGCGCCAAGGTCACCTCGCGCCCGCAGGACGTCATCGGGATGCACTTCTTCAACCCGGCGCAGGTGATGAGGCTCGTCGAGGTCGTGCACACCGTGACGACCGCGCCGGACGTCCTCGCGACCGTGCAGGACCTCTGCGGTCGCATCGGCAAGGTGGCCGTGACGTGCGGCGACCGCAGCGGCTTCATCGTCAACGCGCTGCTCTTCCCGTACCTCAACGACGCCGTGAAGATGCTCGAGGCCAACTACGCCACCGCGGACGACATCGACACCGCGATGAAGACCGGCTGCGGCCTGCCGATGGGTCCCTTCGAGCTGCTCGACGTCGTGGGCCTCGACGTCTCACTGGCCATCGAGCGCGAGCTGTACGTCGAGTTCCGCGAGCGCGGCTTCGCTCCGGCGCCGCTGCTCGAACACCTGGTGACCGCCGGCTACCTCGGCCGCAAGACCGGCCGCGGCTTCCGCACCTACGACTGACACCTCCGGCTCGGTACCCGCGCTTCGGTGCAGATGCACACCGTGGAGGCATCCGCACAGCACATGGCCGGTGCGGGCCGCGACAGCGCGTGTGCCTGACCACCGCCGTCACTCGATAGTGTCCGGCGGATGAGCACCTCGAGGCCGTTGCCGGACCGGGCGCGGGTCGTCGTCATCGGCGGCGGGGTCATCGGGACGTCCGTCGCCTACCACCTCGCGCACGCCGGCGAGACCGACGTCGTGCTCTTGGAGCGCGATCGGCTGACCTCCGGCACGACCTGGCACGCCGCCGGTCTGATGACGTGCTTCGGGTCCTTCAGCGAGACGAGCACCCGGCTGCGGCTGTACTCCCGCGACCTCTACGGACGGCTCGAGGCCGAGACCGGGCAGTCCACCGGCTTCCGCCCGGTCGGGCTCGTCGAGGCCGCCGCGGACGAGGGCCGGCTGCACGAGTACCGACGGGTGGCGGCGTTCCAGCGGCGGCTCGGACTCGAGGTCGAGGAGGTCTCGCCGGCGGAGATGGCGCAGCTCTTCCCGCTCGCCCGCACCGACGACCTCGTCGGGGGCTTCCACGTGCCCGGCGACGGGAGGGTCGACCCGGTCGACCTCACGATGGCGCTCGCCAAGGGAGCCCGAGCCGGCGGTGTGCGGGTCGTCGAGGGCGTCCGGGTCGAGGAGGTGCGTACCCGCCCGCGGGGCGCGGTCGAGCAGGTGACCGGCGTCGTCACCGACCAGGGCGTCGTCGAGTGCGAGGTCGTCGTCAACGCGGCGGGGATGTGGGCCCGCGAGCTCGCCGCCGCGAACGGCGTCGTCGTGCCGAACCAGGCAGCCGAGCACTACTACCTCGTCACCGAGCCGATCGACGGTGTGCACGCCGGGCTGCCGGTCTTCGAGGACCCCGCCTCCTACGGCTACTACCGCGAGGAGGGCGGCGGCCTCATGGTCGGGCTCTTCGAGCCGCAGGCCGCGGCCTGGCACGTCGACGGCATCCCGACGGACTTCGCGTTCGGCACCATCCCGCCGGACACCGACCGCGTCGCCCCGTTCCTCGAGCGGGCGATGGCACGGGTGCCCGGCGTCGAGGGTGCCGGGATTCGCACGTTCTTCTGCGGCCCCGAGTCGTTCACGCCCGACCTTGCACCCGCCGTGGGTGAGGCGCCGGGCGTCCACGGCTACTTCGTGTGTGCCGGCCTCAACTCCGTCGGCATCCTCTCGGCGGGCGGGCTCGGCCGGATCGTCGCGCACTGGGTGGTGCAGGGGCGTCCGGACGTCGACGTCACGGGCATCGACGTCGCACGCTTCCGCGGCTGGCAGCTGCTGCCGGAGCACCGTCGGGCGCGCACCGCCGAGATCCTCGGCACCGTCTACGCGGCGCACCCTCCGGGCACGCAGCTCAGGTCGTCCCGTGGCGTGTTCCGGTCGCCGGCCCACGACCGGATGGTCGCCGCCGGTGCCTTCCTCCGTGACGTCTCCGGATGGGACTCCGCCGCCTGGTACGCCGGTCCGGGGCAGCGCCCGACGGCCGAGCCGGGCTGGGGGCTGCCCGAATGGGCGTCGCACTGGCAGGCCGAGCACCGCGCCGTCCGCGAGGCTGCCGGGCTGGTCGACCTGTCCTTCATGACGAAGCTGGCCGTCCGCGGCCCGGACGCGCTCCGCGTGCTCGACCGGCTGTCGGCGGGGGACCTGTCCCACGACGGACGTATCACCTACACGCAGTGGCTGGGCCCGGACGGCGGCATCGACGCCGATCTCACCGTCACCCGGCTGACGTCCGACGACCTCCTCGTCGTCGCCTCGGACACGGCGTACGGCGCGGTGACGGGGTTGCTCCGCCGCGGGCTCGGGGACGCGGACGTGACGGTCACCGACCTCACCGAGGATCTCGCGCTGCTCGGCGTCCAGGGGCCGCGGTCGCGGGAGGTGCTGGCGGCCCTGGCGCCGGGGCAGGACTGGTCACCCGGCGCCTTCCCCTTCCGGGCCGTGCGGCGGGTGCGTCTCGGCGACGTCGACGTCCTCGCCGTGCGGGTCACCTATGTCGGCGAGCTCGGCTGGGAGCTGTACGTCCCGGCGGACGACGCCGCGGGGGTCTGGGACGCAGTGCTGGGGGAGGGGGCCCGCCCGGTCGGGCTCGCGGCCCTCGGCAGCCTCCGGCTGGAGAAGGGCTACCGGGACCACGGCCACGACCTCGACACCACCGACGACGTGTGGTCGGCGGGCCTCGGCTTCGCCGTCGCGCTCGACAAGCCCGGGGGGTTCGTCGGACGCGAGGCCGTGCTCGCCGCCCGGGCGGCCGGGCCGCCCACGCATCGCATCGTCTCCGTCGTCGTCGACGACCCCGAGCCGTTGCTCGTCCACGGCGAGGTCCTCGTCCGTGACGGCGTTCCCACCGGCGACGTGCGCTCGGGGTCCTACGGCTGGACGGTCGGTGGTGCGGTGGGGCTCGGCGGTGTCGAGCACGCGAGTGGCGTCACGGCCGCGTGGGTCGAGGACGGCACCTGGGAGGTCGACGTCGCCGGGCGCCGGTACCCCGCGCGCGTGTCGCTGCGCCCGCCGTACGACCCCTTCTCCTCCCGCGTCCGCGGCTGACCGGCGAGACTGGACCCGTGCCCCGCTCCAACCGCCGTCGCCGGGACCTGGACCGCCGTCCACTGTCCGCGGCAACCGAGGTCACGACCGAGCAGTGGCGTGGACGCCCCTGGCACGTCCGCCGGCTGAGCGGCGCGACGTCGAGCCGCGAGTACCGCTGTCCGGGCTGCCACCACGGCATCCCCGTGGGGACGCCGCACGTCGTCGCCTGGCCCGCCGAGGGCGTCGGGGGCGTGGAGGAACGCCGCCACTGGCACACCCGCTGCTGGGCCTCGCGGCACGCCGCCCGCCCCTGACTTCCTCCCCTCCCCCCTCGCGAACGTGTGTGAACACGGCCGCTGGAAGTGCGGCGTGTTCACACACGTTCGAGAGGGGGTGTGGGGTCGCGGGTCAGGCGTTGCGCTGGCGGGGGACGACGACCTCCTCGTACAGCAGGAGCATCCCGGCCGCGACGGGGATCGCGAGCAGCGCGCCGAGCACGCCGAGCAGTGCCCCGCCCGCGAGCACCGCGACGACGGTGACGACACCCGGGACCGACACCGTCCGCTGCATGACCCGTGGCGCGACGACGTAGTTCTCGAGCTGCTGGTAGACGACGTAGTAGATGACGACGACCAGCGCCGAGCGCGGCTCGTCGAAGAACGCGACCAGGGTGACGATCGCGGCGCCGAGGGTGGCGCCGACCATCGGGATGAGCCCGAGCAACCCGACGAGCACCGACAGCGCGGCGGCGTACGGGACCCCGACGACCCGCATCATCACCCACGACAGGAAGGCGTTGAGCGTGGCGATGGCCACCTGCCCGCCGGCGTAGGACCCGACCCGTCGCATGATCTCCTCCGAGAGCGAGACCACCCGCGGCCGGCGGCTCGCCGGGACGAGCGCGTAGGTCGCCTGCTTGACCCGCGGCAACGAGGCGAGCAGGTAGAGCGTGAGGACGAGGACGGTGACCGTCTGGAACGTGCCGGACACCACGGCGCGACCGGCCCCGAGCAGCCCGCCGAGCACGCCCTCGAGGAACCGCTGGTCCTGCAGCTTCGTCGTGAGCTCGGCCTGGAGCCGGTCGACGACGTCGTAGCTGCGGTCGAGGTCGCGTACCCAGCGGGTCTCGAGGAGGTCGGTGGCGTACTGCGGGACCTGCTGCGCCAGCGCGGTGCCCTGGGCGACGGCGGTCGGCACGACGAGCCATCCGAGGATGCCGAGGGCGACGAGCAGGAGGAAGAACACGAGCGAGACGGCCGCTGAGCGACGGATGCCGCCCGCGACGAGGCGCTCGACGACGGGGTCGAGGGCCAGCGCGAGGAAGAACGCGACGAGGAGGATGCTCAGCGTCGGGGCGAGGACGCCGAGCGTCCTCCAGAGCCCGACGGCGAGCATCGCGCCGGTGGCGCCGAAGAAGCCGAGGTAGAAGGGCGAGTGCCGGTTGAGCGGCTGGGCCAGGCCGAACCGGCCGGCCGTGTCGTCCATCCCCTCGCCGGGCGTCGGGTCGGGTGCCGGAGGACGGTCGGGGCGCTGCGGCAGGTGGTTGCTGCGGTCGAGCGCCGCCCGCTGACGCCGGCGGTACTCGCCCCACCGGGACACCGGCCCCCAGACCGTCGACAGTCGCACCATGCACCTCCGGCCACACCCTAGTGGCGGCCTGGTGCAGGTGTGGTGCAGGAGGACGCGCGGCGCTGCTCAGGCGTCCCGGAAGCGGTTGATCGCGGACTCGAAACCGGCCCGCTTCTCGGGGTCGGTGACGCCCAGCCCCGCCTCCGGCGCGAGGGTCAGCACGCCGACCTTGCCCTGGTGCGCGTTGCGGTGCACGTCGAGCGCGGCCTGGCCGACCTCCTCGAGCCGGTAGGTCTTGGACAGGGTCGGGTGGACGATGCCGCGGTCGACGAGGTCGTTGGCCTCCCACGCCTCGCGGTAGTTGGCGAAGTGCGACGACACGATCCGCTTGAGGTTCATCCACAGGTACCGGTTGTCGTACTCGTGCATGTACCCCGACGTCGACGCACAGGTGACGATCGTGCCGCCCTTGCGGGCCACGTAGACGGATGCCCCGAAGGTCTCCCGGCCCGGGTGCTCGAAGACGATGTCGACGTCGTGGCCCCCGGTGAGCTCGCGGATCCGCTTGCCGAACCGCTGCCACTCGTTCGGGTTCTGCTCGGTGCCGTCCTCGCTCCAGAACCGGTAGTCCTCGGCGCTGCGGTCGATGATCAGCTCGGCGCCCATCGACCGGCAGATGTCGGCCTTCTGCGGCGAGGACACGACACAGATCGGGGTCGCGCCTCCGGCGAGGGCCATCTGGGTGGCGTACGACCCGAGCCCGCCCGACGCCCCCCACACGAGCACCCGGTCGCCGAGCTTCATGGCCGCACCGTTCTTGCTCACGAGCTGGCGGTAGGCGGTGGAGTTGACGAGCCCGGGGGAGGCGGCCTCCTCCCAGGACAGGTGGGCCGGCTTGGGCATCAGCTGGTTGGCCTTGACGACCGCGAGCTCGGCGAGGCCGCCGAAGTTCGTCTCGAACCCCCAGATGCGCTGCTGCGGGTCCATCATCGTGTCGTCGTGGCCCTCGGCGTCCTCGAGCTCGACCGACAGGCAGTGCGCGACGACCTCGGTACCGGGCTTCCACTTCGTGACGCCGGGGCCGGTGCGCAGGACGACGCCGGCGAGGTCGGAGCCGACGACGTGGTACGGCAGGTCGTGCCGCTCGGCGAACTCGGAGGTCCGGCCGTAGCGCTCGAGGAACCCGAAGGTCGAGACCGGCTCGAAGATCGAGGTCCACACGGTGTTGTAGTTGATCGCGCTCGCCATGACGGCCACGAGGGCCTCACCGGGGGCGAGCTCGGGGACCGGCACGTCCTCGACGTGCAGCGAGCGCCGCGGGTCCTTCTCCTGGGTCGACATCCCCTCGAAGATCCCGACCTCGTCCTTGTGGACCGTCGCCGCCCGGTACGCCTCGGGCACGGCGAGCCCGGCGTAGGTCTCGATGCTGCGGTCTCCGGAGAGGATGGCCTCGCGGATCTGGTCCATGGGGTCGGGCTCCTTCGGGGCAGGACGGGGATACCTGGCGGCGAACCTACTGGCCGGTCGGGCCCGGCGTAGGCGGCTGAGACGGTGGTCACCCGTGATCCCTCTCACGGCTGCGGGATACCGTTCCCGGGTGAGTCCCGCCGTGAGCCGTCGCGTGGTCGTCGCCGGGAGCGGCGCCGCGGCGCTCGGCCTCCTCGGCGGGGCCAGGTCGCTGCACCGTGCACGGCACGCCGAGATCCCGCTGTACAGCGAGACGGTCGCGTTCACCGCCCCGGCGCTGCGTGAGCTCGTCCCCGTGGGCCGCACCGACATCCTGGTCCCGCGCACCCGCGTCGTCGACGCCGGCCCGTGGCGCAACCGGCTCGTCGAGGACGAGGAGGAGTGGCTCGCCGGATGCGCCGCGTGGACCCGCCGCGGCGTCGACGACGACGGGCTGCTCCACTCGGCTCTGCTCGACCTCCGGGCGCTCACCGCAGGCCTGCCCGTCGCCGTCGCCGGCTGGTCGAGCCGCTGGCGGTACGCGTGGCCGCGGGACGCAGCGTTCGTCGCCAGCGCCCTGGCCCGGGTGGGGCGCGCCGAGGACGCGGCGGGACAGCTCGCCTTCCTCGCGTCGGTCCAGGGCGACGACGGCGGGTTCGAGGCCCGCTACGACGTCGCCACGAAGAAGGCGCCGGACGGCCGGGTCGCCCAGCTCGACGGGTCCGGATGGGTGCTGTGGGCCGCCGACGAGCTCGCCCGCTTCGCGCCCGAGGACGCCGGCGAGGCACTCGGGCCGCTGCGGACGATGCTCATCCGGTGCACCCGCCGGCTGCTGACGTCCCGCGAGAGCGGCACGGGGCTGCCGCACCCGTCCTCCGACTACTGGGAGCTCGTCGAGCGCGAGCTCACCCTGGGGACCGCCGCCGCGGTGCTCGCCGGCCTGCGCAGCGCCGACCGGGTGCTGCGGGTCGTCGGAGAGATGGCGATGGCAGACCGCGCGGGCCGGGCCGCCGAGGCCCTCGCGGGCAGCCTGCGCACCCACTTCTCGCCCGACGGGTACCCGCGGCTGCTCGGCGGCAGCGCCCCGGACGCCGCGGTCACCTTCCTCGTCGCCCCCATCGGCGACCCGCGGCCCGACCTCGACGTCCTCGTCGCGCTCGACCGCGCCCAGCTCGCGATGGCCCGGCCCGCCGGCGGAGTGGCCCCGGGCGCGTCCTGGAAGGAGGACGGCATCAGCTGGACCCCCGAGACGGCGCTCTTCGCCGCCGCGTGGGCGGCCACCGGCTACCCGGGCAAGGCCCAGGAGCTGCTCGGCTGGCTCGGTGCGCACCGGACGGCGGCCGGGTCGTTCCCGGAGAAGGTGCTCCACGACGGCCGCCCGGCCGCGGTGGCCCCGCTCGCCTGGACCGCGGCTCTCGTCGTCATCGCGCGTCACGAGCTGGACCGCCGATGAGGGTCGTGAGCGGGGTCCCGGTGGCGTGGTTCCTCGTCCTGCTGGGGGCGCTCGGGGGGATCGCCCCGGCGGTGGCCGAGCCCGCGGACGGCGGCATGGTCGTCGTCGGTGTCCCAGGCCTGACCTGGGCGGACGTCGACTCCGGCGCGATGCCGGCGACCCGCCGCCTGGCCGACGGCGCCGGTGTCGCGTCGATGACCGTGCGGGCCGTCCGCTCCCGCGCGTGTGCGGTCGACGGCTGGCTGACGCTCTCGGCCGGTCGGCGCGCGGCCGGGCCGGTCGGTCCCTGCCTCCCCCCGGGGCCGGTGGCGGACGGCCGGGTGACCGCGTGGGACGGGTACGTCGCCGCCGCGGACGCCGCCTCGTACGGTGCCGTGCCGGGGCTGCTCGGTGAGCGGATGGGCGCCGCGGGGCGCTGCGTCGAGGCGGTGGGCCCGGGCGCGGCGATCGGTGCCGCGGACGCGCAGGGGCGGGTGGAGCACTACGAGGCGTCCGTCCCCGAGACGTTCTCGTGCCCGCTCGTGCTCGTCGACGGCGGCATCCTGCCCCCCGACCCGGCAGCGCGTGGGGTCGCGCTGACCCGGGTCGACGAGATCGTGCGCCGCTCCGTCGACGCCGCCCGCGGCGGGACGGTCTGGGTCGCCGGCGTCGGTGACGGCGCGTCGAGCATCCGGCCCAGGGCCCTGCTCGTCATCGACGACGCGGCCGGTGGCGGCGAGCTGACCTCGCCGTCGACCCGCCAGCCCGGTCTCGTCCAGCTCCAGGACCTCACGGCGACCCTCCTCGACGACCAGGGTGTGCCCGACAGCGAGATCACCGGACGGCCCGTCGACGCCGTGCCGAGCGACGCCTCCGCGGCCGACCTCGTCGCCGACCGGGTGGGCTTCGAGGTGCGAGCCGGGACGCTGCGCTCGGTGAGCCCGCAGGTCACCGGCTGGCTGGCCGCCGCGTTCGCCGCCTGGTGCCTCGCCGTCGCCGTCCTCGCGTGGCGTGGCCGACGGATGCCGTCCTGGCTGCGCGGCGCGGGCGTCGCGGTCGCCCTCGTCCCGACGGCGACCTTCGTCGCCAACCTCGTGCCGTGGTGGTCGGCGGGGGCACCCGCCGTCGCCTTCACCGTCGTCCTCGCGGTCGTCGTCGCAGCGCTGACCGCCCTGGCCGTCGTCGCGGAGCGCAGCCGGCCGCTCGGTGCCCTCCTCGCGGCGTCGCTCGTCACGCTCGTCGTCCTCGGCGGTGACGTCCTCACCGGGTCCGGGCTGCAGCTGGCGTCCGTCTTCGGCCAGAACCCCACGGTCGGCGGGCGCTTCTACGGCATCGGCAACACGAGCTACGCGGTGTACGGGGTCGCCACGATGGCCGTGGTCGGCCTGCTCGCGACGCGCCGCAGCGGTGGCCTCCGGCACACCCTCGGGCTGCCGTTCCTCGTGCTCCTGCTCTGTGCCGCCGTCGAAGGGCACCCGTCGTTCGGGGCGGACTTCGGAGGGCCGCCCGGGCTGCTGCTCGGCGGGCTGGTCGTCCTCACCGCCGCGGCCGGAGTCCGGGTCACCCCGGTACGCGCGCTGCTCGCGGTCGCGGGGGTCGGGCTCGTCACCGGGACGGTCGCGGTCCTCGACTGGCTCCGCCCCCCCGAGTCACGGACCCACCTCGGCGAGTTCGTCCAGACCGTGCTCGACGGCGGGCTCGACGACGTCATCGGACGCAAGCTCTCGCAGAACCTCACCAACCTCACCTCGCCGCCCCTGCTGACGATGACCCTCGCCGCGGTGGTCCTCGGGATCGTCCTGTGGCGCGTGGGACGGCCGCTGTCGACGCCGGCCTCCGTCGTCCTGCGCGGTTCGGCGGTGATGGCGGTCGTCGGGTTCGCCGTCAACGACTCCGGTCTCGTCGTACCGGCCTTCGCCGCAGTGGCGCTCGTGCCCCTGCTCCTCGCCGAGCCCGCACCGACCGCCGAGAGCGAGGCGCCGGTCGTCCGCAGCCGCCCGTAGCCGACACGCGCCGTCCCGCCGTCGCTGTCAGTGGGTGGGGTCCGCGGCGGGCTCGACGAGCTCGACGAGGATGCCGCCGGCGTCCTTCGGGTGCACGAAGTTGACCCGGCTGTCGCTGGTACCGCGCTTCGGGGAGTCGTAGAGCAGCCGCACGCCACGCTCGCGCAGGGTCGCGCACACGGCGTCGAGGTCCTCGACACGGTAGGCCAGCTGCTGGATGCCCGGCCCGCTGCGCTCGAGGAACGTCGCGATCGTCGACTCCTCGGTGAGCGGAGCGAGCAGCTGGATGCACGAGCCGGAGTCACCGACCCCCATCATCGCCTCGCGCACGCCCTGCTCCTCGTTCGTCTCCTCGTGCAGCAGCCGCATCCCATAGGTGCTCTCGTAGAACGCGACGGCCTCCTCGAGGTCGCGCACGGCGACGCCCACGTGGTCGATGGCCGTGAAGAGGTCCGTGGTGGTCATGCGTCCAGCCTAGGAGCGACCGTGCGGGTCGTCCCCGCCCCGTGGCGAGCATCACCGGGCCACGGGGATGGCAGCGAGCGGCCCGGTGGCTACAGTCGAGCGCAGACCCCGTCCTCCACGTCACGAGAGGCCCAGCATGTCCACCGACCCCACCGTCATCGTCGCCGGCGCCCGCACCCCGATGGGGCGGATGAGCGGCTCGCTGGCCGGCTTCAGCGGCTCCGACCTCGGCGGCTTCGCGATCGCCGGCGCCCTCGAGAAGTCCGGCGTCGCACCCGACCAGGTCGACTACGTGATCATGGGGCAGGTCCTCACCGCGGGTGAGGGCCAGATCCCGGCCCGCCAGGCGGCGTCCAAGGCCGGCATCCCGATGAGCGTGCCCGCGCTCACCGTCAACAAGGTGTGCCTCTCGGGGATCGACGCCATCGCGCTCGCCGACCAGCTCATCCGCGCGGGGGAGTTCGACGTCGTCGTGGCGGGCGGCCAGGAGTCGATGACGAACGCGCCGCACCTGCTCGAGAAGAGCCGCGCCGGGTTCAAGTACGGCGACGTCACGATGCACGACCACATGGCCGCCGACGGCCTCTGGGACGCCTTCACCGACCAGGCGATGGGCCTGCTCACCGAGAAGGCCAACACCGGTGACGTCGCGTTCACCCGCGATCAGCAGGACGCCTTCGCGGCCCGCAGCCACCAGCTCGCCGCGCGCGCCTGGAAGGACGGCTACTTCGACGACGAGGTCGTCGCCGTGGCCGTCCCACAGCGCAAGGGCGACCCGGTCGAGCTCAAGACCGACGAGGGCATCCGCGCCGACACCACCGCCGAGTCGCTCTCCGGGCTGCGCCCCGCCTTCAGCAAGGACGGCACGATCACTGCCGGCTCCGCCTCGCAGATCAGTGACGGCGCGTGCGCGGTGGTCGTCATGAGGAAGTCGAGGGCCGAGGAGCTCGGGCTGTCCTGGCTCGCCGAGATCGGCGCCCACGGGGTCGTCGCCGGGCCGGACTCCACGCTGCAGAGCCAGCCCGCCCGCGCCATCGCGAAGGCCTGTGAACGGCAGGGCATCTCGCCGTCCGACCTCGACCTCGTCGAGATCAACGAGGCCTTCGCCGCCGTCGGGCTCGCCTCCACCCAGGAGCTCGGGCTCGACCCCGAGAAGGTCAACGTCAACGGCGGTGCGATCGCCATGGGGCACCCGATCGGGATGTCCGGCGCCCGGATCACCCTCCACCTCGCCCTCGAGCTCGAGCGTCGTGGCGGTGGGGTCGGGGCCGCCGCGCTCTGCGGTGGCGGCGGCCAGGGCGACGCGCTGCTCGTCACGGTCCCGGCACAGGGCTGACCCCGCTGGCCGGTCGTCGCGACGTCGACGTCCCCTCCCTCGTGTCCGCGGCGCGGGAGGGCAGCCCGCGCGCCGTCGCCCGCCTCGTCTCGCTCGTCGAGGACGCCCATCCGGCGCTGCGCGAGGTCATGGCGGCGCTCGCGCCGCACACCGGTGGTGCGCACGTCGTCGGTCTCACCGGCGCGCCCGGGGTCGGCAAGTCGACGACGACCACCGCGCTCGTCACCTCCTACCGCGAGCGCGGGCAGCGGGTCGGGGTGCTGGCCGTCGACCCGACGTCGCCCTTGTCGGGTGGCGCGCTGCTCGGCGACCGGGTGCGGATGTCGGAGCACGCCGGCGACCCGGACGTCTTCATCCGCTCGATGGCCTCCCGGGGGCATCTCGGCGGGCTGTCCTGGGCTGCGCCGCAGGCCGTCCGGGTGCTCGACGCCGCGGGCTGCGACGTCGTCCTCCTCGAGACCGTCGGGGTGGGGCAGAGCGAGGTCGAGGTCGCGGGTACCGCCGACACGACGGTCGTGCTGCTCGCACCGGGGATGGGGGACGGCATCCAGGCCGCGAAGGCCGGCATCCTCGAGGTCGCCGACGTCCTCGTCGTCAACAAGGCCGACCGCGACGGGACGGACCGCACGGTGCGCGAGCTGCGCGGCGCGGTGGCGATGGGAGAGCGTGCCGCGGGGGCCTGGCGGACCCCCGTCGTGCGGACCGTCGCGACCTCCGGGCACGGTGTCGACGAGCTCCTCGAGGCGGTCGACCGGCACCGCGAGCACCTCGGCGAGCGTGGGCTGCGCGAGCGACGGCTGCTGCGCGCCGCACGTGAGGTGGAGGGGCTCGTGCTCGAGACGCTGCGGGCCCGGGTCGGCGGCGTCGCCGGGGACGAGCGCCTGGACGCCCTCGCGGTGGACGTCGTCGACGGGCGCACCGACCCCTGGGCCGCCGCGGACGCGCTCGTCGCCGAGCTGGGCTGAGCCGCTCTGCTTGGATGGCGGGATGCCCGCCCACGACCTCGCGACCGAACCCACGCTCGTCGGTGAGCTCGTCGAGCTGCGGCCCTTCACCGGAGCCGACGCGCCGCGGATGGCGCAGATCCTCTCCGACCCGGAGGTCCGCCGGCTCACCGGCAGCGTCGACACGAGTGCCGAGGCCGAGCAGGCCCAGCCGGTCGACGATCACCTGGTGCGCTGGTACACCACGCGCGCGGAGCAGCCCGACCGGCTCGACCTCGCGCTCGTGGACCGGGCGACGGGCGTGGTGCAGGGTGAGGTCGTCCTCAACGAGTACGACGACGACGGGCGGGTGGCGAACCTCCGGTGCCTCGTCGGCCCGGACGGCCGGGACCGCGGGCTCGGCACCGAGGCGGTGCGCCTCGTCTGCGACTACGCGCTGGAGGTGGCCGGGCTGGAGCGGCTCACCCTGGAGGTGTTCGAGTTCAACCCGCGCGCCCGTCGCGTCTACGAGAAGGTCGGCTTCGTGCAGACCGGCACGCGCCTTGAGGCGCTCGTCTTCGACGGTGTCGCAGTGGCGGCGGTCGACATGGAGCTCACCCGGCGGTCGGGGAGCGCTGCGAGTCGGTGACCAGGGCATCCGGCGCCTCGATCTCGTCGAACGGGATCGGGTCCGGGACGCCTGCCGTGATGGTCGAGCCGTCCGCACGCCGTCCGCCGGTCTGCGGCTTCTGGGCGATGAGCCCGTCGATGCGTGGGCCCTGGTCCTCGAGCCCTACCGAGACCGGAGCGTCCGGCCGGACCTCGTACCGGACCCCGCGGACTGCGACCGGCACGGTGCCGTCCCCGGCCTCCACCGTGAGCACGACCTCCGTCGGGCCGGTGTCCACGCGCACCCGGGTGTCGCGCCAGGTGAGCCGGTAGGTCAGCCGGTCCCAGCCGACGGGCAGCCGCGGGTCGAGGGAGAGCGCCCCCTGGTGGTCGCGCATCCCGCCGAACCCGCCGACGAGCGCCGCCCACACCCCACCGGCGGAGGCCACGTGCAGACCGTCGACGGTGTTGTCGTGCAGGTTGGCGAGGTCGACGTACAGCGCGCGGCAGAAGTACTCGTACGCCGCGTCGTGGTAGCCGACCTCCGCCGCGACGACCGACTGCACCACGGCCGAGAGTGTCGAGTCGCCGGTCGTGATCGGGTCGTAGTACTCGAAGTCGGCGCGCTTCTGCTCGGTCGTGAACCGGTCGCCCTGGAGGAACAGGGCGAGGACGACATCGGCCTGCTTGAGCACCTGGAAGCGGTAGATGACCAGCGGGTGGTAGTGCAGCAGCAGGGGACGGAGCTCGGCGGGCGTCCGGCTGAGGTCCCACACCTCGCGGTCGAGGAAGAAGTCGTCCTGCGGATGGATGCCGAGCCCCTCGTCGAACGGGATGTGCATCCCGGCCGCACAGGCCAGCCACTCGCGGACCTCCTCGTCCCGCACGGAGTACCGCCCGGCGAACCGCTGCCACTCCTCGGGCTCCTCGCGGCGCACCCGCTCGACGGCAGCGGCCGCCTGCTCGAGGGTGTAGCGGGCCATGACGTTGGTGAAGAGGTTGTTGTTGACCACCGTCGTGTACTCGTCCGGTCCGGTCACCCCGTGGATGTGGAAGCTCGGCGTGCCGTTGCTGCGCCAGAAGCCGAGGTCGGCGTAGAGGCGCGCGGTCTCGACGAGCATCGCCAGCCCGTCCCGCACGAGGAAGCCGACGTCGTCGGTGGCCGCGAGGTACTGGACGAGGGCGTGCGCGACGTCGGCGTCGATGTGCACCTGTGCCGTCCCCGCCGCGTAGTACGCCGACGCCTCCTCGCCGTTGATCGTCCGCCACGGGAAGAGCGCGCCGTGCTGGGACATCTCGCGTGCACGGTCGCGGGCGGCCGGCAGCATCTGGCTGCGGAACCTGAGTAGGTTCCGGGCGACGTCCGGCTGGGTGTACGTGAGGAACGGCGCGACGTAGATCTCGCTGTCCCAGAAGTAGTGGCCCTCGTAGCCGGACCCCGTGACGCCCTTGGCCGGGACCCCCTGTCGGTCCGCGCGGGCGCTCGCCTGGGCAAGGGTCAGCAGGTTGAAGCGCACCGCCTGGCGCAGCGCGTCCGCGGCCGGGTCGTCCGTGGCGATCTCGACGTCGCTCGCGGCCCAGAAGCGGTCGTACCACTCCCGCTGCTCGCGGTGGAGGTCCTCGACCTCCCGGGTCCCCGCACGGTCGAGCGTGCGCTGGCAGCGGTCCGCGAGCTCGCGGTTCGGGAGGCTGCGCGAGGTGTGGTACGCCACGAGCTTCTCGACCCGCACCGTGTGCCCCTCGTGGGCGTCGACCCGGTAGACGACCTTCGCGAGGTCGTCCTCGTCCCGGACGACCACCTGGTAGGGGTCGAGGCCGGTCACCGTGTGGTCGGCCATCGCCGTGACCGTCATCCCCGAGTGCGCACAGCGGAAGCCGAGGGCGAGACGGTGCTCGCTCGCGTGCCGAAGGCGAGGGAGGAGGACCCGGCCCTCGAAGCCTCCGGCCTTGCGAGGGTCGACCGCGGCGACCTTGCCCGGGTGGCGCTCGTGGTACTCGTCCTCGCCGTCCTGGCGGTTGAGCAGCTGGGAGGAGACGACGACAGGGGCGTCGCCGGTGAGCATCGTCACCTCGAGGGTCATCGTGACGAGATGCCGCTCGGACATCGACACCATCCGCGTCGAGTCCACCTTGACCCGCTTGCCCGACGGGGTGCGCCAGACGAGCGAGCGGCGCAGGACGCCGTCGCGGAAGTCCAGGCTGCGCTCGTAGGACTCGAGGTCGGCCTGGCCGAGGACGAGGGGCTCGTCGTCGACGTAGACCTTCATGAGCTTGGCGTCCGGGACGTTGACGATGGTCTGCCCCGTGCGGGCGAAACCGTACGCGGCCTCGGCGTGCCGGATCGGCCAGGTCTCGTGGAAGCCGTTGACGAACGTGCCGTGCTCGTGGGCCTCGCGCCCCTCCTCGGGGTTGCCGCGCAGCCCGATGTACCCGTTGGCGACGGCGAAGAGGGTCTCGGTGACCCCGAGGTCCTCCTCCTCGAACCGGGTCTCGACGAGACGCCAGGGGTCGGCGGGGAACCGGGTGCGGTCGAGGGGGTCGGAGCCGACCCGGCCGGTCCTCACGCGAGCTCCCCCAGGTCGCCGACGACGACGTCGGCCCCGGCGGCTCGCAGCGTGTCGACGCCGGCGCCGCGGTCGACGCCGAGGACCAGCGCGAACGCGCCCGCCGCCCCCGCGCGGACCCCGGAGACGGCGTCCTCGACGACCACGGCGCGGTCCGGGGCGGACCCGCACTCCCGCGCGGCGTGGAGGAAGGTGTCCGGCTCGGGCTTGCCGGGCAGCCGCAGGGCGGCGGCGACCGCGCCGTCCACCACGGTGACGAAGCGGTCGGCGAGCCCCGCGGCCGCGAGCACGGCGGGCGCGTTCGCGGAGGACGACACGACGGCGAGCGGGGTCCCGAGCTCGCGCAGGAGGTCCAGGACCGCGACCGACCCCGGGTACGGCTCGACGCCGTCCCGCTCGAGGACCGCGGTGAAGGCGGCGTTCTTCCGGTTGCCCAGCCCGCAGACGGTCTCGGCCTCGGGCGGGTCCGTCGGGGAGCCCTCCGGCAGCTCGATGCCGCGGGACGCGAGGAAGTCGGCGACGCCCTCGTACCGGGGCTTGCCGTCGACGTGTGCGTAGTAGTCGTCCTCGGTGTAGGGCGAGGTGTCCGCGTCCTCGAACCCGGCGCGGGAGGTGTCGAGCGAGCCGAGGAAGGAGGTGAACATCTCGGCCCACGCGGCCATGTGGACACGGGCGGTGGGGGTGAGGACGCCGTCGAGGTCGAAAAGCACTGCCTCGTAGTGGTCCCAGGCCATCGGGCTCGAGCCGGTCATCCGTCCACGCTAGGGACTCGGGGCCGAGACGCACAATCCTCCACGCTGTCGGGGCGCTAGCGTTCTGCGATGTGAGCGAGCCGGTCCGACTTCCGTTCGACCCCATCGCGCGGGCGCGCGAGCTGTGGGTGCGTCGGTGGGGGCAGGGCTCGCGGGCGCGGTCGATGGCCACCGCGACGTCCGTCATGCGTGTCCAGCAGCTGCTCATCGCCCGCTTCGACGCCATCGCCGGAGGTCACGGCCTGACCTTCGCGCGGTACGAGGCGCTCGTCCTCCTCGCGTTCAGCAGGGAGGGTCGGCTGTCGATGTCGACGATCGGGCAGCGGCTCATGGTGCACCCCACGAGCGCGACGAACATCGTCCAGCGTCTCGTCGCGCAGGGCTTCGTGGAGCGGGTGCCCAACCCCGCCGACCGGCGCAGCGCCTTCGCCGTGCTCACCGAGGACGGCCTGGCCGCCATGGAGGCCGTGACCCGGGACCTCGAGGAGGCCGACTTCGGCCTGGACATGCTGTCGGCCGAGCAGCACGACGACCTGTTCGCCCTGTTGCGCGCGGTGCGCGTGGGGGCGGGCGACTTCCTCCCGTAGCCGGCGGAGAGCGCCGCGGGACGGGACCGCAAGCCCGGGGATTTGTCGGTTCCCCGCGCGTTTGCCATCGTGGAGGGTACCTCCGCGCCCGGAGCCGTCCGCCCGGGCCCCGATTCCCGAAGGGCCACACCCGCATGGTCATGCTCGTCACCCGCGTCGTCGGGGTGCTGCTCGCCCTCGCCGGGCTCGCGCTCACTGTCGCCGGCGTCTGGTTCGCGCTCCGTCTGGGCAGCGACGGCACGGCCGAGTTCTCCGCCCGGCCGGAGGCCGCCAGCCCGGTCCTCATCGCACCCGACGTGCTCAACCGGGTCGACAGCGACGTCGTCGTCACGGCGACGCCGTCCGAGGGTGCCGGGTTGTGGATGGCCCGCGCGAACCCGTCCGACGCGGACGCCGTGCTCGGCGACGCGCGGCGTGTCGAGATCACCGGTGTCGACATCCGGGACTGGCTGCTCACGACCCGCACGACGGGCACCGAGGAGCCGCCGACACTCGGCAACGCCGACCTCTGGCGACAGCAGGACGACGGTCAGGGGCCGGTCACCCTGACCGTGACCCAGGAGGACGCTCCCGAGAGCCTGGTCATCTCCTCCGCCGACGGCCTGGTCAGCAGCGTGACGCTGACCGTCTCGGACAAGCGGTGGTTCGTGGAGTCCGTGGTCGCCGTGCTCATCGGTCTCTTCCTGCTCGCGGCCGGCGTGATCGCGGTGTGGCCGCGTCGGCGCAGTGCACACCCGGAGACCGTGGAGCCCGCCTCGACGGTGTCGCCCACCACTGTCGAGGAGGTCCGCCGATGACCCGCCGCCACCGTTCCGCCGGGATCGCCGCCGCGGTCTGCGCCCTCGCCCTGGTGACCGCCGGGTGTGGGACCACCGACTCGCTCGTCGGTCTCCGCGACGCCCCGGCCGAGTCCGCCTCGGGGGCTCCGCTCGACGACGAGGGGGCCACGGTGATCGCCGCGCGCGTCCTCTCGGCCGCCCGCGCCGAGGCCGAGACCAAGGGCGACAAGGGGCACGAGGCCCGCGCGAAGGTCATGCGGGGCGACGCCCTGAGCTATGCGGACGCGCTCGCCGACCGGGGAGCCGCCGGCGGTGCCGCGGACACCCTGGCCAAGGACCCGCAGCCCACGGTCATCGCGCAGTCCCAGGGCAGGGAGTGGCCCCGGGCGATCCTCGCGACGACCTTCGACGAGGCGAGCAGCACGCAGTACCTGCACGTCATGGCGTCCCGGGCCCCGGAGGAGCCGTTCCTCCTGGAGTCCACCGTGCCGATGTTCGGCGGCGCCGAGCTGCCCGCGGTGACCACCGAGGGCGCCGGGTCCCCGTTCCTCGACCCGGCCTCGGACGAGGGCCTCGTGCGCTCCCCGGCGAACGCCCTCGAGGCCTACGCCGCGGCGCTCGCCCGACCCGAGCCGAAGAAGCCGATCGCCTCGGTCACGACCGAGGACGCCTTCGGCGCCCGACTCGGCGACAGCGCCGCCCTCCAGGTCAAGTCGCTGAAGAAGCTGGCCTCGCTCACCCAGGCCCACGAGGCCCGTACGGAGCACACGGTCGCCTTCCGCCTGGCCGACGGGTCCGCCGTCACCTTCGGGCTGCTCGTGCGCACCGACACGATCACCGTGGGCAAGAAGGCCAAGGAGCTCGTCCTCCCGAAGCGGTACGCCGACCTCGTGGGCTCCAAGAAGGTCACGAAGAAGATGAGCCTGAAGAGCCTGGAGCCGGTCGTCCTCGTCGTCCCGCCGGAAGGGGATGTCCGGGCGATCGGCGCGACCGAGCTGCTCGTCTCCGGCAAGGGCTCCTGACCCGGCTGCGCCACGGTCCCCGGGGATGCGAGACAATCCCGGCATGACGCAGACACCCGAGCCCGCGGGCACCCGAGGAGCCATCGACCTGTCCTCCGTCCCCGGCGCGGCCGACGCGACGGCACCGGCAGCGCCGGGCGCGCCCGGAGTGCCCGAGGGCCTCGTCACCGAGGTCACCGCGGCCACGCTCCAGCAGGCGCTGACCCGGACGGTCCAGGTTCCCGGGCTGCTCGTCCTGTGGGCCTCCGAGCACCCGCAGACCCGTGAGCTCGTCGACACCGTGACCCAGGTGGCTGCGGGGATGGACGGCCGGGTCATCGTCCTGACCGCCGACCTCTCGACCTCCCCGGAGCTGCTCCAGGCCTTCCAGCCGCTGCTCACCCAGGCGTTCGGGCAGCCCACCGTTCCGGCCACCTTCGGGCTGCTCCAGGGCCAGCCGGTTCCGCTCTTCCCGGGCGTCGCCGACGCCGACCAGGTGCGCCAGGCCGTCGACCAGCTGCTCCAGGCGGCGGTGCAGAACGGCATCACCGGGCGCGCCGACCTCGGCCCGGTCCCCGGGGTCTCCGAGGAGGACGCCGAGCCGCCCGTTCCGCCCCTGCACCAGGAGGCGTACGACGCCCTCGAGCGCGGTGACCTCCCGGCCGCGGCCGACGCGTACGAGCGGGCGCTCGCGGCCGACCCGCAGGACGAGGACGCGCGGCTCGGCCTGTCGCAGGTGCGGCTCATGGAGCGCACCGCGGGCGTCGACCTCGTGGCGGCGCGTGCGGCCGCGGCCGCGGACCCGTCAGACATCGCCGCCGCGCTGCAGGTCGCGGACCTCGACGTCCTCGGTGGTCACGTCGAGGACGCGTTCACCCGGCTCGTCGACCTCGTGCGGACCACCGCGGGCGATGACCGCGACCGTGTGCGCACCCACCTCATCGAGCTCTTCTCCGTCGTCGGCAACGACGACGAGCGTGTCCGCAAGGGCCGCACGGCGCTGATGAGCGCTCTGTTCTGAGGCGTACAGGGCGGAGCCTCCGGATGCCTCCTGTTCTGAGGCGCGCAGGGCGGAGCCTCCGGATGCCTCGCGCGGTTCGTGGAGGTGGCGCGCCCCGTCCTCTGCGTGGGTCGCCCCAGGTGGCGGTCCCGAGGAACGGTGCTCGGGGCGCGTCGTCCACAGCACCCGGACTCCGGGTCCGTCGTCCACAGCGCCGCGGCACGTGTTCGCCGGACATACCGGGATGCGGTCGGCTGTGCGTCATGGACAGCGTCGACGACCGCGACTCTCCACTCGACCTCGTCGGGGCCGCCCTGCGGAGTGCACGGGCGCGCTACCGCCTCTCGAAGCGTGAGCTCGCCGAGCTGCTCGGCGTGCACCGGGGTGTCGTCGCACGCTGGGAGAGCGGGTACGGCCCACCGGCGCTGGATCGGGTCGACGGACTGCTGCGTCTCCTCGGCTACCGCGTCGTCGTCGTCCCCTGTGACCCGGCGGCGCCCGTACCGGGTGCGAACGACAGCACGCCGCACGTGCGTGACCGGGCCGGGCGACGGTACCCGGCCCATCTGCCGGCGTCCTGCCCGGGCGGTGGCCTGCTCGTGAACGACGCGAGCCGCTTCCTGGGCGAGAAGAACCCGTACGGGCCGGGCTGGACCTTCGCGCGCAGGCCGGAGGACAGGAGGAGCTTCCCGACCCGGATCGGTGAGGGGAACCCCGATCCGCCGGGCTAGCCGGGGGCAAGCGGGGGTCTCCGCGCGGGCCGAGGGCAACTCGGGGTCTTCTCGCTAGCCGAGGGCAACTTGGATTCGCCGCGCTGGCCGAGGGCCGAGGGTTGGGCCGGCGGGGGCCGATGCTTCGTTCTGGTCCCGTGCTCCTGATGCTCCCGCCTGGTACCCCTTCCGGGCGCTCCCTCGGAGGTCCATCTTCCGGGGCCCTCGTTCCAGCGTCGTGCTCCTGGTTCTCATCCCCCGCGCAGGAGGACCCCGTCCCAGCCCTGTGCTCTGCTTCTCGAGGAGAAGCAGAGCACAGGGCTGGGATCGGGCACCTCCGAGATCGTCCGGCGGGGGGACGTAGACCCGGAGGTCGACGACCCGGCGTGGTTGTGGGTCCTCCCGGGCGCCGGGCGTGGTTGTGGGTCCTCCCGGGCGCCGGGGGTGGTTGTGGGTCCTCCCGGGCGCCTGAGTGGGTGGGGTTCCGCGGTTGCCGGGGAGTGGGTCGGGTTCCCAGGTGCAGGGAGTGGTTGGGGCTTCACGGGGGCGGGGAGTGGTTGGGGCTTCACGGGGGTGGGATGGGGTGGGCCGTGGGCGCGGGCGGAGGAGTGGTTGCCCGGCCCCGGAGCTTCGTGGTCAGCCGCCGAGGGCTGCGGAGACGACCTCCTGGGCCTCGGCCTGCACCTGGGCCAGGTGGTCCGGGCCTCGGAAGGACTCTGCGTAGATCTTGTAGACGTCCTCGGTACCCGAGGGGCGGGCGGCGAACCACGCCGACTCGGTGACGACCTTGAGCCCGCCGATCGCCGCGCCGTTTCCGGGGGCCTCGGTCAGCTTGTCGGTGATCGGCTCGCCGGCGAGTGACTCGGCGGTGACGTCCTCGGGGGACAGGGCCGCGAGCTTCGCCTTCTGCTCTCGGTCCGCGGGGGCGTCGACGCGTGCGTAGGCGGGTGACCCGTGTCGGGCGGTGAGCTCCCCGTAGTGCTGTGACGGGGTCTTGCCGGTGCGGGCGATGATCTCGGAAGCGAGCAGGGCGAGGAGGATGCCGTCCTTGTCGGTCGTCCACACCGACCCGTCACGACGCAGGAACGACGCTCCGGCAGACTCCTCGCCGCCGAACGGGCCGGAGCCGTCGAGCAGGCCGGGGACGAACCACTTGAAGCCCACCGGCACCTCGACGAGCCGGCGGCCCAGGTCCGCGGCGACCCGGTCGATCATCGAGCTCGAGACCAGCGTCTTGCCGACGAAGCCGTCGTCGCGCCATTCCGGCCGCGCGCCGCCGTAGAGGTACTGGATGGCCACGGCGAGATAGTGGTTGGGGTTCATCAGTCCGGCGTCCGGAGTGACGATGCCGTGCCGGTCGCTGTCGGCGTCGTTTCCGGTGGCGACGTCGTACTCGTCACGCCGTTCGATGAGCGAGGCCATCGCGGAGGGCGACGAGCAGTCCATCCGGATCTTGCCGTCCCAGTCGAGCGTCATGAACCGCCACGTCGCGTCGACGAGCGGGTTCACCACGGTGAGATCGAGACCGTGGCGCTCGGCGATCGCACCCCAGTAGTCGACCGCCGCGCCGCCGAGGGGGTCGGCACCGATCCGCACGCCGGCCGACCGGATCGCTTCGAGGTCCAGGACGTTCGGCAGGTCGTCGACGTAGGTGCCGAGGAAGTCGTAGGTGTCCGCGGCGGCCCGGGCCCGGGCGAACGGCACTCGCCGTACGCCGTCGAGCCCCGCCCGGACGTAGGCGTTGGCGGCGGCGGCGATGACCTTCGTCGCGTCGGAGTCGGCCGGCCCGCCGTGCGGCGGGTTGTACTTGAAGCCGCCGTCCGTCGGCGGGTTGTGCGACGGCGTGACGACGATGCCGTCGGCGAGCCCCCGGCCGGCCGCCATGTCCGCCACCCCGGAGACCTTGCCGCGGTTCGCGACGAGGATGGCGTGCGAGACGGCCGGGGTCGGTGTGTAGCGGTCCGCGGCGTCGACGAGCACGGTGACGTCGTTCGCGACGAGGACCTCGAGCGCACTGGCCCAGGCGGGTTCGGAGAGCCCGTGGGTGTCCCGGCCGATGAACAGGGGGCCGTCGTAGCCCTGCTCGCGGCGGTAGTCGCAGATGGCCTGGGTCGTCGCGAGGATGTGGGCCTCGTTGAACGACGCCTTCAGGCTCGACCCGCGGTGCCCGGAGGTGCCGAAGACCACCTGTTCGTCGACGTTCTCCGGGTCCGGCTCGCGCGTGTAGTAGGCGGTGACGAGCGAGGCGACGTCGACGAGATCGGAGGGCTGGGCGGGCTGTCCGGCGCGCGAGGAGCTCATGCCTCCGATCCTGTCAGAGGTGGGTCCGGGCTGCGTGTCCGCCGGTGTCGGCATCGGCGGACTCCTCCACCGGAACGAGATAGAGCGCGGACAGCCCGGCCGCCCGGACGGTGACCGAGTACGGCTGGTCGTTCCACGGCTCCCGGACCGCCTCGACCACGACACCGGCCTGGCTCGGCGAGCCCGCCTCGTCGTAGCCGCTCGTGTCGAGGACGACCTCCCACGACCCGCTGCGCGGCACGCCGAGCCGGACCCAGTCCTTGTCGGCACCGCTGTAGTTGACGAGCACCGCGACGACGTCGCCGCTCTGGTCGGCGTTCTCGAAACGGAGGTAGGAGAGCAGGTTGCCGGTGTTGTCGTCCGCGTCCAGCCAGCGGAACCCGGCAGGGTGGCTGTCCATCGCCCACAGGGCCGGGTGCGCCCGGTAGGTGGCGTTGAGCTGCTTGACGAGGTTGTGCACGCGGTAGTGCGCCGCGTGGTCGAGCAGCCACCAGTCGAGCGAGCGTCCGTCGGCCCACTCGCCCGGCTGCGCGAACTCGCACCCCATGAAGAGCAGCTGCTTCCCGGGGTGGGACCACATGTAGGCGAGGAACGCCCGCAGCGTCGCGAGCTGCTCGGTCCGCCCGCCCGGGATCTTCGTGAGCAGCGACCCCTTGCCGTGCACGACCTCGTCGTGGCTGATGGGCAGGACGAAGTTCTCGCTGAAGGCGTACATGAGCGAGAACGTCAGGAGGTTGTGGTGGTACTGGCGGTGCACGGGCTCCTCGTGGAGGTAGCGCAGCGTGTCGTTCATCCAGCCCATGTTCCACTTCAGGCCGAACCCGAGGCCGCCCCCGGACGTCGGCTTCGTGACGCCCGGCCACGACGTGGACTCCTCGGCGACGGTGACGATGCCGGGCACCCGCTTGTAGGCGGTGGCGTTCGACTCCTGGAGCAGGCCGATGGCCTCCAGGTGCTCGCGGCCGCCGTGCACGTTGGGGATCCACTCGCCGTCGCGGCGCGAGTAGTCGAGGTAGAGCATCGAGGCGACGGCGTCGACCCGCAGGCCGTCGACGTGGAACTCCTCGAGCCAGTACGCGGCGTTGGCCACGAGGAAGTTGCGCACCTCCAGCCGGCCGAAGTCGAACACGTGGGTGCCCCAGTCGGGCTGGTCGCCACGGCGCGGGTCCGGGTGCTCGTAGAGCGGGAGGCCGTCGAAGCGGGCGAGCGCGAACTCGTCGCGGGGGAAGTGGCCCGGCACCCAGTCGAGGATGACGCCGATCCCGGCCTGGTGGAGGGTGTCGACGAGGAACTTGAAGTCGTCGGGGGTGCCGAAGCGAGCCGTCGGGGCGTAGTAGCCGGTGACCTGGTAGCCCCACGACGGCCCGTACGGGTGCTCCATGACGGGGAGGAGCTCGACGTGGGTGAAGCCGAGGTCCACGACGTAGTTGACGAGGTGCTCGGCGAGGTCGCGGTAGGTCATGCCCTGCCGCCAGGAGCCGAGGTGTACCTCGTAGACGCTCATCGGGCCGGTGTGCGGGTCCCGCGCCGCGCGCTGCTCCATCCAGGCGTCGTCGCCCCACGCGTGCGTCGAGTCGTCGACGACCGAGCCCGTACGCGGCGGGCACTCGGTGCGGCGGGCCATCGGGTCGGCCTTGGTGCGCACGACGTCGTCGGCCCCGCGGATCTCGTACTTGTAGACGTCGCCGACGCCGACGCCCGGGACGAAGAGCTCCCAGACGCCGCTGCCGCCGATGAGGCGCATCGGGTTCACGTGGCCGTCCCAGCCGTTGAAGTCGCCGACGACACGGACGGCCTTGGCCCGGGGCGCCCACACGGCGAACGAGGTGCCGGTGACCTGGCCGAGCGGTCCGTCGTAGGTGTGCACCCGCGCTCCGAGGACGGTCCACAGCTCCTCGTGCCGGCCCTCGTTCACGAGGTGGAGGTCGAGCTCACCGAGGGTGGGGGCGAACCGGTACGGGTCGTCCTGCTCGTGCTCGACGCCGTCGTCCCAGGCGACCGTGAGCCGGTAGTCCATCGTGCGGGTCTGCCCCGCGCGCACGCCCGTCCAGACGCCCTCGGCCTCGTGGGCGAGGTCGAGGACCTCACCGTCCTCGAAGCGGACCCGCACCGAGCGGGCCATCGGCCGGAGCACCCGGATCCGCAGGCCGCCGGGCTCGAGGTGCTGCCCCAGGAGGTCGTGCGGCTGCTGGTGGCGCCCCTGGACGAGCGCCGTGATGGCGCCGTGGATCTCGGGGCTGGGCGTGGAGGTCACGAGAGGTCTCCTTGCGGGGTCGCGGGGGAGGAGTGGTCGGTGAGGCGGCGGGTCGCGGCCAGGGGGATCGCGAGCCAGTCCGGACGGTGGCGAGCCTCGTACACGACCTCGTACAGCGCCTTGTCGAGCTCGAACGCGGCGAGGAGCGGCCCGAGGGAACGCGGGTCCACGCCGACCTCGGCCGCGTAGCCGTCGAGGAACGACTCCTGGGTGGCTGCGACCCAGTCCCGGGCGGAGGACCCGGTGGCCTGCTCCCGGGAGCCTCCCGCGTAGTCGATGCTGCGGAGCATCCCGGCGACGTCGCGGACCCACTGGTCCGGCAGGGAACGCTCGGCGAGTGGGCGCAGCGGCTCGCCCTCGAAGTCGAGGAGCACCCAGCCGCGCTCGGGGGAGTGCAGCACCTGGCCGAGGTGGTAGTCGCCGTGCACCCGCTGGAGGTCCGGCCAGTGGGTGTCGGCCGCGGCGGCGAGCACGGCCTCGACGGCGGGGCGGGTCTCCTCGAGCTCCGGCGCGGCGGTGACGGCGGCGTCGAGCCGTTGGCGCATCCCGGCGAGGATGCCACGCACCTGCTCGTCCGTGGTCGGGGTGGTCCCGAGGGCCTCGGCGAGGCTGTGGTGGACCTCGGCCGTCGCGGCGCCGAGGTCCCGAGCCGGCCCGGTGAAGTCGTCTCCGCGCTCGGCCGCGGCGAGGGCGACCCGCCAGGCGTCCTGCACCCCGGGGAGGAACTCCTGGGCGAAGGCAAGGTGGCCGGTGGCGGCGACGTCGCCCTCGGGGGTCGGGTGCGGCCATGCGCCCGTGACCGCACCGACGACGCCCGGGACGCGCCGCGAGCCGGCGTCGACGAGGGCGCCCTGGAGGACGACGTCCGGGTTGTCGCCGGGGGAGAGCGTGCGGAAGACCTTGACGATGAGGGGGACGGTGGTGCCGTCCGCGCGCTCGGCATCGAGGACGACCGAGGTGTTCGACTGCTCGCCGCGGAGCACGTGCGATGCCGTGACCCGGACCGGCTCGGCCCAGCTGGGCTGCGGCACACCGGAGACGGCGTCCTCCGGCTCGTGGCTGTGGTGTGAGGACGCAGCACGGACGCGCCCCTGGACGAGCTCGATCAGCTGGGCGGCGTAGACCGGGTCGTGCGGGGCGTCGTAGACCCAGCGGCGCCCGAGCACCGAGTGCTCGGCGGTGCCGACGAGGGCGCTCTCGGCACCCTCGAGCGGCGCGCCACGGTAGGTGAGCGGCACCTGGTAGACGACGGTGTCGTCCCGGCCCGGGTCGCCCTCGTCGGCGACGAGGAGCGTCTCGACACCCACCTCACCCGAAGGGTCGTCGAGACGCCACGCGGCAAGCAGCCGGAGCCGCGGATCGCGGCCACGGCCGGCGTACCAGCGTTGGCTGCCGATCCAGGCCTCGACGAGACCGATGCGCGTGGGGTCGAGGGTCGCGTGGTGGATCTCAGCCATGCTCGCCCCCGGGAGGCGGGTCGAGAGCCAGCCAGAAGAAGTCCCGCGACCCGAGGGTCACCGTGAACGTGCCGTCGTCGGCGATGTCCGGGAAGCCGGTGCCGCCGAAGAGGTCTCGCGTCTGCCACCCGGCGAACTCCGGGGGAAGGGTGACCGTGGTCGCCTGGGGCCGGGACGACAGGTTGTTGACGCACACGACGGCTCGCGCGGAGCGGTCCTCGACGTCGCGGTCGCGGGTGTCGACGCGGACGTAGGCGAGCACCCGCTCGTGCGCCGAGTCGCACACCGTGAAGTCGCCGAGCCCGAACACCGGGTGCTCGCGACGGACCGCGAGCATGCCGCGCACCCAGTGCAGGAACGAGGAGCCCGAGGCCATCTGGGCCTCCACGTTCACGTGGTTGTAGTGGTGCACGAGCGACTGGATGACAGGCAGGTAGAGCTTGCCGGGGTCGGAGGTCGAGAACCCCGCGTTGCGGTCGGGGGTCCACTGCATCGGGGTGCGCACGGCGTCGCGGTCGTCGAGCCAGATGTTGTCGCCCATCATGATCTCGTCGCCGTAGTACAGGCACGGCGAGCCGGGCAGCGAGAGCAGCAGCGCGTGGATGAGCTCGATCTCGGGGCGGCTGTTGTCGAGCAGCGGCGCCAGCCGGCGCCGGATGCCGACGTTGGCGCGCATCCGCGGGTCCGGGGCGTACCAGCCGTACATCGCCGCGCGCTGCTCGGGCGTGACCATCTCGAGGGTCAGCTCGTCGTGGTTGCGCAGGAACGTGCCCCACTGGGTGCCGGGCGGGATGGCCGGGGTGTCGGCGAGGACGTCGATGATCGGGGCGGCCTTCTCCTCGCGCAGCGAGTAGTAGAGCATCGGCATGACCGGGAAGTGGAAGCACATCTGGCACTCCGGCGCGTCCTCGGTGCCGAAGTAGTCGACGACGTCCTTCGGGGGCTGGTTCGCCTCGGCGAGCAGCACCCGTCCCGGGTACTCGGTGTCGACCATGGCCCGCAGCGACGCCAGGAAATCGTGCGTCCGCGGGTGGTTCTCGCCGTTGTGGCCCTCCTCCTCGTAGAGGTAGGGCACGGCGTCGAGCCGGAAGCCGTCGATCCCCATGTCCATCCAGAACCGGACGACGTCGAAGATCGCCTCGTGGACGGCCGGGTTCTCGAAGTTGAGGTCCGGCTGGTGACTGAAGAAGCGGTGCCAGAAGAACTGCCGGCGGATGGGGTCGAAGGTCCAGTTGGACGTCTCGGTGTCGATGAAGATGATCCGGGCGTCGGTGTACCGGTCGTCGGTGTCCGACCACACGTAGAAGTCGCCGTACGGGCCCTCCGGGTCGCTGCGCGAGGCCTGGAACCACGGGTGCTGGTCGCTCGTGTGGTTCATCACGAGGTCGGTGACGATCCGGATGCCGCGGGCGTGCGCCTGGGTGATGAGCTCGCGGAACTCCGGCAGCGTCCCGAACTCGGGGAGCACCTGGGTGTAGTCCGAGATGTCGTAGCCGCCGTCCCGCAGCGGGCTCGCGTAGAACGGCGGCAGCCACAGGCAGTCGACGCCGAGCCACTGGAGGTAGTCGAGCCGGCCGACGATGCCCGCGAAGTCGCCCTCGCCGGAGCCCGTCGTGTCGCCGAAGGCGCGCACGAGAACCTCGTAGAAGACGGCGGTGCGGAACCACTCGGGGTCGTGCCGCAGGCCGGGCTGGTTCATGCCGAGGCCCGGCGTGCTGTGCCCCATGCCGGGGATCACGCTCACCAGGGCCTCCTCAGCGACACGATGTGGCAGGGCTCGACCTCCGGGCCCAGCCGGACGTAGACGTCCCGCTGCCAGACCCAGGTCTGGTCGGTGAGGAGGTCACGGGCCTCGACGGAGTCGCCGGGCTCGAAGCCGAGCGAGGTGAGGTCCAGGCGTAGCGTCGTGGCGCGCGTGGAGTGCGGGTCGAGGTTGGCGACGACGAGGACGATGTCGGTCGTGCCGTCGTCCAGGACCCGCCGCTTGGAGTACGCGACGAAGTTCTCGTCGTCGACCTCGTGGAAGCGGATGTTGCGCAGCCGGTGCAGCGCCGGGTGCGCGCGCCGGATCTCGTTGAGCCGGGTCAGCCACCCCGCGAGCGAGCGCCCCTCGAGCGGCCCGCCGGGCGCGTGGTCGGCCCAGCGGCGGTCCTTGTACTCGTACTTCTCGTTGTCGATCTGCTCCTCGGCGCCGGGGCGGGCGACGTGCTCCATGAGCTCGTAGCCCGCGTAGATGCCGTAGGTGGGCACGAGGGTGGCGGCGAGGGCGGCCCGCACCTTCCACGCGGCCGGCCCGCCGAACTGCATGTACGGCGTGAGGATGTCGTGCGTCGTGGGCCAGAACGAGGGGCGCATGTAGGCCGCCGCGTCGCCGGAGAGCTCGGTGAGGTACTCCTCGATCTCCTCGGCGGTGTTGCGCCACGCGTAGTACGTGTAGCTCTGCTGGAAGCCGACCTTGGCGAGGGTGTGCATCATCGCGGGCTTGGTGAACGCCTCCGCGAGCCAGATGACGTCCGGGTGGTCCTGCGCGACGTCGTCGATGATCCACTGCCAGAACTCGACCGGCTTGGTGTGCGGGTTGTCGACCCGGAAGATCTTCACGCCGTGGTCGATCCACACCTGGACGACGCGGCGGACCTCGCGGTAGATGCCCTCGGGGTCGTTGTCGAAGTTCAGGGGGTAGATGTCCTGGTACTTCTTCGGCGGGTTCTCGGCGTAGGCGATCGTGCCGTCGGCGCGCGTCGTGAACCACTCCGGGTGCGCCTCCACCCACGGGTGGTCGGGCGAGCACTGCAGCGCGAGGTCCATCGCGACCTCGAGGCCGAGCCCCTCGGCCCGGGCGACGAACGCGTCGAAGTCGTCGAAGGTGCCGAGGTCGGGGTGGATGGCGTCGTGGCCGCCGTCCGGCGAGCCGATCGCGTACGGGCTGCCGGGGTCCTCCGGGCGGGCGTCGAGGGTGTTGTTCGGACCCTTCTTGGCGGCCTGGCCGATCGGGTGCACCGGGGTCAGGTAGACGACGTCGAAGCCCATGTCGGCGATGGCCGGGAGCCGTCGTGCGGCCGTGCGCAGCGTCCCGGTGGTCCACCGGTGGTTCTCGGCGTCGTACGTGGCGCCCTCGGAGCGCGGGAAGAGCTCGTACCAGGCGCCGTAGAGCGCGCGCTCCCGCTCGACGAGGAGGGCGTACTCCGGGGACGGCGAGACCATCTCGCGCAGCGGCCGCTCGCCGAGCTCGTCCTCGACGGCCGCGTCGGTGCCGGCCTTGAGCCGTACACCAGGAGGACGGGTCGTGTCGCGCAGCACCGTGACGGCGTCGACGAGCACCTGCTCCTGGGCGGCGCTCCGCTCGACCTCGTCGACCGCCCGCTCGAGCACCCGGGCGCCCTCCTCGAGCATCAGCTCGGTGTCGACGTCGGCCGCGACCTTGATGGTGGCGTCGTGCTCCCACGTGCCGTACGGGTCGGACCATCCCTCGACGCGGTAGGCCCACCACCCGGTGCGGTCGGGCGTCACCCGGGCGACCCAGGTGTTGAGCCCCTCGTTGACGCACGTCATCGGCAGGTGGTGCTCGGCGCCGTCCGGGTCGGTCAGGACGACGGTGGCGCTCACGGCGTCGTGACCCTCGCGGAAGACGGTGGCGCGGACCTCGAACTCCTCGCCGACGACGGCCTTCGCGGGGCGCGCGCCGTGGTCGACGACGGGTCTGACGTCCTGGACGGGGATCCGTCCGATCGGGGCCTGCGGAGGGGCGGTTCGGAGGTCGTCACTCACCTTGACGAACCTACACGGGCGGTGGCGGGTGACCCCAACCGTCCGGGAGACCGTCCCGGCTGCCGGCCTCAGGCGAGCCAGATGCGGTCGAGGTAGTCGCGCATCGAGCGGTCCGAGGAGAAGAAGCCGGAGCGCGCGACGTTGAGGATGGCCGAGCGCGCCCAGCCGTCGGGGTCGGCGTACGCGGCGTCGACCCGCTCCTGGGCGTCGAGGTAGGACTGGAAGTCGGCGAGCGCCATGAACGTGTCCTGGTGCAGCAGGTTGTCGATGACCGGCGCGACGGCCCGCCGGTCGCCGCCGGTGAAGTGCCCGCTGGCGAGGAGGTCGATCGTGCTGCGCAGCCGCGGGTTCGACTCGTAGACCGCCGAGGGCGTGTAGCCGGAGGTGCGCAGCTGCTCGACCTCGGGCTCGGCCATCCCGAAGAGGAAGAAGTGGTCGTCGCCGACGAGCCGGCGGATCTCGACGTTCGCGCCGTCGTCGGTGCCGATCGTCAGGGCACCGTTGAGGGCGAACTTCATGTTGCCGGTGCCCGAGGCCTCCTTGCCCGCGAGGGAGATCTGCTCGGAGAGGTCGGCGGCCGGGATGAGCTTCTCGGCGAGCGTCACGTTGTAGTTGGCCGGGAAGGCGACGGAGAGGCGGCCCTCGACGCGCGGGTCGGTGTTCACGACGTCGGCGACGGCGTTGACGAGGAAGATGATCTCCTTCGCCATGTGGTACCCGGGCGCGGCCTTGGCCCCGAAGACGAAGGTGCGCGCGGTCACCGACTCCGCGGGGACGCGGCCCGAGACGACGTCGTCGTAGAGCGAGACGATGTGGAGCAGCTTGAGCGTCTGCCGCTTGTACTCGTGCAGCCGCTTGACCATGACGTCGAGCATCGCGTCGTGCGGGAGCTCCAGGCCGTCGCGCACCCGCAGCAGCGAGAAGAGACGCTCCTTGTTCTCCTGCTTGACCCGCCGGAACTCGGCGCGGAACGCGGCGTCGTCGGCGTAGGGCTCGAGCTCGCGGAGGCGGTCGAGGTCGGTGACCCAGCCGTCGCCGATCGTGTCGGTGACGAGGTCGGAGAGCCGGCGGTTGGCGAGGAGGACGAAGCGGCGCGGCGTGACGCCGTTCGTGACGTTCGTGAACTTTTCGGGCCACAGCCGTGAGAAGTCGGGCAGCACCTTGTCCCGGAGCAGCTGGCTGTGCAGCTCGGCCACCCCGTTGACCTTCGCGCCGGCGACCGTCGCGAGGTAGGCCATCCGCACCGAGCGCTCGGGGTGCTCGGCGATGATCGACATCCGCCGGACGAGCATCTCGTCGCCGGGGAAGGCCTCGCGGACCTCGTCGAGGAACTCCTCGTTGATGCGGTAGATGATCTCGAGGTGCCGGGGGAGCAGCCGGCCGAGGAGCTCGACCGACCAGACCTCGAGGGCCTCCGGCAGGAGGGTGTGGCAGGTGTACGCGAAGCACTGCTTCGTGGTCTCCCACGCCTCGTCCCAGCCGAAGCCCTTGCGGTCGACGAGGATCCGCATGAGCTCGGGGATCGCGATGACCGGGTGGGTGTCGTTCAGCTGGAAGACGATCCGCTCCGGCAGGCGGCGGAGGTCGAAGTCCGGGGGCAGGGTGTTGTCGATGAAGTCGTGCAGCGAGCAGGCGACGAAGAAGTACTGCTGCTGCAGCCGCAGCTCCTTGCCCTGCGGCGTGGAGTCCTCGGGGTAGAGGACCTTGGAGATGTTCTCGGCGAAGGTCTGTGCGCGTACGGCCTGGGCGTAGTCGCCGGAGTTGAAGATCTGGAGGTCGAAGGCCTGGGTGGCGCGTGCGCTCCACAGGCGCAGCGTGTTGACGACGCCGTTGCGGAAGCCGGGGACCATGTAGTGGTACGGCATGCCGAGCACGTTCCAGTCGGGGACCCAGCGGGTCCGCTCGGTGCCGTCGTCGCCGGTCGTGCTCTCGGTGCGGCCACCGAAGCTCACGAGCACCTGGCGTTCGGGGTGGGGGAACTCCCACGGGCTGCCGAGGGCGAGCCAGGAGTCCGGCACCTCGACCTGGCGCTCGTCCTCGAAGGTCTGCCGGAAGATCCCGTACTCGTAGCGGATGCCGTAGCCGATGCACGAGACGTCCATCGTCGCGAGCGAGTCGACGAAGCACGCGGCGAGCCGGCCGAGGCCGCCGTTGCCGAGTCCCGGCTCGACCTCCTGCGCCCGCAGCGTGGCGATGTCCAGGCCGCAGCCGTGCATCGCGGCCTCGGCGATGTCCTGGAGGTTGGTGGCGAGGAGGTTGTTGCCCAGCTGACGCCCGAGGAGGTACTCCGCGGAGAGGTAGCCGACGGTCTTCTGCTGCGACTGCCGGCGCCGCGCGCCGGTCTCGAGCCAGTCGGCCATGAGATAGCGGCGGACCGTGCGCGCCAGCGCCAGGTACTGGTCGTTGACGGTCGACTGCGACAGCAGGACCCCCTGGCCGTAGTTGAGCTCGGCGAGGAAGGTCTCGACGAACCCGTCGACCGTCGCCGGCGGCTGGACGACCGGTCCGGAGGCGAGCGTGTGACCGGCCCGGAACGTGGAGCCGATGCGGCGCGCGTCGGTGGACGGCGTCTCGTCGGAGACGACGGCACCCGCCGGGGTGCCGGGTGCAGCGGCGGGCGTGGTCACGGGTTCGGACATCGGGGTCGTCCTTCGGAGCGGAGAGGCGGAGCGGACGCAGCGACGGTGGTGCGCTGGCCAGCGTACGCACATGCGCTCAGGGTGAGGTCCGGAGCCGGTCGCGGGTGACGTCGGCGAGTGTGGGGCACCCCGCGAGCCCCATCGTGAGGTCGAGCTCGGCGGCGATGTGCCGCAGGACCTCGGCGGCCCCGGGCTCGCCGGCCAGCGCGAGACCGTAGACGTACGGCCGGCCGATGCCGACCGCGCTCGCGCCGAGGGCCAGGGCGACGAAGGCGTCGGCGCCGGAGCGGACGCCGCTGTCGAAGAGCACCGGCACGGCGGAGCCGGTGGCGCGGACGGCGTCGACGACGCCGGGGAGGGCGTCGAGCGCACCGACCGAGCGGTCGACCTGACGCCCACCGTGGTTCGACACCCAGACGCCGTCGACGCCGGCCTCGACCGCGCGGGTGGCGTCGTCGGGGTGAAGCAGGCCTTTGAGGACGACCGGCAGGGACGTCATCTCCCGCAGCCGCGGGACGTCGTCCCAGGTGAGCGACGGGTTGGAGAACACGTCGAGGAACGTCTCGACGGCGGCGCGCGGCACCGGGGAGCGGACGTTGTCACGGGTGGGGCCCGGGTGGTTGCGGCTCATCGCGAGCAGGGTGCGGACCGCGGCCGGGGTCGGGCGGGGCTGCGGTCCGGGGTCCGTGCCGGCGGAGGCGGCCACCCGGGCCTCGACGAGGCGGCGGAAGACCGGGTCGGAGGTGTACTGCGCGATGCCCTCGCCCCGGGCGAACGGCAGGTGCCCGAGGTCGAGGTCCCGGGGGCGCCAGCCGAGGTAGGCGGTGTCGAGCGTGACGACGAGTGCCTCGGCGCCGCACGCCTCCGCGCGCGAGACCAGGCTCGCCGCGAGGTCGTCGTCGCTGCTCCAGTAGAGCTGGTACCAGAAGTCGCTGCCGCCGAGCGCGGCCGCGACCTCCTCCATGGGGCGGGACGCCTGGGTGCTGAGCACGGGGGTCATCCCGGCCGTGCGTCCGGCCCGGGCCGCCCCGACGTCCGCGTCCTCGTGGGCCGAGGACAGCACACCGATGGGCGAGAGGAGCAGCGGCAGGTCGTGCCGGCGGCCGAGGAGCTCGACCCCGAGGTCGCGCTCGGGGGTGCCGGCGAGCACCCGGGGCACGATGCTCCAGCGGTCGAAGGCCGCACGGTTGGCGCGGGCGGTGGCCTCACCGCCCGCCGAGCCCGCGACGTAGCCGAACGCGCGGCGGGACATCGCCCTCTCGGCGGCGGTCTCCAGCTGCCCCCCGTCGGTGGGGACCGTCGGGCGGCGGCCGAACGAGCCCGCGCGGTAGATCGCCGACTGCACGGTCCGTCCGACGCTCGCCATCCTCGTGTTGTACCGCACGGCGGGCGTCCGTGGCGGCGAGCCGTCAGCCGTCCGTGGCCGTGACGTAGAGGCGCAGGGTCCCCGCCGGGACCGTGGCGGTGGCGTCGGGCGGGACGTCCTCCGGGTGGCCGGGGCGGGGTTCGGCGCTGTCCCAGACCAGCCGGAGCCGGCCACCCCCGGGCGGCGCGGGCAGGCGGACCGGCGTGGCGTCCGCGCTGCCGTTGACGACGAGGACGGCACCGTCGGACGAGTCGTCCGGCGCCGCGAGCACCATCTGCAGCACCCGGGACGCGGGGTCGGACCAGCGCTCGCCCATCGGCTCGCCGTCCGCGCCGAGCCAGTCGACGTCGGGCGTGCCCTCCGGGCCGACCGGCCGCCCGAGCAGCCAGGAGCGCCCGCGCAGCACGGGCAGGGTGCGGCGCAGCGCCAGCAGGTGGCGGGTCGTCGCGAGGAGGTCCTCCTGCCACGCGGCGAGGCCCCAGTCCGTCCACGAGATCTCGGTGTCCTGGCAGTACGGGTTGTTGTTGCCGCCCTGGGTGCGGCCGAGCTCGTCGCCGGCGGTGAGCATCGGGACACCCTGGCTCAGCAGGAGCGTGCCGAGGAGCGCCCGCAGGGTGCGCGACCGCGCCGCGAGGACCTCGGCGTCGTCGGTGCCGCCCTCGACCCCGTGGTTCCACGAGCCGTTGCCGTTGCTGCCGTCACGGTTGTCCTCGCCGTTGGCCTCGTTGTGCTTGTGGTCGTAGGAGACGAGGTCGGCCAGGGTGAAGCCGTCGTGCGCAGTGACGAAGTTGACCGATGCGGTGGGCCCGCGGTCCCGGGCGCCGAAGAGGTCCCGGGAGCCGGTGAGCCGGGTGGCGAGCTCGCGGGCGTCGTGACCGGCGTGCCCGTGCGCCTGCGCCCGGAGGTCGCCGACCCAGAACTGGCGGACGGTGTCGCGGAAGCGGTCGTTCCACTCGAGGAACGGGGGCGGGAACTGCCCGGTGCGCCACCCGTGCATCCCGAGGTCCCACGGCTCGGCGACGAGCGCGACGCGGGAGAGGACGGGGTCGGTGCGCAGCGCGACGAGGAACGGGTGGTCGGGGTCGAAGTCGTCCCCGCGCCCCCGGCCGAGTGCGACGGCGAGGTCGAAGCGGAAGCCGTCGACGTGGAACTCCTGCACCCAGTGCCGCAGCGAGTCGAGCACCATCCGGCAGGTGACCGGGTGGCGCAGGTCGAGGGTGTTGCCGCAGCCCGTGACGTCGATGTCGCGGCCGCGCTCGTCGAGGCGGTAGTAGGCCCGTTGGTCCAGGCCGCGCCAGGACAGCGTGGCGCCGGCGCGGCTCTGCTCGGCGGTGTGGTTGTAGACGACGTCGAGGACGACCTCGATGCCCGCCTCGTGGAGCAGCTTGACCATGCCCTTGACCTCGTCGACGACCCCCTGCGGGTCGCGGGCCGCGGCGTACTGCGGGTGCGGGGCGAAGAACCCGAGGGTGTTGTAGCCCCAGTGGTTCGTCAGCCCGCGCCGGACGAGGTGCGGCTCGTGCGTGAACGCGTGCACCGGCAGGAGCTCGAGGGTGGTGACCCCGAGCGAGACGAGGTGCTCGACCGCTGCCGGGTGGGCGAGCCCCGCGTACGTGCCGCGCAGGTGCTCGGGAACGCCCGGATGGCGCATCGTCTGGTTGCGGACGTGCGCCTCGTAGACGACGGTCTCGCTGCGTGAGTGCCGGGGAGGGGTGTCGCCGCCCCAGTCGAAGGAGTGGTCGACGACGACCCCGCGCGGCACGCTCCCGCGGCTGTCGAGGGCCGAGCGGACGTCGAGGTCGCCGTGCCAGGTGTCGTCGACGGCGTGGCCGTAGAGCTCGGGCCCCCAGGTGACCTCACCCTCCACGGCACCGGCGTAGGGGTCGAGGAGCAGCTTGTCGCCGTTGAACAGGTGCCCGGCGTCGGGCTGCCAGGGCCCGTGGGCGCGTAGCCCGTAGCGCCGGCCGGGCCCCAGCCCGGGCACGGTGCCGAACCACCAGCCGTGCGCGCGCTCGCGCAGCGGGACGCGCTGCTCGCTCTCGCCGGTCTCGTCGCCGGGCTCGAAGAGGCAGACCTCCACGGCCTCGGCGTGGCCCGCGTAGACCGACACGTCGGCACCCCCCAGGGCGGGAGTGACCCCGGGCGGCGGGGGCAGGTCGCGGGTCAGCGGCCCCGGCGGCGTCGGTGACGGGTGGTCCCAGGGCGGCATGGGGACGAGCCTAGTGAGTGGCGCCAGGTGGGCCCGACCCCAGGGCGAGGACTCGCACGGCGGCGAGGACGGGTGCGAGGTCGATCGTCGTGCGCTGCATGCCCGAACGGATGCAGCCGCCCTCCAGCAGCGTGACGATCGCCTCGGCCAGGGCCTCCGGGTGCGGGTTCCCGAGCTCCCGCAGGAGCCCGGCCACGTCCTCCTCGGTGCGCCGCTTCGCCGCGACGATGACGGCCAGCGCGGGGTGGTCGTCCGGCAGCTCCGAGGCCAGGTTCTGCTGGCCGCATCCGCGCTGGCCGAGCCCACGGACGGACGGTCCGCCGTCGATGTAGGCGGTGGTGTACGCGGCCAGCCGGTCCCACGGGTCGTTGAGCGCGGCGAGGCGGTCCGTCAGGCGCTCGCGCCATCGGGCCTCGATGTGGTCGACGTATGCGGTGAGGAGCGCGTCCTTGGAGGGGAAGTGGTGGTAGAGGGTCGCCTTGGAGACCCCGGCCTCCCGGGCGACGAGGTCGACCCCGGTGCTCGCCACCCCGCGGGTGTAGAAGAGCCGCTCGGCGGCGGCCAGCACCTCGGTGCGCTTCGACCTCGACATCGGTCCTCCTCTCGGGCCTAGACTAACCTGAACAGATCTGTTCAGATGGAGGCATGGGCATCATGTCGCTGTGGAACCGTGACCACGACCCGCTGCTCTCGTTCCACGAGGTCATCGAGGCCGTGGGGCGCGAGCACGACATGGGGGAGACCGCCGAGGAGGTTCCGCTCGGGGCGGTCGTCGGGTCGGTGGGCCGCAGCGACGACTTCGACCGGGACTTCCGCCCGCTCCGGCGCTCGGCACGCCTGGCAGAGGTCCGCCGTCGGTTCGACGCGGGCGAGTGGCCACCTCCGATCCGGCTGTTGCGTCTCGGTGAGCTGTACTTCGTCGTCGACGGCCACCACCGCGTGGCCGTCGCGCGAGAGCGCGGCTGGACCACGCTCCCCGCCTCGGTGCGACGCATCTGCACCACGGCCTACGCCCGGGCCTGCCTGCGGGCCTGCGACCTGACGACGAGCGCCGCCGAGCGCCGGTTCCTCGAGGTGCTGCCCCTGCCCGACGACGTGCGGACCGAGAACAGTCTCGGCTCGCCCGCCGACTGGACGCGCATCGCGGACGCGGCGATGGCCTGGGGGTACCGCAGGCTCCTGGTGGACGGCACGAGCTACTGCTGCGCGGCCGACCTCGCGGCCGCGTGGTGGCACGAGGAGGTGACGCCGGTCGTCGCCGCCTGGCGGGCCGGCCCGGCCGGGGACCACGGTCTGGCCCTCACCGACCTCGAGGTCTTCGTGACGGAGCTGGCCCGCCGCGACGACCTGGGGCAGCTCGACTGGCAGGACCCGGCCAACCGGGAGGCCCCGTGTCACTGACCGGGCGCGCGCGGGCCCGCCCGCCATGGAAGCCACCGTGGGGGATGGCTACGGTGGAGCGATGACCGATCCCACGTCGCTGCCCAACTTCCCGCCGCCGCCGGACGAGCACCCGCTGCGCGGCCGCGTCCTCGACGTCCTCGTCGACCTCGGGGTCGCGCCGAACATCGACTCCGACGGCGATGTGGCCTTCACGGTCAACGAGCAGCAGCTCTTCGTGCGCTGCACCGAGGGCGACGTCGAGATCATGCGGCTCTTCGGCCAGTGGCAGGTCCAGGACGAGCTGACGGGCGACCGGCTCAAGCTGCACGAGACGTGCAACGAGATCAATCTGCACATGAACCACGTCAAGACCGGGCTGGCCGGGACGACCCTCGTCGTCACCGGGGAGCACGTCGTCACCGAGGGCGCCCAGCTCGACGCGATGGTCCAGGTCTCCATCCAGGTCGTGCTCTCCGCCGTCCACCTGTGGCACCAGCGGATCATGGGCATCGACCCCCAGACCGGAAAGCCCGAGGGCGAGGCGTGAGCGACGTCGTCCGGCTCGAGGTCGAGGACGGGATCGGGACGATCCGCCTGGACCGGCCGCCGATGAACGCCCTGGACGGCGAGGTGCAGGCCGGCATCGTCGAGGTGTGCCGGGAGGCCGCCGAGCGCTCCGACGTCGCCGCGGTCGTCGTCTGGGGCGGGGAGAAGGTGTTCGCGGCCGGCGCGGACATCAAGGAGATGGAGGCGATGTCGTACACCGACATGGTCGACCGCTCCGGGATGCTCCAGGACTTCACCAAGGCGCTCGCCAAGCTGCCGAAGCCCACCGTCGCGGCCGTCACGGGGTACGCGCTCGGTGGTGGGTGCGAGGTCGCGCTCGCCTGCGACTGGCGGGTCGTTGCCGACGACGCGAAGCTCGGGCAGCCCGAGATCCTCCTCGGCATCATCCCGGGGGCCGGTGGCACCCAGCGCCTCGCCCGTCTCGTCGGCCCGGCCAAGGCCAAGGACCTCGTCCTCTCCGGCCGTTTCGTCGCGGCCCAGGAGGCCCTCGAGATCGGCCTGGTCGACGCCGTCGTGCCCGCCGCGGAGGTCTACGACACCGCCCGCGCGATGGTCGCGCGCTACGTCGGCGGGCCGTCCTACGCGGTCCGGGCGGCCAAGGAGGCCATCGACCGCGGCCTCGAGGTCGACCTCGAGACCGGGCTCGAGATCGAGCGGCAGCTGTTCGCGGGACTGTTCGCCACGAAGGACCGTGCCACCGGGATGCGCAGCTTCGTCGAGAACGGTCCGGGCAAGGCGGAGTTCGAGGGCGCCTGAGGCCCGGGGGCCTCACGTCTCCGCGTGCCGGCCGCCGTGCCGGGACCGCAGGTCGGCGCGCTTCTGACCGACGGTCACCGCGTGCTCGGTCCGGGCCATCCCCTCGACGTCGTCGAGCAGGGCCTCGATCCGGACCGGCACCTGGAGGGTGTCCTTGCCGTAGTACGCCACCTCGTCGAGGGCGAGGTCGAGCATCCGGGCGAACGTCGTCGGCCGGTCGACCACCCGTACCGCGCCCTCGCCGTCGACGACGTACTCGCTGCGGTCCGGGCGTACCGCCGCGACGCGCAGGATGCGGTGCAGCTCGTCGAGAACCTGCACGGCGGTCGTCGGGTCGTTGATGCCGGGGGAGAGGGCGCGCTCGGCGATGTCGACGAGCTGGCGCACACCGAACTCCGGGTCCTGCTGGAGAGTGCGCTCCCGCCCCAGGCCGAACGCCGCGCGCACCTCGTGGACGATCTCGTCGTCGGCCTGCGCCCCGTGCACCCGGGCGACCTCCTGGCCCCGGTGTCGCACGTCGCCGGGCCTCGCCAGCAGCTCGACGACCGCGCCGGCCTCCCGGGCGCCGCGGACCATCGCGGTGTAGTGGACGCGCTGGACGATGCCGTGCCGTTCGCGGGTGGTCACCACGACCGTCGGCCCGTCGCCGGGGGCCCAGGACGGCGGGACGGCCGAGGTGTCGTCCCACTCCTGCTCCGAGCCCCGCTCGAGCGCGGCGACCGTGTTCTCGGCGATACGGTCGATGACGCGGTCGACCTGGATCGACACGGTGATGTGGTGGATGAACGCGAAGAACAGCGCGACGCTGGTGAGGACGAGACCGAACGCCACCGTCACCGACAGCTGGGGGACGAACGGCGCGGAACCGCCGCGGACGTCGCGCAGCACCATGAAGGCGAACACGAACGAGGACGTGAACACACCCAGCGTCACCTGGGTGATCCGGCTGCCGAGGAACGTCCCGAGCAGCCGCGGCGTGAACTGGCTGCTCGCCAGCTGCATGACGACCATCGTGATCGAGAACACCAGGCCGGTGACCGAGATCATCGCGCTGGCGATGGTGCCGAGCAGGCTTCGAGCCGAGTCGGCGTTGCCGTTGAAGAGGAACGCCACGTTGCCGAGGACGTGGTCGTCGACCCAGGGCAGGAGGAGGCCGAGGAGCACGGCACCGGCCGTGATGGTCGACGGAAGGACCCAGAAGGGGCGCCAGACCCTCTCCCACCACCCGACGGTCTCGGGGTCCCCGAGGGGCCCGAGCGTCCGGCGTACCGACCCCGGCCCGACCGCGTCCTCGCTGCTCATCCGCCAGATCCTGTCAGATCACCGGACGGTCCCGGCGTGAGGCGACCGGCCGGGGTGGTGACCGTCACGCCGCCCGGGTGGTGAACAAGCGCTCACCTGTTGAGAGGATGGGGCGCGAACCGGCCCGCCCCGCGGGCGACCCACGAGCGACAGAAAGAGGACGAGGCGCGCATGAACATCGTCGTCTGCGTCAAGCACGTCCCGGACGCACAGTCCGAGCGGACGTTCCAGGAGTCCGACAACACGGTCGACCGCGAGGCCGTCGACGGCCTGCTCTCCGAGCTCGACGAGTACGCCGTCGAGGAGGCCCTGAAGATCGTCGAGGCCCAGGGCGAGGGCGAGGTCACGGTCGTCACCGTCGGGCCCGCGGCCGCTGCCGACGCGATCAAGAAGGCGCTGCAGATGGGGGCCGACAAGGGCGTGCACGTCCAGGACGACGCGATCGCCGGCTCGGACGCCGCCGCCACCTCGCTCGTCCTCGCCGAGGCCGTCAAGAAGGCCTCGGACGGCAGCCCCGAGCTCGTCCTCACCGGGATGTCCTCCACGGACGGCGTCATGGGCGTCGTCCCGGCGATGATGGCCGAGCGGCTCGGGCTCCCGCAGGTCACGTACGCCTCCGAGCTCACGTTGGCCGACGGCGGGGTCACCATCCGCCGGGACGGCGACACCGCGTCCGAGACGATCGAGGCCTCGCTGCCCGCACTCGTCTCGGTCACCGACCAGATCAACGAGCCGCGCTACCCCTCCTTCAAGGGGATCATGGCCGCGAAGAAGAAGCCGGTCGAGACGTGGTCGCTCGAGGACCTCGGCGTCGACGCCTCGCAGGTCGGCCTGGACGCCGCCTGGACCAAGGTCGTGTCGTTCGCCAAGCGCCCGCCGCGCGAGCAGGGCGAGATCGTGACGGACGAGGGGGACGGTGGCGCCAGGCTCGCCGAGTTCCTCAGCGCCCAGAAGTTCCTCTGACCCGCGGCCGCACCGAAGACCAGGAGCACACCCATGGCTGAAGTTCTCGTTCTCACCGACCACGCCGGCGGCCGCCTGCGCAAGGCCACCGCCGAGCTGCTGACGCTCGCCCGCCGGCTCGGCGAGCCGTCCGCGGTCCACATCGGCCCCGGCGCCGACACCGCCCAGAAGACCCTCGCCAAGTACGGCGCGCACAAGGTCTACTCCGTCGACGCCGAGGACGCCGCGTCGTTCCTCGTCGCGCCGCAGGCCGAGATCCTCGCGCAGCTCGTCGAGAAGGTCTCGCCCGCCGCGGTGCTCGTCCCGAGCAACGCCTCCGGCAAGGAGATCGCGGCTCGCCTGGCGGTCAAGACCGGCTCGGGGATGATCACCGACGCCGTCGACGTCCGTGCGGGCGACGACGGGGTCGAGACGACGCAGTCGGTGTTCGCCGGCTCGTACACGGTCACCGCGACGGTCACGACCGGCACGCCCATCATCTGCGTCAAGCCCAACTCGGCCGCCATCGAGGCCGCCCCGGAGGCCGGCGCCGTGGAGGCGTTCGACGCCACCGTCAGCGACGACGCCAAGGCCGCCAAGGTCACCGACAGCCAGCCGAAGAAGGCCACCGGACGCCCGGAGCTCACCGAGGCGGCCATCGTCGTCTCCGGCGGGCGCGGCACCGGCGGAGACTTCTCGCCGGTCGAGGAGTTCGCCGACTCGCTCGGCGCCGCGGTCGGTGCGAGCCGCGCCGCGGTCGACGCCGGCTGGTACCCGCACAGCAACCAGGTGGGCCAGACCGGCAAGCAGGTCTCGCCGCAGCTCTACGTGGCGGCCGGCATCTCCGGGGCCATCCAGCACCGGGCCGGGATGCAGACGTCGAAGACCATCGTCGCCGTCAACAAGGACGAGGAGGCGCCGATCTTCGAGCTCGTCGACTTCGGTGTGGTCGGCGACCTCTTCTCCGTCCTGCCGCAGGCGACCGGTGAGGTCAAGAAGCGCAAGGGCTGAGCACGACCACCGCTCACGAGGCGGTCCTGCCGCGCGGTGCGCGACCGATGAGGGGCGAGCGATCCGCTCGCCCCTTCGTCGTCCCGCGGCACTCCCGGGCGTGCCCCCGGCCGCGCCCGGAGAGACCGCTGCCATCAGGCCGGTCTCGCCGGCCGCTGACCCCGTGCACTCGGTGACAGCCTGTCTGATGGTGTGAGAAGTGGGGTGATCACCCCACTTCTCACACCATGGATCGTGTCAGGAGGCGCCCGGGCCGACCGTCGGCTCCCGTCCGTCGCCCGGCCGGTCAGTACGGGCGCACGACCGGCCAGCGCGGGGAAGGCTCGGAAGCCGACGTCTCGGCGGGCCGCCGAGGGCAGCGACCGCAGCGAGCGGCAGGACGCGACCCGGTACCCGCCGGACGGACGGGCCGGCGCACGGGTGCCGGTTGCCCGCGGCGTGGGCATGGGGGATGGTGGCCCCTCAGGAGCCCGTAGCGACCGAGAGGGGATGCCGTGCCGCCGCGTCTGTTGCACACCGTGATCGACACGACCGACGTCCGCGTGCTCGCGGAGTTCTACCGCGAGCTGCTCGGCCTGGTGTACCGGCCGGGCGACGAGCCGCCCACCGACGGCTCGACCGACGACGCCGACTGGCTCGTCCTCACCGAGGCCGACGGCACGCGCCGGCTCGCCTTCCAGGAGGTCGAGCGGCTGACACCGACGACCTGGCCCGACCACGAGGTGCCGATGCAGCTGCACCTCGACCTCACCGTGGCGGACGTCTCGGAGCTCGAGGCCGAGCGCGCGCGGGCCGAGGCGCTCGGGGCGCGGCTCGTGTTCGACCGCACCGACGACCCGGACGAGCCGCTCTACGTCCTCGCCGACCCCGCAGGCCACCCGTTCTGCATCTTCCCGGCCTGACCGCCCGGGGCGGGGCTCGGGAGGGCTCGAAGCCCGCCGGAACCGTAGACTCGACCCTTGTGACGCACTACCTCGACCACGCGGCGACGACGCCGATGTTCCCTGCCGCGGTGGAGGCCTTCACGCAGTCCGCCGGCCGGGTCGGCAACGCATCCTCGCTGCACACTGCCGGCCGTGCCGCCCGCAAGACGGTCGAGGAGTCCCGCGAGCGGATCGCGGCCGCCCTCGGCTGCCGCCCGTCCGAGGTCGTCTTCACCTCGGGCGGTACCGAGGCGGACAACCTCGCCGTCAAGGGCACCTGGGGGAGCCGCCGCGACGCCGACCCGGCGCGGACCCGGCTCGTCACGAGCCGCATCGAGCACCACGCCGTCCTCGACCCGGTCGACTTCCTCGCCGAGCACCACGGCGCCACCGTCAGCCGGCTCGAGCCCGACCGCTGCGGCCACCTCGCCGTCGACGACCTCCGCGCCGCGCTCGACGAGGGCGACGACGTCGCACTCGCCAGCGTCATGTGGGCGAACAACGAGGTCGGCACCGTCCAGCCCGTCGCCGAGCTCGCCGCCGTCGCCCGCGAGCACGGCGTGCCGTTCCACACCGACGCCGTCCAGGCGCTGTCCCACCTCCCCGTCCGCTTCGACGAGTCCGGCGCCGACCTGATGACCGTCACGGCGCACAAGGTCGGGGGACCCGTCGGGGTCGGCGCGCTCATCGCCGCCCGTGACGCCTCCCTCGTCCCGCAGCTGCACGGAGGCGGCCAGGAGCGTCAGGTCCGCAGCGGGACCCTCGACGTCCCGGCCGTGCACGCCTTCGCCGTCGCCCTCGACGAGACCGTCGCGACCCGCGACGTCGAGGCCAAGCGGGTCCTCGCGCTGCGCGACCGTCTCGTCGAAGGCGCGCTCGCGCTCGACCTCGGCATCACGGTCAGCGGATGCTGGCGCGCCGGCGACGGCACCGGGCGGCTGCCCGGAAACGCCCACCTCCTCGTCCCCGGATGCCAGGGCGACTCGCTGCTCTACCTGCTCGACGCCGCGGGGGTCGAGTGCAGCACCGGCTCGGCCTGCCAGGCGGGCGTGCCGCAGCCCAGCCACGTCCTCCTCGCCATGGGGTACTCCGAGACCGAGACCCGCGGCGCGCTGCGGCTCTCCCTCGGGCACACGTCGACCGACGCCGACGTCGACGCCTTCCTCGCGGCCCTGCCCGGGGTCGTCGAGCGGGCGCGACGGGCCGGCGGCCCGGCCTGATGCGCGTCGTCGCCGCGATGTCCGGCGGCGTCGACTCCGCGGTCGCCGCGGCCCGGATGCTCGACGCCGGCCACGATGTCGTCGGGGTGCACCTCGCGCTGTCCAGGTCCGCCGCCACGCTGCGCGAGTCCGCGCGCGGCTGCTGCACGATCGAGGACGCCGGCGACGCCCGCCGCGTGGCGGACCGGCTCGGCATCCCGTTCTACGTCTGGGACCTCGCCGAGCGTTTCGAGCGCGACGTCGTCGAGGACTTCGTCGCCGAGTACGCCGCGGGCCGGACCCCCAACCCGTGCCTGCGCTGCAACGAGAAGATCAAGTTCGCCGGCCTGCTCGACAAGGCCCTCGCGCTCGGCTTCGACGCCGTCGCCACCGGTCACTACGCGCGGGTCGTCGAGGGCGCGGCCGGTCGCGAGCTGCACCGGGCCGTCGACCCCGCCAAGGACCAGTCCTACGTGCTCGGCGTGCTCGACGCCGACCAGCTGGCCCGGTCGTTCTTCCCGCTCGGCGACTCGCTGAAGTCCCGGGTCCGTGAGGAGGCCGCCGAGCGAGGGTTCTCGGTGGCGAAGAAGCCGGACAGCCACGACATCTGCTTCATCCCGGACGGCGACACCCGCGGCTTCCTCACGAGGCGTCTCGGCGAGCAGCCCGGTGAGCTCGTCGACGCCGTCACCGGCGAGGTCGTCGGCGAGCACGCCGGCACCCACGGGTTCACCGTCGGACAGCGGCGCGGCCTCGGCATCGACCGATCCCGCCTCGACGGCGACCCGCGCTACGTCGTCGAGGTCGACGCCCCGCGCAACCGCGTCGTCATCGGGACCGCCGAGCTCCTCGGCGTCGACGTCGTCGAGGGCGAGCACCTCCGCTGGTGCGGGCCGGCCCCCGCGGGACAGGTGCGGGTCGGCGCCCAGGTGCGGGCACACGGCGAGGAGGTGCCGGCGGTGGCGCAGGTCGCCGACGACGCCGTCACTGTCGGCCTCGACCGTCGCGTGCGCGGCGTCGCACCGGGGCAGTCTGTGGTCCTCTACGACGGCACCCGCGTCGTGGGCTCGGCCACCATCACCGCGGCTTCACGTGCCCGCTGAGCCGCCGCCCGACGCGCGGGCGGCCGCCCGGGTCACCGACGAGCGCGACGCGCTCCGCGAGCGGCTCGCCACGATGGAGCGCGACATGGAGCGGCTCGTCGCCGCCTCGCGCGACTCCAACGCCGACGACGAGCACGACCCCGAGGGGCAGACGATCGCCTACGAGCGGTCCCAGCTCGCCGCGCTGACCGACGGTGTGCGGCGCCGCCTGGCCGAGGTGGAGGCTGCGGCCGACCGGCTGCGGGAGGGCGGCTACGGCCGGTGCGACGTGTGCGGCGAGCCCATCCCGGCCGCGCGCCTCGAGGCGCGGCCCACCGCCCGCACCTGTGTCGAGCATGCCGGCTGACCCGCGTCAGCCTCCGCCGCGGCGGCCACGACCCCGGACCGTGAGCAGCGCGACACCGGCGAGCACGACGACCGGCCCGACGACCGCCCACAGGGTCACTCCCGTCATCGGGCTGCCACCGACGTAGCCGAGCCCCTGTCCGGTCCAGAGCAGACCGACGAGGACGCACACGACCCCGAGCACGAGCGACACCGTCCGGTTCACGCCCCCGACCCTAGCCCGGGGGCACGCCGTGCGGCAGCGGGCCGCATGACGAGGGCGCGCGACATGCGGACGACGAGGTTCGACGGTCGGCATGTTGCGCACCCTCGTCCTCCACCGGAATGTTGAAGCGTCAACTATCGTTGGACCCGGCAGCCTCCACCCCGGAGGATGTGCACCGAGGAGCGTGAGTGACATGCCGGCCGTGACCGTCGAGGACATCCTGACCCTGCCCAAGGTCGCCGAGCCTCTGGCGACGGCGGTCTCGCGGCCCGTCCGCAGCATCACGACGGCGCCGCAGGGTTTCGAGGGCGAGGGCTTCCCGGTCCGGCGCGCGTTCGCCGGCGTCGACCTCGCAGCGCTCGACCCGTTCATCCACATGGACCAGATGGGCGAGGTCGAGTACGCCCCCGGCGAGCCCAAGGGGACCGCCTGGCACCCGCACCGTGGCTTCGAGACCGTCACCTACATCATCGACGGCACCTTCGTGCACCGGGACAGCACCGGTGGGGGAGGCGTCATCACCAACGGAGACACCCAGTGGATGACCGCCGGCTCCGGCCTGCTGCACATCGAGGTCCCGCCCGAGGAGCTCGTCGTCAGCGGTGGCCTCTTCCACGGCCTCCAGCTGTGGGTCAACCTGCCGCGGGCGCAGAAGATGTCCCCGCCGCGCTACCAGGACATCCGCGGCGGTGACGTCGCGCTGCTCTCCAGCCCGGACGGCGGGGCGCTCGTGCGGGTCATCGCCGGCGAGCTCGACGGCCACGAGGGTCCGGGCATCACGCACACCCCGATCGTGGCCCTGCACGTCACCGTCGCGCCCGGCGCGCGGGTCCGTCTGCCGTGGGAGCCGGGCTACAACGCCCTCGTCTACGCCCTGAACGGCAACGGCAGCGTCGGCCCGGACCGGCGCGCCCTGCGGATGGGCCAGCTCGCGGTGCTCGGTGGCGGCGACGTCGTCGAGGTCGGCGCCGACGAGTCCCAGGAGAGCCGCAGCCCGAGCCTGGACCTCTACATCCTCGGCGGGCGCCCGATCCGCGAGCCCGTCGCGGCGTACGGCCCGTTCGTCATGAACACCCGCGCCGAGCTCGTCCAGGCCTTCGAGGACTTCCAGGCCGGCCGGCTCGGGACCATCCCGAGCGAGCCGCACCCCGGGCACGACGTCCTCTGAGCGAGTCGTCCTCCGGTCCGACGCGGGGCGCTGTCAGATCGACAGCGCCCCCGTCGCGACGACGACCACGCCCACCACCCCGGCGGTCACGAACACCGCCGCGACGACGGCCTCGACCGGCCGGAACACCGGCAGCCCCTGCTCGCGCCGGGACATGACGTAGAGCAGCGTCCCCGGGGCGTAGACGACGCAGGCCATGAGCAGGTACACGACCCCGGCCGCGTACAGCAGGAACACCGAGTAGACGACCGCGAGCACCGCGACCGTCCGCTGCCGCCGCCGCTCGCCCGTGTCGCCTGCGCCGTACGTCTCTCCGGTCACCGTGAGCTTGAGCGCGTAGGAGGCCGCGAGCAGGTACGGGATGAGGGCCAGTGCGGTGTCGAGCTTGAGCATGAAGTCGAGAGCGTCCTCGACGACGAACGTGGCGAGCAGGAGCACCTGCACGGCCAGACTCGTCGTGAGCAGCGCCGCGATCGGCGTCTCGTGCCGGTTCAGCCGGCGCAGGAAGCGCGGCATCACCTCGGTGCGCGCCGGCATGTAGAGCACCTCGGCGCTGAGCAGCGTCCACGCGAGGTAGGCGCCGAGCACGGACACGATGACGGCGACCCGGACGAAGGTGGCCCCCCACGGCCCGACGACCTCCTCGAGGACCGTGCCCATCGAGGGCTGCGCGGCGTCGGCGAGGTCGGTGCGGGGGAGCACCCCGTAGGACACCATCGTCACGAGGACGAAGACGACGAGGACGCTGCCGAACCCGGCGAGCGTCGCGCGCCCGACGTCCTCGCGGCGACGCGCCAGCCGCGAGTAGACGCTCGCGCCCTCGATGCCGAGGAAGACGAACGTCGTGACGAGCATCGTCTGCGTCACCTGCTCGAAGAGCGACCCCACGGTGTGCGCCTCGCCACCCCAGAGGTTCGCCGCGAACGTGGCCGGGTCGAAGGCGAGCGCCACGACGACGACGAACACGAGGATGGGGACGACCTTGACGACGGTGACGACCCGGTTGACCCCCGCCGCCTCGCGCACCCCGCGCGCGACGAGCGTGTGGATGAGCCAGATCCCGGCCGACGACAGCACCACGGCGAGCAGCGTCGTGCCGTCGTCCAGGCCCGGGAAGAACGCGCTGAGCGACGTCATCGTGAAGACGAGGTAGAAGACGTTGCCCGCGATGTTGCTCGCCCAGTACCCGAAGGCGGAGCTGAACCCGGCATAGTTGCCGAACCCCACCTGCGCGTACACGTAGACGCCCGAGTCGAGGTCGGGCTTGCGCACGGCGAGGGACTGGAAGACGAAGCCGATCATGAGCATCCCCACCCCGGCGAGCGTCCACGCGACGACCGCCGCGATGACCCCGGCCGACCCGCCGAACTCGGCCGGCAGCGTGAACACGCCGCCGCCCACCATGGAGCCGACGACCACGCCCGTCAGGGTGAGCAGGGAGACGCGCCCGAGGGTGCCGGTCGGCTGGTCGACGGTCGTCATCCGCTGTGCTCCTCGGGTGGTCGTCAGGCTCCGGGCCGGGTCAGGGGGAACAGGATCGTGTCGCGGATGGACAGCCCGGTGAGGTTCATGACGAGGCGGTCGATGCCCATCCCCATCCCGCCGGTCGGCGGCATCCCGTACTCGAGCGCCTGGAGGAAGTCCTCGTCCACCTGCATCGCCTCCGGGTCGCCCGCGGCGGCGAGCAGCGACTGCGACACGAGGCGCTCGCGCTGGTCGAGCGGGTCGACGAGCTCGGAGTACGCCGTGCCCTGCTCGGCACCGAAGATCACGAGGTCCCACTTCTCGGCGAGCCGCGGGTCGTCCCGGTGCTGCCGGGTGAGCGGCGCGTTCTCCTTGGGGAAGTCGGTGTAGAAGACCGGCGTCGTCGTGCTGCCCTCGCACAGCTCGCCGTAGATCTCCTCGAGGACGAAGCCCCACGGGCTCGCCGGGTCGAGGTCGAGCCCGACGGCCTCCGCGTGCCGCAGCAGCTCGGCCTTCGGGGTGTCGGCCGTGACCTCCTCGCCGAGCGCCCTCGAGACCGCCTCGCAGATCGTGACCACCGGCCAGTCGCCGGAGAAGTCGTACTCGACCGTCCGCCCGTCCGCGTCGGCGCGGTACGCGACGGGCGAGCCGTACACGGCCGTGGCGGCCTCCTGGACCAGCTCCTGGGTGAGGACCCGCATCGTGTCGTAGTCGCCGTAGGTCTCGTAGACCTCGAGCGAGGTGAACTCGGGGTTGTGCTTGAAGTCGGCTCCCTCGTTGCGGAACTGCCGCCCGACCTCGAACACCTTCTCCATCCCGCCGACGAGCAGCCGCTTGAGGTGCAGCTCGGTCGCGATCCGCAGGTAGAGGTCGAGGTCGTAGGCGTTGATGTGCGTCTCGAACGGCCGGGCGTTCGCCCCGCCGTGGATGGCCTGGAGCACGGGCGTCTCGACCTCGGTGAACCCGCGCGTGTGCAGCGAGTCGCGCACGCTGCGCACGATCGTGGCGCGCTTGTAGGCGATGTCGCGCGAGTCGGGGCGGACGACGAGGTCGACGTAGCGCATCCGCACCCGTGCCTCGGGGTCGGTCAGCCCCTTGTGCTTGTCGGGCAGCGGCCGCAGCGACTTGCTCGTCAGCGCCAGGGTGCGCGCCCGGACGGTCAGCTCGCCGAGATGCGTCGTCATCACCTCGCCGGTCACGCCGACGTGGTCGCCGAGGTCGACCTCGTGCCGCCAGAGGTCGTCGAGCTCCTGTCCGACGTCGGAGAGGTCGACCATGACCTGGAGGTCGCCGCTGCCGTCCCGCAGCTGCGCGAACCCGAGCCGTCCGTGGTCCCGCTTGAGCAGGACCCGGCCGACGACCGACACCTCACGCCCGGTCGAGGTGTCCGGCGGCAGGTCGCCGCTCTCGGCCACCACCTGCGCCAGGGTGTGGGTGCGCGGGTAGGACACCGGGTACGGGTCGACGCCCATCTCCCGGATCCGGCGCAGCTTGGCCCGCCGCACCCGCACCTGCTCGGGCAGGCCGGCGTCCGACATCGCCTCGGCGAGCGGGTCCGGCGCGGGCGGGACGAGCGCACGCACCGCGTCCGCGTACTCCTGGCCCCGGCGCGCCAGGGCGTCGCCGTCACCGGGTCCGCCCGGGCGCCGGATCCGTGCGAGGGACGGCGCGGTGAGGAAGCCCTCGGCGCTCCCCGCGGCCGTGCCAACCCGCGGCAGGTCCGAGGCGTACTCGAAGCACATGAACCGCGGCTGCCAGTCCGGCAGGTACTTGGCGTTGGACCGGTACAGCGACTCCAGCTGCCAGGTGCGGCTCGCGAGGAGCAGCCCCTGGCGCCAGACCCGCGCCAGCGGCCCCGCCCCGACCTGCGCGCCGCGCTCGAACGCCTCGCGGAACATCGCGAAGTTCAGCGACACCAGCCCGACCCCGAGGGCCGCGGACTCGTCCGCGAGGGCGTTGACCATGAGCTCGACGAGCCCGTTGCCCGCCGACGGGTCGCGGCGCATGAGGTCGAGGGAGAGGCCGGTCCGGCCCCAGGGCACGAGGCTGAGGAACCCCCGCAGCTCACCGGTCGCCCCGTGGGCCAGGACGACGACGCAGTCCCCGTCGAGCGGGTCCTCCAGCCGGCCGAGGGCCATCGAGAAGCCGCGCTCGTCCCCGCCGTCCCCGCGCCACCGGGACGCCGCGGTCGCGAGGTCGGCGAAGCCGCTCGCGTCGAGCGCCGAGTGGCGCAGGATGCGCGTGGTGTACCCCTCGCGCTGCAGCCGCGACACCGACTGCCGCACCGCCTTCATCCCCGGTCCGCTCAGCGAGAACGCGCGCAGGTCGACGATCGCCTCGTCGCCGATCTCGTAGGCGACGAGCCCGGCGTCGGTGAACGCGACCGCGCCCTCCTCGCCCGCGCCCATGACGGCGAGCGACCACCCGTGCTGCCGGGCCTCGGCGCGCCAGCGCTCGATCGCGGCGGCCCAGTGCGCCGGGTCCCCGAGCGGGTTGCCGCTCGCGAGGCTCACCGAGCCGAACACCCGGTACGAGACGCCCGCCCGGGCCGTGGCGGGGTCGCCGGTGTCCCACACGACCGCCTTGTCGCGGCGGGTCGCGAAGTAGCCGAGGGAGTCGTGCTCCCCGAAGTCGCGGAGCAGGGTGCGGATGCGTGCCTCGTCCGCGACCGAGCTCGTCCGGGTGGTCCGGGACGGCCGGAAGAGGAGCGCGGCGGACCACCCGACGACCGCCGCCCCGGAGACGCCGATGACGAGCCGCACCCAGACCGGGATGTCGAGCGGCGGCGAGGCCAGCCCGATCCGGCCGATGTCGGCGAGCATCTGGCCGTAGACGTACGTCGTCGCCTCGCCGTACCCGGTCGGGCGCGCGAAGCGGGTGACGAGCCAGCCGCCGCCGAGCAGCACGACGAGGCCACCGAGGAGGAAGACGGCCACGGCCTTCCGCAGGCTGCCGGACACCCGGTGCGCGGTGAACTGCGGGCGGGCCCGGACCGCGAGGACGATGAGCGCGAGCCCGACGACCGCACCGGCCGACTGGACCAGGACCTGGTCACCGATGGCGATGCGGGCGAGCCGGTCCAGCTCGGGGAGGACGAGCCACCAGACGACGAGCACCCACCAGGCCGCCCTGAGCCGCCGCCGCAGCGCGACCCCGAGGACGACGAGCAGCGCCGCGTAGACCAGGCTCGGGACGACCGGCACGAGCAGCGCGGAGACCGTGTCGTCCTCCTGGGCGAAGTACCGGTGCCATGGCGGGACGAGGGTGGCGACGAGCACGAGGGCCGCCACGGCGAAGGTCCCGAGGGCGAGGTGGTCCGGCCACACGTCGCGCCGGGGGTCGTGCCGTGTGAGGTCGACCCGCGGACCGTCGGCGGGCTGCTCCGCCTCGGTGTCCTCCGGCGCAGGGGAGTCGGTGGGTACGCGCACGTCCGTCATTCGGGGCTCCCTGTCGGTGTGGTGGGCGTGGGGGGTGCGCCGGGGTGGGGCGCGTCGCCGAGGTCGTGGTCGGTCACCTCGCCGTGCCGGGAGAGGCTCACGGCCCCGGCCACCGCGAGCACGAACCCGGCAACCGCGACCCAGCCCCAGCCCTCGCGGGGCCGGTCCCCGAGCAGCACGAGCCCGACGACGGCCGGCAGGACGGTCTCACCGACGACGAGCGGGGCGGTCGCCTGAGTGACCGTTCCTCGCTGGAGCGCGGTCGAGTAGGTGAGCAGGGCGAGTGCGCCGGCGAGCCCGAGCGCGTACGTCGCCGGGCTCTCGAGGAGCACCTCGAGCGAGCCGAGCAGCGCGTCCGGCGCGAGCGAGCCGGGCAGCATCCGGGCGGCCACCGACGTGAGGCCGAAGGCGAGACCGGCCACGGCGCCGAGCGCGGCCGCGCCGGCAGCACCGGACAGCCGGGCCAGGGGGACGGCGACGAGCGCGAGGACGACGGTGGCGACGAGGACGCCCCACTCCTCGGCCCGCACGACGTCGACCGCCCGGTCCTCGGCCGCGGACAGGCCCACGAGCACGAGCCCGGCGACGACGACCACGAGCCCCACCCGGTCCGACCGGCGCAGCCGCATCTTGAGCACGACCGCCCCGACGACCGCCGTGATGGCGAGGAACGACGCGACGACCGCCTGGACGACGAAGAGCGGCAAGGTCCGGACCGCGGCGATCGACAGGACGAAGCCGACGACGTCGAGACCCACGCCGAGCAGGTAGCGCCAGGACGCGGCCAGCCGCAGCATGAGGCGCGGGTCGAGGCCGTCCACCGTGGGGGTGCTCCGGGCCGCGACGGCCTGGAGCACCGAGCCGAGGCCGTACGCCACGGCGGCACCGAAGGCTCCGACCAGCCCCGGAAGCACAGGTTTCAACGTAGCGCGTCGCCCGGCGGGGTGCCTGGTCCGAGCCGGTCGGGGGACAATCCTGTCCATGGCTCCGGGTCCCGGGGAGCACGGCGCGGGCGGCGGCGGGCGCCGCGCGTTGACGCTCGCGGCGGCCGGCGCCGTGGCCGCGTGCTGCTACTCCGCGTACCTCGTCGACGCCGCCGTCTCACCGGGCCATGACTGGTTCGCCGTCGTCAGCAGGCTCCAGGTCCCCGGCGCCCCGTTGTCGGGGTTCCTGCGCACCGCGGACGTCGTGTGCGGTCTTCTCGTCCTCGTCCTGCTGCCGTTCGTGGCCACCGTCGCCGGGAGGCGTCGGTGGCGCCGCGTCCTCGTGGTCGCGACGACGGCCTTCGCGATCGGATGTGCGGCGGCCGCCCTCGTCCCGCTGCCGTGCGAGGACATCTCGCGGTGCGGCACCGGGGCCGACCTCGTGCAGTGGTGGGTCCACGACGCCCTGAGCGTCGTCTCCCAGGGGGGCGTGTTCGTCGGGGCGGCGGCGGTGGGCCTCGACACCCGGCGGGGCGGACCGGCCTGGCTGCACCGCAGCGCGTGGGCGACCGTGTGGGTAGGCGGCGTCCTCGGGACCGTCCTCCTCGGGGTGACCGCGCTGGTCGGACCGTCCTCGTGGGAGGCGGGCCTGGCCCAGCGGTTCCAGATCTCCGTGACGAGCCTGTGGATCCTGTGCCTCGGGCTGATGGCCGCCGGTGCGGTCCGGCGGCGCCCGGCACCGGACCACGGCGACACGTCCGACCACGGCCCCTGGACAATGTCCGGGTGACGACGAACCCGACACCCACCCGTGCCACCGGCATCGGGTCGTGGCCGGGGACCTCGGCACGCGAGGCCGTCCGGTCCGTGCGCGACCTCCTCGTGGACGCCGACGGGCTCGGGCTGCCGTACCTCCCCGAGACCCCGGCGCGTGGCCCGGGTGCCGACATGATCGGCCGAGCGGCCGGGCTGCTCGTCGACCTTCCGGTCGACCTCCAGCCCAGCGGCTGGCGGCTCGTCGGCCGCCCCGGCCGCGACGCAGCGCGCACCGCCGCGTTCCGGCGCGAGGATCTCGACGAGCTCGCCGAGGCCTACGAGGCGTACGCAGGCCCCCTCAAGGTGCAGGTCTGCGGCCCGTGGACCCTCGCCGCCACGCTCGAGCTGACCCGCGGTGAGCGTGTCGTCTCCGACCCCGGAGCGGTCGCCGACCTCGTCGCCTCGCTCGCAGAGGGTGTCGCGGACCACGTGGGCGACGTCCGCCGGCTCGTGCCCGGGGCCGAGGTCGTCCTGCAGCTCGACGAGCCGTCGCTGCCGGCCGTGCTCGAGGGCAGCCTGCCGACGGCGTCCGGGTACGGGCGGGTCCGGGCCGTCGACCGCCAGGTCGTCGCGGCCGGTCTGCGCGACGTGCTGGCCGCCCACGACGGGCCGACCGTCGTCCACTCGTGCCATCCGCGTGCCCCGCTGCCGCTGCTGCGGTCGGTCGGGGCGGGGGCGCTCGCGCTCGACCTCGTCGACGCCTCCGCCACGCGCTGGGAGTCCGTGGCCGCGACGCTCGAGTCCGGCGTCGGGGTGGTCGCCGGCGTGCTCGCCACCGACGGCGGGACCGACGACGCCCGGGCCCACGACCTGCTGCGCCGTGCGCTCGAACGGACCGGGCTCGTCGCCGAGGAGGCCTCGGGGCTCGACGTCTCACCCGCCTGCGGGCTGGCCGGGCTGGCACCGGAAGCCGCCAGGACGGTGACCCGGGGCTCGCTCGACCTCGCACGGCGTCTCGCCGACGCCGCCACCACCCGGGGCTGACCCGGGCTCAGTCGCGGTAGCCGTCCCGGGGCTCGATGACCGGGGTCCGGTCCCACTCGTCGCCGTCGACCCACTCCTCCGTGGGCTCGAGGTCGACCGCGACGCGACGGAAGGCCCGCTGGGCGACGAGCCCGGTGACGACCGACGCGGCGCCGAGGACGGTCAGGGGCAGGATGAGCTCGGAGGACCCCGGGTCGAGCCGGTCGACGAGCTTTCCCGGCAGCCACAGGAAGGCCGCGATGGCCAGCGAGAACGCCCCGCAGACGACGACGGCGTCCCATCCGCTCGCCCGTCGCCTCGCCAGGCGGTACGCGCAGACCACCACCCACACCGCGAGGCAGGCCGCGGCCAGGGCGATCGGGGCCAGCAGGGCGTCGTTCCAGCGCGAGACGTCGTCACCCGGTCGCGGCATGAACGCGATCCTGACCCAGAAGAAGACGACGAGGGCGAGGACGACGGCCCACACGATGGAGAAGCCCAGTCCGGTGGCACGCCAGAGCTCGGCGGCACGCAGCCTCGCGTGCTGGCGCTGTGCCTCCGCGGCGTCCGGTGCGGTGCTCATCCGGCGGGCGCGTGGACCTCGCGCCGGAGGATCTTGCCCGTGGGGCCCTTGGGGAGGGCCTCGACGACCCAGACCGTGCGCGGGTACTTGTACGCGGCGATGCGCTCCTTGGTGAACGCGACGATGTCCTCCGGCGTGGTCTCGGCGCCCTCCCGCAGCGCGACGGCCGCGCCCACCTGCTCGCCGAGGAGGTCGTCCGGGATCCCGACGACCGCGACCTCGAGGACGTCCGGGTGGGTGTAGATGACCTCCTCGACCTCGCGCGGGTACACGTTCATCCCGCCACGCAGGATCATGTCCTTCTTGCGGTCCACGATCGTGAAGTAGCCCTCGTCGTCCATCGTCGCGAGGTCGCCGGTGCGGAACCAGCCGTCCGGGATCGCCTCGGCCGTGGCCTCCGGCTTGTTCCAGTAGCCCTTCATGACGTTGTCGCCGCGGATGGCGATCTCGCCGACCTCGCCGACGGGGACCTCGTTGCCGTCCAGGTCGACGCAGCGCATCTCGCAGCCGGGGATCGCGACACCGATCGTGCCGGGCTTGCGTTCCTTGTCGGGCATGTTGAAGGACGCGACGGGCGAGGTCTCGGACAGGCCGTAGCCCTCGAGGATGACGCAGCCGAGCTTCTCCTCGAAGCTGCGCATGACCTCGAGCGGCATCGCCGAGCCACCGGAGGCGCAGGTGCGCAGGCTCGAGGCGTCCATGCCGTCCGAGCCGGGGTGGTTGAGGATGGCGGCGTACATCGTCGGCACGCCCTGCATGATCGTCACCCGCTCCTTCTCGATGACCTCGATCGCGGCCTGCGGGTCGAAACGGGGGATGAGGGCGAGCGACGCCCCGGCGATCGTCGCCGCGTTGAGGCCCACGACGAGACCGAACACGTGGAACAGCGGCAGACAGCCCATGACGACGTCGTCGGAGGTCATCTCCTGGATGACCTGGGCCGAGCGGTGGGCGTTGAGGTGGATGTTGCTGTGCGTCAGCTCGGCGCCCTTGGGCCGGCCGGTCGTGCCAGAGGTGTAGAGGATGATCGCCGTGTCGTCGTCCTCGCGCGGCGTGGGCTCGGCGACCGCCTCGCCGCCCTCGAAGTCCTCCGGGCCCATCGCACCGGTCGTGACGATGCGCGTCCCGCTGTTCTGCGCGCCCTTCGTGGCCTCGTCGACGAAGTCGGGCCAGACGAAGGCGATCTTCGCGCCGGAGTCGGTGAAGAAGTAGTCGATCTCCCCGGCCTTGAGCAGCGGGTTCATCGGGACGACGATCCCCCCGGCGAGCAGGATCCCCCAGTACACGACCGGGAAGGCCGGGACGTTGGGCAGGATCACGGCGACGCGGTCGCCCGGCTCGACGCCCTGCTCGCGCAGGGTGCCGGCGACCTTCGCCGCCATGCCGTGCAGCTGGGCGTAGGTGACCCCCTGGCCGTTCACCCGCAGCGCGTCCTTCTCGGGCAGCTCCGTCGCGGTGGTGACGAGGTTGGTCGAGAGGTTGGTCATCGGGTGCTCCTGTCCGGCGGCGGTGGCGGAGTCCCATCCTTGCCGCCGGACGGCCGGACCGCCAGCATCTGTGCCGAATGGTGGTGTCGGCCGTACCGTGCTCCCGGCCCACTGTCTCGCAGCGAACACGCACCACGGGCACAGCGGCGGTCGGGAGGGTCGCCCCCGGGCCCGTCCGACGGGGGAGGGCACGACTCGAGGAGTGATCGGCGATGGCAGGTACGACACGCACCCGACGGACGGTGCTCGCGGCGCTGGCGACGGCGTTGGCCGGGACGGCCTTGGCGACGGGCGCCCCGGCCGCGTCGGCCGCCGACCCGCAGCGGGTCCGGATCGTCACGGCCAACGTGAACTTCGGCGCCGACCCGGACCTGGTCATGGAGCGGTTCGCCAAGTACAGCCAGAGGGCGGACGTCGTCCTGGTCCAGGAGGCGAAGAACGTCGACTTCGCCCGCGCGCTGCGCGGCGACGACCGGTGGGTCGTGCGCCAGGACACGACCTCGGACGCCAAGCAGGGCTCGGCGGTCATCGTCCGCCGCTCGATCGTCGCCGCGGCGTCCGACATCGGCCCGCTCCGGCTCACGCTCGGGACCCCCGACGTGGGCGGGGCCTGCGGGATCCTCGCCCGGTACGTGGCCCACGTGCGGGTCGAGCTGAAGAACGGCGGCGTCATCCGCCCCGCGTCGCTCCACCTGCCGCCCCCGCGCTGCCAGACCGGCGCCGACGGCCCGTACGAGCGGATGGTCAGGAACGTCAAGCAGCTCTCCGACAGCCACCCGAAGCGGCTCGTCCTCGGCGGCGACTGGAACAAGGTCGTCCGCAGCGACCCGAACGACCTGTCGGCGCGCACCGGCGGGCGGATCGTCCCGCGGGCTCCGGAGGGGTCCATCGACGGCTTCTACAAGCCGAAGGGCCTGGGCATGGCGCAGCCGGCCAGCACGGTCGGCTTCGCGTCGAAGGGGCACCAGGCCACGCAGATGATCGTCCTCGTGCCGCCGACCTTCTGAAGCCGGGTCCGGGGCTCGTCGTCGGTCCCGGTCGGTGCCGTGCGGCAGGATGACGCCGTGAGCGACACCCCCTCGGACCCCGCCGTGCAGCAGCCTGCCGAGGCCGTGCCGGACGACGTCCGCCACGAGTGGGAGGGCCTGGCCGAGGAGGCACGGGCGCACCAGTTCGCGTACCACGTCAAGGACGCCCCGACGGTCAGCGACGGCGAGTACGACCGGCTGGTCCGCCGCCTGAACGAGCTCGAGGAGGCGCACCCGTCGCTGCGCACCCCGGACAGCCCCACCCAGCAGGTCGGGGGTGCGGTGTTCGCCACCGACTTCCGGGCCGTCGACCACCTCGAGCGGATGCTCAGCCTGGACAACGCCTTCTCCGCCGAGGAGCTCGCCGCCTGGGCCGCCCGGGTCGAGCGCGACATCGGCGGAGCGGTCTTCCACTACCTGTGCGAGCTGAAGATCGACGGCCTCGCGGTCAACCTCCTCTACGAGGACGGTCGGCTCACCCGCGCACTGACCCGCGGCGACGGCCGCACCGGCGAGGACGTCACGCTCAACGTCCGCACCATCGACGGTGTCCCCACCGAGCTGCACGGCGACGACGTCCCGGCCCTCGTCGAGGTCCGGGGCGAGGTGTTCTTCCCCGTCGAGGCGTTCGCCGGCCTCAACGCGAGCCTCGTGGAGCAGGGCAAGCCACCCTTCGCCAACCCGCGCAACGCGGCGGCAGGGTCGCTGCGGCAGAAGGACCCCCGGGTCACGGCCACGCGCCCCCTGCAGATGCTCGTCCACGGCATCGGCGCCCGGAAGGGCTTCGACATCACCCGGCAGTCGGAGGCCTACGACCTGTTGCACGGCTGGGGGCTTCCGACGAGCAGCCACTACCGGGTGCTCGACACCGTCGAGGACGTCCAGGCGTTCGTCGACGGCTACGGCGAGCAGCGGCACGGCGTCGAGCACGAGATCGACGGCGTCGTCGTCAAGGTCGACGAGACCGCGGTGCAGCGTCAGCTCGGGGCCACGAGCCGGGCGCCCCGGTGGGCCATGGCGTACAAGTACCCGCCCGAGGAGGTGAACACCAGGCTCCTCGACATCCTGGTCGGCGTCGGACGCACCGGGCGGGCCACCCCGTACGCCGTCCTCGAGAAGGTGCTCGTGGCCGGCAGCCAGGTGCGCCAGGCCACGCTGCACAACCAGGACGTCGTGCGCGCCAAGGGAGTGCTCATCGGCGACACGGTCGTGCTCCGCAAGGCCGGCGACGTCATCCCCGAGATCCTCGGCCCGGTCGTCGCGCTCCGGGACGGGAGCGAGCGCGAGTTCGTCATGCCCACCGGGTGCCCCGAGTGCGGCACGACGCTGCGCCCGATGAAGGAGGGCGACGTCGACCTCCGCTGCCCGAACGCGCGGTCGTGTCCGGCGCAGGTGCGCGGGCGGGTCGAGTACATCGGGTCCCGCGCAGCCCTCGACGTCGAGGCGCTCGGCGAGGTCACCGCGGCGGCGCTCACCCAGCCCCGGGTCCCCGAGGCGCCTCCGCTGCGCACCGAGGCCGGGCTGTTCGGCCTCACCCTCGAGCAGCTCGTGCCCATCGAGGTCGTCGTCCGGGACGCCGAGACCGGCGAGCCGAAGGTCGACGACGACACCGGGGAGCCGGTCGTGCGCCGCCCGTTCCAGAAGCTCGGGGAGGCGACCTACCCGCCCGGCACCGAGGGCCTCACGCCGGCCGAACGCCGCAGGGAGGGCGTCACGAAGAGCCACCGAGAGGTCCTCCCGTCCGCGCAGGCCGAGACGCTCATCGCCGAGCTCGAGGCCGCCAAGGGCAAGGACCTCTGGCGCCAGCTCGTCTCGCTCAACATCCGGCACGTCGGACCGGTCGCGGCGCGTGCGCTCGCCGGCTGGTTCGGCTCGCTGGAGCACATCGAGCGGGCGTCGGTCGAGGAGCTCGCCGAGGTCGACGGCGTCGGGCCGGTCATCGCCGAGGCCGTCGTCGAGTGGCTCGCCGGCGACTGGCACCAGGAGATCGTCCGGGAGTGGCGCGCGGCAGGCGTGGCCTTCGCCGTGCCGGACCATCCCGGGCCGGGACGCGGTGGCGAGGGAGGTGGAGTGCTTTCCGGCAAGACCGTGGTCGTCACCGGCTCGCTCGAGGGGTTCTCGCGCGACTCGGCGAAGGAGGCGGTTCTCGCGGCGGGTGGGAAGGCATCCGGCTCGGTGTCGAAGAAGACCGACTACGTCGTCGTCGGCGAGAACGCCGGCAGCAAGGAGACCAAGGCCCGCGAGCTCGGCCTGACCATCCTCGACGAGGCGCAGTTCGTCCGGCTCCTGGAGACCGGCGACCCGGGCTGAGCGGGCGGGGCCGCGCGCAGACGACCCGGCGGGCCTGGATCGGCGATGGCCCGCCGGGTCGTGCTCCGGGGGCGCGCCCAGGTCGGTGGGTGCGCCCGGACGTTCGGTCAGGGCGCGTGCCGCGCCTCGACCGACCGGGTGGTGATGGACGGCGCACCGACCGACTCGGGCCCGCCGTCCGCGGTGTGCACGGCCCGCACCTCGAGCGGTCGGTCCGACACGATGTCGAGCACGCCGACGAGCAGCTCCGGGCCGTGGTCGACGGCCTCGTCGAGGGCGCAGCAGTCGTCCATCGTCGCGTGCCCGGCGGGCAGCTCGATCTGCGCGAACGGCCGCGCCGGCTGGACCTCCGGCTCTCGCCCGATGGTCTTGCCGTGGACGACGAGCGGGGCGAAGCGCTTCTCGATCGTCGCCGGGCACGTGCCCGGGTTGTCGACGAGCACGGCGGTCGCGTAGCGACCCGGGACGACGGCGCAGGCGCCCTCGCGGTCGTCGCCGTCGCCCGGCTTGCGGGTGCCGCAGACCATCTCGACGACGTAGTGGTAGCGGCACTTCGGGACGGTGACCCGCACCCGCTTGCGCGCGACGACCACGCCGTCGGCGACGACGTCGATGGTCCCGGTGAACACCTGGTCCCGCTCGAGACAGCGACGCGTCCCCACCCACTCGACGACGAACGACAGCGTGTGGGTCTCGTCCCCGGGCAGCGGGCCGTATCCGCCGGACGGCGTGATCGAGCCGACGAACTGGGCGGTGTCTCCGGTCGGCTCCAGGTGGACGTTGCCGGTCGACGTCACCGCCGCCTCGACGAGGTCGGTGAGCGTCGTGACGATCGCGCTCGGGTCGACCCCGGTGCGGTGCTCACCGCCGGTCGCCGCCGTGATGCGCGTCGCCTGCCCGGCGTTCCCGTTCGGCGGGCACGTCGGGTAGTCGGTGACCCCGACGTCGGGGTCACCGTCGAGCGCGGCCGGGGTCCCGGTCGTCGTGCTCACGGCGACGACCGTGACGTCCGCTCCGGTGAGCTCGGCGGTGACGGAGGCCTCGGTGACCGCCGACGCGAGCCCGGTCAGGTCGGTGCAGACGGGGTCGTGGCCCGGCGCGTCGCCGAACCAGACGACGATCCGCTTGCTGTCGGGCCGCCAGCCGATGCCGGGGTTCGTCGCGAGCTCGTGCAGCGCGTAGAGCTGTCCCTCCGGGGTGTCCCCGCCCTCGTCGGCGCTCCACGCCGAGATGGCGGCGTCCGCGGCGACGTGGTCGGTCGTCGGGCTCAGCTGGTGCTGGAAGGCGTAGGAGTTGACACCCGGCGCCGGGAAGTCGCGGTAGCTGCCCACGCCCCACGCGATGTCGAACGCGGCGAGGCCGGGGTCGCCGAGGATGGCGTCGGCCCCGGCCTTCACGGCCTCGATGACCGGGGCCATGCTGCCCGTGGTGTCGGCGAGCAGGTAGAGGTCCGCCTTCGGGGCGGCACCGGTCGGGGGGATCGTCACGGTGATCTTCTCCCGGTGCCGGTCGCACTCGTCGAGGCGCCAGTCGTTGCGGGTCGGGCTGATCGTGACCGGGTCCTTCGGGAGCGGCCTCGGCACGAGGACGCCGGGGCCGAAGACGGGGACGAACGGGTCGTGGCCGAGGGTCGCGACGACGTCGGCGAGCGGCCGGATGCTCCCCTCGTCGTCGACGACGACCGAGGTGACCTCGTTGGGCCGCTCCGGGTGGGTGGCGTGGAACGCCGTGAGGGTCGTGCCGGACGTCAGGGTCGTCTCGGCGACGGGGCCGAGCACCGGGTCGGCGCCCAGGGCGTCCGCGAGACGGGTCCGCACGGCGGCGGGCAGGGAGGGACTCTTCCTCTTCTTGGTCGGCATGCTGGTGCTTCTTCCGAGCGTGGCGGGCCGATCCACCAGTCCGTCTGGCCGCTCACCTCGCAGGAGGGCCGGAGCCCCCTCCTGATACGTCCGGGCCGCACCGGACGGGGCAGTGGTGCTCGCTCAGCCGCCGCCCGGTGCGTCCGGGTCGTCGGGGAGCGGCGCCGCCCGACGGAAACGCGTCTCGGTGGACGTCGCGACGGTGCGGGCGGCGGGGGAGTCCTCGCCGAACGTCTCCGCGCTCGAGCGTCGCAGCTGCTCGGCGAGGTCCTGCTGGGCTGCCAGCACGGCGTCGAGCACCTGCTCGGTGACACCCTGCCCGCCGTTCGCGCACGCGGCGTCGGGGACGCGCACGCCGACGACACCGCCTGACGCGCTGACCTCGGCCTCGACCCCGTCGGCCGACCGCCCTCGGCCGCGCAGCGCGTCGACCGACGCCCGCCAGGCCATCGCGGCCTGGGCCTGGGCGACGAGACGGCCCAGCTCGGTCTCGGTGGGCGTCTCGCCGGCGAACCGTTGTGGGTCGGCGCCGAACGCCGGGCCGCTCACCACGTGCCACCCGTCGTCGGGCCGCCGGGACGGTCGCCGGGCATCGTGCGCCCGTCGGACTCGGGGGGCTCGATCTCGACGAGCGGCGTCGCGCGGTCGACCTCGGCGCCGAACGCCTCAGCGGTGGCCGAGCCCGGGCCCCACGCCCGCTCGGCGGATTCTCGGGCGGCGCGGCGGACGTCCTCCTGGGCTCCGCGCAGCGCAGTGCGGACCGCGGCCGTGACGGCCCGCCCGCCCCGGGCGGCGACGGCGTCACCGACGACGAGCCCGGTGAGCATCCCCTGGACGTCGACGACGGCGCGCACGTGCCCGTCCTCGGCGGTCCCGGTGCCGGTGAGGGCTTCGGCCTCCTGCTGCCACGCGAGGGCCGCGTCGGCCGCGGGGCCCGCCGAGGCGGTGTCCCGCGCGATCGCGGCGAGGGCCTCCTCGGGGCTGGAGTAGCCGCTCGGCTGTGTCATGACGGCGACCCTAGCCCGCGTCCTCGGCCAGGGGCGACCGCGCGCAGCCGGCGTGTACCGTCGGGCCCGAGCACGCCGGAGCGGACGGGCGGGCCGTCGTCTGGGAGGAGAGCGTCGTGCTGGTCCAGGAGCTGCACCCCGAGCGCGGAGTCGCCCTCGCCGGGGCGATCGGGCTCCTGCTCTTCGGGGGGATCCTGCTCGTCTTCCTCATCCCGTTCGTCCGTGGTGTCGTCGTGGGGCTGCGCACCGGCGACTGGTGGAGTCCCTTCGCCGGCCGCGCGAGCGGGAACTACGGGCCGATGGCCGCCTCGCGCTTCTTCGCCGTCTTCCGCGCCCCGGAGCCGAAGCGCCGGACGACGGCAGGGCTGGTCACCCGCTGGGTCGTCTGGACCGTCGTCGTGGCGGGGCTCGCCTACTACCCGGTCTACCTCGCCGTCCTCATCGCACGCGCCTTCTGACGCTGCCCGGGGGGGCCTAGTCCTCGGGCTCGTCGAGCGCCTCGTGGGTGTTCTTGCCACCGTCGGTCGCGTTGGTCGTCGTCGTGTAGCCGGTATCCCGGCCGGCCGCCGCGCCGGCGTCGCGCATGGCGTCGCCGAAGGTCGGCGGGGCTGCCGAGTGGGCCCCGCGGGGGCGCCATCCGTCCGGCGGTGTCCAGCTCCACGGCCTCACCGTGGGCCCACCCGGCGCGAGGTGTCGTGGGGCCGGGCGGTGCAGGGCCGGGTTGGTCTGCACCTTGTCGAGCAGGTGCAGCAGCTGGCGGCCCCAGGAGCCGAGCAGCTCGAGCAGCTCGCCGAGCTTGCTGCCGGACCTGACCAGGCCTTCGACGAAGGTCGAGCACCTGGAGGTGAGCGCGGCGACCCGGGTGCCGATCTGGGTACAGATCCACGGGATGAGCGTGCCGAAGGAGAGCAGCGCCTCGGCCATCCAGCTGATCGCTGCACCGACGAGCTGGGCGAGGATGTCGCGCAGGAACCCGTGGACGAAGCCGACGATGCCCGCCGAGACGCTGATCGCGGTCTCCATCGCGGACGTGGCTCCCTGGAGCGCGGTGATCGCCTCGGTGTGGGTCTGCTGCCATCCGAGGTACGCGTTGACGGCCGGGCCCTCGTTGCCTCCTCACAGGGTCGCGGCGCTCGCGCCCCAGTCGGTCGCGGCGGGGCCGAGGTCGGCGGAGACCAGGCCCCAGGTCTGCGCCTGGGCGATGGCGCCGCCGGGGTTGCCCGCAACCTCCTCGAACCACTTCTTGATCGGGTTGAGGTGGTCGATGACCCATCCGATCCCGGCGGCGAGCGCGGAGCCCAGCGGGTCGGCGGCGGTCGCGGCCGCGTCGATGACGGTGGCGACACCGCTCAGGGCGGCGTCGACCCAGTTGCCGCTGCACAGCGCGTCGATCGTGCCGTAGCCGCTGTCGATGAGGCCCGCGCCGGAGGTCCAGCCGGACCCCTCGTCGAGACCGAGGACGGAGTCCCCGGCGTTGGTGCTGCCCTGGTCGGCGACGCTGTAGGGGTTGGCGGGGCCCATGGACGGGGGTGTCTCGGTCACGGGTAGGAGCCCCTCAGCTGCCACGAGGCGTTGACGTCGTCGGCCTCGTACTGGTCGGCCATCGCCTTCAGGCCGTTGACGGCGTGGTCGGCGTTGCGGGCCACGGAGTCGAGGGCGCCCTCGACGTCGCCGATGACGGCGTTGATGGCCCCGGGCAGCCACTGGAGGAGCAGCCCGTAGCTGTCCCCGCTGACCGAGCTCGCCTCCTGCATCTGGCCCAGCGTCTGGGCCACCCGCGAGACATCCGCGGCGTGCGCCCGGATCTCGCCCGGAGTCACGTCGAAGTGCGTCACGTCGGGTCTCCTCCCGGTGTGGTGCGTCTGCGGTGGCCGTGTCCTCGATGGGTGCGGCCCCTCGGAAAGAGACGATACTGACGGGCGTGAGCGAGCCTCAACGGGGAGCACTCCCCGCCCGCGTCGTCGTCCGGTCCCCGGCCTGGGTCCGGTTCGTCGCGCTGCCGTTGATGCTCGTGTTCTGGGGAGCGTGCGCCTACACCTTCGTCGGCTTCGTCGTCACCCGGGCCGGGTTCGGGGACGGCACGCCGCTCGCCGCGACGCTCGTCGGCTACGTGCTGCTGTTCTTCTTCGTCGCGGTCATCCCCCCTGCCGCGTGGGGGATCGCCCGGTACCGCATCGTGCTCGATGTCGTGAACGACCGGGTGGAGCGCCGCCCGGGCAACGTGTCGGTCCCCGTCTCGGCGCTCCGCGAGATCCGGGCCCTGCCTGCCGCGGTCGTCGGGCGGGCGAACCGCGGCGCCCGGGTGCAGCTGCTCGACGGTGACGGACGCGTCGCCGCCCAGCTCGAGGAGTCGATGCGGGAGTGGCCGGCGGCCCTCGGCGTCGTGCGCGAGTGGGCCAGGCGAGACCCCTCGCTCGTCGAGGGCGACTACTCCCGCGAGCGGCTGCTCGGCGCCGACGCCTGACGAGCCGCTCAGTCACCCGGGCTGCTGCGCAGCGCCCGGGGTGCGTTGAGGTCGAGCGCGACGGCGAGCACGCGGATCCCGAACACGAGCGCCACCGCGAGCCAGGCCGTCGCGGGGGAGAGCGTGCCGGTGCGGTCCAGGACGACGACGGCGGCCGACCCCGCCAGGGCCGGCACGGCGTAGAGCTCGCGCTGGAGCACCTCCGGCACCTGCCGCGCGAGCACGTCGCGCAGCACCCCGCCCCCGACCGCCGTGATGCCACCGACGATCGTGGCGGCGAGTGGCCCCGCGTCGCGGGAGAGCGCGACGAGGGCGCCGTTGACCGCGAAGAGCGCGAGCCCGGCGGCGTCGAGGAGCCGGACGGCGCGGGTCACGTGCCGCCGCCCGCCACCCCCGCCCGCGGACCGGCGCTGCCAGCTGCCGTACAGCAAGAAGACCGCCAGGGCCGCGAGGACGGCCGAGGCGAGGAGCCTCCAGTCGCTGACGGCCACCGGTGGGGTGATCCCGAGGAAGACGTCGCGGATGATCCCGCCGCCGAGCCCGGCCACCCAGGCGAGCACCATGACGCCGAAGAGGTCCAGGCCGCGACGGACCGCGACGAGTGCGCCGGACAGCGCGAACACGAACACACCGCAGACGTCGAGGACCGTCTGGAGCGACGCGGTGTCCGTGAGCACCGCGCGATTCTCGCAGGGTGCGCGCCGGGCGGGCCGCACCCGGCCCGCGGCGGGCGCAGTGCCGGCACGCCCATAGACTGGCCGCCATGGCCGACCTCACCCGCGACGACGTCGCTCACCTCGCCGGGCTCGCCCGCATCGACCTGTCCGAGGCCGAGCTCGACCGGATGGTCGGCGAGCTCGGTGTCATCCTCGAGTCGGTGGCCACCGTGCAGCAGGCCCCGATCGCCGACGTCGAGCCGATGAGCCACCCGATGCCGATCGTCAACGTGACCCGGCCGGACGAGGTCCGGCCCTGCCTCGCCCCGGAGGAGGCCCTGGCCGGGGCCCCCGAGGCCGAGCAGCAGCGCTTCAGCGTGCCGCGCATCCTGGACGACGAGTGAGCCGCGGCCCGTTCGCCGCCCGCCGCTCCCGGACCCCCTGAGGACCCGACCGTGACCACCGACCTGACCCGCGCCACCGCCGCCGAGCTCGCCGACCTCCTCGGCGCCGGCTCCGTCTCCTCACGCGAGGTGACCCAGGCGCTCCTCGACCGCACCGCCGCCGTCGACGGCGCCGTGCACTCCTACCTGCACGTCGACGCCGAGGGCGCGCTCGCGGCGGCCGACGCCGTCGACGCCGCCCGGGCCGCGGGCGAGGGGCTGCACGCGCTCGCCGGTGTGCCGATCGCCGTCAAGGACGTCATGGCCACCCGCGGTCTGCCCACGACGTGCGGCTCGAGGATCCTCGAGGGCTGGGTGCCGCCGTACGACGCCACGCTCGTGACGCGCCTGCGGGCCGCCGGGATGCCCATCCTCGGCAAGACGAACATGGACGAGTTCGCGATGGGCTCCTCCACCGAGCACAGCGCGTACGGGCCGAGCCGCAACCCGTGGGACCTCGAGCGCATCCCCGGCGGGTCGGGCGGCGGGTCGTCGTCCGTCGTCGGCTCGTTCCAGGCACCGCTGGCCATCGGCACCGACACCGGCGGCTCCATCCGCCAGCCCGCCGCCGTCACCGGCACGGTCGGCGCGAAGCCCACGTACGGCGGGGTCTCCCGCTACGGGCTCGTCGCGCTGGCCTCCTCGCTCGACCAGGCCGGCCCGTGCACCCGCACCGTCCTCGACGCCGCGCTGCTGCACGAGGTCATCGGCGGCCACGACCCGATGGACTCCACGTCCGTCGACGCCCCGGTGCCCCCGGTCGTCGACGCCGCCCGCCGCGCCGACGTGTCCGGGATGCGTATCGGCATCGTCCGCGAGCTCACCGGCGAGGGCTTCCAGGCCGGGGTGCAGCAGCGCTTCGACGAGGCCGTGCAGCACCTCGTCGACGCCGGGGCCGAGGTCGTCGAGGTCTCCTGCCCCTCGTTCACCTACGCGCTCGCCGCGTACTACCTCATCCTCCCGAGCGAGGCGAGCAGCAACCTCGCCAAGTTCGACGCCATGCGCTACGGCCTGCGCGTCGCGCCGGGCGGCGTCGACGCCCCGAGCGCCGAACAGGTCATGGCCGCCTCCCGTGACGCGGGCTTCGGCGACGAGGTCAAGCGCCGCATCATCCTCGGCACGTACGCCCTCTCCAGCGGCTACTACGACGCGTACTACGGCTCGGCCCAGAAGGTGCGCCGGCTCATCGCGGACGACTTCACCGCCGCGTTCGGCAGCGCCGACGTCCTCGTCAGCCCCACCGCGCCGACCACGGCCTTCCGGTTCGGCGACAAGCTCGACGACCCGATGGCGATGTACCTCAACGACATCGCGACCATCCCGGCGAACCTCGCGGGCATCCCGGGGCTGTCCGTCCCGAGCGGCGTCGCCGACGAGGACGGCCTGCCCACCGGGTTCCAGGTGCTCGCGCCGGCGATGGCCGATGACCGGATGTACGCCGTCGGCGCCGCCCTGGAGGCGCGGCTCACGGCAGCCTGGGGCGGCCCCCTCCTGGACCGCGCCCCCGAGCTGGAGGTGGCCCGATGAGCACGACGACCGGCGAGCCGACCCTGTCCTTCGAGGACGCGCTCGCGTCCTACGACCCGGTGATGGGCCTCGAGGTCCACGTCGAGCTCGGGACCGCCACGAAGATGTTCTGCGGCTGCCCGACCGGGTTCGGCGCCGAGCCGAACACCCAGGTCTGCCCGGTGTGCCTCGGCCTGCCGGGCGCGCTGCCCGTCGTCAACGCGACCGCCGTCGAGTCGGCCATCCGGATCGGGCTGGCGCTGAGCTGCGAGATCGCGCCGTGGTGCCGGTTCGCGCGGAAGAACTACTTCTACCCGGACATGCCGAAGAACTTCCAGACCTCGCAGTACGACGAGCCCATCGCGTTCGACGGCCACCTCGACGTCGAGCTCGAGGACGGGTCGACGTACCGGGTCGAGATCGAGCGCGCCCACATGGAGGAGGACACCGGCAAGTCGCTGCACGTCGGCGGTGCCACCGGCCGCATCCACGGCGCGACGCACAGCCTGGTCGACTACAACCGCGCCGGCATCCCGCTCATCGAGATCGTCACCAAGCCCATCACCGGCACCCGCGAGCGGGCCGGGGAGGTCGCCCGCGCCTACGTCGCGACGCTCCGGGACCTGCTCAAGGCGATGGACGTCTCGGACGTCAAGATGGAGCAGGGCTCGATGCGCTGCGACGTCAACCTGTCCCTCACGCCGGCCGGCTCGGACGTCTTCGGCACCCGGACCGAGACCAAGAACGTCAACTCGCTGCGGTCGGTCGAGCGTGCCGTGCGCTACGAGATCGGCCGGCACGCGGCGGTGCTCGCCGGTGGCGGCGCCATCACCCAGGAGACCCGGCACTGGCACGAGGACACCGGGATCACGACGTCCGGGCGGGTGAAGTCCGACGCCGAGGACTACCGGTACTTCCCCGAGCCCGACCTCGTCCCCGTGGCGCCCTCGCGCGAGACGGTGGAGGCGCTGCGGGCCACTCTGCCGGAGCCGCCCGCCGAGCGGCGCAAGCGGCTGCAGACGGCGTGGGGCTACAGCGACCTCGAGATGCGCGACGTCATGAACGCCGGCCTCGTCGAGCTCGTCGAGGAGACCGTCGCCGCCGGTGCCTCGCCGGCGGCCGCCCGGAAGTGGTGGTCCGGCGAGGTCGCCCGGCGCGCCAACGCCGAGGGCGAGGACGTGCCCACCTACGCGGCGCGCCTCGGGGTCACGCCGGCGCACGTCGTCGAGCTCGAGGGCCTCGTCACGGGTGGGCGGCTCAACGACTCGATGGCCCGGCAGGCCTGGGAGGGCGTCCTCGACGGCGAGGGCAGCCCCACCGAGGTCGCGGACACGCGCGGGCTCGAGCTCGTCCAGGACACCGGTGCGCTGGAAGCCGCCGTCGAGAAGGTCATCGCCGCCAACCCCGACGTCGCCGAGAAGATCCGCGGCGGCAAGGTCCAGGCGGTCGGTGCCCTCATCGGCCAGGTGATGAAGGAGATGCGCGGCCAGGCGGACGCCGGCGCCGCCCGTCAGCTGATCCTCGACAGGCTCGGCCAGGCCTGACCCGGCGGCCTCCTCCGCGGCCCGGCCTCGGCTGTTCGACGGGGCCCTGGTTGCAGGAACCTGCAACCAGGGCCGTCTCGCTGGAGCACGGGGCCCCGCGACACCAGACTGGGCCCGTCAGCGGGGGGCCTGCCTCCGCCACCGCTCATCGAGGGGACACGTCATGCGTCGACGCACATCGAGAACGTTCGGTTCGGGGGTGGTCCTGCTCGGCCTGCTCGCCGCGGCCGGCCTGGCCGGAGCCGGCACCGCCACCGCGGCGCCGAGCGACCCGACCATCGTGTTGGGGGGTCAGACCTGGTTCAAGCGGGAGGGGCCCGCCACCAACCCACGCTCGGGTGCGTACATGATGAAAGGCAACGTGGACACCAACGCCTCGGGCCAGGTGGTCATCACGACGAAGCGGCACTGTGGCAACGTGGGCGCGGAAGGACAGCCGGAGCATCCCGCGGCGTGCCAGCCGGGCGAGGGCCAGATGTGGTACTCCACGGGTCGTATCGAGCTTCCGGACGCCGCGCTCGCCGGGCAGAACTTCACGATGACCGCCACGGCAAAGCTCCCCGCCAACGCCGTCCGGGGCACTCGCAACGCCATCTGGATGACGAACGGCCGCTACTGCGCCAACGGCGAGAAGAGCTACCTGGGTGAGCTCGACCTCACCGAGATGTACGGCTCCGCCCGGACGACGTCCGAGACCAACACGCACATCTCGTGCAAGGACGGGTCGTTCGTCTCCGCCGGCACGAAGGCGGAGCTGTTCCGGCCCGGTGAGTTCAACACCTGGCAGGCGTCCCGGACCGACAACGCGATCAGCTACCGGCTCAACGGCGGCGGCGTGGCGGACTACACCTGCGGCGTCGGCACGTTCAGTGCGGCCAAGCTCGAGCAGAACGGGTTCCCGAACACCAGCTACACCTGTTCGCAGTCGCTCGGCGGTGGCAGCTGGAGGGCGATCCTGCAGGGTGAGGTCTTCAGCGCCACGCAGAGCGGGAAGTTCGCGCCACCCGACGCGTCGGCGGTCTTCCCCACCCAGCAGATGGTCGTGACGGACGCCCGGGTCGTCACCCAGGCCAAGAACGACTCGCCCGGCGACCTCTTCGCGCTGAACAAGAACGACGGCGGCACCACCGCACTGCACCGCCTGCAGAGCTCGACCCAGTTCCAGGCGTACTCCACCCAGACCAAGACGGGCATGCACGAGACCACGAACCCCGTGTGGAGCAACTTCATGGGTGACTTCAACGGCGACGGGGTGCTCGACCTCTACAGCATCAACCGCAACGACCAGGGCAAGACGGCCGTCCACGTGTGGAACGGCGCGAACAACTACCAGACCGCGTTGCTCCACACCCTCACGGCACTACACCAGACGACCTCGAGCCTGTGGTCCCTCGACGTCGCCGACTTCAACGGCGACAACAGGGACGACGTGTACGCGATGTACCGCAACGACCAGGGCAGGACCTCCGTCCATGTCCTCGACGCCGCGTCGAGCTACCAGCTGTTCTCGATGCAGACGCTGAGCGGGCAGCACGAGACGACCGCGGACGTCTGGAAGCTCATGGCCGGGGACTACGACGGTGACGGCCGGGCGGACCTGTGGGCCGTCAACCGCAACGACGGAGGGGCGACCGCGGCGCACATCTACAGCGCGGCGAGCAGCTTCCAGTCGCCGCTCGCGCACACCAAAACCGCCATGCACGCGACGACCGACCCGGTGTGGCGCCTCGACGTGGGCCGCTACGACGGGGACGCCAGAGGTGACCTGTACGCGCTCAACACGAACGACGGAGGCCGGACCGCGGTGCACGTGCTGACGGGCGCGAGCAGCTTGCAGAGCATGGTCGGCAGCGTCCGCACGGCCATCGGCAACACGTCCGACGCCTCCCAGTGGGACGTGCTGGTCGCCGCACCCTGACGACCGGCCCCTCCGGTGGGGTCCCCGGCGACGGCCGGGGCCCCCACCGGGGCTGACGTGAGCGGCCCGGGGGTGCATCATCGGAGAGTGACCCGTGCAGCCCGCGACCGGACCCTGGTCCTGCTGCGGCACGCGAAGGCCGAGCAGGGCACCGGCCCGGACCACGAACGCGACCTCACCGCCCGTGGACGGCGGGACGCGGCGGAGGCGGGGCGCTGGCTGTGTGGCCAGGGCGTCGGCATCGACGAGGTCCTGTGCTCGACCTCCGAGCGGACCCGCCAGACCTGTGAGGCGCTCTGGCAGGCGGGCTGCAGCGAGGGCGAGGTGCACCACGACCGCCGCATCTACAACGCGTCGCCGGAGGCGATCCTCGAGGTCGTCCGGGAGGCCGACGACGACGCCGACGTCGTCATGGTCGTCGGTCACGCGCCGGGCATCCCGGGGCTGACGTCGATGCTCGCCGAGGGTGCGGGCAGCGACGCCGGCCACCGGGCGCTCGCCGAGGGTTTCCCCACGTGCGGGCTGGCGGTGCTGCACTACGCCGGGCCGTGGGCCGACCTCACCTACGGTGACGCCCGCCTCCAGCGCTTCCACGTCGCGCGCGCCGACGCCTGAGCCTGCCGCACGGCCCCGGGCCGGAGCAGCCGGCTTCCTCCGATCGCCTGACGCGGCACCCCTCCTCCTGCTTGACTCGCTGCCGTGCAGGGGCGCGGCACCTGGGTGTGCCGCGGACCGGTACGGACGGAGGGAGGGGTCGTCGTGACGTCGACACCCCGAGCGAGCTGGTACCCCGACCCCGAGGTGCCCGGGCAGTGGCGGTACTGGGACGGCACGCGCTGGACCGAGCACCGGGCACCCATGGCGGCTGCCGGCCCGGCGACCGCGACGACCGGCGCCGCGAGCGCGAGGCCCGGAGGACCGGTCTCCCGTCCCTGGTGGCGGACCGGGTGGGCGGTTCTCGCCACCGCGCTCCTGTGCCTCCCCGCCGGGGCGGTCGCGGTCACCCTGGCCGGTGACCCGGGCGGGTCGGACGACGGGACCGTCGCCCTGACCACCGAGACGCAGCGGCCCCCCACCCCGTCACCCTCGCCGGAGCCCACCGAGACGCCGGTGCAGGTACCTGCGCTCGTCGGGCTGGGGCAGGACGACGCCGAGCACGCACTGGAGGCGGCGGGGCTCGAGGTCGGGGAGGTCGAGCAGCAGCCGTCGGCGGAGGCGGTGGGCACGGTGCTCGAGCAGAACGTCTCCGACGGCACGGTCCTGAGCCCGGGCGGTCTCGTGGCCCTCGTCGTCGCGTCGCCTTACCCGAAGCTCCCGACGGTGGTGGGTCGGTCCAAGGCCGCGGCCGTCGAGACGCTCGAGGCGGCGGGGTACGTCGTCCGCGTCACGACCAAGAAGGTGTCGTCCGGGACGTCCGGTCGCGTGCTCGGCCAGTCGCCGAAGGCCGCGACGCGACCGGAGACGGGCGCCCGCGTGACCCTCGTCGTCGCGAAGGTCGTCGCCCCGAAGCCGCCTCCTGCCCCGAAGGCGACGAAGACCAAGAAGCCGACGATCCTCGCGGCGAGCTGCACCCCCGGCTACGACCCCTGCCTTCCGCCCGCGTCCGACTACGACTGCGCCGGCGGGTCGGGCAACGGCCCCGCGTACACGGGCCCGGTCCGGGTCACGGGCAGCGACCCCTACGACCTGGACCGGGACGGTGACGGAGTGGCCTGCGACGGGGACTGACGCCGTACCTCGTCGCTCCCGGTCCTGACGCCGCGGGTCGCGAGCGACGCCGCGCGGCTCGCGAGGTGTCCCTACAGCACCGCTTTCATGGCCCTCGTCGCGCCCCTCAGGTACCTCTCGACGACCGCCTGCTCGTCGGGGCCGAGCTCTGAGTCGACGCGGGCGAGCTCCGCGAACATCGGGGCCAGGCGAACGGCCACCTCGTGGCTGCCGGAATCGGTGAGCACGACCTCGGTGCGGCGGCGGTCGTCCGGGTGGGGGCGGCGCTCGACGTGACCGCGCCCGGCCAGCCGGTCGACCACTCCGGACGCGGCGGCCGAGGTGACACCGAGCGCCCGGGCGAGGTCGACCGGGCCCATGGCCCCGCCCGAGAGGTGCCTGAGCGCGTGCAGCTCGGAGGTGGACAGCCCGGCCCGCCGGGCCACCTCCTGCGGCACCTGGGCCGCGACGTCGACGAGCTCCTGGAGCGCGTCCAGCGTGCCGGACGGCCGCCACCCCGGGACGACCTCGGCGACCACGCGATTTGCGTCCGGGGTTCCGTGGTCACTAATGTCACTCACCAACTTAGCAATCAGATGACTTATCTATTCATCGACTCTACTCCGGAGGGGTTCCGTGCGCACGCTTCCCGACCTCATCACCCGCCGCTGGGTGGCCGGTCTCCTGGCCCTGACCGCCCTGCTCGGGGCCGGCGCGACCGTGGGGTTGCTCGGCCAGCCCGAGACCCCCGACGGCACGCTGACCGCCCTTCCCCTGGGCTCGGACAGCCGGCAGGCCGCCGAGCTGCGCGAACGACTTCCCGAGACGGAGGGCGTGGCCGCCATCGTCCTCTTCACCCGCGACGCCGGCCTCACCCCGCAGGACACCCGCCTCGTCCAGGAGCGTGCCGCCGACCTCCCGGGTGCCTCCGGGGCGCCCCCGCGGACCAGCGAGGACGGCACGGCGTCCGTCGTCGTCGTGCCGGTGCCCGCCGGGGACGCCGCGCGCACTGCCGAGCTCGTCGCGGACCTGCGCGCAGCAGCAAGGGCCGACCTGCCCGAAGGGCTGACCGCCCAGGTCACCGGTCCCGCGGCCGTCCAGGCCGACCTCGCGGGCGTCTTCGACGGCGCGAACACCCGGCTGCTGGCGGTCACCGCCGGAGTCGTCGCCCTGCTCCTCGTGGTCACCTACCGCAGCCCCCTGCTCTGGCTGGTCCCGCTGACGGTCGTCGGGGTGGCCGACCAGCTCGCGGCGGTGCTCGCGACGCGCACCCTCGCCGCGGTGGACGTCGTGTGGGACGAGTCGACGGTCGGCATCCTCTCGGTGCTCGTCTTCGGGGCGGGCACCGACTACGCCCTCCTCCTCATCTCCCGGTACCGCGACGAGCTCCGCGCCACCGAGGACCGCCGGGTCGCGATGGCGGCGGCCGTGCGCCGCACGGGCGAGGCCGTCCTCTCCAGCGCCTCCACCGTCGTCGTCGGCCTCCTCACCCTGCTGCTGTCGGCCTTCCCTTCGACGCGAGGGCTCGGCCTCGCCTGTGCCGTCGGCGTCGTCGTCGCGGCCCTGTTCGCCCTGGTCGTCCTGCCTGCCGCCCTCGTCGTGTTCGGGCGCTGGGTCTTCTGGCCGCGGGTGCCCCGGGTGGGACAGACGGGGCTGGCCGACGGCCGGTCCGTCTGGCGCCGGGTCGGGGACGCCGTCGCGGCGCGGCCCGCCGCGGTGGCCGTGGGCGTCCTCGCCGCCCTCGCGCTCGCGACGGTCGGCCTCACCCAGGTACGCACCGGCCTGCCGACCGCCGACCAGTTCCTCGACACCCCCGAGTCGATCACCGCCTCCGAGCGGTACGAGCAGTCCTTCCCCGCCGGCTCGGTGGACCCCGTGCTCGTCCTCACGACCGGGGACGGCCAGGCCGTCGCGGACGCCCTCGGCCGGACCCCGTCGCTCGACGACGTACGCGTCGGCGCGAGCGGTGGTGGGGTCACCCAGGTGGACGTCGTCCTCGACGCGGCGCCCGGCTCGGACGAGGCGCGGCAGGCCGTGCGGGACGTCCGCGACGCGGTGGCCGGCCTGACGGGCACCCACGTCGGCGGCACCGAGGCCGAGACCCTCGACACGGCCGACGCCTCCGACCGGGACCGAGCACTCATCCTGCCCCTCATCCTCGGGCTCGTCCTCGTCGCGCTCGCGGGGCTGCTGCGCAGCGTCGTGGCACCCGTCGTGCTCGTCGCCACGGTCGTCGGCACCTACCTCGCCGCCCTCGGCCTCTCGTGGGTGGTCTTCACCCAGGTGTTCGGCTTCACGGGCCTGGACGAGGGGGTCCCACTGCTCGCGTTCGTGTTCCTCGTCGCGCTCGGCGTCGACTACAACATCTTCCTCGTCACCCGCGCGGCCGAGGAGTCACGCACGCGCGGGCACCGAGCCGGGATGCTGCGCGCCCTCGCCGCCACGGGCGGGGTGATCACGAGTGCCGGCATCCTGCTCGCCGCGGTGTTCGCGGTGCTCGGCGTCCTGCCCCTGGTCGTGCTCGCCCAGCTCGGCACGGTCATCTGCATCGGCGTCCTTCTCGACACGCTCGTCGTCCGGACCCTCCTCGTCCCGGCCGTGGCACTGGTGCTCGGGGAGCGGTTCTGGTGGCCGCGCACGGTCGCTCCCGTCGACCCCGAGCCGGAGCCGGAGCCCGCCGGTCGGACCGTCGCGGTGGGGGCCGGACGATGAGGGCGGCCGCGACGGTCGCCGTCCTGGCCCTCGTGGCCGCCTACGCAGGCCTCTCCGGCACGTGGGTCGGGGCCGACCCGGGCTGGTACGCGGACCTGGAGAAGCCGGCCTGGCAACCACCGCCGGTGGTCTTCGGGGTCATGTGGCCGCTCAACTTCCTCGCGCTCGCCGTGGCCTGTGGAGCCGTGGCGTGGACCACGCCGGTGCGCGAGGCCTGGCCGGTGCTCGGGGTGCTCGGCGCCTCCGTGGTGCTCGCGCTCGGCTGGGCGTACCTGTTCTACGTCCCCCACGCCCTGGGCCCGGCGGCCGCCGCCCTCGCCGGGGCCGCGGTCCTCACCTGGGTCCTCGTCGTGCTCGCCGGTCAGCAGCTCACCTGGGCGGGCTGGGCCCTCGTGCCGTACGCAGCCTGGATGACGGTCGCGACGAGCCTGGCCGTCGGCTACTGGGCGCTGGCCGGGCCGGCCTGACCGCCCGCCGTCGTCCACGACGGCCGGGACGCGGTGGCCCGGCCGTCGGCGACCGGCCTCCGGAACCGACCGGCAGGCTGCGACGGCCGAACCTAGGATGACGCCATGACGACGTCACCCGACATCAAGCCCCGCAGCCGCGACGTCACGGACGGTCTCGAGAAGACCGCCGCGCGAGGGATGCTGCGGGCGGTCGGGCTCGGGGACGACGACTTCGCCAAGCCGCAGGTCGGGGTGGCGAGCTCGTGGAACGAGATCACCCCGTGCAACCTCTCCCTCGACCGGCTGGCCAAGGCCGTCAAGGACGGCGTCCACGCGGGCGGTGGCTACCCCCTCGAGTTCGGCACCATCTCGGTGTCCGACGGCATCTCGATGGGCCACGAGGGGATGCACTTCTCGCTCGTGAGCCGCGAGATCATCGCCGACTCGGTCGAGACCGTGATGAACGCCGAGCGCCTCGACGGCTCCGTGCTGCTCGCCGGCTGCGACAAGTCCCTCCCGGGGATGCTCATGGCCGCGGCCCGGCTGGACCTCGCCTCGGTCTTCCTCTACGCGGGCTCGATCCTGCCGGGCATCGCCAAGCTCTCCGACGGCACCGAGAAGCAGGTGACGATCATCGACGCCTTCGAGGCCGTCGGTGCGTGCTCGCGCGGCCTGATGTCGCGCGAGGACGTCGACGCCATCGAACGCGCCATCTGCCCGGGCGAGGGCGCCTGCGGCGGCATGTACACGGCGAACACGATGGCCTCGGTCGCCGAGGCGATCGGGATGTCGCTGCCCGGGTCGGCCGCGCCGCCCGCCACGGACCGGCGCCGCGACGGGTTCGCCCGCAAGTCCGGCGAGGCCGTCGTCGGGCTCCTCCGCCGCGGCATCACCGCGCGGGACATCATGACCAAGGAGGCGTTCGAGAACGCCATCGCCGTCGTCATGGCGTTCGGCGGGTCCACCAACGCCGTCCTCCACCTGCTCGCGATCGCCCACGAGGCCGAGGTCGAGCTCACCCTCGAGGACTTCCGGCGGGTCGGTGCCAGGGTCCCGCACCTCGCCGACGTCAAGCCCTTCGGGCAGTACGTCATGACCGACGTCGACCGGGTGGGTGGTGTGCCGGTCGTCATGCGGGCCCTGCTCGACGCCGGGCTGCTGCACGGCGACTGCCTCACGGTCACCGGCCGCACCATGGCCGAGAACCTCGCCGACATCGCCCCGCCGGACGTCGACGGCAAGGTCGTCCGGGCCATGCGCGAGCCCATTCACCGCACCGGCGGCATCACCGTCCTCACCGGCTCGCTCGCGCCCGAGGGTGCCGTCGTGAAGTCGGCCGGATTCGACTCCGAGGTCTTCGAGGGCACCGCGCGGGTCTTCGACGGCGAGCGGGCGGCGATGGACGCCGTGGCCGACGGCACGCTGACGGCCGGTGACGTCGTCGTCATCCGCTACGAGGGCCCCAAGGGCGGCCCCGGGATGCGCGAGATGCTCGCCGTGACCGGTGCGATCAAGGGAGCCGGGCTCGGCAAGGACGTCCTGCTCCTCACCGACGGCCGCTTCTCCGGCGGGACGACCGGGCTGTGCGTCGGCCACGTCGCGCCCGAGGCCGTCGACGAGGGCCCCGTCGCGTTCGTCGAGGACGGCGACCCGATCCGGCTCGACGTCGCCAACGGCACGCTCGACCTCCTCGTCGACGACGCCGAGATGGAGCGCCGCCGGGCCGCCGGTGTCACCCACCCCGCGCCGAAGTACACCCGCGGGGTGCTCGCGAAGTACCGCCGGCTCGTCCGCAGCGCCAGCAAGGGCGCCGTGTGTGACTGACACGGTCGTCGAGACGCCGGCGCTCGAGCTCGTCGGCCTGGTCAAGGAGTTCCGGGGACGGAGGGTCGTCCACGAGCTCTCGCTCAGCGTGCCCCGAGGGTCGCTCTACGGTGTCGTCGGGCCGAACGGCGCGGGCAAGACGACCACGCTCTCGATGGCCACCGGTCTGCTCCGCCCGACCGCGGGCGTGGCTCGCGTGCTCGGCGTCGACGTCTGGGAGTCCCCGTCGCGTGCGAAGTCCCTCATGGGGGTCTCACCGGACGGCATGCGGCTCTTCGAGCAGCTCTCCGGGCGCGAGCTGCTCCGCTACGTCGGATCCCTGCGCCGGATGCCCGCGGCCGTCGTCGACGAGCGTTCCACCGAGCTCCTCGACGTCCTCGACCTCGCGGGGGACGCGCAGACCGTCGTCGCCGACTACAGCGCCGGCATGGTCAAGAAGATCAGCCTGGCCGCCGCGCTCATCCACGCCCCGCGGCTCCTCGTGCTCGACGAGCCGTTCGAGGCCGTCGACCCGGTCTCGTCCGAGGTCGTGCGCACCATCCTGCGCCGTTATGTGGCGTCCGGCGGGACCGTCGTCATGTCCAGCCACGTCATGGAGCTCGTCCAGGGGCTGTGCGACCACGTCGCGGTCGTCGCGGGGGGCCGCGTGCTGGCCGCGGACGCCGTCACCGAGCTCACCGCGGGTGGGTCGCTGCACCAGCGGTTCCTCCAGCTCGTCGGTGCCGCCGAGGTCGCCCACGACGGCCTGGGTTGGCTCGGCGCGCCGGACGGGGACGCATGACGCGGCTCATCGTGCGGCTGCGGCTCACGATGTGGCGGACGTCGATGGCCCGCAGCCCGCTGCATCTGTTCTCGAGCATCGTCGGCGGCCTGGCCGCCCTGGGCATCGTCCTGCTCCTCGGGCCGGCGATCGCGCTGCTCGTCCTCCAGCCGCTCGAGATCCGCGCGGCCACCGTCCCGCTCTTCTCGTTCGTGACGCTCATGTGGGTCGTGCTCAGCCTCGTCGCCGCAGGCGTCGACAACATGCTCGACCCCACCCGGTTCGCGGTGCTCCCGCTGGGTCGCCGCGAGCTCGGCCGGGGTCTGCTCGCCGCGGCCTACACCGGGGTGCCGGCCGTCATGCTCTGCCTGCTGGCCCTCGCCCAGGTCATCGCCTGGGGCGCCCGTCCGGCCACGCTCGTCGCGGCCCTCGTCGCCGCGGTGCTCGGCACGATGACGGCCATCCTCGCCTCCCGAGCGGTGACCAGCGTCCTGGCCCGGGTGATGACGAGCCGCAGCGGCCGGGTCATCGGCGCGGCCGTCGTGTCGCTCGCGACGTTGCTGCCGCTGCTGCTCAACCTGCTCATCGCCACCGACACGCTGCGCACCGACCTCTCGACCTTCGACGCGCGGGCCTCCGCCCGGGCGACGTCGTGGACGCCGGTCGGCTGGGCGTGGGCGCTGCCCTTCGACGTCGCGTCGGGGCGCTGGTGGGTGGCCGCGGTGCACCTGGCCCTCGCGGTCGCCACCGTGGCCCTCCTGTGGTGGGTCTGGGTCGCGCAGCTGGGACGGGTGCTCACCTCGCCGATGACGAGCAGCGGCGGGCAGCACATCGGCCGTGGCCGCCTGCTGCCCCTCCTCCTCGGCCGTTCCCCGGTGGCCACCGTCGCGACGCGCCGGATCCGGGCCTGGTACCGCGACAGCCGGCTCGTCGGCATCGCCCTGCGCACCGGAGTGCTCCCCGTCTTCTTCGTCGTCCAGGCCGTGCTGACCGAGGTCGACGCCCTGGCGGGTACCGGCGTCGTGACCCTCGGCATCTTCGCCGGGCTCACCCTGATGAACGACCTCGCCTTCGACGGCGAGGCCTGGTGGATGCACGTCTCGACGGGCCTGCGCGGCTGGGAGGACCGGCTCGGACGGGCCATCGCGTCCTTCGTCGTCTTCGGCCCGGTCGTCCTCGCCACCTACCTCGTCTCGTGGGCCCTCGGGGTCATCGGGTCGCCCGTGCCGTGGCTGTCCGTCGTCGTCGCGTCCTTCCTCGCCAGCCTCGCGCTCGCGGTGGGCGTGGGGGCCGTGCTGCCGGGGACGGCGCCGAGGACCGGCGGCAACCCGTTCGCCGCGACGTCGGGGGGCGCGGCCCAGGGATGTCTCACCGCGCTCATCTCGTTCGTCGGTCCGGTCGTGCTCGTCGTGCCGGTCGCGTGGCTGGCGATCGTGACCTCGGGGCACCCGGTGCTGCGGTGGGTCGTCCTCGGTGGAGCCACGGCCTACGGAGCCGCGCTCCTCGTGGCCGGGGTCGTCCTCGGTGGCCGCCGGCTCGACCGGCGCGCGCCGGAGATGCTGGGCCAGCTCGCGCACGCGCAGCTCTGAGGATCGCGTGGCCGATCTCACGGTCCCGGATGATGGGACCGGCCGTCTCGCCGGTTGACACGGATGAGACGGGGGAGGACGCTGAGGGCGTGGCTCGAGTCCTCGTACTTCGACAGCGCGCCTGACCCGCACGACCAGGCGCGCTCCCTCCGTCGTCCCGCCACGGGACTGGAGGGTTTTTTTGTGTGCGGACCACGGACCACGCCACCACGGCGAGAGAGAGCGGTGACCCCATCGTGAGCGAGACCCGACCGGCGACCCCGGCAGCCCTGCGTCCGGCCCCCACCCCGGCGCAGGTCGCCCAGCAGGCCCGAGCCAAGACCCCCGTCGAGGTGACCGGTGCGCAGAGCCTCGTCCTCGCGCTCGAGGCGATGGAGGTCGACACCGTCTTCGGCATCCCCGGCGGCACGATCCTCCCGGCGTACGACCCGCTGCTCGACTCGGTCAAGGTCCGGCACATCCTCGTGCGCCACGAGCAGGGGGCCGGCCACGCGGCGGAGGGCTACGCCAGCGCCACGGGCAAGGTCGGCGTCTGCATGGCCACCTCGGGGCCCGGTGCCACCAACCTCGTCACGCCGATCGCCGACGCCTACATGGACTCCGTGCCGGTCGTCGCGATCACCGGGCAGGTCGTGTCGTCGGCGATCGGCACCGACGCCTTCCAGGAGGCCGACATCCGCGGCATCACGATGCCGATCACGAAGCACAGCTATCTCGTGACCGACGCCGCCGACATCCCTCGGGTGATCGCCGAGGCCTTCCACATCGCCTCCACGGGACGTCCCGGGCCGGTGCTCGTCGACATCCCCAAGGACGTCCTCCAGTCGCGGACCACCTTCTCGTGGCCGCCGAAGGTCGCGCTGCCCGGCTATCACCCGGTCACCCGCCCGCACGGCAAGCAGATCCGCGAGGCCGCCCGGCTCATCGCCGCGGCGAAGCGTCCCGTGCTCTACGTCGGCGGCGGCGTCCTCCGCGCCCGGGCCAGCGACGAGCTGCGCCACTTCGTCGAGCTCACCCGGATCCCCGTGGTCACGACGCTCATGGCGCGCGGCGCGCTGCCCGACAGTCACGAGCTGCACCTCGGCATGCCGGGGATGCACGGCTCGGTCTCGGCCGTCACCGGGCTGCAGAAGGCCGACCTCATCGTGGCGCTCGGCGCCCGCTTCGACGACCGCGTGACCGGGCAGCTGTCGACCTTCGCCCCCCACGCCAAGGTGGTCCACGCCGACATCGACCCCGCCGAGATCAGCAAGAACCGCACCGCGGACGTGCCGATCGTCGGTGACTGCAAGGCCGTCATCACCGACCTCGCCGAGGCCGTCGAGGCCGACATGGAGGCCGGCAAGGGCGGTGACTACTCGGCCTGGCGCACCCGGGTCGCCGGGTGGAAGAAGACCTACCCGGTGGGCTACACCGCTCCGGAGGGCGAGGCGCTGGCCCCGCAGTACGTCATCGAGCGGCTCGGGGCGATCGCCGGCCCGGAGGCCGTGTACGTCGCGGGCGTCGGGCAGCACCAGATGTGGGCCGCCCAGTTCGTCGGGTACGAGCGCCCCAACTCGTGGCTCAACTCCGGTGGGCTCGGGACCATGGGCTACTCGGTGCCCGCCGCGATGGGAGCCCAGGTGGGCGAGCCCGACCGGACGGTGTGGGCCATCGACGGCGACGGCTGCTTCCAGATGACCAACCAGGAGCTCGCCACCTGCGTCATCAACAACATCCCGATCAAGGTCGCCGTCATCAACAACAGCAGCCTCGGGATGGTCCGCCAGTGGCAGACCCTGTTCTACAACGAGCGCTACTCGAACACCGACCTCCACACCTCGGTCGGCTCCCGGGTGCCCGACTTCGTCAAGCTCGCCGACGCCTACGGCTGCGTCGGGCTGCGCTGCGAGCGCCCCGAGGACGTCGACGACACGATCCGCACGGCGATGGAGGTCACCGACCGGCCCGTCGTCGTCGACTTCGTCGTCGAGCGCGACGCCATGGTGTGGCCGATGGTCCCGGCCGGGGTGAGCAACGACCTCATCCAGGTCGCGCGCGACACCGCGCCGCAGTGGGACCGCGAGGAGTCCGAGGCCATGGAGCAGCCCACCGACGCCGACCACGACGGCCGCTGAGCCGGCAGGAGCACCCGATGTCCAAGCACACCCTGTCCGTCCTCGTCGAGAACAAGCCGGGCGTCCTGGCCCGCATCGCGGCGCTGTTCTCCCGGCGCGGCTTCAACATCGAGTCCCTCGCCGTCGGCGAGACCGAGCACCCCGAGGTGTCCCGGATGACTGTCGTCGTCGACGTCGAGGACCTGCCGCTCGAGCAGGTGACCAAGCAGCTCAACAAGCTCGTCGAGGTCCTCAAGGTCGTCGAGCTCGAGCCGTCCTCGGCCGTGCAGCGCCAGGTCATGCTCATCAAGGTCCGCGCGGACGCGGCCACGCGCAGCCAGGTGCTCGAGTTCGTCCAGATGTTCCGGGCCAAGGTCGTCGACGTCGCCACGGAGTCGCTGACCATCGAGGCCACCGGAACCTCCGAGAAGCTCACCGCGCTGCTCGAGGTCCTCGAGCCGTTCGGCGTGCGCGAGCTCGTCCAGTCCGGGATGGTCGCGATCGGCCGCGGGCCGCGCTCGATCACGGACCGGGCGCTCCGCAGCGCCTGAGCCCGCACCACCTAGAGTCACCGAAGACCCACCCCCGAGATCGAAGGAGAGGCCGCCTCCCATGGCCGAGATGTTCTACGACGACGACGCCGACCTGTCGGTGATCCAGGGCCGCAAGGTCGCGGTCATCGGCTACGGCAGCCAGGGCCACGCGCACGCCCTCAACCTGCGCGACTCCGGCGTCGACGTCCGGGTCGGTCTCGCCGAGGGGTCGAAGAGCCGCGCCAAGGCCGAGGCCGAGGGCCTGCGCGTGCTGTCGGTCGCCGACGCCGTCGCCGAGGCCGACCTCGTCGTCGTCCTCACGCCCGACCAGGTGCAGCGCGGGCTCTACGCCGCCGAGATCGCCCCCAACCTGCGCGAGGGCGCGGCGCTGCTCTTCGGGCACGGGTTCAACATCCGCTTCGGGTACATCGAGCCGCCGGCCGGCTCGGACGTCCTCATGGTCGCGCCGAAGGGCCCGGGCCACATCGTCCGCCGCGAGTACGTCGACGGCCGCGGCGTGCCGGTGTTGCTGGCGGTCGAGCAGGACGCCTCGGGCAGCGCCTGGGACCTCGCGAAGTCCTACGGCAAGGCCATCGGCGGCCTGCGGGCCGGCGGCATCCGTACCACCTTCACCGAGGAGACCGAGACCGACCTCTTCGGCGAGCAGGCCGTCCTCTGCGGTGGCGCCTCGCAGCTCGTCATGTACGGGTTCGAGACCCTCGTCGAGGCCGGGTACCAGCCCGAGGTCGCGTACTTCGAGTGCCTCCACGAGCTCAAGCTCATCGTCGACCTCATGATCGAGGGCGGCATCGCCAAGCAGCGCTGGTCGGTGTCGGACACCGCCGAGTACGGCGACTACGTGTCCGGGCCGCGGGTCATCGACCCCCGCGTCAAGGACAACATGAAGGCCGTCCTCGAGGACATCAAGAACGGCTCGTTCGCCAAGCGGTTCATCGACGACCAGGACGCCGGCGCGCCGGAGTTCCAGGAGCTGCGGGCCAAGGGTGCGGCCCACCCCATCGAGGGCACCGGCCGCGAGCTGCGCGGTCTCATGGCCTGGATCGACACCGACCAGGACAGCGACTACACCGAGGGCTCCGCCGCGCGCTGACCACGTCCGCCCCGTCCCTTCCGCGCGCCACGCCGTCCGTCCGGCGTGGCGCGCGGACGTGCGGGAGCGGGGTCCGGGCGCACCGGTCGGCCGCCGTAGGGTGGCAGGGTGCGCGAGCTCGTCGACGGGTGGCCCTACTGGGTCGTCCTCGTCGCCTTCTGGCTCGGCGCGTTCGCCCGCGGGACTGCCACGTACTGGGTCGGGCGTGGGGTGCGGGCCGGGGGAGCGCGCTCGCGCTGGGCACACCACCTCGACCGGCCGGTCGTCGCCCGCGCCGAGCGCTGGGTACGCCGCCTCGGCCCGCCGGCCGTGACCCTCGGGTTCCTCACCGTCGGCCTCCAGAGCGCCATCAACGCCTCGGCCGGGATGCTGCGGATGCCGCTGCGCCGCTTCCTGCCCGCCGTGACGCTCGGGGCGCTCGTGTGGGCCGTCCTCTACACGACCGTCGGCCTCGCCGTCGTCGACGCCTGGCTCGGCAGGCTCTCCTGGTGGTGGGCCGTCGGGGGAGCGGCGCTGCTCGCCGGGGTGGTGCTCGTCATGCACCGGGTGGACCGCCGGGTCGCCGACCGTGCCACGCTTTGACGTCCCGGCGTTGCCCGGATGGTGGGCACCGGTGTCCACATGCTGGCCTGGACCTACGATGGACGGGTCCGGACGCAGCGGTGCGCCGGGCGCCCCATCGCCGTCCGGTGACCCCGGTTCCCGCATCGAAAGAAGGCACCCAGACGTGACCAAGCCCGTCGTGCTCATCGCCGAGGAGCTCTCGCCCGCGACCATCGACGCCCTCGGACCCGACTTCGAGGTCCGCCACACCGACGGCGCCGACCGCTCCCAGCTGCTCCCGGCCCTCGCCGACGTCGACGCCGTCCTCATCCGGTCGGCGACGAAGATGGACGCCGAGGCCATCGGCGCCGCGAAGAACCTCAAGGTCATCGCGCGTGCGGGCGTCGGCCTCGACAACGTCGACATCGACGCCGCGACTAAGGCCGGGACCATGGTCGTCAACGCGCCGACCTCGAACATCACGTCCGCCGCCGAGCTCGCCATCGGCCTGCTCCTGGCCTGCGCCCGCAACATCGCCCCCGCCAACGAGGCGCTCAAGGGCGGCAGGTGGGCCCGCAGCAAGTACGGCGGCGTCGAGCTGCTCGAGAAGAAGGTCGGCATCGTCGGCTTCGGACGGATCGGCCAGCTCGTGGCCGAGCGGCTCAAGGGCTTCGGCGTCGAGATCCTCGCCTACGACCCCTACGTCTCGGTGCAGCGCGCCGGCCAGCTCGGGGCCCGTCTCGTGACCCTCGACGAGCTGCTCGCCGAGTCCGACTTCATCACGATCCACCTGCCGAAGACCCCCGAGACGATCGGCCTCATCGGCAAGGAGGCCCTCGCCAAGGTCAAGCCCTCGGTGCGGGTCGTCAACGCGGCCCGCGGCGGCGTCCTCGACGAGGAGGCCCTGGCCGAGGCCATCGCCGACGGCCGGGTCGCCGGCGCCGGGCTCGACGTCTACGCCAAGGAGCCGTGCACCGAGAGCCCCCTGTTCGACTTCGAGTCCGTCGTCGTCACCCCGCACCTCGGTGCGTCCACGGAGGAGGCCCAGGAGAAGGCCGGCGTCGCGGTCGCGCGGTCCGTCCGCCTCGCCCTCGGCGGCGACCTCGTCCCGGACGCGGTCAACGTCTCCGGCGGCGCGGTGGCCGAGGAGGTCCGCCCGGGCATCGACCTCGTCGAGAAGCTCGGCCGGGTCTTCACGGCCGTGGCCGGCTCGGTCCCGGTCCAGCTCGACGTCGACGTCCGCGGCGAGATCACCGAGCACGACGTCTCGATCTGGGAGCTCTCGGCGCTCAAGGGCCTGTTCACCGCGATCACCGAGGACCCGGTCACCTACGTCAACGCCCCGCTGCTCGCGCAGGAGCGCGGATGCGAGTCGCGGCTGCTCACCGACGCCGACAGCGAGGCCTTCCGCAACGTCACGACGCTGCGCGGCACGCTCGCCGACGGCACCGTCGTCTCGGTCTCGGGCACGCTGACCGGCCCGAAGATGGTCCAGAAGGTCATCGGCGTCAACGGCTTCGACCTCGAGGTGCCGATGAGCCAGCACATGGCCTTCTTCTCCTACGTCGACCGCCCCGGGGTCATCGGCGCGCTCGGCCGTCTCCTCGGGGACGCCGACGTCAACATCGCCTCGATGCAGGTCTCGCGCAACGACGAGGGCGGCCCGGCGCTCGTCGCGCTGACCGTCGACAGCGCCATACCGGAGGACGTCGTGACCGCGATCGGTGTCGAGATCGGTGCGGACACGGTGCGGACGGTCGACCTCGGCTGATATGTAGCGGTTTCCTGTCAAGTGGGCAGGGTGAGGCGCCGCCGGGCTGGGTGCTCGGCGGCGCCTCGTTGTTCACGCGGCGGGTGTCCGGGGCGGCGTGTCGTGTGCGACGTGCGG
>NZ_JAFDVE010000023.1 GCF_016888005.1 Phycicoccus sp. CSK15P-2 | reverse complement strand
CTATCGTGGGCATCGAGGCTCCCGGGGTGCGCGGCGGAGTAGACACCACCAGCGCTACTCCGGGAGCTTCACCTCAATCCACACGACACGCCCAAACCCCATCAGCCACTTTCGTAACAGGCCCTAGCCTGGGGCAATGCGCGCCGTCACGATCCCGCGGCCCGGTGGGCCCGAGGCCCTCGCCCTCTCCGACGTCGAGGCCCCCGAGCCCGCCGGGCCGGGTGAGGTCCTCGTCCGGGTCGCGGCGGCCGGGGTCAACCGGGCCGACTCGATGCAGCGGCAGGGGTTCTACCCGCCGCCGCCCGGTGAGTCCGAGGTCCCGGGCCTCGAGGTGAGCGGCACGGTCGCCGCGCTCGGTGAGGGTGTCGAGGGGTGGTCCGAGGGGGACGAGGTGTGCGCGCTGCTCGCGGGCGGCGGGTACGCCGAGCAGGTGCGGGTGCCGGTGGGCCAGCTGCTGCCGGTGCCGACGGGGGTCTCGCTCGTCGAGGCCGCCGCGCTGCCCGAGGTCGTCTGCACGGTGTGGTCGAACGTGTTCCTCACGGCGAACCTCCAGCCGGGTGAGATGTTTCTCGTCCACGGCGGGTCGTCCGGCATCGGGACGATGGCTATCCAGCTGGCGAAGGCGGTCGGGGCGACCGTCGCCGTGACGGCAGGGTCGCCGGAGAAGCTCGAGGCGTGCCGGGGGCTCGGGGCCGACGTGCTCGTCGACTACCGCGAGCAGGACTTCGTCGAGGAGGTGCGCGCAGCCACCGGCGGCGCCGGGGCGAACGTCGTCCTCGACAACATGGGCGCGAAGTACCTGGAGCGCAACGTCGACGTCCTCGCACCGAACGGACGGCTCGTCGTCATCGGGCTGCAGGGCGGGCGCACGGGTGAGCTCGACCTCGGGACGCTGCTCGCGAAGCGCGGCGCGGTCATCGCGACGTCGCTGCGTGCCCGGCCGAGGGAGGAGAAGGCGGCCATCGTCGCCGCGGTGCGCGAGCACGTCTGGCCGCTCGTCGAGGACGGCACGGTGCGCCCGGTCGTGTACTCACGGCACCCGCTGGCCGAGGTGCGCGCGGCGCACGAGGAGCTCGAGTCGAGCCGGCAGATCGGCAAGATCCTGCTCACTGTCGGCTGACCGGGCGCGGACGGCCCGAAACAGCGCGATCGGCTGCCAGAGGCGCGGACAGCCCACAACAGCGCGCCGGCCGACCGGAACGCGCGAGCGAACCCACCGCCGCCGGTCCGGGCCGAAACGCGCGAGCGAACCCACCGCCGCCGGTCCGGGCCGGGCGACCCGAGGACCGAGCACCACACCACTGGTTCGTCCCGCGACGTCCGGATGCTCCGACATCCGAGCCACCGGCCCAGCGCTCGGAGCACACGTACCTGTGCTCCGGATGCTGGGCGGGTGGCCCGACATCGGGAGCACATGGACGTCCGGACACCGGCTCCTCGTGGTTCGGCGGCCGGAGACCCGCCCCCGCGGTCCAGCCGCCGGAGACCCCGGTGGTTCCGCAGCCGGCGACCCACCCCCGCGGTCCAGCCGCCGGAGACCCGCCCCCGCGGTCCAGCCGCCGGAGACCCCGGTGGTTCCGCAGCCGGCGACCCACCCCCGCGGTCCAGCCGCCGGACGCCCACCCTCGCCGGACACCTCCAGTTGCGTTAGACAGTCCGCATGCACGTCGTCGCTGTCGCGCTCACCGCTCTCGTCGCCCTGGTCCACGTCTGGATCGTCGTGCTCGAGATGGTGCTCTGGGACACCCCCCGCGGGCGGGCCGTGTTCGGGACGACTCGCGAGCAGGCCACCGAGACCAAGGTTCTCGCCGCCAACCAGGGTCTGTACAACGGCTTTCTCGTGGCAGCCCTTGGCCTCGGCCTGCTCGGGCCGGCCGAGCACCGGTTCGCCTTCACCGTGTTCGGCCTCGCGTGCGTCGTCGCTGCCGGCCTGGTCGGCGCGGCGACGGTGAGCCGCCGCATCCTCTGGGTGCAGGCCGCCCCGGCCGCCGTCGCACTCGTCGCCCGGATCGTCGCGGGCTAGGGTCCGGCGGCCACGACGACCACTAGTTCACCTGGCGCTCCCGCCCCTCCCAGTACGGCGCGCGCAGCTTGAACTTCTGCAGCTTTCCCGTCGCGGTGCGGGCCAGCGCGTCGCGGAACTCGACCGACGTCGGCGCCTTGTAGCCCGCCGCGCGCTCCTTGCACCAGGCGACGATCTCGGCCTCGCTCACCGACGCCCCGGCCTCCACGACGACGAGCGCCTTGATCGTCTCGCCCCACTTCTCGTCCGGCACGCCGATGACGGCGACCTCGGTCACGGCCGGATGGCTGAAGATGACGTCCTCGACCTCGATGGACGACACGTTCTCACCGCCGGTGATGATGACGTCCTTCTTGCGGTCGCTGATCGTCAGGTACCCGTCGTCGCCGATCGTCCCGCCGTCCCCGGTGTGGAACCAGCCGTCCTCGAGCGCCCGGGCGGACTCGTCGGGCTGCTCCCAGTACCCTCGAGCACCACGTTCGACCGCGCCAGCACCTCGTGGTCCGGCGAGAGCGAGAGCGTCACCCCGAGCGCGGGCGCCCCCGCCCGTACGAGCAGCTCGGCGCGCTCATCGGGTGGGAGGTCGTCCCACTCCGTCCGCCGCCGGTTGATCGTCAGCAGCGGCGAGGTCTCGGTGAGCCCGTAGATCTGGATGAACTCCCAGCCGAGCTCGGCCTCGACCCCAGCGACGGTCTTCGTCGGCGGCGGCGCGCCGGCGACGATGATCCGCACTCGGTCCCGTCCGGGAACCTCGCCCTCCCAGGACTGCGCCGCCTCGAGCACGGCCGCCACGACCGCGGGCGCGGCGCACATGAACGTCACGCCGTGCTGCTCGACCCGGCGCAGGATCTCGGCGCCGTCGACCTTGCGCAGGACGACCTGCCGCACCCCGAGCCCGGTGGCCACGAACGGCATCCCCCACCCGTTGGCGTGGAACATCGGCAGGGTGTGCAGGTAGACGTCACGGTCCGACACCCCGGCGTGCAACCCGAAGGTCAGGGCGTTGGTCCAGATGTTGCGGTGCGTGATCTGGACGCCCTTCGGCCGGGCCGTCGTGCCCGACGTGTAGTTGATCGTCGCCGTCGCGTTCTCGTCGGGCTCCCACGGCCGGGGCGTGACCCCCTCGGGGGCGTAGAGGGCGTCGTCGTCGCCCAGGACGACGCGGTGCTCGGCCGGCACGTCGGCGAGCGCCGCGTCCACCTCCGGGTCCACGAGCAGGACCCGGGCCCCGGAGTGCTCGACGATGTAGCGGACCTCGTCCGGCTTGAGCCGGAAGTTGACCGGGACGAGCACCCGCCCCGAGCCGCAGACGCCGAAGAAGGACACGAGCATCCGCGCGGCGTTGTGCGACACGACCGCGACCCGCTCCCCGACCGCGATGCCGAGCTCGTCGAGCCTCGCCGCCTGCCGCGCGCCGAGCGCCGCGAGCTCGGCGTAGGTGAGGTCCGGCAGCGGGCCGGCAGGCTGGTCGGGCTCGTCGACGACCCCCACCCGGTCGCCGTAGACCGTGCGGGCACGGTCGATGAAGTCGGTCACGGTCATCGGGACCAGCATCGGGACACCTCTTCGTCGACGGGCCGGTGGCGCCATCCTCACGCGTCGGACCGCCCGAGCGCCACCACCCGGTCGGAGGGCCCGGTTGACGTCACACGTGATACTCGGTATACATTCCCTCGTCAGCCCGGGAATACCGGGTATGCACCTGGTGGAGGGAGGACCCGATGTCGGTCCGGCTCGGGCTCATGGCCCTGCTCGCGGAGGGCGACACGTACGGCGCCCGGCTGCGCTCGGAGTTCGAGGAACGCACCGGCGGCACCTGGCCGCTCAACGTGGGGCAGGTGTACACCACGCTCGAGCGGCTCGTCCGGGACGGACTCGTCGAGCAGGTGGGCGAGAGCGACGCCGAGGGGCGCATCGCCTATCACCTCACCGACACCGGCCGGGCCGAGCTCGACACCTGGTGGACCACCCCGGTCGACCGCACGAGCACCCCGCGCGACGAGCTGACCATCAAGCTCGCGCTCGCCGTGACCGCCCCGGGTGTCGACGTCGCCCAGGTCGTCCAGCACCAGCGCACCTCCACCCTGCGCCACCTGCGCGACCTCACCCGGCTCAAGCGCGACGCCCTGGACCGTGCGGAGGGGACGGGCGAGGGCGCCGACACCGAGCACGGCGTGGCCTGGCTGCTCGTGCTCGAGAACCTCGTGTTCGCCGCCGAGGCCGAGGTCCGCTGGCTCGACCACGTCGAGTCCGTCCTGGCCCGCCACGCCCGTGGCGCGCAGCTGCACCCGCACATCGTCACCGTCGACACCGCCGGGAACCTCCCGGCCCACCAGGAGGGGACCCTGTCATGAGCGCACCACACGTCGTCGTCTCCGGCGTCACCCGCGTCCACGGAGAGGGGGAGGCCGAGGTCACCGCACTGGACGACGTCTCCCTCGAGATCCAGCTCGGCGAGCTGGTCGCCGTGATGGGCCCGAGCGGCTCGGGCAAGTCGACCCTGCTCAACGTCGCCGGCGGCCTGGACCGCCCCACGTCGGGCACCGTGAGCGTCGGCGGGCAGGTCCTCGGTGACCTCGGCCCACGGGACCTCGCCAAGCTGCGCCGGCGCCGGATGGGCTTCGTCTTCCAGGACTACAACCTCATCCCGAGCCTCACCGCCGCCGAGAACGTCGCGCTCCCCCTCGAGCTCGACGGCACCAAGGCCCGCCTCGCCCGACGCCAGGCGCGGCACACCCTCGACCTCATGGACCTCATGCAGCTGTCCGACCGCTACCCGGACCAGATGTCCGGCGGCCAGCAGCAGCGCGTCGCGATCGCCCGGGCGCTCGTCGGCACCCGGCGGTTCGTCCTCGCCGACGAGCCCACCGGCGCCCTCGACAGCCAGACCGGCGAGGAGGTGCTCCGGGTCCTCCGGGAGCGCTGCGACGAGGGCGTCGCCGGCCTGCTCGTCACGCACGAGGCGCGGCACGCGGCCTGGGCCGACCGGGTCGTCTTCCTGCGCGACGGCACGGTGGTCGACTCCACCGGTGGGGCGGACCGGCCGGAGGACCTGCTCGCGACGGGCGGCCCCCGGTGAGCACCGTCGCCCCTCCCCGGCCCGACGCCGCGGCCGCCGAACGTCCCACGGACGACCCTGGCGACACCTCCCGCTGGGCGCAGTGGCGCTCCACCTGGGCGGTCGCCCTCCGGATGGCCCGCCGGGACGTCCGCCGCCACAAGGGCCGCAGCGCCCTCGTGGTCGTCATGGTGCTCTTCCCCACGATGCTGCTGTCGGCCGCCGTGACCGTGGCCAACACCCAGCAGGTCACCGGGCTCGAGGCGATCCCGTGGACGATGGGGTCCGGACAGGCACTCCTCGAGGGACCCGACGGCAGCCCCGTCGTGCAGGGGCCCGACCCCTCCGGGTCGCTGGCGTACCTCTCGGCCGGGGAGCAGACCGCGGAGCCGATCCCCGGCCTGGAGCCCGGCGCAGGGACGTTCGCGAACGCGGAGGCGGTCTCCCGCCTCGTCGGCGCGCCTGTCGCGCCGTCCGTCCGGTTCAGCGTCCGCACCACGGTCGACGACCGTCGGGTATCGCTCGAGGCGCTGGCTCTGGACGGCCGCCTCGGCCTCGGCGAGAAGCTGGCCCTCCGGTCCGGCCGATGGCCGCAGCCGCCCACGACCGACACGGACACCCCGGTCGAGGCCCTCGTCACCCCGCACGCGCTCTCCCGCGGGCTCCCCTCCTCCGGCACGGTCCAGGTGAGCAGCGACGGGACGACACGCACCCTGGAGATCGTCGGCGTGGCCGAGGCCCGCGTACGGTACGCGGACGTCGGCCTCGTGACCGCGGGTGGGCTCGCCCCGGACGTCGCCGCGTTCGGCAGCTGGATCGTCCTCGGGGACGACCCCGTCACCTGGGACGACGTCCGGCGGCTCAACGAGCACGGCTTCGCCGTCACCTCCCGTGCGGTGCTCACCGAGCCGCCGGCCACCGGCACGCTGGACCCGCAGGTGCGCGAGATGATGTCCGGCGACATCCGGCGCACCGCACTGCTGGTCGGCCTCGCGGGGACGATGCTCCTTCTCTCCACGACCCTCCTCGTCGGCCCGGCGTTCGCTGTGAGCGCCGCGCGCCAGCGGCGCACCCTCGCGCTCGCCGCCAGCAACGGCGCGTCCACGCCGGTGCTGCGGCGGACTGTCCTCGCCCAGGCACTCGTCCTCGGCGCGGCCACCGCGGTGTCCGGCGTCGCCCTCGGGGTGCTGCTGGCGTACGGGATCGTCACCTGGACCCGGAGCACCGACGACCCCACCCTCGACGGTCCGTTGGACGTCCACCTGCTGACCCTGCTCGCGGTCGCCGCCGCGGCCACGGCGTCGACGATGGTCGCCGCTCTCGTCCCCGCCCGGCGCCTCGGCCGGCTGGACATCGTCGGGGTCATGCGCGGCCAGAGCGTCTCCCCGCGCCCGAGCATGGCCGTCCTCGCGCTCGGGACCGTGATGACCCTCGGCGGAACGGCCCTCACCCTCGGCGCGACCGGTGTCGTCGGCAGGCTGGGCGGCGCGGACGACGGGAGCACCCTCGTCGTGATGGGCGCCGTCGTCCTCGTCGTCGGCTCGCTCCTCCTCGTCCCGATGGTCCTCGCGGGCATCGGACGGCTGGGCAGCCGGATGCCCACGGCCCTGCGGATGGCGGCCCGGGACCTCGCCCGGCACCGCGCCCGCAGCGCGCCGTCCGTGGCGGCGGTCCTCGCGGTCGTCTCCGGACTGACCTTCGGGCTGACCGGCCTGGCCTCGGACACCGAGCAGGCCCGCCAGAACTACCAGCCGCGCACGCTGCCCGGCGAGGTCGTCGTCAGCACGTGGATGAGCGACCGATGGGACGAGAACGACCGGTTCGGCACCGACACCGTGCGGAGGGCCGCGCCGGGCCTCGTCGTCACCGCCAACCCGATGTTCGTCGGGGACCCGATGATGACCGGGTCGCAGCCCGAGGGCGCCTACCGGGCCGAGTTCGTCAGCATCGTCCCCGACGGCTGCTCGGTGGAGGCCACGGTCGCCTGGGTCTCGAGCCAGCAGCCGGACGAGCGCTGCGCCGTCGCCGGGTCGCAGAGCGTGAACGGGACCCAGGTCGCGGTCCTGCCGGCCGACGAGCTCCTGCGCCGCCTCGACGTCCCGGCCGACGACGCGGAGAGGATCCGGGCCGGGGCAGCGGTCTCCACGGCCCTTCCGGCGGGGACGGCACGCCTCGCCATCGGCGACTACGCGGTCGACCCCACGAGCGCCACCGAGACGGACCCGGACATCCGCGCCACCCGCGAGCTCACCGTGCCGGTCGTGCACCTGCCGGAGACGAGGGAGACCACCGGACGCCTCTTCGGCGGCACCCTGGCCTTCGCCGCCGACACGCCGACGACCACCGGGTGGCCGACCCAGGCGACCACGTGGACGGTCCGCACCGAGGACGGCTCGCCGGTGGCCGACGAGACGGTCGAGAAGCTGCAGCAGACCCTGGGCGACGAGACCTCCGTCGAGCGCGAGGACGGCTTCAGCCGGGCGGACGGCCTCGTCGTCGCGATCCTGCTCACCGTGTTCGGCGTGCTCATCCTCGTCGTGGCGCTGACCTCGACGGCCCTCACCCTCGCCGAGCAGCAGACCGACCAGGCGACGCTCGCCGCACTGGGCGCGACCCGCGGCACCCGGCGCGTCATGGCCTCGGCCCAGGCGTTCCTGCTCACCGCCGTGGGCTGTGCGCTCGGCGTGGCCGTGGGGCTCGTCCCCGGCGTGGCCATTGCCCGGGTGCTGACCTCGCAGGTCTGGGACCCGACCACGGGCAGCGACACGGTGTCGGGTGACGGCATCCTCGTGATCCCGTGGATGTCGCTGCTCGTCGTCGGCGTGCTCGTCCCGCTCGTGGCCGCGGCCCTCGCGGCGGCCGGCATCCGCCGAGCCCCGCAGGTGACTCGCCGGGCCACCTGAGCGGGACTCCACTTTCCCGCCTGGTGCCGCAACCTCGGGTCGGGCACCCCGAAGTTCGGGGTACCCGACCCGAGGTTCCGGTCCGAAGCCGCGCGCGGTCGGCGGCCACGACCGGAGGCTGCCGCATCAGGACTCGCCCGGGTCGAGCGACAGGACGTCGCCCGGCTGACAGCCGAGGACGTCGCAGATCGCCGTGAGAGTGCTGAAGCGGATGGCCTTGGCCCGGTCGTTCTTCAGCACCGACAGGTTGACGACCGTCACCCCGACCGCCTCGGCGAGCGCGGCGAGCGTCATCCCCCGTTCCTCGAGGAGGCGGTCCAGGTGGCAGACGACGCGGTGCGGCTCGTCCACCGGCATCAGACCAGGCCCTCGACGTCGTCGCGCAGCCGACCGCCGACGACGAACGCCTCGGCGAGCAGGGCGACGAAGAGCCCAGCCACGACCGCCTCCCAGGGCGGGTCCACTGCGAACGAGACCTCCCGCCCCCCTGGGTCGAGAGCCGCCCCCAGCAGGGCACCATGGATCGGCAGCTCGACGAACGAGACGACCGGCGCTCCGATGGCGAGAACCGCGGCGAGTGTCCGCAGCCGCCGCACCGTGGGCTGCGCGAAGGGCTCCCCTGAGGCGACGGCACGCATGACGGCGACCACGAGCCAGGTGGCCCACGCCGCGAGGACGACGGTCAGCACGCCGGGAACGAGGGCCAGGAGGCGCAGCCCCACCGACGGGTCGTCGAACGCCACCTCGTACGAGGCCTCGCCGTAGCCCACACCGGCCGCGTCGAGTGCCGGGACGGTGACGGGTCCGAGCATCCGCACGGGCAGCGGGTCACCCTGTACCCATGCTCCGGCGGGAACACCGACCAACACGGCGGCCTGCACGAGGACGACGAGCCCGAGGAGGCCGACGAACGCGTACCGGTCGGTGCGGTCGAATCCCCACGGGTCCTGGCGGCTTCGGCGTGTGGATCGCATGGCCTGCTCCATATCGTTCGTCGATGTGTTATCGATAAACGATAAACATATCGACAGTCGATGTCAATGCATGGATCCGGGTTCGCCGGGGCAGGATGGAGGGATGAGCGACCAGCCCCGCAGCGAGCAGCAGCAGGACGACCACACCCCACGTCAGGTGCCCGCCACCGTCGTCGGGGACGACGACAAGGTCGTCGTCGTGACCCCCGACGGGATGGGTGTCGCACCCCGGGAGGCACCGGGCGACGGTCACGACGCCGACCCGGCCCAGCAGCCTCGTCCGGCCAACCCCGCCGACCTCGTCGAGCAGCCGGCCAAGGTGATGCGGATCGGCTCGATGGTCAAGCAGCTTCTCGAGGAGGTCCGCAGCGCGCCGCTCGACGAGCAGGGCCGGGCCCGTCTGGCCGACGTCCACGAGCGGTCCCTCGGCGAGCTCAAGGACGGTCTCGCACCCGAGCTCGTCGAGGAGCTGGAGCGCATCGCCCTCCCGTTCACCGAGGACGCCCCCACCGACGCCGAGCTGAGGATCGCCCAGGCTCAGCTCGTCGGCTGGCTCGAAGGCCTCTTCCACGGCATCCAGACCGCGCTCGTCGCCCAGCAGATGGCCGCCCAGGCACAGCTGCAGCAGATGCGTGCGCTGCCACCCGGCATGCAGCCGGGCCAGGCCGGGCCCGGTGGTCCTGACGCCTCCCGGCCCTCGGGCCAGGGAGGCGGCGGCCCGGTCGAGGGCACCGGCCAGTACCTCTAGCCCGTCGCGAGCTCCTCGCGCCGGGGCAGGCCGTGCGCGAGCCACAGCCCGGGCACGGCGACGAGCGCCAGGACCGCGAACGCCACCCGCGGCGACCCGATGAACGGCTGGACGAGGAGGACGAGGACGACGCCGCCGACGTTTCCGGCGAGCAGCAGCGCGGCCGTGGCCGTGCCCGAGCGTGCCACGCCGACGTGCGCCTCGGACCAGTCGAGGGCCACGGGCAGCCCGGCCAGCAGGACGAACCCGAGCACCGCGAGCAGCACCCCTGCGACGAGGGGGACGGGTACCGCGGCGAGGACCACGAAGACGACGCCGGTGGTCGCGGTCGCGGCGAGCAGCATCGTCCGGCGGCGGCGGTGTGCGGCCACCGGACCGGGCAGGACCGCGGCGCCGGCGATGCCCGCGACCGTCGCGACCGCGAGGAGCGGGCCGCCCGCCCCCTGGTGGCCGAGACCGGCCATGACCGGGTCGACCCACGTCGCGAGGGCGTTGAACACCCCGACCCCGACGAGGAGCAGACCACCGAGCCGCCACAGGAGCGGCTCGTGCCACAGCCAGCGCAGCCCGTGCTCCCGGTGCGGCACGGGCGCGACGACGGCCACACGGAGCATCACGAGGGTCGCTACCGCGGCGACGGCGGCGATCCCGGCGTGCACCGTGAGCAGGAGGTCCAGCCCACCGGCGGCGAAGAGCGGGCCGCCGCAGAGCGCCCCGACGAGCACGCCGACGAACTGGGCCGCGCTGCCGACCGCGATCGCGACCGTCCGCTCCGCCGGTGGGAAGCACCGCGCCGCGACGGCCGTCGTCGCCGCCAGGACGAGCGGCTGGGCCACCGACGCGAGGACCTGCCCGGCGAGCTGCCAGCCGTAGGCCGCGGTGTCGACGAGACGGACGAGCGCGCCCACGAGGACGAGCACCGCCCCCGCGGACAGGGTGAGGTGGAGGGCACGGTCGACGAGGCGCCCGGCGGGGAGCGCGAGGAAGACGAAGAGCAGCGGGTTGACGACGGCGAGGTCGCCGACGAGCCCCTCGGAGACCCCGAGAACCCGTGCCGACTCCACGGTCACCGGCGCGAACGTCAGCCACAGCACCTGGGTCGTCGCGACGAGCAGCGCGAACGCGCCGAGCAGCCCCCAGGCCCCCGCGTGGTGCCGACCCGTCGCCGGCTCGCGCGGCACCGACGCAGCAGCCGCGCCGGCCGTCACGCCGACAGGAGCCGCAGGACGAGCGCAGCCGCGCCCAAGGCACCGAGGAACGCCGCGGGTCCGAACCCCGGGTCCTTGGCACGCACGTGGAAGCCCACCGCTCCCAGGAAGTACAGGACGACCCCGGCAGCCGCGAGGACCCCGAGCCACGGGACCCAGATCCCGAGGACGAGCCCGACCGCACCTGCGGCCTCCGCCGCGGCGAGTGGCCGGTACATCCCATCCGTTACACCAGCCTTGGACAGGTTCTCCACGACCTGCTCCATGCGGCGCACCTTGCCGACGGCGGACAGCACCAGGGCGACGGACAGGAAGAGCGCGATGACGACGTAGGCGATGACCATGCGCCGATTGTGCACCGTCGGGGGCCGGACGCTCAGAACGTCGACTCAGGTGTCCTCCGGGCCATCTCGTAGCTGGCGAGAACCTCGGTGAGGAGCTCGGCGGCCGCCTCGGTGGTCGCGGCGGGGTCCTCCCGGGGACCGCTGACCTCGGCGAGGACGACGTGGTGGGCCCGGACGAGGTCGAGGAGCCCGGCGCCGCCCTCGAGCGCGCGCCGGCCGAGCGCGTACCCGTACGCGAGGGAGTCCTCGTCGCGGCGGGCGAGGTGCCGGAGGAAGGCCGCCCGGTAGTCGCGGACCAGGTCGTCCGAGGTCATCGGACGCTCCCGCCCCCGCCCGGGTCCCGGGCCCTGGCGAGGTGGGCGAGCCCCTCCTCGAGGTCCAGGGCCGTCGGCACCTCGCCGGGACCGGTACCGAGCCGCACCATCGCGTACGCCACGGCCGGCTGGATGCCGACGATGACCGTCAGCGCGCCGCGCAGCCGCGCCATCTCCGCGATGGTGCGCAGCGTCCGGCTCCCGAAGCTGTCGAGGACGTCGAGCGCGGCGACGTCGATGATGACGCCGCGCGCCCGGTGCTCGCCGATCTGGCGGACGAGGTCCTCCTGGAACCGGACCATCTCGGAGTCGTCCAGCGCGGTGTGGACCGACGCGACGAGCGTGTCACCCTGCCGCAGGATGGAGACGAGGGCCGGACCGTCGTTCACGGGCCGTCAGCCACGTCGTTCCGTCGCGTCACGCGGTAGCCGAGCAACCGCTCGGCCTCCTCGATGCCTCCTTGCAGGTCGCCGATGGTGTTCATCTTGCTCAGGTCGACCCCGATCCGCACGAGGGTACGGGCGATCTCGGGCGAGAGCCCCGTGATGATGACGCTGGCGCCCATGAGCCGGGAGGCCTCGACGGTCTGGACGAGATGGTTCGCCACGGTCTGGTCGACCTCCGGCGAGCCGGTGACGTCGACGACGACGACCTTGGCCCGGTGCGTGCGGATCGCCCCGAGCAGCTGCTCGGTCAGCTGACCGGCACGCTCGCTGTCCAGGACCCCGATGATCGGGAGGATGAGGAGCCGCTCCCGCACGGGGAGCACGGGGGTCGAGAGCTCGCGGATCGCGTCCTGCTGCTTGCGGATGATCCGCTCGCGCTCCTCGACGAAGCTCACCGCCACGGTGTTCGCGATGCGGTTGGCGGCCGGCTCGTAGGCGTCGAGGATCCGGTTGAGCAGCGCGAAGTCGCGCTGGTACTTCTCGAACAGGGAGCGGGCGAGGACGTCGCGCAGGAGCAGCACGATGCCGACGACCTCGTGCGTCTCCACGCCGCGCGGGATGATCCGCTCCGAGAGGTCGCGCGCGTAGCGCTGCAGGGCCTCGACGCTGCCCGTCTCGAGGACCTCCACGTAGTTGTCGTAGACCGACGTCGTCTCGGCCCCCATCTCCTGTGGGGTCATCGCCTGGAGCAGGCCGGCCTCGCGGATCCGCGACATCCACTGGTCGCGCAGCCGCTCCCGGTGCTCGCGCAGGTGCGCGACGAGCTGGGTCAGCAGGTCCTCGGCCGGCTCGCTCGCCGCGCCCTCGACCTCGGTCGGGTCACCCACCGTCATGTCCTCCTCGGGATCCACTTCGTCATCGACACCGTCGTCCCCTGCCCGGGCGTGGAGACGATGTCGAAGTCGTCCATGAGCCGTCGCGCCCCGGGCAGGCCGAGCCCGAGCCCGGCACACGTGCTGTAGCCGTCCCGCTGGGCCTGCTCGAGGTCGGCGATGCCCGGGCCGGCGTCCCGCGCCACGATGCGCACCCCGGGCCGGGGCCCGTCGAGCAGCTCGATGACGACCTCCCCTTGCACGGCGAAGCGGACGATGTTGCGCGCCACCTCGGAGACCGCCGTCGCCACCAGCGTCAGGTCGGCGCCGGTGAGCCCCGCCCGCGCCGCGACCGCCCGGGCGGCCCGGCGCGCCGTGACGATGTCGGGATCCGCGGAGATGGCGACCCGCGTCTCGTCGTCCCGGGCGGGCGCACGTCGCAGGAGGGGCACGCTGAGCCGGCCGCAGTCCTCGCACTCCAGGAGGTGCTGCGCGGCGCCGAGCTCGCGCTGCCGCCGCCGGTCGGCGGCGGAGACGGCGAGGAGAACCGACCGGCAGCGCTCGGTCGGAGGCTCGACCTGCTCGAGCGCCAGGAGGTACTCGACCCGCAACCGGGCCCGCGTGCGGGAGAGCCGAGCGGCGACGGCACCCGCGGTCGAGCCGGCCTCCTCGGCGAGTGAACGGGTGTCCTGCCCGTCGACGTCGTGGGCGACGAGGGCAGCACGCTCGTCGCGGTCGAGCCGGCCGACGGCCGTGCGGAGCGCGAGGCGCTCCTCCTCCTCGAGCAGGTGCGCGTCGGCGGGGTCCGGGACCCCGGGGTCGTGAGCCCGGTGCCGGTTGCGCTCCTCCCGCCCCTCGGCCCGCCACATCGTCGCCATGACGTTGCGCACGGTGGCGATGGCGTACGGCTCGAGCATCCGCGGCTCGATGCGGTCGCGCGCGTCGAGGACGCGCACGAGCGTCTCCTGGACGAGGTCCTCGGCCGCGGGATGGTCCCCCAGGCGGGCCACGACGATGCGGCGCAGCATCGGCTCGAGGTCGGCCACCGCGGTGCCGTCGACCGGCGTGCCGGACGTGCGGCGGTGGTGCCGCGACCCGTCGAGCACTGTGTCGTCCACGAGGCTCGACGCTAGCCCGAGGACCTGCATCGTGCCTGTTGAGAGGGGCTGCGGGGCCTCGCGGCGCCACCCTCCGGCGGGCCGGCGGCGGCACCGTGGGGCGTCCACGGTGCCGCCGCCGGAACCCCAGCGGACCCGGTCAGAGTCCGAGGGCGGAGAACAGCCGGTCGAGCAGGGCAGCGATGATGCCGCTGAGGACCCCCTGGCCGTCGAAGAGCCCGACGAGCGCGCACAGCAGGTTGCCGAGGAGGTTCCCCGCACCCGGCACGGCGGTGATGTCGAGCTCCACCGGCGCGAGGTCGATGACGAGACCGAGCAGGTCGAGGTTCAGCGGCCCGAGGTCGAGGTCGAGGATCGAGCATCCGGCCGTGGCCGCGAGGTCCTCGACGGGCGCCGCGAACGCCGCCCCCTCGGTGGGCAGCCCGGTCCCGGTGATCGTGCCGGCCACGGTGACCGCGCCGTCGACGACCGAGGCCGACAGGTCGCTGATCTCGCCCGTGAAGGCCGTGCCGTCCTCCAGCGTGCCGGTGACGGGCACCGACGTCTCCGCCGGTGCGGCGGTGGCGACCGCGGGGGTGGCCGGTACGGCCGCCGGGGCCGCGGAGGCGCTCATGGCGCCCGGTCCGAGGGCGAGTGCGCCGCCCAGGGCGAAGGTCGTGGCGAGTCCGATGAGACGTGACTTCATGCGATTTCTCCTTGGTCCCGGGCGACTGCCCGGGGTCGTGGGTACTCCCGGACGGGTCGGGCGCGTTCCGCCCGGTGGCCCCGTCGTGGATGAGGACGTCGCCCCCGGCGGGTCATGACGCGGGGGAGGACACGACGAAGGGGTCCGCGGACGGGACGGCCCACGGGGCCCTGCGGGCGCGGGCGCGCCGTCCCCGCGTCATGCAGCCCACCCGTCGGCGTCAGGGCGGGAGGACGCGTCTACCGGAGGGCCGCCGCGGCCGCGCGTCCCGCCCGCAGACCGCCGAAGAGGCAGCCACCGACGAACGTCCCCTCGAGCGACCGGTAGCCGTGCATCCCGCCCCCGCCGAACCCGGCGACCTCACCGGCGGCGTAGAGGCCGGGCACCGGACGGCCTCCCGCGTCGAGCACCCGCCCGGAGAGGTCGGTGCGCAGCCCACCGAGGGTCTTGCGGGACAGGACCCGCAGCCGGACCGCGACGAGCGGCCCGTGCTTCGGGTCGAGGATGCGGTGCGGCGGGTACGCACGCTTGGTCAGCCGGTCGCCGCGGTAGCGCCGCGCGACCCGTAGGGCCGCGACCTGGGTGTCCTTGGTGAACGGGTTGTCGACCTGCCGGTCACGCTCGACGACCTGACGCTCCAGGTGGGCGGGGTCGACGTGGAAGTCCGGCTCGAGCTCGTTCATCCGGGCGACGAGGGCGCCGACGGTGTCGGCCGTCAGCCAGTCCTCGCCGTGCTCGAGGAACGCCCGGACGGACGGCTGCACCTTCGTGACCGGGCGGCGCAGGAAGTCACGGTAGCGGCGCTCGGTGAGGTCGGGGTTCTGCTCGGACCCGGAGAGCGTGAACTCCTTCCCGACGAGCGACCGGTTGAGGACGAACCACGAGTGGTCGGCACCGGAGCGCCGGAGGTGGCCCAGTGTGCCCAGGGTGTCGAAGCCGGGCAGGTAGGGGCTCGGGAGGCGGTCGCCGTGGGCGTCGAACCACAGCGCGCTCGGCCCGGGGAGGATACGGATGGCGTGGCCGGGCCACACCGGGTCCCAGTTGCGCACGCCCTCCACGTAGTGCCACATCCGGTCGTGGTTGACGACCGTGCCACCGGCCTGCTCGGTGATCGCGAGCATCCGGCCGTCCACGTGCGCCGGCACCCCGGTGAGCATCGTGTCCGGAGCGGTCCCGAGCCGGTCGGGCCAGTTACCCCGGACGAGGTCGTGGTCCCCGCCGATGCCGCCGGAGGTGACGAACACCGCCTGGGCGCCGAACTCGAACTCCCCCACCACGTCGCGGTTCGACGCGACCCCACGCGCGGCGTCGTCGGGCGCGAGCACCGACCCGCGGGCTCCGCTCACCGCGCCACCCGTCGTCACGAGGCCGTCGACCCGGTGGCGCGGACGGTAGAAGACCCGGCCTCCGGCCATGTGCTCGCGGATGCGCCGCTCGAAGGGCGCGACGAGGCCGGTCCCTGTGCCCCATGCCATGTGGAAACGCGGGACGGAGTTGCCGTGCCCACCGCTCGTGCCGTCGCCGCGCTCGGCCCAGCCGACGAAGGGGACGAACGAGACGCCCTGCCCACGCAGCCAGGCCCGCTTCTCCCCCGCGGCCCACTCGACGTAGGAGCGCGCCCACTCCCGGCCCCAGTGGTCCGGTCCGGGCGAGCCGTCCGGCAGGGTCAGGCGGTCCCAGCCCGCGGCGCCCTGCCAGTCCTGCCACGCGAGGTCGAGGGAGTCCCTGACGCCCAGCCGTCGCTGCTCGGGCGAGTCGACGAGGAACAGGCCCCCGAAGCTCCACCACGCCTGGCCCCCGAGGTTGGCCTCGGACTCCTGGTCGAGCAGGACCACCGAGCAGCCTGCGTCCGCGAGCTCGCACGCGGCGACCAGCCCGGCCAGCCCGGCTCCCACGACGACGACGTCGGCATCCACGGGATGCACCCTAAGCCCGTCCGCCTGGTGCCAGGGGCCCGCGCGACCCATGCTGGGACGTGCCCGCGACGGTGCGGGCCCGGTCGAAGGAGATCACGATGGGCAGCAGTGTCGGCGACCCGGCCACGGAGAGGACCGCCGGGACGGAACCCCGCTACCGCTTCGTCGGTCCCGGGCTGGTCGTCGCCGCGACGGGCGTCGGCGCCGCGGACCTCGTCGCGACGATGGTCGCGGGCAGCAGGTACGGCTACACCCTCCTCTGGGCGGTCGTCCTCGGCTGCGTGATGAAGGTCGTGCTCGTCGAGGGCGCGGGCCGGTACACGCTCGCCACCGGGCGGACGGTCTTCGAGGGATGGCGCAGCCTCGGCCGCTGGACCACCTGGTACTTCGGCCCGTACATCGTCGTCTGGGGTTTCGTCTACGGGGCCGCCGCGATGGCCGGCACGGGCCTGGCGCTGCACAGCCTCCTCCCCGCGCTGTCCGTCACCGTGTGGGGCGTGCTGTCGGCCCTCGTCGGGCTCGCGGTCGTGTGGACCGGCCGGTACCTGCCCTTCGAAAGGGTGCTGAGCGCCCTGGTCCTCCTCATGTTCGTCACGACGGTCGTCGCCGCCGCGCTCACCGTCCCGAACCTGCCCGAGCTGCTCGGCGGCCTGGTGCCCGTGCTGCCCGACGGGTCGACGGTCTACGTCCTCAGCCTCGCCGGCGGCGTGGGCGGGACCATCACGCTCGCGGCCTACGGGTACTGGGTCCGCGAGAAGGGCTGGCGCACCGAGGGCGCGATGCGGGTCATGCGGCTCGACAACGTCACGGCGTACGTCGTCACGGGACTGTTCGTCGTCGCGACCCTGGTGGTCGGTGCCGAGCTCCTGTACTCGGCCGGCATCGCCCTCGAGACCGGCAGTGAGGGCCTGGTCCAGCTCGGGGACGTCCTCGCCCAGCGCTACGGAGACACCGCCGGGACGCTCTTCGTCGTCGGCTTCTGGGCCGCGGCGATGTCCTCGCTCGTCGGCGTGTGGAACGGCGTGAGCCTGATGTTCGCCGACTTCGCCGGCGAGGTCCGTGGCCTGCCCGCCGACCACGCGGACCGCGCGGCCGGGGGGCGCTTCTACAAGGCCTACGTGCTCTGGCTGACCTTCCCCCCGGTGGTGCTCATGATGCTCGGCCGGCCCGTGTACCTCATCCTCGCCTACGGCGTGCTCGGGGCGCTGTTCATGCCGTTCATGGCGGTGACCCTGCTGTGGATCCTCAACACCGCCCGGGTACCGGACCGGTGGCGTAACGGGCCCGTGGCCAACACCCTTCTCGGGCTGTGCGCGTTCGCCTTCCTCGCCCTCGGCGTGGACCAGCTCGTCGGGGCGGTCCGGACGGCGCTCGGCGGCTGAGCGGCCGGGGCGGCCTCAGCCCTCGAGACGGACCACGCCGTCAGCGGCCGACATCCGGCCCAGGAGCTCCGCGACGTCGGTGACGACGAGGTCCGCGAGGGGCTCGAGCGCCTCCCGCGGGGTCGTGGACAGCAGGGCGACCCGCCCACCGCATCCGGCGTCCCGCGCCGCCTGCAGCCCGGCCACGGCGTCCTCGACGACGAGACAGTCGGCGGGGTCGACGCCGAGACGCTCGGCCCCCACCAGCCACGGGTCCGGGAATGGCTTGCCGTGCGCGACGTCCGAGGCCGTCACGACGAGCTCCGGCCGGGGCAGCCCGGCCGCGCGGATCCGGACGTCGGCGAGGACGTCGTCACAGCTCGTGACGACGGCGGTCGGCACGCCGGCCCCGGCGAGGGTGTCGAGCAGCTCGACCGCTCCGGGCAGCGGGACCACCCCGTCGGTGTCGGCCACCTCGAGGTCGTGGATGCGGGCCAGCGCCTCCCCGAACCGCTGTCCGGGGAGCACCGAGCCGATGATCTGCCGGGCCGGGACGCCGTGCTGCCTCGCCAGGCGCTCGGGCTCGACACCGAACTCCTCGCACCAGCGCACCCACGAGCGCTCGACCGCCGGGGTGGAGTCGACGAGCGTGCCGTCGAGGTCGAGCAGGACGGCCCGGAAGACCCGGTGGGAGGGTGCGGGAGAGTGGGTCGGCGACATGGTCGTCACCCTAGGGCCGATCTCGGGGGCCGCCCGCGCAGGCCCGGGATGCGCACCTATCGTGGCCGCATGGCCCGCCCCGCCGGCGCACTGCGCACCGCGGTCGTCAGCGCGACGACCGCGGTGGTCGCGCTCGTCGGCGGCTGGACGTGGGCCCAGAACCTCATCGGCGGCTTCGACGCGCGCAGCGAGTCGATCAGCGCCCTGGCCTCGCTCGCCACCCCGCACCGCTGGGTGATGACCACCGGGCTGGTCGTCACCGGCCTCGCCCACTGCGTCACCGCCTACGCCCTGGGATCGGCGCACCGCGTCGGCCGCGCCGTGCTCGCCGCCGGCGGCGTCGCGACGGTCGGGGTGGCCCTCGTCCCGCTGCCCGGCCGGGGGGAGACCTCGGCCCCGCACGTCGTCCTCGCGACCCTCGCGTTCGCGCTGCTCGCGGTGTGGCCCGCGTTCGCGGCACGTCCGGGCGCCGCCACCCCCGTGCTCACCCCGCGGGTCGCGAGGACGGCCGCGGTCGTCCTCGCGCTCGCCGTCGCCTCGCTCGCCACCGGCGTCTCCGGTGGTGCGTTCGGGCTGCACGAGCGGGTCGTCGCCGCGCTCACCGTGCTCTGGCCGTTCGTCACGGCGGTCGGTGTCTGGTGGAGCGCGGGCCACCGGATCGGGTCCCGGCGCCTGCGGCACGTCCTCGCCGGACTGCTGCTCACCGGCGCCTGCACCGTCGCCGGGCTCGCCGCGACCACCGTCGCACCCGTGACGGCCCACACGCGGACGTACCAGGCCACCGTCGCCCTGGACGCCGACCCCCGGCTCGCGGGTGACCTCGTCGCCGAGACGACCTTCGGTGACGTCGAGGTCTCCTTCGCCGGTGTCGCGCCCGGCATCCGCGCCGTCCCGCAGGTGAAGTCGAGTATCACCGACGTCCTGTCCCGCCCGGGCGCCAGCCTCGCGAGCCTGCAGCCGGACCCCACGGAGCTCAACGCCGCCATCCGGGACGTCGGCACCCGGGTCATGGGCCGCTTCGCGTTCGGGGCCCTCGTCCTCCTGCTCGTCGTCCTCGGAGCGTGGTCGCTCGCCCGGCACCGGCTCCCCCCGCGCTGGCTCGTAGGGGCCGGGGTCACCGCCTGGCTGGCCTCGAGCCTCGGCACGACCGCGTCCATCTACACGACGTACCAGCCGTCCCGGCTCGGCTCGTTCGGCGCCACCGAGGTGCTCGGCACCCTGCAGCAGAACCAGGGGCTGCTCGGCGACGTGGAGACCCGGGCGACCCAGGTGGCGCCGTACCTGCGCAACCTGCTCGCGCTGTCCACCGCGCTCCAGCAGAAGTACGCGGCCGGCGCGCTCGAGGCCGACCCCGCCCTGCGGGTGCTCTTCGTCAGCGACATCCACGGCGGCAACCAGTACCCCCTGATGCGCACGATCGTCGAGCAGCAGAGCATCGACCTCGTCGTCGACGGCGGCGACCTCCTCAACTTCGGCACGGTCCCCGAGGGCGACGCGGCGGACATCTTCTCCGGAATCGAGTCGGTCGGTGTGCCGTACGTCTTCGTCAAGGGCAACCACGACGCCGCCGGAGAGGACGACACCGCGGTGCTCGACCGGCTCGCCCAGGTGCCGAACGTCGTCCTCCTCGAGTCCCCGGAGGGCGAGTACCGCGAGGTCGCGATGGGCGGCGTGACGATCGCGGGCTTCAACGACCCCCGATGGTTCGGGGACTCCGGCACCGGTACCCGCGAGGCGCAGCAGCCGGCACGAGCGGACTTCGAGGAGGCCTTCGCCGACCGCGAGGCCCCCGACGTCGTCGTCAGCCACGAGCCGTGGGGGCTCGAGAACGTGTCGGCGGGCGTCCGGCTCAACGGGCACATGCACGCCTCCGACCTCGAGGGGAACCGCATCCAGGTGGGCACGTTCACCGGAGGTGGCCCACTGACGCACTTCCTCGCGGACGAGGACGGCGAGGAGCTGCGCGGCCAGCCGTCCGCCTTCGACATCCTCACCTTCGGCACGGACTGCCGGCTGTCGTCGCTGACCCGCTACACCCTGCACGACGTCATCGAGGGACGGCCCTCGTACGACGACGTCTCGATCATCAACGGCGGGCGGATCGACACCCGGCAGCCCGACCCCGACCGCGCGTGCGAGCCGGGTACCGAGCTCACGACGACCGTCGTCCCCTGAGGTAAGGGCGAGGCAAGAGAGCGCTTTCCTCGAGGTAAGCCAGGGGGCGTGTCCGGCAAAACTCGTGTCATTTTTCCGTCTTTTCCGCCCGCTGCTGTTGAGCCGGGGCCGGGAGGGCAGAAGGGTCGAAGGACGCCGCACGAACAGTCCGGCGCGCCGCCGGCGCCGCAGGGGCCCGGCGTGGACCCCCCTGAAGGAGACACATGCTCACGACGCACCGCATCATGGCCGTCGGCATCGCCACGAGCGCTGTCATCGCGGCCGCTGCCACCGCTGCGGGTGCCGCCCCCACCGGGCCGGACATCCCCTCACCGGACAACGTCGTCGCCGGCTTCGTCGCCGAACGTGACGGCATCAGCCTCGCGCAGGCGAAGAAGAAGCTCGAGCGACAGCAGGACCGCCAGGAGACCTACGACGCCCTCACCGAGGCCGGGGTCGCCACCGACGGCGCCTACTTCGAGGGCGAGCGGCTCGTCGTCCTCGTCGACTCGGCCGCCGCCAAGCGGTCCGTCGAGGCCAAGGGTCTCGTCGCCAAGCAGGGCAAGGGTCAGAAGGAGCTCGACGCGCTGTCCAAGACCGTGCAGAAGGCCTCCGAGGACGCCCCCGACGCCGGCTCCCTCGTCTCGCTCACCCCGGACCTCGCGGGTCAGCGCGTCGTCGCCACCGTCACCGAGGACGCGGACCCGGCGCTCACCGAAGCCCTGGAGGCGATCGACGGCGTCGTCGTCGAGACGGGCGACGAGCTCACCACGCAGGTCGACGTCTTTCCGGGCCGGATCATGGACCTCTCGCCCGGCGGCTACTGCTCGCTCGGCTTCCCGGGCATGCAGGGCGGCAACAACGTGCTCCTCACCGCCGGCCACTGCGTCGAGTCGCGGCCCGACGTCCTCGACGGCAACGGCACGCACATCGGCCGGGGCACGGCCAGCCGCTTCCAGACCGGGTCGTCGAACAGCGTGGACATGGGTCTCATGGACATCGACGCCGAGGACACCGGCCGTCCGCTCGTCGACACCCGCGGTGGCCTGAACGGCTACGTCCCCGTCTACGGCACGAGCAAGAACGCCGTCGGCTCGAACATCTGCAAGGCGGGCGAGAGGACGGGGTGGACCTGCGGCCAGATCCAGGCCTACAACGTCACCGTCTACTACCAGGGCGGCACGACCGTGAGCGGCCTCGCCCGGTCGTCGGTCTGCGTCATGGGCGGCGACTCCGGCGGCGCCTACATCGGCACGAACAACTACGCCCAGGGCATGACCTCGGGCGGGCCGGTGAACTCCAGCTGTGGCTACAACCAGGGCTACAACGCCACCGGTTACTACAGCTTCTACCAGCCGGTCGTCGACGCGGCGAACTACTACGGCGTGACGGTCTCGACCTACTGACCACCGCCACCGCGCACGGCCCGTCCCGACCGGGGGCGGGCCGTGCCGCTGCAGGTGTCCCCGAGGACGGCCTCAGGCGGACGGGACGACGGCCGCCCGCTGGACCACGCTGGGCTTGGGTACGGCGCCGCAGCTGAGCGCGAGGTCGTCCTGCGGCTCGGCGTGCACCTCGACGAGGACGCGCTCCGGCACCGGGTCACGGCCGAGGATCTCGACCCGGGTGGGTCCCTCGCCGTCCGGGGGGGCCTCGATCCGTCCCGGGACGGCGTCGTCGACACCGGCCGGCCCGTACTCGTCGAGGACCAGCGCGATGGCGGCCTGGACCGCGGGCTCCCAGCGGGTGACGCCCCGGACGAACCCTCCGGTGACCCGGCCCTCGAGATGGTCGGCGACGACGGACGCCGCGGTGTCGGTGTCGAGGTAGCCGTAGCAGACCCCCTCGGGCAGCGCGAGGAGGGTCCCCGAGAACCGGTGACCGCCGAGGTGCGTGCACTCCCACGTCTCGTCCGGCCAGGTCCGGACGAGGCTGGCGACGATGGGGCGGCCGCGGACGGCGCAGCACGCGTCGCGGGTGCCCTGGGTGCAGACGAGAAGCATCGGCTCGGCGTCCTCGTCGCTCGAGCTGCACTCGACGCCGAGGGCGCGGGCCGCGGCGAGGAGGTCGTCGGCGGTCCGCCAGGTGCCACGCACCCAGGTGCCGCGCACGGTGTCGACCGCGAACCACTGCCGGCCCCCCGCGTCGGCCACCGCCCGGCCCTGCCGCCGGATGAGGAGCGCGCGTCCACCGAACGAGGCACAGACCGCCTCGATCTCCTCGCCGACCCGGCCGCCCATGGGCGGGGTCTCGGCGGCCTGCTTGGACCACGGCCCGGGATGCTCGATGAGGAGCCAGCGGGACGCGACGGGGGCGCTGCCGCCGAGGGGCTCCCCCCGGTGACGCGCCGCCGCCGAACAACGGCCGAGGTCGGTCAGTGCCATTCGCGCGATGCTACGCGGCCGGTCCCGCGGCGAGGGGGTCCGCGCCGGCCGGGTCCGCCGTCCGGCCGACGAGCGCATCCGTTCATACCCCCCTAGGTTGTGGCCACCATCCATCCCGACCCAGGAGGACCCATGGCCCGACGACGTGCCCTGGTCACCGCAGCCCTCGCCTCGGTGACGGCACTCGTGTTCTCGGTGGCTCCGGCCCAGGCCGCCCCACCGTCCTACGTCGCCCTCGGCGACAGCTACTCGTCCGGCACCGGGACGCGCAGCTACATCATCGACGGCACCGACTGCCTGCGCTCGGTGTACGCCTACCCCTCGCTCATCGCGACGTCGCGGCAGTACGCCCTGACCTTCCGGGCGTGCTCGGGGGCCACCGTCGCGGACGTCCGGGACCGTCAGCTCTCCGCGCTGGGCGGGGGCACGAGCCACGTGACGATCTCCGTGGGTGGCAACGACGCCGGGTTCACCGACGTCATCACCGAGTGCGCGCTCCCCTCCTGGATCTCCGACTGCTACCGAGAGGTCGACCGGGCACGGGCGTTCATCAGCGGCACGCTGCCCTCCCGGCTCGAGGCGCTCTACACCGAGATCCGCGCGCGGGCGCCGCGCGCGACGGTGACGGTCGTCGGGTACCCGCGGCTGTTCAACGGCGAGGACTGCAACGCGCTCACCTGGTTCAGCCCCAGCGAGGAGAGCCGGATCAACGCCGCCGCCGACCTCATGAACTCGGTCCTCGCCGAGCAGGCGTCGGACGCCGGGTTCTCGTTCGCGGACCCCACGTCGCGCTTCCTCGGACACGCGGTCTGCGACGACGTCGAGTGGATCAACGGGCTGACCGTCACGATCGTCGAGTCGTTCCACCCGAACAAGGCCGGTCACGCCTCCGGCTACACGCCGACGGTGAGCCCGTACGTCACCGGAACGACGGTGCAGGCGACTCCGAGCCTGATGCGCGAGGCCGCCGCGGGCGAACGGGAGCTCGCGGCCGACCTGCGCGAGTACAGCGCGCTCGACCGCGGGATCGAGCCGCGTTTCGTCCGGGCTCCGGACCTCGACAGCCCCCGCGCCCGGAAGGCGGCGAAGCGCGCCGGCGTCGACCTCGACAGCCGGGCGAGCATCGACGCCGCGGACCGGCGGTACGAGGCGAGGCAGCGGGCGGCGCACCCGGCCCGCTGACCCGCGACCCGTCGGGCACGGGCTCCACCGGTGGGCCCGTGCCTGACAGGATGACGGTGGCCCGACCCTGATCGTCTGGAGGCTCCCATGCCCGACCGTCCGCTCGTCGCGGGTGTCGACACCTCGACCCAGTCATGCAAGGTCGTCGTGTGCGACGCGGAGTCCGGTGAGGTCGTGCGCACCGGCCGGGGCACGCACCCCGACGCCACCGAGGTCGACCCCGCGCACTGGTGGGACGCGTGGGAGTCCGCCACCGAGGGCGGTCTGCTCGACGGCGTGTCGGCCGTCGCCGTCGGCGGCCAGCAGCACGGGATGGTCCTCCTCGACGACGCCGACGAGGTGGTCCGGCCCGCGCTGCTGTGGAACGACACCCGATCCGCGGACGCCGCGGCCGACCTCGTGCGCGAGCTCGACGGGCCGCGCGCGTGGGCCGAGTCCGTCGGCGTCGTCCCGCTCGCGGCCATCACCGCCGCCAAGCTGCGTTGGGTCCGCGACCACGAGCCGGAGTCGATGGACCGCGCGGTCCGCTGCGTCCTGCCCCACGACTGGCTGACCGGGCGCGTCCTCGCCGCCGGCGGAGGGTTCGAGGAGTGGACGACCGACGCCGGCGACGCCTCGGGCACCGGGTACTTCGACGCCGGCTCGCGGGAGTACCGCCCCGACCTCCTGCGCCGCGCGGCGGGCAAGGACCTCGCCGTGCCGCGGGTGGCGGGTCCGTCCGAGATCGTCGGCCGGACCTCCTCCGGCCTGGCGGTGGCCCCCGGGACCGGCGACAACATGGGTGCGGCCCTGGGGCTCGGCCTGCGGCGCGGTGACGTCGTCGTCTCGCTCGGGACGAGTGGCACCGCCTTCGCGCGGCACGACCGCCCGACCGCCGACGAGCGTGGCTTCGTGCAGTCCTTCGCCGACGCCGAGGCCGGCTTCCTCCCGCTCGTGTGCACCCTCAACGCCGCCCGCGTGCTCACCGCGGGTGCGACGATGCTCGGCGTCGACCTCCCCGGCCTCGACGACCTCGCCCTGGCCGGACGGCCCGGTGCCGAGGGCCTGACCCTCCTGCCGTTCCTCGACGGCGAGCGCACCCCGAACCTGCCGTCCGCCACCGGGTCGGTGCACGGCATCACCCGGACCAACGTGACCCCCGAGAACCTCGCCCGGGCCGTCGTCGAGGGCATGCTCCTCGGCCTCGCGAGCGCCGTGGACGCCGTGCGGGACGCCGGCTGTCCGGTCGAGCGCGTGCTGCTCATCGGTGGGGCGGCCGCCTCGCGGTCGGTGCGGGCCGTCGCCCCCGACATCCTCGGCGCCCCGGTGGCGGTGCCCGCCCCGGGCGAGTACGTGGCGGTCGGTGCCGCACGGCAGGCCGCGTGGGCCGTCTCGGGTGCGGAGTCGGCCCCCACCTGGGAGGTCGCCGTCGAGGCGACCGCCGACCCCGCCGACCCGGCCGCGGGTGCAGAGGCGCGCGAGCGGTACGCGACGGTGCTCGCCGCCACCTACCCGTCCGCCTGACGCCGGCCCTCCCGGTGCGGACGGGGGGACAGTAGGTTGGGCGGATGGCCGACCGCGACCTCGACATCGTCCTCTTCGGCGCGACCGGTTTCGTCGGGCGCCTCACGGCACGCCACCTCGCCGAGTACGCGCCCGCCGGGCTGCGCATCGCCCTCGCCGGCCGCTCGCCGTCCCGGCTGGAGGAGGTCCGTGCCGGGCTCGACGCCCGGGCCGCCGAGTGGCCGCTGCTCGTCGTCGACGCCCTCGACGACGCGGCCGTCACCGACCTCGCGGCACGCACCCGCGTCGTCGTGACCACCGTCGGCCCGTACGCCAGGTACGGCACGGCGCTCGCCGCCGCGTGCGCGGGTGCGGGCACCGACTACTGCGACCTGACCGGCGAGGTCCTCTTCGTCCACCGCAGCGTCGCGGCGAACCACACCACGGCGCAGGCCACCGGGGCACGGGTCGTCCACGCGTGCGGCTTCGACTCCGTACCGAGCGACCTCGGCGTCCTGCTCTGCGCGGACGCCGCCCGCGAGGACGGCGCCGAGCTCGGCACCACGCGCCTCGCCGTGCGGCGGATGAAGGGCGGGTTCAGCGGGGGAACGGTCGACTCCGCGGCGCAGCAGGCCGTCGAGATGCGGGCCGACCCCGGTGCCCGGAAGGTCGCCGGCGACCCGTGGGCGCTCGCCGAGGGCGGCCGCCCGGAGCGTCCGGACGGGTCGTCGCGGCCTCCGAGGCCGGGCGGGGTCGCGGGCGCCATCGCCACCGTGACCTCGCTGTCGCCGGTGCGCCGGGACCCCGAGACCGGCCGCTTCACCGGCCCGTTCCTCATGGCGGCGTTCAACACCCGTGTCGTCGCGCGCTCGGCGTCCCTGCTGGGCTACGGCCCGCGGTTCCGGTACGCCGAGTACTCCGACTACGGGACCGGTCCCCGCGGCGCCGCCACGGCCGGAGTCGTCTCGGCCGCGCTGATGGGGGTCGTCGCCGGCCTGGCGTTCGGACCGACCCGCGCGGTCCTCGGGCGGGTGCTGCCCTCCGCGGGCGAGGGACCGGACGAGGAGACGATGGCGGCCGGACGGTTCCGGATGGAGGTCACGGCGGAGGCGACGAACGGCGCGCGGTACCGGGCGGTCGTCGACGCGCCCTACGACCCGGGCTACTCGGGCACGGCGGTGATGCTCGGCCAGGCGGTGCTCGCGCTCGCCGAGGGCGACGACGGGCTCCCGGACACCGCGGGCGTGCTCACGCCGGCGGCGGCCATCGGGATGCCGCTCGTGCACCGGCTCCGCGCACACGGCTTCACCCTCGATGTCGAGCGCCTCCCGGCCTGAGAGTCCCACGTCCGATGGACCGCCCCGTGCCGGCCGACCCGGCCACCCAACGCGTCGCCCTCGTCCTGGAGGCCGGTGGCGCCCGGTCCGCCTACCAGGTGGGCGCGCTGGAGGTGCTGCTGCCGCGACTGGCCGAGGCAGGTGCGCAGCCGCGCCTGGTGGTCGGCACGAGTGCGGGCGCGCTGCTGGCGGCAGCCTGCGCGGCCACGGCCCACCTCGATGCCGAGGAGCAGACCGCGCGGCTGCTCGGCGTCCTGGGCCAGGCCACGAAGCGGGGGGTGATGCGGCCACTGTGGCGGCACAGCCCCTCGGTGGCGCTGCGGTACGCGTCGGAGACCCTCGGCATCTCCCGCTTCCGGCTGCGCGGCCTCGTCGGCACCCAGCCGCTCCACCGCACCCTGCGCACCGCGCTGGACTGGGACGCCGTACACCGCAACATCGAGGACGGTCGGCTCGACGCCGTCGCGATCACCGCCACCGCGGTACGGACCGGCCGGGTGGTGCTCTTCACCGAGGCCGCCCCGGGTTTCGGCGACCTGCCGCGGCCACCGCGGGAGCACCACCGGCACTACGCGCCGACCCGTCTCGGGGTCGAGCACCTGATGGCCTCGTCGGCGATCCCGGCACTCTTTCCCTCGGTGCGTGTCGAGGAGCCGGCGTCCGCGGCGGGCTGGTACGTCGACGGCGCAACCCGACGGCGGGTGCCGCTGGCCCCGGGGCTGGAGCTGGGCGGCGAGCGTCTGGTGGTGGTGGGGACCGGCAGCCTGCACCCGGCACCGGCCGACACCGAGCGCGATCGCGAGGACGTCGACATCGGTGACGGTGGTGCGACCCTCCTCGGCGCGGTGATGGACGACCCGCTGCGTCACGACCTGCGCCGGCTCGCCGAGGTCAACGACCTCGCCGCCGACGAGGCCGTCCTTCGGGCCCTGGACCGCCGTCGGCACGAGGAGGGCCGGCCCGGGCACCGGGCCGTGCCCTACGTCGCGGTCGCACCCGAGCGCGGTGAGGAGCTCGCGGCGCTCGCCATGGAGGTGTTCAGGGCCAACCACGGCTCGTGGCTCCACACGCTGGGCGACCCCGACCTGCAGCTGGTGCACCGTCTGCTGGGCAGCGACAGCCCCCTGCAGGGCGAGCTCCTCTCGTACCTGATGTTCGACCCGGACTTCTTCGACGGCGCCGCCGACCTCGGCCGCCGGGACGCGCGACAGTGGCTCCGGCGTGAGCCGCAGCTGTGGCGCACCGGCCCGATGCCCGCCCCGGAGGAGGCCGGTCCGGCGTCGTAGAACCGGGACGGCTCTCAGGCGCCGCCCGCGCGCGCGGTCAGGTGCTCCGCGATGCGCTCGGCGTCGATGCGCAGCTCGCGCAGCATCCCCGAGATCGGGTTGGTGAACCCGGTGAACCACAACCCGGGCTCGGCCTCGGGGCGGGACGTCCCGCGCACCGAGGGGAGCCCGCGCTCCCCGAGCACCCCGAGGTGCCCGACGAGCGGCTCGAGCCCGGCCCGGTAGCCCGTCGCGAGGACGACGGCGTCCGGCTCGAGCCGGGTGCCGTCCGTGAGGACGACGGCCGGCCCGTCCATCGACGCCACCGCGGCGACGGGACACACCGCGCCGGACCGGATCGCCGCCACGATCCCGACGTCCTGCACCGGAACCCGCCCCTCGAGGGTGCGCGAGTACAGGTCGGGACCGGCCGGTGGCAGACCGTGTGCGCTGAGGTCGGGCTCCTGGACCTTCGCGAGGACCCCGGCGACGCGGTCGACGAGGCGCGGGGGCAGGCGGCGCACGGCGATGCCGGTCGCCTGGGCCGGGACACCGAAGCGGGTCCGGGCGAGGATGTGCGGCGGGGTGCGCACGGCGAGCCGGACGGGAGCCGCCCCGTGCTCGGCGAGGTCGGTCGCGATCTCGGTCCCGGTGTTGCCGGTGCCGACGACGAGGACGTGCCGCCCCGCCCATCGGGCGCCGTTGCGGTAGTCGCGGGCGAGCAGGACCTCCCCGGTGAAGGAGTCGAGCCCGGGCCAGACGGGTCGCACGGGCGTGTGGTTGTAGCCGGTGGCGACGACGACGTCCCGGGCGGGGACCACCGTGCCGTCGTCGAGCCGGACGACCCAGCGCGCGTCGTCGGGCGCGTCCGGCTCGGCGCGGTCGACCCGCGCGACGCCCGTGCCGAGCCGGAGCCGCAGCCGGTGGTGGGCCGCGTACTCCTCGAGGTACCGCACGACGTCGTCCCGGGCGACCCATCGGCCGAAGCGCCGCGGGATCCGGTAGCCGGGCAGGTGGGACCAGCCTCGCGGGGTGTGCAGGTGCAGGCGGTCGTAGTGGCCCCGCCAGCTGGCCCCGACGTGGTCCGCGCGGTCGACGACGAGGGCGTCGACCCCCCGCATGGCGAGCGCCCCGGCCACGGCGAGGCCACCGGGGCCCGCGCCCACGACGACGACGGCCTCGGCGGCGGGAGCGCTCATGCAGCGCACGCTAGCCCATCCGACGAGGTGCAGCCCTAGGCTGCTGGGATGCCGCCGCGGGTCGTCGTCGCGAGCGACTCCTTCAAGGGGTCGCTCACCTCGGTCGAGGTCGGCGCGGCCGTCCGCAGCGGTCTCCTCGACCGCCGGGCGGACACCGTCGTCGACGTCGTCCCGGTGGCCGACGGCGGGGAGGGCACGGTCGACGCCGCGCTCGCCGCGGGGTTCCGCGCGGTGCCGGCCGCGGTCCACGGCCCGACGGCAGAGCCGGTCCGGACGACGCTCGCGGAGCGGGACGGTGTCGTCGTGCTCGAGCTGGCCGACGCCTGCGGGCTCGGCCGCCTGCCCGGGCGGACACCCCGGCCGCTCGCCGCGTCGAGCCGCGGGCTCGGCGAGGCGCTCCGAGCCGCGCTCGACCTCGCCCCCCGGACCATGGTCGTCGGCGTCGGTGGCTCGGCGAGCACGGACGGCGGCGCCGGGATGCTCACCGCGCTCGGCGCCCGCGTCCTCGACCCCTCGGGGGCCGCGGTGCCCGAGGGCGGCGGCGACCTCGGCCGCGCCGCCACGACCGACCTGACCGGCCTCGACCCGCGCCTGCGGGGCGTCCGGCTCGTGCTCGCCGCCGACGTCCGCTCCCCGCTGCTCGGACCGGACGGCGCGGCCGCGGTCTTCGGGCCGCAGAAGGGTGCGACCCCCGATGACGTCGCCGTCCTCGAGGCCTCGCTCGCCACCTGGGCGGGCCTGCTCGCCCCCGACCTCGTGGGCACCCCGGGCGCCGGTGCCGCGGGAGGGGTCGGCTTCGCGCTGCTGGCGCTCGGCGCCGAGCACCGCTCCGGCGTGGACGTCGTCCTCGACCTCGTCGGGCTCGACGCCCTGCTCGACGGCGCGGACCTCGTCGTCACGGGCGAGGGCTGGCTCGACGCGCAGACGTCCAGCGGAAAGGCCGTCACGGGGGTCGTGCGCCGGGCCACCGCGGCGGGAGTGCCGGTGGTCGCGGTGTGCGGGCGCACCACCCTCACCGAGGACGAGGTCGCCGGGCTCGGCCTCGCGGCCGCTCACCCGCTCACCGACCTCGAGCCCGACCCGCGCCGGTGCGTCGCGGAGGCGGCCGACCTGCTGCGGGCGGTCGGCGCCCGGCTGGCCGAGGAGCGGCTCAGCGCACCGGCGTGAGCGGGTCCTCGCCGCCCAGCACGGCCAGGACGTTGTCGGCCGCGAGGTCGGCCATCGCCGCCCGGGTCTCGACCGTCGCGGAGCCGATGTGCGGCAGGAGGACGACGTCGTCGCGGCCGAGCAGCCCCGGGTGGACGTGCGGCTCGTCCTCGTAGACGTCGAGCCCCGCACCGGCGATCCGGCCCGCCTCGAGGGCCGCGACGAGCGCCGCCTCGTCGACGACCGGGCCGCGGGCGGTGTTGACGAGGACCGCGGTGTCCCTCATCCGGGCCAGGGCGGTGGCGTCGACCAGATGACGGGTCGCCGGGGTCAGCGGGGTGTGCACCGAGACGACGTCCGACCGCTCGAGCAGGGCGTCCGTCCCGACGACCTCCGCGCCGAGCTCCGCCACCGCCGTCGGGTCCGGCTCGGAGCGCCCGGAGAGCAGGACCTCCATCCCGAACGCCCGTGCGCGCCGCGCCGTGGCGAGCCCGATCGCACCGGGGCCGAGGATGCCGATCGTCCGGCCCTGGACGGAGACCCCGAGCAGCTGGAACATCCCCCAGCCCCACGGCCGTCCGGTCCGGACGAGGCGCTCGGCCTCCCCGAGCCGGCGGGTCACCATGAGCACGAGCGCGAAGGCGAGGTCGGCCGTGGCGTCGGTGAGGACGCCCGGGGTGTTCGTCACGACGACCCCGCGCTCGCGGCAGGCGTCGACGTCGACGTTGTCGTAGCCGACGGCCACGTTCGCGACGACCCGCAGCCCCGGCCCGGCCGCGTCGAGCAGCTCGGCGTCGACCCGCTCGCCGAGCGTGACGACGAGGGCGTCCGCCCCGGCCACGAGCGAATGCACGTCGTCCCGCGACGGACGGGTGTCCTCGTCGCGGTAGGTGACGTCGTGGACGGCGTCCAGCCGCTCCACCGCGGTACCGGGCAGCCGGCTCAGGACGACGACGCGCGAGGTGCTCACCGCGCCAGTCTGCCCCTCACCGGGCCCGGGCCACCCCGGCGGCACCCGTAGGCTCCCCGCCATGAGCACCCCGGACCGGCGCCTCCCGCGCATCCCGCGCCGGCGTGCCGCGTCCGACCCGCTCGAGGCGACCGAGCGGTGGTTCCTCGCCAACGGCCTCTCCTACTTCGTCCCCGCCGAGCGGGCGGCGGCGCGTGCGGCGATGCGCCCCGGCCGGCTCGTTCCGGTCATCGGGGTGGCCCTGCTCGTCGCCGCGGCGCTCGGCGGGCTGCTCGGCTGGGTCTCGCACCAGGTGAGCGCGGCGCCGGCGCTCTGGCTGTCGCTCGCGGTGCTCGCCGTCGTCGGCTACGTCTCGACCGCGCTGCGGGCCCGGCCCATCCTCACCTTCGCGGTGCGGCGGACCGTGAGCAGCGTGCGGCTGCTCGCCTCGACCCTCACCCGCGCCCTCCCGCTGCTGCTCGTCTTCGTCGGCTTCCTCTTCATCAACGCCGAGGCCTGGCAGATGTCGGCCAGCCTGACCTTCGCCACGCACTGGGTCGTCATGCTGCTGCTCCTCGGCGCGGGCGTCGTCTTCCTCCTCGTCCGGCTGCCCGAGGAGGTCGACGAGCTCGACGACGCCGTGGACGAGGAGTTCCTCCGTCGTGCGTGCGCCGGGACGCCGATGGAGGACGACTGCGCCCGGCTCGTCGACGACCCCGAGGCCGACCCCGCGTCGTTCGCCCGGGTCACCGGGTTCGAGCGGTGGAACCTCATCATCGCGCTGCTCGTGATCCAGCTCGTCCAGGTGCTCGTGCTCGTCGCCGGGGTGTTCGTCTTCCTCCTCGTCTTCGGCTCGATCATCATGAACGAGGAGACCCAGCTGGCGTGGACGACGCTCGAGACCACCCACCACGTCCCGTTCGTCCGCAGCGTCTCGGCCGAGCTCGTCAAGGTCTCGCTGTTCCTGTCCGGGTTCTCCGGGCTCTACTTCACGGTGAGCGCCGTCACCGACGACACCTACCGCCACCAGTTCTTCTCGCTCGTCGTCCGCGAGCTCGAGCGGGCCGTCGGCGTGCGTGCGGTGTACCTCGCCCTGCGTGCCGAGCGGGACGCTCGGCCGTCGTAGTCGCCGGCACCCTCAGCGCCCGGCCAGCCGCTTCGCCTGCGCGGCCATCATCCGCTCGTAGAGCGGACGCGCGAACCGCTTCCCGTAGTAGGCCCGGCGGCCGAGCCGGTCGGTGAGGATGACCGGCCTGCGCTTGTCGATGCCGTCCAGGACGACCCGAGCGATGTCGTCGGCGTCGGCGCTCGCCTCCGTGATGAGCCGGACGCCGGCCTCCTGCATCGCGGTGTCCTTGCCCGCGAAGGACTCGTGCAGGTTCGTGCGGAAGAACGCCGGGCAGACGACGCTGACGTCGATGCCGAACGGCGCGAGCTCGAAGCGGAGCGTCTCGGACAGCGCGACGACGCCGGCCTTGGTCGCGTTGTAGCTGCTCATCCCGGGGCCGTGGACCAGCCCGGCGAGCGAGGCGACGTTGACGATGTGGCCGGAGCGCTGCTCCTTGAGCAGGGGGACGACCGTGTGGCAGCCACGGGCCGGGCCGAGGAGGTTGACGTCGACGACGCGCTCCCAGTCGGCCATCGCCTCGACGTCGATGCGCCCGCCTGTCGCGACACCGGCGTTGTTGACGAGGAGGTCCAGGCCGCCCCAGGTGTCCCGCAGCCAGGCGAGGGTGGCGTCCCAGTCCTGCTGGCTGCGGACGTCGAGCAGGCGGTACTCGGCGCCCTCGGGGACGGTGTCCGGCCGCTCGTCGGCGAGGTCGACCGCGAGGACCTGGTCGCCCCGGGCGACGAGCCCCGCGACGAGGGCCCGGCCGAGACCGGAGGCGCCGCCGGTGACGAGTGCGCGACGTGGGCCAGGGGGTCCGGATGCCATGCCCACGACCCTAGACCCGTCAGTACGCGGGCTCGATGGTGACGGGGACCCCGTTGAGCACGGCGTTGCCCGAGACCGCCTCCACGACATCCGGGTCGGTGACGTCGTTGACGGAGGCCCCCGGCAGGCCGGTGGCGTGCGAGAGGCGCACCCCGTCCCGGTCGTGGCCGTAGCCGTGCGGCAGTGAGACGACGCCGCGCATGACGTCCTCGGTGGCGCAGACCTCGACCTCGACCGTCCCCGCGGCCGAGGCCAGCCGCACCCGGTCGCCGTCCCGGATGCCCCGGACGGCGAGGTCGTCGGGGTTGGCGTGCAACGTGTGCCGCGGACGCCCCGTGGTCAGGACGGGGGCGTTGTGCAGCCACGAGTTGTTGTCGCGCTGGTGCCGGCGGCCGACGAGCACGAGGGTGTCGGGGTCCCGGGTGCGGGACGCCGCCGCGAGCACCCGCTCGAGGTCGTCGAGGACGAACGGCACGGCGAGGTCGACGCGCCGGTCGTCGGTGAAGAGCCGCCCGGGCAGGCGGGGCCGCAGCGCCCCCAGCTCGAGACCGCCCGGGCCCGCGTCGCGCAGCTTCTTGACGGACAGGCCCGCGCCACCCGTGCGCAGGAGGGCGTCGAGCTGCGTCGTCGGCGAGGTGCGCAGCCGGGCCTCGACCTCGAGGCCGGCGCGCGTGACACGTTCGCGCCATCCGCCGGCCCTCCGCCGCCGCAGGTAGGCGAGGCCGAGGTCGCGGGCGATCTCCCAGTCGTGCCGGCCGCCCGGGTCCTTGGGGTACGGCGCCGGGGTGAATCGCGCGGTGTCCCGGACCGCCAGCACGTGGAAGACGAGGTCGTAGTGGTCGCGCTCGAGCGGGCCGGTGGGCGGCAGGACGACGTCCGCGTGCCGGGTGGTCTCGTTGAGGTACATGTCGACCGCGACGTAGGCGTCCAGCCCGGCGACGGCGGCGTCGAGCCGGGCCCCACCGGGCGTCGAGGAGACCGGGTTGCCGGCGATCGTCAGCAGCGCGCGCACCTGCCCGTCGCCCGGCGTCGTCATCTCCTCGGCGAGCGCCGCCACCGGCAGCTCGCCACCGAAGCCGGGCAGGCCGCGCACCCGGGTCCGGCGGCGGGAGAACCCGCCCCGGCCGAGGATGCCCCGGCCGACGAGGTCGACGGCCGGCGTCGTGAGCATCGTCCCGCCGGGGGCGTCGAGGTTGCCGGTGAGGATGTTGAGCGTCTGGACCGCCCACTGGCAGACGACGCCGAAGCCCTGGGTCGAGACGCCCATCCGGCCGTGGACCGCGGCCGAGGGTGTCTCGAGCAGCGCCCGGGCCAGGGCACGCACGGCGGTGGCGGACATCCCGCTCATCCGCTCGGCGAGCTCGGGGGTGAAGGGGACGACGGCCTCGCGCACGGCATCCAGGCCGTCGACGTAGGCGGCCGGGCGCGGGCCGAGCGCGACGACCTCGCGGACGAGCGCGAGCAGCACCATCGCGTCGGTGCCCGGGCGGACGAAGTGGTGCTCGTCGGCGACCGCCGCGGTCTCGGTGCGGCGCGGGTCGAGCACGACGAGCCGGCCACCGCGGGCCGCGAGCTCGCGGCGGCGCTGCGGGAAGTCCGGCACGGTCCACAGCGAGCCGTTGGACGCCATCGGGTTGTGGCCGACGAGGACGAGCAGGTCGGTGCGGTCGACGTCCGGCACCGGCAGGAGGAACTGGTGGCCGTAGAGGGCGTGGGCGACGACATGGTGCGGCAGCTGGTCGACCGACGTGGCGGAGTAGCGGTTCCGGGTCCGGAGCAGCCGGACCAGGGTCGGGTGGTGGGTCAGTGCACCGAGGCTGTGCACGTTGGGGTTGCCGAGGTACACGGCGAGCGCGTCGTCGCCGTGTACCTCCTGGACGCCAGCGATGAGGTCGACGGCCCGGGCGACGGCGTCGTCCCAGGTCGCCTCGTGCAGCTCGCCGTCGGCGCCGCGGACGAGCGGACGGCGGAGCCGGTCGGGGTCCTCCTGGATCTGCGGCAGCGCGAACGCCTTGGGACAGAGGTGTCCTCGGGAGAGGGGGTCGCCCTCGTGGCCACGCAGGGTCTGGACCTTCCCGTCCGCGCCGACCGTCGCCTCGAGGCCGCACATCGCCTCGCACAGCGTGCACGAGACGTACCGGGTGGTCCCGGCCGCGGGGCTCATCGGGCCCTCGGGCCGAAGCTCGGCTCGCGTCGTTCGAGGGCGGCCTCGCGGGCCGTACGGGTGTTGCCGCGGCGGAGCAGCCTGGCCTGCTCCAGGCGCTCGCGGGAGAAGGTGCGCCGTGGACCGGAGGACCACGTGCGCTCGAACAGCCGCTTCGTCGCGGCCACGGAGTCCGGTGAGCGCGTGGTGACCTCGTCGAGGAAGGCGCTCGCGGCGGCCGCCGGGTCGGCGTGCACCTCGCTCGCGAGACCGAGCTCGACGGCACGCTCGCCGGAGACGACCTCACCGGTCATCGTCAGCCGCTTGGCGACGTCCATCCGCACCTGCTGGGAGAGCGCCTGGATACCGCTCATGTCGGGGACGAGACCCCACTTGGCCTCCAGGACCGACCACCGCGCGTCCGGCGTGGTCATCCGCAGGTCGGCGGCGAGGGCGATCTGCAGTCCACCGCCGTAGCAGTGACCGTGGACCGCGGCGACGACGGGGACGGGCAGCCGGCGCCAGGCCCAGCAGGCCTCCTGGAAGAGGTTGGTGCCGCGCCACGGGCGGGGGGCGAAGGCCCGGGCGACCCGTGGCGGGTCGCGGAGCACGGTGGCGAAGTCGAGTCCGGCACAGAAGGAGTCACCGGCGCCGCTGAGGACGACGCCGCGCAGGGTGCGGTCGGCGCGCAGGGAGCGCGCGGTCCCGACGAGCGCGTCCAGCGTGTCGAGGGTGAGCGCGTTGAGCTTGTCTGGCCGCTCGAGGCGCACCCGCGCGATCCCGCCTTCGGTCACACACGACACCGGATGCACCATGCGCCACAGCCTACGAGAACCCGGCGGGGTAGGTGGTCGCGCAACGGCGGGTGGAGTCGTGCGGTGTCTCACCGTCCGCGGAGGGTGACGCCGCCCGTTGTTCGTGCTCCGCGAGGGCGTGGCCGAGCGGGCAAGCCCTTGACATGATCGAACACGTGTTCTATTCTCGGGGAGACTCGTGGGAGGACAGGGGGACGCGATGACGACACCGGCCGGTCCGCAGGAGGTGCTGCACGCCGCGGGCGAGGCGCGTGCGCGACTCGCGTCGGCCGGACCGGTCAGTGGCGTGCGCGGGTCGCGTGCGGAGTGGGCGGCCGCGCTCGGTGAGCTCGAGGCGCTCGGTCGTGAGGTCGCCGCTGCGCAGGACGTCGCCATCGTGCGGCTCGCGGCGATCGAGGCCGAGGTGCTCGAGACCGGCGAGGTCGTCGAGACCCACCGCGCCACCGGACACGTCGCACTCGACGCGCCCGGGATCGTCTCCGGGGTCCTGGGCGCCACTGCGGCGCACGCCGAGCGCAGGGTCCGTCAGGCGGTCCGTCTCGCCGCCGACGGGCCCGAGGGGTCCGGCACCGAGACCGGGCTGGGCGGCCTGCACGCCGCGATGGCCGCCGGGCGCCTGGACGCCTTCCGTGCCGGAGTGGTCGCCCACGAGCTCGAGGAGGTTCCGGCGGCGGTCGCCGCCGCCGTCGTCGGTGCCGTCGAGTGCCATCTCGCGGTCGACGACGCGCCTCGCCTCCGTCGCCGGGTCCGGCAGCAGCTCGCCCGCATCTCCCCCGACCTGCTGCGGCAGCGGGCGGTCCGCGCCCGCGCCGAGTCGGGGCTGCGACGGTGGGTCGAGGAGCCCGGGGTCGACACCTGGTTCGGCACCTTCCCCGCCGAGGAGGCATGCACCGCATGGGCCGCCGTCGACGCCCTCGCACAGCGGTACACCACCGACGGCACCTGTGCGCGTATCGACCGTGCTCGGGCCAAGGCGCTCACCGACCTCGTCACCGGCAGCGCGACCGTCGACGTCCGGGTGCAGGTGGTCACCGCCGACCACACCTCGGGGCCCGACGCCGCGCCCGCAGCCCACGCCCCGGACCCCGAGGTCACGCCCGCGACCAGCTCGTCAGAGCCCGGCCTCGCGCCCGCCCACCACAGCTCGGAGCCCCAGGTCGTCCCCGTCGCCACTGATGCCACTGCAAGGCCCGGCGACATCGACACCACCGCAACGCGGTCCGGCCGCACCGGCACGCGGGAAGCGCATCCGGGTGGCGCCGTGGAGATGGCTCGCGGGAACAGCACCGGCCCAGGCCACGGGGACGACGACCTCGTCGAGGTCATCGCTCCGGGGTCGAGCGAGCCCCAGCTCGTCGCGCGCGCCTGGATCGGCCGGGCGGCTTCGGCGGCGGCCACCGCCGAGCAACGCCCGGCCGGCCGCTTCTCCGGCGCACAGGCCGGGCGCCCCGTGCGGTACCACCCGTCCACCGGAGCGCTCGTCGACACCGACGACGCGCTCGCCACCGAGTCCTACCGCCCCGGGCGACGGCTCGCAGCGCTCGTCAGGGCCCGTGACGGGCGCTGCCGCTTCCCCGGCTGCCATGTCTCCGCACGCTTCTGCGATCTGGACCACGTGCGGCCCTGGCCTGCCGGCCCGACCACCGCGTCCAACCTCGCCTGCCTGTGCCGCCGCCACCACCGCGTCAAACAGCTGCAGGGGTGGTCCGCCCTCCTCCATCTCGACGCCACGCTCACCTGGACGGACCCCACCGGTCGGGTCCGCACCACGCGCCCACCCGACCACCGGAGCCTCGCCGTGCTGCCGGGGTCCGGCACCGAGGGAATGAGATCCGATGTCCCGAACGCCGAAGGGGTGAGCACAGACGAGGTGAGTCGCGGGGTGACGCGCGGAGCGGTGTCCGTCACCGCAGGAGCCACCCTCCCCGACGCGCAGCACAGCGCCCTCGAGCACCACCTCGAACACCGGCTCGCTGCCTGTCGGGTGCGCGGAAGCCCGGTCACGATCCACACCGCCACCTGGCACCGCGCCCGCGCTCACGCCGACGACCCGCCTCCGTTCTGACACCCGCCGCGTTCGGCGACTCCCGGTCCGAGGGCCCCTTCGGGGCTCGGGGGGGCCGGGAGCGCTGGGGAATGCTGCGCGAGGAATGTTGTTGAAGCGTCAACGAGCCGTGCCCCTGCCGCGGCCCCGGACGGCGGCGTCCGGCCCTCGACCCCGACCGATCGGATGGCTTTCATGACCGACCTGTTCACACCCCTGACCACCTCGCTCGGAGAACTGCCCCACCGCATCGTCCTGGCGCCGCTGACCCGCAACCGCGCCGACGAGAACGGCGTGCCCACCGACCTCCAGGTCGAGTACTACCGCCAGCGCGCGTCGGCCGCGCTCGTCGTCACCGAGGGCACGCAGCCGAGCGCCGTCGGCCAGGGCTACCTGAACACCCCCGGCATCCACAGCGCCGAGCAGGTCCGGGGCTGGCGCCGGGTCGCCGACGCCGTCCACGCCGACGGCGGCCGCATCGTCGTCCAGCTCATGCACGTCGGCCGGGTCGCGCACCCCGACAACAAGCACGGCCTCGGGAGCGTCGCACCGAGTGCCATAGCGGCCCCCGGCGACATGTTCACCGCCGAGGGCCCGAAGCCCCACCCGGTGCCCCGCGCGCTCGACGAGGTCGAGATCACCTCGATCGTGCAGGAGCACGTCGCGGCCGCTCGCAACGCGGTGGACGCGGGCCTCGACGGCATCGAGGTGCACGGTGCCAACGGCTACCTCGTCCACCAGTTCCTCTCCCCGGCCTCGAACCGGCGCACCGACGGCTACGGCGGCTCACCCGAGGCCCGCGCCAGGTTCGGTGTCGAGGTCGTCCGCGCCGTCGCCGCCGAGATCGGCGCCGACAAGGTGGGCCTGCGCCTGTCCCCCGCGCACAACATCCAGGGCGTCATCGAGGACGACCCGGCCGAGACCACGGCCACCTACACGGCACTGATGACCGGGATCGCCGACCTCGGCATCGCGTACGTCTCCGTCCTCGCCGACGCCCACGCCGACATCACGAGCACCATCCGGGCGCTGCACGACGGCCCGTTCCTGCTCAACGACGGCTTCGGCACCGTGACGACGAAGGACTCCGCCGAGGCCCTGGTCCGCGAGGGCCTCGCCGACGCGGTCGTCGTCGGACGGCCGTTCCTCGCGAACCCCGACCTGCCGCGGCGCTGGCGAGAGGGCGCCCCGCTCAACGACCCGGACGCCGCCACGTTCTACGGCGGCGGCGCCGAGGGCTACACCGACTACCCCTTCCTCGAGGACGAGGTGGCTTGACCGTTCGCCGTGCCGTCCGGGCACCACCCCGGGCGGCACGGCGGGCGCTCCGCACGCGCTACGGCGTGGCGGGCGCTCGGCGGTGCAGCGTGCGGCCGGTGTCGCGCTGGTGGACCCGCACCGACACCGCCAGCACGACCAGCCCGAGCCCGGCCAGGGCCACCCCGACCCAGGACGGCGCCGTGTACCCGAACCCGGCGGCGATGACGGCCCCACCCAGCCACGCCCCGAGCGCGTTCGCGAGGTTGAGCGCCGCGTGGTTGCCGGCTGCGGCGAGGGTTTGCGCCGGGCCGGCCACCTGCATGAGCCGCAGCTGGAGGTTGATGACGAGCACGGCAGTCAACAAGGACGTCATGGCCAGCACGACCAGCGCAGGCACGGCGTACGGCGCGACGAGCGCGAACACCGCGAGCGAGGCGCCCACACCCACCATCCCGATGACCACCGAGCGCAGCACCGACCAGTCCCCCATCCTCCCCGCGACGAGGTTGCCGACGACCCCGGCCGCGCCGAACACGAGGAGGAACACCGGCACGGCGGACTGCGGCAGTCCGGTGACCTCGGTGACCGTCGGCGCGATGTACGAGTACATCGCGAACATCCCACCGAAACCGACCGCCCCGACCGCGAGCGTGAGCACGACCTGGAGGTTCCGCAGCGCCCCGAGCTCGGCACGCACCGTGCGCGAGCGGTCACCGGGGAGGTGCGGGACGGTTGCCGCGAGGAGCGCGACAGTGGCGAGCCCGAGCACCGTGACCAGCCAGTACGCCGACCGCCACCCGGCGTGCTGGCCCAGCCAGGTCGCACCCGGCACGCCCAGCACGTTGGCGATGGGCAGGCCGAGCATCATCCGGCCGACGGCCCGCCCCGAGCGGCCCGGCGGTGCGAGGTCGACCGCGACGAGCGCCCCCACACCGAAGAACGCCCCGTGCGGCAACCCGGCGACGAACCGCGCGCCGAAGAGCGTCTCGTACGACGGCGCGACGGCGCTCAGCACGTTGCCGACGACGAACGCGACCATCAGCGCGAGGAGCAGGCCCTTGCGCGGCAGCGTTGCTCCCAGCGCTGCGATGAGCGGCGCGCCGACCACCACCCCGGCGGCGTACGCCGAGATCGTGTGCCCGGCCTCCGGGATCCCGACCGACACGCCGTCCGCGATCTGGGGCAGGAGGCCCATGGTCACGAACTCGGTCGTCCCGATGGCCACGCCGCCGAGGATGAGGGCGAGGGTGGCGAGGAACGGGTGGCGGGGGCGCGGCACGAGAGATCCAAGGCGGTCGCCGTCGGAGGCATTCCCGGTCGGACCGACGGACACTGTCCGGATGTCACTCCCGTCCTGTCAGGTTCCGGCCTCCACAGCGGGCCGCGGAACCGGCAGAGTGGGGGCAGCGCCCGGCACCCCGCTGCGCCCGTCCCGGAGGTCTCCGTTGTTCGACACGATCCTCGGCATCCCGGTCCACCCGCTCGTCGTCCACGCGGTCGTCGTCCTCACCCCGCTCACCGCGCTGCTCCTGGTCCTGTTCGTCGTCTCCGAGAGGCTTCGGAGCCGGATCGGCCTCGCCCTGCCCCTCCTCGCGAGCGTCACGTTCGTCTCGGCCATCGCCGCGGGGCAGTCGGGAGAGGCCCTGCGGGAACGCATCGGCGGTGGGGGCGACCTCGTGGAGCAGCACGCCGAGATCGGCGAGACCATGCCGATCACGCTCGCCGCGACCGCCGCCCTCTCGTGGGTGCTGTGGATGATGCACCGCCGGGCCGTCGCCGGCAACGGCTCCGGCTCGTCGATGCCGCTGCGGGTCCTCAGCGGTGTCAGTGTCCTGCTCGCGATTGCGCTGACCGTCCTCGTGGTGCTCGTCGGGCACTCCGGTGCCGAGGCCGTGTGGAGCGGCGTCGGAGGCTGAGCCTTCCCGGGCCGCCGCCCCATAGGCTGGCGGCATGGACTTCCGGAACGTGTACGCGCAGGGCTTCGCCCGGGTCGCGGCGTGCACCCTCCCCGTGGCGCTCGCCGACCCGGCCGAGAACGCCCGCCGCGTGCTGGAGCAGGTCCGCGCGTGCCACGACGACGGCGTCGCCGTCGCGCTCTTCCCCGAGCTCACGCTCTCCGGGTACGCCCTCGACGACCTCCTCCTCCAGGACGTCCTCCTCGACACCGTCGACGCCGCGGTCCGCACCGTCGCCGAGGGCACGAGCGGGCTCACCCCGCTCGTCGTCGTCGGAGCACCGCTGCGGCACGGCAGCCGGGTCTTCAACTGCGCCGTGGTCGTCCACCGCGGGCAGGTGCTCGGGGTGGCGCCCAAGTCCTTTCTCCCGACGTACCGCGAGTTCTACGAGAAGCGCTGGTTCGCGTCGGGCAGCGACCAGCAGGGCCAGTTCCTCGTCCGTCCGCAGTGGCCGGGTGCGGACGCCGACGGTGAGCTGCCGTTCGGCCCCGACCTCGTCTTCGCCGCCGAGGACCTGTCAGACCTCGTCGTGCACGCCGAGGTCTGCGAGGACGTCTGGGTGCCCGTGCCGCCCAGCCACGAGGCGGCGATGGCCGGAGCGACGGTGCTGCTCAACCTGTCGGCTTCCCCCATCACGGTCGGCCGGGCCGAGGACCGCCACCTGCTCGCCCGCTCGGCGAGCGTGCGGTGCAACGCCGCCTACCTCTACGCCGCGGCGAGCGAGGGCGAGTCGAGCACCGACCTGTCCTGGGACGGCATGACGATGGCCTACGAGATGGGCGACCTCCTCGGCGAGTCCGAGCGGTTCCCCGCAGGCCCGCGGCGCACCGTCGTCGACGTCGACCTCGACCGCCTCCGGCAGGAGCGGATGCGCCAGGGCTCGTTCGACGACAACGCCCGCGCCTACTCCGCCGACGACGCCGGCACGCGGATCGTCCCGTTCCGACTCTCCCCGCCGTCCGGCGACCTCGGACTGCGCCGCCCCGTCGACCGCTTCCCCTTCGTGCCGGACGACGAGAGCCGCCTCGCGCTCGACTGCTATGAGGCGTACAACATCCAGGTCAGCGGGCTCGAGCAGCGGATGCGGGCCATCGGCGGCGGCGACACCGAGCGGATGCCCCGCGTCGTCATCGGCGTCTCCGGCGGCCTCGACTCCACCCACGCGCTCATCGTCGCGGCCAAGGCCTGCGACCGACTCGGTCTGCCCCGCACCCACGTCCTCGGGTTCACGATGCCCGGGTTCGCGACGAGCGACGGGACGAAGGGGAACGCCGCGCGGCTCATGGAGGCCCTCGGCATCGAGTGGGAGAAGGTCGACATCCGCCCGCTCGCGACGCAGCTGCTCCGCGACCTCGGCCACCCCGCGGGCGAGGGCGAGGAGGTCTACGACGTCACCTTCGAGAACGTCCAGGCAGGGCTGCGCACCGACCTCCTCTTTCGCGCCGCCAACCAGCGCGGCGGGATCGTCCTCGGTACCGGCGACCTCTCCGAGCTCGCGCTCGGCTGGTGTACCTACGGCGTCGGCGACCAGATGTCGCACTACGGCGTCAACGCCGGGGTGCCGAAGACGCTGATCCAGCACCTCATCCGCTGGGTCGTCTCGTCCGGACAGTTCGCCGAGGCGGACGTCGACGACACGCTGCTCGGCATCCTCGACACCGAGATCAGCCCCGAGCTCGTGCCGGCGAAGGACGGCGAGCCGATCCAGTCCACCCAGGACACGATCGGCCCCTACGCCCTGCACGACTTCACGCTCTTCCACGTGCTGCGCCGCGGGTACCGGCCGAGCAAGATCGCGTTCCTCGCCGAGCACGCGTGGGCCGACGCCACGGCCGGTGCCTGGCCTGCGGGATATCCGGAGAAGGACCGGGTGGCCTACGACCTCGCGACGATCCACCGCTGGATGGGCGTGTTCCTCCGCCGCTTCTTCCAGAACCAGTTCAAGCGGTCGGCGCTGCCGAACGGCCCCAAGGTCGTCGCCGGCGGCTCGCTCTCTCCCCGCGGTGACTGGCGGATGCCCTCGGATGCCACGGCCGCGGCCTGGCTCGCCGAGCTCGACGAGCACGTGCCGACCTCGTGACGCCGGGACCCGCCCGGGCCGGACGGGCCACACCCACCCCGGCGGCCGGTATCGGCGACGCGCCCGCGTCCGTCCTCGTCTTCGGCTCGTCGTGCGCCGTGCTCGTCGTCGAGATCGTCGCGCTCCGGCTGCTCGCGCCGTACTTCGGGCTCACCCTCGAGACGAGCACGCTCGTCATCGGGCTCGCGCTGGCCGCGATCGCGGTGGGCGCCTGGCTCGGCGGCCGCTGGGCGGACGGTCACGACGCCCGCGGGCAGCTCGGCCGGCTGCTGTACGTCTCCGGGGCCGTCGTGGCGGCCACCCCGTTCCTCGTCCGCGCCGCGGGTGAGGTGCCGGGAAGCGGACTGCTCCTCCCGGTCACGACGGCGTGCATCGTCGTCCCCGGTGCGCTGCTGTCGGCCGTGACGCCGATGGTGACGAAGCTGCGGCTCGCGACCCTCGAGGAGACCGGGTCGGTCGTCGGACGGCTCTCCGGGACCGGGACCGCCGGGGCGATCACCGGCACCGTCGTCACCGGGTTCGTCCTCATCTCCACCGTCCCGGTCACGTGGATCATGGTCGGGCTCGGGGTGCTGCTCGCGGTCGGCGGCGTCGTCACCGAGGTCGCGGCCCGGCGGACGGCCGCCGCCGCGACCGCCGTGGCCGTCCTCGTCGTCGGAGCCGGCGGTGCGCTGTTCCTGCCGGACGGCTGCGACGTCGAGACGACGTACCACTGCGCCGTCGTGCGGGCCGACCCGGAGCGGGACGGCGGACGGTCCCTCGTCCTCGACAACCTGCGGCACTCCTACGTCGACCTCGACGACCCCGAGTACCTGGAGTTCTCCTACGTCAAGGCACTCGCGGCCGCCACCGAGACCACCTTCCCCGGGGACGAGCCCCTCACGGCGCACCACCTCGGCGGCGGTGGGCTCACCCTGCCGCGCTGGCTCGCGTCGACCCGGCCGGGGACGACGAGCACGGTCTCCGAGATCGACCCCGGCGTCCTCGAGGTCGACGTCCGGCGGCTCGGCCTCGAGACCGGCCCCGACCTGGAGGTACGGGTCGAGGACGCCCGCGTCGGGCTCGACGCCGTCGACGACTCCTCCCGCGACCTCGTCGTCGGGGACGCCTTCGGCGGGGTGAGCGTGCCATGGCACCTCACGACGGTGGAGGTGCTCGGCGAGGTGCGCCGGGTCCTGCGCGACGACGGCCTGTACGCCGCGAACCTCATCGACTACCCGCCGCTCGGTTTCGCGCGGGCAGAGGTCGAGACGCTCCGCGCCGTGTTCGGCCACGTCGCCCTCGCCGCGACGCCGGCGACGACCGAGGGCGACGCGGGCGGCAACCTCGTCGTGCTCGCGTCGGACACCCCGGTCGACACGGCCGCGTGGCAGGAGGCACTCGACGCGCGCGACGTGGGGTGGCGGGTCATCGAGGGCGCGGAGCTCGAGGCGTGGGTGGGCGACTCCCCCGTCCTCACCGACGACTACGCGCCGGTCGACCAGCTCCTGACGCCCTACCCGTCCTGACCTCCCGACCCCCGGCGGGCCGGGGACGCGGGGCCGTCTCAGCCGTTGACGATGTTGCGCGCACGGCGCGCCGCGTACCCGCCGTAGGCGCTCAGGTCTGCCACCCGGTGGTTCATGTCCTGTGCAGGAGAGGCCTCCTCGAAGAGCCAGAACCGGGTGTGCGCGGCGTTGGCCCACTTGTGGAACAGGACCACGTGGACCCCGGACCGGACGAGCATGTCCCCCCGCTTGAGGTTGGCCTTGGCGATGCCGAACGTGTAGGTGCCCCCGGCGAGCGCGGTCGTGTTCGGGCCGGCCGGCGGCAGCATGAGGCACATCGAGACGAACCCCGAACAGTCGCACCGGTACCGCGCCTGGCCCGCCGGGCCCGGGTAGGTGGCGCCCTGGTCGTACTGCACGTTGCGACTCGTCCAGAAGCGGGCACGGTCCATGACCACGGACCGCTTGACCTTCGGGATCGCCGCCTCGGCGGGCGGCGCGAGGAGCACGGCGCCACCGGCGCCGAGCAGACCGCTCGTGAGGACGGACCGGCGTGAGATGTCGAGCTGCATGATGGTTCCCCCGTGGGACGTGGCGACCGGCGGTCACCGGAGACCACCACGGTGGGTCGAGGGGCTGCGCTCCCGCTGTGGTCGCGCTTCGCTCAGCCCGGTGGCGGCCCGGCCAGGCGCATCAGCGCCTCGCCGTCCATGCGGTAGGTCGTCCACTCGCTCTGCGACCGCGCGCCGAGCGACTCGTAGAACGCGATGCTCGGGGCGTTCCAGTCCAGCACCCACCACTCGAGCCGCCGGTAGCCGCGCTTCACACAGACCTCGGCGAGGGCGGCGAGGAGAGCCGTGCCGAGCCCCGAGCCGCGCTGCTCCGGCGTGACGTAGAGGTCCTCGAGCCAGATGCCGTTCGTGCCCGTCCACGTCGAGAACGTGAGGAACCACAGCGCCATCCCGACGACCTCGCCCTCCACCTCGGCGACGTGCGCGAAGGTCGTCGGCGTCCCCTCGACGGGGAACAGGGCGGCGTGCAGGTGCGCCTCCGTGGCCTCGACGGCGTCGGGCTCGCGCTCGTACTCGGCGAGGTCGCGGATCAACCGCAGGAGGGCCGGGACATCCCGCGAGATGGCGGGACGGATACGGGGGTCGGTCGAGGTCATGGACGCGACCGTACGACACAGCCCGACAATGGCGTCGTGACGACCACGGACGACACCCCGGACCGGCCGGCCCCGGCCCCGCTGTTCCACCTCGCCGCCGCCGACGAGTGGGCTGCTGCCGTCGAGGCCGGCCGGTACGAGCGCTCCACGCGCGGCCTCGGCCTGGCGGACGTCGGCTTCGTCCACCTCTCGACGGCCGAGCAGTGGCCCGGGGTGCTCGACCGCTTCTACTCCGACCACCCCGGGCCCCTTCTGCTGCTCACGGTGGATCCGCGGCGGCTCACGGCACCCCTACGCTGGGAGGTGGGCGACCCGGTGTCCGGCGAGCTCTTCCCGCACCTCTACGGGCCGCTCGAGCTGTCCGCCGTCGTCGCCGTCGATCCCGTCGGCCCCGTCGACGTCGGTCCCGTGGACGCCCGGTAGCGATCGTCGTCAGCGGGTGACGACGCCACCGTCCGGGAGGTCGAACCAGCGCAGGTGCTCGAAGTCGTCCGACACCCGAGGGTCACGGCCGGCGAGGTCGGGCGGCGTGGCCTCTGCGAGGATGCGCGCCGCGTCCCGGAGGTGCTCCGCCAGCATCTCCTCCCCTCCACGTGCCTCCGACCGGGGCAGCGACACGGCACCGTCGTCGCCGTACCGCACGTGACCGAGGCGCAGCGGCGGCTCGACGAGGCCCTCGCGGTGTCGCCAGAGGCCGGTCGCGGGGTCGAACGTGTAGTCGCGCAGGAGGCGCCATCCGTCCTGGGCGACCATCCGCACCGCCTCCACGACGTAGTCCGCGACGACGTCGGAGAGGAAGTAGTTGAAGTTCACCCGCACCCAGCCGGGCTTGATGCCCTCGCAGCCGCCGGCGATCTCCCGCTCGAAGGCGTGGCTGCGGTCGAGGTCGATGCCGAGCAGCCGGTGGCCGTACGGGCCGGCGCACGAGCATCCGCCGCGGGACTGGATGCCGAAGAGGTCGTTGAGCAGAGCCACGACGTAGTTGTGGTGCAGGTGGCTGCCCGAAGGTGACCGGACGACGAACGAGACGATCGAGAGCCGGGACGCCTCGAGGTTGCCGAGGACCTCGATGGCCGGCTCGTCCCGCCAGGCCTTGACCGCACGCCTGAGGAAGCGCTCCTCGCGGGCGCGGATCGTGTCGACCCCGACGGCCTCCTTGAGCTGGAAGACGAGCCCCGCGCGGATGGAGTCGATGATCGCCGGGGTGCCGCCCTCCTCGCGGTGCGCCGGGTCGGACAGGTACGCGTGGTCCTCCGGGTTGACGTACGCGACCGTGCCTCCCCCGGGCGTCACCGGCACCCGGTTGCCGAACAGCTCGCGGCGCGCGACGAGCACCCCCGGGGTGGACGGCCCCCCGATGAACTTGTGCGGCGAGAGGACCACCGCGTCCTTGTACGACAGGGGGTCCGCGCCGGCCGGCGCGGTCATCTCGATGTCGACGTACGGCCCCGCCGCCGCGAAGTCCCAGAACGCCAGCGCGCCGTGCCGGTGCAGGAGCGCGGAGATCCCGTGGGTGTCGCTGACGATGCCGGTGACGTTGGACGCCGCGCTGAACGAGCCGATGCGCAGCGGCCGGACGGCGTACTCCTCGAGCCGGGCCGCGAGGTCGCCCTGGTCGATGAGGCCGTCGGCGTCCTCGCGGATCGTCACGACGTCGGCGATCGTCTCCCGCCAGGGGATCTCGTTGCTGTGGTGCTCGTAGGGCCCGATGAAGACGACGGGCCGCTCGTCGGTGGGGATGTGCCTCGAGAGCTGCCAGCGGTCCTCCAGCGCCGACGGGATGCGCAGCCCGAGGATGCCGATGAGCTTGTCGATGGCGCCGGTGCTGCCCGAGCCCGCGAACACGACGACCGTGTCGTCGTCGCCGTGGACGGCGTCCCGGATGACCCTCCGGGCGTCCTCGCGCAGCCGGGTGGTCTGCAGCCCGGTGCCGCTGGACTCGGTGTGCGTGTTCGCGTACGCCGGCAGCACGGCGTCGCGGACGAAGTCCTCGATGAACCCCAACGCCCGCCCGGACGCCGTGTAGTCGGCGTAGGTGACCCGTCGCGGTCCGTACGGCGTCTGCATGACGTGGTCCTCCCCGATGACCGACTCCCGGATCAGGCGCAGCAGCGCCGCGGAGCGGACGTCGGCGGGTCGGTCGTCGGCCATGGCACCAGCGTCCCACGCGCCCGGGCGACCGCCGCAGCAGGACCGGGCGGGCGATGACCGTCACCACCGCGCGCGGCAGGGCCGGGCACACGATGAGCGTCACCAACTCCACGCCATGCATGGACGTGCAGGTTTGCACGAGCGTGCAATCCATGCGTACGCTCGTGCCGTGACCCGCAAGCCCACCTACGTCGTCACCTCGCTGCGGGACCGCAAGCGGGAGGAGACCCGCCACGCCCTCGTGCACGCCGCGTACACGATCGTGCGCGACGGCGGCGTCGGCGACGTCACCGCGGAGGCCGTCGCCGACCGGGCCGGGGTGAGCCGGCGGACGTTCTTCAACTACTTCCCGTCGGTCGAGTCCGTGATCACCGCGAGCGTCGCCGAGTTCTTCGCGTCGCTGAGCGACCGCCTCGGGGAGCGCCCCGAGGACGAGCCCGTCGAGGTCAGCCTGCGGGCCGTCGTCGCCGACCCCAGCGACCTCGACCTCGTCGAGCGCGTCGGCGTCCTCGCGGCCGCCGGCGAGGCCTCCCCGCACGCCAAGGGGCTCATCCTCGGCGAGCTCCACGCCTGGCTCGACTGGTTCGAGGGCTGGCTGCGGGTCCGCCTCGGTCCGGACGCCTCCGAGCTCTACGTGGCCACGGTGGCGAGCGCCCTCGTCGGCGCGGGCGAGGCCGCCCTCCGGGTCTGGGCCCGGCACGCCGTCGCCGGGTCCGAGGCGCCCGTCCCGTCGTTCCATGCCGCGTTCTGCGAGACCGTCCGGATCCTCGGCCACCCCCTCCTGCCCGACGCCGACGCCGCCGTCCGGCCCTCCTGACCCCTGCACCCCCGACCCCCCTGCACCTCCTGACTCCCTGCCCCCCTGACGCTCCGATCCGGAGGCTCCATGTCCACCGCTCTCTACCGTCTCGGCCGCTGGTGCTCCGCCCACGCGTGGCCCGTCATCGCGGCCTGGCTCGTCGTCCTCGCCGTCGCCGGCACCCTGGCCGGCACCATCGGACGTCCGCTCACCAGCCAGGTCAAGATCCCGAACACCGACTTCGAGGCCGTCCTCGACCAGCTGAGCGAGGAGATCCCCGGCGCGGCAGGGGGCTTCGGCCGCGTCGTGCTGAGCAGCGGTGACCGTCCGTTCACCGACGAGCAGAAGGCCGCGGTCGAGGAGGTCCTCGCCGAGTGGGAGACCGTCCCGCACGTCGAACGCGTCGTCGACCCGTTCGCGGCCCAGGAGCAGATCGACTCCTCCGACGCCGACCTGCGCGATGCCGGGGCGAAGCTCGACGACGGACGCGCTCAGCTCGAGGAAGGCCGCGCGCAGCTCGCCGCCGGCAAGGACCAGCTCCGCGCCGGCGAGGCCCTGCTCGCCGAGGCCGAAGGAGCCGACCCGGACTCCCCCGGCACGGCCGACCTGCGCCGCCAGGTCGAGCAGGGCCGCACCCAGCTGGAGGACGCTGCCCGACAGCTGGAGGACGCCGAGGCTCAGCTGAAGACCGGGGAGCAGCAGTACTCCGACGGACGCACCGTCGCCCAGGCCTCGTCCGGCACCCGGCTCGTCTCCGAGGACGGCCGGACCGCGGTCGTCCAGGTGCAGTTCGACGACAACGCCCAGTCCATCGCGCCGGAGGACCGCGCGCAGGTGCCCGAGAGGGGGGACGCCGCGTTCGAGGCCGCCGGCATCACCCCGGCGTACAGCGTCGAGATCACCCAGGCGCTCGAGTTCATCGGCCCCGGCGAGATCCTCGGCCTCGCCGTCGCGCTGCTCGTCCTCGTCCTCGTCCTCGGCAGCCTGGTCGCCGCCGGCCTGCCGCTGCTCGTCGCCCTGCTCGGCGTCGGCGTCGGGCTCGGCGGCGCGATGGCCTTCACCGCCGTGGTCGAGCTCAACTCGACGACCCCGGCCCTGGCCCTCATGCTCGGCCTCGCGGTCGGCATCGACTACGCGCTCTTCATCGTCAACCGGCACCGCGCGAACATCTTGCGTGGGATGGACGTGCGCGAGTCCATCGCCCGCGCCGACGCGACCGCCGGGGGTGCCGTGACCTTCGCCGGCACCACGGTCGTCATCGCCCTCGGGGCGCTCGTCCTCTCCGGCCTGCCGATCCTCGCGCAGATGGGTCTCGTCGCGGCCGCCACCGTCGCCGTCGCGGTGCTCGTCGCGGTGACGATCAGCCCCGCGGTGCTCCGCCTCATGGGCACCCGCGTCGTCTCGAAGCGGGGATGGCGCAAGGCCGGGTTCACGACCCCGGGCGACGCCTCGAGCCTCGACGGCCCGCCGCACGCCACCGAGGAGCACGGGCGCTGGTACGTCCGCGCCGTCACCGGGCACCCGTGGCTCACCGTCGCGGGGGTCGTCGGGTTCGTCGCCGTCCTCGCCGTGCCCGTCGCGGACATGCGGCTCGGCCTTCCGGACGGCGGCAGCGAGCCCACCGGGTCGAGCGCCCACACCGCGTACGTGACGGTCGCGGACGAGTTCGGCCCCGGCATGAACGGCCCGATCGTCGCCGTCGCCGAGCTGCCGGACGCCGGCGCGCAGCGCGACGACGCCGAGGTGCTCCACGAGCAGGCCCGGATCGTCACGACCCTCGCCGCCGTCGACGGCGTGGAGTCCGTCGTCCCGTTCGGCGTCAGCGACGACACCGACACCCTCGCCTTCCAGATCGTCCCCTCCACCGGCCCGGCGGCCGAGGAGACGACCGGCACCGTCGCCCGACTGCACAGCGCCGCCGACCTCGTCGAGCGCCACGACGGCACCGCCGTCGGGCTCACCGGGCAGACCGTCGCGAACATCGAGATCTCGCAGAAGCTGGCCGACGCTCTCCCCCGCTACCTCGTCGTCGTCGTCGGGCTCTCGCTCGTCATCCTCATGCTCGTGTTCCGGTCCCTCGTCGTGCCGCTCGTGGCCACCGGCGGGTTCCTGCTCTCGGTCGCGGCCGCCTTCGGGGCCACGGTCGCCGTCCACCAGTGGGGCTGGCTCGGCCAGTACCTCGGGGTCACCCAGCCCGGTCCGCTGCTGTCGTTCATGCCGATCATCGTCATCGGCGTGCTGTTCGGCCTCGCGATGGACTACCAGATGTTCCTCGTGTCGGGGATGCACGAGTCGCGCGCCCACGGCGAGGAGTCCCGGGCCGCGGTGCGCTCCGGCTTCGTCCACGGCGCGCGCGTCGTGACGGCCGCGGCCATCATCATGACGTCGGTGTTCCTCGGGTTCGCCTTCAGCCACCTCGTCATGGTCCGGCCGATCGGCTTCGGCCTCGCCGTCGGCGTGCTCATCGACGCCTTCGTCGTCCGGATGACCCTCACCCCGGCGATCATGCACCTGCTCGGCGACCGCGCCTGGTGGATCCCGCGCTGGCTCGACCGCGTCCTGCCCGACCTCGACATCGAGGGCGTCGAGCTCGCCGACCGGCTCGCCGCCGAGGACCGTGCGCGGCGCGGCGTGGCCGGGGCGGACGCAACGCCCACCCCGGCCGCGCCGGAGACCGTCAGTGCCGCAGGCAGGTGACCTCGCCGTCCGCCGGCCGGGTGCCGGTGAGGTACTTCATGGCCCGCTTGAAGTCCTCGCAGCGCTCCCGGTCCTCGGACGGGCTCGCGGCGTAGCCGATGAGCCGTGAGACCGCGCCCATGTCCATCCGGTCCGCCGCACCGTTGACGTGGCGGTTGTCGTACCAGTACCAACAGGCGATCTTCGCGCTCCAGGCGAGCTCCTTGGCCTTGTTCGGGGACGCGACGAGGTCCACCCCGAGCGCGTTCCCGGCGGCCCGGTAGTTCGCCTCCCCCGTGAGCTGGATGAAACCCCGCCCGCGGTAGGTCGAGCTCGAGCCGATCTGGTCGCGGTCGTACATGACGTTGGACTCGTTGACGAGCGTCGCGAGGAACGCCGAGACGCGCTTGGCGTTCCGGTCGATCTTCCCGACCCGCATCTGGCGGTTCAGGCCGGCCAACCCCGCCCTCACGGTCGACTCGTCACCGACCCGGGCACCGAACACGGCCGTGAGGTCGGCGTACGTCACCTCGTGGTACACCCGCCTCTCGCAGGTGGCCCCGACGAAGTCCTTGTAGTCGACGTAGGCCACGTCGCCACCGCCGTCGCCGCAGATGACGGTGTCCTTCTGCATGTCGTCGGCGTGCAGCTCGTCGGCCCCGGGACCCCCGTAGAGCTCGTCGTTGCCCCGGCCTCCGCGCAGGACGTCCGCGCCGTTCTCCCCGTAGAGCTCGTCGTGTCCGTTGCCGCCGTACAGCGTGTCCTTGCCCTTGCGGCCGTGCAGCTCGTCGGCCCCGTCGGCCCCCCGCAGGACGTCGGCGGAGTCGGTGCCGATGTGCTTGTCGTTCCCGGCCGTGCCGGTCCACGTCTCCGCGGACGCGGGAGCCGCGGCCAGCCCGGCCAGGGTCGTCGCCACGGCCAGCGCGGCAGCGGTGCGTCGCAGACCTCGTCCCGTTCCCCCCATGACGGACCCGTCAGGACTGGCAGCCGTTGTACGGCAGGTCGGCGGGGCGCGGCACGGCGCGGTCGTCGGCGATGGCGACGAGCATCGGCTGCGGGCAGACGGAGCTGTTGAAGCCGTCCTGCGAGAAGCTGCGCTTCCAGATCTGCAGGTGCAGGTGCGGGCCGGTGCTCTCCCCGGTGCTGCCGACCTTGCCGATGACCCGCAGCGAGCCGATGCCCTGCCCCTGCGACACCGCCACCGAACCGGCGGTCATGTGGCAGTACATGTACTGCCCGCCGCCCACGCCACGGATGACGACGCCGTAGCCGCACCAGGTCTGGCCGAGCGGGTGGTACCCGGCCGCTTCGACGTACCCGCCGCGGATCGCCCGGATGGGGCTGCCGGACGGCGCCTGGAGGTCGACGGCCGCATACTGCCCGCTCGTGGGGTGGTGCGGGTCGTCCAGCCCGGCCTTGCCCTCGGGCATGTCGGACAGCGCGATGGGCAGCACCCACGGGTTGGTCCACTTGATGTTCTCGCAGGTGCCCTGCGGCTTGTTCAGCTCGGACGTCGGCATGAGGTCGAGCCGATCGAGGTACGCCGTGTCGTTCCCGGCACCGCAGTAGACCTTGTCCTCCTTGTCGTCACGGGCCCGCAGGACGTCGCTGCCGTCGAGGCCGTAGATCTCGTCGGCGCCGTCGCCGCCCTTGACGTCGTCGTGGCCGTTGCCGCCGACGACCTTGTCGGAGCCGGCCCCGCCGTCGATCGTGTCGGCGCCGTCGTTACCGTAGATCGTGTCGTGGCCGTTGTTGCCCTTGAGGGTGTCGTTGCCGCCGTACCCGGAGATGACGTCGGCACCGGCGAAGCCGCGGATCGTGTCGGCGGACGCGGTGCCGGTGAGCTCGTCGTCGCCGGGCGTGCCGTCGATCGTGGCGGCCACGGCGACCCCCGTCCCGAGGGCCATGGCGGCGACGGCAGCGACACCGACCCGGGCGGCGCGACGCGAGACCCGGGCACGGGGTCGGGCGAGTGAGGCGTTCATCGGGGTTCTCCTTCGGTCGCGGCGGTCCCCACCGGACCACCGATACCGACCACCGTGGTGGAGCCCGCTGCGGACTCGCTGCGCGGTGGGCGCACCCGGTTCGCAGCGTCTGCGCAGCGGACGGCAGGACGGTGGAGGCCCATCACGACGACCTCCGGGGGAACCCATGGACCAGGACCAGACCGTCCGCCTCAGCCGCCGCACGCTCGGGCGGCTCGCCGGCGCCACCGCACTCACCGGCGCGGCCGGCGCCGCGACCGCACAGGCCGCCGGCGCCGCACCGGCCAACTCGTCGACGTTCCGCGTCGCGAGCTTCAACATCCTCTCGGACCTGAAGGACTCGCAGTTCAAGGAGGACTTCGTCGCGATCATGGACCGTGCCGAGCTCGTGGGCCTCCAGGAGGTCCAGGGGCGCGGCGACATCATCAACCAGTGGGCCTCGAACCACGGCTTCTACGCCTGGACGCCCGCGAAGACGTGGGGCCGCGAGGTCACCGTTCTCGCGAAGAAGTCGATGTTCGACCGGATCGACAAGGGCACGATCTTCGTCTGCGACACCGGAGGCTCGGGCAACCCACCCCCGCCCCGCTACATCACGTGGGCCCAGTACGTGCACAAGCCGAGCGGTCGCAGGATCACCCACGTCAACAACCACCTCAACGCGCACATCGACGACAACGGGCACCCCTACGACCTGCCGCGGACCCGGGATGCCGAGAAGCACCTGCGGATGATCAAGGACCTCGTCCTCGACAAGAAGAGCAACGGCCAGGTGGTCGTCACCGGAGACTTCAACGTCGACTACCAGGACGACAAGCGCGTGACGTACGCGAAGTTCCCGTACACCGTCCTGGAGAACCGGCAGAACGGGCTGCCGAGCCTGCGTTCGAGCTACTCGAGGATCGGTGTCACCGGCCTCCCCACCCTGGGTCGGCGTCGGGTCGACTACGTGTACGCGTGGATCCGCCCGGCCGACAACCGCTTCATGGACTTCGACGACCACCACTACGTGTTCGACAGCAAGCACAGCGACCACAATGCGGTCGTCGCCCGTCTGTGGATGAAGCACTGACCCCCGGCCGTACCCACCCCGACCCCGCGGCGCCCACCCTCACCCGGTGGGCGCCGCGGTGCGCGGCGGCCGACGCCGCCCCCGGCTGGGGTGCACGACGAGCTCGGTGAGCAGCCGCAGGGCGCGGTCCGCCACCGGGTCGGACGTCCCGTGGTCACGGACGACCGCGGCGAGGTGGCGCACGGGTGCAGGAGGGGCCAGTGCGACCCGCACGACGGTCGGGGGCAGCACCCGCGCCGCCAGGCCCGGCATCACCGAGATGCCGACCCCGGCTCCGACGAACCCCACCGCCGTGTGGTGGTCCTGGGCCTGCACGGTGAAGCGCGGCCGCATCCCGGCCGCGGTGCAGGCGGCCACGACCAGCCGGTGCCCCACCGAGCGCGGATGGTCGTTGCTCACCCACGTCTCGGCCCGCAGGTCCCCGAGGGCGACCTCACCGGACGTCGCCAGGTCGTGGTCGCGCGGCACGACGAGGACGAACTCGTCCTCGGTGAGCTCGACCCGGCGATACCCGCTCGGCGCGGGCTCGTCGGGCGGGCCGATGACGAGGTCGATGTCGGGGCGCGGGCCGCGGCGTTCGCTCTCGTTGAGCACGAGCTCGAGGACGAGGTCCGGGTACTCGCTCGTGAGGCGCCCGACGAGGACGGGCATCCAGGCCGAGCCGGCCGACGCGAAGTAGCCGATCGACAGGCGCCCCGAGCGGCCGTCCCGGAGGTCGGCGACGACCTGGTCCAGGCGCCCCCACTCGCCCATGGCCTCGTCACTGCCCGCGTCCAGGGCCAGCGCCGCGTCGGTGGGCAGGATGCCGCGGCCGGACCGCTGGAAGAGGGTCAGGCCGGTCTCCCGCTGGAGGGCCGCGAGGTGCTGGCTCACGGCCGACGAGCTCATCCCGAGACCGTCCGCGGCGGCCTGGACGGAGCCGCTCGCGACGACCGAGCGGAAGACGGCGAGCCGGTGCGGGTCGAGCATCCCCAGATGTTAAGCGATGCTTCATGTTCCCGAAGTGATCCCGCGTTGTGCTTGACAGTCGGTCACGCGACGATGAGCCCCGTGAACACCTTCTCTCGCACCGCTCGCTCCCTCGCCACCTCCCTGCGCACCTCCCGTACCGCGGGCCGGGGCTGGGACGGCCGCACCGACCGTGACCTCATCCGGGTCTCCCACGAGATCACCTACCTGACCCAGGCCTCCTCGCCGCGCGTCATCTGAGCCGGACGCACCGGCCGGCGGTCAGGTCTGCACGTCACGAAGGGTCGCGCCCTGCCTGCCGGCGGTCTGGGCGAGGTACAGCTCGGCACATGCGAGCGCGTCGGTGAGCGCCTCGTGCGCCGAGTAGACGGGCAGCCCGTAGCGCTCCCGCGCACCCCACAGCCGCAGGGCGCCGGGCCCCACCTCGCGACCCCACGGCCCGACGACCGCCCGGCGCTCGAGCTCGAGGGTGTCGACGACCGGCACCGGGAGCCCGGCGCCCCACAGCCGCGTGCACGCGGCGTCGACGAAGCCCGTCTCGACCCGCGCGAAGTGCGCGAGGAGGGCCCGGCCGCGGAGCGCCTCCAGGAGCTCGGCGAGGACGTCCGCCAAGGGGACGCCCGACGCCAGGGCGTCGTCGGTGATCCCGTGGATCGTCGCACTGCGTCCGACATCCCCCGCGTCGCTCACGACGAACCGCCGCGCGCCACCGAGGACGACCCGCCGCCCGTCCACGGGGACCCACCCGGCGGACAGCACGCGGTGCTCCTCGGGGTCGAGCCCGGTCGTCTCGAGGTCCAGGGCGAGCAGCGGCAGCTCGGTGAGCGGTGTCGTGGGGGCCGGCGGGTCGACCGCCAGGACGTCGGCGAGCGGCCCGGGCGCCGCCCGACGCGCCGCCCGTGCCCGCCGCTCGGCAAGCCCCCAGCGCAGCAGGGTCACGAGACGAGCGAGGTCAGGTAGCGGCGGCCCAGTGCCTGCTGCGCGAACCGGATGATCGAGAACGCCTGGCGCAGATGCCTCTTCTCGAAGCTCGAGAGCGTGTCGGGTGCGACGAAGTTGTCGGTGGGCTCGCCGGCCCGCACCTGGGCCGACTGGTGGCGCAGCCGCACGTAGCCGATGAACTCGAACGCGTCGCGCAGGTCGTCGGCGAGCTCGGCGCTCAGCGCACCCGCCGCGCGGGCGGCCTCGAGCCTCGCCCGCGTGTTGACCGCCGGCGAGCCGACGGCCAGGGCGTGCACCCGCGCGAGCTCGACGATGCCGAGGATCCCGCCCTTCTTGATGTCGAGGGTGTCCTTGTGCTCGCCGGCCTTCTCGAGCACGAAGCCGCGGAAGAACCCGAGCGGCGGCTCGTGCGCGCCCGCCTGCTTCGCGAGATGGGCGAGGAAGGTCTTGGCCCCCGGGGTCGTGCGCAGCACATGCTGCTGGAGGCGGGTGTGCAGGCCGACGTCGCCGTGGACGGGACGCATGTCGAAGAAGATCGACGAGTGCAGCACGGCCTTCGGGCTGGGCGTGCTGAGCCAGGACGTGAACTCGGCCTCCCACTCGCGGACCGGCTTGCGCCACCGTGGGTTCGTCGCCATGACGTCGCCCGTGCAGCGCGGGTAGCCGCACCGCTCGAGCCCGGCGACGACGCGTTCGGCGAACCGCTCGAACCACGGGAGATCGGCCTCGTCGACGTCGTCGGAGAGCAGCAGTGCGGTGTCCTGGTCGGCGGCCAGTGCCTGCTCGAGCCGCGCCCGCGACCCCAGGGCCACCCAGCAGTACGGCGCGGGCGCCGGCCCGAGCTCGGCCTCGGCGAGCGCGATGACCCGCCGCTCGACCGCGTCCCCCACCGCCGTGACGACCCGGCCGATGTCGTCCGCCGACGCGTCCTGGTCGACGAGCGCCCGGACGACCCCCGGCAGCCGCGCGGAGACCGCGGCGACGCCCGCGACGTCCGGCTGCTTGGCGATGTCCCCCGCGAGATAGACCGGGTTGGCCTCCTCGAGCCGCAGCAGGTCCGTCGTCGTGACGATGCCGACCGGCCGGCCGTCGCGGTCGACGAGGGGCAGGTGGTGGATGTGCCGCGCGGTCATCTGCAGCAGCGCCTCGAAGGCGAGGGCGTCGACCGAGCCGGTGACGGGGTCGCTCGTCATGACCTCGGCGACCGGGACGTCCGGGGAGACGCCGGCGGCGAGGACGCGGGTGCGCAGGTCGCGGTCGGTGACGACGCCGACGAGCCGGCCGTCGTCCATGACGAGCAGCGACGACACTCCCTCGTCCGCCATCCGGGTCGCGGCCTCGCGCACGGTCGACGTGCCGGGAACGTGGACGAGGTCGCGCCCGACGATGTCGCGCACCCGTGTCTTGAGGATGGCCGAGCCGGAGGAGGAGGTCTGCAGCTCGGCGACCGCACCGCGCATCCGGCTGCGCCGCTGCTCGTCGTAGAAGGCGTCGACGTCGGGATGGTCGCGACACAGGCCGTGGAAGACGTCCTCGGGCACGAGCAGGGCCAGGGAGTCCTCGATCGCGGTGACCGAGAACGTCGACGGGTTGCCCTGGGTCAGCGTGATGGACCCGAAGGACGTCCCGGCCTCGCCGCGGTCGACGAGGGTGTCCTGGGCGTCGCGGACGTCGGCCGCGCCGGAGCGCAGCACGTAGAGGTGGTGGTTGTCCTGGCCGCGCGCGATGATCTCGGTGCCACGGCGGAAGTACTCGACCGCGAGGGCACCGGGCAGGGTGTCCAGGACCGGGGCGGGCAGCCCGGCGAAGGGCTCGTGTCCGGCGAGGAAGTCGCGGATCTCCTGCAGCTCGACGTCGAGTGCCATGACGTCATCCTCCCAGGCTGGGTCCGCAAACCCCCACCACCCGTGATGACCTGCTGGAATGGCGAGGTGGCGCGGCAAGGCGCCACCCGACGGAAGGTGGTTCGGATGAGTGAGTTCCCCAGCGAGGGACCGGCCGACAGCGGCGCCGGCGAGCCCGGCATGCCCGGTGAGAGCGACGGCGGCGCGGACGGCGGCGCCGGCACCGAGGGCCCGGCCGACAGCGGCGCCGGCGAGGAGACCGTGCCCGGCCAGCACGACGGTGGCGCCGACGGCGGCGCCGAGGGGCCGGCCGACAGCGGCGCCGGCGAGCCGGGTGTCCCCGGTGAGAGCGACGGCGGCGCGGACGGCGGGGCGGACGCCTCGCAGTGAGCGACCCCGTGACACCCGAGCCCCCGGCAGTGGACCCCCGCGGTCCCGGCCGGGGGCTCGGCACCCTCACCGCGCTCGACCGGAGCCGGTTCGCCACCGAGCACTGGGGCCGGGCGCCGCTGCTCAGCCGCGCCGACGACCTGCCCGCACCGACCCACGGCTTCGGCGCCGCCGCGGTCGACGAGCTGCTGTCCCGGCGCGGCCTGCGCACCCCCTTCCTCCGGATGGCGCGGGACGGCGCGACGCTCGACCCCCGTGAGCTCACCCTCGGCGGCGGCGTGGGGGCGGCGGTCGGGGACCAGGTGAGCGAGGACAAGGTGCTCCGGCTCTTCGCCGAGGGCGCGACGATCGTCCTCCAGGGCCTGCACCGGACGTGGGCGCCGGTCGCGGCCACGGCTCGCGACCTCGCCGCCGACCTCGGTCACCCGGTCCAGGTCAACGCGTACGTCACCCCACCGCAGAACCGGGGGTTCGACGACCACTACGACGTCCACGACGTCTTCGTCGTCCAGGTCGAGGGCGAGAAGCACTGGCGGGTGCGCCCGCCCGTCCTCGACCTCCCCCTGCGCAACCAACCGTGGACCGACCGGCGCGCGGACGTCGCCGCGGCGGCGCGGGCCCGGCCGGTCGTCGACACCGTCCTGCGCCCCGGGGACTGCCTCTACCTCCCCCGGGGCTGGCTGCACTCGGCGACGGCACTGGGTGGCACGAGCACCCATCTGACCTTCGGCGTCCACGTGTGGACCGTGCGGCACGTCGCCGAGGACCTGCTGGCCGCGGTCGGCCGGGTCCTGGACACCGACCCGGCGGTGCGCGAGGCGCTTCCGCTCGGCACGGACGCCCTCGACCCGGCGACCGCCGGCGGCCTGCGAGACCGCGTGCGGGCCGCGGTGGACGCCGCCCTCGACGCCGTGGGCGACGACGACCTCGCCGCCGCCCTGGCCCGGCGCGCCCGGGCGGCACAACGGCCCGAGCCACTGGACGTGCTCGCCCAGCACGCCGCGGCGTCGGCCGAGGTCGGCCCGCGGTGGCGGCTGCGCGAGCACCTGGCCGCACGGTGGGAGGGGGACGTGCTCGTCACCCGCGTCGGCCGGCTCGCGGTCACCCCGGAGGAGCGTGGCGCCGTGAAGCGCCTCCTCGCGGGCACCGACCCCGAGCAGCTGCCCTCCGACCTCCGCCGACGCCTCGCCCTCGCAGGGCTCCTCGTGCCGGTGGGCTAGGCGCTGCCGCGGACGACGAGCCGGGTCTGGAGCACCGTCTCGCGCGGGACCTCGACCCCCGACAGGCGGTCGACGAGGAGGTCGACCATCACCTGCCCCATCCGGGTCACCGGCTGGTGCACGGTCGTGAGCTCGGGGTCGGTGAGCCGGGCGACCGGAGCGTCGTCGTACCCGACGAGGGAGACGTCGTCCGGCACGGAGAGACCGGCCGAGCGCAGCGCCCGCAGCGCGCCGACCGCCATGAGGTCGGAGGCCGCGAAGACCGCACCGGGCGCCGGCCCGGCCCCGAGCAGCTCGGTCATGGCCCGGCGGCCGCTCTCCTCGGAGTAGTCGCCGTACGCGACGGAGACCCCGTCCGGCGGGATGCCGGCGTCGTCCGCGGCGTCCAGCGCCCCGACGAGCCGGTCGCGACCGGAGGACATGTCCTGGGGGCCGGCGAGGACGGCGAGCCGTCGCCGTCCCGTGCCGACGAGGTGCTGGACCGCGGTCCGGCCGCCCGCGAGGTTGTCGACGTCGACCACGCAGCGTGGCCGGACGGCAGACGGCCGACCGCCCGTCACCGTCGGCACGTCGCGCTCCTCGAGGAGCGCGGGCAGAGGGTCCTCCGCGTGCAGGGACAGGAGGAGCACGCCGTCGACGTGCCGGTCCGCGAGGTAGGCCGCCGCCCGGGTGCGCTCCGAGTCCCCCGAGGGCATCGCGAGGAGCATCTGCAGGCCGGCCTCGCCGAGACGCTGCCCGATCCCGCGGACGATCGCCGCGAAGTACGGCTCCCCGAACACACGCTCCTCGGGCTCGGAGACCACGAGCGCGACGGTGTCCGTCCGGCGTGTGACGAGCGAGCGGGCCGCCTGGTTGGGCACGTACCCGAGGTCGGCGACGGCGCGCAGGACGCGTGCCCGCGCCTGGCTGCTCACGTGGGGCGAGTCGTTGAGGACCCGGGAGGCGGTGCCGCGACCGACCCCGGCCGCACGCGCGACCTGGTCGAGCGTGGGCCGTGACGTGGGAGCGCTCCCATCCCTCACGTCACCAGTATGTCCGATCCGCGCCGAGGCCTACGGCGCGGCGGACGATGTGTCCGAACCGTGACCCTCCCGGCGTCGCCGTCAGCCGGTGGCGACCTCACCGCCGGCCTGCCTCCAGTCGACGAACCCGCCCGCCAGGTCGTACGCGTTCGGGTAGCCGGCAGCGGTCATCTGCGCCACCGCCACTGCCGAGCGGTTTCCGGACCGGCAGTACACGGCGTAGACGCCGTCGGCGGGCAGCTGCGAGACCTCGGCCCCGAACGTGGGCGACTGCAGGTCGATGTTCACCGCACCGGGCAGGTGGCCCTGCGCGAACTCCTCGGGGGTGCGGACGTCGAGCAGGGTCGTGCCGGGTCGCTTGAGCGCGGCGGCGAACTCCGCGACGCCGAGCTGGGCGCCCGACGCCGGGGGCCTCTCGGCGACCGGGCCCTCGCTGACACTGACCGCGGGGTCGCCGGAGCCGCAGCCCGCGACGCCCGCCGTGAGGGCGGCGGCGAGGACTGCGGCGGCGACGCGGTGACGGAACATCGGTCTCCTCGATGGCTCGGGGCGACGGCCGAGTCGCCGAGATGTATACCCCATAGGGTATCTGTTGCGCCGCGGGTTCACCACTCTGACGACCAGGAGCACCGCGACGCTCTTCGGCCGACCCCATCTGGACCACCTGCCCCGACTCGGAGATCCGCCTTGCGCAGGCCGCCCGGGTCCGCCGCGCCCCGGAGGCACGGCTGGCAGGCTGGGCGGGTGCGAGCCCTCGTCTACGACGCGCCCCGCGCGACGCCGGTCGTCACCGAGCTGCCCGACCCGGCGGCCCCACCCGGCGGCGCGGTCGTGCACGTCGTCGCGGCCGGGCTCTGCCGCAGCGACTGGCACGGCTGGATGGGGCACGACCCCGACATCTCGACTTTCCCGCACGTCCCCGGCCACGAGCTCGCCGGGATCGTCGAGTCGGTCGGTGAAGGGGTCGACCCCGGATGGGTCGGGCGCCCGGTCACCGCACCGTTCGTGCTCGCCTGTGGCACCTGCGCGACCTGCGCCGCCGGTGACGGCCAGGTGTGCCCACACCAGCGCCAGCCCGGCTTCACCGACCCCGGATGCTTCGCCGAGCGGGTCGTCGTCCACGCCGCCGGCACCAACCTCGTCGCCCTGCCGGACGGCGTTCCCCCGGTCACCGCGGCGGGCCTCGGATGCCGGGTGGCAACCGCCCACCGTGCGGTCGTCGGCCGGGCCCGGGTCACGTCCGGCGAGCGTGTCCTCGTCCTCGGCTGCGGAGGTGTCGGTCTGGCAGCCGTGCGCATCGCCGCGTCGAGAGGCGCCCACGTGCTCGCCGCCGACCCCGACCCCGGGTCCCGCGCGCGGGCCGAGGGGCTCGGCGCCGAGGGCACCCTGGACGCGTCGGTCCCACCGGACGACCTCGCGGCCGCCGTGGCCGAGCTGACCGGCGGTGGGGTCCACGTGACCATCGAGGCGGTGGGCTCCGTCGACGCCTGTCGCGCGGGGGCGCTCGCCCTCAGGCGTCGCGGGCGGCACGTCCAGGTGGGCCTGCTGCCGCCGGCCGCGAGCCGCGCGGACATCCCGATGGAGCGTGTCGTCGCGTGGGAGCTCGACGTCCTCGGCAGCCACGGCATGGCCGCACACGACTACGCCGGCCTGTTCGCGGACCTCGCGGCCGGCCACCTCGACCTCGCGGCGCTCGCCGCCCCGGGCGAGCCGGTCGGGCTCGTCGAGGCCGGACGGCTCCTCACGACGATGGGGACGACGCCCTCGCGGGGCCTCGTGACGCTCGACCCGGCCCGCTGAGCAGGGTCACACGAGGGGCGCCCTGCAACCCGTAGCGGTGCCCCACCGGCGGCCGGTGGGGTCAGAGGCACGCACACCTGCTCGCGACGGGGCGATGGTCATCCCCGTCGTCATCGTCGAGCACGCTGACCTGCTGGGCCTGGGCCCAGACGACCCGGGGCGCGCGACCCAGGACGGAGGCACAGACCCAGGCGGCCGTCATCATGCCCACGTCGCTGACCTGGCCGATCCGGAAGAGGGACGTCGTCTCCGTGACGGCGGCCCCCTCTCCCGCACGCAGCACGGTACGGACCTCCGGCGCGACCGCGAGGGCGTTGATCGCCACGGCGACGTTGTCGAGGTCGTCCGACCCCATCGCCGCAACGGCTCGCGCACGGTGCACCCCCACCCGGGTGAGGAGGGCCCGGGAGCTCGCGTCGCCGACGACGACGGGGATGCGGCTCTGCCGGGCGACGCCGAGGTTGGGCGAGTGTTCCTGCCGCTCGACGACCACGACGGGGACGCGCAGCTCACGGAGGAGCTGCGCGACCCGCAGCCCCACCTGCCCGAGCCCCGCGACGACGACGTGGTCCGCGGTGGGCACCCGCCGCGGCCCGACGAGCGCCGCGGTACGTGCGCCGACGATCCACTCGACGAGACCGGCGACGAGGGCCCCGGTGAAGGCGATCCCGACGAGCATCAGGGCCCCGGAGACCCCCAGGTACCACGACGGCGCCTCGTGCAGCTCGGCCTCGGCGGGGCCGACCGTCGCGACGAGCCGCGCCGAGGTGTAAAAGCCTTCGACGAGCCCTTCGTGGAGCACCGCCGCGGCGAGCACCCACTCGAGGGCGATGGTGGCGAGCAGGCCGGAGAGGCCGAGCAGGAGGATGCCCTCGGCGCCCCCGTAGCGACGCGGCACCCATCGGCGCAGCCGGCGCCCCCACCCCTCCGGCTCCCGGCGGGCGTCGCGCAGCACGACCCCGTCCGGGCCCTCGACGAGCTCCTGGACGCCGCCAGGGCTCGCGAGCACGGCGAGCGCCTCCGGCCGGACACACGCGGCGACGACCGCCGGAGCCGCGACATCGGCCGGTGAGGTGACCGTGCAGTGCGGGACGACCTCGGCCAGGTGCGTCCCGAGCGTGCGGTCGAAGATCGTGACGACGAGCCGCACCCCCGGCTGCAGGTGCTCGACGAGGAGCGCGAAGCGCAGCGCGAGGAGGTCCCCGCGCACGACGACCGCCACGCCGTCGACCGGGGTCGCGAGCGCTGCCCGCAGGCCACTCTCCTCAGGGCCGAGGAGGTGCACGACCTCCGCGCCCTCCTCGGAGAGGAGCGTGCAGACCAGCCGTGTGGCCTCGAGGTCTCCGACGACGAGGACCCGCTGCGGGGTCACGGCCACCTGCGCGACCGCGTCGCCATCGGCCCGCTCAGCGGCCGAGGAGCTTCGAGAGGAAGCCGGTGCTCGGCTCCCCCTCGTGGCCGGCGCAACGGTCGGCGTCCGGGACGCCGCGCATCACCTCGTCGACATGCTGGCCACAGCCGGCCCACGTCGTCTTTCCACAGGTCCGGCAGGTCACGGCTCGGCACATGATGATCTCCTCGGGGGGTGGGGGGGTCGGAAGGGGGTGCATGGGCTGACTTATACCCCCTAGGGTATCAGTCAGTGGCGCTCCAGGACCACGACCGTGTCGAGGGCCGGACGGTCCGCCGCCTCGACGACCCGCTCCCGCAGGTCGGCGGACACGACGTCGACCGGCAGACCGTGGGCGGACGCGACGACGGCCTCGGGGTCGTGCAGGACAGCGGCGTCCTGGGGGCCGCCCACGCCCTCGGTGAGGTTGCGCTCGGCGTGGCAGACGACGACCACCGTGCCGCCGGGCACGGCAGCATCGACCGCGCGGGCCAGCGCCGTGCGCCAGCGCTGCTCCGGGAGCTGCAGGTAGGCGAGGACGACGAGGTCGTAGCCACCGCCGTCGACCGGGGCCGGTGCGGACTCGAGGGCGTCCCCGACGAACGCCCGGAAACCCTCCGCGCCCTCGCCCAGCCGACCGCGCGCGACCGTGCGCGCCCGCTCGACACCCACCGCGGAGAAGTCCGTCATCGTGACATCCCACCCGCGCTCGGCGAGCCACACCGCGTTGCGACCCTCACCCGCCGCGACGTCCAGCGCCCGCCCTGGCGGAAGCGCCCCGGCCAGCTCGGCGACGAACACGTTGGGCGTGCTCGACCACACGGGCTCGGCGCCGGAGTACCGGGCGTCCCACGCCGTGGCGTCCATCAGGCGAGGGAGAGGAAGAGCTTCTCCATCGACTCGACGTCCATCGAGCCGGCCTCGGGGTCCGTGATGCACTGCTTGAGCCCGAGCGCGATGACCGCGAAGCCGGCGCGGTCGAGAGCCTTGGACACCGCCGCGAGCTGGGTGACGATGTCCTGGCAGTCGCGGCCGTCCTCGATCATCTTGAGGATGCCGCCGATCTGCCCCTGCGCGCGGCGCAGCCGCTTCACGACGGCTTGCATCTGCGCGGGGTCGAGCTCCATGTCGTGGCCTCCTACGGCGGCGGGGACTGGGGAGGACTCGATGCTACCGGGCCGAGTGCCCTGAGCCACACGGCTCCTCATGGACAAAGCGTCTCCTTCTCATGCGGCCTGGCGCGCGGCGGGACTCGGGACGTGGACCGTTCGCGCGATGGGAGGGATAATACCCCAAGGGGTATTTGCGCACTCGACCCTCAGCCCGGCGTGTGGGTCGTGGCCTTCGCGCGCACCTCGTCCATGTCGAGGCCCTGGATGCCCTCGACGACCTGGGCCAGCGCCGCCGGCGGCAGCGCCCCGGCCTGCTGGAAGACGAGGATGCCGTCACGGAAGCCCATGAGCGTGGGGATGGACGTGATCTGCAGCATCGTCGCGAGCTGCTGCTCGGCCTCGGTGTCGACCTTGGCGTGCACCACGTCCTCGTGCTGCTCGCTGGACGCCTCGAACGTCGGGGCGAACTGGCGGCACGGGCCGCACCAGGACGCCCAGAAGTCGACGAGCACGATGCCGTCCTGGGTGACGGTCTTCTCGAACTCGTCGGTCGTGAGGTTCACGGTGGCCATGGGAACTCCTTCGTCTGGGGTGCTCGAGATGGCGGGATAATACCCCTAGGGGTATGGTGTCACCACCAGCCCGACAGGAGGAGAACGCCCGAGATGGTCGAGATCATCCCCATCGACACCCCGTCCCTCGGGGACCGCAGCTACCTCGCACACGACGGCGACGTCGCCCTCGTGGTCGACCCGCAGCGCGACCACGACCGCGTCCTCGAGCTGGCCGGTCGGGAGGGCGTGCGGATCACCCACGTCCTCGAGACCCACATCCACAACGACTACCTGACCGGTGGCCTGGCCCTCGCCGAGCAGGTGGGCGCGGCCTACCACGTGAACGCCGAGGATCCCGTGTCCTACGACCGGGTCCCCGTCCGGGACGGCGACGTCATCGAGGTGTCGCCCTCGATGACCCTCCGCGCCATCGCCACCCCCGGGCACACCTTCACCCACCTGTCCTACGCGCTGTCGGCCGACGGCGAGGACGTCGGGGTGTTCACCGGCGGCTCCCTGCTCTACGGCTCCACCGGCCGCCCGGACCTCCTCGGCCCCGACCACACCGACGCCCTCGTGCGCCACCAGTACGCCTCGGCGCACCGGCTCGCGGACGAGGTGGCCGGAGACGCCGGGGTGTTCCCGACCCACGGCTTCGGCAGCTTCTGCTCCGCGACCCGGTCCGACGCCACGTCCTCGACGATCTCCGAGGAGATGCGCGTCAACCCGGCCCTGACCCAGGGCGAGGAGGAGTGGGCCCGCGACCTCCTCGCCGGGCTCGACGCCTACCCCGCCTACTACGCCCACATGGGCCCGGCCAACCTCGCCGGACCGGACGCCCCGGACCTCGACGCCCCCGCGCCGGCCGACAAGAGCGAGATCCGGCGGCGCCTCGAGGACGGCGAGTGGGTCGTCGACCTCCGCACCCGCACCGTGTTCGCCGCCGGGCACGTCCCCGGCACGTTCAACATCGGCCTCGACGGCCAGTTCTCCACCTACGTCGGCTGGCTCATGCCGTGGGGGAGCGACATCACCCTCCTCGGCGAGTCCCCGGAACAGGTCGCCGAGGCCCGGCGCGAGCTCGTCCGGATCGGCGTGGACGAGGTCGCGGGCAGCGCCACCGGAGGGCCGGGCGACTGGTCCGACGAGCCCCTCGCGACGCTCCCCCGCGCCACCTTCGCCGAGCTCGCGGAGGTCCGCCACCACCGGGAGGTCGCGGTCCTCGACGTCCGGCGGGCCCAGGAGTACGAGGCCGGCCACATCGACGGCGCCGTCAACGTGCCGATCCACGAGATCCTCACCCGCCTCGACGACGTGCCCCGGGGCGAGGTGTGGGTCCACTGCGCCGGCGGGTACCGCGCGTCGGTGGCGGCCAGCATCCTCGCCGCCCACGGGCGGCACGCCGTCGCGGTCGACGACTCCTTCGAGCGGACCGCGGAGATCGGGCTGACCTGAGCCGCCGGCACCGGGCCCGGCCCCGACCGCTCCGCCGCCCTGGCGTAGGAGGATGACCTCGTGCCCGTTCCGCTGACCCGCGCCCTGGACGCGGTCCTCGACGGCACCGACACCGTGGCACTGCAGCGGGCGACGGCACGGCTCGTCGAGGTCTACCGCTCCGGCGCCCCGCCGTCCGCCCAGGTGCTGGGCGACCCCGTCACCGCCGCCGCCTACGCCGCCTACCGGATGCCGGCGACCCACGCCGCCGTGTCCCGGGTGCTGCGCGAGGCGGACCGCCAGGGGGTGCTGGGCGGTGTGCGACGGCTCGTGGACGTCGGCGGCGGGACGGGAGCGGCCGCCTGGGCCGTCGCCGACGCCGTCCCGGGGCTCGGGTCCGTGACGGTGCTCGACGGCTCGGCCGATGCGCTCGCCCTCGGACGGCGCATCGCGCGGAACGGTCCCGAGGCGCTGTCCACCGCGACCTGGACCCTTGCCGACCTCGCCCGCGTCGCCTCGGGGGCCCGGCTCCCCTCCGGCGACCTCGCGACGCTCTCGTACGTCCTCGGCGAGCTCCCGGCGGACCTCCGCGCACCGGTGGTCGACGCCCTCCGCGACGCCGCCCCGCGTGTCCTCGTCGTCGAGCCCGGGACGCCGCGGGGCTTCGCCGCCGTGCTCGCCGCCCGCGAGCGGCTCCTCGCGGCGGGTTGGCACGTCGTCGCGCCGTGCCCACACGGTCTCGGCTGCCCCGTCGCGACCCGGGACGGCGACTGGTGCCACTTCTCGGCCCGCCTGGACCGCACCGCGTTGCACCGCAGGCTCAAGGGTGCCGCGCTCGGGCACGAGGACGAGAAGCACTCCTACGTCCTCGCGGTCCGCGACCCCGTTCCCCCGGCACCCGGACGAGTGCTTCGGCATCCGCTGACCCGCAAAGGGCTGGTGCGGCTGCAGGTGTGCCAGGCCGACGGCACCGCCGCACCCGACACCGTGACCAGACGTGACCGGGAGCGCTACCGGGCCGCTCGCGACGTCCGGTGGGGCGACCCGTGGAGGCCCCCCGGGGACGGCGCCGCGACCTGAGGCCGGGCGCCGCCCCTGCCCCGCCGTCAGCCGACCCGGGCCACTGACCGCGAAGAGCGTGACGCCGGTCGGTCGGGATCCGCACCCGGGCTACGCCGCCATGGGCAGGACCCTAGGTGACCGGGGGCGGCGGCGCCCGTCGGAGGAGCACGTCGCACCTCCAGGGCACCCTGCTCGTCCGACGCGGACAGGTCGAACGGACATTCGCGCGGCGTCCAGGGCCCCGCGTCCGGCACCGCCCCCGGCGCGTCGCAGCCGCCCGAGTGCACGTCAGGGGCTCCATGTTGTTACGTTGACGTGGAAGGATCCCATCACAGAAGGACGCACTCCATGACCAAGAAGGAACTCGCCCAGGCCCTGAGCGGCCGTACCGACCTGTCCGCCAGCGCTGCCGAGGACGTGCTCAACGCCGCCTTCGACATCATCGGCGAGCAGCTCAAGAAGGGTGAGGACGTCAAGCTCGCGGGCTTCGGCAACTTCGAGACGCGCGAGCGCGCGGCTCGCACGGGCCGCAACCCCCAGACCGGCGAGGAGATCCAGATCGCCGCGTCCACCTCGGTCGGCTTCAAGGCCGCCGCGCAGCTCAAGCGGGCCGTCAACGGCTGACGCCGCACCCACGCCGAGACGGGGCGCCGACCACCACGGTCGGCGCCCCGTCCGCGTTCCCGTCGCGCCCCAGGGCCCCGGGCGGAAGGATCTGCCGGTGGTCGCGGTTGTACCCGGCGACCGCCCCCGACGACGGAGGAGAGACCCCCCGATGAGCCTGGACCGCCCGGTCGCCCCGAACCCGTACGAGCTGCTGCCCGCCGTCCCCTCGTTCACCGTGACCAGTGAGGACGTCACGGACGGCGCGCCCCTCAAGGACGACCAGGTCGCCGCGGAGGGGAACACCTCACCGCAGCTGGCCTGGAACGGTGCCCCCGAGGGCACGGAGAGCTACGTCGTCACCGTGTTCGACCCGGACGCCCCCACGCCGTCCGGCTTCTGGCACTGGGTGCTCGTCGACGTCCCCGCGGACGTGACGTCGCTCGCCACCGGGGCCGCGTCGGGTGACCTCCCGGGCGGCGCCTTCCACGTCCGCAACGACGGCGGGGAGCAGGGCTTCATGGGCGCCGCACCGCCGGAGGGCGACATGCCGCACCGGTACTACCTCGTCGTGCACGCCGTGTCCGAGCCGACGCTGGGGGTGGATGCCGACGCCTCACCCGCCGTCGTCTCGTTCAACCTCGCGTTCAAGACCCTCGGCCGGGCCGTCATCCACGGGACGTACCAGCACTGACGCCGGCGCCGGGCCCGGTCCGCCGGTCGTATGCTCCGGCCATGCACCAGTTCATCGGTGGCGAGCACCGCAGCGGCACGTCCGGGACACCGTTCGAGGTCCTCGACCCGAGCACCGGTGACGTCGTCGAGGAGGTCCTGCTCGCAGGCCCCGAGGACGTCGACGCCGCGGTCGGAGCCGCCCGGGCGGCCTTCGGTGAGTGGTCCCGGGCGACCCCCGTCGAACGCGCCACGGTGCTCGCTCGGGCCGCGACCCTCCTCGAGGAGCGCGCCGAGGAGCTCGCCCGGGTCGAGTCCCGGCACGCGGGCAAGCCGATCCGCCTGGCGCGCGAGTTCGACGTCCCCGGCACCGTCGACAACACCGCGTTCTTCGGTGCCGCGGCCCGGCGGCTCGACGGGATGGCGAGCGCCGAGTACTCCGGCGACCACACCTCGTCCATCCGGCGGGAGCCCATCGGCGTCGTCGGATCCGTCTCGCCGTGGAACTACCCCCTGCAGATGGCGGCCTGGAAGGTGCTGCCGGCCGTGGCAGCGGGCAACACGATCGTCCTCAAGCCGGCCGAGATCACCCCGCTCACCTCGCTCATGCTCGCCGAGGTCCTCACCGAGGCGGGTGCAGCGCCCGGGGTCGTCAACGTCGTCACCGGGTCGGGCCCGGTCGCGGGACAGCACCTCGTCGGCCACCCCGATGTCGCGATGACCTCGTTCACCGGGTCCACGGCCGTCGGCCGGCAGGTCATGGCCACGGCCGCGGCCACCGGCAAGCGGGTGCACCTCGAGCTCGGCGGCAAGGCGCCGTTCGTCGTGTTCGACGACGCCGACCTCGAGGCGGCCGTCCACGGTGCCGTCGCCGCCAACCTCATCAACGCCGGGCAGGACTGCACCGCGGCGGCCCGCGCCATCGTCCACCGGTCGCTGTACGACGACTTCGTCGCCGGCGTCGCCGACCTCTACCGCCAGGTGCGGACGGGCCCGACCGACGACGAGGCCACGGACCTCGGGCCGCTGTCCTCGCGGACCCATCTCGACAAGGTCGCAGGGATGGTCGAGCGCGCCCGCGCCGACGCGACCGTCGTGTGCGGCGGCCGCTCCCCCGGCGGCGACCTCGCCCGCGGCTGCTACTACGAGCCGACCGTCGTGAGCGATGTCGCCCTCGGCTCCGAGCTGTGGACCGACGAGGTCTTCGGGCCGGTGCTCGCCGTCGTCCCGTTCGACGACGACGACGAGGCCATCCGCCTCGCCAACGACACCGAGTACGGTCTCGCGGCGTCGGCGTGGACGAGGGACACCTACCGCGCCGGCCGGGCGTCCCGTGAGATCCGGGCCGGCTGCGTGTGGGTCAACGACCACATCCCGATCATCAGCGAGATGCCGCACGGCGGGTACAAGCACTCGGGGTTCGGCAAGGACATGTCGGCGTACTCCTTCGACGAGTACACCCAGGTCAAGCACGTCATGCACGACATCACCGGCATCGCCCGCAAGGGCTGGCACCGGACGGTCTTCACGCTGCCCGGCTGAGCCCGTGGGGACGTGCCGGGCCGCCCCCCGGCGCGACTAGGCTCATCCGGACATCACCGACCGGTCGAGGAGGACCAGCGTTGACCGAGCCCGTGACCCCGGACGTCCGGCCCGACCCCGAGAAGGGGAGGCAGGTCGCGGCCGACGACCGCGCGCACGTCTTCCATTCGTGGTCGGCCCAGGCCAGGATCTCCGCGCTGCCGGTGGCGCGCGCGTCGGGCAGCCACTTCTGGGACTACGACGGCACCCGGTACCTCGACTTCTCCTCCGGGCTCGTGCACGCCAACCTCGGCTACCAGCACCCGAAGCTCGTCGCCGCCGTCCAGGAGGCCGCGGCCCGCCAGTGCACCCTGGCACCGCCCTTCGCCGACGAGGCGCGCTCCGAGGCCGCCCGGATGATCGCCGAGCGCGCGCCCGGCGACCTCGACCGCGTGTTCTTCACCAACGGCGGCGCCGAGGCCACCGAGAACGCCATGCGGATGGCCCGCCTGCACACCGGCCGTCACAAGGTCCTCACGACCTACCGCAGCTACCACGGCGCCACCTCCGGCTCGATCCTCGCCACCGGCGACCCGCGCCGCTGGGGGTCCGAGCCCGGCGGGGCCGGATTCGTCCACTTCTGGGGCCCCTACCCGTTCCGCAGCCCGTTCCACTCCTCGTCCCCCGAGGAGGAGTGCGAGCGCGCCCTGCAGCACCTGCGCGACACGGTCATGGTCGAGGGGCCGCAGACCATCGCGGCGGTGATGCTCGAGACCGTCGTCGGCACCAACGGCGTCCTCGTCCCGCCGGACGGCTACCTCGCCGGGGTGCGCGAGATCTGCGACGAGCACGGCATCCTGTGGATCGCCGACGAGGTCATGGCCGGGTTCGGCCGCTGCGGCGAGTGGTTCGCCGTCGACGTCTGGGGCCAGACGCCCGACCTCGTCTGCTTCGCCAAGGGCGTCAACTCGGGGTACGTCCCGCTCGGCGGCGTCGTCATGTCCCCGGCCGTGGCCGCGACCTTCGACGACCGCCCCTACCCCGGCGGGCTGACCTACTCCGGACACCCGCTCGCGTGCGCCTCGGCCGTCGCCTCGATGCGGATCTTCGAGGAGGAGGGCGTCCTCGAGCACGTCCGGACGATGGCCGAGACCGTCGTCCGTCCGCGGCTCGACGAGATCGCGGCCACGCACCCGAGTGTCGGGGAGGCCCGCGGGCTCGGCATGTTCTGGGCGCTCGACCTCGTCAGGGACGCCACGACGCGGGAGGCCCTCGTCCCCTACAACGCGAGCGGTGCCGACGCGGAGCCGATGACCGAACTCGCCGCCGCCTGCAAGGAAGGCGGCGTGTGGCCGATGACGCACTTCAACCGCATCCATGTCGTCCCGCCGCTCACGACCACGGCGGACGACCTCGCCACCGGGCTCGACGTCCTGGACAAGGCCCTCTCCGTCGTCGACGAGTACGTCGTCCGATGACCCTGGCCGAGGACTTCGCGACCGCCCAGGCGCTCGCTCGTCGCGCGTTCTCCGCCATCCGGTCCCGCCGCGCCTCCCGGGCGGTGCTGGCCGAGCGCGGACCGGTCCCGGACGACACGGTCGAGGCCGTGCTCTACTTCCCGGACCGGCTCGAGAACCTCTACCAGGTCGACCAGTGGTACGAGCCGATGCGCCGGCTCGCCGAGCGGCACCCGGTGGCGGTCGTGACCCGCCAGTGGGAGACCACGGAGCGGCTCCTGCAGGACTGTCCGGTACCGGTGCACCACGCCGGGTCCATCGAGGAGGTCGAGAAGTTCCTCGACCGCCAGCGCGTGACGGTCGTCTTCTACGTCAACCAGAACCAGCAGAACTTCCCCGTGATGCGATGGGCCGACCCCGCGCACGTCTTCCTCTGCCACGGCGAGTCCGACAAGCACTACATGTCGAGCAACCAGCTCAAGGCGTACGACCACGTCTTCATCGCCGGTCGGGCCGCCAGGGAGCGGATCACCCGCAAGCTGCTCGGCTTCGACGCCACGCGCCTCGTCGAGGTCGGCCGTCCGCAGGTCGACGTCCACCGCAGCGGGCCGACGCTCCCGGACGACGGCCGCACGACCGTCCTCTACGCCCCGACGACCGAGGGCGACGTCCCGAGCATGCGGTACTCGTCGGCGGCGGGCATCGGCGTGGCCCTCGTCCGCTCGCTGCTCGCCACGGGGCGGCACCGCGTGGTCTACCGGCCGCACCCCCGGCTGGGGCTGACCGTGCCGGCGTTCCGCGAGGCGAACACGGAGATCCTCGAGATGGTGCGCGAGGCGAACCGTGCCGACCCCGCGGCCCGGCACCTCGCCGACACCGACGGACCCTTCGGATGGCAGGTCGACGCCTGCGACGTCTGCGTCACGGACGTCTCCGCCGTCGCCTACGACTGGCTCGCCACGGGCAAGCCGCTTCTCCTGACCCGGCCCGCCGAGCCGCGCGCCGAGCTTCCCCGGGTCGGGCTCGTCACCGAGATGGAGCTGCTCGACCTCACCGGTGCCGAGCGCGGCGCCGAGCTCGTCGACGCCGCCGTGGCGGCCGGCTCCGAGCAGCACGCCGGGCTCGTCGAGCACTACTTCGGTGACGTCACGCCGGGTGCGAGCATGCAGCGCTTCCTCGACGGCTGCGAGACGGCCATCCGGCAGCGCACCGAGGGGCTCGCGGACCGCGCGGCCCGCGGTGGGCCCCGCCCGGGCCCCGGGACGGAGGCCGGGGACACACCGTGACCCCGCGCCGCCAGCTGGGCCTCGTCGCCGCGGTCCAGGTGCTGGTCCTCGCGTGCTGGTTCGCGGCGTCCGCCGTCGCTCCGGCGCTGCGCGAGGAGTGGTCGGTCTCGACCCTGGCCTCGGCGCTGCTGACGGTCGCCGTCCAGCTGGGCTTCGTCACCGGTGCCGTGTCGTCGGCGGCGCTCAACCTCGCCGACCGCTTTCCCGCGCACCGTGTCGTGGGAGTCTCGGCGCTGCTCGCGGCGGCGTCCACGGGAGCCATCGCGGCGTTCGTCGACGGCCTCGGCCCGGCCGTCGCGCTGCGCTTCCTCACCGGCGTCGCCCTGGCCGGGGTCTACCCCGTCGGGATGAAGCTCATGACGTCCTGGTTCGACCGCGGGCGCGGCTTCGCGCTGGGCGTGCTCGTCGGGGCACTGACCCTCGGCAGCGCGCTACCCCAGCTCGTGACGAGCGTCGCGAGCCTCCCGTGGCGCGGCGTGCTCACGGTCTCCGCGGTGTCGGCCACCGCCGGGGCGGTCGTGGCGTTCACACTCGTCCGGGCGGGCCCGCACGCCCGCCCGGCGCCGCCGCTCGCGCCGGGCTTCGTCCTCACGCTGTTCCGCGACCGCGGCCCGCTGCTCGCCAACCTCGGCTACTTCGGGCACATGTGGGAGCTCTACGCGATGTGGACGTGGGTCCCGGCCTTCCTCACGGCGTCCGTCGCGGCCCGGTCCGGGGTGGAGCCGGGCCGGACGACCGTGGGGCTCACCGCGTTCACGGTCATCGGGGTCGCCGGGGCCGCCGGGTGTCTCGTCGCGGGCCGGCTGGGCGACCGGCTGGGCCGGGCCCGGGTCGCCGGGTGGGCGATGCGGGGGTCGGCGACGTGCTGCGTCCTGGCGGCGCTGGTGTTCGGGGCGCCGCTGTGGCTCGTCGTCCCGGTGCTGCTGGCGTGGGGCGTGACCGTCATCGCGGACTCGGGGCTGTTCTCGAGCTGCGTCGCCGACGTCGTGGACCCGCGGTACGTGGGGACGGCGCTCACCACCCAGACCGCCGTCGGCTTCCTGCTCTCGGCGCTGACCATCAACGCGGTGCCGGTGGTCGTCGACCTCGTCGGCTGGCGGGCGGCCGTGGCGGCGCTCGCGGTGGGCCCGCTCGCCGGGGCGGTCGCGATGGCGCGCCTCGACGCGTTCCTCCGCCCCAGTCTCCCTTCCGGCGAACGTGTGTGAACACGCCGCAGAAGGTGCGGCGTGTTCACACACGTTCCCGAGAGGGAGGGGGAAGGGCTGAGGGCTAGACGCGGGCGGTGGGCTGTGCGGTGTCGGAGGTGTTCGCGTCCGAGCCCTTCGTGTCGTCCGAACCCTCGGTCCCCTCCGAACCCTTCGTGTCGTCCGACGGCTTCGTGCCGTCCGAGCCCTTCGAGGACTTCGACCGCTCGGGCAGCTCGACGCCGCACGCCGAGGCGGCCTCGCGGAGATCGTCGCGCAGCTGCTGACGCTCCTCCTTGGTCATCGGGCCCCACGGACGCTCGAGCGCGGCGTCCTTCAGGCACTGCCGCTGCTCGTCGGTGAGGTCCTTCCAGAAGCCGCGGGCCTTCCCCGCGGGAAGCTCGATGCCGCACGACTCGGCGGTCCCGGTCACCTTCTCCATCAGCTTCTTGCGCTCGTCGGCGTCGAGCGGCCCGACGGGACGGCGGATGTCCGCGTCCTCGAGGCACTGCCGCTGCTCGTCGGTGAGGTGCTCGAGCCACCGGTGGCCACGGTGCTTCCCCTGGCGGCGCGACGCGTCGGGGGACGCATCAGGCGTCGCGTCGGGCGTGGCATCAGGCGTGGCGTCAGGGGCCGCGTCGGAGGAGCCGGCCACGGTGTCGGCCCCGAGGGCCCCGACGGTGGCCAGAGGCACCGACGCGGTGGGCGCGCTCGAGGCCAGGGCGCCGGTGGCCGCGACTCCCGTGACGAGGGCACTGCCGGCGGCGACGCTGACGAGGACGGTGCGGAGGCGGGGCATCGGATGCTCCTTCGGTCGGTCTACACGATGACACCACAGACCGTGCCCTCCCACCCTCGGAACGGGCCCGGCCCAACCTCGCGACTTCCTGCAGATCGGGGTGCATCCGGGCCGCAACGGTGGTCCCGGCATCCCCAGGATCTCTCGAGGTTTTCTCCAGACGGATGTCCGAGCGGCGTGGCAGCGTCTGCGGCGTGGCCGACCGCGCAACCGACTCCGCGTCCGTCCTCGTCGTCGACGACGAGGAGAACATCAGCTACCTCGTCTCGTCCGCACTCCGCCTGGCCGGGATGTCCGTCGACACCGCCGCCACCGGCCAGGAGGCGCTGGACAGTGCGGCCCGCACCCATCCCGACGTCGTCGTGCTCGACGTCATGCTCCCCGACCTCGACGGCTTCGAGGTCCTGCGCCGGCTGCGCGCCACCGGGCACACCGCCCCGGTTCTCTTCCTCACCGCGCGCAGCGACACCGCCGACCGCGTCCGCGGCCTCACGAGCGGCGGGGACGACTACATCATCAAGCCTTTCGCACTCGAGGAGCTCGTCGCCCGCGTGCACGTCGCCCTGCGCCGCAGCGGCACCTCGGCGGCACCGAGCGCGCGCCACCAGGTGCACGACCTCGTCCTCGACGAGGACCAGCACCGGGTGTGGCGGGGCGACACCGAGGTCCACCTCACGGCCACCGAGTTCAGCCTCCTGCGCATCCTCCTCGCGAACGCCGGACGCGTCGTCACCCGGGCGCAGATCCTCGACCACGTGTGGCAGTACGACTTCGCCGGGGAGACCGCGATCATCGAGTCGTTCGTCTCGACACTGCGCAAGAAGGTCGACGCGGGCACCCCGAAGCTCATCCACACCGTGCGCGGCGTGGGCTACACGGTCCGGGAGCCGTGATGACGCTCCGCCGGCGGCTCGTCGTCGCGGTCGCCGCCCTCGCCGTCGTCCTGCTCGTCGCCGGGGTCTCGATCCTCCTCGTCCAGCGCGCCTTCCTCATGGGCCGGCTCGACGCGCAGCTCGCCGGTCTCGCGGCCAACCCGCGCGCGCTCCTCCTCGCGTCCCAGCGCGCACCGGCCGCGGGGGCCGGCTCGCTGAGCGACGTCTACGTGGGCCGGATGGGCTCGGCCGGCCGCCTCACGACCGTCCTCGCCCCGGACACCGACCCCGACCTCGTCCCGGACGTCGCCCGCGGCGAGTCGATCCCGACCCCCACGGGGCGCGGCACGGTCTCCGGCACCACGGCGCAGGTGCGAGTCCTCACCGTGTCACTCGCGAACGGGCGCGCCGAGGCCGTCATCGCGGTCCCCACGACCTCCGCCGACATCGCCACCCGCCGGCTGGCCGCGACGCTGACGGTCGTCGGGCTCGTCGTGGCCGCCATCGTCGGGCTGCTCCTCTGGTGGGTCGACCGGCTCGGGCTGCGGCCCATCGCCCAGATGACCGAGGCCGCGGACGCCATCACCGCCGGGGACACCACGCGCCGCGTCCCGCCCGGCCGGCCGGGCACCGAGGCGGCCCGGCTCGGCGAGGCGCTCAACACGATGATCGCCGCCTCGACCGCGACGAACGAGCGGATGCGCCGCTTCGTCGCCGACGCCTCGCACGAGCTGCGCACCCCGTTGACCACCCTGGGCGGATACGCCGCCCTGCACCGGTCCCGTCCGCCCGGACCGCTCGACGACGAGGGCCGCGCCGACGTGGACGACGCGATGCGCCGGATCGGGGACGAGGCCGGCCGGATGCGTCGGCTCGTCGACGGCCTGCTCGACCTCACCGGTCTCGAGGGCGCGGACGGTCTGGACCTCGGACCGGTCGACCTCGGACCGCTGCTGCACGACGTCGCGTCCGACCTGCGCGTCGTCGCCCCCGACCGCGAGGTGTCGCTCGACGCGCCGGACTCCTTCGTCGTCACCGCGGACCGCGACCGGGTGACCCAGGCGGTCGTCGGGCTGACGTCCAACGCGGTTCGCCACACCCCGGCCGGCACGCCGGTCTCGGTCCGGGTGCTGACGCGGCCCGGCTGGGTCCGTGTCCAGGTGGCCGACTCGGGCCCGGGCGTCCCCGCCGAGCACCTCCCGCACCTCACCGAACGCTTCTACCGGGTCGACCGGTCACGCTCCTCCGGCAGTGGCGGGTCCGGCCTCGGGCTGGCCGTCGTCGACGCCATCGCCCGCGCCCACGGCGGAGGGCTCTCGGTGTCGTCGGAGCCGGGCCGCGGGTCGACGTTCTCGCTCGACCTGCCGGTCACGCCCGCGTCGTAGCACCCCACCGCCGACCTCCTCTTTCTCGCCTGGTGCCGGAACCTTGGGTCACGCACCCGGAACTTCGGGGTGTCCGACCGGAGGTTCCCGCCGGTGAACGGTCCCCACCCCCGGCGGCGAGGACGGGCGCGACACCGTACGGCGCCGGGTGCTCCGGGCGCGCGGTGTGCTGCAGCGCCACCCGTGGGGCGCCGACCGCGCCCTAGAACCCTGTGGATGCGGCTGCGCGGATGTCGCCGAGGCGTCGTACGGTGGGGTGTTCGAGGGCCGCCGACGCAGGGTGGCGGCCCGGGGCCCTGGGAGGAGGTCGTCGATGGCCCGCGTCGTCACCGCGCAGCGCCTCGCGGCCCTGACCAACCGCGAGCTCGGCGAGCTCTGCGGCACCGTGACCGTCGCCCGCGGGCTCGCCTACGCCCGCGAGGGTCGCGTCGTCGACGTCGAGGTCTCGCCCGACGGTGCCGATGCCACGGGCTGGGTGGGCGGCAGCACCGGGCAGACGTACACGACGCACGTGGCGCTACGCCGGGGCGAGGGGTCCTCGGCGCGGCGCTGGTGGCACAGCCGGTGCTCCTGCCCGGTCGCCGGCGACTGCAAGCACGCGGTGGCCGTCGCCGCGACGCTGCGTGACCGTGAGCCGGTCACCCCCGGCGACGTGGACGCATCCCGCCCCACCTGGGAGCAGGCGCTCGGCGGCGTCCTCGACGACGAGGCCCCTCTCGACCACACCCCCGTCGGCCTGTACTTCGAGTCCGCCGCGCCGGCCGGCGGCCGGGCCCGGGTCACCACCGACACCGGGCGCTCCCGGCTCCGGCTCCGTCCGGTCGTCCCCGGCGTGCGGGGGCAGTGGATCCGCTCGGGCGTCTCCTGGGAGAGCTTCGGCGGCGGGTACTACGGCTTCGGGGCCGTGACGTTCTCCGACGACCACCGCGACGCGCTCACCGCCATCGCCGACGCCCACCGCCGCTCGGTCCGGGCCTTCGGGTACGGCCGGATGCCGGACGCCATCGAGCTCGACCACCTCGGGGCCGGATGGGTCTCGCTGCTGCGCGCGGCCGACCGCGCGGGCATCCGCCTGCTGGCCGACCTTGGGGGCGACCGCGCGGTGGCGTTCGCGCCCGACCCCGCCGAGCTCGTCGTCGACATCGAGCGCACCGAGGACGGCGCGGAGCTCCGCCCGCGCCTCGACCTCCCCGTCGAGCCCGGCACCGACACCCACCTCGTCGGGTCGCCCGCCACCGGGTTCTGGCTGCGCGATGACGACACCCTCGTCCTCGGTTCCCTCGCCGAGCCGCTCGACGCCAGCCGCCAGCGGCTGCTCGACCTCGGGACGATCGAGGTGCCCGAGAGCGACTGGGCCAGGTTCACGGTCACCCACCTGCCGGGGCTGCGCCGCAAGGCCCGGGTGCGCAGCCTCGACCCCGCCCTCGAGCTGCCGGATGCCGTCCCGCCCCGGCTCGCCCTCACGGTCACGTTCGAGCCCGGGCACCGCACCCACCTGGAGTGGGGCTTCCGGTACGGCGGGCCGGACGGCGTCGCCGTGCCGTTGACGGCCGAGGAGCCCGACCCGATGCGCGACCGCGCCGCGGAGCGCCGGCTCGTCGACACTCTCCGGGGGATGCCCGAGGTCTCCGGGTTCGAGGCGCTCTGGCAGGTCGTCGCCCAGCAGCAGCGGCTCGTGCCCGAGGTCCGCCTCCACGGCCTGCGGACCATCGCGTTCACCGACGTCCTCCCGGTGCTCGAGGACGTCCCCGACCTCGACGTCACCGTCGTCGGCGAGATCGCCGAGTACAGCGAGGCCGACGAGGCGCCGCTCATCCAGGTATCCGCCACGGACTCCGGCGGCCCGAACGGCGCCACCGACTGGTTCGACCTCGGCATCTCGGTCACCGTCGCCGGCGAGGACGTCCCCCTCGCGCCGCTCATCGAGGCAGTGGCGCGGGGGCACGAGCACCTCATCCTCGACTCCGGCACGTGGTTCTCGCTCGACCGGCCCGAGCTCGAGACGCTCCGTCGGCTCGTGGAGGAGGCGCGTTCGCTGCAGGACAAGCCGTCCGACCCGCTGCGCATCTCGGCCGTCCACGTCGGGCTGTGGGAGGAGCTGACGAACCTCGGCGTGGTCGACGAGCAGAGCGAGCGCTGGCAGGCCACCGTCGGACGGCTCGTCGACGGCACGGGGGTCGAGCCCGCCGAGGTCCCGGCGACCCTCGACGCCACGCTGCGCCCGTACCAGGTCGAGGGCTTCCGGTGGCTCTCGCTGCTCTGGGACTGCGGGCTCGGTGGCGTGCTCGCCGACGACATGGGCCTCGGCAAGACCGTGCAGACGCTCGCGATGGTGCTCCGGGCCCGCGAGCGCGGCGAGCTCGAGCACCCGGTGCTCGTCGTCGCGCCCACCTCCGTGCTCTCCACCTGGGCCGGGGAGGCCGCACGGTTCGCGCCGTCGCTGCGGACGGCCGTGGTCGAGCGGACGCGGGGCAAGGAGCGACGGTCGCTCGATGACGCGGTCGGGGACGCCGACCTCGTCATCACCTCCTACACGGTGGCGCGCATCGACGAGGTCGCGTGGCGGTCGCGGCCGTGGTCGGCGGTCGTCCTCGACGAGGCCCAGTTCGTCAAGAACCACCAGGCGAAGACGTACCAGGCCGTGCGGCGGCTCTCGGCACGGGCGAAGTTCGCGATCACCGGGACGCCGCTCGAGAACTCGCTGATGGACCTCTGGTCGCTGCTGTCCATCGTCGCGCCGGGGCTGCATCCGCGGCCGGCGGCGTTCAAGGACCAGTGGGCCAACCCGATCGAGCGGGACGGCGACACCGACCGCCTCGCGATGCTGCGGCGGCGCGTCCGCCCGCTGATGCTGCGCCGCACGAAGGAGTCTGTCGCCACCGAGCTCCCGCCGAAGCAGGAGCAGGTGCTGACGGTCGACCTCCATCCGCGGCACCGGGCCGTCTACGACCGGCACCTGCAGCGCGAACGGCAGCGGCTGCTCGGGCTCATCGACGACCTCGACGGCAACCGGCTCGCGGTGCTGCGGGCCCTCACCGCGCTGCGACAGATGGCGCTCGACCCCTCGCTCGTCGACCCCGAGTACGCCGGCCTGGCCTCCTCGGCGAAGGTCGACACCCTCGTCGAGTACGTGACCGAGCTCGCCGAGGAGGGCCACCGGGCGCTGGTGTTCTCCCAGTTCACCGGCTTCCTCGCAATCGTCCGTGAGCGGCTGACGGCCGAGGGCATCGCCTACGAGTACCTCGACGGCCGCACCCGTGACCGTGCCGACCGGATCGCCTCCTTCCGCGAGGGCGACGCGCCGGTCTTCCTCATCTCGCTCAAGGCGGGCGGCTTCGGACTCACCCTCACCGAGGCCGACTACGTCTTCGTCCTCGACCCGTGGTGGAACCCGGCCGCCGAGGCGCAGGCCATCGACCGCGCACACCGGATCGGCCAGACCAAACCGGTCAACGTCTACCGGCTCGTGGCGCGGGACACGGTGGAGGAGAAGGTGGTGGCGCTGCAGGAGCGCAAGCGCGACCTCTTCGCCAAGGTCGTCGACGACGGCGCCGCGATGAGCAAGGCCCTGACCGCCGACGACCTCCGCGACCTCCTCGCCACCTGAGCCAACCCACCGCATCCCGTTCTGGGATTCACACTGTAGTCTGGAGCGATGAGCACGCAGATCGCGGTCCGCCTCCCGGACGACATGGTCGAGTTCCTCGACGAGGCGGTGCGCAGTGGTCGGGCCTCGAGTCGCGCAGCTCTCGTGAGCAGCGCACTGGAGCGCGAGATGCGCCGTCTCGCTGCCGAGCACGACGCCGAGATCCTGCGTCGCGTCGGACCCGCCGACGACCTCGACGCCGTGGTCGAGTGGACCTCTCGGAACGTCCCGCCCGTGGACTGACGTGCGCGAGATCTGCTTGGTTCGCCTGGACAAGACCCGGCCCGCCGTGGTGCTGACCCGTCCGGCGGCCCGCGACACCATGGCCAAGGTGACCGTCGCGCCGATCACCTCGACGGTCAAGGGCCTGAGCAGCGAGGTACCGGTCGGACCGATGAACGGCCTCGACCACGACGCCGCCGTCTCGATCGACAACGTCACCACCGTCTCGAAGGACCAGGTTGGCCGCACCATCGGGTACCTCCTCCCGGAACAGGAGGCGAGGTTGGCGCGGGCCGTCGTTCTCGCCTACGACCTCGACGTCCCGCTGCTCGGCCCCTGATCCGCGCGTCCGGCGCGCACCGCCACCGGTCGGGGTGAGCTCGGCCCTGGCTACCCGACGCGAGCTGCGACGGCGGCGGCGACCGCGTCGGCGGGGGCGCCGGTGAATGCCGGGCCGTGCCCGGGCACGACGACGTCCGCCGCCAGCGGGGCCAGCATCCCCAGCGAGTCCAGCGCCCGGTCGTCGTCGTGGTTGAAGAACGACGGAAGCAGCTGGGGGCCGGGCGTGCGCACCAGCGCATGGCCGGTCATCAGGGCGTCCCCCGCCAGCAACGCACCCTGTTCGGGCAGGTGGAACGCGCTGTGCCCGGACGTGTGACCGGGGGTCGGCGCCGGGACGGGACGCCCCGGGACGTCCAGAGGGTCCGAGGTGAAGGTGTCGACCGCGCCCAGCCGCTCTGCCCGGGCCGCCTTCAGACCCACGATGTCTCGCATCCACACCGCCACATCCGGTCGCCAGACCCTCGCCAAGAGCGTGGCGACCGAGACCTGCTCGACCCGTTCGCCCGTGGCGTTCGGGACCTCCCGTTCGTGGACCAGGACGGGAGCACCCACCTGCGTGCGGAAGTACTCCGCGCTGCCCAGGTGGTCCGGGTGGGCGTGGGTCAGCACGACCGCCGCGACATCGGCGGGAGCGCGCCCCACCTGCTCCAGCGACGCGACCACCCGGTCCCGGTCGCCCGGGTAGCCCGTGTCGACCAAGGTCACCTCCCCGCCCTCGACGAGGAGCACCCAGGCCACGTGCTTCGCCCGGGCGTGCCAGACACCGGGCGCCACTTCACGGACATCGACCATCACGGTTGGCACAGTAGGGCGTTCACGCCGAGCGTGCACCCGGGACGGCACGTCAGTCGGGGCGGGTCATCGCCTCCGGGTCCACCCATCGGTCGTAGTCGTCGCCGGTGACCTCGCCGGACGCGAGAGCGGCCTCGCGCAGCGTCGAGCCGTCGCGGTGGGCCTGCTTCGCGATGGCGGCCGCCGCGTCGTAGCCGATGTGCGGTGCCAGAGCGGTGACCAGCATGAGGTCGTCCTCGAGGTGCTCGGCGATGCGCTCCCGGTCGGCCTCGAGCCCGACGACGCAGTGCTCGGTGAACGACCGGCAGGCGTCCGCGAGCAGCCGCACCGACTCGAGCACCCCGTGCGCCATGACCGGCGTGAACACGTTGAGCTGGAAGTTGCCCTGGGTCCCGGCGAACCCGACCGTGGCGTCGTTGCCGAACACCCGCGTGACGACCATCGTCATGGCCTCCGACTGGGTCGGGTTCACCTTGCCCGGCATGATCGAGGAGCCGGGCTCGTTCTCCGGGATGCGCAGCTCGCCGATCCCGGTGCGCGGCCCGGACGCGAGCCACCGCACGTCGTTCGCGAGCTTCATCAGCCCTCCGGCCAACGTGCGCAACGAGGACGAGACCGCCACCAGCGCGTCGTGCGCGGCGAGCTGGACGAAGAGGTTATCGGCCTGCCGGAACCCCAGCCCGGTCTCGGTCTCGAGGTGCCGCGCGACCGCGGGCCCGAACGCCTCCGGCGCGTTGAGCCCGGTCCCGACGGCCGTCCCGCCGATGGACAGCTGCAGCACCCGGTCCCCCGCGTGCCGGACGTCCGCCCACGCCTCCCACAGCTGCCCGCTCCACGCCCCGATCTCCTGGCCGAGGGTCACCGGCGTCGCGTCCTGGAGATGGGTCCGGCCGACCTTGACCACGCCGCCGAGCTCCTCCGCCTTGGCGTCGAGCGCCGCGACGAGCCCGTCGACCGCCGGCTGCAGCCGTTCGGTCAGCTCGAGCGCCACCGCCACGTGCACCGCCGTGGGGAAGGTGTCGTTGCTCGACTGGCTGCGGTTGACGTGGTCGTTCGGATGCACCGGGTCCTTCGAGCCGAGCGCGCCCCCGAGCATCTCGACGGCGCGGTTCGCGACGACCTCGTTGGTGTTCATGTTGCTCTGCGTCCCGGAGCCGGTCTGGAAGACGACGAGCGGGAAGTGGTCGTCGAGCTCACCGCGCGCCACCTCGTCGGCCGCCTGCACGACGGCGTCGGCGACGGAGGCGTCCAGCAGCCCGAGCTCGAGGTTCGCCTGTGCCGCAGCCTTCTTGAGCAGGCCGAGCCCGCGGATGACCGGCCTTCCCCACACGAAGGTGTCGCGACCGATGTCGAAGTGCTCGAGGCTGCGCTGCGTCTGCGCGCCCCAGTAGCGGTCGGCCGGGACCTGCACCTCCCCCATCGTGTCGCGCTCGGTCCTCGTCGCCGTTCCCGCCTCGTCGTGCGCCGCCATCACCCCACCGTAGGCCGCGTCGTCGGCCTGGACGAGACCGGCTCCCGGACGGCCGGCCGAGGTCGCGCCGCAGGTCGCCGCCCTTACGCGGGACGTGCAGGAGCAGTAGCATCCCCGACCACGGACAACTACGGGTGAGTCGCGGGCGGAGACCGACCAGTGCCTGCGGGTGGCTTTCGACGACCGGATGGTCAGCAGCGAAAGGCAAGCGTGATGACCGGAATCGACCAGTCTCGTCTCAATGTCGGAACGCGCGGGATCTTCCGCGACGTGAACCCGGTGATGGCCACCGCCTCGAAGGTGATCATCCTGGCGTTCGTGCTGGCCGGCGTCGTGGCACCCGAGACGGTGGGCGAGATCTTCGGCTGGGTCCAGACGTGGATCAACGACAACCTCGCCTGGTACTACATCCTGTCGATCGCGATCTTCATCTTCTTCGTGGTCTTCCTCATCTTCTCGCCCTACGGCTCCATCCGGCTGGGCAAGGACACCGACCGCCCGGAGTTCTCCAACTTCTCCTGGTTCTCGATGCTCTTCGGTGCGGGCATGGGCATCGGGCTGCTGTTCTGGTCGGTCTCCGAACCGCTGTACCACGTGCAGAACGCCCCGTTCCTCGAGGAGGGTACGGCGAACTCGATGGAGGGCGCCGGCACCGCGATGCAGGTGACCTTCCTGCACTGGGGCCTGCACGGCTGGGCGGTCTACGTGATCGTCGGGATGGCGCTCGCCTACTTCAGCTACCGCAAGGGCCTGCCGCTGACCATCCGGGCGGCGCTCTACCCGATCCTGGGGAAGCGCATCTACGGCACGTGGGGCCACGTCGCCGACCTGCTCGCCGTGTTCGGCACGGTCTTCGGCGTCGCGACGACCCTCGGGCTCGGCGCGGGCCAGATCCAGGCGGGGCTGAACCACCTGTTCGGCGTCCCGATGGACGCGTGGGTCAAGTACGTGCTCATCATGGTGATCTCGTGCGTCGCGACCCTGTCGGCGGTCTCCGGGGTCGGGCGTGGCATCAAGATGCTGTCCGAGCTCAACATGTGGCTCTCGATCCTCCTCATCACGGTGTTCGTCGTCGTCGGGCCCACGGTGTTCCTGCTCGGGTTCTTCATCACGAACGTCGGCGACTACGTCACCAACGTCATCCCGATGGGCCTGTGGGTCGACCCCAACCCGGAGAGCGGCTGGCAGGGCACCTGGACGATCTTCTACTGGGGCTGGTGGATCGCCTGGGCCCCGTTCGTCGGGATGTTCATCGCGCGGGTCAGCCGGGGCCGCACCATCCGCGAGTTCGCCGTCGGCGTGCTCGTCGTGCCGACGCTCATCACGTTCTTCTGGATGGCGATCTTCGGGGGCACCGCGCTCTGGCAGGAGTTCGAGGAGAACGGCGGGATCATCGACGCGGTCAACGAGGACATCGCGCGGCCGCTCTTCCTCGTCATCGACAACTTCGGCCTCGGCGTGCTGGGCAGCGTGCTGGCCTTCATCGCCCTCGTCCTGATCATCACGTACTTCGTGACGTCCTCGGACAGCGGGACGCTGGTCGTCACGACGCTCATCTCGATGGGCAAGGAGGAGCCACCGGCGGGCTACCGGGTCTTCTGGGGGCTGGGTGAGGGCGCCGTGGCGGCGGTGCTGCTGGCCTCGGGAGGCCTCGCGGCCTTGCAGACCGCCTCTCTGGCAGCCGGACTCCCGTTCTCGATCATCATGTTCATCATGATGTGGGGGTTGATGAAGGCGCTGGCCGCCGAACGGGCCGTGGCAGCACCGCCGGGCCCCGCCGGACCGTCCGTGGCGCCGACCCACGAGGCCACGGGCGAACCGGGCGCCACGCCACGCGACGACCCCGGACACCCCTCGGGGGAGCCGGACGGTGCCCGTGCCGAGGAGCCCGAGCGGGTCACCGTGTCGGACCGCGCCGGCGACTGACCGGCGGCCCGCCCCGACCACGCCCACCCAGCAGGAGGAAGACGGATGTACACACGCGTCCTCGTCGCGGTCAAGCTCGACCACGCCGGCGCCTCGGCCGAGCTCGTGCACAAGGCGCAGGCGGTGAGCACGACGAGCGACGCCGAGCTGCTGTTCGTGACGATCGTCCCGAAGATCTCCGACAACCTGAACGAGGTGCCCGAGGACAGCCTGCCGAAGCTCGAGAGCTTCGTCGCGGGCCTCGGGTTCGACCCGGCCACGTCGCGGTGCCTCGTCCGGGCCGGTGCGCCGCACCGGGCCATCCCGGAGGCCGCGCGCGAGCTCGGTTGCGACCTCATCGCGCTCAACTCCAGGAACCCCCGCATCCACGAGTACCTCATGGGCTCCGTCGCCAGCCACATCGTCATGCACGCCCAGTGCGACCTCCTGGTCGTGCGGCAGGTCGACTGAGCCGGGCCCGGCACGCCGGCCCCGGGGACTCCCCTAGCGAGCCGCGCTCTGCGACAATCGACCCTGCCCTCGCAGCGCTGCGACCGGGAGGACGTCGCGCCGCGAGCACGGAGAGGAGCGACGATGAGCCCGGACGCAGGCCTTCCGGACGCGCACGGCAGCGCGCCGACCCTCTGGGCCACCCGGCGTGAGTGGCGCACCGCGCTCGACCTCGCGGCATCCGCCCTCGCCACCCGCGACCTCGACGCGTGGCCGCGGGGCGACGGGCATCCGGTCCTCGTCATCCCCGGCTTCCTCGCCGGGCCGGAGTCCACGGTGTTCCTCCGCGGGCACCTGCGCCGGCTCGGCCACCGGACCCACGACTGGCGGCACGGCCGCAACCTCGGGATGTCCTCGACGCTGGCCGACGAGCTCGAGGAGCTGCTGCTCGAGCTCTACGACCGCTACGGCCGTCCGGTGAGCCTCGTCGGCTGGAGCGCCGGCGGTATCTACGCCCGCGAGATGGCCCGGGCCCTGCCGCACTACACCCGTCAGGTCATCACGCTCGGCAGCCCGTTCACCGGCCATCCCGCCGCCACCCGGGCCTGGACGATGTACCGGCTCCTCAACCGCGGCACGTTCACCGACGACCTCTTCCACCCGGAGGCCCTGGCCGCCCGGGCCGCACCGCTCGAGGTGCCGACGACGAGCATCTACTCGCGGGGGGACGGCATCGTCTCGTGGCGGTGCTGCGTCGCGGACCCGGCGCCGCGTACCGAGAACGTCGAGGTCGGGGCGACGCACCTCGGCTACGGGCACCACCTCGAGACACTGCGGGTCGTCGCCGACCGGCTGGCGCAGCCCGAGGGCACCTGGGCTCCGTACGACCCGGCGGCCGCCGGAACGCCCGACGTGGCGACCGCCGTCGCCGTCGAGGCCGGGTGAGGCGGTGGCGCCGTCCCGCTGGGCCACCCCTCTCGACGCGATCTTCCTCATGGGGGAGACCCCGGAGACGCTGATGCACGTCGGCTCGCTCCTCCACCTCCGGTACCCCGAGGGCGAGGACGACACCTGGCTGCGGCATTTCGTCGCCGACCTGCGCGCCTCACCGGTCGAGGCGCCCTGGAACCTGCGCCTCCAGACCCGGCGGCTGCTGCGCCAGCCGGTGCACCGGTGGGTCGAGGACGACGGCTTCGACATCGACTACCACGTGCGGCACTCGGCGCTGCCGGCGTCAGGGGGCGAGCGAGAGCTCGGTGTCCTGGTGAGCCGGCTGCACTCGAACCAGGTCGACTTCCGCCGCCCGCCGTGGGAGCTGCACGTCATCGAGGGCGTCGCGCCACGCAGGTTCGCCGTCTACATGAAGATCCACCACAGCCTCGTCGACGGTTTCACCGGCAACCGCATCCTCCAGCGCGGTCTGACCGAGGACCCCGATGACCGCACCCACGCCCACTTCCTGGCCCTGACGCGTCCACACCGGGAGGACTCGCCACCGCGTGAGCCGGTGGGTGACGCCGTGTCGGTGCTGCGCAGCCTCTCGTCCGCGGTGTCCTCGGTGCCGAGCGTCGTCAGCACGCTCGTCGACACCGAGCTGAGGCGCGGGCAGTCATCCGGCCGGGCCGTCACCTCGTACCAGGCACCGATGTCGGTCCTCAACGGCCGCACCGGCCGGGCCCGGCGCTTCGCGACCCAGCAGTACGACATCGAGCGGCTGCGCGCCGTCGCGCGGGCTCGGCACGCGACGCTCAACGACGTGCTCATGGCGGTGTGTTCCGGTGGGCTGCGCCGCTTCCTCTCCGGGCTGGACGAGCTTCCGGACCGGCCGCTCGTCGCGTTCGTCCCGGTGAACGTCCGGGCCAGGGACAGTGACGGTGGCGGCAACTACGTGGGGGCGACGCTGGTGTCGCTCGCGACGGACATCGAGGACCCGGTCGCGCGGCTCACGGCTGTCACGGCGTCCTCGCGGGCCGCCAAGGCCCGGATGCGGGGGATGACGGGTGACGCGGTCATCGCCTACAGCGCAGGCCTGCTCGCCCCGGCTGCCGTCCAGGCGGCACGGGCGCTCGTCGGGCTGCCGCTGCCGCTCCCGCTGACCCTCAACGTGTGCATCTCGAACGTGCCCGGGCCGACGAAGCCGCTGTACTGGCGGGGTGCCCGCCTCGAGGCCACGTACCCGGTGTCCATCCCCACGCACTCGATGGTCCTCAACATCACGGCGCAGTCGTACGCCGGAACGCTGAACATCGGCTTCATCGGGGACCGGGACGCGTTGCCGCACCTGCAGCGGCTCGCGGTGTACTCCGGCGAGGCCCTCACCGAGCTCGAGGCGGCGGTGGGCACCGGATGAGCGGCCCCGGTGCCGAGCGGGTCTGTCCGGCCGGACGACCCGGGTCGCCGGGTGAGCGGTCCCGGCATCCGAGGTCAGCTGAGCGCCGGCTCCGCCTTGCCGATGTTGACCATCCACGAGACGCCGAACCGGTCGGTGAGCGCACCGAACTGGCCGCCCCACATCTGTCGTTCGAGGGGCATCGTCACCTCGGCGCCCTCGGTGAGGCCGTTCCAGTAGTCGCGGAGCCGGGCGTCGTCGCCACTGACGGAGACGTGCATGCTCGACGGCATCACGCCCTCATCGACGTACCCGGGCGGGAGGTCGGAGGCCATGAGCACGAAGCCGGCGTCGGTCTCCAGGTGTGCGTGCATGACGCCGTCGGCGCCCGGCCCTTCGGCGCCGAACTGGCCGAAGGTGAGGATCTGGAGGTCACCTCCGAAGATCTGCTGGTAGCGGGTCATCGCTGCCCGGGCGGTGCCCGGGAAGTTGAGATACGGGTTGAGCTGGCTCGCCATGAGTCCTCCTGCGTGCGTCGTTGCCGACCCGACGGACGCTACGCCGCGGCATCCAGCGCGGGTATGGTGCCTGCACCCCGATGGATGGGGCGTGCTGGCACCCGTCACAGCCAGGTCTCAGCCGATCTCGACCTCCGAGCGGTCATCGATCGACTCGCCCATGGAAATGACCGATCTCCTGGAACGAACCTGACTTCCCCGAGTCTTGTCCGGATATCGGCCCAGACCTTCTTCCAGGCGTCCACGGCCCGGGAGCAGACCACGCGTGGCTAGTCGAACTCGACGACGAACTCCTCCGCATCGATTTCTACCGGATCAACCCCGATAGGATCGAATTTAACAACCAACATTGAGCCTTCACAGTAGGCCATGGCGCGATGCCCATCTGGCGCTTCCTCCTTGCGCCACTTGGACGCCAGAAGTTCGCGCACGGTGCGCGCAACTTCGTCGCAGCTTTCCACCGGGTCGAACTGCGCCCCTGGACCTTGGTCGAAGGTGGCCTCGAAGAGCCCCTTTGGCGCGAAAACCAATTGCATGCGAAGGTTCACTGAGATACGCGAACTCCGAGAGATTGACACGTCAATGCGACGCGCAGCCAATCCATCTCGATCTCAAAATCAAGGGAATCGTCCGACGAATAGAGGAGTCGAATTCCGATTAAACCACTACGCCCATCCTCGGCAAGGATATTTGGCCCGGTGCTTTCCACCCGCAGATCCGAAATTAGGTTCCACTCCAAGTGAACGTGAATCCTCGGTTGAGGTTGGCTCAAGCACAGGGCAAGGCACGTTGCCGTTAGGCACAAAGAGTCAGTTCCAAAGTCCGCTTTCAGGTCCAGGAGTCCAAAATCGGCGGTCATCAACTCATGTTCGAACTCGGTCAATCTCCAGCGATGGTCATCAACACCGTCGACCGATACCTCGCTAATCACCAGCTAGCGCCTCCTTAGGTGCCACCGAACTCTGGCGAGATCCCGCCAATTCATGGAGGAATGGGGTCCCTTTTTACCCATGTAGCCCGGTCTTCCGTTGTAGTGGAAGAACTTGTGAGGTGTTTTCACGCCTCCATGGCTACGACCATGTAGATCATAGTGCATCTTCCCATTGCGCCTTGGAATGGTAACTCGAGCTCGTCCGCCATTAAAGCGATTCGATACTCTCATTGCGTACTTCACCTTCTTAGCCGAGTTGTAAGCCCGCGCACCCCTCGCGGCCCAAACCGCGCCTCGAACAGCCATGCCGGCGATCCCGACGCCTGGAATGAACATCGAAGCGGTCAGGGCGATATCCCATTTGTGCTTCCAGGCCCATCTGCCTACCTTGCGCCAGCTCCAGCGTCGGCCGTCAAGGTCGTACGTGTTGACGGGGTCGTTGGGGTAGGCGTAGGCGGTGTCGTTGCCTCCGGGGATGGGGTCGAGGGCGGTGAACAGTCCGCGGGTCGGGTTGTAGTACCGGACGCCCATGAGGGTCAGGCCTGCGGTGTCCGTGGTGGTGGAGCGTTGTTTGGCGCCGAGCCATCCGTAGCCGATGGGTCCGTCGACGGGGTCGGCTGTGGTGGTGTTGCCGTACTCGTCGTAGCTGGCCCACCCGTTGATCGCGGTGGCAGAGGCGGTGCTGGTCTGGGTGGCGGGGATGGCCACGGTGGTGGCGACATCCCCGTGCAGGGTGGCCAGGGACAAGGTTGCATCCCCGCGGGTGGCGGCGTCGGCGGTGTCGTCGATGCTCGCGGACAGATCCCCACCGATGGACTCGGCGAACCGGGTCGTGGCGCCCCCAGCAGGACCCGATACCTCGACCCACGCGGGGTTGTCACCACTGTCGGTGTACCGGCGGGTAGTGGTCGTGGTGCCGGCGGCGTCGGTGGTGGTCTGCACGGACCGGCGGGCCTCGGCGTCCAGGGTGAACGTCGTCGACGTGCCGCCTTGGGTGACGGACCTGGGCAGGTCGTCAAAGTAGTAGCGCAGGCTGATGTTCCCGGCGCTCGTGTCAGGGGCGTCGGCAGCAGGGAGCGTGGTCTGCCGGCCGAGCAGGTCATAGACATAGCTGCCGGCTCCGCCCCGGCCGGTGGTCGGCCGGTCGGCGGTGTCCCACCCAGTGGTCGTGACCGTCGCTGTCGTTCCGGCGCTCTCGCAGTCGCCGTCGGCGCGCGTGATGGTGGCCAGGGCGGTGCGGCGGCCGTTCTTGTCGAAAGAGTAGTCGCGCTCCGTGCAGGACGCGGCGAGCCCACCGGTGTCCTGGTCGAGAGTGCTGGCGGCGTCGGTGACGTGGACCAGCCGGCCGGCGGCGTCGTAGCGGTACTCACGACTCGTGCTCGTGGCATGGCCGACGGCTTGGGCGTAGCTCTCGACGTCATCGATGGACCCGACGCCCTCGCCGGTGTCGAAAGCAGCCCCCATGCCGGTGGCCTCGGTGCGTACCCGCCCGGTGACGTCGTTACCGACCGACCAGGTCATCCACGGCTGGTCCTGCACCGCAGCTCCCGGGGTCCAGATCGTCTCACCGGTGTCGGGATCAGTGCCGCCGGCGGTAACCGGGGTGACCTGCCCGAGATACTGCAGCTGGACCGGCTCCCCGGCCTCGTCGTAGGTCGTCTTCTGCGTGATACGCCCCGGGAGGGTCTGGGTGGTCATGTTCCCGTCGGCGTCGTAGGCCGCACCCCAGGTCAGCGCCTTCCCGCCATGTCGGGACACGGTCAGGGACGTGACCAAGCCGCGGCGTTCGCCGGTGCCGTCGTACCCGTAGGTGGTGCTGCCCCTGGCGTCTATGACCGACGCGACCCGGCCCGCGGCGTCGTAGCTGGTAGTGACGGTGCCGGCGTCCCCGACGAGGGTGGTCGTACGTCCCCACCGGTCGTAGGTGTACGTGGACCGCCCGGCGAGGTTGGCGGCCTCGCCGCCGGAGTGCAGCCACCCGGAGTAGGCGACGAGACCAGTCGTGGAGTCGTACTTGGTGTAGCTGCCCGGCCTGCTGGTGGAGCCGGACATCCCGGCCAGGGTAGTCAGGGTAGAGACGGCACGCTCTGCGGCGTCGTAGCTGGTCGTCGTGGTTCGGGTGGCACCGCCCGACTTCTCGGTGACGGTCACTGGGAGCAGCCACATCGAGTACTCAGTGGTGGCGTCGGGCAGGGTGAGGCCGCTGCTCGGCGCGGCAGCGGGGTAGGTGCGGCACACCATGCCGGCCCACTCCGGCTTGCCACCACACGTGGCGTTCGCTCCGGTCTGGGCGTCCACGGTGTAGTAGGCGTTCTTGGTGGTGCCGGCGTCGTTGCCGGTGGACAGGGGCTGGCGGGTGTCGGTGACCCGGCCGAGCTTGTCGTAACGGGTGGTGCGGGTGATGCCGCCGGTCGTGGTGGTCGTGGCCTGGCCCAGTGCCCAGCCGTCGCCCTCGGTGGCGTCGCCCGAGGACAGCTTGGCGTAGCCGGTGTTGGTGGTCGAGATGGTCTCGATGTCCGGTTCACCCGGTGCGGCGGCGGGGGTGGCGGCGCCGGTGGTGACCGTGGTCGGTAGGGAGAAGTACTGGTCTACCGCCTCGTTGATCGGCAGATCGTCGTCGCTCTTGGGGGCACCCTGGTCGTACTCGGTGTGGGTGTGCGGGCGGGCGGCGACCTCGGTGCCGTCGGCCAGGACGACCTGCCGGACCGGGCCGTAGGTGTCGGCGACCCGGGACCCGCTCGGGAGCACGACCTGCCCGTTCGCGGTGACCTCGTCGTTGTAGAAGGTCTGGGTGGACAGGGCGTTGACGTCGTCCGGGTCGAGCTCCGGGTGCGCGGCCGCGTAGGCGGTGGCGGAGGCGTCCAGCTCCCGGACGACGTTGCCGTCACTGTCGTAGTCGGTGGCGGTGACCAGCCAGGCTCCGGCGCCGTAGGTGGCGGTGTTCACCGTGTAGCCGAGGTCGTCGACATAGGACAGGTCGGCGTAGCTGTAGTCGACGCCCGTGCCGGCGACCGGGCCGGTGTAGTCCTGTCCGAAGACGGCATAGCCGGTGCTGGGGATCTTTGCCTGACCCCATCTGCCGACACTGGCGGCCGTCAGGTCAGGCCGTCCGCTGCCACTGGTCGGGACCCCGTAGACGTAGCGGGCGACGGTGACGTCGGCCTGCCCGGCGACGGGGTTCTCGCGGGTGACGGCGCTCAGCTTGCCCGAGGAGTAGGCGAGCTTGGTCGCCGCGAGACCGCTCGCCGTGACAGAGGCGACCCGGGTGGAGGCAGCGTCCCAGGTGTAGTCCGTTCCCAGGCCGACGCGGGGGTCGCGCATCGTCCGCAGACGCCCCGACGTGTCGTACGTGTAGGTCGCCACGGTGGTCGCGGCCATCGCGGACGTGGCCGGGTTCCACAGCCACGCCGAGACGGCCTTGACCTGCCCGGCGAAGTCACCCGGAGTGCTCGCGTTGGCCGTCGTCGTCGTCGCGTAGGTGATGTCGAGGGCACGGCAGCCGCGCGCCAGGGCCCCGATGGTGGGGCAGTCGGCGCCGGCCATCCCGTCGGGGACCGCAGCGACGATGCGCGTGACCCGGCCCGTGGTGTCGTGCCCGAAGGTCGTCGCCACAGGCTGCCCGGGCTCTGTGATGCTCAAGGGGATCCAGGTCGTGCCTGCCGTGGTCGACGGCGCCGCCTTGGGCTTCCAGATCGTCGTGGTTCCGTCGTCCTCGGTCAGGGTCAGCCGCATCCCGGTACCGCTACCGGTCACCGCGAGCTTGATCGCCGAGGCGGCGGTGTCGTCGGTGGCGGGCAGGTAGGTCTTCGTCGTGGTGGGGTAGGTGCGGGTGCCGGACGGGTTGGCGTACACCAGCGGCTCGCCCTCGCCGTCGACGAACGCGATCGACCCGTCCAGACCGGTGTTGTCCACGACCTGCAGGCCGGCCAGACCGGCCTCGCCACCCTCGAGGTTGGCGCTCCAGCCCGGCCCGAACACACCCGTCACCGGATCCGACGGCCAGCCCGCCACGGTGCCGTCCCCGGCGAAGGAGACATGCGAGCGGGACAGGGTGATATCACCGGAGTAGCCAGGCACGGACACGTCGGTGCCGCCGAGGGCCACCTCGCCGGTGTACAGCGCCACCTGCCCCACGCCGGCGTCGGCAGTCGGGTACCCGTTGCCGAAGGCGTGCGGCAGCCGGGTGACGGTCACCGGAGACTCCGACCAGGTGCACTGCACACCGGTGGAGCTGCCGGCGTAGGTGAAGCACACCTGCACGTCCAGACGGATCGGTGTCCGGGAGGGTAGGTCGTCGCTCGCACCGGCCTCCCGGATGGCGCTGGTCAAGTCGAAGGTGCCGGTGTAGGTCGTAGGGGCACTCGTCGAGGACGGGTTGAGCGTGACAGGGGCCGCTGCGGCGTCGGTCCATCCGGTGGTCTCGCTACCGGACCCCGCGACGCGCCACTGGGTCTTCGCGGTCACGGCGGTGGCGGTGCCCTTCGGCGGCCCGCCGGCGACGACCTTGACCGTGCCCGACGAGGCCGTGCCCGAGGTGGGCGTGCTCATCGACGCCGACCCCCACCCGAACCCGTACACCACCTGTGCGGTCGGGACCAGTGAGCGGGACAGGCCGGTGACCTTGATCTCGTGGTACCCGCGTTGGGAGGCCTGGAAGGTGACCTTCTGATGGACGACGGACCAGTCGTCGGTGACCATGACCAGTTTGCGTGGCTGCGCGACCCCGCCCACGGAGATGTCCAGGTAGGCCGGCTGGCGGTAGGTCCCCACGATCCCGGCCGCGGTCACCGAACAGGTCACCACCCCGGCGGGATCCGTATCGGACCACGCCCCGTTGCTGTACCCGCGGTCACACGACACCCGAGGCGTGGGCGGTGTGGTCCGCTGGGTCCGGAACTGCGTCCAGGCCGACCAACCCCCGTTGTACAGACCCTGGTCGTCCTTGACCGCCGCACGCACGAAGTACCACGTGTCCTCGGGCAACGACACTCCAGGCACGCAGGACACGCTGGCCCCAGAGGCGCCCATCGGCGTCTGGCACGACGACACCTTCGACGACGCGCTCCCCTCGGTGCTGGTGTGCACCTCGAAGGTCACCGCGACCTTGTTGCCATCCGGGTCGGTGGCCTTGGAGTAGAACCGCGGCGTCGCCGCCTTGGTGAAGATCTGTGCCTGACCCGTGGTCGGGACCACGTAGGTGTTCGCGCCGTCGGCGTTCGTGCCCAGGGTCGGTGCGGACGCCAGGTTCGGCTTGCGGTTGTAGGTGTAGGTGACGTACGGGTCTGTGCTGGTCTCCCGGGAGGCGAACTTCTTCCAGCCGTAGGAGTCGCTCTCACTGGCCGACAGGCGCAGCCCGACCGTGGCGGCCGTGGAGGAGGACCAGGCGTCGGCGATGGCCGTGATGGGGATGCTGATCCGTCCTGCGGCACAGGACGAGGAGTACCCCTTGGCCGCCGACAGCGAGCCCGCCTTCGACGTGGTCACGCTCGGCTGGGCACTCCACTGCGTGGAGGTCGACGCCGGGTTGGCCAGATGCGCCGTCACGGTCGACTTCGTGCACGAGTAGGACCACGTCTCGTTGATCGAGAGGGACGCGGACTTGATGTCCTTGCCCTTGAACGCGTTGCTGAAGTTCAAGAACGTGCGCGCCTTGGTGGAGCCGGCGTCGTAGGTGCCCACCCGCAGCTCGGTCTCGGCCGAGGTGTCCCAGGTCTTGCCGGACTGCACGTACGTGTCGAACGATGTCGTCACGTTGCTTCCGGTGGCGTAGGTCGGGTCGATCGTGATCGGGAACACCCGAGCCGGGTCCGCGATCCACTGCGCGTCCGGGACGAGGGTCAGCACCGCCTTGCCCTTGCCCTGCTGCTCCACCTCGACCGCCACCGGAGAGACGTTCGCGTGGTCCCCGGAATGCTCGTCGACCACCGCGTCCCACGCCACCGGCGGCGCGATCCGGGACGCGACCGCGCCGGTGCCGTCGACGAAGCCGACCGAGCCGTCGTCCTCGACGCGGGCGGTCAGCCCCTGCGTCCTGAGCGGCAGGCTCACCGCGACCCGACCATCGGCGTCGGTCAGACCCTCCAGAGCGGCCCGGTCCTTGACCACCGTCAGCTGCTCGAACCCCGAGCGCCGCGCCTCCAGCACCACGTCGACCCCCGGCTTCACCCCCGAGTACGTCGCTCGCGTCCCGCGCAGCGCCGGTGCCGGCAGCGTCCCGGGCCAGCCCAACGCCACCTGCCGGGCGCTCGTCGTCCTGCCCTTGCCCTCGTCCACGCTGGCCAGGTCCGTCCCCGCCGCCGACCGACCCCGCCCGCGTGCGCCCTTGGTGCGCCCCGCGAACGACACATCGACCCGGGAGCGCTTCGGCGCCGCCGACCCGTCCGCACTCTCGACCACACCCAGGTCGACCTCACGCCACACCCCTGAGCCGTCCCGGAACCGGACCGGCGCCGCATGCTCCTGCGTCGTCAACGACCCGTCCGGGTTCACCCATGTCGTCGAGGTCTCCGTCCGCATCGCCTCGACCTCGACCCGCGCACCCTGCGCCTTGGCCGTCAGCTGTGCCGAGACCAGGTCAGCTGCCGACGCCACCGCGGCCGGGGCCTGCGGATCGACCGCGGCCACCGCGACCTGCGGCGGCACAGCCACCCCCACCGTGCCCGCCAACGTCCATGCGACACCCACCGCCAACACCCGCCACCGCGGCCGCAGCAGCGAACCCTGAACGAACGACAACCCAGAAAAAGCAGCGCGAACGCGCATCGCGAGACCCCGTCCCCAACAACAGCCGAACAATCGACTGCCGCCTCGCGCGTCACCGCATCCGGTGGCATTGCGCAGAAAGTAGGGCTCGACGGACGGCCCCGTCCAGAAAAGCGGCGCTGACTTTACGAAGACTTTACTTTCCGCGGGCAGGGTTCGCGGTCGCCCACCACACGAACCGGCCTGGCACTCAGCCGGTCTCGACCTCGGAGCGGTCCTGCGACCACAGCGTGTGGAACGTGCCCTCGCGGTCGACCCGCCCGTAGGTGTGCGCGCCGAAATAGTCGCGCAGCCCCTGGACGAGGGCGGCCGGCAGCCGCTCGGCGCGCAGCGCGTCCACGTACGCGAGCACGGACGAGAACACCGGCACCGGCACACCGGACGCGACGGCCGCGCCGACGACCCGGCGCAGCCCCGGCAGCCGGTCGGCCACGGCGGCGGCGAAGGTCGGGGTCGCGAGGAGGCTCGGGGCATCCGGGTGGTCCTCCACGGCCTCGGTGATGTCGCCGAGGAGACGAGCACGGATGATGCAGCCGTCCCGCCAGATCCGCGCGAGGTCGGCGGGGTCGACGTCCCAGTGGTGCTCGGTCGAGCCCTCCCGCACCATGTCGAGACCCTGGGCGTACGAGACGACCTTCGCGGCGTACAACGCGGCGCGCAGGTCCTCCACCGCGAGGTCCGCACCGGGCGGCTCCTCCGCCACGTCGAGGGCCTCGCGCACCGCGGCCCGCCGCTGCGTGTCGCCGGACACGGCGCGGGCCATCGTCGCCTCGGCGATGCCGGTGACGGGCACGCCGAGGTCGAGCGCGGTCTGCACGGTCCACCGGCCCGTGCCCTTCTGCTCGGCGGCGTCCCGGACGACGTCCACGAACGGACGACCGGTGTCGCCGTCGGTGTGGGAGAGCACCTCGGCGGCGATCTCGACGAGGTAGGACTCGAGCTCGGTGCCGTTCCAGGCCCGGAAGGTCTCGGCCGCCTCGGCCGGCTCCTGCCCGAGCACGCCGCGCAGCAGGTCGTACGTCTCGGCGATGAGCTGCATGTCGGAGTACTCGATGCCGTTGTGCACCATCTTCACGAAGTGCCCGGCACCATCCGGCCCCACGAGCGTGCAGCACGGCTCGTCGTCGACGTGCGCCGAGACGACCTCGAGGAACGGGCCGAGCTCGGCGTAGGTGTCGCCGTCGCACCCCGGCATGATCGACGGCCCCTCGAGTGCCCCGACCTCGCCACCGGAGACGCCCACCCCGGCGAAGCGGATGCCCTTCTGGGCGAGTGCGGCGTGCCGGCGGCGGGTGTCGGCGAAGTGCGCGTTCCCGGCGTCGGCGACGATGTCGCCCTCGTCGAGGAGGGGGACGAGCTCGTCGACGACCGCGTCGGTCCCCTCGCCTGCCTTGACCATGACGACGATCCGCCGCGGCCGCTCGAGTGCGGCGACGAGGTCCTCGAGCGAGCGGGCCAGGGTGAAGTCACCCTCGTCACCGAACTCCTCGACCAGGGCCTCCGCCTTGCTCGTCGCCCGGTTGTGCACCGCGACCCGGAAGCCGTGCCGGGCGAAGTTCCGGGCCAGGTTGCGGCCCATGACGGCCAGCCCGGTCACCCCGATCTGTGCGGTCCCCGAGGTCGTCGATGCGGTGTCCGGCACGTCGTCTCCTGTCGTCGTGGTTCAGGTGCGCTGTCCGGACAACAGGTCCCGCGCCGGCCCTCTTCCCGCCCCGTGCTGCCCGGGGTCGAACGCCTCGGATGGCGCGCCCCACCGATGCTGTGCACCGCGCATGGTGACGCGGCAGGGCGGCCCCGGGCACTCTCGAAGTATCTGCAGTCCCTCTGCAGATGCATTCCCTGTCCACCGGACGAACCGGAAGTGGAGTACCCATGAAGCGCATCCCTGCACGGACCCACCTCACCCGCCGTCTCGCCGCTGCCGTCCTGGCCGGCGGCCTCCTCGTCTCCGCGCCCGCGGCGGCGCAGGCCGACAGCCCGTACGAGCGCGGACCGGACCCCACCGAGCGAAGCATCGAGGCCACCCGCGGCCCGTTCTCGGTCTCGACGATCTCGGTCTCGGACTTCTCGACCCCGGGCTTCGGCGCGGCGAACATCACGTACCCGACGTCCCGGAGCGAGGGCACCTTCGGTGTCGTCGCGATCTCGCCGGGCTACACGGCGGGCGAGTCGACCATCGCCTGGCTGCGACCGCGCATCGCCTCGCAGGGCTTCGTCGTCATCAGCTTCGACACCAACTCCCGCACCGACTTCCCCAGCTCTCGGGGAGACCAGCTGCTCGCCGCGCTCGACTACGTCATCGAGGACTCGTCCGTCCGCGACCGGGTCGACGGCTCTCGCCAGGCCGTCATGGGCCACTCGATGGGTGGCGGCGGTTCGCTCGAGGCGGCGTCCGACCGGCGCTCGATCGAGGCCGTGGTCGGTCTCACCCCGTGGAACTCCGACAAGACCTGGAGCGAGGTGGACGCGGCCTCGCTGATGATCGGCGCCGAGAACGACTCCGTCGCCCCCGCCCGCACCCACGCGATCCCGTTCTACAACAGCCTGACCGGGGCGGAGGACCGCGCCTACCTCGAGCTGGACGGCGCGTCGCACCTCGCACCCACGTTCTCCAACACCGAGATCGCGAAGTACAGCATCTCCTGGCTCAAGCGCTTCGTGGACGACGACGACCGCTACGACCAGTTCCTCTGCCCGGCTCCGAGCACCGGGTTCGGCTCCCCCCTCTCGGACTCGCGGGTCAGCTGCCCGCTGGGCTGACGTGACGTGTCGCGGGCCGTCCACCCGAGGGGTGGACGGCTCGCCATCATGGGCGCATGACCTCCGCAGGGGAACCGGGCAGACCGGACCGCCGCCGCGCACGGTCGGCCCGCACCCGGGAGGCCATCGTCACCGCGTTCCTCGAGCTCGTCCACGAAGGACACACCCGGCCGACCGGCGCCCAGGTCGCCCGGCGTGCCGACGTCTCGGAGCGCACGCTGTGGTCGAACGTCACCGACCTCGACACCCTCTACGAGGCGGCGGGGGAGCGCATCCGCCGGTATGCCGAGACCCTCGCCGTCACGATCCCGACGGACCTCCACTTCGAGGAACGGCTCACCCGCTTCTGCGCACAGCGGGTCGCGGCGCACGAGGCCATCACACCCTTCGCGCGCGCGAACCGGCTCCGCGGCTCCGGCTCCGCGGCGGCGCGGCACAACCGCACCCGCTACCTCACCTACTCACGGGCCGAGCTCGAGGAGGTCTTCGCCCCCGAGCTGGACCGGCTCGGGCCCACCCGCGAGGCAGTCGTCCTGCACCTCGTGACGACCACCACCTGGTCCGCCTGGGCGGTGCTGCGCGACGAGCTGGGGCTCGACGCCGACACCGCCGCGAGCGTCGTGCTGGCCGGCCTCCGGGCCGGTCTCTCCGAGCCGGCGGGGCCGGGGGCCCTCACAGACGACGGATGACGCGCCGTCCCCGGGCGAGCAGCTCGTCACGGCGCGCGGCATCCATGCCGTCCCACGACCGCGTGACCATCCGCGCCCGGTGGTTGGCCTCGAAGACCTCGCGGTGGTGGTCGACGAAGCTCCAGTAGAGGGCGTCCCAGTCCTCGCGCCACTCCCCGGTGCCGAAGTCGGTCATCTTCCGCAGGTAGCTGCTGCCCGAGACGTACGGCTTGGTCGTGATCCCGGTCCCGGCGGCGAACTGCGACATCGCGTAGACGTTGGGGACCATGACCCAGTCGTAGGCGTCGACGAAGAACGCCATGAACCACTCGTAGACCTCGTCGGGGTCGGTGCGCAGCAGGCACATCGCGTTCCCCAGGACCATGAGCCGCTCGATGTGGTGGGCGTAGCCGCGCTCGAGCGCCCCCCTGACGACGTGGTCGACGGGGTCCAGCCCGGTGCTGCCGTCCCACCAGCCGGCCGCGAGCGAGCGGGTGTGCCGCAGGTGGTTGGAGGTCCGCATCCGCCGCCCGTACAGGTGGTAGGTGGCGCGCATGTACTCGCGCCACCCGATGAGCTGGCGGACGAACCCCTCGAGCGAGGCGAGCGGCACGTCGCGCTCGTCGGCGGCCCCGAGCACGGCGTCGAGGACCTCCCGGGGGTCCAGCAGCCCGCAGTTGAGCGCCGGGGTGATGACGGCGTGGAAGACGAACGGATGCTCCACGGACACCGCGTCCTCGTACGGGCCGAACTCGTCCAGACGCTCGTCGACGAACTCGCGCAGCGCCGCCCGGGCCTGCTCGTGGGTGACCGGCCAGTCGAAGCCGTCGGCCCGGCCGGGGGCGTCGGGGAATGCCTCGGCGACCCACGCGACCGCCTCGTCGACCTCGGGCAGCCGCGGCGCCGACGCCCGCCTCGGCACGTCGTGGCCCTTCGGCAGCTTCTTGCGGTTCTCCTCGTCGAAGGACCACCGCCCACCGACCGGCCGGTCGTGCTCCCTGCCCTCGACGAGGACGTCGAGCCGCTGCCGCTGCCACTCGTAGAACGACGCCATCCGGGCGCGGTGCTCCCCGAACCACGTGGTGAGCTGCGGCCTCGTCGTGAGGAAGTTCGGCGTCTCCTCGACGTCGTCCGGTGTCAGCTCGACCTTCGCCTCGCGGAACGCCCGCCGCACGTCGCGCAGAAGCCAGTCGTCGACGACGTCGTGCAGGCGCACCTCGTCCGGGTCGAGCTCGGCCAGGAGCTCGGCGAGGCGGGTGCGGGTCGTGCGTCGGGTCGAGGTCTCGACGACATCGACCTCGAAGCCCTCCTCCCGCAGCCGCTGCGCGAAGAGGCGCATCGAGGCACGGTGCAGGACGAGCTTCTGGGCGTGGAACGGCTGCTGCCGGAACAGCAGGTCGTCCTCGACGAGGACGAAACGGGTCCCTCGGGGCTCGTCCAGCAGGCCCTCGAACAGCTGGTGCGGGAAGACGACCCGTAGCCGGCGACGCGGCGCCATCAGGCGTCGGCGAGGTCGGTGAGCACGACCCGGGCGACGCGGTCCCCCGACACCAGCGCGCCCTGGATCGACGCCGTGTCGCGGTGGTCGCCCGCGACGTAGACCCCGGTGTCGACCCGGGCGGGCGAGGTGACCCGCAGCGGGGGCAGCTGGGCCGGCAGCGCGTGGTGGACGTCGTCCCGCCGGATCGTCTCCCACCGCCCGGTCGGGGCACCGAACACGTCGGCGGCCTGGCGTCGCACCTCCTGCTCGGTGGGGTCCACCCCGTTCCCGAGGAGGGTCGTCACCTGGACCAGGTGCGCCCCGGGCGGCGCCAAGGACGGTACGGCGTTGCTCATGACGGCCGCGTTGACCATCGGACCGCGGCGGCGGCCGTCGACGACGACCATCGCGGAGTCCGTCGGTGGCTCGGGCACCGAGAACCACCAGGTCCGCAGCCCACGGGTCGGAGGAGCCGGGACGTCGACGAGCCCGGAGACCGCGTCCGGTCCCACCGCGACCACGGCGGCCCGGGAGGTGACCGTCGTCCCGTCGGCGCAGACCACCTGTGGCTCCCGGCCCGGACGCACCCCCACGACGGGGGTCGACGGTCTGAGCTCCGGGCCGTGCCGCCGCCGGCGGCAGCGGTCCGCGATCCACTCCGGCAGGGCCTGGATGCCCCGCGCGGGCAGCCCCGGGACCCCGAGTGCGAACATCCGCACGAGCAGCCGCACGAACGCCTCGGACGTCTCGCCGCGGTCCTCGGCGACGACGCCCGCCAGCAGTGGCTCGAGCAGCTCCTGGCGCAGCGGCCCGGAGACGCCCGCTGCGTCGAGACCCTCGCGCAGGGACCGGTCCCGGCCGTGGACGACCGAGCGCGGCCGGGTGAGTGCCGGCCCGGCCCAGCGGGCGAGCGTGGCGATCTCGGGAGGGCTGAGCAGGCCGCTGCGGAGCGTCGCCGGCACCCCACGCGGCTCACGGAGCGGATGGGCCACCTCGACCAGGCCGGCCTCCCGGCGCACGAGCACCCCGGCCCCGAACGGGCGCAGCCCCAGGTCGTCGACGTCGACGAAGCGCCGGACCGCGGGGTAGGCCGGGTTGAGCACGTGGAAGCCGCGGTCCAGGAGGAAGCCGTCGACCTCGTCGGTGTGCTGCCGCCCCCCGACCGTGGCGTCCCGCTCGAGGACCACGACGCTGCGGCCGCCCTCGGCGAGCCGGTCGGCGCAGCGCAGCCCGGCGAGCCCGGCCCCGACGACCACGACGTCCGCCTCCATCCCTCGACCCTAGGGCCGCGACCGGCGACGCAGCGAGGCTCGTCGAGGGTTGTCCAGGGTCTTGAGGGCCCGGTCCGGGGCTCTGGTTGAATCGAAGGCCCCGACAGGTCAGGCGGTGCGAGCGATGAGTGCCCAGGTGCGTCCCGTGGCCCTCGACACCGCTGCCCCGACGCCGGTCGAGCAGACCCTGGCCGATGTCGACCACCTCCTCACCGAGACCCTCGACGACGTGCGCGCCGAGCTCGCCCGGGCGGTCACCGGCACCGGTCCGGACGCGAGGGTGGACGCCGGGGCGCTGCGGGTGGGGCTCGTCGACGAGCTCGGCACACGGCTCATGCACCACGGCAAGCGGATCCGCCCCCGGCTCACGCACTGGGGATGGGTGCTCGCGGGCGCGCCCGCGAGCGCCCGCGACGACCTCGTCCGGGTCGCGGCGGCGATGGAGCTGCTGCACCTCTTCGGGCTCCTGCAGGACGACGTGATGGACCGCTCCGACACCCGCCGGGGCCGCACCACCCTGCACGTCGAGGCCACGGGACGGCACCGCCGCGCGGACGGCCTCGGCGACGCGACCCTCTTCGGTGACAGCGTCGCCGTGCTCGTCGGTGACCTCGCCCTCGCCGAGGCCGCGATGCTCGTCAGCCCCACCTCGCCGGAGGTGCGCAGGGTCTGGCGCCTCATGACCGTCGAGCTCGTGGAGGGACAGCTGCTCGACGTCACGCACGCCGCGGACCGCCGCCGCGACGTCACGACCTCCCGACGCATCGCCCGGCTCAAGAGCGGCCGGTACACGATCACCCGACCGCTCCAGCTCGGCGCGCTCGTCGCCGGCGCCGACCCCGCGCATGTCGAACGCCTGCTCACCTGGGGCGACCTCGTCGGCGACGCCTTCGCGCTGCGCGACGACGTCCTCGGCGTCTGGGGCGACCCGGCCGTCACGGGCAAGCCCTCCGGGGACGACCTCGCGTCCGGCAAGCCGACCGTCCTGCTCACCTGGGCCGACGAGATGCTGCCCGACCACGCCCGCCCGCTGCTCGCCGCGTGCGACGCCGGCACCCTCGAGCCGGACGGTGTCACCGCGCTCCAGCAGGCCATGGACGCCGCCGGTGTCCGTGAGCGCGCGGAGCAGGACATCGCGGGTCTCGCCGAGACGGCCGGCGAGCGGCTGCCGCTGGTCGGCGCCGACCCCGCGGCCGACGCGGCCCTCCGCGAGCTCGTCTCGTCGATCGCCTGGCGCACCTCGTGAAGGTCGTCGTCGTCGGCGCGGGGCTGTCCGGGCTCTCCGCCGCGTGCCATCTCACCGCGGCGGGGCACGACGTCACGGTGCTCGAGCGCGAGGACGTCGTCGGTGGACGCGCCGGCCTGCTGCGCCTCGGAGCGTTCCGGATGGACCCGGGGCCGGTGGTCATGACGATGCCCGAGCTCGTCCACGCGCCGGTCCGGGCCGTCGGCGGCGACCCCGGGACCCTCGTGCCGATGCGGCGGCTCGACCCCGGGTACCGCGCGGTCTACGCGGACGGCTCCGAGCTGCTCGTCCGGGCAGACCTCGCCGAGCTGCGCGAGGAGGTCCGGCGGCTGTCCGGGGACCGCGACGCCGCGGGGTTCGACCGCTTCGTGTCCTGGCTCCGGGACCTCCACGACGTCGAGTTCGGCCCGTTCGTCGACGCCAACTACTCCTCGCCGCTCGACCTCCTCCGCTCCCCCGTTGCCGCGGCCCGGCTGCTGCGGCTCGGGGGGCTCGGAGCACTCGGCCCCAAAGTGGCCTCGTTCTTCGACGACGAGCGGCTGCACCGCATCTTCGGCTTCCAGGCGCTCTACGCCGGCGTCGCTCCGGCCACCGCGCGGGCCGTGTTCGGCATCATCACGTACATGGACACCGTGCGGGGCGTGTACTACCCGCAAGGTGGGATGCACTCCGTGCCCCGGGGCATGGCCCGGGCGCTCGCCGACGCCGGGGTTCCGGTGCACTGCGGGGTCGAGGTCACCGAGGTGCTGCGCCGGGGGGACGGAGCCGTGGCGGGTGTCGCCACCACGGACGGCGAGCGCGTCGCCGCGGACGCCGTCGTCTGCACCGTCGACCTCCCGGTCGCGTACGAGCGCCTCCTGCCCGGCGTGCCCGCCCCCCGGGTCGTCCGCCGCGGGACGTACTCACCCTCCGCCGTCGTCTGGCACCTGGGCGTGCGCGGCACGCCCGCCCCGGGCACGGCGCACCACACCATCCACTTCGGGGAGCAGTGGGACGAGGCGTTCGAGGCGCTCATCGAGCGGGGCGAGCTGATGCCCGACCCGTCCCGGCTCGTCACCGTCCCGACCGTCACCGACGAGGCCGCCGCCCCGGAGGGGTGCACGACGCTGTACGTCCTCGAGCCGGTGCCCCACCACGGGTCCGCGCTCGACTGGTCCCGCGAGGCCGGCCCGCTGCGCGAGCGGCTGCTCGCCTTCCTCGACGGCCACGGCTACCCCACCGACGTCGTCGAGGAGCGGCTCGTGACACCGGACGACTGGGCGGCCCAGGGGATGCACCTCGGGACGCCGTTCGCCCTCGCCCACACCTTCCGCCAGTCCGGCCCGTTCCGCCCCGGCAACGTCGACCGACGGGTCCCCGGGCTCGTCTTCGCAGGCTCCGGCACGACGCCCGGTGTCGGGGTCCCGATGGTCCTGGTCAGCGGCCGGCTGGCGGCCGAGCGAGTGCGGGAGTACGCCGGCGCCGCCTCCCCCCGCCTCCCGGCGAGGGCACGACGATGAGGACCGACCCGGACGTCCTCGCCGCGGGGTACGCGCGCTGCGCGGAGGTCACCCGTGAGCACGGCACGACGTACTACTGGGGCGCCCGCCTCCTCCCCGAGGAGGACCGGCGGCACGTGTTCGCCGTCTACACCCTCGCCCGGACGGCCGACGACATCGTCGACCTCGCCGGCCCCGACCCGGGCCCGGAGACCGCCGCGGCGCTGGACGCCTTCGAGGCACGGTTCGAGGGCGCGCTGCACTCCGGCACCTCCGAGGACCCGGTCCTGGCCGCGGTGACGACCACGGTCCACGAGCGCGGCATCCCGCAGGAGTGCTTCACGCGCTTCTTCGGGGCGATGCGCACCGACCTCACCCGGCGCACCTACGAGACCTGGGAGGACCTGCTCGGCTACATGGACGGCAGCGCGGCGGTCATCGGCGAGATGATGCTGCCGGTGCTCCACCCCCGGGCCGACGTCGTCGCACCGGCGCGGGCGCTCGGGCTCGCGTTCCAGCTGACGAACTTCCTGCGCGACGTCGGGGAGGACCTCGACCGCGGCCGGGTCTACCTGCCCCAGGAGGACCTCCGCCGCTTCGGCGCCGACCCGCACACCCGCGTGGTCACCGACGAGTGGCGGGCTCTCATGGCCTTCCAGATCGCCCGCAACCGGCGGCTCTACCGCGAGGCCGACGTCGGGCTCGCCGCGCTGCCCCCCCGGTCGCGCCGGTGCGTCGCGACCGCCCGCGTCCTCTACGCGCGCATCCTCGAACGCATCGAGGCCCGCGACCACGACGTCTTCTCCGGACGGGCCCGGGTCCCCACCCCGGCCAAGGCGGCGCTGGCCGTCCGGATGGTCCTGGCCCGGGACCCGGCACGGATCGTCGCCCGGGACCGGGCGGCGCAGGTCCCCGAGCGCGGCTGGGTGGCCGACGACCGGGTCGTGCTCGTCGACGACGCCGGGGAGGCGGTCGGGACGGCGTCCAAGTCGTCCGCCCACCACGACGCGACACCGCTGCACCTCGCCTTCTCCTGCTACGTCGTCGACGACGCCGGCCGCCTGCTCGTCACGACCCGCGCGGCGAGCAAGCCGAGCTTCCCGGGCGTCCTCACCAACACCGTGTGCGGGCACCCCCGCCCCGGGGAGGACCTCGAGACGGCCGTGCGGCGCAGGGCCCGCGACGAGCTCGGGGTCGAGCTCGTCGACCTGCGTCTCGTCCTCCCGCACTTCCGTTACCGCGCGGCGATGGGGGACGTCGTCGAGCACGAGCTCTGCCCGGTGTACGTCGCACGTGCGGCGTCCACCGGCCTCGGCCCGGACCCCGCCGAGGTCGACGACGCCGCATGGCTCCCGTGGGAGTCCTTCGCCGCCGACGTCCTCACCGGGCGACGGTCCGTGTCCCCCTGGTGCGCCGAGCAGGTCCCGCTGCTCGCCGCCCTCGGCCCCGACCCGCTCGCCTGGCCGAAGGCCGACCCCGCCCGGCTGCCGCCCGCGGCGCGCGCCGGTGGCGGGGTCGGGGCCCGCTGAGCCGTGGACGACCGCTACCAGTACCTGCTCCTCATGGGGGCCTGCCTGCTCGTCACGCTGCCGCTCGAGCTCGCGCTGCGGGCCCGGGTCTACCGGCGGCCGTGGCGGCTCCTGCGTGCGCTGCTCCCCGTCGTCGTCCTGTTCGTCGCCTGGGACGTCCTCGGCATCGCCCGCGGCCACTGGACGTACAGCGAGCGCTACACGACGGGTGTCGTGCTCCCGCTCGGCGTCCCGCTCGAGGAGCTCGTGTTCTTCCTCGTCGTCCCGGTCTGCGGGCTCCTCACCTACGAGGCGGTGGGCACGGTCCTCGGGTGGGCCCGCCGGGAGCGGAGGGACGATGCCTGAGTACACCCTGCTCGCGTGCGCGTCCGTTGCCGGTGTCGTTCTCGCGGAGCGGTTCTGGCTGCGGACGGGCGTCTTCCGGCGGGCGCAGTACTGGCTCTCGATGGCCATCGTGGCCGCGTTCCAGGTGCTGGTCGACGGATGGCTGACCAAGCTCTCCGCCCCGGTGGTCCTCTACGACGAGACGCAGACCGTCGGCGTCCGCGCCCCGTGGGACATCCCGGTGGAGGATTTCCTGTTCGGCTTCAGCATGGTCACTCTCGGGGTCATGCTATGGGTCCGCCATGGCCGCGAGGCCGAGCCGATGGAGGAGGTCACCGATGACAGCCCATGACTGGGTGCTCGCCGACGCATTCGACCGTGCCGCCCCGACCTACGACGCGATGGTCGCGCTGTCACCCGGCTACCACGAGCAGCTGCGCACCGCGGCGGACGCCCTCGTCGCGGGCCTCCCCCTCGACGAGTGGGGGACGGCGCGCGTCCTCGACCTCGGGTGCGGGTCCGGCGCCTCGACCCAGGCCCTGCTCGACGCCTGGGCGGCCGCGGGGTACGAGTCCGGCAGCATCGCCGTCGCGGGGGTCGACGCCTCCGCCGGCATGATCGGCGAGGCCTGTCGCAAGACGTGGCCCGCGGGGATGGACTTCGTCGTCTCGGACGCCGTGGAGTACCTGCGCACGCTCCCGGACGCGTCCGTCGACGGCGTGCTCGGCGCGTACCTGCTGCGCAACGTCCCGGACCGGCAGGCCCTCGTGGAGGAGGTCGCCCGCGTGCTCGTGCCGGGCGGCACGGTCGTCCTCCACGACTACTCCGTGGCCGGCAGCCGCCGCGCCCGGGCGGTCTGGGCGGCGGTCTGCCACGCCGTCATCGTGCCGCTCGCGGCGATCAAGCGCTCCGACGTCCCGCTGCACCGCTACCTGTACACGAGCGTGCGTGACTTCGAGTCCGTCGCGGACATCTGCCGTCGCCTGCAGGAGGCCGGGCTGACCGATGTCCGGCACCGGTCGTACCGCGGCTGGCAGGACGGCGTCGTGCACACCGTCGCGGGCGGGCGGCCCGCGTGACCTCGAGCCGGACGCCGCGGTGGCGGCCGGGCTCGGACCCGCGAGCGGTCTTCCACCCGCCGCCGCGGCCCGCGGACGCCCCGGACGGTCGTGAACCCGGGGACCGGCACGTCGTCGTCGTGGGTGGGGGCATCGCCGGGATGACCGCGGCCCTCGGGCTGGCCGAGCGTGGGGTGCGGGTGACACTGCTCGAGCGCGAGGGCGGTCTCGGGGGCCGGGTGCGGTCCTGGCCGGTGACGCTCGCGGACGGCTCGCCGTCCCGGATGAGCCGCGGATTCCACGCCTTCTTCCGGCAGTACTACAACCTGCGTGCCGTGCTGCGGCGGACCGACCCGGCGCTCGAGGGCATGCGCCCGGTCGAGGACTACCCGCTCGCCCGGGCCGGGGGCGGTTCCGACTCCTTCGCCGGGCTCCCGACGACCCCGCCGTGGAACCTCGCGGCGTTCGTCGCCCGCAGCCCGAGCTTCGACCGCCGCGGGCTCGCCGGGGTGGACGTCGAGGCCGCGCTCAGGCTGCTCGACATCGACCCGCGGCGGGTCCGGGCCGAGCTCGACGGCGTGAGCGCGGCCGAGGTGCTCGACCGGATGCGCTTCCCGGACGCCGCACGGCATCTGGCGCTCGAGGTCTTCGCGCGCAGCTTCTTCGCCGACCCCCGCGAGCTCTCCGGCGCCGAGCTCGTGACGATGTTCCACCTCTACTTCGTCGGGTCCGCCGAGGGCCTGCTGTTCGACGTCCCCCGCGACGACTACGACACCACCTTGTGGGAGCCGCTCGGACGTCACCTGCACGGGCTCGGAGTCGAGACCTCGGTCCACCGGGAGGTCACGGAGGTCCTCGAGGGTGACGACGGCCGGCTCGCCGTGCACACCCTCGACCTCACCGGCGGGATGCGCCCCGAGGTGTTCGACGCGGATGCCGTCGTCCTCGCCCTCGACCCCCTGGGCCTGCGCAAGGTCGTCGGCGCCTCGCCGGCGCTCGGTGGTGACGACGGCCCCGGCGGGCGATGGCGGGGCCGGGTGGCGGCGCTGCGCTCGGCGCAGTCCTTCGCCGTCTGGCGGCTGTGGCTCGACGGCCCGCTGCGGGCCGAGCGGGCGCCGTTCCTCGGGACGAGCGGCTACGGCCCGCTCGACAACGTCTCCGTGCTCGACCGGTTCGAGGACCACGCGGTCGCGTGGGCGGACGCACACGACGGGTCGGTCGTCGAGCTGCACGCGTACGCGCTGCCGGAGGACACCGACGAGCCCGAGCTGCGGGCCGCCCTGCTCGAGCAGCTGCACCGGGTGTACCCGGAGACCGCGGGGCTGCACGTCCTCGACGAGTGCTGGCTCGTGGAGCGTGACTGCGTGCTCGTCGGCCTCGGGCCGTGGGCCGCCCACCCGGGGGTGGGGACCCCGGACCCGCGCGTCGTCCTCGCCGGGGACGCGGTGCGCTGCGACCTGCCGGTCGCCCTCATGGAGCGCGCGGCGACCACCGGCTGGCAGGCCGCCGACCGGCTCCTCACCGGCTGGGGCCTGCCCGGCCACGGCGTGTGGTCGGTGCCGCTCACCTCACGGCTGGGCCGGGTGCCCGCCGTCGCCCGCAGGGCCATCCGCGCCGGCCGCCGCCTCCGCGCCTGACCCACCCCTCGTGCACCTCCACTTTCTCGCCTGATGCCGGAACCTTCGGTCACGCGCCCCGAACTTCGGGGTGCGTGACCGAAGGTTCCCGCACCAAGCCCGCGGCCGCGCCCGCTCGTGATCACTGCGGCCGTCCCGCGCGGCCCGCACCGGCTCCGGGCTGCACCCGGACACGGTTCGCCGCGCAGCGCTAGACGAGCCCGCGGCGGAGGGCGTAGCGCCGGGCGGCGTACTCGAGGTCGTCCGCCCACAGCTGGGTCTGCGACGCCCGCATCCCCACCCGGACGAGCGGCGCGAGTCGGCGCGCGACCCGGAACCCCGCCCGATCGGACGTCGCGACGACCGCCTCGGTCATCACGGTGCGGGCCGGATGCTCCCCCGGCGCCGTGAGCGGGGTGGCGTGGGTCTCGACGACGCTGCCGACCCCTTCGCCGTCCGTGATCGTCATGACGACGGTGTGCGAGTCCGGGCAGGTGAACTCGGCCCGCACCGGCACCGCGAAGGTCCGCCCCAGCCGGTAGGCGACCTCGAGGACGAGGCGGTCGTCCGACGACGCCGCGTCGTCCACCGCGAGGTCGCTGAACGCGTACGGGTGCAGCCAGGCGCCGTGCCACGGGTCGAGCCGGTTGGCGACGATGTCGCGCGGCTCGCAGGTCGCCGCGAGCGAGACGACCGACGCGATGGCGCCGTCCGCCACCGGCCGCGCGGCGAGCACCGGATGCTGGGTCGGCTCGGCCCCGTCCTCCACGACCCCGACCCGCGCCCACACGAGGACGCCGTCGTCGTGCGCCGCGAAGGTCGCCCACGGGGGCCGGGTGTCCCGGCCGAGCGGCATCCCGTGCCACCGGCACAGGACCGCGCCGTCGACGACGTCGCAGCCGTGCAGCCGCGCACCGAGGTGCGGGCAGGCGCCGGGCCCGGCCAGCACCCCGCCGTCCGCGTCCCGCCAGAGGACGACCTCCCGGCCGGCCACCCGCCGCACCACGGAGCGTCCGCGCGGGACGTCCGCCGAGGCCGCGACGACCAGCCACCCGTGGGTCGGACGGGCCAGCGCGTCGGCGACCGCCCGCTCGATCCGGGCCGGCCTCGCCTCGAGCCACGTGCCGCGCAGGTGCGCCGGGGTGGCCTGCGGGAGGTAGCGGACCGGGACGCGGCCACGCACCTCCGCACGCCAGGAGCGGTCGGTGCGCAACAGGCTCATGCTCCGACGCTAACCCGGCCGGGGCACCGGGGCCAGGGCGGGCAGCCGACGCGTCGAGCCCCTGTCTGCGACGATGGCCGGGTGTCACCCCTCGACGGCTCGCTCCGTGTCGCGGCCACCGGAGCGGTCACCCCCGAGCACGCCTGGGCCCGGTACACCGAGCCCCGCCGCTGGCCGTCCTGGGCACCGCACCTGCGCGAGGTCGACTACCCCCACGAGGTCGTGCAGCAGGGGACCAGCGGACGGGTGACCGGGGTGGCCGGGGTGGTCGCGCTGTTCACCGTCGAGAGCGTCGACCACGACGCCCGGCGCTGGTCCTGGCAGGTCCGCTCGGGCGGGGTTCACGTGCGGTTCGAGCACGGGGTCGACCCGGCGGAGGACGGTTGCGAGGCCTGGCTCGTCGGGCACGCGCTGTGGCCCGTGCTGCTCGCCTACGCTCCCCTCGCCCGATGGGCGCTGGGCCGGCTGGTCAGCCCGTGAGCGGCTTCGTGAGGGCCGCGCAACGAGCTCGACCTGACGGCCGACCACGGCAGCCGTGACCCTTCAGCCGCGGGCCTTCTCGATCGGACGTCGCCGTCAGGACGTGGAAGGCCCTGCGGGGGCGGGTTCGCGCTCGAGACGGAGCAGGATGCCCGCCCGTGGCGCGCGCCGGATGCCGACGCGCGAGGCCACGGCGTCGACGGCGTCGGAGAGCCGAGCGGGCCACCCGTACTTCGCGACGACCGCCCGGCGCACCTCCTGCACGTCAGCGGGTGCTCGGACGACGACGCCCTCGCCGCGGTAGGTCGGCGCGTCGTCCTTCACCCGCCCGCGGACGTCGCACCGCCGCACCTCGACGCGGGAGGTCTGGGCCAGCCGCCTGGTCTTGCCGGTGCCGTCGACGGTGATGACGACGAGGTGGTCGCTGCCGTCGAGCGCGGGAGCCACCCAGACAGCCGTCGGCACGGGCACGCCGGTGCGCCGGTAGGTGGTCAGGGAGACGTAGCCCACGTCGGCGAGTGGGTGGTCCGCGGCGCTCATCGGCCCCAGCCTAGAGGGCTGACCGGGAGCCGGCGCGCGCCGAATCCGAGTGTCCACGTACTGTCGGAGCCGATCCCACCATGACGACGACCGACCCCACCTCCGTTCCCGTCCCCGAGGGCCCGGACGCCGCCCCGGCGCGCGGCTCCTACCCCGTGCTGCGCTGGCTCGTCGCCGCCGCCTTCACGGTCATCCTCAACGAGACCGTCATGGTCAACGCCATCCCCCGGCTCATGGCCGAGTTCGAGGTCACCGCACGGGCCGCGCAGTGGCTCTCGACCGCGTACATGCTGACGATGGCGGTCGTCATCCCGGTGACCGGCTGGCTCCTCCAGCGGGTCACGACGCGCGCGGCGTTCGTCGTGGCGATGGCCACCTTCGGCACCGGCACGGTCGTCTGCGCGCTCGCACCGACGTTCCCCGTCCTCGTCGGCGGCCGCGTCGTCCAGGCCGCGGGGACGGCCGTCATGGTGCCGCTGCTCATGACGACGCTGATGACCGTCGTGCACGAGCGCGACCGCGGCCGGGTCATGGGCAACGTGACCCTTGCGATCTCGGTGGCACCGGCGCTCGGCCCGGCGCTCTCCGGGGTCGTGCTCGCCGTCGCCGGCTGGCGCTGGCTGTTCATCGTCGTCCTGCCGATGGCGGCCCTCGTCACGGTCATCGGCTTGCGCCGCCTCGAGAACGTCGGTGAGACCCGCGCCGGGAACATCGACTGGGCCAGCGTCGTCCTCGCCGGGCTCGGCTTCGGTGGCCTCGTGTACGGGCTCAGCCGGATCGGTGAGGAGCAAGCGGGCGGCGTCCCGGCCTGGGCCTGGGTCGTCGGGGGGATCGCCGTGGTCGCCGCCTTCGTTCTGCGGCAGCGCTCGCTCACGCACCGCTCCGAGCCGCTCCTCGATCTGCGTACCCTGACGTACCGCATCTACGCGACGGCGCTCACCATGCATGCGGTGGCCTTCCTCGCGATGCTCGGCGCGATGATCCTCCTGCCGCTCTACCTCCAGGACCTACGCGGCCTGTCTCCGCTGCAGACGGGGCTGCTCGTCGCCCCGGGCGGCGTGGTCATGGGGCTCCTCGGGCCGGTGGTCGGGCGCGTCTTCGACCGCCTCGGAGGCCGGCCGCTGATGATCCCCGGGTCGGTCGGGGTGCTGGTCGCCCTCGGCGTGCTGAGCCGGATCGGCGAGACGACGCCCTACGCGCTCATCCTCTGCGTCCAGGTGGTCTTCATGGTGAGTCTCGCCGCCCTGCTCACGCCCGCGTTCACGCTCAGCCTGGGCTCGCTCCCGCCGTACCTGTACTCGCACGGCAGCTCGCTGCTCGGCACGGTGCAGCAGGTGGCCGCGGCGGTCGGCACCGCGGTCACGGTCACCGTCCTGTCGTGGCGCTCCGCCCGGCTCTCGGCGGACGGGGCCTCGGACGCCGCGGCCTACGTCGGCGGGATGCAGGCGGCCTTCGGGGTGATGGTCGTGCTCGCAGTCGTCGTCGTCGTGCTCGCGGTGCTGCTGCCGGGCCGCGTGCCGGCCGCACCGGAGGGCGCCGCGGCTCCGGTGGAGCAGACCTCCGCCTGACCCACCTTTCGCACAGCCGACGGTTCCGGTTCACCCGGGCGTCGCGGACCCCGTGGGACAACGGATGTCATGCCCTCCCGCATCCGCGCGGCCCTGTCCGCCGTCACCGTCCTCGCCGCGACCGGAGCCGTCGCCACCACCGCGCCGGCCGCCGCGGCGACCCCGTACCGCACGTTCGACCTGCAGGCGCACCGTGGCGGCGTCGCCCTCACCGTCGAGAGCACCCTGCCCGCGTTCGAGAAGGCGCTGCGCCTCGGGGTCTCCACCCTCGAGCTCGACGTCCAGATCACCGAGGACGGCCGGGCCGTCGTCACGCACGACCGGGTCGTCGACGGCGCGAAGTGCCGCGACACCGCACCCGCCGTGCCGGGCGACCCCGAGTGGCCCTACGTGGGCGACCACGTCAAGGACCTCACCCTCGCGCAGGTCCGCACTCTCGACTGCGGGTCGCAGACCCTGCCGCGGTTCCCCGACCAGGAAGCGGAGCCCGGCGCCCGGATGCCGCTGCTGTCCGAGGTCTTCGACACCGTGCACCGCTTCCGCGCCCGCGACGTGATGCTCAACGTCGAGACCAAGGTCGAGGCGGGGGCACCGGAGGAGACCGCGCCGCGCGAGCAGTTCGTCCGGGTCGTCGCGGGTGAGGTGCGCCGCGCGAGGCTCCAGCGCCAGGTGACCGTCCAGAGCTTCGACTGGGGCGCCCTGATGCGGATGCACGAGGTCGCGCCGGAGCTGCCGCTCGTCGCGCTCGACAACGAGGACTTCCTCGAGGTCGGGCAGCCCGGAGCGTCCCCGTGGCTCGGCGGCCTCGACATCGACGACTTCGGCGGCGACCCGGTCGCGGCCGTCGCGAGCTTCGGCGCGTCCGCGTGGTCGCCGGTCCAGGGCCGGCCCCAGGACGGCACGGTCGGGGACGAGACGTTCGTCCCGTACGTCGACCGGGCCGACGTCCGGCGGGCCCACGCCGCCGGACTCGAGGTGGTCCCGTGGACCGTGGACGACCGCGCGACGATGGCGCACTTCATGGATCTCGGCGTCGACGGGCTCATCACCGACCGGCCGGACGTCCTCCGCGACCTCATGGCCGAACGGCACCTGCGCCTCCCCCGGGCGTACGAGGACCCGACCTCGCGACACGTCACGCCGCTGCGGAACGCCCACGCGCACAACGACTACGAGCACGACCGGCCACTGCTCGACGCCCTCGACCAGGGCTTCACGAGTGTCGAGGCCGACGTCTGGCTCGTCGACGGCGAGCTGCTCGTCGCCCACGACCTGGAGGACGCGGTACCCGGCCGGACGCTGGAGTCGCTCTACCTCGAGCCGCTGCGCCGGCGGGTCCGCGGCGGGTCGGTGTACCCGCACGACGACGGCCCGTTCCAGCTGCTCGTCGACATCAAGTCTGACGGGCCGGCCACCTACGCGGCGGTGAGCCGACAGCTGCGCGAGTACCGGCGCATCCTCACCCGGTTCGCACCGACCCCTCGGGACGGCGCGGTCGAGGTCGTCATCAGCGGCAACCGCCCCCTGGCGCAGATGGTCGCCGAGCGCACCCGGTACGCCGGGTACGACGGGCGGATGGCCGACCTCGTGACCCCCGTGCTCCCGGACACGGTGATGCCGCTGGTCAGCGACAACTGGGCCAACCACTTCACCTGGGCCGGCGAGGGGCCGATGCCCGCGGAGGAGCAGACGAGGCTGCGGCGGCTGGTCGCCACTGCGCACGAGCACGGCTACCGGCTGAGGTTCTGGAACACCCCGGACACGCCCGGCCCGGCCCGGACCGCCCTGTGGTCGGTGCTCCTCGACTCGGGCGTCGACCACGTCAACACCGACGACCTCGCCGGGCTCGCGGACTTCCTGGAGGTCCGCGACCTCTGAGCCGTCCCGGGGTCGAGTCGGTCAGCTGAGGTGGACCGGCTCGACCTCGCTGCGGTGGCTGCGGTCGGTGCCGGCCTTGACCCGGGTGTCGGCGTCCGCGTCGTGCCGCTCGCACGAGCCGTGCGGGGCGAACCGGACGACGACCGACTTCGACGCCGGACAGTTGCTGCCCTCGGCCGTGTGGTCGAGCGGGACGAGCACGTTGCACTCCGGGTAGTAGGCGGCGGCGCAGCCGCGCGCCGTCGGGTACGACACGACCCGGTAGCCGTGGGCCACCCGCTCCGAGCCGTCGGTCCACACCGAGACGACGTCGTACAGCTGCCCCTCGGCGAGCCCGAGGGCGGCGATGTCGTCCGGGTGCACCATGACGACCTGGCGGCCCCCGGCGAGCCCGCGGTAGCGGTCGTCGTGGCCGTAGATCGTCGTGTTGAACTGGTCGTGGCTGCGCAGCGTCTGGAGCAGCAGGTGTCCCTCGGGAGCCTCGAGGACCTCGATCGGGTTCACCGCGATCTGGGCGCGGCCGGAGGGGGTGTCGAAGGTGCGGGTGTCCCGCGGCGGGTGCGGCAGGGTGAAGCCGCCCGGCCGCTGGACCTTCGCGTCGTAGGCGTCGCACCCGGGCACGACGTTGCCGATGTGGTGCCGGATGCGGGAGTAGTCCTCGGCCATGACGGCCCAGTCGAGGTCCGAGCCCTCGGGCGCCGTGCCCAACGTCGCCTCGGCGATCCGACAGATGATCCACGGCTCACCGCGCAGGTGCTCGCTCGCGGGCTCGTTCCGGCCGACCGAGAGGTGCACCTCGGACATCGAGTCCTCGACCGTCACGCCCTGCCAGCCGGCCGCCGTGACGTCCTTCTCGGTGCGGCCGAGGCACGGGAGGACGAGCATCCGCCGGCCCGGCAGCATGTGCGTGCGGTTGGGCTTGGTCGACACCTGCACGCCGAGGTCGACCGAGCGCATCGCCTCGTGGGTCACCTCGGAGTCCGGCGTCGCGGCCGCGAAGTTGCCCCCGAGCCCGAACAGCACGCGCACCTTGCCCTCGACGAGCGCACGGATGGTGTTGACGACATCGTGACCGCGCTGGTGCGGCGGGTCGAACCCGAACTCCTGGCGCAGCGACTCGGCGAAGTGGGCGGGCAGCTTCTCCCAGATGCCCATCGTCCGGTCGCCCTGGACGTTGGAGTGGCCGCGGACGGGGCACAGGCCGGCACCGGGCTTGCCGATGTCGCCGCGGAGGAGGGCGACGTTGGTGATCTCCTTGATCGTCGCGACGGCGTGCCGGTGCTGGGTGACGCCCATCGCCCAGCAGTAGACCGTCCTGGACGAGCCGGCGATGGTGTCGGCGAGCCGCTCGATCTGCTCGCGCGGCAGCCCGGTGGCGCGCAGCACGGCGTCCCAGTCGAGGCCCTCGACGTGCGCCTTGTAGGACTCGAACCCGGTGGTGTGGCGGTCGACGAAGTCCTGGTCGACGGCTCCGCGCTCGACGAGCAGCGCGCCCACGGCCTGGAAGAGCGCGAGGTCGCCGCCGAGCCGGATCGGGAGGTACTCGCTCGCGAGGTCGGTGCCGACCCCGGTGAGCCCGCGGACGGTCTGCGGGTTGTCGAACTTCATCAGCCCGGTCTCGGGCAGCGGGTTGACCGCGACGACACGGCCACCGTTCCGGACGCACTTCTCGAGGGCGCTGAGCATCCGCGGGTGGTTCGTCCCCGGGTTCTGCCCGGCGATGACGACGACCTCGGCGTCGTGGACGTCGTCGAGCGTCACCGAGCCCTTGCCGATGCCGATCGACTCGGCGAGCGCGACGGACGTGGACTCGTGGCACATGTTCGAGCAGTCCGGCAGGTTGTTCGTCCCGAAGGCCCGGGCGAAGAGCTGGAGGGTGAACGCGGCCTCGTTCGAGGCCCGGCCGCTCGTGTAGAAGACCGCCTCGTCGGGCGAGTCCAGGCCGCGCAGCGTCTCGGCGACGACGCCGACGGCCTCCTCCCAGGAGATCGGCTCGTAGTGCGTGCCGCCCTCGCGCAGGATCATCGGCTCGGTGATCCGGCCCTGCTGGCCCAGCCGGTAGTCGCTCCACGTCGCGAGCTCGGCGACGGAGTGCTCGGCGAAGAAGTCGCGGTCGGCGCGGCGCTTCGTGGCCTCCTCGGCGACGGCCTTGGCACCGTTCTCGCAGAACTCGGCGAAGCTGCGGTGCTCGGGGTCGGGGTCGGGCCAGGCGCAGCCCATGCAGTCGAAACCGTCCGCCTGGTTGAGCCGGCGCAGCGTGTTCACGGCGCGCACCGGACCCATCTGGCCGGCGCCGCGGTTCATCGACACCGCCACCGCCTCGACCCCCGCCGCTGCCGAGCGTCGCCGGTGCCGGTCGACGTCGGTCGCCCCCACGTCGCCGTCCGGGGCGCCCTTCCAGGGCTCGAGCATTCGGGATCTGCGAGGGCGGGAGGCCATGAACCGCAGCCTGTCATCCGACCGGGGGTCGGTGGCCCGTCGGGTCCCCCTGGATTGCTGGTCGTCGCAGGTCTGGCGTGCATCGGCCGGACGGCCATGGTCTGGACGTCGACGCGACGGTCGGCCCCGATCCTTCCTATCCTGTCATCGGCTCATCCTCCCCCTCTGCAACCCGTGACGGAGTCCCTGCATGCGTCTGTCCACGCGCCTCGTCCTCGTGCTCGCGAGCGCCATCGGCGTTGTCGGGACCGCCGCCCTACCCGGGTACGCCGAGGGGCCCGGCACGCTCGTCAACGACACCGGCGTCCTGACCGCCACCGTGGTCGACGACTTCGACGGCGGCAGCAGCCGCACCGAGCTCGACCTCGTCGAGACCGACCCGGCGGGGGGCACGGTCGGTCGCCGGGCCCTCAGCGTGACCGGTGTCGACCCGTCGCGCGTCCGCGAGCTCGTCGGACGGCAGGTCGTCGCGAAGGGCCGGAGGACGAAGGACGGCGGGATCGAGGTCACGGCTTCCGGTCTCACCGAGACCTCGCCGGGCGCCCCCGAGGACCCGGGCGTCGCCGAGGCTCCTTCCGTGGCGGAAGCAGGCCCGAAGACGGTGCGAGTGCTGGCCGTCACGGTGCGGTTCAAGGACACGCCCAGCGCCTCCCCGGTCAGTTCGTCCGTGCTCTCCAGCCGCCTCTTCACCGGGTCGAAGAGCGTACGGGCCTACTACGACGACCTCTCCGACGGGCAATGGGACGTGCGCGGGCGTGTCGTCGGGCCCTACACGGTGAGCCGCACGAGCTCGAGCACGTGCGAGTCCTCGGACTACTACGACTGGGCGCGCTCGGCCGAGCAGGCCGCGATCGACGCCGGTGTCGACACCTCCGCCTACACCCACCTCATGGTCGTGTGGGGCCGCGGCGCCACGCCCGGATGCGGCTGGGCCGGGCTCGGGCAGCTGCCGGGCAACCTCACCTGGATCAACGCGAGCGACCCGAACCTCTACGTGCTGTCGCACGAGCTGGGGCACAACTTCGGCGAGCACCACGCCTCGTCCTACAACTGCACGGGTGGGGTCATCGCCGCGCCGGCGAGCTGCCGCGCCGTCTCCGAGTACGGGGACCCCTTCACCACGATGGGCGCAGCGCCGTACCTCCAGCACGCCACGGCACGTGAGCACTACCAGCTCATCTCCCCGCGCGGCCTCGCGGGTGGTGAGGCACGGACGGTCCGGCTCGCGCCGGCCGACACGACCTCCGGTGTCCGCGAGCTGCGGGTCTCCCGGCCGGACGGCACGGCCGTCACGGTCGAGTACCGCCGGCCCACGGGCCTGTTCGACGCGTTCGCCTCGAGCGACCCGGTGGTCAACGGGGTGACGCTGCGACTCGACCGCGGCCTGGGCAAGCAGACCTACCTCTTCGACACGACCTCGTCAACGTCGAGCGACTCGGATGCGCCGCTGCGCCTCGGCAGGAGCGTCATCGACCCGGTGACCGACTCGCAGATCACACTGACCGGCCTCAGACCCGACGCCGCGACCGTGCAGGTCACATCTCCGAGGGCGGTCCGCGGCCTCCGGGCGATCGCGAGCGGCACGAGCCTCACCGTCGCGTGGACGCAGCCATCCGGGGTCTCTGCCACCTCCTACCTGGTGAGCCTCGACGGTGGCGCGCCCGTCCGTGTGGACGGCACGCGGTGGACGACCGCGGTGGAGCCCGGACGCCACCGGGTCGTCGTCCGCGCCGTAGACGGCTCCGGCATGACCCACCCGGCGGCAACCACCAGCGTGCTCTCCCGAGTGATGTGACCACCGAGTCCGTGCTCGGCCTCGACGGCTGCCGGGCCGGCTGGGTCGGAGCCCTGCTCACCGGCGGCACGGGTCGGCCGCGCATCGTCGTCGGACGGACCGTGGCCGAGGCCGTCGCGGACGTCGGCGCCGGCACCTCGCTCGAGGTCGTCGGCATCGACATCCCCATCGGTCTGCCGGACGCCTCCGTCCGGCACGCCGACGCCCTGGCCCGCCGGGCCGTCCCGGGCAAGGCGTCCTCGGTCTTCCCGACGCTCACCCGGGCCGCCTACCTCGCGTCCGACCGCACGACGGCCAGCGCGGTCAACGCCCGGCTCACCGGGCAGAAGGTCGGCGCGCAGGCGTTCTCCTTGCGGGCGAAGGTCCTCGAGGTCGACGCCTGGGTACGCGACGAGCCGGGTGTCGAGGTGCTGGAGGTGCATCCGGAGGTGTCCTTCGCCGCGATGGCCGGCGCCCCGCTCCTCCCGTCGAAGCGCGCGCCGGAGGGCGTCCGGGTGCGGCTCGCCGCGCTCCGGACCGCCGGCATCACCCCGCCACGCGTGACACCCGGACGCGGCGTCGGCACCGACGACGTCCTCGACGCGTGCGCCGTCGCCTGGACCGCGGCCCGGCGCGCGGCCGGCACGTCGCACTCGCTCCCGGACCCGCCCGAGGTGTTCTCGGACGGCATCCCGGCCGCCATCCACGTCTGACCGGGTGCGCGGCCCTCAGTGGTCGTGGCAGCAGGGCACCTGCACGCGTCGCTCGAATGGGAGCAACACCCCGCCGGCCCCGGCCTGGACCGACAGCACGCGCCGTCCGGCACGCCAGACGGGACGGGCCCACTCACGGAGGTCGAGCGTCGACGCCCGGGTCACCTCGATGCCCGGGAGCGCCTCGACCGCGTCGACGGTGCCCGACTCCAGCAGCTCGCCCACGGTGACCACCCGTTCGACCCCGTCCTGGCCGGCGAACCGGGCGAGACGGCCCGCCGAACGCGCCGTGTGCTCCGATACCGCCGCCGCCGCGCCGCTCTCGAGATCGGTGCGAGCGGGTGGGCCGCCGGGCGTCACGGCCACGGCTGCGTCCAGCGCGTCCTCGACCGACGCGGCGAGGGCGACCGGGTCGACGGCGGACCCGGCGGTGACCGCGACGGCGTGGTGGCGGCCGGTCTCACCCCGGCCCGGCGCCCCGACGAGATGGGTACTGACCAGGAGCGGGCCGTCGGCCCCGCCGAGCACCTGCTCGACGAGGCCGACGAGGTGCTCGACGGCGGCGGTGTCGTTCGAGCCGGCGTCCAGACCGACAGTGCCGGGCCGGGGCCCGAGGACGGGGCCCCGCGGCACGCGTCCGGTGGTGACCCGGCCGTTCACCGGGTCGGGACGACCCACACCGGGTTGGTGTAGAACCACAGGTCGACCCACGGGTCCGCGTCGCCCGCGACGTCCAGCTTCGGCCCCTCCGCGTCGATCTGCGCGCCCAGGGCGCCCGGCTGCGAGTGGTTCCCGTCGGTTCCGCGCAGCCGCACGTAGAACGGCGCGTCCAGCGTGCCGAGGTCGTGCGTGATCGTGAACGTGCCCGTGCGACCCGAGGTGTCCCACCGCTCGACGACCTTGGTGTCGGGCGCGGTGAAGGCGTCGCGGTCGGAGGGACCGGAGACGTCGACCGCTCCGCGGACGAGGTCGATGCGGTTCAGGCTCGGCACGAACTGCGACCAGTTGGGCAGGTCCTGCGCGGTGACCGTGAGCACCAGCTGGATGCGGCTGCCGCGCGCGGCCCGCAAGGTGCCGCCGAGGGACTCGGTGGCACCGGCCGTGGCGCTCCTGCCCCTGCCGGTGGCTCGCACCTGCACGTCCACGGCCTTGACCAGGCGCCCGTGGTCGACCCACATCCGGCCCGCGCGCATACCGGCCATGACGGCCCGGTAGCTGCGGTCACTCGCGCCCACATGGGTGCGGCTGTAGAAGCCCGGCCAGAAGTCGGAACGGTCGAGCGCGATCTCACCCGCGTAGACGGGGTCGCCGTACTGCCCCTCGACGAACCCGCCCTCGGGGCGCGTCGAGGTGTCGCCCCAGTTGCGGTGGGAGTCGGAGTTGGCCGAGATCGACCACGGCTTGCCCTCGGCGAGCAGGGAGTCCCAGAGCCCGCCGACGGTGGAGGTCATCCAGTCGAAGCCGCCCCAGGTGCGGTAGCTCTCGGGCGGGTAGCCGGCGAAGGAGCTCCCGCCGGGGCTGTTGCCGTAGCCGCCTCGGGCGCCACCGGGGCCGTAGCCCTTCGGGAGTCCGCCGGCCTGGTGGCCCGGGGCCCCTTCGAAGCCGATCGCGATGCGCGGGTCGGCGTCGCGCCAGGCCCGGATCTCGTGCGGGGAGTCGATGCCGTTGCGGGCGGGGTGGTTGGCCAGGAAGAGCGCGTCGTCGACCCGCCGCCGGGCGACCTGGGTGCCGAGCCACTGGATGGCGGCGACGGCGAGCTTCTCGTTGGCGGGTGTGCCGTCGCGGGCGTCGCGCACGCTGCCGTCGTAGGTGCTCTCGAAGGACTTCAGCACCTCGACCTCCCGACGGCCGGGCGCGACGAAGACCGTGCCGTGCTCCGCGGCGGGGATGTTCCACTCCAGCCCCTGGAAGACCAGCGTGCCGGGCAGCTGCTCGCGCGCCTCGCGGATCTCGGGGTTGACCTTCTCGACGCCGTACCGGGCGTGGTCGGCACCCCCGTGGTCGGTGATGACCATCCAGTCCAGGCCGTAGGCGCGGCCGTTCTGCGCCTGGTCCTGCACCCGGTACATCCCGTCGGAGCTGAACTGGGTGTGGATGTGGTGGTCGCCGGCGAGCCAGGTGAGGTTCCTGCCGCCACGGCTCGCGGCCCCCTCGCCCGCCGCCATGGCGGGGGTGACACCGCTCATCCCGGCGGCACCTGCGGTCAGGGCACCCGTGACACCGGCGGCGCGCATCAGGACGCGGCGGCTCAGCTCGCGCGGGGTGAGGTCGGCGTCGGACGCGTCCGACGCCGCGGCGAGGGTCAGGTCGTCGGGAGCGGAGTGCTCGTGACCGTGGGTGTGCTCGTGGCCATGGGTGTGCTGGTGCTGGTGTTCGTGCTCGTGGGTGTGGGTGTGGGTCACGATGGCCTTCCGGTGTGGACGACGGGACGGTGCGCCGCACAGCCCACCCGAACCGGGTGGCCCACACCGTTCGCCCTCGTGACCGGGGCGTGAACACTGCGGGGCGAGGAGGGGTCCCCCGGCCGCCGCCTCCGCGCGGTCAGGAACGCCGGCGCACCATCGTCCAGACGTTCGTCCGGCCGTCGCGGGTGTAGTCCAGCTCGTCGAGCACGGCGTGCGCGAGCGGCAGGCCCCGGCCGTCCTCGGCGAGGACGTCCGGCATCTCGGCGTCGGCCACCGGTCGGCCCTCCGGCAGCGCCTGACCGTCGTCGGTCAGCACGCCCACGACACGGTCGGGCCGCACCTCGACGGCGAAGGACCACCGCACCTCACCCGGCGGAAGCCCGTGCTCGACGACGTTGTTCGCGATCTCGATGACCGCGGTCTCGAACATGCTGAGGTCGAGGGCCGCGAGGTCGGGATGCTCGCTCCCCACCCGCTCGAGGAGGTCGTGCAGGGCCTCGATGCCCTCGGGGACGGCGAAGCCGGAGAGCCGCAGGTCACCAGCCACGAGCCGCCTCCTCGACACTCGGATGGGGGGTCAGGACGCGGTCCAGGTTGGTCAGCGAGAGCACGCTGCTCACCTGCTCGGTCGGGGCGGCGATCCGCAGGTCGCCGCCGGCCGTGCGCGCCACCCGCAGGCCGGCGACGAGGGCGCCGAGCCCGGACGAGTCGACGAACGAGGTGCCGGACAGGTCGACGACGACGTTCGGGGTGCCGGACCCCACGGCGGCGTCCACGGCCTCACGCAGCCGCGAGGCGTACTGCATCGTCAGCCGCCCTGCGCAGGCCAGGACGGTGTACCCGGTCACCGGCTCGGTGTGGATCTCCATCACGCAGTGCTCTCCTTCTCGGGGGTCGGGGCGCGGTAGAGCGCCGCCTGGAAGATGACGCTGATCACGACGATGTCGTACAGCACCCAGACGAGGTTGACGCCGGTGCCGATGACGCTGTCGGCGGCACCGGTCCACAGCCGGACGACCCCGACGACCGACGCGACGACGAGCACCACCGTCGCGACGAGCTGGGGCAGGACGAGCCGGACGGGGAAGCCGCCGCCCTCGGTGCGGGTCTTCGGCGTCACGACGAACCCGAGCGGCCGCCGGAGGAAGACGTTCGCGCCCGCCGTGACGCACGCGCGGATCCACAGCGGGAAGAGGGCGAGGCTGTACTGGTGGCCCCGCCACGTCTTGACCCCGTAGCCGACGACGTAGAACAGCAGCTGGTTGACGACGACGTACGGGGTGAACAGGATGACGAACGTCAGCCCGTAGGCGTGCACCGGGAGCACCCCGAAGCAGAGGTAGACGACCGGCGCCACGAGGAAGACCACGGCCGCGAAGCCGGACAGGTAGCTCCACATCGTCGCGAAGTACATGAGCCGCTGGCCGACCGTGAGCCCTCGGCGGGTCAGCGGGTTCTCGCGCAGCAGCACCTGGAGGGTGCCCTGCGCCCAGCGCAGCCGCTGCCCGAGCATCGTCCCGAGGTCCTCCGGCGCGAGACCGTGGGCGAGGACCTCGTGGTGGTAGACCGACCGCCAGCCGAGCGAGTGCAGACGCATACACGTCGCCATGTCCTCGGTCACCGAGATCGTCGCCATCGGCATGACGGGCATCGCCTCGTCGGGCCGGTCGACGTCCACCGCGCGGACGAGGTCGCGCACGGACTCCACGGCGCCGAGCGGTGACCAGTCGCGGTCCGAGAGCCGGTCCAGGGCGAGATCGTCGAGGACGAGCTCGCCCGCCTTCCCGTCCACGTGCATCGGGAGGCTCGCGACGGCCTCGAGGTCGCGGCGGATGGCTGCGAGGTCGTCGTCGACGACCTCGCGGCTCGCCGCATCCACGGCGCCCTGGAAGGCGTAGGTGACCTCACCGACCGCGGCGCCGGACGCCAGCCGGCCGCGGGCCTCCTCGGCCGCACCCCGCAGCGAGCGCAGGGCGTCGGCGGCCCGGGGCGCTTCACGGGCGGCGTCCCGGGCGGCGCGGGCGAGGATGCGGTCGGCAGCGCGCAACGCGTCGGCCACGGCCACCTCGACCTCCTCGACGTAGCCGACGATGCCGAGCTGCATGAGGGCGTCCCGGCGCAGCACGGCGTTCGAGCCACAGAAGAACGCGGCGTTCCAGCCGTCCTTGCCCTGCTGGATCGGCCCGTAGAACAGCGGCGCCTGGCTGCCGAGCGGGTCGGAGTCGGTGACGTTCGTGAACCACTGCGGCGTCTGGACGAGCGCGACCTCCGGGTCGCGGAACCAGCCGACGGTGCGCTCGAGGATGGCCGGGTCGGGCACCTGGTCGGCGTCGAGGATGAGGATGAGCTCACCCTCGGTGACGAAGAGCGCGTTGTTGAGGTTGCCGGCCTTCGCGTGCCGCGGCTTGTCCCGCCAGTCCGGGTTGCGCGTGACGTAGCCGACGCCGAGCTCCGCGGCGGCCGCGGCCATCTCGGGCCGGTCGCCGTCATCGAGCACCCACGTCTCGTGCGGGTAGGTGATGGCCTTGGCGGCGCGCGCGGTCTCCACGACCATCTCGACCGGCTCGTTGTACGTCGTGATGAAGACGTCGACGGTCGTCTCCGGGTCGGGCTCGGGCGCCCGGCCGCGCTGCTTCATCCGCCACACGGTCAGGGTGAAGAGGTAGCCGTCGACCAGCGCGTAGGTCTCGGCGAGCGCGAGGGGCACCGCGATCCACCAATGCTCCCAGTACACCGACAGCGTCCAGCGCCAGCCGACGTAGATCGTGCCGAGCAGGACGGTCAGCGTTCCGAGGACCCGGGTCAGGGGGGCCCTCATGGACCCGCCCGCCGGACGACCACGGCGGTGACGTCGTCGTCGGGCACGGACCCGCCGACCGCCGTCACGGCGGCGACGACCTCGCGGACGTCCGGGGTCGAGGTGCACAGCTCGACGCCCGCCCGGAGGGCGCTCGGGACGTCGGGGAAGGCGTCGAGGGCGCCGTCGCTGACGACGACGAGGGTCTCGCCGGGGGCGAGGTGGTCCCGACCCACGTGCCAGTCGGTGCCGGGCACGACCCCGACCGGGGGGTCGACGGCGGTCAGCCGGCGGGGCTCGCCGCCGGCCCCGACGACGAAGGCCAGCCCGTGCCCCGCGTCGACGTACTCGATCCCCCCGTCGTCGGGACGGAGGCGGGCGAGGAACATGGTGACGAAGGTGACCGACTGCTCGTCATCGTCGTCGTCCAGGAACGCCTCGAGCCTGCCCAGGAGCCGCACGAGCGGGATGAACCGGGAGGCCCCGCGCAGGATGGCCCGCAGCCCGGCGGCGACGACCGTGCCCTCCATCCCCTTGCCCATGACGTCGGCGACGACCAGCTGGACGGTGCCGTCCGGCAGCGTCATCCAGTCGTAGAGGTCTCCGCCCGCGCCCTGGGCCGGGCGGCAGCCGCCGGACAGCGCGTAGCCGGGGATCTCCGGGGCCTTGCGCGGCAGCAGGCGACGCTGGATGCGGCGGGCCTGCTCGGCCTCGGCGTCTCGGGCCAGCTCGCGCTCGACCCAGTCCGCGAGGTCACGCAGGAGCAGCGACTCCTCGTCGCTGAAGTCGTGCGTGCGGGAGTCCAGGAGGCACAGCGTGCCCACCGCGGCCCCGGAGCGGGAGTGCAGCGGCTCGCCGGCGTAGAAGCGCAGGCCGGCATCGGTGACGTGCGGGCTCACGGCGAACCGGTCGTCGAGGGTGAGGTCGGGGACGACCCGGCCGGCGTCGTCGTCGACGACGGTCGCGCAGAACGACTCCTCCCGGGGCATCGGGCTGCCGTCCAGGCCGACGCACGCCACCCGGGTGAGAGTCGAGTCGTCGACGAGGTTCACCGACACCATCGGGACGTCGAAGAGACGCTGGGCCAGGCGCACGACGGGCTCGAAGCGCCGGTCGCCGCGCATGCGCGAGGGCTGCGGGTCCCCGTGGACGGAACGGGCGACCGCGCCGGGGTGAGAAGGCATGGGGCTCCTCGGGAGGTGCAGGGTCAGGGAAAGGGTAAGCACCCCAGAGCCGCCCCGCGCCCCCGAGCGGTGAGGCCGCTCCCGGCGCGTCCAGGAGGCCGGCGGCAGGGAGACCGTCCGGGCGGCGGGCAGACGCCAGGCGAGCCGGCGCCCGATGGACGACAGTGGTGGGTACCCGCACCACTCCGAGACGGGGAGGCCTCCGAACCCCTCTCGGACGCACCGGACGGCGCCCACAACTACCACGGAGTACACGGATGAGACGCTGGACCGCCGACGACCTGCCCGACCTCTCCGGACGCCGCGCCGTCGTCACCGGGGCGAGCTCGGGGCTCGGCATCGTCGCGGCCCGCGAGCTGGCCCGGCACGGCGCCGACGTCGTGCTGGCCGTCCGCCGGACCGATGCGGGCGAGGAGGTGGCCGAGCGCATCCGCCGCGGCGGTGCCACCGGGGAGGTGGAGGTGCGGCGTCTCGACCTCGCCTCACTGGCGTCGGTGCGTGCGTTCGCGGACGGGTTCACCGGCCCGCTCGACCTCCTGCTCGACAACGCCGGGGTCATGACACCTCCGCGGTACCGGGAGACCGAGGACGGCTTCGAGCTGCAGTTCGGGACGAACCACCTCGGGCACTTCGCGCTCACCGGGCTGCTCCTGTCGTCCCTGCTCGAAGCGCCCGCGGCCCGGGTGACGACGGTGTCGTCCATCGGTCACCGCAGCGGGGACGGCGCGGTGTGCGAGGGCAGCCCGCGCGCGGGCTACGACCCGCAGATCGCGTACGGACGCTCGAAGCTCGCCAATCTCCTCTTCGCCGCCGAGCTGCAGCGTCGCGCTGCCGCCGCGGGTACGACGCTGACCTCGACCGCCGCCCATCCCGGCATCTCGGGGACGAACCTCTTCGGCAGCGCGGACGGCCTCGGCGCGATCCCGGTGCTCGGCACCCTGGCGACGTTCGCCGTCCGGGCCGCGTTCCCGGGCCCGGAGAAGGGCGCCGAGAGCGTGCTCTACGCGGCGACCGCGGCCGAGCCGGGCTCGTACAGCGGTCCCACCAGGCTCGGGGAGACGCGCGGGCCGGTCGGCGAGGCCCGGATGTCTGCGCTGGCCCGTGACGAGACCCTCGCCGGTCTCCTCTGGGAGCGCTCCGAGCAGCTGACCGGGGTCTCGTACGGCTTCTGAGCAGCAGCGGTGTGCGGATGGCGGCATGCGCACCTCACACCGGCTGACGCGTTCGCCCGGCGGTGCGGCTCCCATCGAGTCGAGGTGATGCGCGACCTCCACAGGGTCGGGTTTCACCTCGACCGGGGTCCGGTCGAGAGCGACCCACGCCTAGGCTGGGGTCATGAGCCTCAGGTCGGCCAACATCGACCGGATCGACGGCGGCTTCTTCGACGTCCTCGTCGTCGGTGCGGGGATCAACGGTGCCGTCTCGGCCGCTGCCCTCGCCGGCCGTGGGGCGTCCGTCGCGCTCGTCGACCGCGGTGACTTCGGCGGCTTCACGAGCCAGGAGTCCTCCAACCTCGTGTGGGGCGGCTTCAAATACCTGGAGAACTACGAGCTGCCCCTCGTGTTCGGGCTGTCCCGCAGCCGCAACCGGCTGATGAAGGCCTACCCGGACAACGTCAAGGAGATCGGCTTCCTCGCCGCGCTCGACCACTCCGCCCCGTACGCGCCGTGGTTCGCGGGGCTCGGCGCGGCGGCCTACTGGGGCATCGGCCAGTTCGGTACGCAGCGGCCGCGGCTCTTCGACGCCGAGGAGATCAAGGCCGAGGAGCCGGCCATCGACACCTCGGACGTCCGCGGCGGCATCCAGTACCAGGACGCCTACCTCGTCGACAACGACAGCCGCTTCGTCTTCTCCTTCGTCCGCTCCGCGCTGGAGGCCGGGGCCGCGACGGCCAACTACGTCGAGCTCGTCGACGCCACCCGGGTCGCCGACCGCTGGCTCGTGACGCTGCGGGACGTCGACACCGACGCCGAGATCACCACCGCGGCAAGGGTCCTCGTCAACGCCACCGGCCCCTTCTCGGACGACCTCACCGACGCCCTCGGAGTCCACACCGCGCACCGGATCGTCTACTCCAAGGGCATCCACCTCGTCGTCCCGCGGCTGACGACGACCCGCCACGACCGCGTGCTCGCGTTCTTCGACGACACCCAGCGGCTCTTCTACGTCATCCCGATGGGACGGCGCTCGGTCATCGGCACCACCGACACCCGGGTCGACACCCCGTACACGCACGTCACGGACGAGGACCGCGAGTTCCTCCTCGAGCAGATCAACGCCCGGCTCGACCTCGAGCGGCCGCTCAGCGCGGACGACGTCATCTCCGAGCGCTGCGGGGTACGTCCGCTCGTCGTCGAGCGCAGCGACGGCGACCACTCCGAGGACGACTGGACGTCACTGTCCCGCAAGCACGAGATCGAGCGGGACGACCAGCGGGGCGTCGTCAGCGTGCTCGGCGGCAAGCTCACCGACTGCCTCAACGTCGGGGAGGAGGTGGCGGCCGAGGTCGAGCACCTGGGCATCCCGCTCGAGAAGGATCTCGGCAACTGGTACGGCGAGCCGGCGGCCCAGACCCGCACGGAGTTCTACCGCCAGGCGCGGCTCATGCGGCTGGACTCGCTGCGCACCAAGCCCGACACCGAGCCGCTCACCGACCGGCTGTGGCGCCGCTACGGGCGGCGGGCGTTCGACCTCCTCGAGGCCATCCGGGCCGACCCGTCGATGGGCGAGGACGTCATGGGCTCGGCCGACTACCTGCGCGCCGAGCTGTACACCGCCGCCGAGGCCGAGATGGTTGTGACGATGGAGGACTTCATGCGGCGCCGCAGCAAGATCGACCTCGTCGTGCGCGACCACCGCCAGGTCGACTCCGACGGCATGCGCGAGGTCGCCGGCATCCTCTTCGGTGACGACGCCGAGCGTCGCCTCGCCGACTACCTCGCCGCCAAGGAGGCGGCGCGCCCCGCCGGCTGACCTCGGTGCCGCACCACGGTCACCTGCGGTCGTGGAGCGTGACGTGGTAGCCGTCGGGGTCCGCGAACGTGAACGTCCGGCCGAAGGGGCCGTCGACCGGCTCCGACACGATCGTGTGGCCGTCGGCGACGAGGGCGTCGTGGATCGCCTGGACCTCCGTGGCGTGCAGCCAGACGGCCGCCCCGAGCCCCGGCCGGGCCACGGCGTCCAGGTCGGTGCCGGGGACGACGTCCCGGACCGCGAAGGCGATGGGCTCGGTGTCGAAGACGACGGCGTGCGGCGGGCCGGCCTGCGAACGGACGAGGCCGAGGTACTTCTCGTAGAACCTCTGGGACGCGTCGAGGTCGCGCGCCTGGAGCGAGATGAAGTCGGGGCCGGTGGCGGGCATGCGGTTCTCCTGGGGTCGATGTGTGTCAGTTTTCTGACATCGAGAAGCGTATGTCAGACTCCTGACATGAGTCAAGGTGAGGGCGTCGACCTGGAGACCTCGCTGGGCTACCTGCTCAAGGAGGCGTCCAGCGCGCTCCGCTCCGCCATGGAGGAGGTCCTGCGACCACTCGGAATGAGCGTCACCCACTACTCCTGCCTCGAGCTGCTGGCCCAGCGTCCGGGCCTGTCGAGCTCCGAGCTGGCCCGAGGCGCGTTCGTGACCCGGCAGTCGATGAACACGCTGCTGCAGTCCCTCGAACGCGGCGGCGAGGTGACCCGCCCGGCACGGGCGCCGGTCGGCAAGGTGCTTCCGACCCGGCTCACGGCGCACGGCCGGCGTCGCCTGGCCGCAGCGAGTGCGGCCGTCCGGTCCGTCGAGGTCAGGATGCTGGCCGGCCTGAGCGAGGACGAGCAGGCCGATGCCCTGCGGCTGCTGCGGAGCATGACCCAGGCCCTGCGCGGCGACGGCGAGGCTCGCGAACAGGGTTGACGGATGCGAGAGGGCGGTCGGGCCGACGGCCCGTCAGGGCGCCGCGGCGGATCGCAGGCTGCCTCGCACGACGGCCCGGGCCGCCTCCAGCGGGTCCTCCGGGCCCGGCGCCGGCCCGCCCACGGCCAGGCGGGCCAGCGCCCCGTCGTAGGCGAGGACGACCTGGTCGGTGGTGGCGTCCACCGCGCCGGCCGGGACGGCCTCCTCGACCAGCGCCCGGAGCCGCGCGGCGAGCTCGGCCTTGTGCCGCAGCGCGGCCACGGCAGCGGGATGGCCGGGCGGCAGTGAGACCAGCGCCGCCAGGTCGGCGCATCCGCGCGACGCGCCCTCCTGGGCCGCCCATCCCTCCAGGGCGTCGAAGACGGCCAGCACCCGGCCCTCGGGCGTCGTGGCCGTGGCGACCGCGTCGTCCCAGCAGGCCGTCCAGCGGGCCTGCCGGTCGTCGAGGTAGGCGACCGTGAGGCCGTCCTTGCCGGCGAAGTTGCGGTACAGCGAACCGATCGCGACGCCGGCCCTGGTGAGCACGGCGTCCACGCCCGTCCCGGCGATGCCGTCCCGGTAGAAGAGCTCCTCGGCGGCGTCGAGGAGCCGGCGCCGCGCAGGCACCGCGGAGCCCCGGGGCTGCCGGGGCGTCGCACGGGGCATGTCTGCCAGGATAGCGCTGATAGAACGATCGTTCTATCATGACTGGATGACGACTCGGGCGAGGACGAGCCCACCCACCACCGGCAGATGGCCACTCGTCGCCGCGGGGACGGCGCTCGTCGCCACCTGCTACGGCCTGGCCCGGTTCGCCTACGGGCTCCTGGCGCCGGCGATGGGGACGGAGCTGGGCGTGTCCCGGGCGATGAGCGGATGGGTCGGGTCGGGGGCGTACGTCGGGTACTGCGTCGCGATCCTCGTGAGCACCGTCGCCACGGCCCGCTGGGGCCCTCGCCTCGTCGCCTCCGCGGCCGGGGCGACGGCCATGCTCGGCATGCTCACTGTCGCCGCCTCGACCGGCCCGACGATGCTGGCCGTCGGCGTCCTGGTCGCCGGGTCGAGCACGGGTGTCGCGTCCCCGCCGCTGGCCCAGGCGGTGGCGCGCTGGGTGGCAGTGGAACGACGCGACAGGTCGCAGACCGTCGTCAACGCCGGGACGGGGCTCGGCGTGCTGGCCTCCGGGCCGGTAGCGGCACTGCTGGCCGACCGGTGGCGTGCGGCCTGGCTCTGCTTCGCCGTGGTCGCCGCCGTCGTGACGGCCTGGGTCGTCGTGGTCGTACCCCGCTCCGCCACCCACGTCGGCCCCGACGCCCGGGCCGTGCGGCTGCTGCCGCCGCGGGCGCCCGGCGGCGCCCGCCTGGTCGTGGTCTCCGCGGCGATGGGCCTGGTCAGCGTCGCCACCTGGACGTACGGCCGGGATCTCGCCGAGAGCGTCGGCGGCGCGAGCCCGCGAGCCTCGGCACTGCTGTGGGTGGTGCTCGGCGCCGCCGGCATCCTCGCGGCCGCGGGCGGGGACGTGAGCCACCGGCTCGGCGCCGCCCGGTCCTGGAGGCTGCTCATGCTGTGCCTCGCCGGCAGCACCGGGGCGCTGGCGCTGTGGCCGGCCGGGGCCGCTGCGCTGCTGACGGCGGGCGTCTTCGGTGCGTCCTACATCGGACTGACCGGGCTCGTGCTCGTCGGAGCGACCCGCGTCTGGCCGGACCACATCGCCGCCGGCGTCTGGGCCGGGTTCCTCGCCATCGCCGCCGGCCAGGCGCTCGGCGCACCGCTCGTGGGCACGCTGAGCGGTCACGGAGGGCTGACCGTGGCCTTCGGGGTCGTCGCCGCCGCCGGCGCCCTCGCCGCGCTCCTGCGCTTCCCCGACCCCGACACGGGGCGTCACGGGACGACGTAGTCGGCGTCGCGAGCGTCCGTGACGAGCGCCGTCACATCGACGGCGTCGACACGACGTGCCGCATCGCCGCCAGCGTCTCGTCCATGACGGTTGCCAGGTCCGGCGTGCCACGCTGGTCGAGCCAGCGGCCGGCGGCGACCCGGAACGCCGCTACGGCGAGCTCGGCGACCAGCTGGGCGGTCCACCGGTCCACTCCCCGGTCCACGAACCCCTGCTCGAGGGCGTCCACCATCGCCGAGAACTTACGCAGCTCGCGCTCCTGCAGAGCGGGCTCGGCGGCGACCACGGCCCGGCGACGGAGCAGATAGCCCAGGCTGCGACCCTCGAACACCCCGCTCACCGCCGGGGCCAGGCGGTCGGCGACGAGCTCCATCGGGCCGACCGTCGGTGGGACATCCGCCAGGAGGGCGGCCACCCGCTCGGGCAGGAGGTCGTCACCGGAGAAGAGCACCTCGCGCTTGTCGGCGAAGTGGCGGAAGAACGTCCGCGTCGTGAGCCCGGCCCGGGCCGTGATCTGGGGAACGGTCGTGTCGGCGAAGCCCTGCTCGGCGAAGAGGTCGAGGGCAGCGTGCTCCAGCCGCTCCGTCGAACCCGGCTGCCATCGACCCATGTGTCACATCCTAGTGATGACATGACATGTCGTCGCGTGACATAGTGATGACATGACGTGTCGTGAAGGGAGCCGGTGATGCCGGGTGAGATCTGGGTGCTCGGCGCGACCGGGCGGGTCGGCCGTGAGGTGGTGCGCCTCCTGCGCGGGGCCGGTGCCAACGTGGTCGTGGCCGGCCGTGACCGAGCACGGCTGAGCGGCCTGCACCGCGACCTGCGCGCGGTGACGGGCTCTCTCGATGAGGTCTGCACCCACCTGTCCACCGAGACCCCCGCGGTCGTGGTGAACACCGTGGGCCCCTTCGCGGACTCGGGGCCGCAGGTCGCGCGGGCCTGCCCCCCGGGCACGGGCTACGTCGACATCGGCAACGAGATCAGCGCGTTCGAGTCCTTGCACGAGATGGACGAGGAGGCGAGGACGTCCCGACGCACACTCGTCTGCGGGGCCGGCTTCGGTGTCCTTGCGACCGAGAGCGTCCTGCTCGAGCTCCTGGCGGGCGAGGAGGCACCCGCACAGGTCCGGGTCGACGCCGTGGCGTCGGTCGCCACCCCATCGGGCGTCGTCGGTGAGGCCCTGGCCGCGTCGGTCGTGCAGGGAATGATCGACGGTGGACGCGAGGTGCGCGAGGGCCGGATGGTCCGCACCCGGTCGGGCCGCGCCGCCCAGCGGCTGACCACACCCGATGGCGACGTGGTAACCACCGCCGCCCTGGGCAGTGGCGAGCTGTTCGCCGCCTGGCAGGCCAGCGGTGCCGCATCGGTGGTCGGCGCCTCGGCACTCGTGCCGGCGAGCTCGGTGCTGCGAGCAGCGGTCCCGACGCTCGGTAGCGTGCTACGCCTACCGGGCCTGGCGGCCTTCACCACCCGCCGGCTGGCCCGGAGCCGGATCACCACCGCCCGGGAGCGCCCCCGCCCGTCATCCTGGGGCCACGCCCGGGTGGAGTGGCCGTCCGGCCGGGTGCGCGAGGGATGGCTGCGCACCGGCGACGGCATGGAGTTCACGGCCGCCGCGGCCGCCGAGGTGGCCCGTCGGCTGGCCGACGGCGACGGGCGCCCCGGCACCTTCACCCCGGCACGGCTGTTCGGACCGGAGGTCGCCCTCGCGGCCGGAGCGGAGCTCGTCATCTCGCCCTAGCCGGTGAGCCACCGACACCGTCCGTCGGATGTGGTCAGGGGACGACGTAGTCGGCGTCGCGGACGTCCGTGACGAGCATGTGCCCGGGCGCGTGCGCGATGGCCAGCGGCGGACGCGACTCCATCACGGCCGCCTGCGGCGTCACCCCGCACCCCCAGAAGACCGGGACGTCCCCGTCGTGCAGCTCGACGGCCTCGCCGAAGTCCGGCTGCGCGAGGTCGCGGATGCCGAGCACACCCGGGTCACCGACGTGCACCGGCGCACCGTGAACAGCCGGGTAGCGCGAGGTGATGCGGACGGCGTCCGCCACCTGACCGGCGGGCACCGGCCGCATCGACACGACGAGCGGCCCACCCATCGACCCGGCCGACCGGCACCGCCGCGACGTCACGTACATCGGCACGTTCCGGCCCTGCTCGACGTGCCGCACCGGCACCCCACCGTCGATCAGCGCGGCCTCGAAGGTGAACGAGCACCCGACGAGGAACGCGACGAGGTCCTCCCGCCACCAGCCGGTGACGTCCGGCGTCTCCTCGACGAGCTCGCCGTCGACGTACACCCGGTAGGCGGGCAGGTCGGTGCGGACGTCTCCGTCGAGCAGCGGCCCCGAGACCACGCCGGGCTCGAGCACGTCGAGCACCGGGCACGGTTTCGGGTTGCGCTGTGCGAAGAGGAGAACGTCGAAGGCGATGTCGCGCGGCACGGCCAGCAGGTTGGCCTGGGTCCACCCGGCGCACCATCCGGCGGTCGGCATGGCGAGGCCGCCGCGGAACAGCGCCCGCGCCTCGGCCGGCGAGAGGGCGGCCGGGTCGGTCGGGAGCGGCTGTGGCTCGACGGGACTCATGGCGCCTCCACCCATCGGAACGACACCGACTCCCCCGGACGCACCTGGGCGGCGCGGTCGACGTCCTCGTCGAGCACGACCGCGACGACCGGGTAGCCGCCCGTCACCGGGTGGTCGGCGAGGAAGAGGACGGGCTCGCCGCTCGGCGGCACCTGCACCGCACCGCGCCACACCCCCTCGCTCGGCAGCTGCTCGTCCCGCGCCTGCTCGAACGCGGCGCCGGCAAGCCGCATCCCCACCCGGTTGCTGCGGTCCGTCGCGGTCCAGGTGGCGGTGGTCAGGACGTCGGCGTCGCGCACCCATCCGTCGCGCGGACCGCGGACGGCACGCAGGACGACATCCGCCCCGGAACGTGGCCAGGGGACATGGTCGATGCCGGGCATCGGACGCTCCGCGCTGCCGACCCTCAGCACGGTGCCCTCCGCGAGCGGTGACGGCCCGAGGTGGGCGAGGACGTCGTGGCTGCGCGACCCCAGAACCGCCGGGACGTCGAGACCGCCGCGTACCCCGAGGTAGCACCGCAGCCCGTCACGCGGGGCAGTGAGCCGCACGCGCGACCCGGCCGGCACCCGGACCACGCCGTGCGACCCCACCGCCCGTCCGTCGACGGTCACCTCGCAGACCGCGCCGGTGACACACAGCGTGACCCCCTCGCCCCCGACCTCGACGTCCAGGCCGCCTGCGGTCACCTCCACCGCCGCCGCCCCCTCGTCGTTGCCGAGCACCCGGTTCGCCTGCCGCAGCGCGCCCCGGTCGGCGGCACCCGAGCGACCGACCCCGACGCCCGCGAGCCCCGGCCGCCCGAGGTCCTCCACGAGCGCGAGCGGCCCGGTGCCACGCACCGTCAGCGTGGCACTCATCCGCCGGCCTCGACGAACCGCACCCGTACTCCCGGCCGCAGCAGCGCGGGCGGGTCGCGGTCGAGGTCCCACAGCACGGCGTCCGTGTGCCCGATGAGCTGCCATCCGCCCGGCGACTCCCGCGGGTAGACACCTGCGTACTCCCCCGCGAGGCCGACGGCCCCGGCGGGCACCCGGGTGCGTGACTCCTCGCGGCGCGCCACGTGCAGCCGGTCGTCCTCGCCGACGAGGTACCCGAAGCCGGGGGCGAAGCCGCCGAACGCGACCCGCCAGGTCTGGCCGGTGTGCGCTTCGACGACCCCGCCCCGCCCGAGACCGGTCAGCCGCGCGACGTCCTCCAGGTCCTCGCCGTCGTAGACGACCGGGACCTCGACGACCTCGTCCGCGTCGTCGGCCGGGTCGAGGGGCACCGGACGGACGGCCGCCAGCAGCTCGCGCACCTCACGCAGCGGCACACCGTCGGCCGCGACGACGAGCACCGTCCGGGCGGCCGGCACGAGCGCCCCGACGGCCGACGACGCGGCTCCCCGCAGTGCGGCCTCGAGCGCCATCGCCTCCTCGCCGTCGGCGAGCTCGGCGAGAACGGCGCGGTCGCCGTACGGCAGCAGCTTCACGGGACCAGCCTCACACGAAGGACCGGACGTCGACCCCGGCCTCGTCGAGCGCGGACCGCACCGCCTCGGCCATCCCGACCGCGCCGGGGGTGTCGCCGTGGAGGCACACCGACTCGGCGTCGACAGCGACCTCGGAGCCGTCCGCGGCGGTGAGCCGACCGGTCGTCACGAGGCCGAGCACCCGGTGTGCGACCTCGTGCGCGTCGTCGAGCAGGGCCCCGGGCTCCGTGCGCGGCACGAGCGTGCCCTCGGGGGTGTAGCCGCGGTCGGCGAAGGCCTCCCGCACCGGCCGCAGCCCCACGGCCTCGGCGCGGCGCAGCAGCTCCGAGCCCGGCAGCCCGAGCACGGGCAAGGACGGATCGTACGCCCGGACGGCGTCGACGACGGCCTGTGCGTGACCGGCATGGTGCACCGCGGTGTTGTAGAGCGCACCGTGCGGCTTGACGTACGCGACCCGCGTACCGGCCACACGCGCCATCGCCTCGAGCGCACCGATCTGGTAGGTGACGTCGTCGGCGAGCTCGCCGGGGTCACAGTCGACGAACCGCCGCCCGAACCCCGCGAGGTCGCGGTACCCGACCTGGGCGCCGACGACCACCCCCTGGGCCGCGGCCGTCTCGCAGCAACGGCGCAGGGTGGTGGGGTCGCCGGCGTGGAAGCCGCACGCGACGTTCGCACTCGTCACGAGGGCGAGGACGGCCTCGTCGTCGCCGAGCCGCCAGCGGCCGAAGGACTCGCCGACGTCGCTGTTGAGGTCGACTCCGGGCCGCCCGCTCACAGCTTCCCCAGCCCGAGGACCGCGTTGTAGCCGAGGTACAGCGTGAGCAGCCAGGCCAGGACCCCCACCCCGAGCAGCCATCCGGGGTAGCGGTAGCCGTGCAGCAGGTCGCGCCGCCGCCAGGCCGCCCAGAGCAGCACCGTGAAGCCGATCGGGAGAATGAGCCCGTTGAACGTCCCGGCGAAGACGAGCAGCTGCGCCGGGGCCTTCTCGATGACGACGAAGGTCAGCGCGCTCACCGCGATGAACCCGACGGTCAGCAGGTTGCGGGTACGCGGCGCGGTGCGCTGGGTCGTGAGGAACGAGACCGAGGTGTACGCGGCGCCGATGACCGAGGTGAGGGCCGCGGCCCAGAGGACGACGCCGAAGACGCGCAGCCCGGCCGCACCCGCGGCCTGCTCGAACGCCGAGCCCGCCGGGTTGTCGTCGGCGAGCGCGGCGCCACCGGCCACCACCCCGAGGATCGCGAGGAACAGCAGCACCCGCATGACGCCCGTGACGAGGATGCTGACGACCGAGGAGCGCGCGACGTCGCGGACGTGCTCGACCCCCGTCCGCCCGGAGTCGACGAGCCGGTGTGCCCCGGCGTAGGTGATGTAGCCACCGACCGTGCCGCCGATGATCGTCGTCGTCGCGATGAACGAGAACGTGTCGGGGGCGACCGTGCTGCGCAGTGCCTCGCCGACCGGCGGCGAGGACGTGAACGCGATGACGAGCGCGGCGACGATCATCAGGACGCCGAGCACGACGACGACGCGGTCGAGGGCCACGCCGGCCCGGTGCGAGAGGAAGATCCCGATGGCGATCGCCGCCGAGATCGCCCCGCCGACCCGCGGCTCGAGCCCGAGCAGGGCGTTCGTCCCGAGCCCGGAGCCCGCGACGTTGCCGATGTTGAAGATGAACCCGCCGAGGACGACGAGGCCCGCGAGCACGTAGCCCGCCCCGGGGAGCACCTTGTTGCCGAGCTCGTGCGCCCGCAGCCCGGACACCCCGATGACCCGCCAGACGTTCATCTGCACGGCGATGTCGACGACGACCGAGATGAGGATGGCGCACGCGAACGCGGCCCCGAGCTCGGCGGTGAAGGTGGCCGTCTGGGTGAGGAACCCCGGGCCGATGGCGCTGGTGGCCATGAGGAAGACCGCGCCGAGGACGGCCGAGCGGCCGACCGCGTCCTTGACACTGCTTCCGGTGCGCTGCTCCGTGGAGCCTGCGGTGGTCTTGTCTGCCATGCCGAGCGAGCATGGCAGTTGTTGAACAATCCGGCAATAGGTGGACCCGCCGCCCTTCCTCCGTCCGGACTACGCTCGCTGCGTGCCGACAGCGGAGTTCGACGACGTCCTCGCGGCGCTGGACGCCGGGCGCCGCTCGCGCCGGACCGTCATGAGCACCTCCGCCGACCGCGCCGCCCGGCAGGTCCGCGAGGAGGTCGTCGAGGGCCGGCTCCGCTCCGGGACCCGGCTCCCCGAGGAACGCCTCGCGGCAGCGATCGGGGTGTCCCGCAACACTCTTCGCGAGGCCCTGAGCCAGCTGGTGGCCGAGCGAATCCTCGTCCGCGAGCCGAACCGCGGCGTCGTCGTCGCCACCCCGGGGCCGGACGACATCCGGGACCTCTACGCCGTCCGGATCGTCGTCGAGCCCGGTGCTCTGGAGCACGGCCCGGGGCTCACCGATGCCCGCCTCGCCGCACTGCGCGCCGCCGTCGACGAGGGCCGCGCCGCCCTCGCGAACGACGACCTCGACGGTGTCGCCAGTGCGAACCAGCACTTCCACCGGGCCGTCGTCGCCGTGGCGCGGAGCCCTCGGCTCGACGCCCTGATGGACCTCCTGCTCGCCGAGATGCGCCTCGTCTTCCACTCGATGGGCGACCCCGGCGCGTTCCACACCCCCTACCTCGAGGACAACGCCCGGATCTGCGACCTCCTCGAGGCCGGCGACCGCGACGCCGCTGCTCGTCACCTGGCCGGCTACCTCTCCCGCGCCCGCGACCACCTGCTCGGCGCGGCCTCCGGCCGAGGCTGAACCCGGCCGACCACGCTGACAGCGCCGACGCAACGACGCCACCCTGACAGCAGGGCCACAGCCGTCCGCGAGGTGGCGCCGAGGGCCGCCCGCCACGGTGTCTCCATGACGACGTCCGTGGCCCCGGAGACAGACCCACCGACGGTCCGCGAGCTCATCGCGGAGCTCGCCCGCACCGAGGACGCCCTGCGGGGCACCCACACCCGCGAGCTCACCGCGTCCGACCTCTCGGCCGTCCGCCGGCAGGCGGCCGTCGTCCGCGAGCTGCGCCGCCGCGCCCGGATGAGATGACCTCCCGTCGAGGCTGTGCGACGCTGACGGCGCCTACCGAAGGAGTGCCGTGAGCTGAGGGACGGCGTCGTCGTGCGCACGTTCTACCCCGTCTTCCCGCCGGACGAGCACGCCGCAGACGTCCTCGCCACCCTGCGGAGCGGTTCCACCGCCTGACGGGCTGCGGAACATCATCACCGGCGCGCCTGTTGGCCCGGACATGCGCGTTCTCGTCTTCGGAGGCCACGGCAAGGTGGCCCGCCAGCTGCACCCGGTCCTCGTCGAGCGTGGTCACGAGGTGACCGCCGTCATCCGCAACCCCGACCACGCCGCGGACGTCTCGGCGGACGGGGCCATGCCCCTCGTGGCGGACGTCGAGTCGCTCGACACCCACGCCCTGGCCGACCTCCTCGGGGGCCAGGACGCGGTCGTGTGGAGCGCCGGGGCCGGCGGCGGGAACCCGAGCCGCACCTACGCCGTCGACCGCGATGCCGCCATCCACTCCATGGACGCCGCGCTGGCCGCCGGAGTCGGGCGGTACGTCATGGTGTCCTACTTCGGCGCCGGTGACGACCACGGGGTGCCCGAGGACGACACGTTCTTCGCCTACGCCGACGCCAAGACGGCCGCGGACGCCCACCTCGTCGACTCCGGGCTCGCCTGGACCCTCGTCCGCCCGAGCCGGCTCACCGACGACCCCGGCACCGGGCAGATCGAGACGCCGCGCACCGGCGCCCAGAGGGGCTCGGTCCCGCGAGCGGACGTCGCGCTCGTCGTCGCCGACGTCCTCGACCGCCCCGCGACCGCGGGGCTCGTCCTGGAGTTCAACGGCGGCTCCACCCCGGTGGCCGAGGAGCTCGACGCCCTCGGCGGCTGACCGCCGACGCGGAGCGGACGATGCCGCGCTCCCGTACCTCAGTAGTCGACGGGGTCGCGGACGAGCGGGCAGGTCATGCAGTGCCCGCCGCCGCGCCCGCGGCCGAGCTCCGCCCCGCGGATCTCGACGACCTCGATGCCGGCCTGGCGCAGCAGCGCGTTCGTCGTCGTGTTGCGGTCGTAGGTGAAGACGACGCCCGGCTCGAGCGCCACCGCGTTGTTGCCGCTGTCCCACTGCTGGCGCTCGGAGGCGTAGACGTCCCCGCCCGTCTCGATGACCCGCAGGTCACCCACCCCGAGCGCGTCGCCGACGACCTTGGTGAACCGGCCCTCCCCCGCGTCCTCGACCTCGACACCGGTGGGGTCGTCCGACGGATGCAGCACGAAGGTGTGCACGCCGTCCATGATCGTCGGGTAGAGCGTCACGACGTCCCGGTCGGCGAAGGTGAAGACGGTGTCGAGATGCATCGCGGCGCGCAGCTGCGGCATCCCCGCGACGACGACCTTCTCGGCGGCACCCTGCGCGAACAGCGAGGCCGCGACCTGCGTGATCCCCTGGCGCGAGGAGCGCTCGCTCATCCCCATGAGCACGACGCCGTTGCCCACCGGCATGACGTCGCCGCCCTCGAGGGTGGCCTCGCCCCAGTCGGTCTCCGGGTCCCCCCACCAGATGGTCGAGGACCGGTAGGCGGGGTGGAAGGTGTAGATCGCCTTGTAGACGAGCGTCTCGTGCTCGCGCGCCGGCCAGTACAGCGGGTTGAGCGTGAGCCCCTCGTAGATCCAGCACGTCGTGTCGCGCGTGTACAGCGTGTTCGGCAGCGGCGGCAGCAGGTACTCGCGCGAGCCGCTCTGCTCGCGGGCGAGCATCGTCCACGGGGTGCGGTAGTCGTCCGGGAGGTCGGCGATGGCGAGGCCGCCGACGAGGAACTCGGCGAGACGGGCCGGCTCGAGCGACTCGAGGAAGGCGCGGGTGGCGTCGACGAGCCCGAGCCCCACCGTGTTGGGGACGACCTTGCGGTCGAGCAGCCAGTCCCGGGCCTCCGGGATGGCGACGGTCTCGGCGAGGAGGTCGTGCAGCTCGACGACCTCGACGCCGCGGCCGGTGAGCTCGGCGACGAAGTCGGCGTGGTCGCGCTCAGCCTGCCCGACCCACATGACGTCGTCGAAGAGCAGCTCGTCGGAGTTGGACGGCGTGAGCCGGCGGTGCGCCAGACCCGGACGGCAGACGAGGACCTTGCGGAGCCGGCCGACCTCCGAGTGGACGCCGAGCGTGGCGGTGGTGGTCATGGGGTCCTTCCCTCGGGGACGGGCTGCGGTGGCGGGGCGACGAGGACGGCGACGGCGGTGGTCGCCGGGATGGCGAGGACCAGCCCGATGGCGCTGGCCAGCGTCCGGACCACCTCGGCGGTGATGCCCTCGGAGAGGAACAGCATCCCGGGTCCCTGGCCGGAGAGCGAGACGAGCAGCAGGATCGGCAGCGCGGCGCCGGCGTAGGCGAACACGATCGTGTAGACGGTGGACGCGAGGTGGTCTCGGCCGATCCGCATCGCCGAGCCGAACAGTGCGCGGCGCGGACGGAAGGGGTCGGCGGCACGAAGCTCCCAGACGGCCGAGGTCTGGCTGATCGTCACGTCGTTGAGCACGCCGAAGGCGGCGATGAGCACACCGCACGCGACGAGGTCGTGCAGCCGCACGCCACCCGCCAGACCCTGGAGGAGGCTGCCGTCCTCGTCACCGACCCCGGTGAGGCGGGCGGCGTCGGACCCCCACACGCCCGCCACCGCGGTGAGCCCGAGCCCGACGAGCGTCCCGAGGAGGGCCGTGGAGGTCCGCAGGCTCAGGCCGTGGGTGAGGTAGAGGACCACGAGCATCGTGGCGCTGGAGGCGACGAGCCCCACCGCGACCGGCGGCTCGCCGCGCAGGAGGGCGGGGGCGACGAAGCCGAGGAGCACGAGCCCGCCGACGCCGAGGCTGAGCAGCGCCGCGAGGCCCCGCCAGCGGGCGACGACGAGGACGAGGACGACGAAGACGGCCCCGAGGACGCCGAGCGGCATCGGCCGGTCGATGCCCTGGAACGTGTAGAGGCCGTCGAGCTGGGCGCCCTGCTCTGCGAGGTCGGAGATCGCCTCGTCGGGCAGCTTGAGGAGCGTGACGGAGTCGCCGGGCTCCAGCCCTGCGCGGGAGATCTCGGTGGAGACCCGCACCGTGACCGTCTCGCCGTCGTCGAGCCGCGCCGTCAGCTGGCCGCAGTCGGGCGAGCCCTGCGGGGCGTCGAGGGTCGAGTCCGGCACGACGGCGGGGCACGGCTCGGTGAGCGAGACGACGTCGGCGTGCGGGAACGTCGCACCGGGGACGACGAAGTCGGAGGGGTCGGCGACGCCGGCGTCCCCGCGGGGCCAGAGCCAGACGATCCCGGCGGCCGTGGCGAGGGCGGTGAGCGCGACGAGGGCGACGACCACCACGCGCACGGCGGTCGGTGTGTCCGGGAGGTCGGCCGGTGCGGCATGCCCGTGGTGGTGCCCGCCCGGCGGCCCCACCGGGCCTGCGTGGCGGCCGGTCATCGGGTGTCGGCCGGGTCGGCCGTCCTCGCGGCGGTCACGTCGAGGAGTCTAGGAGCACGCCGGGCCGACCGGCCGGGCGGTGTGCCACCGTGGCCCTGTGAGCCTCGCCGACCTCGCCAGCGCCGCCGCCGACCTCGTGCCACCGGACGGGAGGGCGCTGCTCGGCATCGCCGGCGTGCCCGGCGCGGGCAAGTCCACCCTGGCCGAGGCGCTGGTCACCGAGCTCGCCGGGCGGTACGGCCCGGGGTTCGTCGCGCACGTCCCGATGGACGGCTACCACCTCGCCGACGTACAACTCGACCGGCTCGGGCTGCGCGACCGCAAGGGCGTCCCCGAGACCTTCGACGCGGAGGGCTACGCGGCGCTGCTGGGCCGGCTGCGCGAGGACACCGCACGGGACGTCTACGCGCCCGGGTTCGAGCGCGAGCTCGAGCAGCCGCTCGCCGGGGCGATGGTCGTCCCCGCCGGGACGCGGCTCGTCGTCACGGAGGGCAACTACCTGCTGCTCGACGAGCCGCGCTGGCACGAGACACGCGCGCGGCTCGACGCCGTGTGGTGGGTGGAGACCGAGGAGACCGTGCGGATGGACCGCCTCGTCGCCCGGCACGTCGAGTCCGGCAAGGAGCAGGACGCCGCGGTCGCGTGGATCGGCGCGGTCGACGAGGGCAACGCCGACCTCGTCCGGCCGGGACGCGCCGTGGCCGACCTCGTGGTCGTCAACGGGACGGACGGCTGGCGCACCGCCTGACCGAACGCTGCCGTCTGCCGTGCCCGGGTCCTGCCGATCTCCAGCGGCGGCCGGCTCCCGGCCCTACGGTGGGAAGGGGGGCGAGAAACCTGCCCGCGCCACCGGATGCCGCCGAGAGGCCGCACCCTGAAAACACCTGCCGCCGCACCACCAGGAGAGTGTCGATGACACCCCGCCATGTCCTGACGGCCGTCGTGGTCGTCATCTCGTCCGTGACGGCGTTGTCGGCGTGTGGATCCTTCACGCCGGCCGGCGACCCCTCGGCTCCGTCGTCTACCGCGAACGAGACTGTCGGCGCAGAGGACACTGGAGGAGTGGAGATCGACCCCGACGTCTTCACCTATCAGGAGTCGGTGGACAGGTCCTACGAGACGTTTGTGGTGCGGGACGTCGAGGACACGCCTCAGGTGCTCACCGGCCTCGAGCGCGCCTCCGGCCGCTTCATGCGAGTCGACTCCTTCGGCGTCGAGCACGCAACCCAAGAGTCGCTGGAGCAGGCATTCGCCGACGGCGCCGACTCGCCGAGCTACGTGAGCGAACCGGAGGTCACGGACGACGGCATCGAGCTCTATCTGGACTGCCAGGGCTCCATCGAGGACCCCATGGCCGTCACCCTGCGCACCGTCCTCGCCGAGGAGCTGGCCGCTGCCGGCTACTCCGGCCGGGTGAGCGCCGTGATCATCGACGACTGACCGGCTGCTGGAGGATTTCACACCGCTCCTCACGCCCTCCACCGAGCCCTCACCCCGGGACCCAGGTCTGCCGCGGGGCGAAGCCGCTGCGCCGGAGCCAGTGCTCGGTGTAGACGATGCGGTGGGGCGTGACCACGGTGAGCGGGTCATCCGGAGGTTCGTGCAGGGGCCGGCCCCGCTCCACATGGTCGGCCTGCCAGCGCACCCCCTCCCAGTACGCATCGGCCTCCGGGTCGTCCCGCTCCAGCGTCCGGGCCGTGCCGAAGAGCTGCGCACCGCGGCTGCTCGCCTGGCCCACCAGGGGAGCCACGATCCCGACCGACACCCGAGGATCCCGCCGAAGGTTGCGCGACTTCACCGACGCGTTCCAGCTCGTGTAGAAGACCTCGAAGCCCTGGCTGGAGTAGCGCACGGGCGTGGCCGTCGGTGACCCGTCAGTGTTGACCGTCGCGACGACGGCGGTGTTCTGCGTGGAGAAGAGGTTGAGGATCCGCTCCTCGAGGACGTCCCGGGAGAGGACGGCCGTCGGCGCCGGACCGGAGAGCCACGGGTTCGTGATGGGCATGCCGAAGCGTCGCATGCCGACCGCCGTCCGACCGCGCGCGGCGACTACTGCCGGTGGCCTTCAGGCGGGAACCTTCGGTGG
>NZ_JAFDVE010000022.1 GCF_016888005.1 Phycicoccus sp. CSK15P-2 | reverse complement strand
CTATCGTGGGCATCGAGGCTCCCGGGGTGCGCGGCGGAGTAGACACCACCAGCGCTACTCCGGGAGCTTCACCTCAATCCACACGACACGCCCAAACCCCATCAGCCACTTTCGTAACAGGCCCTAGGTGCCCGGTAGCAGCCTGACCTGAGCAATGCGGGGACGGTGTGCGGCCCGGTCTCTGCTCGACACGCATGCGGCGTGAGAGACCGCTGGACGGTCAACGCCGTGCTCAGCTTTCGTCTGTGGAGACATGGCCACGTGCAGGTGCGTCCTGTGGGCGGAAGGACGCAGGTGCTGCAACACGGCAGCCGGGCGTCCCTACCGCTTCGGACGGAACGCGATGACGTTGCCGGCGGTCGCGGTGGCCATGGTGGACATGGCTTCGGCGATAGCGGCGTCTCGGCCGTCGGCGGCGTGCTGATAGCGGAGCGCGGCGACGGAGGTGCTGTGGCCGAGGCGCGACATCAGCTCGGCGAGCGTCGCGCCGGTCTGCGCCGCCAAGACCGCTGAGGTGTGCCGAAGATCGTGGAATCGAAGGTGCGGCATGCCGATCGCCTCGCGAGCGGGGACCCACGCCGCCTTGTAGAAGTTGCCGTGCGTCCAGTGCGCGCCCGACAGGGTCGCGAACAGCAGGGACGCCTACCCGGGGCCAAAGAAGGTGACCACACCGAGAGGTGGTCCCGCAGTGTCGGCACGACGTGTGGTGGCACAGCGACCTTCCGGAGCCCGGCATCGGACTTCGGCCGACCGATGACCTCGGCTCCGTCGACGCGGACGACCGCACGACGGACGTGGACGACGCCGGCCTCGAGGTCGAGGTCCCCGCGCCGCAGCTCGAAGACCTCGCCGAAGCGCAGACCGCACCAGGCGGCGAGCAACACCGCCGCCCTCAGCCGCTCCGGCGTGTGGCGCGCCAGCGCCTCGACCTCGCCGATGGTCAACGGCTCGATGGAGCGCTCGCGACGGGTGACTCCGGCTCCGCGGATCCGGCACGGGTTGTCCCCGGCAAGGACACCCTCCTGGATCGCCTGCGCGAACAGGGACCGGAGCAGCGCATACGCCTGCGCGCGACTCGTCCGCAGACTCGGGTCGATGGCGGAGTGCCATGCCATGACGTCCGCCGGCTTGACGATGCGCATCTGGACTTCGCCGAAGGTCGGGTAGATGAGCCGGTCGAGCGGCCCGAAGTAGAGCTTGAGCGTCGTCGGTCGGAGCGGCTCACCGCGTACCCGACGGTTGAGGATCGCTTCTGGGGCGTAGTCCTGCACCGTCGGCGCCTCCCGCCGCTGGCGCGCACGCCAGAGCGGTGACGTCCACTCGTCGGCATCGATCAGCTTGCGTTCGGCCGCAAGCCACGCCTCCGCGTCCATCTGCGCGTGGAACGTCCGCGGCGCCACGTGGCGGCCGAGATCCGGACCGATGTAGCTTGCCTGCCACCGCTTCGAAGGCAGCCTTCGGATGGCACCGAAGCCGCGTCGCCGGCGCTTCGTCGTGGCCATGTCCTGCCCCTCGTCGTGCAACATCCGTGCAACAAGCGGGTCACGAACGTCCTTCCGAGTCCATTCGTGTCCAGCGTGGATTGCCCTGTCCTGCAATGCTACTCGCGACATCTTGAGCACACCAGACACGCCGACGACACGCCGCATCAGGGAGTTCGAATCCTGTCGGGCCTCGAAACGGAGAGAGCAGCGATGAGCCCCCTCCTCCGACACGGCGGCGGCTGACCCGCCGGCGCTGGGCGTGTTAGACCATCGCCCGTCAGACCGCGAGCACCGGCTGGGCCGTCCCCTGCGGCCGCAGGTGCTCGGTGACGAACTCCGAGTACGGCGCGGGCTTGCCGATGAAGTACCCCTGCGCGTAGTCGACACCCAGCCCGGCCACCAGCTCGTACTCGTCCGACGTCGCGACGAACTCGGCCACCGTGCCCTTGCCCAGCTTGCGCGCGACGTCGACGATCGAGCTGAGCAGCTGCCGGTCGTGGAACGACCGGTGCGCGTTCGTCACGAACTCGCCGTCGATCTTCACGAGGTCGAACACCAGGTGCTTGAGGTAGTAGAACGACCCGTACCCGGCCCCGAAGTCGTCGAGCGCGAAGTCCGTGCCCACGGCGTGCAGCCGCTCCGCGAAGCCCTTGGCGGCGGCCATGTCGCCGACGGCCGCCGTCTCGGTGACCTCCAGCACGACCGTGCCCGGCGAGACCCCGAACTCCTCCAGGGCCCCGAGCAGCGCCGCCTCGACGTCCGGGTGCCCGATCGACTGCCCCGAGACGTTCACCTCCAGCTGGAACTCCGGGTCCTCCTCCTGCAGGCGCGACAGCAGCTCCACCGACCGGCGCAGCACCCATGCGTCCAGCCTCGGCGCCAGCCCCGAGAGCTCGGCGACGTAGACGAACCGGCCGGGCGGCACGAGCTCGTCCCCGTCCCACATCCGCACCAGCGCCTCGGCCCGCGTCACCCGCGACTGGGCGACGTCGAGGATCGGCTGGAGGAAGACCTCGAAGCCGTCCTGCTCCAGCGCGTTCTCGATCTTGGTCCGCCATTCCATCCGGGCGCCGATCCGCGGTCGGCGGTGCTCGGCCGTCGTGCACAGCACGTACCCGTCCCGGCCGGCGTCCTTCGCGTCGTACATCAGCATGTCGGCCAGCACCATCGCCTCGGACCCGTGCGAGACCGCCGCCTCGAACGTCACGACGCCGACACTCGCCGTCACCCGGCGGTGCGTGGCGTCCAGGGCACCGCAGTGGTCGCGCACCTTCTCCACGAGGGACGCGGCCACGGCCTCGGCCCCCACCTCGTCGGTCTCCGGCAGCAGGACGGCGAACTCGTCCCCGCCGATCCGGGCCACCGTGTCGCTCTCGCGCGTCGCGGCCCGCAGCACGCCACCGACGTCCGCGATCAGCTGGTCGCCCGTCGCGTGCCCGAAGGTGTCGTTGACCTCCTTGAAGTGGTCGAGGTCGATGAGCAGCAGCGAGCCGCGGGGGCCGTACCGCTCACAGATGGCCTCGTGCTTGGCCAGGACGCTCTCGAACTCGCGCCGGTTCGGCAGGCCGGTCAGGACGTCGTGACCGGCCAGGTAGGACAGCCGCTCCTCGTACCGGCGCCGCTCCGAGATGTCGACGACGTTGACGACGATCTCCGCCTCGGGCCCGACCCCGGTGAAGCGGGCCGTCGTCGCCAGGTGGAGCATCCCGCCCTCCGACCGGGCGAAGGTCCAGTCGCGCTCGACCACGGCGCCCCGGGCCGAGACCACCTCGTGGACGTAGTCGGTGACATCCCCGTCGCCGCGTGCAGCCAGGTCGGCGATGGGGCGGCCGACGAGATCCTCGGGCAGTACCCCGACGAGCTCGGCCAAGGCGACGTTGACCTGCTTCACCACGCCTTGACCGTCGAGGACGACGACGCCGTGCGGTGAGTCCGCGATGAGCCGGTCGGCACGCTCCCGGGCCCGGGACAGGCGGTCGACCGCCTGCCGCGCGTCGGTCACGTCGTCCCAGATGAGCACCGCCCGCTGCCCGCCGCCGTCCTCGATGGGACACAGCGGCAGGGCGTGCACGACGACGACCCGCTCGTTGCCCTCCGCGTCCTCGCTCTCGACCAGCTCACCGATGACCCGCTCACCGTGGAGGGCCCGGGTCGACGGCCGCTTCGCCAGCGGCAGGTCCTCGCCGTTCAGCCCGCGCTTGCGCACGACGTCCTCGAGGTGCGCGTGCTGCGGGTCCTCGACGTCCTGGTCGTGGACCCACCGGGTCGCCGCCTCGTTCTGCAGCTCGATGGCGCCGTCGTCGTCGATGACGAACAGCCCGACCGGCAGGGTCTCGACGATGACCCGCAGGTCGTCGCCGGCCCGCTCGGCACCACGCCGCGCGAGTGCCTCCGCCTCGAGCGACTCCACGACCTGCGCCCGCACCGTCCCGATGACGAGCGCGAGCACGACCGACATCGTCATGAAGCCCTGGAGGACGAGGATCTGCTGGGTGTCCGAGGTCATCGCACCGAACGGCCCACCGTTCCCCACCCTGACCAGCAGCAGAGTGCCGAGCGCCACGAAGGCCCCCTGGGCCGCGGCCAGCGACAGGGGCAGGCGCAGCGCGGCCCACACGACGAACGCGAACGGCACGTAGGCCACGGGCAGCGCATGCCCCGGCGCGAAGACCCATCCGACGACGGCGGCGGAGGCGACGAACAGGACGAGCGCCTCGACCACCTGCGCCCGGCTCACCGCCTGCCACGTCCGGACGACGACCGCCGGCGCGGCGACGACGACGAGGGCCGTCATGTTGCGCAGCCACCAGGCGACGCCGGTCTCCCAGTCGGCGGGCAGGCCGGCCGGCGCCATGGCCAGGGTGCCGACGACCGCGCTCGCGGCCACCGCCACGGCGGACGCGAGGAGGAACCGGTACAGCTCGGAGAGCCGCTCCCCGGTCTCCCCGAGGTCACCGAAGCCGGCGCGCCGGAGACGCCCGAGCAGCAGCCAGGTGCCGAACGCCGCCACCACGTTCGCGAGGCCGAGGAGAACGCTGGTGGCCGGCGGGAGTCCGGTCAGGACGTTCCCGACCGACGCGATGCCCCCGATGAGCGACGTCGCCGCCGCGAGCTCGGCCCGCGAGCGCACCCAGTGCAGCCAGACGACCCCCACGCCGACCGCAGGCCACACCACGGCCAGCCCGGACGCGGGCAGGACGGTCATCCTGCCCACGACGATCGACAGCCCGAAGACCGTCGAGAACACCAAGATGCGGCGAAGCATGCGCAACCACCCGTCGTCGAGCCAGTCACCCCTGCCACTCACAATTCTGAGCCGTGTCACCGCGGCCGCCACCCGGGCACGGCCGGTTCCGCCGTCCGTACCGACCGACCGGCCCAACGGCCGATGCCGGGGTCGGCCGCACGGACGACCCCCGGGTACGTGGGGACGGGGTCAGCCGTCGCCGCTCGGCACGGCCTCGGCGACCGGCGGCGAGAGGAACGTCTGGACGAACTCGTCGAACGGGATGGGGCGCCCGATGGCGTAGCCCTGCGCGTAGTCGACCTGCAGCTCCTGGACGAGCTCGAGGTCCAGGTCGTCGGCGACGAACTCGGCGACCGTCGCCTTCCCGAGGGTCCGCGCGACGTCGACGATCGAGCGCAGCAGCCGCCGGTCGGCGGGGTCGCGGTACGCACCGCTCACGAACTCGCCGTCGATCTTCACGTAGTCGAAGACGAGGTGCTTCAGGTAGTAGAACGACCCGAACCCGGCCCCGAAGTCGTCCAGCGCGAACGACGTGCCGAGGGCGCTCAGCCGCTCCGCGAACGCCCGGGCGCTCCCGATGTCCTGGACGGCCGCCGTCTCGGTCACCTCGAGGATGACCGTCCGCGCGGCGACCCCGTGCTCCTCCAAAGACCGGACGAGCGCCTGCTCCACCATGTCGTGGCCGATCGAGGTGGCCGAGACGTTGATCTCCAGGCTGAAGTCGGGGTCGCGCTTCTGGATCTCGGACAGCATCTGCACCGAGCGCGCCAGCACCCAGGCGTCCAGGGCCGGCGCCAGCCCGGTCAGCTCGGCGACGTACACGAAGTGGCCCGGCGGGACGAGCGAGTCCCCGTCCCGCAGCCGGACCAGCGCCTCCGCCCGGGTGACCCGCCCGACGCGAAGGTCGAGGATCGGCTGGAGGTGGACCTCGAAGAGGTCCCGCTCGATCGCCTGCTCGATACGGTCCCGCCACTCGAACCGCGAGCCGAGCCGCGGGTGGTGGTGCGCCTCGCGGGTGAGCGGGGCGAACCCGTCACGCCCGGCCTCCTTGGCGTCGTACATGAGCATGTCGGCGAGCGCCATCGCGTCGCCGCCCTGCGCCGCGGCGGCCTCGAAGGTGACGACCCCGACGCTCGCCGTGACCCGCCGGTGCGGGCCGTCCAGCGTGGCGCAGTGCTCCCGCACGCGCGTGACGAGGTGACCCGCGACCTTCTCGGCGTCACGCTCCCCCGCCTCGGGCAGCAGGACGGCGAACTCGTCACCGCCGAGCCGGGCCACGACGTCCGAGGCCCGCACGCTGTTGCGCAGCACCCGGCCGATCGTCGTGATCAGGTGGTCACCCGCCGCGTGGCCGAGCGTGTCGTTGACCTCCTTGAAGTTGTCGAGGTCGATGACGAGCACCGCGCCGCGCGGGCCGTACCGCTCGCACACCGCCTGGTGCTGCTCGAGGACGGTCTCGAACCGCCTCCGGTTCGGCAGGCCGGTCAGGGCGTCGTGGTCGGCGAGGTAGGCGAGGCGGTCCTCGTAGCGCCGCCGCTCGGAGACGTCGACGATGTTGACGACGAACCGCACCTCTCCGCCCCGCTCGGGGATGACGCGGCAGCTCGTCGAGACGTGCATGTCGTTCGCCGACGGTCCGGGGACGATCCAGTCGGCGTCGACGAGACCGCCGTCGGCGGCCGCCGCGGCCTTGAGGTAGGCCATGATGTCCGTGGCGCGGCCCGGGGCGAGCGAGGACACCGGCGACCCGACGAGGTCGGACTCGCGCCGCCCGAACATCGTCGTCAGCGCGTGGTTCACCTGGAGGATCCGTCCCTCGCTGTCCAGGACGACGATGCCGTGCGGGGCGTCGGCGATGAGCCGGTCGGCCCGGGCCCGCTCGACCCAGAGCCGCTCGACGAGCTCGTGCTCCTCGGTGACGTCCTGCCACAGGAGGATGGCCCGGTCCGGGGCGCCGTCGTCCCGGGTGTGAAGCGGCACGGCGTCGATCGACACGATCCGCCGCCGCCCCTCGACGTCCGTGCTCACGATCCGCGACCCGAGGACGACCTCGCCCTGGAGCGCCCGCGTGGAAGGCCGGCGCTCCTGGGGTAGCGGATGGCCGTCGAGGGACATCTTCACCAGCGAGCTCTCGACGTGCTCGTCCGTCGGCAAGCCGTCCTCCGGCTCGTGCATCCACGGTGCGGCCGCGACGTTGTGCATGTCCACCACGCCGTCGCGCCGGATGATGAACAGCCCCACGGGGATGCTCTCCATGACGATCCGCAGGTCCTCGACGGCGTTCTCGGCGCGGCGTCGCGCCTCCCGGAGCCCGTCGGTGACGTCCCACATCTGGGTGCGGACCGTCGCGATGACCATCGCGAGCACGGCGCTGAGCATCATGAAGGCCTGGAGGACCAGGGCCCGCTCCTGCGCGTCGACGATGCTGCCGAAGGGGCCGCCGGAGGCGCCCCGGACGAGGATGAGCGCGGCCACGGCGACCAGCGCCCCGACGCCGTTGGCGAAGGGCAGCGGCAGGCGCAGCCCGGCCGTGACGACGAGGGCGAGCGGCACGAACGCCAGCGGGAGACTCTGCGACGGGGCGAAGGTCAGCAGCGTCGTCGCGAGCGTCAGGGCGAGGAGGATCACCGTCTCCCGGACCTGCGCCCGGGTCAGGGGCTCACGACGGCCCGTGAAGGCGAGCCCGGGACCGGCGATGACGACGACCGCGGAGGTGTTGCGCATCCACCAACCGAGCGCCGTCTCCCAGGTGACCGGGTTGCCGGCGACGCCGACCGCCACCATCCCCACCACGTCGCTCAGGGCGACGCCGACGGCGGATGCCGCGAGGAATCGGTAGAACCCGGACAGCCGGCGCATCCCCTCGATCGCGTGCCGGCCCTCGCCGAACATCCCCCGCCGCAGCAACCACCAGGTCACGACGGTCACGACGACGTTGGCCAGCCCGAGGATCGCCCCGGAGACCAGCGGTGCCCCGGTGACCGTGTTGCCGAGCGCACTCGTCACACCCACGAAGACGGCCGTCAGGGCCGCCTCGGCGGTCGTCCGGGTGCGCAGCATCCACAGGACCGCCACGCCCGAGGCCGGCCAGAAGACCGCCAGCCCGGTCTCGGGCAGGACGGTGAGCCTGCCCAGGGCGATGGACAGGACGAACAGGGCGGCGAAACCGAGGGTCCGGCGCAACATGTGAAAACCGACTCCCGTCGTGGGATGACCGCGAGCCCTGCGAGACGAATGACACCACTCGGATCCCCCTGGTGCAAGCGAAGCGCGCAGAGAAGAGCCGGTCAGCTGCGCTGCGAGGCGTCGGAGACCTCTCCGACGAGCTCCTCGATGACGTCCTCGAGGAAGACGACGCCCACGACCGAGCCGCCGTCGTCGACGACCCGGGCCAGGTGCGAGCCGCTGACCTGCATCGTCTCGAGCACCGACTCGACCTCGTCACCACGCCGGACGGTGGCCATCCGACGGACCCGCTTCGCGGGGACCGGCTCGTGACGCTCCTCGTCGTCCGCGTAGAACACGTCCTTGAGGTGGAGGTAGCCCGCCAGCTCCCCCGCGCCGTCGACGAGCGGGTAGCGCGAGAAGCCGTGCTTGGCGACGAGCCGCTCGATGTCGTCCGGGGTGGCCTCCGCCGTGACCGTGACGAGCTCCGCGACCGACACGCCCACGTCCGCGGCGTCCTTGTCGCTGAACTCGAGGGCGGCGCCGAGCCGCTCGTAGTCGTCGTCCCCGACGAGGCCCTCGTCGCGGGACTCGTCGAGGATGTGCGCGACCTCCTCGGCCGTGAAGGCCGACGACACCTCGTCCTTGGGCTCGATCCCGAAGAGCCGGATCGCGGCCTTGGACACCCAGTCCATGACGGTGATGACCGGTGCGACGACGCGGGACACGACGACGAGCGCCGGCACGAGGAGGACGGCCGCGCGCTCGGGCATCGCGATGGAGATGTTCTTCGGGATCATCTCGCCGTAGACGACGTGGAGGAACACGACGATGGCGAGCGCGAGCGCCAGCGCCACGACGTCGGCGACGACCTCGGAGACGCCGAGGCGCTCGACGACGGGTTCGAGGGCGTGGTGCAGCGCGGCCTCCGAGACGGCGCCGAGCAGCACCGAGCACACCGTGATGCCGAGCTGGGCCGTCGCGAGGAGCAGCCCCGTGCGCTGCAGGGCGTCGAGGGCCACCTTCGCGCCGCGGCTGCCGCCCTCGGCGAGGGGCTCGAGCTGGCTGCGCCGGGCGGACATCGCCGCGAACTCGGCACCGACGAAGAACGCGTTCGCGGCGAGGAGGACGACCGTGACGAGGAGGGTGGTCATGGCGTCCCCTCCCCCGTGGCCTCGGCAGCGGTGCCCTCGGCGTCCGTGACGGCCTCGTCGCTGTGCGGGACGAGGCGCAGCCGGTCGACCCGGTGGCCCTCCATGTCGACCACCCGCGCGGTCCAGCCCTCCAGCTGCACCTCGTCGCCGACCTCCGGTACGCGTCCGAGCGCGGCCATGACGAAGCCGCCCACGGTCTCGTACGCCGCGCCCTCGGGGATCTCCGCCCCGACCCGGGCGCGCACCTCGTCCGGTCGCCACAGCCCCGGGACCGTCCACGAGCCGTCGGCGAGCCGCCGGCCGGTGGTCTGGCCGCGGTCGTGCTCGTCGCTGACCTCGCCGACGATCTCCTCGACGAGGTCCTCGAGCGTCACGACCCCCGAGGTCCCGCCGTACTCGTCGACGACGACGGCGAGCTGCATGCCCCCGCCGCGCAGCCGGAGCAGCAGCGGGTCGAGGCGCAGGGTCTCCGGGACGAACACCGCGGGCGTCATCAGCGCCGATACCGGGACGTCCGTGCGTCGCTCGAACGGCACGGCGATCGCCTTCTTCACGTGGACGATGCCGTCGACGTCGTCCCAGTCGGACCCGACCACCGGGAAGCGCGAGTGGCCGGTGCGCCGGGCGAGCGCCACGAGGTCGGCGGCGGTCGCGGTGCGCTCGATCGACGTGGCCCGGGACCGTGGGGTCATGACGTCGGCGGCGGTCTGGTCGGCGAAGCCCAGGGATGCGGTGACGAGCCGTGCGGTCCCGCGGTCGAGCGTCCCGGCCTCGGCGGACGTCCGCACGAGCGAGGCGAGCTCGGCGGGGCTGCGGGCCGCCGAGAGCTCTTCCTGCGGCTCGATGCCGAGCGCGTGCAGGGTGCGGTTGGCGACGCCGTTGAGCACCGCGATGAGGGGCTTGGCGACGATGCCGAACCAGCGGACCGGCGCGGCGGACACCTTGGCGGTGGCCATCGGCAGCGACACGGCGAGGGTCTTCGGCACCATCTCGCCGAGGATCATCGAGAAGACCGTCGCGACGAGCATCGCGAGGACCGAGCCGACCCGTCCGGCGGCGGCCTCGGAGAGCCCGGTGGCCCCGATCGGGCCCGCGAGGAGCACCCCGACCGACGGGCTCGCGATGAACCCGAGGACGAGGGTGGTGAGCGTGATGCCGACCTGGCAGGCCGACAGCTGCGTGGAGAGCTGCCGGTGCGAGGTGAGCACGGAGCGGGCCCCGGCCTCCCCCGCGTCGGCCGCGCGCTGGACCGCCGGACGGTCGAGCGCGACGAGCGAGAACTCGGCCGCGACGAAGAGAGCCGTCCCGACGGTGAGCAGGACGCCGAGGAGCAGCAGGAGCCAGGGGGTCATCGGTGGGGGCGACTGGGCGGATGCATGACCGGGCCAGCCTACGGGTCGAAGGCGCGGCCGATGGCGCTCCCCCGTGGGGTGGATCGCAGAATCCACCGGGGGGTTGACCCTGACGCGGCGGGAGACTGGGACGATCGAGGCATGACACCAGGGGAGACCGCATGACGACGACCGCAGCGGCCCGCGAGGGCCACATCCGGATCGAAGGGCTCACCAAGCGCTTCGGACACTTCACCGCGGTCCAGGACCTCAGCTTCGAGGTCGAGCCGGGCCGCATCACCGGCTTCCTCGGCCCGAACGGCGCCGGGAAGACCACCACGCTGCGGATGCTGCTCGGGCTGATCCGCCCGACCTCCGGCTCCGCGACGATCGGGGGACACCGGTACGCCGACCTCCCCCGGCCGCTCGCCACCGTGGGCGCCGCGCTCGAGGCGACGAACTTCCACCCGGGCCGAAGCGGCCGCGACCACCTCCGGGTGCTCGCCGACACCGCGTCCGTCCCGGTCACCCGCGTCGACGAGCTCCTCGAGCTCACGGGCATCCCCGCGGCCGCCCGCAAGCGCGCCGGCGGCTACAGCATGGGGATGCGCCAGCGCCTGGGCCTGGCCGCCGCGCTGATCGGCGACCCCCAGGTGCTCGTCCTCGACGAGCCCGCCAACGGCCTGGACCCCGAGGGCATCCGCTGGCTGCGCGGCTTCCTGCGGCACCTGAGCGACCAGGGCAAGACGATCCTCGTCTCGAGCCACCTGCTGCGCGAGGTCGAGCAGACCGTCGACGACGTCGTCATCATCGCCAACGGCCAGCACGTCCGCTCCGGGACGATGGTCGACCTGCACGGCACGCCCGGTGCCGTCGTGCGCACCTCCGACGCCGACGCGCTCGCCGGGGCGCTGCGGGTCGCCGACGTCACGTCCACGCTCCAGGAGGACGGCTCGCTGGTCGCCGACACGACCGACCTGCGGCTCGTCGGGGACGTCGCGCTGCGCGCCGGGCTCCCCGTCTACGGGCTCGAGCCCAAGCGGGCCGACCTCGAGCAACTGTTCTTCGAGCTCACGGCCGGCACGAACCGCAACCTCGGCGACGGCGCCGAGACGCCACCGGCCGAGGCGTCCTCCGCCGGTGCCCCCGCCGGGTCGCCACCCGCAGGCCCCGGCCCGGACGGCAGACCGACCACCGACGACGAGGGAGTGACCCCGTGATCCCCGCAGTGCGCTCCGAGCTGCGCAAGTTCTTCACGACCCGCCTGTGGTGGGGCATGGCCATCGCCGTGTTCGCGGCCGCCGCCGCATTCGCCGTGCTCTTCGGCATCATCGTCGAGCAGGGCACCTCGGGCGGTCCCGGCGGCGGAGGCGTCACGGGCGACGACACCCAGATCGCCAACACCGTCTACACCGCGGGGATCGGGGTCAGCTACCTGCTCCTGCTGACCATCGGCATCCTCACCATCGGCGGCGAGTTCCGGCACAAGACGATCACCGCGACGTTCCTCGCCACGCCGAACCGGCTGCGGGCGATGTCCGCGAAGGTCGTCGCGCTCGTCGTCATCGGGGTGTTCTACGGCGTGCTGAGCCTCGCGGGGTCGGTCGCCGTCGGCAGCATCGTGCTCTCGGTCATCGACCAGCCGGCGTTTCCGTCGGGCGAGGTCGCCCGGACCCTGGCGCTCAGCCTCCTCGTGCTCGCGTTGTGGGCCCTCATGGGGCTCGGGCTCGGCATCCTCATCCCGAACCAGGTGGCCGCGCTGTTCATCGGGGTCGCGGTGGCGTGGATCGTCGAGCCACTGCTCGGGCTGCTGCTGACGATCTGGGACTTCAGCCGGGAGAACATCGCGCCGTACCTGCCGACGAGCGCGACGAACGCCATCCTCAACACCGCCTCGCAGAACCCCGACGAGATCCGGCTCGAGTGGTGGGGCGGGGCGCTGACCCTCGTGATCTACGCCGCCGTCCTCGCGTCCTTCGGCATCTGGCGGCTCACCCGCCAGGACGTGGCCTGACTCCGTCCGTCCGTCCGCTCCTCGACGGCCGGTGACCGCTGGTCACCGGCCGTCACGTGTTCCTGTTCACTCGGCGAGGGCCCGCACGATCACCGGCGGGAGGTAATAGGCTGGAGGGCGACCACACCGCCACCTAGACCAGCCGATGAAAGAGGCGCATAGCCCGTGGCCGAGCAGTCCCCGTCCAGCGACCCCCTGACAGCCTTCGGCCCGAACGAATGGCTCGTCGACGAGCTGTACGAGCAGTACCGCCACGACAAGAGCAGCGTCGACAAGGCCTGGTGGCAGTTCTTCGAGGACTACGAGCCCGAGTCGTCCGTCGGCAACGGGTCCAACGGCACGAACGGCGCCACGAGTGCCCCGTCGTCCGGGTCCGCGCCCGCCGAGGCCGCCGACGGCAAGCCGGAGCAGAAGAAGACGGGGCAGAAGAAGGCCGAGCAGAAGGACGCACCCGAGAAGGCCGAGGAGCCGGCGGCGAAGAAAGCCGACCCCGAGACCACCAAGACCAGCCACGGCGAGGCCCAGGCGACGCCCACCCCGCGCGAGGCCCAGGCTCCGAAGGAGACCGGCCCGCTCGGGGAGGCCAGCCAGCAGACCATCCGCGGCGCCGGCGCGCGGGTCGTCTCGAACATGGAGACCTCGCTCGAGGTCCCCACGGCCACGTCGGTGCGTGCGGTGCCGGCCAAGCTGCTCGTCGACAACCGGATCGTCATCAACAACCACCTCGCCCGCAGCCGCGGTGGCAAGGTCAGCTTCACGCACATCATCGGCTACGCCCTCGTCAAGGCCCTCGGCGTCATGCCCGAGATGAACAACGGCTTCACCCACGACGAGAAGGGCAAGCCCGCGCTCGTCACGCCCTCGCACGTCAACCTCGGCCTGGCCATCGACCTCGCCAAGCCGGACGGCACTCGCCAGCTCGTCGTCCCGTCCATCAAGGCCGCTGAGACGATGGACTTCGCGCACTTCTGGACCGCCTACGAGGAGGTCGTCAAGAAGGCCCGCGGCGGCTCCCTGACGGTCGAGGACTTCCAGGGCACGACCATCTCGCTGACCAACCCCGGCACCATCGGCACGGTCCACTCCGTGCCACGGCTCATGGCCGGGCAGGGCGCCATCATCGGCGTCGGCGCGATGGACTACCCCGCCGAGTGGCAGGGTGCCAGCGACGAGACCCGCGAGCGCAACGCCGTCAGCAAGATCATGACGCTCACGAGCACCTACGACCACCGGATCATCCAGGGCGCGCAGTCCGGCGACTTCCTGCGCATCGTCCACGGCCTGCTGCTCGGCGAGCAGGGCTTCTACGACGAGATCTTCGAGAGCCTCCGGATTCCCTACGAGCCCATCCGCTGGGTGCAGGACGTCTCCGCCACGCACGACGACGACATCAACAAGGTCGCCCGCGTCCAGGAGCTCATCCACGCCTACCGCGTCCGCGGCCACCTCATGGCCGACACCGACCCGCTCGAGTACAAGCAGCGGCGCCACCCCGACCTCGACATCACCAACCACGGCCTGACCCTCTGGGACCTCGACCGCCACTTCGCCACCGGCGGCTTCGGCGGCCGGCCGTTCCTGCCGCTGCGCAAGATCCTCGGCATCCTGCGCGACTCGTACTGCCGCACCGTCGGCGTCGAGTACATGCACATCCAGGACCCCGAGCAGCGCACGTGGATCCAGGACAAGATCGAGGTCGGCTACAAGCGCACGACCCGTGACGAGCAGCTGCGCATCCTGCGCCGCCTCAACGCGGCCGAGGCCTTCGAGACCTTCCTCCAGACGAAGTTCGTCGGGCAGAAGCGCTTCTCGCTCGAGGGCGGCGAGTCCGTCATCGCCCTCCTCGACCGCGTGCTCTCCCGCGCCGCCGAGGACAAGCTCGACGAGGTCTGCGTCGGGATGCCGCACCGCGGCCGGCTCAACGTCCTCGCCAACATCGCCGGCAAGTCCTACGGCCAGATCTTCCGCGAGTTCGAGGGCAAGCAGGACCCCAAGTCCGTCCAGGGCTCCGGCGACGTCAAGTACCACCTCGGCACCGAGGGCGAGTTCACCGCCGAGTCCGGCGCGACGACGAAGGTCTACCTCGCCGCGAACCCGAGCCACCTCGAGGCGGTCAACCCCGTGCTCGAGGGCATCGTGCGGGCCAAGCAGGACCGCCTCAACCTCGCCGGCGAGGACTTCACCGTCCTCCCCGTGCTGCTCCACGGCGACGCCGCGTTCGCCGGGCAGGGCGTCGTCGCCGAGACGCTCAACCTCTCGCAGCTGCGCGGCTACCGCACCGGCGGCACCGTGCACGTCGTCATCAACAACCAGGTCGGCTTCACGACCTCGCCGTCCAGCTCGCGCTCGTCCACGTACTCCACCGACGTCGCGCGGATGATCCAGGCGCCGATCTTCCACGTCAACGGGGACGACCCCGAGGCGTGCGTGCGGGTGGCCGAGCTCGCCTACGAGTTCCGCAAGGAGTTCCACAAGGACGTCGTCATCGACCTCGTGTGCTACCGCCGCCGGGGCCACAACGAGGGCGACGACCCGTCGATGACGCAGCCGCTGATGTACAACCTCATCGAGGCCAAGCGCAGCGTCCGCAAGCTCTACACCGAGGCACTCATCGGCCGTGGCGACATCGGCGTCGAGGACGCCGAGGCCGCGCTGCGCGACTACCAGCAGCAGCTCGAGCGGGTCTTCGTCGAGACCAAGGAGGCTCTCAAGACGGCCGACTCCGAGAGTGGGGGCCTCGAGCCGCCGGCCGCGCAGTCCCCCGAGGCGGACGCCACCGAGCACTCCTCGGACGACACCGCGATCACCGTCGAGACCCTCCACCACATCGGGGACGTCCTCGACTCGCCGCCCGAGGGCTTCACCGTCCACCCGAAGCTGCGCCAGATGCTCGAGAAGCGTGCGGCGAGCACCCGCGACGGCGGCATCGACTGGGGCACCGGTGAGCTCATCGCCTTCGGCTCCCTCCTCATGGAGGGCACGCCCGTGCGGCTCGCCGGCCAGGACAGCCGCCGTGGCACGTTCGTGTCCCGGCACGCCGTCCTCATCGACAAGGAGAACGCGTCCGAGTGGACGCCGCTGCTCTACCTCGGCAACCAGGCGCGGTTCTGGGTGTACGACAGCCTGCTGTCCGAGTTCGCGGCGATGGGCTTCGAGTACGGCTACTCCGTCGAGCGCCCGGACGCCCTCGTCCTCTGGGAGGCGCAGTTCGGCGACTTCTTCAACGGGGCCCAGACCGTCGTCGACGAGTTCATCTCCAGCGGCGAGCAGAAGTGGGGCCAGCGCTCCTCCGTCGTCCTCCTGCTGCCGCACGGGTACGAGGGACAGGGTCCGGACCACAGCTCCGGCCGGATCGAGCGGTTCCTCACGATGTGCGCCGAGGACAACATGACGGTCGCGTACCCCTCGACCCCGGCCTCGTACTTCCACCTGCTGCGCCGGCAGGCTTACGCCCGTCCGCGGCGCCCGCTCATCGTCTTCACCCCGAAGTCGATGCTCCGCCTCAAGGCGGCCGCGTCCTCGGTCGAGGACTTCACGACCGGCACCTTCCGCCCGGTCGTCCCCGACCGTCCTGACGCCACCGAGGGCCACGTGACCCGCGTCCTCCTCGCCGCCGGCAAGGCGGTCTACGACCTCGAGGCCGAGCGCGAGAAGCGGGGCGACACCTCGACGGCCGTCCTGCGGCTCGAGCAGTACTACCCCGTACCGGGCGCCCAGCTCGCCGAGGCCCTGTCGCACTACCCGGACGCCGAGGTGGTCGTCGTCCAGGACGAGCCGCAGAACATGGGCGCCTGGCCGTTCCTCGCGCTCAACCTTCCGGACGCCCTGGCCGAGCACGGCGAGCACCGGCCGGTCCGGGTCGTGTCGCGGCCCAAGTCCGCCGCGCCGGCGGCCGGGTCGACGAAGCAGCACCAGGCGGAGCAGGCCGACCTCGTCGCTCGCGCCTTCGACCGGTGAGCGGGGCGCGCCGGTAGGCTCCCCCGCGTGTACTTCACCGACCGGGGCATCGAGGAGCTCGAAGCCCGACGGGGAGACGAGGAGGTCTCCCTCGGCTGGATCGCCGAGCAGCTGAGGACGTTCGTCGACCTCCACCCCGAGTTCGAGACCCCGGTCGAGAGGCTCGCCACGTGGCTGGCGCGCCTGGACGACGACGAGGACGAGTGAGCGAGGACATGTCGGACGAGCAGACCGGGGCGGGTGCCCCGATCGAGTTCCGCCCGAGCGCGGAGGCGGTCGTCGTCCCCGAGGGGCCCCGGGACGTCGCGCTCGTCTTCCTCGGTGCCTCGATGGTCGCCGGTGTCGGCGACCCCAAGGGTCAGGGATGGGTCACCCGCGTCGTCGGCCGCACCCAGCACCCCGAGGTCGAGATCACGGCCTACAACCTCGGCGTCCGCGGCGACACGACCGCCGACGTCCTCGAGCGCTGGACCACCGAGGTCCCGCGGCGCTGGCAGGGCCGCACCGAGCGCCGGCTCGTCGTGAGCGTCGGCACGAACGACATCGCGACCGGCATCTCCCTGGCCCGGCACCGGCTGAACCTCGCCAACCTCCTCGACGACGCGGCGACCCAGGGGGTGGGGACCTTCGTCGTGAGCCCCCCGCCGTCGGACGACCCCGAGATCAACGGCCGCCTGGAGATCCTCGTCGAGGCCCAGGCGGACGTCTGCTCCCGGCGCGGCATCCCCTTCGTCGACTGCTACGGCCCGCTCAAGACCCACGACCAGTGGCGCACCGACCTCGCCGCCTCGACGGTGGCGCACCATCCGGGCCAGGCCGGTTACGGGCTCATCGCCTGGCTCGTCCTGCACAACGGCTGGAGCGAGTGGCTCCAGATCGACTGAGCGGCCCGGCTGACCGGCTCCCGGCTCCCGGCTCCCGGCTCCCGGTCAGCCGACCGTGAACACGACCTTCCCCGCCACCTGACCGTCGACCATCCGGCTGAAGCCCTCGCGGGCGTTCGCCCGACCGGTCAGCCGACCGTGAACACGACCTTGCCCGCCACCTGACCGTCGACCATCCGGGTGAAGCCGTCGCGGGCGTCGGCCAGCGGCATCACGGAGTCGACCTGCGGCTCGATCCCGGCGCCGACGACGAAGCGGGCGAGCCGCTCGAGCTCGCTGCGCGTGCCCATCGTGGACCCGACGACCCGCAGCTGCTTGAAGAAGATCTTCGTCAGCTCGGCCTTGGCCGGGGCGTCGCCTGACGTCGCACCCGAGATGACCACGGTCCCCCCGGGCCGGAGGCTGTTGACGCTGTGCGACCAGGTGGCCGCACCGACGGTCTCCATGACGGCGTCGACGCGCTCGGGGAGACGCTCCCCCGACCCGAAGGCGCGGTCCGCCCCGAGCGCCACGGCCTGCTCGCCGCGCGCCTCGTCGCGGCTCGTCACCCACATCCGGATGCCGGCCGCCGACCCGAGCTGGACGAGCGCCGTCGCCACGCCGCCCGCGGCGCCCTGGACCAGGACGGTCGACCCGGGGCCGACGTCGGCGTTCGTGAAGAGCATCCGGTAGGCGGTGAGCCAGGCCGTCGGCAGGCACGCCGCGTGCTCCCACGACAGCTCGGCCGGCTTGGGCACGAGGTTGTGCGCGGGCACCGCGACGACCTCCGCGAGGGTGCCGTCGTACACCTCGGAGAGCAGCGACCGCTTGGCGTCGAGGGTCTCGTCGCCGGTCCAGCCCGGGGAGGCCACGACGGCGTGCACGATCACCTCGTCGCCGTCGGCGGTGACCCCGGCGCCGTCGCACCCGAGAACCATGGGGAGTCGATCGGCCGGGAGCCCGACACCGCGCAGCGACCACACGTCGTGGTGGTTGAGGGCCGCCGTGCGCAGCCGGACGGTGGTCCAGCCGTCGGGCGCCTGAGGGTCGGGTCGCTCACCGACCTCCAGACCGCTCAACGGGTCGTCGGCGGACTGGGACTTCGCATAGGCGGCGAGCATGGTCCCGACACTACCCACGGCTCCGGCTCACCGCCCATGCGGCGTGAGACGGCTCATGAAGCCCGGGTTCCACCTGTCCCTACCAATGGAACCCAGGCTTCACCGCTCGCCCCACCGCAACCCGAACCACGCCCACGTCCGACGTCAGCTCATGAAGCCCGGGATCCATCCGTCCCCACCCACGGAACCCAGGCTTCACCGCTCGCCCCACCGCAGCACAGCGGTTCGATACCAGCCGCGAGACGCTGCCGCGCCAGCCCGTTCGGTGCTGCGGGCCGCCACGCATCAGGCCGGGAGGGCGAGGGTGTGGCGGCGAGTCGCGATGACCGACGGCCGCGGTCGCGCGACTGCCGATGCGTACGCGCGCTCAACCCGCCGAAGTACCGCCTGCGGCTGACTCCGAATCGCGGCCGGCGTGACCCCGATGACGACCACGCCGCTCGCCGAGAGGTCCGCGTCCTGCGAGACGGTCCGGTCCCACGCCACCTGACCGTCGTGAAACGCCTTCGAGTGCACCATCACGGCCAGCGCGACGGTGTCGAACCAGACGTCCGGAGTGGGGAGCGCGGCACCCTCCGCGTCCTGGAGTCTCGGGTTCATCCAGGCCTCGGGGAGCTGCGGTGACCCCTCGAGGAGGGTCAACAGCTCGGACTCGGGGAGGGACCACGCACCGGTCGCCGCTGCCTCCACCGCCCGGCGGGGTCGCGCACTCCAGCGACGGTTGAGCCGGTTGACCCAGGTGAAGAGGTCCGGCACCTCGACGATTCCCCGTTGGACGGCCTCGATCGTCCAGGCCAGTGCGTCCTCCTCCGACGGCGCCCACGTGGCCGCGTCCACGACAGATCGAGCGACGCTGCTGAAGGTGACCATGCTGCCTGCCACGACGTCCGGGTCGGCGAGCCGGGTCGGCCGCACGTCCGCCCACGAGTGCCGGCGTCGTGCTCTGCTCCGCGGCGTGAGCACATGGACCACACCGTGACCCGGGATGCCGGTGACCCCGTGGAAGCGTGCCGCGGCCGGGCCACCGATGACGGCGTCGGGCCCGCCGAGCAGGTAGGCCGCCACGAGCTGCTGTCGCCGGGTCGGCGCATCCGGCTGGAGGAGGACGACACCGGGGAGGAGGACCTGCCAGCGACCTTTCCCGGACAGCCAGTGGATCCTCGCGTCGGTGACGCCGTGAGTGTGCAGCTCAGCACGCGTGACGACCCGGTCGCGGGTGGCGGCGAGCGCGGCCAGGGCAGGGTCGAGGTCCATGAGCCGAGCCTGCCGCGCATGCGCATCGCCGGCGATCGGTCCCGACTCGGGTGTGGACGACCGACGGCTTGCACCAGGCTGTGGACGACGCGCTCATGCATTGTCCGGCGGGCGACATCGCCATGCATCGTCCGGCGGGCCACGCTGTCATGCACCGGGCGATGGACGACGACGCTCTCAAGGAGCGACGAACCTCGTGAGACGACCCGAGAAGCCCGGACTCCATCGGTCGGTACACAACGCCGCTACGGAGCGACGAACCTCGAGAGACGACCTGTGAAGCCAGGCTCAATCGGTCGGTGCCCGACGCCACAACGGAGCGACGAACCTCGTGAAACGAGCCGTGAAGCCTGGACTCCATCGGTCATCACCCAAGAAGTCCGGGCTTCACGGCTCGTTTCACCGCCACTGGCCGAACCGGCCCGGCACGCCGGACGCCCGTCAGGAGTGCCGGGGAGCGGCGTCGAGTGCGGGACCACGCACGTCACGGAGGGGCGTCAGGGGCAAGCAGCACGGGCGTCACGGACAAGCAGCACGTGCGTAGCAGGGCGTCAGGGCCGAGCAGCAGGGACGCCAGGGCCGCGCAGCACGGGCGTCAGGGGTGTGCGGCCGCGTCCGGGAACAGGGCCGGTGCGGCCCGGTGGAGCGCATCACGCCAGTGCGGCAGCGGCTCGAGGCCGTGCTCGGCCCACATGTCGTGGGCCAGCACGCTGTACGACGGCCGCGGGGCGGGGAGCGGGTAGTCCGCGGTGGCGATGGGGCTGACCCGCGCAGGGTCCAGACCGAGCTCCTCGAGGACGGCCTGCGCGAGCCCGTGCCAGGACGTCTCGCCACCGTTCGTCCCGTGCCAGGTGCCGTACGGTGCACCGGCCTCGACGACCCGGGCGATGCCCTCGGCGAGGTCGACGGTCCACGTGGGCTGCCCCACCTGGTCCGCGACGAACCCGAAGGTCTCTCGCTCACGGGCGAGGCGGGCGACCGTGGCCGGGATGCTGCGTCCGTGCGCCCCGTACAACCAGGCGGTGCGGACCACCCAGGTGCGTGGGCACTCGGCCCGTACGGCCCACTCCCCCGCGGCCTTCGTGCGGCCGTAGGCCGAGGCCGGGGCGACCGGCGCGTCGGCGGCGTAGGGACGTGAGCCGTCGCCCGCGACGACGTAGTCCGTGGAGATGTGGACGAGCGCTGAGCCCTCGGCCGCGACCGCGCGGGCGAGGTGGGCGGCGCCGACCGCGTTGACCGCGAAGGCCCGCGCCTCGTCGTCCTCCGCGGCGTCCACGGCGGTGTACGCCGCACAGTTGACGACGACGTCGTGGCCACGGACCGCGGCGGCGCAGGACGCGGGGTCGAGGACGTCGATGTCGGGCAGATCGGCGCCCACGACCTCGTGCCCGCGGCCACGCAGCACCGCCACGAGGTCGGTACCGAGCATCCCGGCGGCGCCGACGACGAGCCAGCGTGCCATCAGCGGGCCAGGACCTGCTGGGTCCGGGCGTACTTGGCCTCGGTGGTCTCCTTGGCGGGCCGCCACCACTCCTCGTGCTCCCGGTACCAGTCGATGGTCGCCGCCAGGCCGTCACGGAAGGTCTCGTACCGGGGGGTCCAGCCGAGCTCCTGGCGCAGCTTGCCGGCCTCGATGGCGTAGCGCCGGTCGTGTCCCGCACGGTCCGTGACGTGGTCGTAGGCGTCCGGCTCCTGGCCCATGAGCTCGAGGATGAGCGCGATGACGTCACGGTTGTTCATCTCGCCGTTCGCCCCGATGAGGTAGGTCTCGCCCGCGCGGCCCCGCTCGACGACCGTCCACACGGCGTCGTTGTGGTCGTCGACGTGGATCCAGTCGCGGACGTTGAGCCCGTCGCCGTACAGCTTGGGACGCACGCCGTCGAGCACGTTCGTGACCTGGCGGGGGATGAACTTCTCGACGTGTTGGCGCGGGCCGTAGTTGTTCGAGCAGTTCGACAGCGTCGCCCGGAGCCCGAAGCTGCGCACCCAGGCCCGGACGAGGTGGTCCGAGCCCGCCTTGGACGCCGAGTACGGCGAGCTCGGCGTGTACGGGGTGTCCTCGGTGAACTTCTTCGGGTCGTCGAGCTCGAGGTCGCCGTAGACCTCGTCCGTGGAGACGTGGTGGTATCGGACGTCGTGCTTCCGCGCGGCCTCGAGCAGCGTGAACGTCCCGACGAGGTTGGTCCGGATGAACGGGCTCGGGTCGGCCAACGAGTTGTCGTTGTGCGACTCGGCGGCGAAGTGCACCACGACGTCGGACCCGGCCACGAGCGGGTCGACGACCTCGGCATCCGCGACGTCGCCCTCGACGAACCGGATGCGCTCGAGCACACCGTCGAGCGACGTCGTCGAGCCCGCGTAGGTCAGGGCGTCGAGCACGGTGACCTCGGCGTCCGGGCGGGTCGCGAGGGTGCGATGGACGAAGTTGCTGCCGATGAAGCCGGCCCCACCGGTGACGAGAACCTTCATGACGCCAGGGTAGTCGTCGGTGGACGGCGAGACGGCTGCCGATAGGCTCGCGGACATGAAGGGCATCGTCCTGGCCGGTGGCTCCGGTACGCGGCTGCACCCCATCACCCAGGGGATCTCCAAGCAGCTCATGCCGATCTACGACAAGCCGATGGTCTACTACCCGCTCTCGACGCTCATGATGGCCGGCATCCGGGAGATCCTCGTCATCACGACCCCCGAGGACGAGGACCAGTTCCGCCGGCTCCTCGGGGACGGCTCGCAGTGGGGCATCCGCCTCGAGTACGCGGCCCAGCCGAAGCCGGAGGGGCTCGCCCAGGCGTTCGTCATCGGCGCGGAGTTCGTCGGCGACGACACCGTCGCGCTCGTCCTCGGCGACAACATCTTCCACGGCACGGGGCTCGGCACCGCCCTGAGCCGGCTCACCGACGTGCGGGGCGGGCACATCTTCGCCTACCACGTGAGCGACCCCACGGCGTACGGCGTCGTCGAGTTCGCCGACGACGGCCGGGTCATCTCGATCGAGGAGAAGCCGCAGCAGCCGCGTTCCGACTTCGCCGTCCCCGGCCTGTACTTCTACGACAACGACGTCCTCGACATCGCGGCGAACCTCACCCCGAGCGACCGCGGCGAGCTCGAGATCACCGCGGTCAACGACGCCTACCTGCGCCGTGGCGACCTCACCGTGACGGTCCTCCCCCGCGGCACGGCCTGGCTGGACACCGGGACGTTCGAGGGGCTCATGGACGCCAGCCAGTTCGTCCACGTCGTCGAGGCCCGGCAGGGCCACAAGATCGGCTGCGTCGAGGAGGTCGCCTGGCGCAACGGCTGGATCGACGACGACGCCTTCCGCGCGCTCGGGGACGCACTCCTCAAGTCCGGGTACGGCGCCTACCTGCACACCTGCCTGTCCCGGGGGGCCGGGCACTGATGCAGGTCGAGCCGCTCGGCATCGCCGGCGCCCTCGTCGTCACCCCGCGCCAGTTCCCGGACGACCGCGGGGTGTTCCTCGAGTCGTTCCGCGGCGACCGTCTGGCCGAGCACCTCGGGCACCGCCCCGACATCGTCCAGACCAACGTCTCGGTGTCATCACGCGGGACGGTGCGCGGCATCCACTTCGCGGACGTCCCGCCCGGCCAGGGCAAGTACGTGACCGTCGCCACCGGTGCGCTGGTGGACTACGTCGTGGATATCCGTGTCGGGTCGCCCACCTTCGGCCGCTCGGAGGCCGTGACGCTCGACTCCCGGGAGCGGCGCGCGGTGTACCTCTCCGAGGGTCTGGGGCACGCGTTCTGCGCCCTCGAGGACGACACGACGGCCGTCTACCTGTGCACCGCCACCTACAACCCGTCGGCCGAGCACGGCACCCATCCGCTCGACCCCGCGGTGGGTCTCGCCCTGCCGGAGGGCGTCACCCCACTGCTGTCCCCCAAGGACGACGCCGCACCCACCCTCGCGCAGGCGGAGGCCGACGGGCTGCTCCCGACCTGGGAGACCTGCCGGGCCTGGGCGGAGCAGCTGGCTCAGCGGGCGAACTGAGCCTCCCACCGGACGATGCTGCGGACCGCGGGGTCCACCTGCTCGGCCATCCGGCCGAACGCCTTCAGGCCGCGGCCGTACGGGTCGGCCACGGGCTCGACCCGAACCGGGAGCTGCCCGAGGGCCATCAGCACCGAGGGCAGCACCCGCCACCGGCCGCGGACCTCCTTGGCCCCCGCGTCGGCGAGGAGGTCGGGCCAGTCGTACTGCTCGTCGACCGCTCGCAGCGCGGTGGCGAGGTCGACCAGCCCGATCGTGCGCCGGTGTGCCGAGGGGCTCTCGTCGAGCACCATCTCGCGGTGGTGGTCGTCCATGACGAGCACGACCGCCTGCTTCTCGACGACCCGCGCCGACAGCAGCCGGGCCTGCGCTCCGGCCGACCGGACCTCCTTGTCCTCGAGGAGCCCGCGGGCCATCGGGTCCATCGGCCGCCCGATGAGCGCATGGGTCCCCGCGCTGGTGACCTGGAAGACACCGGGACGGGCCCAGGAGAGACCCTCCTGGAGGAGCACTGCCGCGTACGGCGACCGGCAGATGTTGCCGGTGCACACCGTGAGCAGGCGGACCGGCTCGTCGTCGGGGATCGCGGCATCGCTCATGACGAGCGCCAGCCTAGGTCACCAGGCCGCTCCACCGGGTACGGACCGTGCAAGGGTCGGTGCGAGAGCACGGACGGCGGAGGCGACCGCGTCGGCGACGCCGTCGTCGAAGACCGACGGCACGATCCGCTCGGCCGTGGGCTCGGGGACCATGTCGGCGATGGCCCGCGCGGCCGCCAGCTTCATCGCCTCGGTGATCCGGGTCGCACCGGCGTCGAGCGCTCCGCGGAAGATGCCCGGGAAGGCGAGCACGTTGTTGATCTGGTTCGGGAAGTCCGACCGGCCCGTGGCGACGACGGCCGCGTGGCGGTGGGCGACGTCCGGATGCACCTCGGGGGTCGGGTTGGCGAGGGCGAACACGATGCCACCCGGCGCCATCGTCGCGACCTGCTCCTCGGGGACCGTGCCGCCGGAGACCCCGATGTAGCAGTCCGCGCCGTCGAGCGCGTCCGCGAGCGACCCGGTCAGCGCGCGGGGGTTGGTCGACATCGCGAGCCGTGCCTTGTGGCCGGCCAGGTCGCGACGGGACGCGGAGACGATGCCCCGCGAGTCGCACACGACGACGTCGCGGACCCCGGCCCGCTGGAGCAGCCGGGTCACGGCCACCCCGGCCGCGCCGGCGCCGGCCACGACGACCCGCAGGTCCTCCAGGCGGCGGTCCAGGACGCGGACCGCGTTGTGCAGGCCGGCGAGGACCACGATCGCGGTGCCGTGCTGGTCGTCGTGGAACACCGGGATGTCGAGCCGTTCGACGAGCCGTTCCTCGATCTCGAAGCACCGTGGTGCCGAGATGTCCTCGAGGTTGATCCCGCCATAGGTGGGGGCGATCCGGGCGATGGCCTCGACGAGCTCGTCGACCGAGCCGGACTCCATGACCACCGGGACCGCGTCGACCCCGCCGAAGTGCTTGAAGAGGACGGCCTTGCCCTCCATGACCGGCATCGCCCCGAGGGGGCCGATGTCGCCCAGCCCGAGGACCGCCGTGCCGTCGCTGACGACGGCCACCGTGCGGCCCCGGGAGGTGTACCTCGCGGCGAGGGTCGGGTCGGCGGCGATGGCCAGCGAGACCTCGGCCACGCCCGGCGTGTAGAGCAGCGATAGGTCACCGCGGTCCCGGAGCGGCTGCGTGGCGTGTACGCCCAGCTTCCCGCCCTCGTGAGCGCGGAACACCGGGCTCTCGGGGTCGAAGGACGGCTGGACGGGAGACGCGGACACGATGGCTCCTCGCGGGGACGCGGGACGACGCCGCGCGCGGGCGGCGTACAGAAAGGAGGTGTGGGTGCGACCCGAGGGATGGGTGCGTCTCGGTCGTCGCGGGCCGGGGGTGACCGGCCTGGGAGCGCCCATCATGGCACAGCGCGGCCGGACCGGCACCGGTCCGCGGTGTGACCCGCGTCGCCCGATCCCATTTCGTAACCCGGGCGTGACGCGGCAGTGGGCCCCCCGATGGCAGGATCGGTCCACCGGCCGGGCTCGCACTGCCCGGCGTCCCCGTGAAAGGACAGCACGATGCTCCGCACCCGCGCGCTGGCTCTCGCCGCCGCCGCCACGACCGCCCTGGCCCTGACCGCCTGTGGCTCGGACTCCCTCTCCGAGGGCTCCGGGTCCGAGGAGTCCACCACGTCGGCGGCGTCCTCCGGCCCGGACGAGGCGCTGGTGGCCAAGCTGCCCGAGAAGATCAAGAGCTCCGGGAAGATCGTCATCGGCACCGACGCCACCTACCAGCCGAACGAGTACCTCGACAGCGACGGCCAGACGGTCATCGGGATGGACGTCGACCTCTTCGACGCCGTGATGGCCCGGTTCGGGGTCGAGACCGAGTGGCAGCCCTCGGCCTTCGACGCCATCATCCTCGGCGTCCAGGCCGGGAAGTACGACATCGGCGTCTCGAGCTTCACCGTGAACCCCGAGCGGATGGAGCAGGCCACGATGGTCAGCTACTTCACCGCCGGGACCCAGTGGGTCACCCAGAAGGGCAACCCGTCGGGCATCGACCCGGACGACGCCTGTGGCAAGACGGTGGCGGTCCAGAAGGGCACGATCCAGGCCGACGAGGACCTCCCGGCCCGCCAGAAGGCCTGCACGGACGCCGGCAAGCCCGAGATCAAGGTGCTCGTCGACGCCGACCAGGCGAAGGTCACCGCCACGGTCCAGTCCGGCAAGGCCGACGCCATGCTCGTCGACCTGCCCCCGGCCATCGCCGCGGTCGACAGCACGAACGACACCCTCGAGCTGGTCGGTGACCAGTACGACTCCGCGCCGTACGGCTACGTCCTCCCGAAGGACCAGACCGAGTTCGGCGAGGCCATCGTCGAGGCGCTCACGCAGCTGAAGGCCGACGGCGCGTACGACGAGATCCTCAAGAAGTGGAAGACCGAGGGCGGCGCGATCGACGACTTCGCGGTCAACCCGTCCGTCTCCTGAGCGTGACGACCACGACGGAGGACCGGCCGGGCCGCATCGAGGCCCGGCCGGTCCGCCACCCCTGGCGCTGGGTGGCGGTGGCCGGCATCGCGGTCCTCGCGGCGATGCTCATCAGCTCGTTCGTCACGAACGAGCGGTGGAACTTCCCGTTCGCCTTCGAGATCATGGTCCAGCGGCCGGTCATCGAGGGCCTGTGGAAGGGCACGATCTTCGGGACGTTCGGGGCCATGGTCATCGGCATCGTCCTCGGCGTCCTCCTCGCCGTCATGCGGCTCTCGACCAACCCCGTGCTGCGGGGCGTCGCCTTCGTCTACACCTGGTTCTTCCGGGCCATCCCGCGCTACGTGCTCCTCGTGCTGCTCGGCACCGGGCTCGTCTTCCTCTACCCCGTGTTCGACATCGGCGTGCCCTTCGGGCAGCAGATCTCCGCGGCGCTCGGGCTGTCCACGGACCTGACCTTCGCCCAGTTCGCCTACCGCGACCTGTCCAGCACCATCTGGGTCGGCGCGCTCGGTCTCGGGCTGTCCGAGGCCGCGTACATGGCCGAGATCGCCCGGGCCGGCATCCTCTCGGTCGACCGGGGCCAGACCGAGGCCGCCCAGGCACTCGGCATGCCTCCCGGCAAGACGATGCGGCGCATCGTGCTGCCGCAGGCCATGCGGGTCATCGTGCCGCCCACCGGCAACGAGACGATCGCGATGGTCAAGGACACCTCGCTGCTCATCGCCGTCCCGGTCATCGTCGAGCTCTTCTACCAGAGCTACCAGTTCGGCCAGCGCACCTTCCAGATCATGCCGGGCATCGTCGCCGGGACCATCTGGTACCTCATCGTCTGCTCGGTCCTCATGGTCGGTCAGTACTTCCTCGAGCGCCGCTTCGGACGCGGCTTCGGCACCGCCCCCGCCGCCCGGACGAAGGCGACCGAGGCCGGGGGCGAGCACTGATGACCACCGACGCCGCCGCGCCGGCCCTCGTCCGCGCACTCAACGTCACCAAGGCGTTCCACGGCGTCGAGGTGCTCAAGGGCATCGACCTCGACGTCCGGCGCGGCGAGGTCGTCGTCCTCCTCGGACCGTCCGGCTCGGGCAAGACCACCTTCCTGCGCTGCATCAACCAGCTCGAGACCATCGACGGTGGCCGCATCTGGGTCGACGGCGACCTCATGGGCTACGACGACCGCGGGGGTGTGCTGCACCGGCTCACCGACCGGCGTATCGCCGCCCAGCGCCGGGACATCGGCATGTGCTTCCAGCGGTTCAACCTCTTCCCGCACATGACGGCGGTCGAGAACGTCGCCGAGGCGCCGGTCCAGGTCAAGGGCATCGGCAAGCGGGAGGCACGCGAGCGCGCCCGCACGCTGCTCGACCGCGTGGGTCTCGCCGACAAGGCCGACAGCTACCCCGCGCAGCTCTCCGGGGGCCAGCAGCAGCGGGTCGCCATCGCCCGGGCCCTGGCCATGGAGCCCAAGCTCATGCTGTTCGACGAGCCGACGTCCGCGCTCGACCCCGAGCTCGTCGGCGAGGTCCTGGCCGTCATGCGTGAGCTCGCCGCCGAGGGTATGACGATGATCGTCGTGACCCACGAGATGGGCTTCGCCCGCGAGGTCGCCGACCGGGTCGTGTTCATGGACGCCGGAGCCGTCGTCGAGCACGGGACGCCCGCCGAGGTCATCGGCCGACCGCAGCACGAGCGGACCCGGGCCTTCCTGTCCCGGATGCACGCGCAGGAGACCGAGCACGCCCGGGTGGCCGCCGAGCACGCTGCCGCGGAGGAGGCCGCCCTGGCCGCCGAGGACCCGGCGGGGTGATCCGCCCGGCCCTCGTCCGGGTGCGCGGCCGTTCGATGCTGCCGACCTACCGCGACGGCGACATCCTGCTCGTGCTCCGCGGGGTGCGTCCGCGGCCGGGCCGTGCCCATGTCGTACGGCTCCCCCCGGACACCTCGGGCCGCCCGCGCCCGCTGTCGGTCAAGCGGGTCACCGGCCCCGACCCGGACGCCGCGGAGCGGTGGTGGGTCGACTCCGACAACCCCGCCGAAGGCGTCACCTCGTTCGACGTGGGCAGCCTTCCGGCGGAAGCGATCCTGGCGGTGGTCGCCCGATTGGTGTGGCGTCCGCTGGGGTAGGTTGAGGGACGACCGCGCGTCCCCATCAGACCTGAGGAGTGACACATGCTGTCCCTGTTCCGCATCACCGACGTCTCGGCCCACTGCGACCTCCCGTGCGGCGTCTACGACCCCGCCCAGGCCCGGATCGAGGCGGAGTCCGTCAAGATGATCTGCCAGAAGGTGGCGGACAACGACGACCCCGACTTCCGCGTCCGCGCGACGATCATCAAGGAGCAGCGCTCCGAGCTCGTCAAGCACCACCTGTGGGTGCTGTGGACCGACTACTTCAAGCCCCCGCACTTCGAGAAGTACCCGAACCTGCACACTCTCTTCAACGAGGCGACGAAGCTCGCCGGCGCGTCAGGCACCAAGGGCGAGTTCGACGAGTCCGTGGCAGACCAGCTGCTCGCCAAGATCGAGGAGATCTCGACGATCTTCTGGGAGACCAAGAAGGGCTGAGTCCCGGCTCGCACCGGTCCCGCACGGCGGGCGCCCCCGACCGGGGCGCCCGCCGTCGTCATGTCGGGCCTGGCTCGGGGAGGGTGACGACGTACACCTCGCCGGAGCCCGCGAGGTCCACGCGCCCCTCCCCCGCCGGCAGGAACGCCGACTCCGCGTCGCCGAGCGCCAGGCTTCCGGTGGTCGAGGTGAGGGTCACGGAGCCTCGCAGGCAGAAGGCGAGCCGGGGGCCGGGGACCTCGGGCAGCGCGCGGCCGGTCGCCACGCGGTGCAGCCGGAAGCAGTCCGAGGCGCTGTCGAAGACCTCGGTCCCCTCGGCCAGGGGGCGCGGCCGACCGGTCACGCCGTCGGCGGTGGTGTCGACGATCCGGAGCAGCTCGGGGACGTTGACCTCCTTCGACGTCAGTCCCGCCCGGACGACGTTGTCGGAGTTCGCGAGCACCTCGACCCCGAGCCCGCGCACGTAGGAGTGCAGGACCCCGGCGGCGACGTCCACGTACTCCCCCGGGTGCAGGACCCGATGGTGCATGAGGAGCAGCACGACGAGACCGATGTCGTCCGGGTGCTGCTCGGCGACCTCGACGACCGCCGCTGCCGCGACGCCGATCTCGTCCGGCTGCTCGGCGAGGCGGAGGCACCCGGCGACGACCTCGCGCGCCAGCCCGGCAACCTCGTCGGCCGGTGTCTCCAGGACCCCCCGGAGCACGGCGTGGGCACGGTCGGTCTCGGAGGACGCGGCCGCCACGATCCGGCTGAAAGCCCGGACGCCGAGTCGCTCGGCGACCTCCGCGACGACCTCCGGGTCGCGCATCCCGACGAACACCTCGAAGGGCGCGACGGCGAGGAGGAGCTCGGGCTTGGCGGAGTCGTCGACGTACACCCGGTCCCCGGTGGTGGCACGGAGCTCGCGGGCCTGCTCGGCGCTCGGGTGGACCTGGATGGAGATGGCCCGCCCGGGCGCGAGCACCTTGAGGAGGAACGGGAGCCGGCGGCCGTGCCGGGCCACGCATCCGGCGCCGAGCTCGGCCTCCGGGTCGGCCGCGACGACGGCCGCGAGGTCGGGGGCACCGGGCCGGTCGGTACCGGCCGGGCCGGTCTCGTGGGCGCCCATCCACAGCTCGGACTCCGGCCTGGAGGTGGGGATCTCCCTGCCCTGAAGGGAGGCGATGGCCACGTGGGAGCCCCAGGCGTCGTGGAAGACGACCGGGGTCAGGTGGTCCACGGCTTCCCTTCCCGTCGTGCCCTGCAGCCGCACTCTAACGCGACGGGGCCGGCTCCTTCCCGACCCGGCCGACGGCCGAGTTTCCCACGACGCGCGTCAACGCGTCGACGACCTCGGGGTCGTACTCGTAGCCGAGCCCGAGGTGGATCCGCTCCATGGCCGCCTCGTGGCGCTCGGGCCCGCTCGAGCCGCCGGTCAGGTCGTCGTAGGCGTTGGCGCACTTGATGATCCGGCTGGCCATCGGGACCTCCTCACCGTGCTCCCGCACGAGCCGGAAGGGCGTGGTCTGACCCTCGACGTAGGTGGCGACGGTGGCGAGGGTCTCGGCGTGCCGGATGATCCGTGCCCCTTCCGAGGCGATGTCGCGCTGGTCGGCGGGCGCGGCGAGGACCGTGGCGCCGTCGGGGATGGGGTCCCGGAGGGAGATCTGGCCGAGGTCGTGCAGCAGCGCCGCGTACTCGATGTCGCGCAGCTCGCGGTCGCCGAGCCCGACGACCCGTCCGATCCGCACTGACAACTCGGCGACGCGCTCGGCATGCTGGTTCGGCGTGTAGCCACCTGCCTCGGTGAGCCGGGACAGCGTCGCGATGAGCTGGCGGTTCGTCCGGCGGTTGCGCGCGTACTGCCCGACGGCCGAGTAGGCCATGACGAGGGGCACGAGCGCGGCCGGGAGCGCGAGCAGCCCGAGTACCGGTGCCATGAGGGCGACCATGGGCCCGGTCACGACGACGGCCAGGGTGATCGGCGCGGCCTCGGTCAGCTCGTCGCGGACGGCCGAGAGCCACGGCGTGCGCTGCCGTTCGGCGCGGAGGGCGGAGACGAGGACGAGCTCGAGGAGCACGGCAAGGGCCGCCACGAGCGTCATCAGACCGGCGACGAGTCCTTTCGTGGCGGGTGCCTGCTGAAGCGCCCACAGCGTGTGCCCCTCCTCACCCCACGAGCGGGCGAGGAAGGCCGCGACGGAGACGCCGACGAGGCGCGCGGCGAGGGACGGCAGGCGCGCATGCCGGCCCCGCACCCTCCGGACGATCGCGGCGACGCCGAGCCCGGCGGCGACGACGAGGAGCACCAGCCTGGTGCCGACGGCGAAGAGCGGCTCACCCTCGATCGGTCCGACGAACGCCACGGCGAGGCCGGACACCATGGCCAGGGGTGCGGTCTCGCGTCCGCTCGGCATGCGCAGGGGGAGCAGCTCTCCGAGGGCGACGACACCGACGAAGATGAGGAGCATCCGCTCGTGGGTGCTCACCAGGGTGGCCAGGTCGGGGCCGTCCATCACGAGAGCGGCCACGACGAGCCCGATACCGGCCGCCAGCACCACGACGGCGAACGGACGGGTGGCCACCGGCTTCATCGCGCGGTCTCGGCCCGGTCCCGGCGCGCCACCGCGTACTCGAGCGCCTCGATGACCTCGGAGTCCAGGCGGCGTGCGACCAGGGCGTCCAGAGCGTCCTGCGGGGGCAGCACGGCACCTCCGGGCTCCCCGACCACGGTGAGCAGGTCGTAGGCGTCCGCCGCGCCGACGATGCGCGCCTCGACGGGCACGCCACTCGGGCCTTTGGCAGCCGCCTGGTGCGTCTCGATGGCCGGAAGCGCGCCGGCAAGGAAGTCCAGACCACCGAGGAGCCGGGTTCCACGAGTCGGGTAGGTCGCCAGCGCCGGCGACGTCTCACCCAGCAACGTGTCACGGACGACGCGGGTGGGAAGGCTGGTCAGCCCGACATCGTGCAGCTTGCCGGCCATCCGGGCATCCCCCACGGCTTGCGAGCGCAGGCCCAAGTGCTCTGCCATGTACTCGCTGAGCTCGGCCACGCGCCCACTGTGCCCCGCGAGGTGCGGAGCCTTCGCTTCCACGGCGGCGACGAGAACCTCGAGAGCCCTCTCTTGGCCACGGCGCTCTTCCGCGTGCTGCCGGTAGGCCCACTGCGCCACTAACAGAGGGGCGAGGACGATGATGACCGCCACCGGACCAAGGGCGGCAACCTTCCAGAGCACCACCATCGAGAACGCGATCGCGGCAAATCCTAGATACCCCACACCCGTGCCACGAAGCATCGTAGCCACTTGTTGGCGCATCGGCACTCCATGGGATATCCGAATGATGCCAGCGACCAGCAGAAGGTTGGTTGCCGCCTGAGTGAAGTTCGCTAAAAGCATTGGCATTGCCAATAAAGCAAGTATGCTTCCAGTGTCAGGAAGGTCTACGGGATCCGCAGTTCCGCCGACGGCAAGGAACGCAAGGCCACCCCAGAGCGCATAGAGCAAGAAAGTGGCCGCATTGAAGACACGAATATGAGGGGCCAGACGCCTCCCATGCAGGCCACCAGCGATAGCGATGGCGACCGCTGCACCCACTGGACCAAGGATTGCTTGAGCAGCCAGCGCGACGATACTCGATATATCGATTCGGACGCGCTCACTGATGTCAACAAAATTCTGAAAGAGTGAAAGAAGGCCGCTGAGCAGGCAAAAAACCCAAAGGTCCGGACCCCCGGGCAGGCCGAGGGTCCGGACGGTGAGGACGAAACAAAGAAGAGCAAAGGTTGCGACGAGTGCGATATAAAAACGACCTCGGTCGATTCGACGCTCTTTCCTGGCCTCGCCCATGGGTGGGTATCAGCCTCCGTAACCCCAACCGAGCTGCGGGCCGGTGGTGCCCGGCTTGCTGGTCGTCGTGGTGGACGAGGTGGGCAGGTCGCCTGCCTGAGCCGCTGCGGGAACGGCGATGACGCTGAGCGTGAGGGCGAGAGCTGCGAGAGTGGAGCGAACGACAGAGCGCATGAGTGATGTTTCCTTTCAGAGGTGGTACTGCCCGAGTCTGTCCTCCGGGGCCACCAGGCAGTGCCCACAGTGTCCCACGCGCCAGGGTGTGCGACAATCAGATGAACAACGAACACCGCTGACGAGCGGTTTCGTGAGCACCGACGGAGAGGGACCCCATGAGCAAGCGCGCCCGTAAGCGCCGCTCGCGCAAGGGCAGCAAGGCCAACCACGGCCGCCGCCCCAACGCCTGAGCCGGCCCACGACGCAGCGAAGGGCCCGGTGTGCATGATGCACACCGGGCCCTTCGCGTCCCCTCGTCAGCAGTCGGGGTCGAAGCGCATCGTCGTGATGCGCTGCACCACCTGCATCCGGACCACCTCGGGAGCCACCTGCTCCGGACACGAACGCTTGACGACCTGCTTCACCGCGGCGTCGAGGTCGTGCTCGGCGAGGCACGGGCGGCACTCGGCCAGGTGCTTCGCGACGCGCTTGACGTCCTCCGGGCTCATCTCGCCGTCGAGGTACTCGTAGATGTGGTGCAGGACCTCGGAACAGTCGCTGTGGCCGACGTGCTCGTCCCCCGTGGCGGGCTCGCGCTGACCCATCACTGCTCCTCCGCCCCGACCAGGCCCCGCTCGCGGGCGTACCCGCTGAGCAGGGAGCGCAGCTGCCGCCGACCGCGGTGCAGCCGGGACATCACGGTGCCGATCGGCGTCCCCATGATCTCGGCGATCTCCTTGTACGCGAAGCCCTCGACGTCCGCGAGGTACACCGCGAGACGGAAGTCGTCCGGCAGCTCCTGCAGCGCCCGCGTGACCTCCGTGTCGGGCAGGTGCTCGAGAGCCGACGCCTCCGCCGACTTCAGGCCCGCCGACGTGTGCGACTCCGCACGCGCGAGCTGGTAGTCCTCGACGTCCGAGCTGTCCGACTGCTGCGGCTCACGCTGCTTCTTGCGGTACGTGTTGATGTACGTGTTCGTGAGGATCCGGTACATCCACGCCTTGAGGTTCGTCCCCGGCCGGTACTGGTGGAACGCGGCGAACGCCTTGGCGTAGGTCTCCTGCAGCAGGTCCTCGGCGTCGGCCGGGTTGCGGGTGGTCCGCATGGCGGCCGCGTAGAGCTGGTCCAGCAGCGGAAGGGCCTCACGCTCGAAGCGGGCCTGGCGCTCGGCGGGGGTCTCGGTCTCGAGGTCGACCTCGGGGGGCGTCTCGTCGACCGAGGTCTCCTCGGTCGGCGTCTGCGGGGTACTCATCGTCTCCCAGCCTAGCCGGGCCCGCTTCGGAGCCGTCTCCAGGACGAACACGGGATGTGACCTTCCTCCGGGAACCGCTGTCGGGAGGAGAACGCCGCCGCGCTCGCCGTCATTCCGCGGCCGGGCAGGCGGTCTCCACCAGACGCGCCAGCCACGACCCCACCGCAGCCGCGACCTCCGCGGCGGACCGTTCGAGCGAGTGCGGACCGGGGACCTCGGTGAGGCTGCCGGGCGACGGCAGGACGGCCCGGACCTCGACGGGGGTACCGAACGGGTCCGTCCGCCCCTGGACCACGTGCACGGGGATGCCCACCGCCGCGGGCGCAGCGAGCTCGGCGGCGCGCGTCCGCTCCGGGTGGCTCGGAGGATGCAGAGGGAACGACAGCGCGAGTACCGCGGCGGCGCCGACCGACGCCGCCGTGCGGCAGGCCACCCTGGCCCCGGCGCTGCGGCCGCCCACGACGAGCAGACCCTCGCGGCGCACCGTCCCGAGTACCGCCAGCCATGCCGGGTCGAGCACTGCCGGCCCCGGCCCCACCCGCTTGCCCGCCACCCGCCACGGCTGGTCGACGAGGACGACCCGCCAGCCGGCGGCCACCGCCGCGTCACGGACGGCGGTGACGTCGTCGGTCCACCGCAGGCCGCCCGCTCCGTGGCCGACGACGAGGGTGCCGCACGCCCTTCCGGTGGGGTCGGTGGTCGTCGTGCGGGCGACGCCGGCGGGCGTGGGGACGAGCCGCTCGCTCATCCAGTGCCGCCGAGGAGCTCACCCGTCGTCGGGTCGACGACGCCGACGAGCTCGGACGCGGGGAGGGGCTCGAGGAGCCGAGCGCCGTTCGCCCGGTTGCTGCCCACCGCACGGGTCACGGGGTGCGCCACGAAGCGCCCCGGCTCGTGCGGTGCGAGCAGGGCGAGCGCATCGGCCGCCCCGACCTCGGGGGCGAGCCAGGCTCCCCAGTCCTCGGGGTCGAGGACGAGCGGCTGGCGCTCGTGGATGCGGTCGAGCCCGGGCTCGGCCGGCCCGGTGAGGACCGCGAACGTGGCGAGCCAGGCCATCGGGTCGCGGGCGTCGGAGACCGCCGGGTCACGCCAGAGCTCGTAGAGGCCTGCCATCGCGACGGCTCCTCCGTCGGCACGGGTCGTGAAGAAGGGCTGCTTGCGCGGCTTCCCCGAGAGGTCCGACGCCGTCGGCGAGGCCTGCCACTCGTACCAGCCGCGCGCCGGGACGAGGCATCGGCGGGAGGCGAGCGCCCGGGCATACTTGTCGGCGACGGACTCCACCCGCAGGTTGACCCTCCGTGCCGCGCCCCGGTCGTCCTTCGACCAGCCGGGGACGAGTCCCCAGGTGAGGAGGCGGAGCTGTCGGACGGGACGAGCGGTCCGGTCCGACCGTGGCGCGCGGGTCAGCACGACCGGCGCCTGCTTGGTCGGGGCCATGTTGTGGTCGGGGCGCCCGGCCGGGGGCTCCTGCGGGGACGCCAGGACGCTCCTGCCGGGCTCGTCGGTGCGGTCCTCCTCGACCTCGAACTCGAGGACGAGCTCGTCCGGGTTGGCCGTCGCGGCGTACCGACCACACATGACGGCAAGGCTACGCAGCGGCACCCGCGGCGACTACCGTAGGCAGGGAGGTCCTGACCAGCAGCGACCCCGACCCGGAGGTAGCGGATGTCCCTGGTGCGCCGCATCGCCCGCCCCATGCTCGCGTCGGTCTTCGTCGCCGGAGGGGCCGACCAGCTGCGTCACCCGTCCGCGAAGTCGGACGACGCCGAGCCGATCGTCCACCGGCTCGCGCCGATGCTCGGCCTGCCCGACGACACCGAGCTGCTCGTGCGGGCCAACGGTGTCGTCATGGTCACCGCCGGCACGATGCTGGCCCTGGGGAAGATGCCCCGCGTGGCTGCCGTCGCGCTGGCCGCCACGCTGGTCCCGACGACGCTGGCAGGCCACCAGTTCTGGCGCGAGGAGGACCCCGCGGCACGGGCGAAGCAGCGTACGCAGTTCCTCAAGAACCTCGGGCTGCTGGGCGGGCTCGCGCTCGCAGCCGTCGACACCGAGGGCAAGCCCGGGCTCGCCTACCGCGCCCACCTCGCCGGGGAGAGCGTCCAGCGCGCAGCGCGCACCACTCGCCGGGAGGCCCGGCACGCGGCGCGCACGGCCACCGCCGAGGCGAGGATCAAGGCGGCCCAGGCCCAGCATGCCTTCTCATGACTGGGACGCCCCCGTCGCCGAGGGGGCGGTCGACGCCCACGTCGTCCTGCCCGGGAGCAAGTCGCTCACCAACAGGTACCTCGTCCTCGCCGCCCTCGCGTCGGACGTCTCTCGCCTCCGGGCGCCGCTGCGCTCCCGGGACACCCTGCTCATGGCCGAGGCCCTCCGGACCCTGGGGGCCGACGTCGCGGACGTCGACGACGGCGACTGGGTCGTCACGCCGGGCCCGTTCCGGGGCGGTGGCCGCATCGACTGCGGCCTCGCCGGGAACGTCATGCGCTTCGTCCCGCCACTCGCGGGCCTCGCCGACGGCCCCGTCGCGTTCGACGGCGATCCGGAGGCCGGTCGGCGGCCCATGGCCCCCGTGCTCGGAGCCCTTGGAGCGCTCGGTGTGCGGGTCGAGGACGACGGCCGCGGCGGTCTGCCGTTCACGGTCCACGGCGAGGGCCGGGTGCGCGGCGGCTCGGTGACGATCGACGCCTCTGCCTCGAGCCAGTTCGTCTCGGGGCTGCTGCTCTCGGCCGCACGGTTCGAGGGGGGCGTGACGGTCCACCACGACGGCGAGGCCGTGCCGAGCCTGCCGCACATCGAGATGACGGTCGAGACGCTGCGCGACGCGGGCGTCGTCGTCGACGACGGGGACGTGCACACCTGGCGGGTCGAGCCGAGCGAGGTCAACGCGCTCGACGTCCAGGTCGAGCCCGACCTCTCGAACGCCGCGCAGTTCCTCGCGGCGGCGCTCGTCACCGGCGGCCGCGTGCACGTACCCGGCTGGCCGCAGTACACGACCCAGGGCGGCGACTACGTCCGCGAGGTCCTCGACATGATGGGCGCCGAGGTCCTCCTCGACCGCTCCGGGCTCACCGTCACCGGCGGCGGCAGCATCCTCGGGGTCGACGTCGACCTCCACGACTCGAGCGAGCTGACACCCGTCGTCGCAGCGCTGTGCGCGCTCGCCGACGGCCCGAGCATCATCCGCGGGGTGGCCCACGTCCGGGGCCACGAGACCGACCGGCTCGCCGCCCTGCACACCGAGCTCACCCGGCTCGGGGCAGGCGTGGAGGAGACCGACGACGGGCTGCGAATCACACCGGAACCGTTGCGGGGCAGGACGTTCCGCACCTACGCGGACCACCGCATGGTCATGGCCGCGGCCGTGCTCGGCCTGGTCGTCCCGGGCGTCGTCGTCGAGGACGTCGGGACGGTCGCCAAGACGATGCCGGAGTTCACGACCCTCTGGGGCCGGATGCTCGCCGAGCGGGTCGGCGCGGAGGCCTGATGGCGCGGTCGGCGCGGGACTACGACGAGTCCGACGTCCGCATCCGGCCGAACCGCCGCGGCTCACGGCCCCGCACCAAGGACCGCCCCAAGCACGAGGACGCCCTCCCCGGGCGCGTGCTCACGGTCGACCGCGGCCGGTACACGACCCTCGTGGGCGACGATCGGGACGGCCGTGTCGTCATCGCCATGCGGGCTCGTGAGCTCGGGCGCAAGGGCATCGTCGTCGGGGACCGGGTCGCGCTCGTCGGGGACACCTCGGGCGCTCACGGCTCGCTGGCCCGGATCGTGCGCGTCGAGGAACGCGAGACCCTGCTCCGGCGCACCGCGGACGACACCGACCCCGTCGAGCGGGTGCTCGTCGCCAACGCCGACCAGCTCGTCGTCGTCTCGGCCCTGGCCAACCCCGAGCCGCGGCCCCGGCTCATCGACCGCTGTCTCGTCGCCGCGTACGACGCCGGGATGGACCCCCTGCTCGTCCTCACCAAGGCCGACCTCACCGACCCGGCCCCGTTCCTCGAGCAGTACGCCCCGCTGTCCGTACCCCACGTGGTGACCGCCCGGGAGGACGGCCGGACCGTCGGCCTCGACGCCGTCCACGACGTGCTCGCCGGCCGGGTGAGCGTCCTCGTCGGCCACTCCGGTGTCGGCAAGTCCACCCTCGTCAACGCCCTGGTCCCCGACGCCGCTCGCGCCACCGGGGTCGTCAACGACGTCACGGGACGGGGCCGGCACACGTCGACGTCCGCGGTCGCCCTGGCCCTGCCGCACGACGACGGCTGGGTCATCGACACCCCGGGGGTGCGCTCGTTCGGGCTGGCGCACGTGGACCCCGACCGGATCGTCACCCACTTCCCGGACCTCGAGCCGGGAACGGACGGGTGCCCGCGCGGCTGCACGCACGACGAGGAGGAGTGCGCCCTCGACGCGTGGGTCGAGGGCGGCGCCGCGGGACCGGCCGGGCCGTCCCGGCTGGAGTCCCTGCGGCGCCTGCTCCGGACCCGGCTGCCCGCCTCGGAGGACTGAGCACTCGAGACCCTCAGCCCGAGTGGTCGGACATGTCCGTCGTCTCGACCACCGCGCGCGCCTCGGCGAAGTGGCACGCCGACAGGTGCTCGGCCACGCCGTCGCCCCGCATCGTCAGCCCGGGCTCCTCGGTCGTGCACCTGTCCTGTGCCTTCCAGCACCGGGTGTGGAAGCGGCAGCCGGTCGGCGGGTTCGCCGGCGAGGGCACGTCACCCTCCAGGACGATCTGCTCGCGCTTGCCCCGCAGCACGGGGTCGGGCACGGGCACGGCCGAGAGCAGCGCCTGGGTGTAGGGGTGGGTCGGACGGGTGTAGACCTCGTCCTCCTCCCCCAGCTCGGCGAGCTTGCCGAGGTACATGACGCCGACGCGGTCGGAGATGTGCCGCACCACGGACAGGTCGTGCGCGATGAACACGTACGCCAGCCCCAGCTCGTCCTGGAGCTTCTCCATGAGGTTGACGACCTGCGCCTGCACCGACACGTCGAGCGCCGAGACGGGCTCGTCGCAGATGAGCACCTTCGGGTTGAGCGCGATGCCTCGCGCGATGCCGATCCGCTGCCGCTGGCCGCCGGAGAACTGGTGCGGGTAGCGGTTGATGTGCTCGGGGTTGAGCCCCACGAGGTCGAGCAGCTCCTGGACCCGCTGGCGCCGGCCCTGCTTCGGCACGACATCGGGGTGGATGTCGAACGGCTCCCCGACGATGTCGCCGACCGTCTTGCGCGGGTTGAGCGAGGTGTACGGGTCCTGGAAGACGATCTGGATGTCACGCCGCAGGCGCCGCATGTCCGACGTCGACTGCGCGTACATGTCCACGCCGTCGAACTGCAGGCTGCCGCTGGTCGGCTCCTCGAGGCGCATGAGCATCCGGCCGAGGGTCGACTTGCCACAGCCGGACTCGCCGACGATGCCGAGCGTCTCGCCCTTGTGCAGGTCGAACGACACCCCGTCGACCGCCTTGACCCAGCCCGTGGTGCGGCGCAGGACCCCGGTCTTGATGGGGTAGTGCTTGACGATGTCCCTGGCTTCGAGCACGACCTCAGCCATTGAGCACCTCCTCGCTGAAGTGGCACGCACTCAACCGACCGGGAACGACCTCGAGCAGGTCCGGGTCGTCCGAGCTGCAGATGTCACGGGCCCGGCCGCACCGCGGATGGAACGGACACCCGGGTGGCATTCGGGTCAGGTTCGGCGGGAGACCCCCGATCGCGTAGAGCTCCTGCCCCTTCCGGTCCAGGCGAGGGATCGACGCGAGCAGGCCCTCGGTGTACGGGTGCGCCGGGTTCGCGTAGATGTCGTGCACGGCGGCCTTCTCGACGATCCGGCCGGCGTACATGACGGAGATGCGGTCGGCGACGTCGGCGACGACCCCGAGGTCGTGGGTGATGAGGATGAGCCCCATCTGGCGCTCCTCCTGGAGCTCCTTGAGCAGTCCCATGATCTGCGCCTGCACGGTGACGTCCAGCGCGGTGGTCGGCTCGTCGGCGATGAGAACGGCCGGGTCGAGCGCGATGGCCATGGCGATCATGATCCGCTGCCGCATGCCGCCGGAGAACTGGTGCGGGTAGGCCTTCACGCGGTCGCGCGCCCCGGGGATCTGGACCCGCTCCATGAGGTGCACGGCCTGGTCGAGCGCGTCGGACTTGTTCAGTCCGCGGTGGACCCGGAACATCTCGGCGATCTGCCAGCCCACCGGGAAGACCGGGTTCAGGGCGGAGAGCGCGTCCTGGAAGATCATCGAGATCTCCGGGCCGCGGATCTCGCGGCGCTGCTCCTCGCCCATCTGCAGCAGGTCCTGCCCGCAGTACCTGATGGCGCCACCGGTGATCTTCGCGGGCGGGATGTCGAGGATGCCCATGACGGTCTGCGCGGTCACCGACTTCCCCGAGCCCGACTCGCCGAGGATCGCGAGGGTCTCCCCCTGGTCGAGGTAGATGTTGACCCCGTTGAGCGCTCGGGCGACGCCCTCCTGGGTGTGGAACTCGACGTGCAGCTCCTCGACGTCGAGGAGCCGGCCGTTCTCCGGGCGGTACTGCTTGGCGGACGGGTCCGTCGTGACTGTGGTCATGGTGTCTCTCACCTCAGCGGGACTTCGGGTCGAAGGCGTCGCGGACGGCGTCGCCGAACATGATGAACGCCAGGACCGCCAGGCTGAGGAAGACGGCGGGGAAGAGCAGGACGTGCGGCGAGGCCCGCAGCAGCGGCAGGCCGTCGCTGACCATGACCCCCCACGAGATGGTGGGGGGGATCAGGCCGATGCCGAGGAACGAGAGTGTGGCCTCGACGGCGATGTAGACCCCGAGGTTGATCGTCGAGACGACGATGACCGGCGCCACAGCGTTGGGGAACACATGCGACCGCAGGATCCGCACGGGCGACGCGCCGAGGGCCCGGGCCGCGGAGACGTAGTCGTTCGGCTTGATCTGCAGTACCGAGGAGCGCATGAGCCGCATGATGCTGGGCCAGCCGAAGACGACCAGGACGAGGACGACCTGGAAGACGACCTGGAAGTAGCCCGGGTCGTCGCCGCGGAAGCTCGAGAGGAACACGATGGCGCCGAGCAGCAGCGGGATGGCGAAGAAGATGTCGCCGATGCGGCTGATGAGGGTGTCGGCCAGACCTCCGAAGTACCCGGCAAGCATGCCGGTCACCGAGCCCACCACCGAGGTGCCGAGGGTGGCGAACACACCGACGAGGATGGACGCCCGGGCGCCGTAGATGCAGCGCGCGAAGATGTCGTAGCCCTGGAGGTCGCGGCCGAACCACGCGGCGGCGTTGGGGGTCTCACGGGAGCGGGATAGGTCACCCTTGGCCGGGTCCAGGGATGTGAAGAGGGACGGGGCGACGGCCATGAGCACGAACACCGTGATCATCGCCGCGGAGACCCAGAACAGCGGGCTGCGCCGCAGCTGGCGCCAGGCGTCCTGGGTCAGCGACCTGGCCTCGCCGATGTCGCCCTCGGCGCGCAGGGTCTCGTCGACCATCGCCCGCTGGCTGTCGTCGGTGGGCGCGACGTCCTCGCCGTCGGTGACGTGCCGGCTGGTCTCAGTCATGGCTGATCCTCGGGTCGAGCAGACCGTACAAGAGGTCCACGAGCAGGTTGACGAGCAGGTAGGCGACGACGAGCACCGTCACCGCACCGACGACTGCCACGCCGTCGCGGTTGTTCACACCACGGAAGATGTATCCGCCGACGCCCTGGATGTTGAAGATGCCCTCGGTCACGATGGCGCCGCCGAGCAGTGCCCCGAAGTCGTAGCCCATGAAGGTGACGACCGGGATGAGCGAGTTCCGCAACGCGTGCAGCCCGACCGTGCGCTGGGGCGTCAGGCCCTTGGCCTTGGCCGTGCGGACGTAGTCGGCGCGCAGGTTCTCGGCGAGGTTGGTCCGGGTGAGCCGGGCGATGTAGGCCATGGACAGCGAGCCCAGGACGAAGGAGGGCAGCAGCAGCTCGTAGACGGTGGCGTCGGCGGACACGGTGACGGAGGCGACGCCCCACTTGACGCCGAGGAAGAACTGCGACACCACGCCGGTAACGAACACGGGGATGGAGATGAGGAACAGGGTGCTCACGAGCACGAGACTGTCCATGAACCCGCCCTTGCGGATTCCGGCCAGGGCTCCCGCGGCGATGCCGATGACTCCCTCCCAGAGCAGCGCCATGAGCGCGAGCTTCCCCGTGACGAGGTACCGGTCACCCAGCTCGCCCGCCACGTCGTTGCCGTACTGGTTCTCGCCGAGGTCGCCCTGCACGACGTTGGCCATGTACTTGCCGTACTGGATCGGCAGGGGGTCGTTGAGGTTGTACTTCTCGTAGAAGGCGGCCTTGTACGCCTCCGAGCACTCCCGTTCACCGCACTTGCCGGCGGTGGGATCGCCGGGGAGGGCGAAGACCATGGCATAGATGAGGAACGTCGCGCCGAGCACGACCGGGATCATCTGCAACAGCCGACGGACGATGTACTTGCCCACGTTCACCTCCGAGGGTCACAGGCGGGCACCGCTGTCCGCAAGGGTGCGCGGAAGCCGTGTCGCTACGGGTGGGGCAGCCGTGGACCGACCCCGAACGTCGAGACAGGGGTCAACTCTGTCACACGGGCTGTCTCCGGCGGCGTCGCGGAGGCGTCGCCCCGGAGCGGACCGGCCGCTGGCCGACCACCGGGTGGGTGGCCGGCCAGCGACGGGTCTCTGTGTTCAGCGGTTGCGGCCGGAGCCGCGGTGGGTCACTCCGAGACGGTCAGCACCCGCAGGTCGGGGCGGCCGAACGGCGTGATGACGACGTTGTCGACGCGCTCGGACCAGCCGGCCTTCGACTCGCCGTACCAGAGCGGGATCGTCGGGAAGTCCTGAGCGAGGACCTGCTCGGCCTGCTGGTACAGGGAGTTGGCCTCCTCGAGGTCCTCGGCGCCCGCGGCCTGGCTGAGCAGGCTGTTGAACTCGTCGCTGTCGTAGTCGAAGTAGTTCGAGCCGGCACCCTTGCCATAGATCGGCCCCAGGTAGTTCTCGATCGACGGGTAGTCCATGACCCACGCGGAGCGGAACAGGCCCTTCATCTCACGGTCGCTCAGCTTGGTCAGGAAGGTGGAGAAGTCGACCAGCGGGGTCGCGACACAGTCGATCTCGAGAGTGTTCTTGATCGAGTTGCACGTCGCCTCGGTCCACGCCTTGTGGTCGCTGTCCGCGTTGTAGCTGAGGGTGAGCTTGTCGCCCGGGAAGCCACCGGCCTCCTCGAGCATCGCCTTGGCGGCCTCCGGGTCAAAGACGCAGGACTCGCCGCAGACGTCGGCCTGGTAGCCGTCGACGACCGGGGAGACCCAGCCGGTGGCCGGCGTGTAGGTGCCGTTGTACACGGTGTCGACGATCTGCTGACGGTCGATCGCCATCGAGATCGCGCGGCGCACGTCCGGGTTCGACAGGTCCTTGTCGACCTCGGGGTTGATGCCGATGTACCCGTAGTACGACGTGGCCTTCGCGGCGTTCCGGTCCGGGAGGTCGGACTGGTAGATGTTGTCGATCAGCGCGCTGGTCGGGATGTCGTCCGTGAGGTCCAGGTTCCCGGCGACGACCTCGCTGTAGGCGGCGCCGCTGTCCTGGAAGATCCGGAAGGTGATCTGGTCGACGTTTCCGCCGAACTCGCCCGCGTAGTCGGCGAACTTCGAGACGACGATCGCCTGGTTCTCGGTCCACGAGTCGAACTTGTACGGACCGGCGCCGACCGGGTTCTTGCCGAATGCCTCCGGGTCCTCGAAGAACGAGTCGGGCTGCGGCGCGAACGCGGTGTAGCCGAGACGGATCGGGAGGTTCGAGACCTTCTCGGTCGTCTTGATCGTGAAGGTGTAGTCGTCGACCACCGCGAGGCCGGACATCTCCTCGGTCGTGGAGTCCTCGGCGCCGACCTCCTCAGCGCCCTCGATGACGCTCATGAAGTAGGAGCCCTCTTGGCCGTTCGGGCCGAAGGCGGTGTAGTTCCAGGCGTCGACGAAGTTCTTGGCCTTGACCTCGGTCCCGTCGTGGAACATGTAGCCCTGCTTGATCTTCACCGTGAAGTTCTGGTTGTCGTCGGTCTCGATGGACTCGGCGATGTCGTTCGACGGCTCGGCGCTCTCGGGGTCGTAGTGCACGAGGGTGGAGATCAGCACGTTCAGCACGTCACCGCCACAGGTCTCGGCGGTATTGCCGGCCACCAGGGTGTTCTCCGGGTTGCAGCCTCGGATGGTGATCTCGCCGCCCTCGGCGCCGGCAGCCGCGCTGTCGCTGCTGTCCCCGTCACCGCCGCCGCAACCAGCGGCGAGCAGCGCAACGGCCGACACGGCCGCGACGGCGACCTTGCGAGTGGTTCCTCGCATGGATGTCCTCCTACGTGGATGTGTTCCGGCCCCCGAACGGCACGGTGGGCCATCACCGAGACCCTCCCGGTCTGGGCGTCTCGGGGCTCGCCCCTCCGGAGCGTGCCGGATCCACTAAAGACCATGCGGGCCTCACAGGGAAGGTCCGTGGCGCCCCGAGACCTGATTGTGACCGAAGCGCGACCGACTCGCCCGGTGTGCCGCAAGATCTTCGGCGCCGGCCGGTACGGTGAGCCCCGTGCCCGGCTACGACGACGATCTCCGACTGGCCCACGTCCTGGCCGATGCCGCCGAACGCGTCACCGTGAGCCGCTTCCGCGCCGAGGACCTGCGCGTCGAGACCAAGCCCGACCTCACCCTCGTCAGCGACGCCGACCGTGAGGTCGAGGAGCTCATCCGGGCCCAGCTGAGGCGCACCCGCCCACGCGATGCCGTCGTCGGCGAGGAGATGCCCCGGACGGGTTCCGGCAGCCGGCAGTGGGTCGTCGACCCCATCGACGGCACCCACAGCTTCGTCCGCGGTGTGCCGGTGTGGGGGACGCTCATCGCCCTCGTCGACGACGGGGTGCCCGTCCTCGGCCTCGTCGCCGCCCCGGCCCTCGGCCGGCGCTGGTGGGCTGCCACCGGCTCGGGCGCGTGGTCAGGTCGCAGCCTGACGAGCGCCAAGCGCATCCACGTCTCGAAGGTGTCCTCCCTGGACGACGCCTCGCTGTCCATCTCGAGCACCACCTCGTGGGAGGCGGCCGGTCGCCTCGACGCCGTGCTGGACCTCGCCCGGTCCTGCTGGCGCGAGCGCGCCTACGGCGACTTCTGGTCGTACATGCTCGTCGCCGAGGGGGCCGTGGACATCGCGGCCGAGCCCGAGCTCGAGCTCTACGACATGGCCGCCCTCGTGCCGATCGTCGTCGAGGCCGGGGGCCGCTTCACCTCCCTCGACGGCGAGGACGGGCCCTTCGGAGGCAACGCCGTCGCCACGAACGGCCACCTCCACGACGAGGTCCTCGGCCGACTGGGGTCCTGAGACGCGCTAGAACAGGGCGGTCTGGTCGGCCTCCGTGGCGACGTGCTCCAGCCGTAGCAGCGTGGCCTTGCGACCCAGGCCACCGGCGTAGCCGGTGAGGGTACCGTCGCTGCCGACCACCCGATGGCACGGCAGGACGACCGGCAGCGGGTTCGCCCCGTTCGCGGCACCGACGGCCCGCGACGCCCCCGGAGGGAGCCCGAGCCGCGAGGCGATCTCGCCGTAGGTCGTGGTCGTGCCCCACGGCACGGTCGCGAGCACGTCCCACACGCGCCGCCGGAAGTCCGTCCCGACCGGGGCGAGCGGCAGGTCGAACACCCGCCGGGTCCCGGCGAAGTACTCCGCCAGCTGGCGCGCGGTCCGTGCGAGGGGAGCCGCGAGGTCGTCCGGCACCTCGGCGACGACCCGGTCGGCCGGTGCGTCGAACCGGATGGTGCGCAGGGCCCCGGCCACGGCGACGAGCTCCAACGGGCCGACCGGCGACGCGACGACGACCGAGATCTCCCCCACGGGGTCAGACATCGACCGTGGTCACCGTCCCGGGCACCACGCCGTCGAGGGCGGGGACGACCGACTCGGCGTCGCCGACGAGGACGACCGACCACTCGCCGGTCACCGTGCGCCGGTAGGCCTCGGCGAGCGACTCCGGGGTGAGCTCGGCGACCGCTCGCAGGTTGCAGGTCGTGAAGTCCGGCGGCAGCCCCTCGAGCGCGAGAGCCGCCGACTCGTCGGCGACCGTGTCCGCCGTCGCGTAGCGGCCGGGGGCCGTCTTCGAGACGTAGTCGACCCCGGCGCGCGTCTCGGCGTCGGTCAGGCCGTCCCGCACGTCGTCCAGGATCCCGAGAACCAGCTGCACTGCCTCACCCGTGACCTCGGTGCGCACCGACCCGGACGTGACGAACGATCCCCCGGCCACCCGGGGGCGGAAGGCGCAGCGGATGCCGTACGTGTACCCCTTGTCCTCCCGGAGCACGGCGTCGAGCCGGGCGCCCGGCGACCCTCCGACCACGAAGGACAGGACGGGATGGGGCGCCCATCCGTGCGGGGTCGAGCGGTCCGGGCCGGGGCAGGCGACCACGATCTCGGTCTGGACCGAGCCCGGCCGGTCGACGACGACGACCCGGCTACGGTCCGCGGCAGGGACCGGCGCGACGGCCGCAGGTGCCGGCTCGTGGGTGGACGAGGTCCACCCACCGAGGGTCTCGTCGAGGATCCGTTCGGGGTCCAGGTCGCTGAGGTCACCAGCCAGGACGACGGTGGCTCCGGACGGCCCGATGGTGCGGGCGTGATGGGCGACGACGTCGTCGCGGGTGAGGGCGCGGACCGAGTCCGCCGAGCCGGCGCCCGGCCGGGCCGCGCGGTCGGCGGGGTCCCAGAGGGTGCGGGCCATCTCACGTGCGGCACGGACGCCCGCGGATGCCCGCTCCTGCTCGATCTCGGCGAGCCGGCTGCGCACGATGCGCCGGACCTCCGTCTCGGGGAAGACGGGGTCGGAGAGGGCCGCCGTGAGCAGCCCGGCCGCGGTCGACAGCCGGGACGCGGGCACGTCGACGTCGACGAGGTACCCGCCGTCGGAGACCGCGGCGCCGAGGACCATCCCGTTCCGCTCCATGAGCTCGGCGAGCTCCTCGGCCGTGTGCTCGGAGGTCCCCTCGTCGAGGAGGCGGGCGGTCATCGCCGAGACGCCGTCCAGACCGGGAGGCTCGGTGGCCAGCGAGGAGGGGATGACCACGCGAAGGGAGTGGACGTACTGCCCGGGCAGGTCGTGCAGGAGCACCCGGATGCCGTTGCGCAGGACGGTCTCGCGCGGCGCGGGAAAGGTCCAGGGACGCGGCGGAGCGACCTCCGGCCGGGTCACGCGACCGCCTCCTCGTCGGCGACGTCGTCGGTGAGGTAGGCGACGACGGCCCGGCTGTCGGGCGCGAGCCAGCGCCTCGTGGCCTCCGCCACTCTCTCCGGGGTGACGGCGCGGACCCGGTCGAGGTGGGTGTTGACGATGCCCGGGTCGTCGTGCAGCAGGGTGGACCGGCTGATGAGGTCGGCACGCTCCTCCTGGCTCGCGAGCGCGCTGAGCCAGGCCCGCTCGTTCTGCGCGAGGGACGCCTCGAGCTCGGCGGCCGTCGGACCGTCCGTGGCGAGGCGGTCGAGCTCCTCGACGAGCGCGAGCTCGGCGGTCTCCGGGTCGGCGTCCGGCGCGATGTCGAGGACGACGAACCCGAGCGAGACGCCGTCGACGAACCCCCAGGCGGTGGCGTGCACCCCGACCGCGACCTGCTCGCGCCGCACGAGACGACGGACGAGACGCGACGTGGAGAGCCCGCCGAGGCAGTCGAGCGCGACCGTCGCGGCGACGAGCTCGTCGGTGCCGTCGACGGGGAGCCGGAAGGCGACGTGCAGCCGGTCGTTGGGGACCGACCTGCGACGCTCCACCCGCACCGGGGCGGTGAGCGGCTCGAGCTGTGCGAGGTCGGCGCGGGCGGGCCGACGCTGCGCGTCCAGCGGGCCGAAATGCCGTTCGACCAGGATGAAGGCCTCCTCGGGCTCGACGTCCCCGCAGACGGTGAGAACCGTGTTGTCCGGCGCGTAGTAGCGGCGGAAGAAGGCGTGGACGTCCTGGAGGCTCGCGGCGTCGAGGTCCTCCATGGAGCCGATCGTCGGGTGGTGGTAGGGGTGGCCCTCGGGGAAGACCGCGGCGTAGACGTCGACGAGGGCGGTGCCGTACGGCTGGTTGTCGTACCGCTGGCGCTTCTCCTCCTTGACGACGTCGCGCTGGTTGTCGAGGTTCTCCTGGGTCACGGCGTCGAGGAGCCGGCCGTGCCGGTCGGCCTCGAGCCAGAGCGCGAGCTCGAGCGCGCCGGACGGGACCGTCTCGAAGTAGTTCGTCCGGTCGAACCACGTCGTCGCGTTGAGCCGGCCGCCCTCGGCCATGAGCGCCTCGAAGTGCTCACCGCTGCGGACGTCGCGGGAGCCCTGGAACATGAGGTGCTCGAAGAGGTGCGCGAACCCGGTGCGCCCCGTCTCCTCGTGGCGCGAGCCGACCCCGACCCAGAGGTTGAGCGTGACGTTCGGGACCGTGTGGTCCGGCGAGACGAGGACCCGCAGCCCGTTGGGCAGGGTGCGTCGGTGGATCGGGTAGTCCAGCGGCATGCGGGTCACCGTACGTCACGGCGCGCTCCCCCGTCCGAGACCCCGGTCAGCCGCTCTCCTTCAGCTCGTCGGGGACCCCACGGGACGCCTGCTCGATGGCCCGTCGGGCGAAGACCTGCTGCTCGGTGGCCACCCGTTCGGCCCGCCCCCGGCCGAGGAAGCTCACCGCCCAGTGCAGGAGGGTCGTCACGCGGTTCTTGAAGCCGATGATGTAGACGAGGTGCACACCGAGCCAGAGCACCCAGGCGAGGAACCCGTGGAAGCGCAGCCGACCCACGGATGCGACGGCGCTGAACCGCGAGACGGTCGCCATCGAGCCCTTGTCGCGGTAGTGGAACTCGCCCTGCGACGGCTCGCCGTCGAGACGGCTCTCGATCTCCCGTGCGGCGAAGCGTGCCCCCTGGATGGCCACCTGGGCCACCCCGGGCAGGTCGTCGAGCGCGATCATGTCGCCGACGACGAAGACCTCCGGGTGGCCGGGGAGCGTGAGGTCCGGGAGTACCTGCACGCGACCCGCCCGGTCGGTCTCGGCCCCGGACTGCTCGGCCAGCTGCCGGCCGAGCGGACTCGCCTGGACGCCCGCGGCCCAGATCTTCGTCAGCGCCTCGAGGCGGACCGTCCCGCCGTCGCCGTCGCGGTAGGTGAGCCCGGTCTCGTCGACGTCGGTGACCATCGACCCGGTGCGGACGTCGACGCCCATCTCGGTGAGACGACGCCGGGCCGCCCCGCCGAGCCGCTCGCCGAAGGACGGCAGCACCGTGTCGGCTGCGTCGAGGAGGAGGACGTGCGCCTGGGTGGGGTCGATCCGCCGGAAGTCGTGCTTGAGCGTGCGCCCGGCGAGCTCGGCGATCTGGCCGGCCATCTCGACCCCGGTCGGGCCCGCCCCCACGACGACGAAGGTCAGCGCCCGCCGAGCCTCCTCGTCGGTCCGCGCGAGCTCGGCGAGCTCGAAGGCGCCGAAGATCCGGCCGCGCAGCTCGAGGGCGTCGTCGACCGACTTCATCCCGGGAGCGTGCTCGGCGAAGTGGTCGTTGCCGAAGTACGACTGCCCCGCTCCCGCCGAGACGAGCAGCGAGTCGTACTCGGTCACGGTGTCCCGGTCGAGCAGCCGGGAGGTCACGGTGCGGGCCTCGAGGTCGATGCCGGTGACCTCTCCGAGGATGACCCGCGCGTTCTTCTGCCGGGCGAGGATCTCCCGGGTGCTCGGTGCGATCTCTCCCTCGGAGAGGATGCCGGTCGCGACCTGGTACAGCAGCGGCTGGAACAGGTGCTGCGCGGTTCTCGCGACGAGCGTGATCTCGACGTCGTCGCGCTTCCTCAGGGCCTGGGTGCCGAAGAGGCCGCCGAAGCCCGAGCCGATGACGACGATGCGGTGCTTGCGGCCGATGGATGTGCTCGTCATGTGCGGTCCAACGACCGCCGCGGTGCCGAATAGTCCGTGCGCGAACGACGAAGGCCCTGAACCGGATTCCACCGGTCCAGGGCCTTCGTCGAGCAGTAGCGGGGGCAGGATTTGAACCTGCGACCTCCGGGTTATGAGCCCGGCGAGCTACCGAGCTGCTCCACCCCGCGTCGAGTGAGTCACGATCCGAAGACCGTGCTCGGTACGACCCCGAGGTTACGCGAGCGTGGCCGCCGACTCAAATCCGCTCCTCAGCCGGTGGGCGACGGGCTCGGGCTCGGCGCCGGAGAGGCGGTGGCGTCCGGGGCCGGAACGTCGGCACCGAGCCGTGCCGCGAGCCCGTTGGCCTGGCCGATGGCCGCGTCCAGCCGCTTCTGCGCCTCGCCGTAGGCCGCGAAGTCACCCTCGCTCAGGGCGTCCTGGCCCTCCTGGTAGGCCGCGCGGATCTCGGCGATGGCCGTCGCGAGCTGCTGCTCGAGCGTCGCGCTCGACCCGCCGTCGTCCGCGTCGCCGCCGCCGTCTCCCCCACCGTCGTCACCGGCGTCATCGTCGCCGGCATCACCGGAGCCCTCGCCGAAGAGACCGGTGATGGCCTGGTCGAGCGTGTCACCCCACGCGACCTGAGTGCCGTAGAGCGCGACGGTCACCTTGTTCTGCGGGAACGACCCGGCACCGCTGGACGCCTGCACGTAGATGGGCTGGACGTAGAACATCTGGCCACGGAGCGGGAAGGTGAGGAGATTGCCGTACGTCAGCTGCTTGCCGGCGCCGGAGTTGTTGGTGATGTACTGCGCGAGGTTGAGCGGCTCGGCGGGGTTCTGCGAGCGCTCGGTGGAGTTCTTGATCTGGTTGATCACCTGTCCGGGCCCGGGTGGGGTCTGGGACCCGTACTCGAGCAGGCGCAGTGAGCCGTAGCCGTCCGCAGGTCTGCCCTGCTCTGCCCCGGCATCGGCGTTGACGGCCAGGAGACCACGGAGGATCTCACGCCCGGACTCGCTGTTGCTGTTCGGGACGAACGGCGTCGTGATCGAGAACGAGGGCTCTTCCTCACCGGGGAGCGCGATGGACTGGAAGACGACCGGCTGGTCCACTGGTCCGCTGTCCTGCGCCGGGTCGGTCGGCACCCGCCACCGGTCGGAGTTGGAGTAGAAGTCTCCCGGGTCGGTCACGTGGTACTCGGTGAGCAGCTCGCGCTGGACCTTGAGCAGGTCCTGCGGGTAGCGGATGTGCGACATGAGGTCGCCGGAGAGCTCGGAGAGCGGCCGCACCGAGCCGCTGAACGCACCCTGCCAGGCCTCGAGGACCGGGTCACCGGTGTCCCAGGCGTACAGACGCACCTCGCCGCTGTGGGCGTCGACGGTGGCCTTGACGGCGTTGCGGACGTAGTTGACCTCGCCGGAGCGCACCTGGACGACGTTCGAGCGCTGGGCCACGGCGTCCGAGGTCGCCTCCGCGAGGTCGAGCAGACGGCTGTTGGGGTAGTCGGACGAGGTCGTGAAGCCGTCGACGATCCACTGAACCCGCCCGTCGACGACGGCGGGATAGATGTTGCCGTCGAGCTGGAGCCAGGGGGCCACCCGCTCTACCCGCTCCTTGGGAGTGCGGTGGTCGAGGATGCGGGAGTCGCCGTTGACGGCGTCGGAGAGGAGGAAGTTGGCCTCGCGGTACTTGATCGCGTAGGCGAGCCGGCGCAGCGTCGACCCGATGGGCACCCCTCCGTCGCCCTGGTACGTGTTCTGCACCGACACGTTGCCGTCGTCGCCCGCCGGGTAGTCGAACTCCCGTGGGCTCGCCCCTTCGGCGGCCCCGACGACGGAGTAGTCCGGGCTGAGCTCTCCGAAGTAGATCCGCGGCTCGTACTCCCCGAGCTCGTTGCGGTCGCCGCCCTCGAAGAACTCCGGGTCACCCTGGGGAGTGCGCCGGTTGCCGTACGCGGCGTAGAAGCCGTAGCCGTGGGTGTAGACGGTGTGCTCGTTGATCCAGTTGCGCTGGTTGTCGGGCAGGCCGTCGAGGTTGATCTCGCGAACGGCCACCACGGCGTCGCTGCCCTGGTCACCGATGGAGTAGCGGTCGACGTCCAGGGTGTCGGGGAACGCGTAGAAGTCTCGGTCGCCCTCGAGCTGGCGGAAGCTCTGCGAGACGACATTGGGGTCGATGACTCGGACGCCGGGAATCGCCTCGGCACTCGTCCGCAGGGCGTCGTCGTCGCGCTCCTCCGACGGCGCGGGGTTCGGGACCCGCTCGACGCGGTCGAGCCCGAAGGCCGAGCGGGTCGCCGAGATGTTGCGACCGAGGTACTGGGCCTCGAGCGACTTCTCGGACGGCTTGACCCGCAGGGACTGGATGAGCGCCGGGTACACCGTTCCGACGAGGACCGCGGTGACGAGCAGCAGCCCGACCCCGATGGTGGGCAGCCGCCAGCTGCGGCTCCAGATGGCGGCGAGGAAGAACCCCGCGCACATGACGGCGGCCACCGCGAGGATGGCCTTCGTCGGCAGGACCGCGTTGGCGTCGGTGTAGGTGATGCCGGTGAGCAGCGACCCCTTCTGCGTCGACAGGGAGTAGCGGTCGAGCCAGTAGGAGCCGGCACGGGTCAGCGCGATGAGGGCGCCGAGGATCCCGAGGTGGACGAAGGCCGCCCGGGTCGAGGGGCCACGGCCGGGCAGCTGCAGGCCTCCGTACACGTAGTGCGTGAAGGCCGCCGCGAGGAACGCAAGGACGAGCACGACGGTGACGAAGCTGACGAGGAAGCGCAGCCACGGCAGGGTGAAGACGAAGAAGCCGACGTCGAGCCCGAACTGGGGGTCCTCGACCCCGAAGGAGCCTCCGTTGGCCCACAGCAGGTACGTGCGCCACGCTCCGACCGAGCCCGAGCCGGCGAGGAGGCCGAGGACACCGGGGATGGCGAAGACGGCGATCTTGCGCAGCGGCTCGATGGCCTGGCGGTACTGCTCGAGCACCTGCTGGGCCGGGGTCACCGGGACGTAGATGGGTCGGGTACGGAAGGCGATGACGAGGCTGGCGGCGACCGCCCCGGCGGTGAGCAGGGTCGCGACGACGAAGATCACGGCCTTGGTGAGGAGCTCGGTGAAGAACACGTTGCGGAAACCGACCGAGTCGTACCACCAGATGTCGGTGACGACATCGGCCGCGAGCCCGGCGAAGACGGCCATCAGGCCGAGAACGACGAGCGTCGGGACGAGCGGCCCGCGCCGGCGCCGTGGTGGGGCGGGGGGGCGGGGGCCGGCGGTCTCGCCGTCACCGGGGCCAGCAGACCCGCCGTCGGGTCCCTTCGGTCCGTCGAACCAGTCCGAGCGGCTCACAGCTCTCCTCGTCCCGCGGAGCGCGGGGTCGTCGTCGTGCGGCAGTGAAAACCTACCTCGCAGGCCTGAACGTGCGAGCGGCGCCCGGAGTTCGCGAGCGGCGCGTCGGGCACGATGGGGCGGTGAGCCCGGACCCGCAGCCCGTGACCGACCCTCTGACCCTCGCCGCCCTCGACACCGAGCGGCACGTGGCCCGGGCGGGGTGGGACCAGCCGCTGCGCCTCTTCGCCCTGGTGCCCACGGCCGAGCTCGTGGCGCAGGAGCCGCAGCTCGCCGCAGGGCTGGAGACGCACGACACGGCCGAGGGCGCGCTGTCGGCCGTGGAGCAGGACGACCTGCCCGAGGCGGACGGCGTGGAGGACCTGCTCGCCCGGATCGCGTGGCCCGAGCAGGTGGCGGGATGCGCGCTGGCGCTGGAGCGCATCGTCGTCCCCCCCGCCGCGGAGCGGGACCTGCCCGACGACCCGACCCGGGCTCTCGAGGCGGTCGCCGCGCACGCCGACCGTCAGGACGTCCGGCTCGTCGTCGCCGTGACCCGCGACGGGACCGCCCGGTGCCTGCTGCGGCAGCGTGCCTTCGACTCCGACGACCGGGTGGCCCTCGGCGAGGACATCGCGCCGGGCCTGGTCCACGCCCTGCGCGCCACCTTCGACTGACCGTGCGGACCGACGACGCAGCCTGAGGGGCTGGGCTGTCGTCGACCGCCTCGTATGGCTCAGCCGCAGCGCGGGAGGCCCGCGACCTCGCCCGTCGCGATCGCCTCCACGGCGACCCGGGCGTCGTCGAAGCTCGTCACCTTGAACAGCTCCATCCCGTCCGGCACGTGACCGACCGCGTCCGCGCAGTCACCCTCCGGCGACAGGAAGTAGCGCGCCCCGGCCTCGTGCGCCCCGACCATCTTCTGGCGGATACCGCTGATCGGGCCGACGCTGCCGTCGTCCAGGATCGTGCCGGTGCCGGCCACCCGCTCCCCGCCGGTCAGCGAGCCGGGGGTCAGGGAGTCGTAGATGGCCAGGCTGAACATCAGCCCGGCCGAGGGCCCCCCGACCCGTCCGGTGTTGAGCGTCACCTGGACGGGCAGGTCGTACTGGGTCCGCAGCAGGACGCCGATGACGGCCCGGCCCCCGGTGTCGACGGTCGGGACGGTCACGGTCTGCTCCTCGCCGTCGCGGCGCAGCCGGACACTGACGTCCTCACCCGGGCTGCGCGCCTGGACCGCGGCGCGCACCGCACCGGTGTCCGAGGCCTTCTCGCCGTCGACGGACACGAGGACGTCCCCGGGCTCGATCCTCCCCTCCGCGGGACCGCCGGCGGGGACGTCGGCGATGGCCACGGAGGTCGGGACGTCCGTCCCGAGGGCCCGCAGTGCGGTCGCGGCCGCGACGACCTGGGAGTCGTTCATCATCTCGGCGTTCTCGGCCTCGATCTGGTCCTCCGTGGCCTCCGGCGGGAAGTAGAGGTCCTCGGACGCGGCCTCGACGTCGTCGCGCACCCAGGCCTCGAGCAGCTCGTAGACGGTGACGGTCCGGCCGGGCCCGCCGTCGAAGGAGACGGTGGTGAAGTCGAGCGCGCCCTCGGTCGGGTAGGTCTGCGCGCCCTCCACCGTGAGGACCGGCTTGCCGTCGACCGAACCCAGGACGTTCGTCGCCGGTCCCGGGGAGAGGACGACGTACGGCAGGCCGACGAACGTGAGGCCCGCGGCGACGATGACGAGGAGGAAGACGGTGGTCAGCGAGGCCGTCGCGAACCGGCCCGGCCGCGCGGGGCCGAGGGGCTCGTGGGGCGCGGCGTCGGGCCCGACGCGTGGCTCGGCGCGGTCGCTCACGGCAGGCCCACCCACTCGTGCGAGCCGTCGTCGAGGTGCTGGTGCTTCCAGATCGGGGTCCGCGCCTTGAGGGTGTCGATGAGCTGCCGGCAGGCGTCGAAGGCCTGCCCCCGGTGCGGGGCCGCGGCGGCGACGACGACCGCGAGGTCACCGACGGCGAGGGACCCCGTGCGGTGGACGGCCGCGACGCGGAGGGCCTCGGACCCGGCCAGCACCTCGGCGCACACCTCTCGCATCGTGGCCACGGCCTGTGGGTGGGCCGAGTAGTCGAGGGCGGTCACGCCGTCACCGTGGTCGTGGTCGCGGACGACGCCGACGAAGAGGGCGACTCCTCCGCAGCGGGGGTGCCGGACGGCGGCGAGGGACTCGTCGACGGACAGCGGCTCGTCACGGACGTCGACGAGCGCGACCGCAGCGTCATCGGTGGCCAAAGGGGCTCCTCGGGGGCCCGCGGCGGAACGATTCGCGCGCGGGAGTGGTTGGGTAGTGATGACCCCATCCTCTCACCCGACGCGCAGGAGACCGGCAGTGAGCGACCCCGCCGACGACGACACCCCCGACCTCCCGCCGGAGCTCGAGCAGATGTTGCGCGACCTCGGCGGGGGTGGCGAGCTCGACCCTCAGCTCGTGTCGATGATGCGCGGCATGGGACTGGACCAGGTCGACCCGCAGATGCTCCGGATGGTCATGGGCCAGGTCCAGCAGATGTTCGAGGCGCCGGCCGGCGACACCGAGGTCGACGTCACGACCTCCACGGACATCGCCCGCAAGACGGTCGCGGCCGCCGGTGACGTCCTCGCGAGCGACGCCGACCGTCGCGCGGCCGCCGAGGCCGTCCAGGTCGCCGGCCTGTGGCTCTCGGCGGTCACCGACCTCGACGCCGCAGGGCTCCGGGGCACGGCGTGGAGCCTGGCCGAGTGGGTCGAGGCCACCGTCCCCGTCTGGGCCGGGCTCGTCGAGCCGGTCGCGGAAGGGGTCACCGACGCCGTCTCCTCGGCGATGGCCCGCCAGCTCGAGAACCTGCCGGAGGACGCCGTCCCGGCCGGGATGGCCGGGATGCTCGACCAGGCCGCCCCGATGCTCCGGCGCATGCACGGGTCCCTGTTCTCGTTGCAGCTCGGGCAGGGCGTCGGCGCCCTCGCCGGCGAGGTGCTCACCGGCGACGAGGTCTCCCTCCCCCTCGTGGCCCCGCCCGACGTCGTCCTCATGCCGACCGCCGTCCGGGCCTTCGCCGAGGGCCTCGAGGTCGACGAGCCCCAGACCCGGCTGTACCTCGCCGTCCGAGAGGTGGCCCGGGTCCGGCTGTTCCACGCGGTCCCCTGGCTCGCTCCCGGGCTCCTGGCGGCCGTCCGGGACTACGCCGCCGACATCGCGATCGACACCGATGCCATCGAGGAGGCCGTGCGGTCCATCGACCCGTCCGACCCCCAGGCGGTCCAGGAGGCCCTCCAGGGGCGGATGTTCGCCCCCGAGCACTCCCCCGCCCAGCAGGCGGCGCTCGCCCGTCTCGAGACCCTGCTCGCGCTCGTCGAGGGATGGGTCGACGTCGTGGCCGAGCAGGCGGTCGCCGGGCACCTCCCGTCGGCCGACGCCCTCGGCGAGGCGGTGCGCCGCCGCCGGGCGACGGGCGGGCCGGCGGAGAAGGCCTTCGGGGCACTCGTGGGCCTCGAGCTCCGTCCACGCCGGCTCCGGGACGCGGCCAACCTCTTCCGCGCCCTCGAGGACTCGGGGGGCGCCGCCGCGCGGGACGCCGCGTGGCGGCATCCGGACCTCGCCCCCTCCGGTGCCGACCTCGACGACCCTCTGGGCTACGTCGAGCGGTCATCGAGCAGCGACACCGACGCCCTGGACGCCGAGCTCGACGCGCTGCTGCGCGGCGAGGGCGAGGCGTGAACGCGCCGTCGACGTCGGCCGAGGTCGCCCGGGCGCACGCGCATCTCGTCCGGGACGCCGCCACCGTCCTCGGGGCCTGGTCGGCGCCCGACGCCCGGCAGGAGGCGCTGCGCCGCTCCTACCTCGAGCACCTCGCCTCGTTCCCTGACGGGGTGGCGAAGACCGGGCCGCCCGCACACCTCACCGCGTCCTGCGTCGTCCTGGACTCCGCAGGACGGAACGTGCTCCTCACCCACCACCGCCGTGCCGGGCGGTGGTTCCAGCTCGGCGGGCACCTCGAGCAGGGCGATCGCGGGCTGTGGGCGGCGGCCGCGCGGGAGGCCCGCGAGGAGTCCGGCATCCTCGGCGTGGAGCCGCTGCCCGAGCCCGTCCAGCTGGACCGTCACGTCCTCGCCGGCGACTTCGGCCGTTGCCGGGAGCACCTGGACGTCCGGTACGCGGCGATGGCTACGGAGGGCGCGGCCCCGCAGGTCGGTCCCGAGTCGCTCGACCTGCGGTGGTGGCCGGTGGACGCCCTGCCCGAGGGCACGCGGGGCGAGCTCTCACCCCTCGTCGACCTCGCCCGCCGGGCTCTCGGTCTCGGCTGAGGTCGCGGCCCCGGGCGCGCGGGACCAGCCCTCGAGGAAGCCTCGGGCCCGCTCCAGCCGGGGGTAGGAGCCGAGCAGCCGCCAGAACGCCGGCCCGTGGCCGGAGACGAGCAGGTGGGCGAGCTCGTGCAGCAACACGTAGTCGAGGACGTAGCCGGGGGCGTCGCGCAGCCGGTCCGAGACGCGGATGGAGGAGTCCGCCGGGGTGCACGAGCCCCATCGCTTCTCCATCGTCGACACCCAGCGCACGGACGCGGGCCGGGCATGGCCGCCGAGGTAGCGCTCGGAGAGGCGGGCCGCGCGGGCCTCGAGATCGTCGTCACCGAGCGCCCGGCGCCGTTCGCCCCGTGCGAGACGCTCGAGCATGCGGTCGACCCAGCGCGCCTCCTCGGCGGAGGAGAAGCTCGCGGGGATGAGCACGACGGTGCGCCCACCGTCCCGGTAGGCGCTCACGGTGCGGCGGCGCCGCCTGCTGCGGCGGACCTCGACGTCCGGTCTCCCCACGGCAGGATGGTAGCCGCCCGGGAGCACTCGTGTGGTGGATGGTGACGGTGTGGCTGACGGGGCGCCTTCGGCCCGGGACCCGCCCGCGTCCTGGGCCTGAGTCACGCGTGCCCGTCGATATCGTGAGACGGTCCTGGCCGCTTCGGCGGCCTCACCCGCGGTCGGTGGGCTCCCCGACCTGCACGAACGGAGAAACGGCGATGGCCGATGAGACCTACAAGGGCGAGTTCTACTGCGTGAAGTGCAAGGAGAAGCGCGAGGCGGAGGGCAAGGTCGTGGTCTCCGACAACGGACGGCGGATGGCCAAGGGCCAGTGCCCCGTGTGTGGGACGAACCTCAACCGCATCCTCGGCAAGGTCTGACCCCTTCCCGACACCGGCGGACGGCCCCGACCCTCGTGGTGCGGGGCCGTCGCCGTGTCCGGGCCTGTGGACGACGCGCCGCGGCCTGGCGCCCGGCCCGGCAGGATGGCGGGGTCGGACGTGGAGGAGGGCTGTGGTGGCGCGCGAGCAGGGGCACGTCGTCGTCGACGGCTGGGGCCGGCTCGCCGACGAGACGACGAGCCAGCTGCGGCGCTCCGGGGTCCGGGTCCGCGCCGGCGGTCTCGCCGCCGACGCCGCGGAGCTCGAGGCCGAGACCGGCGGCCCGGCGCCGGGAGCCGTCGTCCTCGTCACCGAGGGCGACCGGCCCTCGTGGGTGAGGTCACCGTCGGTCGCGGCGCCCTGGTCGGGTCGTGCGGTGCCCCAGCTACCCGTGGTCGGCCTCTCCGGTCGCGTGGTCGTCGGCCCGCTCGTCGTCCCCGGCACGTCGCCGTGCCTCGGCTGCGTCTCCGGGGCGGTACCCGCCCGGGACGACGGGGCGGCCTGGCCCTCGCCCGGCGCGGTGGTCCTCGCCGCCGCCGTCTCCACCGTCACCGTGCTGTCGGTGCTCGGTGGAGACCCGTCGCTGGCCGGCATCTCGACCGAGATCTCGGGTCGTGGGTGGACGGTCGCGCACCGGTTCTGGACCTCCCGGCCCGGGTGCGGGTGCCGGTCGGTGAGAATGGTGGGGTGAGCGAGCGCGAGATCCCCGGGTCGTCGATCGCCCGCGCGGCCCGCCTCGCCGGTCTCCCCCTGGGCCACGCCGGGCGGGCGGCGCTCGGCGTCGGCAAGCGCGTCGGTGGGCGCCCCGCCGAGGCCGTGGCCGCCGAGCTGCAAGCGCGCACGGCCGAGCAGATGTTCGCCGTCCTGGGCCAGCTCAAGGGGGGTGCGATGAAGTTCGGCCAGGCGCTGTCGGTCATGGAGGCCGCGATGCCGGAGGAGCTCGCGGCACCGTACCGGGCGACGCTCACCAAGCTCCAGGAGTCCGGGCCCCCGATGGGCGCCGACCGGGTCCACGCCATCCTGGCCGAGGAGCTCGGGCCCCGATGGGCCGGCACGAAGCTCGTCGAGTTCGACGACGTGCCGGCGGCGGCCGCCTCGATCGGGCAGGTGCACCGCGCGACCTGGCGCGACGGCCGGGAGGTCGCGGTCAAGATCCAGTACCCCGGCGCCGCGAAGGCCTTGCTGTCCGACCTCAACCAGATCTCCCGGGTCGCGCGGGTCGCCGGGTCGTGGGTCCCGGGTATCGACATCAAGCCGATCATGGACGAGCTCCGGGCGCGGATGTCCGAGGAGCTCGACTACGGCCTCGAGGCGCGGCACCAGCGGCACTTCGCGCGCGCGTTCCGCGACGACGAGGACGTCCTCGTCCCCGACGTCCTCGTCGAGTCGCCCCAGGTGATCGTCACCGAGTGGGTCGAGGGCACGCCGCTCGCCCGGGTCATCGCCGACGGCACGCAGGCCGAGCGGGACCAGGCCGCGACGCTCTACCTCGAGTTCCAGCTCCGGGCGCCGACGCTCGCGCGGCTGCTGCACGCCGACCCGCACCCCGGGAACTTCCGGATCACCCCGGACGGCCGGCTCGGTGTGCTCGACTTCGGGGCCGTGAACCGGCTGCCGGAGGGTCTCCCCGTCGAGATGGGCGGCATCCTCACGTCCGCGCTGGCCGGGGACGGCGAGGAGCTCGTCCGGGTGCTGCGGGCCGAGGGGTTCATCAAGCGTGGCATCGACATCGACCCGGACGGGCTCGTCGAGTACCTCGAGCCGCTCGTCGAGCCGATCCTCCACGAGGAGTTCACCCCGACGCGCGAGTGGCTGCGGGGTGCGGCGGCGCAGATCCAGGACCCCCGGCGGCCGCAGTTCCTCGTCGGGCTCAAGCTCAACCTGCCGCCGGAGTACCTGCTGATCCACCGGGTGTGGCTCGGCGGGATCGGGGTGCTCAGCCAGATCGGCGGCACCGTGCCGCTGCGCGACATGGTGTGCGCGTACCTCCCGGGCGTCGACGAGTCCCGCATCCCCCCGGACCCGAGCAGCGTCTGACCTGCGTCACCACCACGCGGAGTCGAGCTTGCCCTCGATGCTGCGCAGGTGCTCACGGCTGCAGGCGGTGCAGGTCCAGACGTCCCGTCCGGCCTCGGTCCCGCGGGTCCAGGCGATGCGGGCCCGCACCTCGTCCTCCGGCGTCGCGCCGCAGACCGCGCAGACGGGCGGCGTGCCTCCCGCGGGGTCGGGCACGGTCAGCCCTTGGCCTTGGCCGCCGCCTTCGCGGCCTTCTTGAACTCCCGCACCTTCTGCAGCGAGCCCTCGTCGACGACGTCGGCCACCGACCGGAACGACCCGTGCTCGGCGTAGGCGCCGCAGGCGTCCTCCCAGCCGTCGGGCCGCACGCCGAGCTGCTTGCCCAGCAGGGCCGCGAAGATCCGGGCCTTCTGGTCACCGAACCCCGGCAGCGCCTTGAGCCGGGCGACGAGCTCGCGGCCATCGACCACGCCGGTCCAGATCGCGCTCGCATCGCCGCCGTACTCGTCCCGGACGACGACGGCCAGGGCCTGGATGCGTCCGGCCATGGACCTGCCGTAGCGGTGGATGGCAGGCGGCGTGGCGCAGAGGTCGGCGAAGGCCTCGGGCTCGGCGGCGGCCACCGCGGCCGGGTCGAGGGTGCCGAACCGGTCGAGGACCTTGGCCGGCCCGGCGAACGCGCGCTCCATCGGGAACTGCTGGTCCAGCAGCATCCCGGTGAGGAGGGCGAACGGGTCCTCGGACAGCACCTTGTCGGCGGTGGGGTCCTGGGCGATCGTCAACGTGGCCATGACGCCAGCGTAGCCAGCAGCTCGCCGGCCACGGCCCGCCAGAAGTCGCGGGCACGCAGCGCCGGCACCGGGACGGGCACCGCCCCCGACGCGGCGTCGGGGGCGGTGCGTGCGGGCGCGTCGTGGACGGACGTCATCGGACGATCGCGTGGACGACCGCGCGGATCTGCTCGCGGTTCGCCGCCTCGCGCTCCAAGCGCTGCGCCTCGTGGACGCGACGCCGGTGCACGACGCGACGGACCTGCTGCATCCGTCGGTGGTACATGGCTCTCTCCTGTCGGAAGGTCTGGTGGTGGCCGCCGGTCAGGCGGCGACCTCGGTCTTGCGCGGCCGGCCCCGGGGCCGCTTGCGGGCCACGACGACGCCCTGGACGAACAGCTCGCCGCCCCAGACGCCCCACGGCTCCCGCCGGCCCAGTGCGCCGTCCAGGCACTGCTCGCGGACCGGGCAGGTCCGGCAGAGTGCCTTGGCGAACTCGACTCCCTCGGGGGTGTCGGCGAACCACAGCTCGGGCTCGTCCTCTCGGCAGGGGATCCCCTGGCCGTCGCGGACGGCCACCGCGTGCAGGTCGATCAGCTCGGTCAGCATGGGGGTCTCACCTCCGTGGTCGTCACGCCGGGTGTGGCGCTGGTGGGCTCCGTCACGCCCGGTCGGGCGCTGGGTATGGGGTGGGCGGTCGTGGTCGCGCCGCTCGCTCCTGGTCGTCATGTCCTGGTCCTCGCGTGTCTGGTGCGTCTGTGGGTCTGGAGGCGTGAAGGTCGGTGGGGATACGACGAAGGCCGCGGATCCCTGGTGGGATCCGCGGCCTCGAGGTGGTGGCGCCTGTGCGTCTAGACAGGCGGCCCCTCGAGGCGTGGGGACGCGGATCCCATGGCCGGGGCATCGGCGGCGGCGGCGTTGAAGGCGTAGCCGCGGTCACGGACGTCGATCCCGACGACGGACAGACCGGTCCCCTGGAGACGACCGCTGGTGCCCGCGTGGAGCGTGGTGGAACCGGCCCAGGTCCGCGCGCACGTCACACCGGCAGCGGTCATCGCCGCGTCGGTCTTCGTCGTCGTCTCCATCGGTCCACCCCTCCTCACGGGTCTCGCGGTGTCACGCACCCGGACGGGCACGCGAGGTCTTGCTGCCGAGAACTGTATTGGGCCCCGATCGGGCCCGGCAACGCATTTAACCCGGACGGGTCGTCGTGGAGGTGTCCCGGTACACGAGAACGCTTGCGGCTCAGTCGGATCGGGACTCGGAAAAATCTCTGACGAGGGCCAGGACGGCGTCGCCGAACCGTTCGATCTTCACCGGCCCGACACCGGGGATCCGGGAGAGCTCCGCGGTGTCGCCCGGCACCCGTTCCGCGATCGCGGTGAGGGTGGCGTCGGTGAAGACGACGTAGGCCGGCACGTCGGCATCCTTCGCGGTGGTGAGCCGCCACTCCCGCAGGGCCTCGAAGAGCTGCTCGTCCATGGACGGCGGGCAGAGCGTGCAGCGTCCGATGGTGCGCTCCTTGGCGGTCGTGAGGTCACCCCCGCAGACCCGGCAGGTGGATCGCAGCGGAGCCTTCTCCCTGCCGCCGCGCGAGCGGGTGCGACGGGGCTGGCCACCGGCGGCGGCACCGAGCACCGACTCGGTGCCGTGGAGGAACCGGGAGGGACGACGGGTGCCCTTGGCACCGGGCGTGCGGGCCCGGGCGTAGGAGAGGACGAGCCGCTCGCGGGCCCGGGTGACCCCGACGTAGAGCAGCCGGCGCTCCTCCTCGACCTCGTCGGCGGTCTCGGCCATCGTGATCGGCAGCAGGCCGTCGGAGCAGCCGACGACGAACACGGTGTCCCACTCCAGGCCCTTGGCGGCGTGGAGGGATGCGAGCGTGACGCCCTGGACGGTCGGGGCGTGCTGGGCGGCGGCCCGCTCGTCGAGCTCGCGGACGAAGGCGGGCAGCCGGGCCTCGGCATCCGTGGCGACGAGGTCGTCGGAGAGCGCCGCGAGTGCCGCGAGGGACTCCCATCTCTCCCGCGCGGCCCCACCCGTGGTCGGCGCCTCGCGGGTCCATCCGGCGCCGACGAGGATGTCCCGGACGAGGTCGGGCAGCGGCACCGAGCCGTCGTCCGTCCGCGCGGCACCGCGCAGGAGGAGCACGGCGTCACGGACCTCCTTGCGCGCGAAGAACCGCTGCCCGCCCCGCACGAGGTACGGGATGCCCCGCTCGGTGAGTGCCGACTCGAGCTGCTCGCTCTGGCCGTTGGTGCGGAAGAGGACCGCGACCTCCGAGGCCGGATGACCGTCCGCGACGAGCGCGGCGATGCGTCCGGCGACCTGCTCGGCCTCCGCGGGGTCGTCGTCGGCGACGACGAGCTCGGGCACCACGCCGTCGTCGCGCTGGGCACGCAGCTCGACCGACCCGGCCCGGCGACCGCCGCCCGGCGCCCGCAGCACGAGGTTGGCGAGGCCGACGACCTGCGGCGTGGACCGGTAGTTGCGGACGAGCTCGACGGTGCGCGCCTGCGGGTGGCGGGTGCGGAAGCCGAGGAGGTGCTCGGGCGAGGCCCCCGTGAACGAGTAGATGGTCTGCGCCGGGTCGCCGACGACGCACAGGTCGTCGCGCTCACCGAGCCAGAGCTCGAGGAGGGTCTGCTGCAGCCGGTTGACGTCCTGGTACTCGTCGACGACGAAGTGCCGGTACTGGCCGCGGACGGCGCGGGCGACCTCGGCGTGCTCGCCCAGGATGCCCGCGGTGAGCAGGAGGACGTCCTCGAAGTCGATGACGCCGCGGTCGGACTTGACGTCCTCGTAGGTGGCCATCAGCCGGGCCATCGCGGTGGCGTCGAGGCCCGCGGGAGCCTCCCGGCGCTGAGCGGTGGCGGCCGCGGCGTAGGAGTCGGGGGTGAGCATCGAGACCTTCGCCCACTCGATCTCGGCCGCGAGGTCGCGCACCGCCGGAGAGTCGAGGCGCAGCCGGAGCCGGCCGCCCGCCTCGGCCACCGCCCCCGCCTTGTGCGGCATGACCTCGGGCGCGGCGCCGCCGACGGCCTGAGGCCAGAAGTAGTGCAGCTGCCGGAGCGCGGCTGCGTGGAAGGTGCGCGCCTGGACCCCGCCGACCCCGAGGTCGCGCAGCCGGGTGCGCATCTCGCCCGCGGCGCGCGCCGTGAACGTGACGGCGAGCACCCGCTGCGGCTGGTAGGTGCCGGACAGCACCCCGTAGGCGATGCGGTGCGTGATGGCCCGGGTCTTGCCGGTGCCCGCACCGGCCAGGACGCACATCGGGCCGCGCGGGTGTGCCGCGACCTCGCGCTGCTCGGGGTCGAGGGCATCGAGGACCGCGTCGGCGCCGGGGTGCACGGGGAGGGTCGTCATCGCCGTCCGATCCTAGGTCGGCACACCGACCGGGTGGCGAGCGGGAAGGATGGCAGCCTCCGCGGCGTTGCCGTGGGCGAGCCACCGACCCGAGGAGCCCGATGAGCACCCCCGCCCCACCCACGGCCGGCACGGTCACCGTCTTCATGACCTCCTGGTGTCCGTTCTGCCGGATGCTGCGCACCGCGCTGGAGCGCCAAGGCGTCGACTTCACCGAGGTCGACGTCGACCGCAGGCCTGATGCCGCCGAGTTCGTCATGCTGGCCAACGGCGGGAACCGGACCGTCCCCACCGTCCTCTTCCCGGACGGCTCGACACTGACCAACCCGTCGGGCGCGGAGGTCGCCGAGCGGCTCGCCTGACACACCGACGGTGGACGTCCCGAGCGCTGGCCGGCCGGGGCCCTCAGCGCAGCGCGGCCTCGGGCGCCTCGAGGGGACCGCCGAACCAGAGCTCGATGAGCCGCCGGGCGATCGACACCCGCCCGGGGACGACCACGGACCCGTCCGCGACGGCGGACACGAGCTCGTCCCTGCCGAACCAGCGCGCCGCGGCGATCTCGCCGTCGCGCAGGGTGATCGAGGTCGTGGTCGCCCGGGCCGTGAACCCGACCATGAGCGAGGACGGGAAGGGCCACGGCTGGTCCCCCCGGTAGCGCACCTCGGTGACGGCGACCCCGACCTCCTCGTCGACCTCGCGGGCGACGGCCGCGGCGAGGGTCTCCCCCGGCTCGACGAAGCCGGCCAGCACCGACATCCCGCCGCGTCGGAAGCCGGAGTTCTGCGCGAGGAGCAGCCGGTCGGCGTCGTCGACGACGGCCATGATGACCGCGACGTCGGTGCGCGGGTAGTGCTCGCTGTCGTCACGGGGGCAACGGCGGACCCATCCGGACTGCGCGGGGACGGTCTGCGTGCCGCAGCGCGGGCAGAACGGGTGCGTCCGGTGCCAGTTGGCGAGGGCGAGGGTGGTGGCGAAGAGCGCGGCCCCGACGTCGTCGAGGTGGGCGCCGACCTGGCGCAGCGTGCGCAGTGACGCGTCCTCCTCCCCCGGCGCGTTCGCGACGACCCCGACGTGCGCGACGCCGCCGGCCTCCCCGAGGTAGACGGCGAAGCGCGACGCGTCGTCCGGCTCGGGCGGCCCGAGCGCCAGCCGGAGGTCGCCGTCGCGCTCCTCGACGGCGAGCGCGTCGCCCCGCAGCCGGACGACCCGGGTCGCGGGGTCGGCCAGGAGCCGCGGGAGGAGGCCGTCGTCGCCGCGGAGCTCGGCGCGGCGGTCGAGCGCCGTCGCCGTCAGTGCGACCTGCGGCAGAAGACTTCGGTCGGCTCGGGCCACGGGTCCCAGCGTACGGCCGCTGTTCGGCCTACCGTGGAGTGGTGGACCGCAGCCCCGCCTTCCTCGCCGCCCTCGCCAGCGCGGCGGTCCCCGGGCTCGAGCCGGTGAGTGTCGAGGCGCTCCCGAGCCTGCCGGGCCATGCCTTCGACCTCGCCTTCGTCCAGGACGCCGAGCACCGTCGCTGGGTCGTGCGTGCACCGCGCACCGACGCGGCCGGGGCCGAGATGGACCGCACGGTGGCGCTGCTGGGGCTGCTCGGGCGCCGCCTGCCCTTCGCCGTCCCGGCCCCCAAGGGCTTCGTCGCGCTCGAGGAGGGCGGCCGCGCGGCCGTCTACCCGTACCTGCCGGGGCATCCCCTCGAGCTCGCCGAGCTGCCGTGGGGCAAGGGCCTGGCCGCCGAGCTCGGTCGTGCCCTCGCGGCGCTGCACAACACCGACCCCGCGCTGTTCGAGGAGGCCGGGCTACCGGCCTACGACGCCGACGCCTACCGGACCCGTCGGCTGGCCGAGCTCGACACCGCCGCCGCCACCGGACGGGTGCCGACCGCACTGCTGTCCCGCTGGGAGACCGCGCTCGAGGACGTCTCGCTGTGGCGGTTCGCCGCCACCCCGGTCCACGGCGCCCTGGCCGGCGACCACGTGCTCGTCGTGTTCGACGACGAGCAGGACGCCGCCACCGGCCGGGTCAAGGCGATGACCGGGTGGGAGGACGCCAAGGTCGCCGACCCCGCGGACGACTTCGCGGCGCTCGTCGACGAAGCGCCGCCGGCAGCCGTCGAGACCGTGCTCGAGGCCTACGCGCACGCCCGGGTCGAGCGCCCTGACGGCAACCTCCTCGTCCGGGCCCGGCTGGGCGCCGAGCTCGGGCTGCTGGCCCGGCTCATGGACGCCCTCGACCGCAAGGACTCCGGGGCGGTCGAGGTCCTCGCGACCCAGCTTCGCCGGCTCGACGACGAGGTCCACCTGTCCGAGGAGGGCGACGACTACCACCGCACCTCGCTGCGCCCGGCCGGGGTCCGGTCCAGGCCCACTCCGCCTCCACAGCTCGTGGTCGACGACGAGGACGAGGACGAGCTGCCGGAGGTCGAGGTGGGTGACCCGTCGTCGGACGACGACCCCGAGCCGGCCTCCCGCGGCGCCGACACCGACGTCATCGACCTCAGCGAGCACGAGCGGCGGCGAGGGCTCGGCTGATCCCGTCCTCCCCCGGCAGGTCCGGCCACACGGTCTCGCCGGTGGCCGCGTGGAAGAACGCGCCGCGCACCCGCTTCGGGTCGACGCCGCGCAGCCGGGCCCACGCCAGCCGGTAGGCGCCGAGCTGGAGGGCTCGGGCGTTCGCCCGCTCGCCGGACGCCGGGGGGCCGGTCTTCCAGTCGACGACCGTCCAGGTGGGTTCTCCGTCGTCACCGGCGTCCTCGAAGACGGCGTCGATGCGACCCCGGACGGCGATGCCGTCGACGACGGTCTCGACGCTGGTCTCGACCTCCGCGGGCTGCCGGTCGGCCCACTCGGAGGCGAGGAACGCCGCGCGGAGGGGTTCGAGGTCGGCGACCCCGCCGCCGTCGTCGGCGGACCCGGGTAGGGCGTCGACGTCGACGATGGCGGCGCGGGCGTAGTGCTGCTCGACCCACGCGTGGAAGGTGGTGCCGCGGCGCGCCGCCAGGGCGGGCGGCTGCGGCATCGGCCGGCGCAGCGCGGCCGTCCAGGCCTGCGGGTCGTCGGCGAGCGCGACGAGCGCGGAGGTCGAGAGGTGCGGCGGGAGATCGACCTCGACGTCGCCGCCACGCCGGCGCGCGTCGCGCTCGGCGAGGAGCACGACCGCCTCGGCGTCCCACCGGGAGCGCGTCTCGCCCGGGCCGTCGGACCGGACGGCCGCGACAGCCTGCTCGACCTGCGTGGCCGGCCCGACCATCCGGGCCCGCCGCTCGGCCCGTGGCGGCGCCGGCCAGATGACTGAGACCGGCTCGGCGGTGCGCGGGTTCGGTGGCTTGGGGGCCTCCGTGGGGGGCAGGGGCTCCCACGGGCCGGTGACGGCGAGCCCGGCGTCGCGGACCTCGCGCAGGAAGCGGGACGTGACCCGCGGCGTCACCTGGTCGCCCCACACGTGCGCGCTGAGGAGGAGGTCGCGGCGCGCCCGGGTGACGGCGACGTAGGCGAGCCTCCGCTCCTCGGTGACGGCGTGCTGCGCCCCTCGGGCGACGTAGTCGTCGTAGCGGGCGGCGAGGTCGTCCCAGTCGGCGGCCTCCCGCCAGCCGAACCGGGGCAGGCCGTCGACGTCGCCGCGCAGGTCGTACGGCAGCGAGGCGAGCCCGGTGAGCCATCCCCGCTCCTTGGGGGTGCCGTGCCCCCAGCCGTCGTCGGTGTCGCCGGTCGGTGAGGTCGTGCTGCACGAGTGGACCGGGAACGATGCCTCGACGAGGCCGGGCACGGCGACGAGGTCCCACTCGAGGCCCTTCGCGGCGTGCACGGTCATCACCTGGACGGCGTCCGGGCGGGCCTCCACCCAGCCGAGGTCGAGGCCGCGCTCCTCGTCGACCGCGGCGTCGAGCCACGAGAGGAAGCCGCCGAGCGAGGTGCGGTCGGCGCTCGCCGTGAAGGTGGCCGCGACGTCGGCGAAGGCGTCGAGGTGGGCACGGGCCGCACCGGGCGACCACTCGGGGCGGGCGAGGACCTCGACGTCGAGACCGAGCGCCGTCTCCGCCTCCACCGCGAGCTCCGCGAGGCCGAGACCGGTGAGCGAGCGGAGCCGACGGACGGCGACCCCGAGCCCTGCGAGCCGCTCGAGCGCGACAGGAGAGATGCGCTGGCCGTCCTCCCCCACCCACTCCGCCTGCGGCAGGTCGTCGAGCGCCTCGACGATGCTCGCGCGCTCGCCGGCGTCGGGGGCGAGGTCGCGCCGGTCCCGGGCGATGTCGGCACGGGCGGCGCGCTGGCGCAGCCGGGCCCACTCGCCGAGGCCGTCGAGGTCGGCCGCCCCGAGGTGGCAGACGGGGCCGGTGAGCAGCCGCATGAGGTGGTCGCCGCGGGTGGGGTCCTGGACGACCCACAGCATGGCGACGAGGTCGGCGACCTCCGGGGTGTGCAGCAGCCCGCCGAGACCGACGACCTCGTAGGGGACGCCGCGCTCCTCGAGGGCGTCGACGACCGGCTGGAACTGCGAGCGCTTGCGGCACAGCACCGCGGCGGTCGTGCCGCCCCGCCCGGCGCCGTGGCCGACGAGCCAGTCGGCGACGTGTGCCCCCTCGTCCTCGACGGTGTGCAGGCGGGCGCACTCGACCCGGCCGGGGCCGGCGGTGGCCCGGGCGTGGAGCGGCTCGACGGGGACGTGGGCGCCGGCGCGCAGCGGTGCCGCGACGTGGTTCGCGGCGGCGAGCACCGCCTCGTCGTTGCGCCAGCTCGTCGAGAGGTTCTCGACCCGGGCCGGCTCGGTGTCGGCGAAGTCGCGGCGGAACTGCACGAGCGTCGTGGACGACGCGCCCCGCCAGCCGTAGATGGACTGGTGCGGGTCGCCGACGGCGGTGACCGGCACCGGCTCGCCCGGCGCGACGAAGAGGTGGCGCAGCAGCTGCAGCTGGGCCTCGGAGGTGTCCTGGAACTCGTCGAGGAGGACGGCCCGGTAGCGTGCCCGCTCCCCGCGCCCGACCTCCGGGACGGCCCGGGCGATGCGCGCGGCGAGGGCCATCTGGTCGGCGAAGTCCATCGCGTCGCGGGAGCCCTTGAGCTCGGCGTACCGGGCGACGAGGGGCAGGACGGCCCGTCGCTCACGCAGCCGGGGCAGGATCTCGAGCGTCTCGGCCGGGCTCCTCTTCTTGCGGGTGGTCCCCTGCGGCACGGCCTCGAGCGCGGCGAGGACGTCGTCGAGGTGGGCGGCGAGGGTGTCGACGTCCACGAGGTGCTCGGCCATCTCGCCGCTGAGGTCGACGAGTGCGGTCGTCACCGTGGACTCGGCCTTGTCGACGCCGACGACGTCCTCGTCCCAGGAGACGACGGCCTCGTGCGCGAACTGCCAGGCCGCGGCTTCGCTGAGCAGCCGGCTCTCGGACTCGACGCCGAGCCGGGCCCCGTGCTCGCGGACGATGCCGGCGGCGTACGCGTGGTAGGTGGAGACGGTGGGGCCGTCGTCGAGGAGGGCGGCGCCGTCCTCGTCCTCCGGGGACCAGAGCCCGGCCGCGCGCAGGGCGGTGAGCCGGGCACCGAGCCGCTCGCCGAGCTCTCCGGCGGCCTTGCGGGTGAAGGTGAGCCCGAGGATCTCGTCCGGGCGGACGAGCCCGTTGGCGACGAGCCAGACGACCCGCGCCGCCATCGTCTCGGTCTTGCCCGACCCTGCGCCGGCGACGACGAGCATCGGGCGGTCGACGGGGGCCTCGATGACCCGAGCCTGCTCGACGGTCGGGGCGTACTCCTGACCGAGCGCCTTGGCGAGGGCGACGGCCGACCAGCGCGGCACGGCGGCGATGGGCGCGGTCACAGGCGTCGCCCCTCCTCGCGGGCCGGGCAGGACGACTGCAGCTGGCAGGCGCCGCACCAGTCGCCCGGGGTGGCGGTGAACGTGGCGGCCCCCATGGCGTCCGCCGTGGTGGTGACGAGCTCGTCGGCCCATCCCGGCTCGGGGTCGTCGGCGAGCGGCACCTGCACCTGGAGGGTCGTGGCCTTGTTCGCCGCCTTGCCGAGCTGGAGCAGCGCCGCGCCACCGGAGTCGCGGCCGTGCTCGGCGAGGGCGCCCTCGCGCACGGCGAGCTGGTAGGCGCCGAGCTGGCCGTGGCGGGTGACCTCGTCGGCCCTGGGCTTGGACGACCCGGTCTTGAGGTCGACGACGCGGACCCGGCCGTGGGGGTCGACCTCGACGCGGTCGACCCGGCCGGTGAGCTCGGCGCGGCCGAGTGCGGCGCGGATCGAGGCCTCGGACGCCGCGCGCCGCCATCCGGCGGCCGTGGCCTCGTCGAGGTACGTGGCGAGCCGGGCGGCCATCCCCTGGGCGCGGGCGAGGTCGCGCCGGGAGAGCCATCCGGTCGGCATCCCGAGCCGGCCCCAGCGGCGCTCGATCTCGGCGGCGTAGGTGGCGGCGTCGGTGTCGCCGAGGTCGTGGGCGACCTCGTGGACGAGGGTGCCGATGTCGGCGGCCCCGATCGACGGGCCCTCACCGCCGGCGGTCCGCAGGGCCCACTGCAGGCCGCACCGGGTGAAGCGGTCGATGGCCGAGGGCGAGACGGTGACGGGAGCCTCGGGGGCGCGGCGCGGGCGGTCGTCGGTGAGCCCGCGCAGCGCCCACCACTGGGCCGGGTCGGCCCCCGGCACCCGGGCGACGGCGAGCCGGGCCAGCGCGGTGACGGCCGCCGCGCGTACCTGCGGGTCGGGTGCCACCAGCTCGCGTCGCAGCTCGGCGACGAGGCCGGGCAGGGTGAGCGGGCGGGGGACGTCGGTGAACGGACGGACCTCCGGCCGGGGATCGACGACGTCGAGGTAGGGCGAGGGCTGCTCGTCCTCGCTCCGGACGGCGGTGACGACGAGCCGGCTCCGAGCACGGGTCACCGCCACGTGGAAGAGGCGGGTCTCGTCGTGACGCACGGCGGCACGGGCCGAGCGGACGTCACCCGCGCGCCCGGTGACGACATCGACGAGCTCCGAGGAGCGCAGCAGCGAGCCGCGCAGCCGCAGGTCGGGCCAGGAGCCCTCCTGCACGCCGGCGACGACGACGAGGTCCCACTCCCGCCCGGCCGACGCCGCGGGGGTGAGCAGCGCCACCGCGTCGCCCTCCGGCGCCCGTGCGACGAGGCTGTCGCCCGCGACGTCCTGGGAGAGCAGGTGGTCGAGGAACTCCCGCGCCGGGGCGGCGGGGAGGCGTTCGACGAAGCGCTCGGCGGCGTCGAAGAGCCCGAGGACGGCGTCGAGGTCACGGTCGGCGCGGCGACCGGCGGGACCCCCGTGCAGCGCGGTCTCGCGCCACGGCTCGGCAAGGCCGGAGGACCGCCACATCGCCCAGAGCACGTCCTCGACCCCGGCGCCGTCGCGCAGCGCAGTGGTCGCCGCAGCGAGGACCCGGGCGACCCGGCGGGCCGAGGCCGCCTCCGGGCCGACGTGGTCCAGAGCGGCCGGGGTGAGGACGGTCTCGGCGAGCAGGACGTCGCTCGGCCGGCTCCCCCCGGACTCGAGCTCGAGGCGGCGCAGGGCCCGCCGCAGCCGGCGCAGGGCGACGGAGTCGGCGCCACCGACGGGCGAGGTGAGGACGTCGACGACGTCCTGCGGGTCCAGCGCCTCGGCACCGGCGTGGACGTCGAGCGCGCACCGCAACAGGGTGAGGAACGGACGCACGGCCGGCTCGTCGCGGACCGGCAGGTCGGCCGTGGACGTGGCCACCGGGACGCCGGACTGCTGGAGCACCCGGCGCAGCGTGGCGCTCCGGGCCGCGCCGCGGACGAGCACCGCCATCGAGGACCAGGGCAGGCCGTCGTGGAGGCGGGCCCGGCGGAGCATCCCGGCGACGAGGGCGGCCTCCTGGGCGGCGGTGCGGACGAGGTGCACGGCGACGTGGCCCGGCCCGGACGACGGGGTGGGATGCACCCCACGGTGCGAGGTCCCGCCGACCACGCCGATGTGCGCGGCGACGCGGTCGGCGGCCTCCTGCACGGCCGGCGGGCAGCGGTGGCCGTGGCCGAGGACGAGCGTCGGGGCGTCCGGCCAGGCATCGAGGAAGAGGCGGGGGTCGGCGCCGCGGAAGGTCTGGGTGGCCGCGTCCGGGTCGCCGAGGAGGACGAGCGGGACGGCGCCCTCGCCCGTGACCGTGCGGAGCAGGCGGAGCCCGGCAGGGGTGAGGTCCTGGGCGTCGTCGACGACGACGAGCCGCAGCCGGGCCCGGAGCCGGTCGAGAGCCGCAAGGTCGTCCTCGAGGAGGTCGGCGGCGGCACCGAGCACCCAGGCCGGGTCGAAGGCGCCGGGGGCGGAGAGCGCGGTGACCTCGTCGTACTCGCGCAGGAGGTGGGCGGCGGCGACCCACTCGGGGCGGTCGTGCTCGTGACCGAGGGCGGTGAGGTCGTGCGGCTCGAGCCCGAGCTCGACGGCGCGCATGAGGAGGTCGCGGAGCTCGCCGCGGAAGGTGCGCGTGGGCAGCGCGAGGTCGAGACCGGGCGGCCAGGGAGGTGCGGGGGTGTCGCCGACGGCGTGGCCGCGGAGGAGCTCGGCCAGGACGACGTCCTGTTCCGGCCCGCTGAGCAGGCGAGGAGTGGGCTCGCCGGCGAGGGCCGCGGCCTCGCGCAGCAGTCCGAAACCGAAGGACTGGTGGGTGCGGGCCAGTGGGGTCGTCGTCGTGCCGCCGACCCGGGTCGTGAGGGCGTCGCGGAGGCGGGCGGCGGCGAGCCGGGTGGGGGCGAGGACCAGAGAGGCGTCGGCGCGCACCTCCCCGGCCAGGACACGGTGCGCCACGACCTCGACGGCGGTGGTGGATCGCCCGGTGCCTGGCGCGCCGAGGACGCGCAGGGCCGGTCCACGGTGCTCGACGACGGCCTGCTGCGACGCGTCCGGGACGACCGGGTCGGACGCGTCGAGGGTCGGGCGGGTGAGGACGAGCACGCGAGCGATTCCACCACGCCCGCCCGACAGGGCGACGTCGGTCGCCGTCGCACGGGTCGTCCTTGCCAGCCGGGTCGCGGACCCCCTAGCGTCCCGGGCATGTCCGTGACCCTCGAGGCGTTCTGCGTCGATGCGGCCGACCCCGCCGCGCTCGCCGGCTTCTGGTCCGAGCTGTTCGGGTGGCCGGTCGTCGACGACCCGTGCGGCATGGCCCTGGACCCGACGGACGACACGGGGCTGCGCATCCGGTTCCTCCGGTCGGGCGCGCCGAGGTCCCTGCCGAACCTCTTCCACTACGACCTGACGAGCGCCACGCCCGAGGACCAGGACGCGACGGTGGTTCGGGCGATCGAGCTCGGCGCGAGTCACCTCGACGTCGGGCAGGGCTCGGATGCCGAGCACGTCGTCCTCGCGGATCCGGAGGGCAACGAGTTCTGCGTGCTGCCCGCGGGTAACCGGTTTCTCGCCGACTGCGGCTTCCTCGGGGCGCTCTCCGGCGACGGCACGCACGAGGTGGGGGTGTTCTGGAGCGAGGCGCTCGGGTGGCCGCTCGTCTGGGACGAGGGCGAGGAGACCGCGGTCCGCTCGCCGCACGGCGGGCCGAAGGTGACCTGGGGCGGGCGCCCGCTCAACCCGAGGCCGCCGCGGAACCGCGTCCATCTCGACCTGCGCATCGTCGACGGCGGGGAGCTCGAGGCCGAGGTCGAGCGGCTGATGGACCTCGGTGCGGAACGCGTCGAGGAGCGGAGCAGCACCTCGCGGGTCGTCCTCACCGACCCCGACGGCAGCGAGTTCTGCGTCAGAGCCTGAGCGCCTCGACCGTCCGCCGGTACCGCTCGACGTTCCCGGCGGCGACGGCTCCGCCCGACCGACCCCGCGCGAGCTCGCTGCTCGCGAGCACCCTGAAGAGCAGTGCTCGGAGGACCGATGGGACGGGCACCCCGAGCGTGTCCCCGAGGTCGGGCGCCGCGCCGTGCCAGGTGAGCGCGTCCGCGACGACGACCCCCTCTGCGTAGGTCGGGGGGCGCCAGTAGGGCGAGAGGTCGATGACGACCACCGAACCGTCGGGGCGAGCCAGCACGTTGCCGGTCAGGTCGCCGTGCACCAGCCGCTCCCGCTCAGCGGGCGTCGGTGGCCCGAGGTCCTCGAGCCCGGCGCGGAGACGTTCGGCCGGTTCCACGAGGTCGGGGTGCACCGAGGTGTGGAGCTCGCCCCAGGCGGCCCGGTCCGCATGCTGCCAGGGGTCGTCCCGGTGATCGAGGAACCGCGGCCGTTCGACGCCGGCCCAGCCCCGGTGGAGGGCACGCCCGGACGCGAGGATGCCGCCCCAGTCGCGCCGGTCGAGGAGCGGCCGCGCGTCGGGGACGAAGCGGGTGGCTCCCCAGCCGTCGACCGCCCACCGGCCGTCCCGGCTGCGGACGACCTCGACGGTGGTCACTCGGCCGTCGGGCCCGGCCGACGCGGGGAGGTGCGCGAACCACTCCTGCAGGCGGGCGTCGACGTGCGGCTTGAGGACGAGGTCGCCGGCCCGCCAGGACGTCTCCTGCCCGCCCGCGAGGCGCGTCGGCTCACCACCGACGCCGAACGACTGCAGGACATCGGGAGGTGGGGCCAGCATGCCTTCAGGGTGTCATCGCGAGGATACGGAGACGCGGTGCATCGGTTCGGTGACGCGTTGTTGCCCGGTGGGGCTGTGCCAGGTGAGGGTGCCGTCGTCGTCGAGGACCGGCCGCCAGCGGCCGCGTTGCTTCATCCGGTGGTGGCGCCGGCAGAGCGCGACGAGGTTGCCCGGAGTGGTGTCCCCGGCAGGCCAGGGACGGGCGTGGTCCAGATCGCAGCGTTCGGCGGGTCTGGCGCAGCCCCACATCCGGCAGATGCCGTCGCGGCTGGTGACGTACTCGCGAAGCGCCTTCGGGGGGACGTACGCGCCTGTGGTGTGGGAAAGCAGGGTGCCGGTGTCGGCGTCGAGCACAGCGCGGGCGACCTGGAACGGCACGGTGGAGAGCAGGGCCGCCATCGTGGCGGCGTCGACCCAGCCCAGGCCGGGGAGCTCGGCACCGGAGACCACCCTGCCCGACAGGGCACCGGCCCCAGGGCTGTCGACCGGGCACATCGTGGCGCGCCGTGGGTCGACGACGACCTGCTCACCCCACGGGCCGTCGACCACGACGTCGGGCTCGACCATCTCGGGGGAACGCGGGTGCCACGACGCCGCCTCCCGCGCCTCGGGGTCGAGGTCGCCGTAACGCACCAGGGCTCCGGTTTCAGCGTCCACGAAGGTCTCGTCGTCCTCGTGCTGGACGAGGTCCCAGGCGACGTCCGCCCCCGGACCGGCCGGCACGGGTTCCGGCGCACCGGGCCCAGCGACCACCGGGAGCCCCAAGGTCACCTGCGCCGACACGCTCACGTTACGCAGCACGAGGTCGCTCAGGGCATCAGCGCGGGACTCCGGCACGGACATCCCAGGCTCGAGTGCCCGGCGCTCACCCGCCAGCGACTCGACCGCCGACCACATCGCGGCACTGGTGGCCGTCGGCAGCGACGCGAACCAGTCGGTCAACCCGTCCTCCCCCGCACGCACCTCCACACACCGCGAGCGCTTCGCCCGCTCGGCCTGCGCAGCGACCTGGTCGCCGGCCACCCGGGCGGCCACCCGCCGGGCCTCGGCAGTCACCCGAGCCGGGTCCAGGCCGGACAGCCGCGGCGCCAGCTCGGCGTCCACCCGCTCGCACGCCTCGATGTCCAGGCCCGCGCACGCATCGACCACCCTGTGCGCACTGACCGCCGGCAGGTCACCGGCCAACACGAGACCCCGCACCCCCGGGAACCGCTCGGCCAGGGCCGCGCCCAGAGCGACCTTCCGCCCCGCGACCCCCTCGGTCACCCCCGTCGCCAACGACATCTCCGCAGCCGCCATCGCATCCACGAACCCCACCGGATGCACCCGCCCCCACGGCCGAGACTCGTACATCGTCGTCTCCACCCGCGCCCCGAACGCCGCCACCACCGCCTGCGCCCCCTCCGCGGCGTTCACCACCCCCTGCAGCTCACCCGCCACCTCGAACGCCTCCACGGCGTCGAGCGACCGCCCATGCTCGACCAGCTCACGCCCGAGCGCCACACACTCCGCCCGCAACGCCGCGATGCGGCCGCTGACCGTCCCCCTGTTCATATGAGCATCTTAATCGAACATGTGTCCGATCTCAAGGCGTGGCCACGTCCCCCGATGGATCTTGCCGGGCGACCGGACGCACCGGTGGCCGGGGCCCGTGTCACGATGCTGCGGTGACGTGGGCCGGCGAGGTCCTGGACCTCGGGGACGTCCGCCTCTTCGTCCGCGTCACCGGTGCTCGGGTCGATCCGCCCGGGACCCTCACGAAGCACTCCGGGCGCTCCTCGGCGGTTGACGGGTCAGATCCGCGCGAGCGTCGCCGGGTCCTCCTCGCCGCCGAAGTAGCGGTCCAGGACCGCGGGGAAGAGCGCGGCGTCCGCATCCTCGGCGGCGTGCGCGAAGAGCGTCATCGACGAGCGCAGCTTGACGGCGTCGATCCCGCCGAGCACGGCCACGGGGTCGTCGCCGTCCAGCGCGAGCAGCGCGTCGGCGCACTCCCGCAGCCGCGGTCCGAGTACGGGGTGCGCGAGGTAGGCCCGCGCCTCCTCCAGGCCGAGGATCCCGTAGTACCGGGAGGTGGGGCTCTGCCCGAGACCCGCCACCTGTGGGAGCACGAACCAGATCCAGTGCCCACGCTTGCGCCCCGCCCGCAGCTCGGCCAGCGCCCCGTCGTAGGTGCCGCCGGCGTCCTGGGCGGCGACGAACCGCGACACGTCGGCGCTCACGAAGTCTCAGTACGTCGGGACGGCCGGGTCGACGTCGCGGGACCACGCGAGGATGCCGCCCTCGACGTCCACGGCGTCCACGCCTCGCGCCCGCAGGAGGTCGACCGCCTCGGCGGAGCGCCCGCCGGACTTGCAGTGCACGTACACGCGCTGCCCGGCACCCGGGACGTCCTCACCCGCGCGGACCCGGCCGACCGGGTGCAGCACGGCCCCGGGGATGGCGGCGACGTCGGCCTCGCCCGGCTCGCGCACGTCGAGGAGGACGAAGTCGGCCGACCCGGCGTCCCGGTCGCCGAGCAGCCGGGCGAGCTCCGTGACGCCGACGCTCGGCCGGGAGCCGGACGGGGCCTCCGCGGCGTCCTCCTCCGGGCGCTGCGTCGCCCACCCCAGTGGCCGCGCCACGTCCGCGCCCGACCCGCACACGGCGCAGTCCGGGTCGCGGCGGACCGGCAGCTCGTCCCAGGTCTGGCGCAGGGCGTCGTGGACGAGCAGCCGCCCGACGAGTGGGTCACCGACACCCGTGACGAGCTTGACGGCCTCCGTGGCCATGACCGACCCGACGGACGCGCACACGGCACCGAGCACCCCGCCGACCGCGCACGAGGGCACGACGTCCGGCGCGGGCTGCTGCGGGAAGACGCAGGCGTAGCACGGGCCCTCGCCGGCCCACCAGACCGAGACCTGGCCGTCGAAGCGGTACACCGACCCCCACACGTGCGGGACGCCCAGCCGGGCGCAGGCGTCGCCCACGAGGTAGCGAGTGGGGAAGTTGTCTGCGCCGTCGAGGACGATGTCGTAGTCGGCGACGACCTCCATCGCCGTCCGGGGGTCCAGCCGCTCCCCGTGCCGCACGACGGCGGTGTCGGGTGAGATCTCCGCGACGCTGTCCGCGGCCGAGTCGACCTTCGCCCGCCCCACGTCGCCGACGCCGTGCACGACCTGCCGCTGGAGGTTCGTCGTCTCGACGACGTCGTCGTCGACGACCCCGAGCGTGCCCACCCCGGCGGCCGCGAGGTACAGCAAGGCCGGAGACCCGAGCCCGCCGGCCCCGACGACGAGCACCCGGGCACTGCGGAGGCGCCGTTGGCCGTCGACCCCCAGGGCGGGCAGGAGGAGATGGCGGGCGAAGCGGGTGCGCTCGGCGGCGGTGAGCTCGGGCCCGCGGGGAACCAGCGGGGGTCGCGCCATGTCCGGAACCTAGCACCACGCCGGGCCACCGTTCCCGGCGTCCGCCTACCCGTCCGTAGGATGACGGGCCAGGAAGCCCCCGGAGGAGCCATGACCAGCACGACAGCACCCCGCAGCCAGCGGATGCCACGCAGCGAGCGGCGTGCCCAGCTGCTCGACGCCGCGCAGGCCGTCTTCGTCCAGTCCGGCTACCACGCCGCCGCGATGGACGAGATCGCCGAGCGGGCGGGCGTCTCCAAGCCGGTCCTCTACCAGCACTTCCCCGGCAAGCTCGACCTCTACCTCGCACTGCTCGACACCCACTGCGACACCCTCGAGCAGCTCGTCCGGCAGGCGCTGGAGACCACCGAGGGCGACAACGAGGTCCGGGTCCGGGCCACCGTCGCCGCGTACTTCGACTTCGTGACCCGCGAGGACGCCGCGTTCCGGATGGTCTTCGAGTCCGACCTCACGAGCGTCCCGCAGGTCCGCGCCCGGCTCGACGGCGTCGAGATGGCCTGCGCCGAGGCGATCTCCGAGGTCATCGCCGAAGACACCGGCGTCGACGACGAGCGGGCGCTCCTGCTCGGCTCGGCGCTCGCGGGGATGGCCCAGGTGGCCGCGCGGCACTGGCTCGCGCAGGACGGCGACATCCCCGAGCCGGACGCCGCGGAGCTCATCAGCACCCTCGCCTGGCGCGGCCTCGGGTCCTTCCCGATGGTCGACGGCTGAGCCCGGGGCGAACACGACCCGCCGGCGGAACAGCCCCGGGACCGGGGCCGTTAGCCTGAGCGCAGCAACCGTCCCGGCGGGCAGCGCCCGCCCCACGAATCGAAAGGTCGTGCCCTGTGGAGGTCACCATCGGCGTCCAGAACGTCGCCCGCGAGCTCACCGTCGAGACCGACGCCGCCGCCGACGAGGTCGCCCAGGCCGTCGACGCCGCACTCGCCTCGCCCGACGCCGTGCTGCGGCTCGTCGACACCAAGGGCCGTACGGTCCTCGTGCCGGGCCGGGCCGTCGGCTGGGTCCAGGTCGGCGAGTCCGAGAAGGGCAAGGTCGGCTTCGGCGCCGTCTGATCGGCGTCGCCGCCGTCGGACTCGACACCTCCCCCGCCCTGACCTGGGCAGACACCGGCACGAGAATCTCGTGTCAAAGGTTTGACGAAAGTTCGTCGAAGGTCTAGCGTCGAGCGCGGTGCCGGCACCCCGGCACCCTTCGCCGCGGCCCGCGCCGCGACCGGAGCGATCAAGGGGCGCAGGGCCCCGAAAGGAGACTCCAGTGGTCCTCGGCATCATCGGCACCATCATCTTCGGTGCCATCATCGGCGTCCTCGCACGGCTCGTCCTTCCCGGGCGGCAGAACATCAGCGCTCTGATGACGGTCGTGCTCGGCATCCTGGGCGCCCTGGTGGGCTACTGGATCTGGGGAGCCCCCAAGGACGACGGCAGCATCGACTGGCTCCGTTGGATCACCTCGGTCATCGCCGCTGCCGTCTTCGTCGTCGTCTACGAGCGGGTCATCGCCTCGCGCAAGGCCTGACGCCGCCGACGCAAGAGCACGAGGCCCCCGCCGGTAGCCCGGCGGGGGCCTCGTGCCGTGTGCGAACCCTCAGGCCTCGAGACCCATCCGCGCCATCCGACGCTGGTGGTTGTCGGTGAGCCGGGTGAACATCCGCCCCACCTCGCCGAGGTCGACGCCACCGCCGACGAGCAGCGCCGACATCGCGTCCCGCTCGACCGCGACGGCCTGTGCCTGGGACAGCGCCTCGCCGAGGAGCCGCCGGCCCCAGAGGGCCAGCCGGCCGGCCGCGGTGCGGTCGGTGCGGATGGTGTCCCTGACGATCTCGACGACGAAGTCGGAGTGCCCGCCGTCCTCGAGCGCACGGTGCATGACGGTGCGGGTCTGCTCGTCGACGAGCGCCGACATCTCCCGGTAGAAGTCCTTGGCGATCCCCTCGCCCACGTACGCCTTGACCAGCCCCTCGAGCCATCCCCGTGGGCGGGTGCGCTCGTGGTAGGACGCGATGGGGGCGACGAACGGCGCCATTGCGGCCTCGGGGTCGATCCCACGCTCCCGCATGTGGTCGACCAGCTGGCCGTAGTGCTCGAAGTCGACCGTCGCGAGGCGTCCCATGGAGGACTTCAGCGCCAGCGTGGGCGCGAGGTCGCAGTCGACGGCCATCCGGATGAAGGCGGTCAGCTCGCCGTAGGCGAGGACGCCGAGGAGGTCGACGACGGCGTCCGGCAGGACCGCGTCGGCGGAGGCCGACGTGGTCGGCCCCGGGGTGTGCTCCATGACCACCGAGCGTAACGGGTACGATGAGGCGTCCACGGTGCCCGGTCGGCACAGACGACGAGTGACGAAGTCGGGCGGCACCCGGTGCCCCAGGGCACCGCCCCCGCCCCCGCAGACCCCCGATCGGCCCGCAGCCAGTGCGCTGGTGCGCTCCGCGCGCCCGCCGACCGGAAAGAAGTCCATGACCGACGTCACCGACGCCCCCACGGCCCCCGAGGCCACGACCGAACCGACCTTCGCCGACTTCCCCGTCCACCCGGACATCGTCGGCGCCCTCGCCGACGCCGGCATCATCACGCCCTTCCCGATCCAGGCGATGACCATGCCGGTCGCGCTCGGCGGACACGACATCATCGGCCAGGCCAAGACCGGCACCGGCAAGACCCTCGGCTTCGGCGTGCCGCTGCTCAACCGGGTCACCGCCCCCGGCGACGACGGCTTCGACGCCCTCGCCGCCCCGGGCAAGCCCCAGGCGCTCGCCGTGGCCCCCACCCGTGAGCTCGCCGTCCAGGTGTCCGGCGACCTCGAGCGCGCCGGGAGGAAGCGCGGCATCCGCGTGCTCACCGTGTACGGCGGCCGCGCCTACGAGCCGCAGATCGAGGCGCTGCGCAAGGGCGTCGAGGTCGTCGTCGGGACGCCGGGCCGGCTCATCGACCTCGCCCAGCAGGGGCACCTCCAGCTGGGCCACGCGCGCACCGTCGTGCTCGACGAGGCCGACGAGATGCTCGACCTCGGCTTCCTGCCCGACGTCGAGAAGATCCTCGCGATGACCCCGGCCGGGCGCCAGACGATGCTCTTCTCCGCGACGATGCCGGGCGCGGTCGTCACCCTGGCCCGGCGGTACATGGACCAGCCCACACATATCCGCGCGATGTCCGACGACGACGGCGACGACCGCGCGACGGTCAAGGCCATCGAGCAGTTCGTCTACCGCGCGCACGCGATGGACAAGGTCGAGATGCTCGCCCGGATGCTCCAGGCCGAGGGCCGGGGCCTCACGATCGTCTTCACCCGCACCAAGCGCACCGCGGCCAAGGTCGCCGACGACCTCGTCGACCGCGGCTTCGCCGCCGCGCCGCTGCACGGCGACCTCGGCCAGGGTGCTCGTGAGCAGGCCCTGCGCGCCTTCCGGGGCGGCAAGGTCGACGTCCTCGTCGCCACCGACGTCGCGGCCCGCGGGATCGACGTCACCAACGTGACGCATGTCGTGAACTACCAGTGCCCCGAGGACGAGAAGACCTACCTCCACCGCACGGGCCGCACCGGCCGCGCGGGCAACACCGGGGTCGCCATCACCTTCGTCGACTGGGACGACCTGCACCGCTGGGCCCTCATCAACAAGGCGCTCGATCTCGGGATCCCCGAGCCGCAGGAGACCTACTCCTCCTCCCCGCACCTGTACGCCGACCTCGGCATCCCCGAGGCCGCCAAGGGCCGGCTGCCACGGGCGCTGCGCACCCGCGCCGGCCTGGACGCCGAAGAGCTCGAGGACCTCGGCGAGACCGGCCGGTCCGGGGGTCGCGGCCCTCGCGGCGGTGGCCGCGACGCCGGGCGTGGCAACCGCGACGGGGGCCGAGGCCGGGGCGGCCGGGGCGAGCGCTCGGAGGGCCGCGGCAGCGAGCAGCGCGAGGGCTCGGAACGCCCTCGCCGGCGCCGCAACCGCCGTCGCACCCGCGGCGGACGACCCGCGGGCGAGCAGTCCCAGGGCTGACCCGGCCGGGCGCGTTCATCGTCCGGTCAAGACTTGGTCAAGCCGCCACGCGAGGGTGACCGCCCGTGGCATCGTGACAGCGACGGTCGCCGGTACAAGAGGGATGCCGGCGGCCGTCGCCCATCTTCTGCGCAGCCTCCCGGCGCAGCTCAGAGCTGTTCGAGCAGCTCCGCCGCGACCTCTCGGTAGGCCTTGGCGCCCTTCGAGGACCGGGCGGTCGCGAGGATCGACCGCCCCACGGCCGGCGCCTCGGCGAACCGCACGGTCTTGGGGATCGGCGGGCTGAGCACCGGCAGACCGTACCTGCCGCCGACGTCCTCGAGCACCTCCCGGCTGTGCGTGCTGCGGCCGTCGTAGAGCGTCGGGAGGATGCCCAGCACCTTGAGCTTCTTGTTGAGGATCCGCTTGACGTCCGCGACGGTGTCGAGCAGCTGGCCGACGCCGCGGTGGCTGAGCATCTCGCAGGGCATCGGGACGACGATGCCCTGGGCGGCGGTCAGCGCGTTGAGCGTGAGCACGCCGAGGCTGGGGCTGCAGTCGAGCACGACGACGTCGTAGGAACGGCGCACCGGGTCGAGCGCGTCGCGCAGGGCGTACTCGCGGGCGGGACGGCCGAGCAGGACGGCCTCCGCCCCGGCGAGCTCGATGGAGCTCGGGACGAGGTCGACGCCGTCGGCGCACCCGAGGACGACGTCGCGCAGGTCGGTGCCGCCGACGAGGACGTCGTGAACGGACGCCTCGACGGCGTCCGGGTCGATGCCCAGGCTGAAGGTCAGTGAGGCCTGGGGGTCGAGGTCGACGAGGAGGACGCGCCGGCCGGCCTCGGCGAAGGCGGCCCCGAGGGACGCCACGGAGGTCGTCTTCGCGACGCCGCCCTTCTGGTTGGCGAGAGCGAGGATGGGAGCCTTGCGGCTGGCCGCCATGGGACGGGCCTTTCGGGTCGGTGCACCGGTTCCCGCGATTCTCTCACCCGGCACCCGCCGCGTCCCTCGCGAGCACGAACCTGCGGAACGCCTCCGCCGACGGCAGGAGCGGACGACCCTCGACCCAGGCGAGGCCGACCTCGCGATGGGCGTCCTCGTCGCTCAGGGGGAGCAGCCGGGTCCGGGCGAACGTCGTCGGCACGGGCAGCCCCTGGGCGGGGACGACGGCCACCCCGAGCCCCGCCGCGACGAACCCCCGGACGGTGGGCAGGTCGTCGGCCTCCACCGCGACGTCCGGGGAGAAGCCGGCGTCACGACAGAGCTCGAGGGTGCGACCCCGCATCCCGGACGGTGCCGCCCGGAGGACGAACGGCTCGTCCGCGACCTCCTCGAGCGCCACGGCCTCGCGGCCGGCCAGCCGATGACCGAGCCGGACGGCCAGGACGAGGGGCTCGATGAGCACGCGCTGCCACAGCACGCCCTGGCCGGCGACCCGGTAGGTGGTCAGCTCGAGGTCGGCCCGCCGGGTCGAGAGCTGTGAGGAGATGCGCCCGTGCTCGCTCACGACCGTCTGCTCGAGGGTGAACCGCACCCGCGGGTGATCACGGCGGAACGCCCCGACGAGACCGGGCACGAGCCAGCTGCCGAGGCTCAGCGGGTACGCGAGCCGCACGACGCCCCCCTCGGGGTCGACGAGGGCCGAGACCGCCGCGAGGCCGTCGTCGAGGCTGTAGACGAGCGCGTCGACGTGCCGCTTGAACGCGACGCCCGCGTGGGTCATCCGCAGCACCCGGCCCTGCCGGTGCAGGAGGGCGGTACCGACCTCGTCCTCGAGGCGGGCCAGTGCGCGGGACACGCCGGGCTGGCTGACCCCGAAGATGTCGCTGACCTCGGTGACCGTGGCACCGTCCGCGACGAGCTGGAACCAGCGCAGCGCGTCCGTCTCCATTGCATGACCATATCGCATATGACGTATGATCTACTTTCATTGGACGCATACGTGCGCAGCGATCGACACTTGACGCATGACGACGAACACCAGCTTCTGGACCACCTTCACGGACGGGCTGCAGGAGCGCCGTGAGCGGCGACGGGCCATTCGCTCCCTGCGCCGCGAACTGGCCACGTACCGCAGCCCGTCGGAGATCGAGGACCTCCTCGCCATGGTCGACGCCCAGGAGGCACGGGGCGTCGACGTCGCCGAGGCGGCGACCATCCGCGGCATCCTCCACGCGAACCTGCAGAGCTACTGGGAGACCCGTACCGGCCTGCGTCAGGCGGCCGGCTACTGACCGGACGTCAGGGCGTCGCCGCACCCGGGAGGACGGACTCGCCGATCTCGCCCGGGTTCCAGGCGACCTCCCACCGGAAGCCGTCCGGGTCCGCGAAGTACCCGGTGTAGCCACCCCACTCCCGCTCCGCACCCTCCCCGACGGTGGCACCGGCGTCCCGGGCCGTCGCGAGCACCGCGTCGACCTCGTCGCGCGTGCGGACGTTGTGCGACACGACCATCGGGACGACGCCCGCCCCACCCATCGCCGGCGCACCGACCTCGGCCTCGAACGCCGCGCGGTCCCACAGGGAGAGGACGAGCAGCGGCCCGGCCTCGAACATGACGACGTCGCCGGGCACCTCGAGACGGGGTGTCCAGCCGAGCCCCTCCACGTAGAAGCGCCGGGACGCCTCGAGGTCGGTCACGGCCAGGGTCACGAAGGAGATGCGCTGGTCCATGACCGAAGCCTCGCATGAGGCACCGACGAGCGGCCGTGGACAACCCCTGGCGCCCACGCCCGAGCGGCCCTACGCTGAGCCATGCCGGTGCGTATGACGAGACAGGGTGCGTAATGAGCAACGATCTACCCACCGTGGCCCTGACCCGTCTCGTCGAGGGGGCCCGCTACGAGGTCATGCCCACCCCGACGATCGCCGAGAAGGTCGTCGCCCACGTCCCCGCCTCCGTGCCCGTCACGGTCACCGCCGCCCCCGGCAAGGGTCTCGAGGCCACGCTCGAGACCTCCTGCGCCCTGGCAACCGCCGGCTTCCGGGTCGTGCCGCACCTGGCCGCCCGGATGGTGACCGGCCCCGGCGAGCTCGCCGAGATCGTCGCGCGCCTCGCCGAGGCCGGTGTCGCCGACCTCTTCGTGCCCGGCGGGGACGCCGACCCGCCGGCCGGCGAGTACACCGCCGCTCTCGACCTCCTGCGCGACCTCGCCCGGCTCGACCACCCCTTCACCCACGTCGGGATCACCGGGTACCCCGAGTCGCACCCCACGATCGACGACGACGTCACCGTCCAGGCGATGTGGGACAAGCGGCAGTACGCGACGCACGTCGTGTCGAACATGACCTTCGACGCCGAGCGACTCGGCACGTGGTGCGAGCGGGTCCGCCGCCGCGGCGTCGCCCTCCCCCTCCTCGTGGGGGTCCCCGGGCCGGTCGAGCGGACCAAGCTGCTCGGCATGGCGGGCAAGATCGGCGTCGGTGAGTCGCTGCGCTTCCTGCGCAAGCAGCGCTCGGTGTTCGCCCGGATCGCCGCTCCCGGGTTCTCCACCGACCGGTTCGTCAGCCGGGTCGCCGCACTGTCCGCCAACCCGGCGCTGCGCATCGAGGGGCTGCACGTCTTCACCTTCAACCAGGTCGAGGTCATGGAGGCCTGGCGCGAGCGGATGCTCGAGGAGGCGGCCGTGGCCCGGGTCCGCCCGCTGGGATGACGACGATGACGAACCGGCTGCACGCCCTGCTCGACGGACGCGCCGCGGTCTTCGACGGCGGCTACGGCTGGCTGCTCCAAGAGCGGGGCCTCCCGCCCGGCGAGTGCGGCGAGTCGTGGAACCTCACGAACCCGGACGCCGTGACCGGCCTGCACGAGGAGTACGCGGTAGCGGGTGCCACGATCCTCACGGCCAACACCTTCGGGGCCACCGAGCCCCGCCTCGCCCAGCACGGTCTCTCCGGGCGCGCCGAGGAGGTCGCCCGGGCCGGCACCCGGCTCGCCCGGGCAGTGGCCGACCGGCACGGCATTCTCGTCGCCGGCGACATCGGCCCCACCGGCGAGCTCCTCGAGCCGCTCGGCACGCTGACCCCGGACGACGCCCGGACGATCTTCGCCGAGCAGGTGCGCGGCCTGGCCGCCGGCGGTGCCGACCTCGTCCTCGTCGAGACGATGAGCGACCTCGAGGAGACCCTCGCGGCCGTGGCCGCCGTGCGCGAGGTCGGGCCCGACCTGCCGGTCGTCGCGACCCTGTCCTTCGACACCAACCTGCGCACGATGATGGGCGTCTCGCCCGCACAGGCCGTGCAGGCCCTCGTCGGCGAGGGTGCCGAGGGGGTCGGCGCCAACTGCGGCCGTGGCCCGGACGAGATGCGCGTCATCGCCGACCAGCTCGTGGCGGCCCGCTCCGGCGAGGTCCTCCTCGTCGCCCAGCCGAACGCCGGCCTCCCGGAGCTCCACGGCGACCGGTTCGCCTACACGCTCGGCCCGGAGGCCCTCGCCGAGCACGCCGTGGAGCTGCAGGACCTCGGCATCGACGTCGTCGGGTCGTGCTGCGGCTCCGGTCCCGACCACACCCGCGCCATCGCCACCGCGCTGCGGGACCGCTGAGCCTCGGTCACCCCTCAGGCGCCGTCCGCGGTGCGACGAGGTGGCGGAGCGCACGCTCGAGGCCCCCGGCGCCGGTCGCGCGCACCTGCAGGGGCAGGCCGACTCGGTCCGCGGCCTCCTGCGCGAGTCCCCGCAGCTCGGCCTGCTCGGCCGGGTCGTCGGTCTGCACGAGCCAGACGACTCGCGTGTAGTGCCGGAAGTAGTCGTCGCGCAGCTCGGGGTGGCGGTCGAGCCCGAGCTCGCGGAGGACGGTCCGGGAGAACGACCGCACGAGGAAGTCGGTGAGCAGGTAGGTGCCGGGCTCGTCGTCCGCGAGTGACTCGACCTCGGCCGGGCCGGCGAAGAGGTCGTAGCAGTGCAGCCCTGGGAGCCGCTGCACCTCGAGCCGCTCGCACACGGCGTCGAGCGCGCCGTACGTCCCGCAGTCCGCGTAGCCGACGACGACGCGCCCGTACTCCTCGCGCAGCGCGACGACGAGGCGCTCGACCTCACCGGCGATCCGCTCGGGGCGGTTGTGCAGGAGCGGTGGCAGCGGATGGACATCGAGCGGCCAGCCGTGCGCGGCGACGGCGTCGAGCGCCGGCTGGGCCAGCGCCCCGCACGCGACGAGGGCGGTGCGCTCAGCCCGGGAACGCGAGCTGGTCGACGAACCGGTGGTTGAAGTCGGGACGGTCGGAGAGCTCGACATACCGCACCTCCTCGAGCAGCGCGTCGGCACCGGCCCGCTCCCGGGCCGACAGGAGGACCATCTTCGCGCCCTCCCCCGCGACGTTCCCCGCCGAGACGATCCGCAGGACGGGGAGCGTCGGGACGAGCCCGATCCGCACCGCCGACGCCGGCGACAGGTAGGAGCCGAAGGAGCCGGCGAGGAGCACCTGCTGGATCTCCGTCGGGTCCAACCCGAGCTCCTCGACGAGGAGGGTCCATCCGGTGGAGATCGCCGCCTTGGCGAACTGCAGCTCACGGACGTCGCGCTGGGAGAGGTAGACCGACTCCTCGGCCGTGGCGGCCGGGACGGGGCGGTGGAGGACGAACACCCGCTCCCCCTCGCCGACCGTCGTCAGCCGGTCGGCCAGGGCCGGCGCCGTGGCCGCCGCGACCTCGGCGGTGACGAACCGTCCGCTCGCGTCGAGCAGGCCGACCCGGACGAGCTCGGAGACGGCATCGACGAGCCCGGAGCCGCACAGCCCGCGCGGCTCGACGTCCCCGATCACCCCGAGCGCCACCGCGGCGGCCGGGTCGTCCGCCGACGGGTCGAGGCGGACGACCTCGACGGCACCGTCGGCGGCGCGCATCCCGCAGCGGATCGCCCCGCCCTCGAACGCCGGGCCCGCCGGGGCGGCGGTCGTGACGATGCGCTCGCCGTCCGAGAGCGCGATCTCGCAGTTCGTCCCCACGTCGACGAAGAGGCGCACGCGCTTGTCGCGGTCGAGCCCGCTCGCGAGCATCCCCGCGACGATGTCGCCGCCCACGTACGCCCCGAGCGCCGGGAAGACCACCGCCCGGGCCCCGGGATGGAGGTCGAGGCCGAGGTCCGAGGCGCGCAGCCCGGACCAGGTCGCGCTCGCCTGGACGAACGGTGCGACGCCGAGCGGCTCGGGGTCGACACCGAGGAGCAGCGCGGTCATCGTCGCGTTCCCGGCGAGCGCGACCTCGTACACCTCGAGGGGGTCGACCCCACCCTCTGCGCACACCTCGGCGGCGAGCTCGACGAGGGTCTCGCGGGCCAGCGCGGTGAGCCGGGGCAGCGCCTCGGGATCCATCATCGTCGCGCTGATCCGGGTGATGACGTCCCCACCGAACGGCTGCTGGCGGTTGAGGACGGACGAGACGGCGACCGGCGTCCCGGTGTCGAGGTCGAGCAGGGTGGCGACGACCGTCGTCGTCCCGAGGTCGTAGGCGATGGCGTGCCGGCGCCCGGTCGTGTCGCCCGGCTCGACGTCGACGAGGGCCTCGTCGACGACGACGGCGGTCACCTTGAAGTCGCTCTGCCGCAGCACCGTCGGCAGCCGGCGCAGCGCGTGCAGGTCGGGCTCGAGGGTGAGGTCGTCGACGGCGTCGCGCAACCGGGCGAGGTCGGTTCGCTGGTCGGCCAGGGTCGGCTCGTCGAGCTCGACGTACCGCTTCTGCACCGCGGGGCGCAGGATGACCTGTCGCCCCACCCCGACCGTCGACGCCTTCGGGCGGGTGACGAGGGGTGGTACCTCGACGCCGAGGTCGTAGGTGGCCCGGACCAGGCAGGCGAGGCGCCATCCGTCCTCGAGCTGCTCGGTCGTGAAGGTGCGGGCGTCGTGCCGGGTCACCTGCGCCGTTCCCGAGGTGAGCCGGACCCGGCACTTGCGGCACGTGCCGTGCCCACCGCACGTGGAGTCGACGGCGATGCCGTTCCACGACGCGGCGTCGAACACCGAGACCCCCGGCGGGACGCGGACGACCCGGTCTGCGGGGCTGAAGGACAGGGTGACCCGCCCGACGCCCTCGTGCTCCTCCTCGCCGGTGTCCGGGACCAGCGCGGCGGGCGGCTCGAGCAGCCCTTCCCGGCGCAGCCCCTCGACGACGTCGCCGAAGGGCTGGTCCGGTCCGGGGGTCTCGCTCACGCCGTGCCGGCCGCGGCCTCGGCCGCCTGCCGGGCCCGGTGCGTCCCGATCCACGACATGCCCCACTCGTCGTTGCCGAGCAGCAGGTCGGCGGCGCGGACGGCGTCGACGACGTGCGGCGTGCGGGCGTCCATGATGGCGCTCGTCATCCCGGCCGACATCGCGAGCGGCAGCCACGCCGCGTTGATCGCGTGCCGCCCCGGCATCCCGAAGCTGACGTTCGACGCCCCGCAGGTCGTGTTGAGGCCCCAGCGCTCGCGGATGCCCCGGATCGTCTCGAGCGTGCTGCGCCCGACGGTCGAGTCGGCGCCGATCGGCATGGCGAGCGGGTCGATGACGATGTCGTCGACCGCGATGCCGTACTCCTCGGTGGCGACCCGGACGATCTTCTCGGTCAGCGCGAGGCGCTTCTCGGCCTCCATCGGGATCTCGTCCTCGTCGTTCGGCAGCGCCACGACGGCGGCGTCGTACTTCTTGACGAGCGGGAGGACGGCGGCGAGCCGGTCGTCCTCGGCGGTGACGGAGTTGACGAGCGCGCGCCCCTGGTAGGCGGCGAGCCCGGCCTCGAGCGCCTCGACGACCGAGGAGTCGATGCAGACCGGCAGGTCGGTGAGCTCCTGGACCATCGTCACGGCCTTGACGAGCAGCTCGGCCTCGTCGGTGAGCGGGACGCCCATGTTGACGTCGAGGACGTTCGCCCCGCCGGCGACCTGCGCGGCGACGTCCTTGGCGACGATCGAGAGGTCCCCCTCGCGCAGCGCGGCCTGGAAGACCGGGCGCCCGGTGGGGTTGATCCGCTCGCCGATGACGCAGAACGGCTGGTCGGCCCCGATGACGACCTCGCGGGTCGCCGAGCGCAGCACGGTGTGCCGCAGCGGGGCGCTCATGCGGGCACCGCCGTGCGCCGCGCCTCCAGGAGGGCCTTGGCGCGCTTGACCGTGGCGGAGGCGTCCGCCGCGTAGCCGTCGGCGCCCACGGCGTCGGCGTACTCCTGGGTGACGGGCGCGCCGCCGACCATGACGATGACGGAGTCGCGCAGCCCGGCCTTCTCGAGCGCGTTGAGGTTCGCCTTGAACATCGGCATCGTCGTCGTGAGGAACGCCGAGAACCCGACGATGTCGGGCCGGTGCTCCTCGATCGCGGCGACGAACTTCTCGGGGGCCACCTGCACGCCGAGGTCGATGACCTCGAAGCCGGCGCCCTCGAGCATGATGTTCACGAGGTTCTTGCCGATGTCGTGCACGTCGCCCTTGACCGTCCCCATGAGGAACTTCCCGATGGTCTCGACGCCGGTGTCGGCGAGCAGGGGGCGCAGCACCTCCATCGAGCCGGCCATCGCGCGGCCCGCGATGAGCATCTCGGGGACGAAGAAGTCGCCGCGCTCGAACCGGGCGCCGACCTCCTCGAGCGCCGGGATGAGCGCGTCGAAGAGGAGCGTCCCGGGCAGCATGTCCATGGACAGCGCCTGGTGGGTCAGGTCCAGCACCGCGGGGCCGTTGCCGACGAGCGTCTCGTCGTACAGCCCCTGGAGGATCTCGTCGGGGGTCATGCGGCACCTTTCTCCGGATGGTGGTCGAGCCGGGCGGAGACGGCCCGGGCGTGTGCGGCGACGAGCGCGCCGGTCGTGCGCGCGTCGTCGGCGAGCCGGAAGGTCGGCCCGGAGACCCCGAGGGCGGCGACGACCGTCCCCCGGTGCCGGACCGGCGCGCCGATGCCGGTCAGCCCCGGCTCGAGCTCGTCGACGGTCACGGCGAAGCCGTCCTCGCGGATGGTGCGCAGCTGGGCCTCGAGCTCCTCGCCCGACGCCGGTGAGTCCGCGGTCACCTGATCGAGGGGGCCGGTGGGGGCCGGCAGGGCGTCGAAGGCGTAGAGGACCTTGCCGAGCGCGGAGCAATGGGCGGGGACGTCGGTGCCGACCCAGTCCCGCGACCCGAGGTAGAAGACGGCCTCCACCTGGTGGATCTGGACGACGGTGCCGCGACGCGCCACCCCGAGGTTGACGGTCTCGCGGGTCAGCTCGTTGAGGGCGTGCATCGTGCCGGCCGAGGTCTCGATGAGCAGCTCGTCGTCGGTGCGGCGGGTGGCGTAGAGGTCGAACAGCCCGCCGGGGACCCACCCGCCCTCCTCGTCCCGCGCGAGCAGCTCGGCCCGCTCGAGGGCGGCGAGCAGGCGCGAGGTCGTCGACCGGGCCAGGCCGGACGCCTCGGCGAGGTCGCCGAACGTCAACGGCCCGTCCGCGCGCACGACGCGGTGGACGAGGTCGGCCGCGCGGTCGACGGACTGGGTGCCGGTCCCGGCAGGTGGGGTCCCCACGGTGCTCCTCGGAGTCGTCTCGAGCTGCCTCATGATATGGAACTCAGCGTCCCATATCATGAGGCTAGGATGTGCGCCGTCTCACCGTCAACGACGTCTCGTCCCCCGGAGGGCCGCGCATGTTCACCAACCGGATGCCGCGCTACGAGATCCTCTCGGCCGACGCCATGGCCGCCCTCGACGCGGGCTGGCGGCGGCTCGTCACCGAGATCGGCGTCGAGTTCATGAGCGACCGGGCCCTCGAGCTCTTCCGGGCCGCCGGCCAGCGGGTCGAGGAGAACACCGTCTTCCTCGACCCCGAGTTCGTCCTCGAGCAGGTGGCGAAGGCTCCGCGCGAGTTCGACGTCCAGGCGCGCAACCCGGAGCGCAGCATCCACCTCGGCGGGGACTCGATGGCGTTCGGAGCCGTCTACGGCCCGCCGTTCGTCCGCGAGGGTGACACGCGCCGCGACGGGACGATGGAGGACTACCGCACCTTCGCCCGGCTCGCTCAGTCCTTCGCGGTGCTCGACTCCGCCGGCGGTGTCGTCTGCGAGCCCAACGACACCCCGCTCGACTCACGCCACCTCGACATGACGTACGCGCTCATGACGCTCACCGACAAGGTGTACATGGGCAACGTCGTCTCCGGCACGAACGCGCGCGACGTCATCGCGATGTCCGAGATCCTCTTCGGCGGCCGGGAGGCCATCGAGGCGACCCCGGCATCGATCAGCCTCGTCAACTGCAACTCACCACTGCGGTGGGACGACCGGATGCTCGACGCGCTCTTCGAGTACGCCGGGGCCGCCCAGCCGGTCGTGCTGACCCCGTTCATCCTCATGGGTGCGATGTCCCCGGTGACCATCCCCGCAGCGCTCGTCCAGCAGATCGCCGAGGCACTGTCCGGCATCGCGCTGGCCCAGCTCGTCCGGCCGGGATGCCCGGTGGTCTTCGGGTCGTTCCTGTCGAACATCGACATGCAGTCGGGCTCCCCGATGTTCGGGACCCCCGAGTCGGGCATCGGGCTGCTCTGCACCGGCCAGATCGCCCGTCACTTCGGGCTGCCGTTCCGTACCGGCGGCGGGCTCACGTCCTCGCAGGTGCCGGATGCCCAGGCGGGCTACGAGGCGCTGATGACCCTCATGCCGACCTTCCTCGCGGGCGCCAACTGGGTCATGCACTCCGCGGGCTGGCTCGAGGGCGGGCTCGTCGCGGGGTTCGAGAAGTTCGTCGTCGACTGCCAGATCGTCGAGATGCTCCAGCACGAGTTCACCCCGCTCGAGATCGACGAGGGCTCGCTCGCATTCGACGCCCACCAGGAGGTCGGGCACGGCGGGCACTTCCTCGGCTCGATGCACACGATGGAGCGCTTCCGCACGTGCTTCTACCGGCCGTTCCTCAGCTCGTCGGAGAACTACGAGCGGTGGGTACGGAACGGGGCGAAGGACACCGCGGCCCGGGCCGCCGAGATCTGGCGGACGCGCGTCGAGGCGTACGAGCAGCCGCCCCTGGACGAGGCCGTGCGCGCCGAGCTCGAGGAGTACGTCGTCCGCCGCCGCGCCGAGCTCGGAGACTGACAACCCCGGAAACCCGCTGGCGGCCCTCGCCCCGGTTCGGCAGGGTCGGGCCATGATCCCGACGCCGACCCTGACCACCGACCGACTGGTGCTGCGCCCGGTCGAGGACGGTGACGCCGACGCGCTCTTCGCGCTGATGAGCGACGCCCGGGTGCTGCGGTACTGGGACGCCCCACCCTGGGCCGAGCGAGAGCGCGCCGACCGCTTCGTCGCCGGATGCCGACAGCTGGCCGAGGAGGGCGGCGGGGCCCGGCTCGCGGTCGAGCGCCGGGCCGACGGGACGTTCGTCGGCTGGTGCGGCCTCATCGACTGGGACCCGGGGTTCCGCAGCGCAGGCATCACGTTCTGCCTCCGCGAGGACGTGTGGGGGCAGGGGTTCGCCACGGAGTCGTCGCGCGCGCTGCTGACCTGGGCCTACGGCACCCTCGACCTCAACCGGGTGCAGACCGAGGTCGACACCCGCAACCCGGCGTCGGCCCGGGTGCTGGAGAAGCTGGGCTTCGTCCGCGAGGGCACCCTGCGCGAGGACTGCGTCGTCGATGGAGTGGTCTCCGACTCCTGGGTCTACGGGCTCCTCCGCCGCGACCGCCGGGGCGGCTGACCGCCGTCCTGCGCCCCGCGCAGCCCTCGGTACGGCACGATGGGGCCCATGCGACACGTGCGCACCGCCTGGCGCTGGCTGCTGGACCGGATCGGCTTCCTCTTGCCCTGACCACGGCGCTCGGCCGAGGTTGCGCCATTCGCTACGGTTGCGCCATGCCCACCACGGATCGTGAAGCCGGCAGCACCGTCCAGTCCGTCGACCGGGCGGTGACGATCCTCGAGCTGCTCGCCCTGCACGGTGAGGCCGGGGTCACCCAGCTGGCCCGCGAGCTGGGCGTGCACAAGTCGACCGCCAGCCGCCTCGTCTCCGCCCTCGAGCGGCGCCGGCTCGTCGAACAGGTCGAGGAGCGCGGCCGCTACCGGCTCGGCGTCGGCATCCTCAAGCTCGCCGGAGCCACCAACGCCCGCCTCGACCTGGCCCAGGAGGCGCGCCCGGTCGTCCGCCGCCTCGCGGGCGAGACCGGCGAGACCGTCAACCTCGCGGTGCTCTCCGGTGGCGCGGCGCTCTACGTCGACCAGGTGGCCGGCGCCTCGAGTCTCTCGACGTACAACTGGGTCGGACAGCACATCCCGATCCACGCGACGAGCAACGGCAAGGTCCTCGTGAGCGAGCTCGTCGAGCCCGAGCTCGGCCGCACGCTCGGCGAGCTCGTCGCGTACACCCCGGCGACGATCACCGAGCGCACGCGCCTGGACGCCGAGCTGGCGCGGGTGCGCGAGCAAGGGTGGGCCCTCGCCACCGACGAGCTCGACGTGGGGCTGACCGCGATCGCCGCTCCGGTGCGGGACGAGCACGGGGACGTCGTGGCCTCCGTCAGCGTCTCCGGCCCGACGTTCCGCTTCAACCCGCAGCGGGTCGAGGAGATCGTCCCGCTCCTGCTCGCGGCCACGCGGGAGATCTCGGCGCACCTGGCCCACCAGCCCGCACTCCGGTAGGGCGGGCCACCACGACCGGTCCGAGACGACGCGCGGACAGCGGTTGGCAGCGGGGGTCGGGCGTGTCATGCTGGGCAGACGTGTTGCACGATGAGCGTCGAGTTGCGCGATACGCACCAGTGACGCGACCGAAGGGATCACCAGATGGCCGCTCTGCCCGCTTCCGCCCGCTGCGTCGTCATCGGCGCCGGAATCGTCGGGAACTCCCTCGCGTACCACCTCGCCGAGCGGGGCTGGACCGACATCGTCCAGATCGACAAGGGTCCCCTGCCCAACCCGGGTGGCTCCACCGGCCACGCGAGCAACTTCATCTTCCCCGTGGACCACTCGCGCGAGTTCGCCGACATCACGCTCGACTCGGTGCGCCAGTACAAGGAGCTCGGCGTCTTCACCGAGTCCGGCGGCTACGAGGTGGCCCGCACCGAGGAGCGGATGGAGGAGCTGCGGCGCCGGATGAGCAGCGCCAAGGCCTGGGGAATCCCCGCCGAGATGGTCACCCCCGAGCAGGTGGCCGAGAAGGTCCCCTTCCTCGACAAGGACGTCATCGTCGGCGCCGCGTGGTTCCCCACCGTGGGCGTCGTCGACAGCCTGCGGGCCGGCACGATCATGCGCGAGCGCGCCGTCGAGAAGGGCGCGCTGACGACCGTCCCCAACGTCGAGGTCCTCGGGATGGAGGTCGTGGACGGCCGGATCCGCGCCGTCGAGACCGACCAGGGCCGGATCGAGGCCGAGACCGTCGTCATCGCCTGCGGCGTGTGGAGCCCCAAGCTGGCCCGGATGGCAGGCGCCCGCATCCCGCTCACCCCGGCGGTGCACCAGATGATCTCGGTCGGGCCCTGCGAGGTGCTCGCGGAGCGGCCCGGCGAGATCACCTTCCCGATCATCCGCGACATGGACACCTTCTGCTACGAGCGCCAGCACGGCTCGGACATGGAGGTCGGCTCCTACGCCCACCGCCCGATCCTGTGGGACCCGGAAGACATCCCGTCCATCGAGCAGGCGAAGCTCTCCCCCACCGAGATGCCGTTCACCGAGGACGACTTCGACCCGCAGCTCGAGCAGGCCCTCGAGCTCATGCCCGAGCTCCTCGGCGACGAGCGGGCCGAGATCCGCTACGCCATCAACGGCCTGCTCTCGCTCACCCCCGACGGCTACCCGGTCCTCGGCGAGACCCCCGAGGTCAAGGGCCTCTGGTCGTGCGCCGCCGTGTGGATCAAGGAGGGCCCGGGCACCGCCCGCGCCGTCGCCGAGTGGATGACCCACGGCAACCCCGAGATCGATCTCGGCCACAGCGACATCGCCCGGTTCTACCCGTTCCAGCGCACCCGCGCGCACGTCAGGGCGCGCACCTCGGAGGCCTTCAACAAGACGTACGGCATCGTCCACCCCGGCGAGCAGTGGGGCAGCAACCGGAACGTCCGGCTGGCCCCGATGCACGCCTCCCAGGAGGCCCTGCGCGCGGTGTTCTACGAAGCCGCCGGGTGGGAGCGCCCGCACTGGTACGAGAGCAACGCCGGGCTCGTCGAGAAGTTCGGGCCCGAGGCGACGATGCCCCGCGAGCACGAGTGGGACGCCCGCTGGTGGTCCCCCGTCATCAACGCCGAGCACCTCCAGATGCGCGAGACGGCCGGGCTCGTCGACCTCTCGGCGTTCGCGGTCTTCGACGTCGTCGGGCCGAGGGCGCTCGAGGCCGTCCAGCGCATCATCGTGGCGCAGGCCGACGTGCGGATCGGGCGGGTCGTCTACACCCCGGTGCTCGACGAACGCGGAGGGTTCCGCTCCGACCTCACCGTCATGCGCCTGGCCCACGACCGCTTCCGGGTCGTCACCGGTGGCGCCCACGGGATGGCCGACAAGAAGTGGTTCGAGGACCGTATGCCCGAGGACGGCGGCGCGGTCGTCGTCGACCTCACCTCGAGCTGGACGACGATCGGCCTGTGGGGCCCGAAGGCGAAGGAGATCCTCGCGTCCGTCACCGACGCCGACGTCTCGCACGAGGGCTTCCCCTTCGGCACGTGCCGCGAGATCGAGGTCGGGGCGCTGTCCGTCCTCGCCTCGCGGATCTCGTACGTCGGCGAGTACGGCTGGGAGCTCTACCTGCCGATGGAGGCGGGCGCGGCCCTGTGGGACCGGCTCCTCGAGGCCGGCACGCCGCTCGGGATGGTGCCGGTCGGCATCGGCGTCTACGGCACGACCGGACGCATCGAGAAGGGCTACCGCGCCTACGGCTACGAGCTCGACACCGAGCGCACCCTGATGGAGACCGGGATGTCCCGGGCGAAGTGGAAGGACGCCGACTTCATCGGCAAGGACGCCGTCGTCGAGCAGGCGGGCGAGGCGCCGAAGGCCGTCCTGTGCTCGATGACGGTCGACGACCACACCTCGGCGAGCGGGGTGAAGCGCTACATGCTCGGTGGCGAGCCGATCCTCACCCGCGAGGGCGGCACGCTGACCGACGGGCACGGCCGGCACCCGTACGTGACGACCGCGGGCTCCGCGCCGAGCCTCGGCAAGCACGTCCTCATGGCCTTCCTGCCTCCGGAGCAGGCCGTCGTCGGCACCGGGCTCGCCGTGTCGTACATGGAGGAGCTCTACCCGGTGACCGTCGCCGCGGTCGACGCGACGCCGCTGTTCGACCCGGCCAACGACCGCATCCGGGGCCGGGCATGACCGACGTCCTCGTCTGCGTCAAGCGGGTCCCCGACCCCACGGGCGAGGTCGTCCTGACCCCGGACGGCATGCGCGTCGACGGCCGGTACGCCGGCTACACGACAAGCGCCCACGAGGAGGCCGCGATCGCCCTCGCCGTCCAGGTGGCCGAGTCCACCGGCGGGTCGGTCACCGTGCTGTCGGTGGGGGCCGCCGAGAGCGTCGAGCAGATCCGTGCGGGGATCGCCGTGGGTGCGACCGACGGCATCCTCGTCGAGGCCGACCCCGACCTCCTCGGCCCGGCGGACGTCGCGGCGGCGGTCGCTGAGGCGCTGCGGGTGCGCGAGGAGGCCGGCCGCACGTACGGCCTCGTCCTGCTCGGCAACGACGCCGCCGACACCGGCGACTTCCAGGTCGGGGTGCGGCTCGCCTACCTCCTCGGACGTCCGGTCGTCGCCGGTGTCCAGACCCTCGAGGTCGACGGCGACGTCGCGACGCTGCGCGGCGAGGGTCCCGAGGGCACCGAGGTCTACGAGGTGGCGCTGCCTGCCGTCGCCACCGTCCTCGAGGGCGGTGTGTCCCCGAAGTACCCCAGCGTCGTGGGGCGGATGAAGGCGAAGAAGGCCGAGGTAGAGACGCTCGGCTGGACCGGGTCTCCGGTCGGCGCCGGCCGCGAGGCGCTCACGGTCCCCGAGCCGCCGCCGAACGAGGTCACCGTCATCGGCGAGGGCACGGCCGCGGCGCCGGGCCTGGTCGCCGTGCTGCGCGAGCTCAAGGTGGTGCACGGATGAGCGTCGTCGTCCTCGTCGAGGTCGAGGAGGGACGGGCCTCGCTCGTCTCCCGCGAGGCCCTGACCTTCGCCCGTTCCCTCGGGGCGGGCGACCTGCACGCGGTCGTCGTCGGGCCCGCCCCCGAGGCCGTGGTCGCCGACTGCCGGGACGCCGGGGTCGCCGTCGTCCACGAGGCCGGCGACCCCGCGCTCGAGCGGTACGCCGCCGCTGCCTGGGCCGCAGTCGTCGAGGCCGCGGGGCGGGCCGCCCGCGCCGACCTGGTCGTCGCCCCGGGGACCGGCCGTGGCAACGAGGTGCTCGCCCACGTCGCCGCCCGCCGGAACCTGCGGATGGCCGCCAACGTCGTCGCCGTCGAGTCGCTCGCACCACTCGTGGTCCAGCGGCAGGTCGTCGGCGGTGCGGCACTGGAGCGCGCGACGGTCGACGGCCGGGTCCGCCTGCTGACGATGGCCGGGCACGCGGTCGAGCCGTCGGCCGCCGATGCTCCCGGTGCGGCCCGGGTGGCACCCCTCGCCCTGACGATCGACCCCCAGGACCTGCGCGCGCAGGTCGTCCGGGTCGAGAAGCGCGAGAGCGGTGACACCTCCGGGCTCACCGCCGCCAAGGTCGTCGTCGGCGCCGGACGGGGTGCCGGGGGCCCGGACGGGTTCGCCGCGGTCGACCGGCTGGCGGAGCGGCTGGGCGGCGCCGTCGGGGTCTCCCGGGTCGTCACCTCGCTCGGCTGGCGGCCGCACCACGAGCAGGTGGGGCAGACCGGGTCCCGGATCGCCCCGGACCTCTACCTCGCGTGCGGCATCTCCGGGTCGATCCAGCACTGGGCGGGCTGTGCGTCGAGCCGGACGATCATCGCCGTCAACACCGACCCGGACGCCCCGATGGTGACCAAGGCCGACTACGCCGTCATCGGCGACATGCACGAGGTGCTGCCCGCCGTGCTCGAGGAGCTGGGCTGAGCCGCGGGCCGTCAGTCGTCCCCGAGTGCGGCCCAGTCCGACTTCTCGGGTGCGGCGGCCTGCCCCTCGGGGCAGTGCTCGCGCAGGTCGCACCAGCCGCACAGCGGCCCGGTGACCGGCGGGAACATCGTGGACCCGACGCCGTGACGTGCGAAGTCGGCGTCGGCCTTCCGGGCGTCGCGCATGATCGACCGGGCCCGCTCGACGTGCCGGCCGAGCGACTCGGGCGTGTGCTCGTGGGCGACGACGGTGCCCGACGGGACGTGGTGCAGCTCGACCCGGTGCACCGGACGGCGGAACATCTTCCACACCGCGGCGGCGTAGAGCGCGAGCGGCAGCGACGTGCGGGCGTCGTCATCCGTCGGCACCTGCCGGGAGGTCTTGTAGTCGACGACGACGAGCTCGCCGGCGCGGTCGTCGAGCCGGTCGACCCGGCCCTGGACGCGCAGGTCGTCGCTGACGAAGGAGACGGTGCGCTCGATGCCGACCGGCCGCTCCTGCGTCCCGGAGCGCTCGAGATAGCCGGCGACGGCGTCCCGCATCCGCTGCCTCCAGCGCCCGGACTGTACGGCGTCCCGGAAGCCGACGTCGATCCAGGCCTTCTCGACCAGGCGCGCCCCGCCCTCCGGAGTGCGCTCGGGCAGGTCCCACCAGTCCCGCAGTGCGTTGTGCACGGCGATGCCGAGCGAGGTGTGCGCGCGCTGCGGCCGGGCCGGCGGGCGCGGGGTGTCGAGGTACTGCATCCGGTAGCGGCGCGGACAGTCGAGGAAGGCGAGCAGCTTGCTCGGGCTACCGCCCCACAGCGGCTCGGGCATTCCGGGGAAGGCCGCCTGCCGCGGCCCGTCGCGCTCCCCCGTCGTCCTCACGCCACCGACGGTAGCCCCTGCCCGGGACGGCGCGACGCACCCCTCCACAGGTGCGCGTCGCGGGTGACAGACTGAGGGGCGCCATGGCCATCTCCGCGTTCGACCTCTTCTCCGTCGGCATCGGGCCGTCGAGCTCCCACACGGTCGGCCCGATGCGGGCCGCCCACCTCTTCGTCGACGGGCTGCGCGCCGACGGCCTGCTCGGGCAGGTCGGCCGGGTCCGCGGCGAGCTCTTCGGCTCGCTCGGCGCCACCGGTCACGGGCACGGGTCGCTCAAGGCGGTGCTCCTCGGCCTCGCGGGTGAGGCACCCGAGACCACCGACCCACGCACCGCCGAGGGGCGGGTCGACGAGGTCCGCGCCTCGGGGCGGCTCCGGCTCGGCGCCGAGCGCGACGTCGCCTGCGACCCGGACGCCGACATCGTCCTGCACCGCAAGGAGCGGCTGCCGTTCCACTCCAACGGGATGCGCTTCACGGCGTGGGCGTCGGCCGAGCCGGCCGAGGGCGAGGAGCCGCTGCGCACCCGTGAGTTCTACTCCGTCGGCGGCGGCTTCGTCCTCGGCGAGGAGGAGATCGGCCAGGGCGCGATCGTCCCGGACTCCACCCCGGTGCGCCACCCGTTCACGACCGGCGCCGAGCTGCTCGAGCGGTGCCGCGAGTCCGGGCTGCCGGTCAGCGGCGTCATGCTCGCCAACGAGCTCTCCTGGCGTACGGAGGCGGAGGTGCGCGAGGGGCTGCTGCACCTCTGGCACGTGATGCAGGAGTGCGTCGACAACGGCTGCCGGACTGAGGGTGTGCTGCCCGGCGGGCTCAAGGTCCAGCGGCGTGCCCCGCGACTGGCGCTCCAGCTGCGGCGCGAGCACGCCGGCGACCCGCTCGCCGCGATGGACTGGGTCACGCTCTACGCGCTCGCGGTCAACGAGGAGAACGCCAGCGGCGGACGCATCGTCACCGCCCCGACGAACGGCGCGGCGGGGATCATTCCCGCGGTGCTGCACTACTACACGCGGTTCGTCCCGGGCGCTGACGACGACGGCGTCGTCGACTTCCTGCTCACCGCCGCGGCGATCGGGTCGCTGTACAAGGAGAACGCGTCGATCTCCGGGGCCGAGGTCGGCTGCCAGGGCGAGGTCGGGTCGGCCTGCTCGATGGCCGCCGGCGCGCTCGCCGAGGTGCTCGGCGGCACCCCGAAGCAGGTCGAGAACGCCGCCGAGATCGGCATCGAGCACAACCTCGGGCTCACCTGCGACCCCGTGGGCGGACTCGTCCAGATCCCGTGCATCGAGCGCAACGCCGTCGCCTCGGTCAAGGCGATCACCGCGGCCCGCATCGCGCTGCGCGGCGACGGCTCGAACGTCGTCTCGCTCGACAAGGCCATCAAGACGATGCGCGACACCGGCCGCGACATGAAGGTCAAGTACAAGGAGACCGCACGCGGCGGGCTCGCCGTCAACGTCATCGAGTGCTGACCCGGTGCCCGGACGGGCGTCTCAGCGAGCCGTGTCCGTGAACCGTCCGACGACGTCGTCGACCACCGGCCCGACCTCGGCGACCGGGATGACACCGCACGCGACGAGGCCGGCGGTGCCCTGCAGTGTGGCCAGGAAGATCACCGCTGTCCGTTCCGGCGCGCCGCCCTCGTCGTCCTGGCCGCGGAAGACCTCGAGAACGGGCGTGAACGCCTGGACGGCGCTCTCCGCGACGGCCTCGTGCTCGGGCCCGTCGTGGTGCGCGAACATGACCGCGAGGAGGTCGCGTCCGTGTCGGCGAGGTCGATGTAGGCCGCGGCGAGCGCGCGGACCCGGACATGGTGCTCCGATGACGCGTCGGCGGCCGTGCGCAGCCGCGCACCCAGCCGGGCCAAGCCGTCGACGGCGAGCGCGTCGAGCAGAGCCTGGCGGTCCGGGAAGTAGCGTCGCGGAGCGGCGTGTGTGACGCCGATGTGACCTGCGATCTCACGGAGCGCCAAGCCGTCGGCGCCCCGTTCGCGCAGCATCACCCGCGCCCGCTCGAGCACGGCCTGGCGCAGGTTCCCGTGGTGGCACGGGCGTCGGTGCGGCCGAGACGAACGGCGCCGCGGCTGCCGTCGCTAGGAGGCCGAGCGTTCGGCTACGCCTTCTCCACCGTGAACACGGTCGGGTCCGGTGATCTCGGCCCACACCTCGTCCAGAGAGAGGCCGAGGACCTCGGCGATGGCTGCGACCGTCGGGAACGCCGGAGTGGCCACCCTCCCGGACTCGATCTTGCGGAGTGTCTCGGGCGAGACTCCCGCGTCGAGCGCGGTGTGCAGCATCGACCGCGCGCCACGCGCTCGTCGCAACAGCGCGCCGAGGCGCTGTCCGCGCTCGACCTCGGCCGGGGTGAGGGGCAGCCTGACCATGACCCGATGATAGTCCCGGGATACCATGGCCGGGATAGTTATCAACCCGGGAAGGTCGACGTCGTGATCGAGATCCTCAGCCGGGCCGAGCTGGTAAGGGCGCGAGAGACCGGCGCCCTCGTCGGGTCGATCCTGCGGACCCTCCGGGACCGCGGCACCGCGGGCACGAACCTCCTCGACATAGACCGCTGGGCCCGGGAAATGATCGCGGACGCCGGTGCCACCTCCTGCTACGTCGACTACGCACCGCCCTTCGGGCGCGGCCCCTTCGGCCACCACATCTGCACGTCCGTCAACGACGCCGTCCTGCACGGCCTGCCCCACGACCGCGAGCTCGCCGACGGCGACCTGCTCTCGCTCGACCTCGCTGTCTCCCTCGGTGGCGTGGTTGCGGACGCCGCGGTCAGCATGGTCGTCGGCGCCCCCAGGGCGCCGGAGGACGAGGCGATGATCCGCACGACCGAGGAAGCCCTCGCCGCGGGCATCGCCGCGGCACGGCCCGGCGCGCGCGTCGGCGACCTCTCGCACGCCATCGGCACGGTCCTCACCGACGCCGGCCACCGCGTGAACACCGATTTCGGCGGCCACGGCGTGGGCTCGACGATGCACCAGGACCCGCACGTCCCCAACCACGGGCGTCCCGGCCGGGGCTTCACGCTTCGCGAAGGGATGCTGCTCGCGCTGGAACCGTGGGTCATGGCCGACACCGACGAGCTCGTCACCGACCCCGACGGCTGGACGCTGCGCAGCGCCACGGGTTGTCGGACGGCGCACAGCGAGCACACGGTCGCCGTTACCGCCGACGGCGCCGAGGTCCTCACGCTCGCGTAGGCGCTCTCGAGGTGTCAGGCGGTCGCTGAGCCACCCCGGTGCCAGGGTGGACCCCGTGACCTGACCACGGGGTGACTTCGAGCTGACCTCCGACGAGCTGCGGGCCGTGACGCTGTACTGCCTGGAGTGCGCCGCACGGGTCTTCGCCGAGGGCGCGGCGCGGTCCCGGCTGCAGCGCACCGCCGCCACGGACGCCCACCGCGCCGCCCGGGAGGCCACCACCGACGCGGCTCGGCACGCGGCCACCGCAGCAGCGCACGCCGCCGCGGCTGCCTACCTGCACCCGCTGGCCAAGGCCACCCAGCTGCACCACATCCTCGGGTCGCCGGTCCACGCCGCCCGGGCGGCCGAGCTCGCCCGGGGCGACGACCCGGTGGTCGCCGAGTACGTGCTCACCACCGCCGCCACGCGGATGACGCCCGTGGTCCGCGACGTGCTCTCCCGCTACCCCCGGGCACCCGAGGGACGCAGCCGCACCGCGGCCCTCACCGCTCGCCTCGACGGCCTGCTCCGGGACCCGGCGCCGGCTCCGCGGGTGGTCGACGACCCCGGCCCGTTCGTCCACGGGACCCGACAAGCGCTTCCCCGGGAACCCGACCCGGTCCTACCGGACCACCGAGCCACTGCGCGTCGTCGAGGAGGTCACCGGATGGGAGCCGCCTCCGCCGGAGACGGTCCGGCGGATCCGTGACCACACGGGCGAGCCGGCCCGGCTCGGAATCGAGGCCATGGACTGAGCCACACCGGCCCGGGGGCCCGACCGGGGACCCGGCTTGACGGCCGGTCCCTCCGCTCGGAAGTCTGGGACGGTGCCCGCTGGGCGCCTCCGCCGCACCACCCCCGACGGGAAGGACCCCATGCCCGACCTCTTCATCGACGGCACGTGGACGTCGGCCGCCGCGGGTGGCCGCCGCACCATCACGTGCCCCGCCGACGGGACGCACGTCGGCGAGGTCGACGAGTCCGACGAGTCCGACACGTTCCGCGCCATCGAGGCGGCGCGCCGGGCGGCGGACGACGGGCGGTGGCGCGACGTCCCGCCGCAGGAGCGCGCGGCGGCCCTGGGCCGCATCGCCGACGCCCTCGAGCGGGACACCGACGAGATCGCCCGCGCCGAGGCGCTCGACACCGGCAAGCGGTTCGAGGAGGCGAAGATCGACGTCGCCGACGTCGTCAGCGTCTTCCGGCACTACGCCGGAAAGGGCGACGTCGTCGAACGGGTCCGCGAGGTCGACCCCGGCCAGCCGGGCGTCGTCAGCCGCGTCCACCGCGAACCCATCGGAGTCTGCTCGCTCATCACGCCGTGGAACTACCCGCTGCTGCAGGCCAGCTGGAAGGTCGCGCCCGCGCTGCTCGCCGGCGACACGTTCGTCCTCAAGCCCAGCGAGATCACCCCGCACTCGACGATCCTCATGGTCCGCGCGGTCGACGAGGCCGGCGTCCCGGCGGGGGTTGCCAACCTCGTCCTCGGTACCGGGCCGGGCTGCGCCGGCCCGCTGTCCACCGACCCGCGCGTCGACATGGTCTCGTTCACCGGCAGCCTCGCCGTCGGCCAGCACCTGATGCGCGAGGCCGCGGGCACCGTCAAGCGGGTCGCCCTCGAGCTCGGCGGCAAGAACCCCAACATCGTCTTCGCCGACGCCGACCGCAAGGCGGCGGTCGACAACGCGATGACGGCCGTCTTCCTCCACTCGGGCCAGGTCTGCTCGGCCGGCGCCCGGCTGCTCGTCGAGGGGTCGGTCAAGGACGAGGTCGTCGACACCATCGTCGAGCGGGCACAGCACATCCGGCTCGGCACCCCGTTCGACGAGAACGCCCAGACCGGCTCGCTGACCAGCGCCGAGCACCTCGCCAAGGTCGAGGACTACGTCGCCGAGGGCATCGCCGAGGGCGCCACGCTGCGTTGCGGCGGGGCCCGTCCGGACGACCCGGCCCTCGCCGACGGCCACTACTACCTCCCCACCGTCCTCGACGACTGCCGCGTCGACATGCACGTCGTCCAGGAGGAGTCCTTCGGCCCGGTCCTCACCGTCGAGACCTTCCGCACCGAGGAGGAGGCCGTGGCCCTGGCCAACGGCACGCGTTACGGCCTCGCCGGCGCGGTGTGGACCGGTAACCCCGAGAAGGCCGCCCGGGTCGCTCGCGGCCTGCGGCTCGGGACGGTCTGGGTCAACGACTACCACCCCTACGTCGCCCCCGCGGAGTGGGGCGGGCACAAGCAGTCCGGCATCGGCCGTGAGCTCGGAGAGCTCGGCCTCGAGGAGTACCAGGAGACCAAGCACGTGTGGGAGAACACCGAGCCGGCCCCGACGGGATGGTTCTCATGAGCATGACCGACCGCATCACCGACACCGCCCGGACGGCGCTGACGCGCGGACGGGACACCGCCGAGCGCCTGCGCGACCGCACGACGATGGCGGAGGTCCCCGACCAGGTCGACGTCGTCGTCGTCGGCGGGGGCAGCGCCGGCTGCGTCCTCGCGAACCGGCTCTCCGAGGACGCCGGCACCTCCGTCCTCGTCCTCGAGGCCGGACGCAGCGACCTCAAGGCCGACCCCTTCATCCACATGCCGGCCGCGCTGCCGTTCCCCATCGGCAGCCGCTTCTACGACTGGAAGTACGAGTCCGAGCCCGAGCCGCACATGAACGGCCGGCGGGTCTACCACGCCCGCGGCAAGGTCCTCGGCGGGTCGTCCTCGATCAACGGGATGATCTTCCAGCGCGGCAACCCCAAGGACTACGAGCGCTGGGGTGCCGACCCCGGCATGCAGGACTGGGACTACGCGCACTGCCTGCCGTACTTCAAGCGGATGGAGAGCTGCCTCGCCGGTGCCGACACCTGGCGCGGCGGCGACGGGCCGCTCGTCCTCGAGCGTGGGCCGGCCACCAACCCGCTCTTCACGGCCTTCTTCGAGGCCGCGCAGCAGGCCGGCTACCCGCGCACGACCGACGTCAACGGCTACCGCCAGGAGGGCTTCGCCCCCTTCGACCGCAACGTCCACCGCGGCCGCCGGCTCTCCGCGGCCCGTGCCTACCTGCACCCGGTGATGCATCGGCCGAACCTGCACGTCCGCACCCTCGCGATGACGACCAAGGTGCTCTTCGAGGGCAGCCGGGCCGTCGGCGTCGAGTACACCGCCTTCGGGCGGCGGCACACCGTCCGCGCCGGCGAGGTCGTCCTCGCCGGGGGTGCCGTCAACACCCCGCAGCTGCTCCAGCTCTCCGGGGTCGGCGACCCCGAGCTGCTCCGGCCGCTCGGCATCGACGTCGTCTCCGGGCTGCGCGGGGTCGGCGAGCACCTCCAGGACCACCTCGAGGTCTACATCCAGCACGCCGCGACCCAGCCGGTGTCGATCGCGCCGGGCCTGGCCTGGAAGAACCGGCCGAAGCTCGCCGCGGAGTGGCTCTTCCTGCGCCAGGGCCTCGGGGCGACGAACCACTTCGAGGGCGGCGGGTTCGTCCGCAGCAACGAGGACGTCGACTACCCCAACCTCATGTTCCACTTCCTGCCGATCGCGATCCGCTACGACGGCACGAGCCCGGTCGAGGGGCACGGCTACCAGGTGCACATCGGCCCGATGTACTCAGACGCCCGAGGCTGGCTGAGGATCCGCAGCACCGACCCGCGGATGAAGCCGGCGATGCAGTTCAACTACCTCTCCACCGAGCAGGACCAGCGCGAGTGGGTCGAGGCCGTCCGGGTGTCCCGGGACATCCTGGGCCAGCCGGCCCTCGCGGCCTACGACGGCGGCGAGATCTCGCCGGGGCCCGAGGTCGAGACCGACGAGCAGATCCTCGACTGGGTCCGCGCCGACGCCGAGACCGCGCTCCACCCGAGCTGCACCGCGCGGATGGGCACCGACGACCTCTCCGTCCTCGACCCGGCGTCGATGCGGGTGCACGGCACCGAGGGCCTGCGTGTCGTCGACGCCAGCGCCATGCCCTACGTGACGAACGGCAACATCTACGCCCCGGTCGTCATGCTCGCCGAGAAGGCGGCGGACCTCATCGCCGGGAACACCCCGCTGCCGCCGTCGGACGCGCCCTGGTACGACCACCGTGCCGGGAGCCCGCTCGATCCGCCCGCCGGCGCCTGAACCTCGCCCCCGACCACGACCCACCCTCAGGAGACACCCATGACCACCACCGACTCCCCGCCGGGCGGCACGACCCCGCACGACACCCCCGCCGCACCGCCTCCTGTCGGCCCGCGCTCGCTCGGAGGAGCGCCGATCCGCGTGCCCGTGTTCGCCGCCTCTCTCGCCGGCGTGCTCGTCATGGCGGTGTGGGCGCTCGTGTCGCCGGAGTCGGCCGAGTCCACGCTCGGCACCGTGACGACCTGGGTCACCGAGTGGTACGGCTGGTTCTACGTCCTCCTCGCGACCGCCGTCCTCCTCTTCGTCATCTACCTCGGCCTCTCGCGCTACGGGCACGTCCGGCTCGGCCCGGACCACTCACGGCCCGAGTTCTCGACGTTCGCCTGGGCGTCGATGCTCTTCGCCGCGGGCATCGGGACCGACGTCATGTTCTACAGCGTCGTCGAGCCGGCGACGCAGTACATGGCCCCGCCCGCGGGCGGGCCGGAGGCCGAGACGGTCGGCGCCGCCCGCGAGGCCACGGTCTGGACGCTCTTCCACTACGGCATCACCGGCTGGGGCATGTACGCGCTGATGGGCCTGGCCCTCGGGTACTTCTGCTACCGCCGCGGCCTGCCGCTGGCCGTGCGCTCGGCGCTCGCGCCGGTGCTCGGCAAGCGCATCGACGGCGGGCTCGGCCACGCGGTCGACACCGCCGCCGTGCTCGGCACGATCTTCGGCGTCGCCACCTCGCTCGGCATCGGCGTCGTCTTCCTCAACGTCGGCCTCGAGGTCCTCTTCGGCATCCCCGTCGGCACCGGTGCGCAGATCGCGCTGGCCGTCCTCGCGGTCGTCATGGCGGCGGTGTCGGCGACGACCGGCGTCGACAAGGGCATCCGCTTCCTGTCCCAGCTCAACGTCGTCCTCGCGCTCGGGCTGGCGGCCTGGGTGCTCGTCACCGGCAAGACCGCGCTGCTGCTGAACGTGACGGTGGCGAACGTCGGCGACTTCGTGCGCACCTTCCCCGCCAAGACGATGGAGACCTTCCCCTTCGTCGACAACGCCGAGTGGATGAGCTACTGGACGCTCTTCTTCTGGGCCTGGTGGGTCGCCTGGGCCTCGTTCGTCGGGCTCTTCCTCGCCCGCATCTCGCGAGGACGCACGATCCGGCAGTTCGTCGCCGGCACGCTCGTCATCCCGTTCCTCTACATCGTCATGTGGATCTCGATCTTCGGGAACGCCGCCATCGAGCGGATCCGTGACGGCGACGCCACCTTCGCCGAGACCGCGCAGGACTTCACCGGGCTCGGGTTCTACGAGCTCCTCGAGGGCTACCCGGCCGGCCAGGTCGTCATCGCCCTCGCGTTCTTCGTCGGCCTGCTGTTCTACGTGACCTCGGCCGACTCCGGCGCGCTCGTCATGGCGAACCTCACGAGCCGCCTCGGCTCGCTCTCCGACGACGCCGCCCCCTGGTTGCGGATCGTCTGGGCCGCAGCGACCGGCCTGCTGACGGTCGCGATGCTGCTCGTCGGTGGGATCGTCGCGCTGCAGTACGCGACGATCATCTTCGGGCTGCCGTTCGCGGTCGTGCTCGTGCTCGTCATGGTCGGACTGCTCCGCGCACTGCGGGTCGAGGGCCATCGCGCGGCCAGCCGCGACCACGCGATGCACGCGCTGCTCTCCGCCCGGAGCGCCCAGCCGCGCGACGCGGTGCAGGCCGGGGCGTCGTGGAAGACCCGCCTGGCCCGCGCCACGAACTTCGTCGACCGCGAGGACGCCCTGGCGCACCTGCGCGACGTCGTCTCCCCCGCGCTCACCGAGGTGGCCGCGGAGCTCTCGGGGCTCGGCGTCACCACGGTGTGCGAGGAGGACTACGAGGGCGACGAGCCCGCGGTGGCGCTGCGCACCGAGGGTGAGGACGCCACCCCGTTCGTCTACCGCGTGGCGCTCGAGATGTCGCCCGTGCCGACGTACGGCGGACGGATGGTGCAGGCCCGGGACACCTACGCCCGGCTCGAGGTGCACCTCGAGGACGGCGGCCAGGACTACGACGTCATGGGCTACACCCAGGCGCAGGTCATCCACGACTGCCTCGACCACTACGAGCGGCACCTGGAGTTCCTCCGGCTCGCGGAGCCGTCCGGCTCCTGAGGCCCACCCACGGCGAGGCCGTCGTCACGACGCGGCGGCGGCCTCGCCGAGGGGAGCCGGGAAGGAGCGCACGGCCGCAGGGGTCGCGAGGTACGCGCCGACGAGGGGCGCCCCGGAACGCCGGGACTCGGCGAGCACGACCTCGTGCCAGACGCGGTCGGTGTCGGTCAGCAGGACCGACCCGTCCCGGCCTCGGGCGAAGACCAGCGCACCGCCGGCCGCCGCGACGTCGTCGAGGACCGCCCCGATGCCCGGCGCGGCCGCACGGGGGTCACGCTCCTGCCCGCCCTCGGAGACGAGCACCGGCTGGAGCAGCCGCAGACCGTCGTCGAGCAGGAGCAGGCACAGGCACCCGTCCAGGCGGTCGGCGTGGCCGACCAGGAGGTCGACGACGTCCGCGGCCAGACGGGGGTCGTCGAGGGGGAGGTCGGACCAGGACTCGGGGAGGTCGTCGAAGCTCATGCCGCCCAGACTGCCGCCGTCCGGGCCGGTGGCCGCGGAGTTTTCCACAGGCGCCGGGACCCGCCTCAGCTGAAGACGACCGTGCGCGTCCCGTTGCGCAGGATGCGCGACTCGCAGTGCCAGCGCACGGCGCGTGCCAGCACGCGGGACTCGACCTCCTCGCCCGCGCTCACGAGCTCGTCCGGCGACAGGCGGTGGTCGGCGCGCACGACGTCCTGCTCGATGATCGGACCCTCGTCGAGGTCCGGTGTCACGTAGTGCGCGGTCGCACCGACGAGCTTCACACCACGCTCGAAGGCCTGGTGGTAGGGCCTGGCTCCCTTGAACGAGGGCAGGAACGAGTGGTGGATGTTGATGACCCGGCCGTCGAGGTCACGGGCGAGGCCGTCGGAGAGCACCTGCATGTAGCGGGCCAGCACGACGAGGTCGACCTCGTGCTCGGCAAGGACCCCGCGCAGCCGGGACTCCGCCTGCGGTTTGGTGTCGGCGGTGACCGGCACGTGGACGAACGGGACGCCGTACGACGCGACGAGCGGCTCGAGGTCCGGGTGGTTGCTCACGACCGCCGGGATCTCGAGGTTGAGCTGCCCCGAGCGCCAGCGGAACAGCAGGTCGTTGAGGCAGTGCCCGAACCGGCTCACCATGAGGACGGCGCGGTACGGCTCGTCGGCCGGACGGATGGTCCACTCCATGGCGTACTGCGCGGCGACGGGGGCGAAGCGCGCGCGCCAGCCGTCCGCGTCGACCTCGTCGTCGGTGACGGAGTACCGGATGCGCATGAAGAACTGGTCGGTCCGGACGTCGTCGAACTGCTGGCTCTCCTCGATGTTGCCGCCGTGCTCGAAGAGCAGCGCGGTCACCGTGGCGACGATGCCCCGGCGGTCGGGACAGGACAGGAGCAGCACGTACTGGGCGGTCTGCGGCACGGCGGCCACGCTACGCGCTCAGCCGACCGGGGTGCCCTCGCCTCTCACGAACGCCATGACGGCGTTGGCGACCATCTGGACGGCGATGGCGGACAGCAGGAGCCCGGCGATCCGGGTCAGGAGGACGATGCCGCTGTCCTTGAGGAAGCGGGCGAGGGGAGTCGCGAACCGGAACACGAGGTAGACGACGAGCAGCGCGGCGACGAGTGCGGCGGCGACGGCGACGATCCCGCCCGCGGTGTCGTCGTGCCGCTGCACGGCGAGCATCGTCGCGACGATCGCCCCCGGGCCGGCCAGCAGCGGGGTCCCGAGCGGGACGAGTGCGACGTTGACCCCGGCGTCCGCGTGCTGCTCGGACTCCGATCCGGTGAGCAGCTGCAGCGCGACGATGAGCAGGAGCAGCCCACCGGCGGCCTGCAGGGCCGGCAGGGTGATGCCGAGGTAGTCGAGGATCTGCTGGCCGAACACGGCGAACGAGGCGATGACGCCGACCGCCACGAGGCTCGCGCGGCGGGCGGCGGCCGCCTTCTGCCTGGGGGTGAGCGGGCCGGTCAGCGCGAGGAAGATCGGGATGGCCCCGGGCGGGTCGAGGATGACGATGAGGGTCACGAAGGTCGTCGAGAACGCGGCGACGTCGAACCAGCTCACGGGCGGACCACCTCCGAGCCACCGGCCCGCTCCTCGATCGCGGCGAGTGTCGCGGGGTCGGTCGTGTGCTCACCGAGGCGGTTGCGCTTGCCCGCGCCGTGGTAGTCGCTGGAGCCGGTGACGAGCAGCCCGAGGGCCTCCGCGAGGCGGCACAGGTGGGCGACGGCCTCGGGGTCGTGGTCGCGGTGGTGCACCTCGACCCCGGCGAGCCCGGCGGCGGCCATCTCCTCGACGAGCTCGTCACCGACCGTGCCGGTGCGGGTGCGCGAGTGCGGGTGCGCGATGACGGCGACCCCGCCGGCGTCGCGGACGACCTCGACGGCCCGCACCGGGTCCGGGGCGTAGTGCGTCACGTAGTACGGGCTGTCGTCGCCCAGCCACCGGGCGAACGCCTCGTCCCGGTGGCTGACGACCCCGCCACGCACGAGGGCGTCGGCGATGTGCGGGCGCCCCGGTGTGGCACCCGGCCGCACCTCGGCCCGGACGGCCTCGACGGTGACCGGGATGTCGTCGGCCGCCATCTTCTCGACCATCCGGTCCAGGCGCGTGTCCCGGCTCTCCCGGGCCCGGGCCAGCTCGGCGACGAGGACCGGGTGAGCGGGGTCGGGCAGGTAGGCGAGGAGATGCACCGACCGTGACCCGCGGGCGCACGAGACCTCGATGCCGGGGACGAGCACGACGCCCCGCTGCCGGGCGGCGCCGGCCGCCTCGTCCCAGCCGGCGGTCGTGTCGTGGTCGGTGAGGGCGACCGCATCCAGCCCGGCCGTGGCCGCCGACCCGACGAGAGCGGCCGGCGTCTCCGTCCCGTCGCTCGCCGTCGAGTGCGTGTGCAGGTCGATCACGACAGGAGCGTAGTGGCGTGGACGACCTCGTCGTGCGCGGCAACCTTTCCATGCGCTCCCCCGTAGGAGAGGGTATGGGTGACACCGAGGAGGTCGCATGACGACCCGGGGCCGCGCCGCGCGCGACGAGGCGTTCACGCGCTTCGTCGAGCAGGCCTCGCCCTCGCTGCTGCGCACGGCCTGGCTGCTCACCGGTGACCACCACGTGGCGCACGACCTCGTCCAGGCCGCCTTGGTCAAGACCTACGTCGCGTGGCCGCGGGTCAGGCCCGAGGGTGCCCTCGCGTACACCCGCAAGGTGCTCGTCAACGAACGCACCGACCTCTGGCGCCGGCGTCACCGGGAGGTCGTGGTCGGCGAGATCCCGGAGGGCCCGCACGAGCGCCCCGCCACGACGACCGAGGACCGCGACCAGGTGGTCCGGCTCCTCGCGGCGCTGCCCGACCAGCAGCGCCGCGTCGTCGTCCTGCGTTACTACACCGACCTCTCCGAACGAGCCGTCGCGGACCTCCTCGACATCTCCGTCGGTTCGGTCAAGTCGGCAGCGTCACGTGGCCTCGCGACGCTGCGCGCCCAGCTCACCACCTCCGAAGGAGACCACCGATGAGCCCCGACATCTTCGAGGACGAGCTGCGCGGCCAGCTACGCTCCGCCGCGGACGCCGAGGCCGGCGCGTTCCTCGACATCGACACGGCATCGGTGATCGGGTCCGGCGCACGGATCATCCGGCGCCGTCGGATGGCCGCCGCGGGAGGCACCCTCGCCCTCGCCGTCGTGGCGGGGCTCGGCGCGTGGGCCGTCCTCGCCCAGGGCACCCCGGACGCGCTGGACGAGGTGCCCGCGACGCAGAGCGGCACGCCGACGCCGAGTGCCACCGCCACCGGCGTGGTCGAGGCGCGGGTGCCCGACGGCGCCAAGGGGACCGTGCTCGTCCGCCTCGACACCGACCGTCGCACCCTCTCCGCCGAGCTCCCCGGAGGGGGCGCACAGGATCGGGCCGTCGAGGTCGGGACGCTCTCCGCGGGACGCTCCGAGGTCCTCTACGGCCGGGTGAGCGAGGACCCGCTCGTCGTCGTCGGCGTCCTGCCCGCGGGGGCTACCTCGTTCTCCCCCGTCATCAGCGAGCAGCGGGGGGTGAGCACGGGGGACGCGGAGCTCGCCGGGACGGGCTACCGCGCGTTCGTCGTCCGCGGGCAGCGGGAGGACCGCGGCACCGAGGTGACCGACGTCTACTGGACCGACGGCAGGGCCGTGCGGACCGCCGACGGCCGCACCGTCGAGAGCGCCGCGATGGGCGATCGCATCGCCTACCACGACCAGCAGGGCGGGATGTTCGGTGTCGTGACCCCGGAGGGCTGGGGCAACGTCCCGACGAGCGACGACACCGATACCGGGCTCCCCCCGGAGGCCCTGATGGGTGTGCGCCGCGACGCGTCTGCCATGGACACCACCTACGCCGTCCTCCTCCCACCCGGGGCCGAGGACGTCTCGGTGGACCTCGCTCCCGACGCCACGCTCGAGGACAGCACGACGAGCGCGCTCGGCGACCGGGCGACCGTCATGCTGGCCCGGCTGACCACACCACCGGAGTCCGAAGGCAGCGGCGTGACCCAGGTGCACTGGACCGACGCCACGGGCCGCCACGACGTCGGCCACGCCGGTGCGCTCACCACCCCCGGCTCCGGCGTGGAGATCGGCGTGTACGGCGTGACCCTCGACGGCGCGACGACGGTGCACCTCGTCCGCTTCGACGACGCGGGCAGGCCCGTCGTCACGGATGTCGACGCCTCCGACCTCCCGGCCGAGGGCCGTCTCGTCGAGTGCCTGCCCGACGGCGGCGCGGTGTGCGCCGCCCTCCCCGACGAGGCGAAGGACATCACGCTGCTCGACGTCCTCGGCCGAGAGCTCGGCGGGCAGGCCGGCTGGGACCAGGTGGACGTGCCGGGTGCCGGCGTGCACGTCGTCGTGGCCTCCCCGGGAGCCGAGGGGCTCGCCGTCGCGCAGCTGCGCTGGACCGGTGTCGACGGGCGGACGCACACCCTCGGGTTCGAGTGACTCAGCCGGCTTCCGGCCCCGGCCGGCTCTTGTCGGGGACGGGCGTCGGACGGCCCGGCTGCTCGCCGCCGCGGGCCTCGAGGTAGCTCGCCTTCGGCACCATGACCTTGCGGCGGAAGATGCAGACGACCGTGCCGTCCTGGGTGTAGCCGACGGTCTCGACGTGGACGACGCCCCGATCGTCCTTGCTCGTGCTCTCCCACTTGTCGAGGACCCGCGTCTCTCCGTAGAGGGTGTCGCCGTGGAAGGTGGGCGCGACGTGGCGCAGCGACTCGATCTCGAGGTTGGCGATGGCCTTGCCGCTGATGTCCGGAACCGACATCCCGAGCAGGATCGAGTACACGTAGTTGCCCACGACGACGTTCTTCCCGAACTGCGTCGTCCCCTCGGCGTAGTGCGAGTCGAGGTGCAAGGGGTGGTGGTTCATCGTCAGCAGGCAGAACAGGTGGTCGTCGTACTCGGTGACCGTCTTGCCCGGCCAGTGCTTGTACGTCGCGCCGACCTCGAACTCCTCGTAGCTGCGCCCGAACTGCACGGCGGTCCTCCTCGCGGATGTCGCGCGGCGGTCGTTCCGCCGCGCTGCCCGCTCATCCTCCCGCGTGGGACCGACGGTGGGCGCGGCGTCACGACGTGCCCTTGCCCACACACCCGGACGGGCCTTGCGAGCGACCGTCCCGCATCTCGGCGTCTTGGTCCCCGGGAAGCCTGAAAGCGGCCTGAGAGTAACGAGTCGATAACTCTTGCTCCAAACGCCTGCGAACCACGACCCTCGATGACGGCCCGTGGAGGACAGGACGATTCGAGGCGTCGTGATGAAGCAGTGACGAAAGGATCATCGTGGGACGACACAGCATGACGGGGGCGCCCCGACGGCGCGTGCGGCGAAAGCGCACCTTCAGCACACTCGCCGCCATGGCATCGCTCGGCCTCGCCTTCCTCGTGGCCCCCTCCGTGGGGGCCGCGACCGACGACGAAGCGCCCGCCGCGGTGGCGGTCGCCGCCCCGGCCGCACCCGAGGTCACCACAGCGGCGGAGACCGAGACCGAGGCGCCGGACCCGGAGCCGGCCGAACATGACCACAGCGACCACGACCACGGGGACCACGACCACGGCAAGGCGCCGGAGCCCATCGAGAAGCCTGCGAACCAGCCGGAGAAGGGCCTCGTCTACGACGGCCTCGACACGCCGACCGACGGTCCCTGCGTCGGGCAGTTCGAAGCGAAGGTCGGCGACACCACGATCTGCACCCATGGTCCGGACGTTCCGTTCCCAGGCCAGGACCCGACCACGGACACCCCACCGGTCGTCGCCTCCAAGCCGGCGGAGACCACCGGGCAGGACGCTCCCCTGCCCGACGAGGAGGAGCTCGCCGCCGACGCCGAGGCGGCCGCCGCGACCGCCGACGCCGTCGCCGCACCGTCGGACATGTCGGTGGTCTGCGAGGGCGACGGCCAGTCCGGCAACCGGGTGCAGGCGCTGTACGTGTACAGCGGCACGAGCCGTTTCGAGGAGTACCGCGACTCGTTCGTCACCTGGACGGCCGGTATCGACGACATCTACTCCGAGAGCGCGAAGCAGAGTGGCGGAGACCGGCACGTGCGGTTCGTGACCGAGACGGTGGACGCCGACTGCCGTCCGACCGTCACCCCGGTCCAGGTGAGCGCGAGCGTCATCGGCGACTTCTCGGGCGTCAACCGGGAGCTCGCGAGCAAGGGCTACGACCGCAAGGACCGCAAGTACGTGCTCTGGGTCGACGACAAGACCTACTGCGGCATCGGCGGGTTCACCGGCGACGACAGCAAGAGCGCCTCCAACCGGTCGAACTTCGGTCCGTCCTACGGCCGAAGCGACAGCGGCTGCTGGAGCGCCTCGACCGCGGCCCACGAGCTCGGGCACAACCTCGGTGCGGTCAACAACTCCGCGCCGAACACCAGCCGTGGTGGGCACTGCGTCGACGAGTACGACATCATGTGCTACTCCGACGCGCCGTACAACCCGCCGATGCGCTACGTCTGCACGGACCGCGCGTTCGACAGGCTGCTCGACTGCAACCACGACGACTACTACTCGGCCGAGCCCAGCCCCGGGAGCTACCTCGCGACCCACTACAACGTCGCCGACAACACCTTCCTCATCCGCGGTGATGGGGGCGACGGCGACGGCGACGGTGGCGGTGGCGGTGGCGGAGGCGGCGACACCACCGCTCCCCCGGCCCCCGAAGGGCTGCAGTCCGCGGACGTCACGGCCACGGCCTTCACCGTGTCATGGACGGAGGCCGACGCCGAGCACGGCGTCACCGCCTACGACGTGCTCGTCGGCGGCGACAAGGTCGGCAGCACCGGCGGCACCTCGCTGAAGGTGGAGGGTCGGACCCCCGACACCGCCTACTCGGTGACGGTCGTGGCACGCGACGCGGCCGGCAACGCCTCGCCGGCGAGCGCGGCACTCTCGGTGCGCACGGCCAAGGCCGGGACCGACGACCCCCAGCCCGCCACGTACTTCACGATGACGAACGGGCGCACCGGCCTCCTCGCCGACGTGTTCCGCGCGAACGGCGACGTCGACGGCGGTGTCATCCAGTACCCCGCGACGTCCGGCCAGAACCAGAAGTGGAGCGCGGTCGACGTCGGCGACGGGAAGTACATGCTCCGCTCGGCGAGCAGCGGGCTGTGCCTCGGCGTCAAGGACGCGTCGCGAGCCAACGGCGCACCGTTCGTCCAGCAGCGCTGCGACCGGCAGGCACACCAGCTGTTCGGCGCCTACCGCGGCCGCGCCGGCGTGACCTTCCGGGTGCAGCACACCGGGATGGACCTCGCCCTGGGCTCGACGAGGCTGGACAGCCACCGCGTGCTGGCCCAGCGGAAGCACAACACGCGGTACGCCTCCCACAGCTGGGCCCTCACCCGCGTCAGCGGCTGACCCCGGCACGACGAGCGACGGCGCGGCCCCCGGCGACGGGAGTCGCGCCGTCGTCCGGCGTCGAGGTCGGGACGCTCGGGAACGGCGCGCGGACTGCGCCGGGCCGGGAGCGAGATCTCAGCGCAGTGGCTGGTCGAGGGCGTCGAAGACGATGCGGGAGAGCCGGTTCACCGTGGTCTGCCCGTAGGAGTAGCCCTTGAAGCTGCGGGACAGGATGGACATCTGGTAGTCGCGACCGCGGCCGGACACGTACCCGACGCAGTTGAGCCGGTAGCCGTCCGAGCGCGGGCCCCATCCGTTCTTCAGCTCGACGTGCACGTCGCTCGGCAGACCCTGACCCAGACCCCACGTCTGCGACGGCGTGACCGAGGCCATGAGCCGCCGGGCGTACGCCCGGCGTGCGGGCGAGAGGTACGTCCCGAGGATGAGGTGGTTCTCGAGCTGGACGAGGTCGCGGTTCGTCGTCGTCGAGTGCCCCCCACCACGTGCTCGACCGGAACGTCGTCCCGCCGAGGAACCTCGTGCTGCGCAGCCCGAGCTGGTCGGCGACGATGCGGCACCGGCGCGGAGTGGCCCACCTGAGCAGGGCGTTCGTCGCGGAGTTGTCGGAGCGGCGGATCATCGCCGACGCGAGCGACTTCTGGTGCGACGTCAGGCCGCGGCGCCGGTCCTGCTGGATCTTGAGGGTCGTCATGAGGATGAGCACCTTGATCGTGCTGTGGCTCTGCTGCCGCCGCGGACGCCACTGGAAGTACCGGCCGTTGCGGTTGTCGCGCACCATGATCCCGGCGACCCCCGACCGGGTGGCCATGCACCGGTCGAGCGCGGAGGACAGCTGCGAGGCGGTGTCGATCCCGGCCGCTGCCGCCGGCTCGGTGAGCCCGACGGCCCCCAGGGCCAGTCCGGCCGGCCCGCCGAGGACAAGCGCGCGTCGTCCCGCCGTGGTTCACATCAGGTCCGTCGTCACGCCGCGATCGTGCCCCGCACCACGCGGGACCGCCACCGACCCGCGGAAAAGCGGCTCTTCTGAGACATCCGTGGGCCAGTTCCGTGTCCGAGGGCGAGCTCCGTCCCCCCGAGGGAGGGAGGGCACCACAGCTCAGTCCTCGTTCGGATGCCTCCACACAGAACCGGCTTCACGTGCCCTCTGCCTCAGGAGGAGCCGGCCACCGCACGGCCTGCGACTCGCCCACTGAAGAGGCAGCCGCCGAGGAAGGTTCCTTCCAGTGCGTTGTGGCCCATCATGCCACCGCCGCCGAACCCGCTGACCTCCCCGGCGGCGTACAGGCCCGGAAGCGGTTCGCCCGAGGTGGTCAAGCAACGTCCGGAAAGGTCGGTCTCCAGCCCCCCGAGAGTCTTGCGGGACAAGATGTGCAGTCGCACCGCGATCAGGGGGCCGTGCGCGGGGTCGAGCAGCTTGTGTGGGCCGGCGATCCGACTCATCGTGTCGCCGCGGTAGTTGCGAGCCCCCCGGATCGCAGTGAGCTGGGCGTCTTTGCCGAAGGCATTGTCGAGCTCGCGATCGCGCCGCTCGACCAGAGTGCGCAGGGCCGGCTCGTCGATGTCGACCTCTCCGAGCTCGTTCATTCCCGCGACCAGCTCGGAGAGAGTGTCCGCGACCACGAAGTCCTCACCGTGTTGCTTGAAGGCCTCGACGGGGCCGGGCGCACCCTTCCTGAGCCGCTGGAGGAGGAGCCTGATGTTCTTGCCGGTGAGGTCGGGGTTCTGCTCGGAGCCCGAGAGTGCGAACTCCTTCTCGATGATTGCCTGGGTCAGCACGAACCAGGAGTAGTCGTATCCGGTGGTTCGCAGGTGGCGCAGGGTGCCGAGGGAGTCGAAACCGGGGAAGTACGGCGGGGGTAGCCGCTTCCCGGTGGGGTCGAGCCAGAGGCTGGAGGGCCCTGGCAGGATCCGGACGCCGTGGTTGTCCCAGATCGGGTCCCAGTTCCGGATCCCTTCCACGTAGTGCCACATGCGGTCGCGGTTGATGACGCTGGCACCGGCGGTCTCGGCGATGGAAAGCATGCGTCCGTCGACGTGCGCGGGCACCCCGGCGACCATGCTGACCGGGGGCTTGCCCAGCGAGGTGGGCCAGTTGCGGCGCACCAGGTCGAGATCGCCGCCGATGCCGCCGCTGGTGACGATGGTGGCTCGGGCGCGGATCTCGAAGTCGGCGAGGTCCACGCGGCTGGAGGGGCGGCCACGTGCGACGTCGCTGGGCTCGAGCAACCGGCCCCGAACCCCGACAACGACTCCGCCTTCGATGATGACCTCGTCGACCCGGTGCCGGAAGGCGAGGGTGACCCGCCCGGCGGACACGTGCTCTCGAACGCGCTGTTCGAAGGGCGTGACGACACCCGGGCCGGCACCCCAGGTGATGTGAAACCGCGGCACAGTGTTGCCGTGCCCGTCGACTCGGCCGTCGCCGCGCTCGGCCCAGCCGACAACGGGAAAGAGCCGGTGGCCCATCTGCCGCAGCCAGGACCGCTTCTCACCGGCGGCGAAATCGAGGTAGGCCTCTGCCCAAGCGCGTGGCCACCGGTCCCCGTCGCGGTCGAACTGGGCGCTGTCCATCCAGTCCTGCCGGGCGAGCTCGTGGGAGTCCTTGACCCCCATGCGCCGCTGTTCGGGGCTGTCGACCAGGAACAGGCCGCCCAGCGACCAGAACGCCTGACCGCCGAGGCTCTGTTCAGGCTCCTGGTCGACCACGATCACCTGCTGGCCGGCGTCAGCGGCCTCGGCGACCGCGACCAGGCCCGCGAGGCCGGCGCCGACCACGACCACATCGGTCTCGCCGGTCACTCGCCTCGGACGGGTCCGGTCGGTGTTCACGGGTGCTCCCCGCGTGAAGGGACGGGCAGCCGGGCGAGTGGGACATGGTGCTGGCCGGCGTGCATGTCGCGGTCGCGCAGTGAGCCCTGTGTGACCGGCCGTGGGAAGGAGATCTTCACGACGTTCAGCGACGGGATCCGGAACATCTGCACCGTTCCGGGGTCGACCCTGTAGAGACCAGCGACGACGTACTCGTCAAGGAAGGACGGGTCTGCGACGAGGGCGTATCCGTCGGCGCCGCGCATGAACAGCTCCATGGTGACCCAGAACGGTCCGGCGTTCTTGGAGCGGACCTCCAGGGCCAGGTCGCCGATGGTGACCGGGCCCGCGCCTGCACCGGGGCCCGCAGCGACGCCCGGCTCGGGGCCGTTCATGACCCGCCTGCCCGGCGCTCGATGCGGAACATCTCCAGCGGGGTCGTGTCCACGACGTGGTTGAGGACGAACTCGAAGGCTGGTCCTCGTTCGACCTCGGCCGGTGAGGTGGCGAAAGCGAGGCTGGGCAGGTAGTCCATGCGGGGCGTGGGCAGGTGCAGCATCAACGGGTTCGCGACCTTTGCCACGGCCGTCGCGGTGGCTTGGTCGACGGCGTTGACCAGCAGCATCACCCCCACCTCACGCGGCGGCGCGGTCGCCGGTTCGAGGTCGTCCAGGACCGCGTTGTGGCCGTAGAGGCGGATGTCGAAGGCGTACTCGTCCTCGGAGAGTGCCAACTTGTCGGTGACCCACTGGGTGAGGGTGGTGCGCAGCAGGTCGGCCCAGGCGTCGATGTCGGCCAGGATGAGGGGGTCGCGGATGGCGGTGAACGACATCGTCTCGAACCCGGCGACCCGAGCACCTTCCAGCTTCACGGTGTACTGCTCGGCGGTGTGGAACCGCGAACCCTCGACCCGTACGGTGCGTTCGTCCAGGGCGACGTAGGTCGCCTCACGAACGTCGAGGGTGCCGTCCGGTTCGCGCATCTGGAACGGATCGACGGTCTCGTACAGCATGTGGGCGGCCACGGAGATGGGGGTGCAGGCCGACTCGGGGTCAAGCGGTTCGATGGTGAACCCGTGGTGGTCGATCGTCACGAAGACTCCTCCGGCGCGGGGGTTGGTGGTGCACTGTCCGCCGCACTCGACGATCTTCGCTGCGTGCCAGGTAGGGCCGGCGGGCATGCCCCGCATGAGGGGAAGGGCGGCGGCGAGGGCGGTGTCGGTGGCCCGACCCGCTAGCACCACCCGAGCACCGGTCCCGGCCTCCCCGAGCTCCTCGAGCGCCGCGGCGATCGGCTCGTGGCCCATCATCGCCACGATGTGGGCGCAGCTCTCGAGCGTGCCCACCTGGAGCTCGCCCAGGGGTGGCAGCGGGTGGACCCGCCCGGCGCCGAGCATCTCTTCGAGGGTGCCGGCCTGCTGTTCGGCGTAGATGCGGGCGACCGGCAGGTCCAGGCCCTCCTCGGCCATCACCCTTGCCGCGATGTCTGCCACCCAGTCGACGCCATCGTCGGTGCCGCTGGTGCCGCACGACCCGATGATGAGTGGGATGTCGGCTCGGGCTGCCGCCTTGATCAGACTACGGAGGTCTCGTGCGACCGCGCCTGCGGTGCTCTTCGAGGTCGACGAGCCGAGGTAGTGGGCTCCAGAGTCGGTCGATCCGCCGTCCACCGCGATCACGTCGGCACCCAGGGCCAGCCCTCGCTCCACGGTGGCCTCTGCGAACCCGGCGCCGAGCATCCCGGCAGGCACCAACACGCTCACTCTTTCGGTCGCATTCATTCGAGGCTGCTTTCGGTCTTCAGGGTTGGATGGTCGGGGTCGACCCGGCGTGAACGGTGGGGATGGCGGCGAGGACGGCGTCGGTCAGCTCGCCAGTGGTGGCGTCGCCACCGAGGTCGGGGGTGCGGACGCTGCCTTCGGCCAGGGTGGTCTCGATGCCCACCATCAGCGCGTGCGCTGCGCCCGGTTGGCCGAGGTGGTCCAACATCATGGCGGCGGCCCACAGGCATCCGAGGGGGTTGGCGATTCCCTGGCCCGCGATGTCGGGGGCAGAGCCGTGCACGGGTTCGAACATCGAGGGAAACTCGCGCTCGGGGTTGAGGTTGGCCGCAGGGGCGATACCGATGCTGCCGGCGATCGCGGCGGCGAGGTCGGACAGGATGTCGCCGAAGAGGTTGGATCCGACGATGACGTCGAAGTCGCGGGGACGGAGGACCAGCTTGGCGACCAGGGCGTCGATGTGCTCGTGCCGCCATGGGATGTCATGGAGCGCGGCCCGCTCCCGGACGATCTCGTCCCAGAAGGGCATCGTGTGGACGATGCCGTTGGACTTCGTCGCCGACGTCAGGGTGCTGCCGCGTTGCACGGCCAGCTCGAAGGCGTAGTCGACGATGCGGGTGACGCCGGCCCGGGTGAACACAGCTTCCTGCACGGCCATCTCGTCGGGGAACCCCCGGTTGGTCCGGCCGCCGATCTCGCTGTACTCGCCTTCGACGTTCTCACGGACGACCACGAAGTCGACGCCGCCGGAGTCGCGCAGCGGCCCGGGCAGACCGTCCATCACCTTGATCGGGCGGAGATTGACGTACTGGCGGAAGTGGCGCCGGATCGGGATCAGCAGCCCCCACAGGGAGACGTGGTCGGGTACGCCGGGCCAGCCGACGGCACCCAACAGGATGGCGTCGTGGCCGGCAATCTGCTCCAGGCCATCGGAGGGCATCATGGTGCCGGTCGCCAGGTAGCGCTGGCACGACCAGTCGAGGTGGTCGTAGTCGAGGCTGAACCCGCCCCGGTCGGCCAGCATGTCCAGCACCCGCACCGTGGGGGTGATGACTTCCATGCCGATCCCGTCACCGGGTATCACCGCGATCCGGTATGCGCTCTGGCCGGTCATCCGAGAGTCCTTGGTGTGTCTGGAGTCTTCGTTGTCGTTCCCGGCGTATCCACGCTCTCGTGGCGCCGCTCACGCAGTCGCTCGATGAGATGCGCGTTCACGCAGTTCCGGGGCTCTCCCGCGAGCGCGGCAAGGAGCTCCTTCGCCCCTCGAAGCCCGGAGGCGGCTCGTGCCTCGGTGGTCTGCCCGGCCATGTGTGAGTAGACGACGATGCCGTCCACGCCTCGTAGCGGGCTCTCGGCCGGCAGCGGTTCGGCGGCGACCACGTCGAGCGCGGCCCCCGCGATCCGGCCCGAGCGCACGGCGTCCACCAGAGCGACCTCGTCGACCATGCCGCCGCGAGCGGTGTTCACCAAGATCGCCGTCGGCTTCATCAGGGCTAGTGCGTCGGCGCCGATCAGGCCCCTGCTCCGCGCGGTGAGCGCAGTGTGGATCGAGACATAGTCGGACTCGGCGAGCAACTCGGGCAGCTCCACGAACCGCACGTTCGGGTGCTCCCGCTCCCCCGCCGGATCCGAGATCGGCATGTTGGTCGTGCAGAGCACCGACATGCCCACGGCTTCGACGAGCGGCACCAGCGCTTTCGCGGCCGCACCGTAGCCGATCAGCCCGACGGTGGCGCCGCGTAGCTCACGTCCGTCTTCGCGGGGCCAGCGACCTGCGGCGACCCCGACAGCGCTCTGGACCAGGTGGCGGGCGGCGGCGAGCAACAGCCCGAGGGTGTACTCGGCGACCGCGTTGGCATTGACTCCCGGAAGGTTGCTCACCGTGATGCCCAGACCTGCCGCGGCCTCGATGTCGACCGAGTCGAAACCCACTCCGGTACGCACGAGGGCGCGTAACCCCGGGACACGCCCCAGAACGTCGGCGTCCAACGGTTCGTTGGCGATGAGCGCCCCGTCGACGGCCTGCAAGGCGGCGACCAGCTCCCCGGGGTCACGCCGGCCCACCATCGGAAGATGGGTGGTCTCGTGGCCGCGACCGGTGAGGTAGCGGTCGACCTCGTCGCCAGGACGTAGGTAGTCGGTGGTGATCAGGATCCGGCTCACGTGGTCCGCTCCTCGGCAACCCGGTCACTCGCGGAGCGCTCGTCCGCGGACTGCTCGTCCGGGTGCCGGTGGTGCCGGCGCACACGCGCAACGATCGCGATGGAGATGACGGCAAGAGCAGCGATGTCGAGCAACATCCAGCGCCACCCGAGCAGGTCCACGAGACCACCGACGAGGGCTGGGCCGAGGAACCCGCCGCTCATCCAGCCCACGGTGTACAAGCCGGAGTAGGTGCCCACCACCCGTACGCTCGGCGCAAGGTTCCACAACACGACGACCGCGTTGACCATGAATCCCGCGGCACCGGCCGCGCCGATGCAGAGCGCGACGACCACGCCGGTCGAGCTGTCCAGCACGGTTCCCAGGACCAAGGCTCCTGCGAACACGCCCATCCCTGCCATGATCACCACGAACCGGCCGTACCGCTCAGCGAGCAGCGCAGCCGGATACACGGCCAACAGAAAGGCGAGACCGCTCGGCAGTGTCAGGCCGCCCGCATCACCGCGGGACAGACCAAGCGCCTCCTGCCCGAACGGCGTCATCAACGACCGGCTCGAGAACCAGGCACCGGCGAAAACGAAGATGGCCAGCATCATCGACAACCGGCTGCGGTCCGGGTCACCCACGATGTCGACCAAGGTGTCACGCACCCGTGTGCCCACCGGACCCGCGTGTCGTCCCTGCCCGAGGTTCTGCCCACCTTCACGAGCGGCGAAAGCAGAGTCATCGGCCAGCGCGGTCTGATAGCCGGTCGACCTGGTCTCACGAAGCCGACTCGCCAAGACCACGACCGCCATGACCATGAGCCCCGAGGGGATCGCGAACGCGAGATAGGGATGCTCGTCGACGACGAGCAGGCTGATCGACGCTGCGACGATCACGGTCAGGCCTGAGGCGATCTTCACCGCCGCGTTGGCGCGGCTGCGTCGATCCGGCTCGATGAAGTCCGGCAGCAGCGCCTCCGCGATCGGCTTGAACGCGTTCGCCACCAACGCATACGAGAACATCGTCAAGATCAGCGTCGGCAACGTGGCGGCGGCGTGCGGGATGAGGAGGAACAGCACAGCGGCCACCGGCATACCGACCACGAGGTATGGAATCCTGCGCCCCCATCTGGTCCGCGTGTTGTCCGACCTGCTCCCCAGCCAGGGCTGCACGAAGATCCCGAGCAGGTTGTCCATGCCCATGAACAGACCCACCAGAGCCGCGCTGGCCAGATGCTCACGGAGTAGCGGCGGCACCTGGTTGTCGTAGAAGTTCCACGTCGACTCCTGGGCGAACACCGCAAGTGCCACCAGCAGCGTGACCCGCCCGGTCCGCGGACGCTTCTCCCCGCCGACGTGCTCCGTACCCGCAGTGGTCATCCCGACACCCACGTCCGTCCTACCGCTTCGCCGCGGCGCAGGCCACACTAGTTTGCTATGGCAAAATTCGCAAGAGGTCGTAAAATTACCTGCCATGGTCAGGCGGTAAGGTGACCGCATGTCCTCTCCTGCCACCGACACCACCGAGCGCACACTCGCCGACAGCGCCTACCGCTCTTTGCGCGATGCGATCGTGACCGGCGGGCTCAGGTCTGGCGAGAAAGTCACCGAGCGCGCTGCCGCCGACCAGCTGGGGATGAGTGCCACACCGGTACGTGAGGCGATCCGACGCCTCGAACAGGAAGGGCTGCTCCATCGAACGGGTCCCCGCACCGTCAAGGTCTCCGCACTCCGTGACGAAGCCATCTCCGACCTTGCAGAGGTCGAGGTCGCGCTGCGCGGCATGGTCGCGCGCTTCGCCGCACGACACGCAACCCCCCCTCAGATCGACCAGCTCGACGCGATCCTCGACGAGGCCGACGACCAACTGATCATCATCAAGCAACGGCACAGCGCCGGCGAGGACGTCACAGGGCGACTGCACAAGCTGCTCGACACGATGCAGCTCTTCAACGACGCCGTCGACGCCTGCGCAGCCAACCCCGTTCTCGTCCGACTCCTTGATCAGTCGCGCGTCTTCCCACGCGGCGAGCGACGAGCGAGGCTCATCGAACGCGCCACGCAGGACCCCACCTTCGGGCTCGATCGGTGGTCCAGTCACCGAGCTCTCGTCTCCGCGCTGCGGTCACGCGATTCGACCGCGGCCGAAGCCATCGTCATCGAGGACGTGCGAGGCGGTCTGGGAGACCTGCTCGCCTACAGAGTCGACCCCGACCCGGTTCCGCCGGTGAGCGGGTGATTGCTGGCGTGTGAACGCAACACGTGCCTTCCGTGGCAGGAGATCGGGGTGTCGATTCCTGTTCCTGGGTGACGACGAGCCCGGTGTCAGGCGGGGGCCGGTGCGGTGCCGCCCCGAGGCAGTACCGGGCCAGGTTGAACGGCCCGCTCGGCACCGGGTCGGTCATCGCGGGGCGAGCACGAGCGGAGGGCCGTGGTGGCCGCAGGACCCGAGCACCTCGCCGTCCAGCTCGACGGACGGCGTGCGGCCGCCGTCCACGGACGGGCGCTCCTGCCACGTCACCCAGGGATGCTCCATCGCGACGTGCGCGACCGGGACGCGCTCGCGCGCCTCGGCGACCGCGGCCTCCATCGCCTGCGTCTCCTCGAGCGGCCAGTACAGCCGGGTGACCGAGTGCCAGACGACGGTGAGGACATCGTCGGCGACAGGCTCGGCGAGCCGCTCGCGCACCCAGGCGGCCGCCCCCGACCGGTCGACCGTCACCGGATGCTCCGCGGCGACGGCGAGCGCGGCGTCCAACCGGGCGTGCCGGTCGAGCTGCCAGGGCCAGACGAACGACCGTAGGTAGGTACGCCCCTCGGGGGTCGAGGCGTCGACGGGCGCGAGGTCGCAGCCACGCCGCTCCACGATCTCGACGCTCTCCGGGACGAGCCCCTCCGCGCCACAGCCCCGGACGACGAAGGGTGTCTCCGCGGGCCCGGCGCTCCATCCCTCGCCCTCGAAGCGGTAGCGGTCGACGAGCAGCCCGAGCCCGGCGGACGCACCCGGCTCGAGAAGGCGGACCCGCCGCGTCCCGGTGCGGCGCACCGCTTCGGACAGCCCCACGAGCAGCGCGACGGCGCGACCCGGCTCGTTCGTCTGCGGCGCCTCGGTGAGCGACGCGCGCAGCTCCTCGACGTGCGCGGCGAGGAGCGGGCGCACGGAGGGCCAGGCCTCCTCCGGGTCGGTGTCGCCACCGAGGCAGGGGTAGAAGGGCTCGAGCTGCGGCGCGTCACCGCGCAGCACGATCCGGAAGAGCCCCGCGAGGAGGCGCAGCTGCGGGAGCTGGCGGGCCTCGGCGTCCTCCCATCCGGCGAAGATCTCGCGCGCCACCCCTCCGGCGTCCCAGTCGTCGGCGAGCTCGGCGAGCAGGACGCCGTACAGGTGGTCCCGGTGGCCGAAGTGGTCGCGGAGGCGGTCGGCGAGCGTGAGGTCCGACGTCACGGCACGACCCCGCCGACGAGGTCCCGGAGCGCGTGGGCGAGCGACAGGGGGGTCGGAGAGGTGGTGGGTGTCGGGCTCGGCGTCCCGGACGGCGACGGCGACGGCGACGCGGACGAAGAGGGCGACGCTGAGGGTGAGGGCGTGGAGGACGGGGTCGGGGTCGCGCCACGACGCGCCGGTTCCGGCTCCGAGGGCGTTCCGCTGGGCGACGGGCGGGGCGTGGGTCTCGCGGCGATGGTGGGCGGGGCGGGCGGACGCCCGCCCCGGGCCGTGGTCGGTGCGGGTGCCGGTGGCGCGGTGCGCCGTAACGTGCGAGACGCCCGGTTGGGGTCGTCCGGCCGTGGGAGCTCGGACAGGACGTGGCTCGTCGCGGGCCGCGGGGTCTCCTGCGGCGCCTGCGCGCTCGGCGGGACCCCGCGGGTGCCGTCGATGAGCGTCGTGGCGAAGACCGCGCTCGCCGTGACCACCGATGCGCCGAGGAGGACGGCCACGGGACCGCGGCGAGGGCGCCTAGCCGGGCCACCGCGGGACGGTGCGCTGTGCTTGCCCATCCGGCGAGTCTGGCAACACCCTCGGAGCATCGGCAAGCCCCCTGGTCAGCGCCGCGGAGAGACGCGGCCCCGGGCCGTGGGAGCATGGAACGGTGAGTGAGGAGCAGAAGCAGGCCGACAACCGGGCGCGGTCGACGACCGACGAGCTGCGGGCGTTCATCCGCGAGGGCTGGGCCGCGCGCCGCCCCACCGTGCAGGGCCCGTCGCCCGCCGCGCGGTACGCCGCCGACCGGCGGGCACTGCTCAGCGCGGCCTACCCGCGGCAGCGGCTCGTCGTCCCGGCCGGCGGGCTCAAGGTGCGCAGCAACGACAGTGACTACGTGTTCCGGCCGCACACCGCCTTCGCGTACCTCACCGGCCTCGGCGCCGACCGCGAGCCGGACGCCGTGCTCGTCATGGAGCCGTTCGACGACGGCGGCCACGAGGCCGTGCTCTACTTCCGCCCGTTGGCCGACCGGGACAGCGACGAGTTCTTCGCCGACTCCCGGTACGGGGAGTTCTGGGTCGGCGCCCGTCCGACCCTCGAGGACGTCGAGCTCGAGCTCGGGGTGACCGCCCGGCACGTCGACGGTCTCGTCGACGCCGTGGCGAAGGACGCCGGGCAGGTGACCGTCCGGGTCGTCCGCGACGCCGACCGCGAGCTCACCGAGCGCCTCGACGACGCCCGGGTCGCGAACGGCGCCGAGCGCGAGACGCTCGCGGGGTCCGACGACGCCCTGGCCCACGCGGTGTCGCACGCGCGGATGACGAAGGACGAGCACGAGGTCGAGCAGATGCGCGCCGCGGTCGCGGCGACGCGCGAGGGCTTCGAGGCGATGGTCGCGGCCCTGCCCGACGCCGTCGCGAACGGCCGCGGGGAACGCTGGCTCGAGGGCACCTTCGGGCTCACCGCGCGCCACCGGGGCAACGGCGTCGGCTACGACGCCATCTGCGCGGCCGGGAACCACGCGAACACGCTGCACTGGATCAAGAACACCGGCGACGTCACCGAGGGCGAGCTCGTGCTCATCGACGCCGGGGTCGAGGTCGACAGCCTCTACACCGCCGACATCACCCGCACCCTCCCGGTCGACGGCACCTTCACCGACGCCCAGCGCGAGGTCTACGAGGCGGTGTACGCCGCGCAGGAGGCCGGGATGGCCGCGGTGCGCCCGGGCAACCGGTTCAGCGACGTCCACGACGCCGCCATCCGGGTCATCGCCGAGCACCTTCATGCCTGGGGCCTGCTGCCCGAGGGCGTGTCGGTCGAGGACACCCTCGACAAGGAGCACGGCCAGTACCACCGGCGCTGGATGGTCCACGGCACGTCGCACCACCTCGGCCTCGACGTCCACGACTGCGCGCTCGCGACCCGCGAGGAGTACATGGACGCCGAGCTGCGTCCCGGGATGGTCCTCACCGTCGAGCCGGGACTGTACTTCAAGGCCGACGACCTCAAGGCCCCCGAGCGCTTCCGCGGCATCGGCGTGCGGATCGAGGACGACGTGCTCGTCACCGAGGACGGCTGCGAGAACCTCTCCGACGCCATGCCCCGCAGCGCCGACGACGTCGAGGCCTGGGTGCAGCGTCTCACCGCTCGCTGAGCCCACGACGACGCGTCCGCCCGTGCGCTCCGAGCGGGCGCGCCACCGCACCCCACCGCCGCAGGGAGAGGACCTCCATGACGACCGATGCAGCACCCTTCGACGAGGCGGTGGCGCTCGAGACCGACGGCGCCGAGCTCGTCGGACGCGTCCACGAGGGATGGGACATCTACGGCATCCCGCACGGCGGGTACCTCCTCGCCCTCGCGGGGAACGCCGTGCTCACCGCTACCGGCGCCCCGGACGTCTTCACGATCACGACGCACTACCTGCGCAAGGCGCGCTTCGGACCCATCCGGTTCTCGGTGGGCCGGCTCGGTGGCAGCCGCCGGTTCTCCACCGTGACGGCGACCGCGACCCAGGGCGAGGACGTCGTCCTCGCGGTCATGGCCTCGGTCGGTGACCGCACGTCCTTCGAGGGCCCCACCTGGCACCGGACCCAGCCGTGGGACGCCGCATCCGCTCGGTTCGCGCCGGTCCACGCGACGCCCGAGCAGGAGGCTGCGGGTCTGCGGACCCCGGGCGCCTCCGCCCGGTCGGGAACGCGGATGGACCTCGCGTCCACCGGGTTTCTCGAGGGGGCACCGGACGGCACGGCAGAGATCCGCGCCGTCGCCGACGACCTGCCGGCCGACCAGCTGGGCGCGCTCGCCATGTGTGACATGACCCCTCCGGCGGCGTGGAACGCCCTGGGACGGTCCGGCTGGGTCCCCACCGTCGAGCTCACCGCCCATGTCCGAGCCCGTGCAGGGGTCGGGCCGCTCGCCGTCGTCGCCGGTACCCGGCACGTCGAGGGCGGCTTCCTCGACGAGGACGCGCTCGTCCACGACGCGCAGGGTCGGCTCATGGTGCAGTCCCGCCAGCTGGCCCGCTGGTCATCGTGAGTCGTCCGGTCAGCCCTTCGCGTCCTCGCGTGGTGGCCGCCGGTCGATGACGACCTGCGCTGTCCAGGCCTTGTCGACCCCGGCCGCCTCTCCCCCGCCGCCCAGGATCATCGTCAGCAGGTCGCGCGGCGCCGGGAAGTCGTCCGGGAGCGCGGCGTTGTACTCCTCGTGGGCCTCGAGCGAGTGCACCGCGGCCTCGAAGGGCTCGCCCGAGACGTCCAGGTAGTGGGTGGGGGTGGGCGACCCCATGACGGCCAGCACGGTGACCCCGTTCCACGGCTCGAGCCCCTCGTCCAGCAGGTCCCGGTGCAGCCACCTGTTCCCGGCGTCGGCGACGGCGTCGAGGGTGGCCAGACCCACGGCCCGGTGGTCGGCCTGGTTGGCCATGTTCGGCCCGAAGAACTCCGCCCACGTCTGGCCGACGACGAGATCCGGCCGGTGCCGCCGGACGGCCGCCGCGATCTCGCGCCGGAGCGGGACGCCGTACTCGACCGCGCCGTCCTGCCATCCGGCGAACTCGACGGTCTCGACGCCGACCCGGCGGGCGCTCTCGCGCTCCTCGCTCTCGCGCACCCCGGCGGCCCGCTCCGGATCCATCGTGTCGATCCCGGCCTCTCCTCTCGTGAGGAGGAGGTAGGCCACCGTCGCACCCTCCCCGACCCACCGGTGGACCGCCGCGGCGGTGCCGTACTCGATGTCGTCGGGATGCGCGACGACGCACAGGACGGAGGTGAACGACCCGTCGAAGGGCTCCAGCGCAGGATGCTCGTCGGCCATGCCGCGACGATAGCCCGGCTGGTCCGGACCGGGCCTACTGCTCGGTGGAGAGGCGGGCGCGCTCGGCCTCCTGGGCCTGGCGCACCTGCTCCTGGGCGGCCTTCATCGGGTCCATCTCGGCGAGCAGCTCACGGCCGCGCTGGACGTGCTTGTGCTCGCACAGCACCTCGTACTTGTTGGCCACGACCTGGCTGACGGACGTGAAGTCTCGCTGGCCCCGCGTGAGCCGGTAGCCCACGGTGGCCCAGACCGCGCCGAAGACCGCCCCGAAGGCGACCGTGGCGAGGATGTTGAGCAGCTCGACGCCGGCCGGGTCGAAGAGGGCGAACATCACGCCCACGAAGAGACCGAGCCACATTCCCGAGAGGGCGCCCGCCCCGATGACGCGGCCCTGGGTGAGCCGGCCGGTGACCCGCTCGAGCTGCTTGAGGTCGGTGCCGACGATGAGGACGTCCTGCACGGGGAACTCGTGGTCGGACAGGTAGTCGACGGCCTCCTGCGCGTCCTCGTATGTGTCATGGACACCGAGGCTCATCGGGTACTCGAGCGACAGGGCGGCCCGTAGGCCGGGACGCATCGGCTGGCTGCTCATGACCCCAGTGTCCCACCACCGCCTGGGTCACGGCTGGACGGCACCCGCTCCCGCGTCGTCCGCCCGCGCCCGGCTCAGCGGGCCTTGTAGTCCTCGAGCAGCCGGCGGCCGATGATCATCTTCTGGATCTCGGCCGTGCCCTCGCCGATGAGCAGCATCGGCGCCTCGCGGTAGAGCCGCTCGATCTCGTACTCCTTGGAGTACCCGTAGCCGCCGTGGATGCGGAAGGACTGCTCGACGACGTCGGCGCAGTTCTCCGACGCGAGGTACTTCGCCATCCCGGCCTCGAGGTCGTTGCGCTTCCCGGCGTCCTTGAGCCGGGCCGCCTTGACCATCATCTGGTGGCTCGCCTCGACCTTCGTCGCCATGTCGGCGAGCCGGAAGAGGATGCCCTGGTGCTCGGCGATCTTCTTGCCGAACGTCTCCCGCTGCTGGCTGTACTCGATGCCCAGCTCGAAGGCGCGGCGGGCGAGGCCGCAGGCCCGTGCGGCGACGTTGACGCGGCCCACCTCGACCCCGTCCATCATCTGGTAGAAGCCCTTGCCGGGCTCGCCCCCCAGGATCTGCTCGTCGCTCGTGCGGTGGCCGGTGAAGACGAGCTCGGTCGTGTCGACGCCCTTGTAGCCCATCTTGTCGATCTTCCCGGGCACGGTGACGCCCTGCGCCGTCTCGCCGAAGCCGGGCTCCTTCTCGACGAGGAAGGTCGTCATGTTCTTGTACGGGCTGCCGGACTCGCCGAGGTCGGTCCTGACGAGGACCGCCACGAGGTTGGCCGAGCCGCCGTTGGTCAGCCACATCTTCTGGCCGTCGACCGTCCACCCGTCGTCGCCCCTGACCGCCTTGGTACGGATGGCGGCCACGTCGGAGCCGAGCCCGGGCTCGGACATCGAGAACGCCCCGCGCACCTCGCCGGTCGCCATCCGCGGCAGGTACCGCTGCTTCTGCTCCTCGGTCCCGTGCCGCAGGACCATGTAGGCGACGATGAAGTGGGTGTTGATGATGCCGCTGACGCTCATCCAGCCCCGGGCGATCTCCTCGACGACGAGCGCGTAGGTGAGCAGGCTCTCGCCGAGACCGCCGTACTCCTCCGGGATCATCAGGCCGAAGATCCCCATCTCCTTCATGCCCTCGACGATGTCCGTGGGGTACTCGTCCTTCGCCTCGAGCGCACCGGCGACCGGGAGGATCTGCTCGTCGACGAACTCGCGGACGAGCTTGACCAGCTCCTGCTGCTCCTCGGTGAGGCCGTCGGTGGTCTGCAGTCGCGACATGGCTGCGAGTATGCCCGGCGGCTCGGGCGGCGGGCACCGCCTCGGGGTGTGAGACCCCCCACCGTGTGATGCCTCCCACGCGGCCCGTGGCCACCCGCCCCTCCGACGTTAACCGGTGGCGCGAGACCTGCGCGGTGCGTCACCCTGGGCCGACCACGGAGCACGCGACGGCGCGCCCGACGAGCGACGGAGGAGGCCGACATGTCCACGACCGTCCCGGGCCGCACCTCGGCCCCGCACACCCCCTTCGCTCAGGAGCACTCCGATGGCACATCCGCCGTTCCACCTGCCGGAGAAGCAGGCAGCCTTCTCCACCGACACCTCCCCTGACGCTCCGCCCGAGGGTGACGCCGGTCCACCTGGGACGGCGCCACCCACGGGCCACGCCCCCGCCCCGGATGGGTCGTCACCGAGCTCGGCGCGGTCGACGCCGACCTCGGCGTCCTCAAGACCGGCAAGGAGGCGGACGTCCACGTCGTCCGCCGCTGGCTGCCCGGCACCGACCAGGTCACGACGATGGCCGCCAAGCGCTACCGCTCCGGCGAGCACCGCCTGTTCCACCGCGACGCCGGCTACCTCGAGGGGCGCCGGGTGCGCAAGAGCCGCGAGACCCGCGCGATGGCCCGGCGTACCGGCTTCGGCAAGCAGCTGATCGCCGGCCAGTGGGCGGCCGCCGAGTTCGACGCGCTCGGCCGCCTGTGGGAGCTCGGCCTCCCGGTCCCCTACCCCGTGCAGCTCGACGAGTCGGAGATGCTCATGGAGTTCGTCGGCCGTACGGACGGCGCGGCACCCGTCGCCGCGCCGCGGCTCGGCCAGTGCCGCCCCGGGCCGGAGCTGCTCGCCGACCTCTTCGACCAGCTGCGATCGGCGATGCTCGCCGTGGCCCGTCACGGCTGGACCCACGGCGACCTCAGCCCGTACAACGCGCTCGTCGACGACGGGCGGCTCGTCCTCATCGACTGGCCGCAGGTGGTCGACGTCATCGGCAACCCCCAAGGCTTCGACTTCCTCGAGCGGGACGCGACGACGATGGCCGCCTGGTTCGTGCGCAAGGGCCTGGATGTCGATGCCGGCGAGCTCCTCGGCGACCTGGTCGCCGAGGCGACGAGCCGCTTCTGAGCGCCGATGCCCTGCCACCCGTGGGCCGATAGGGTCGCGGTCATGCCTCGGACGACGCCCACGCTCGCCGCCCCGACCGTCCCGGACCCGATGGAGGCGCCGCCGCTGCGGTGGGGTGTCCTCGGTCCCGGTGGCATCGCGAACACCTTCGCCAACGCCGTCCGGTCGGGGACCCGCAGCGAGGTCGTCGCCGTCGGGTCGCGCTCCAAGGACCGCGCGAGCGCGTACGCGCGGCGGCACGGCGTGGCGCGTTCCCACGGCTCCTACGAGGATCTCGTCGCGGACGACACCGTCGACGCCGTGTACGTCTCGTCGCCGCACAGCGAGCACCGCGACCACGCGCTGCTCGCCCTGCGCGCCGGCAAGCCGGTGCTCGTCGAGAAGGCCTTCGCCCGCAGCCTCGCCGAGACCGACGAGGTCCTCGCCGCCGCCCGCGACGCGGGGCTCTTCGCCGCCGAGGCGATGTGGGCCCGCTACATGCCGCAGTACGACATCGTCCGCCGCACCGTCGAGGCCGGGACGATCGGGGACGTCGTCCTCGTCCAGGCCGACCACGGCCAGCTGCTCTGGCCGGACGGCCCGCAGCGGCTGTCCGACCCCGCGCTCGCCGGCGGCTCACTGCTCGACCTCGGCGTGTACCCGATCGCGTTCGCCGACCACCTGCTCGGCGAGCTCGACGACGTCGCGGCGCGCGGCACGCTGAGCGACCAGGGCGTCGACGTCACCGTCGGGGTCACCGGCCGGGTCGGGTCGGCGCTGGCCCGGATGACGAGCACGATGGCGGCGGCCACCCCCTGCGACGCGCTGGTCGCCGGCACGGCGGGCCGGGTCGAGCTGACCGGCCCCGGCCACTTCTACGCCGCGGGCTCGGTCGTCCGACTCGTGTCGCCCGATGGGGACCTGCTCGACGAGTGGGTCCCGGAGACCTCGGAGCACGGCTTCCGGTTCCAGGCCGCGGAGGTCGCCCGTGCCCTGGCCGAGGCCCGCACGGAGGCGTGGTCGGTGCCGTGGGAGGCCACCCGCCGGGTCATGGCGGTCATGGACGAGGTGCGCCGCCAGGTCGGCGTCGTCTACCCCGGCGAGTGACATCCGGCCTCACGCTCAGCCGCTACCTAGAGCAGGCGACCCGCGAGGCGCAGACGACGTTCCCGCACCGCGACGACCACCGGCGTGAGCCAGGTGACGGCGGTCAGGGTCAGCAGACCGGCGGCCGTCCAGAACTGACCTGACCCGACATCGCCACGGGCGAGTACCGGCACCAGCCACCGCACCATGCCCGCGAGGTAGGGGACGACCCAGAAGACGACCATGGCCGCCACGGCGACAAGACCGCTGAGATGGACCCAGCCGAACCACGCTGCGACCGCCCGGTCGTGCTCGCCGATCCGGGCGAGCTCGTCGCTCTCGGGGGTGGTGAGACCGACGGTTCGCCTCTTGGTCGTCAGCCAGGTGGCGCGGTAGAGGTTGTGGCAACCGAGCAGGTTGGCGAGCAGCGCGTAGACGTCGCTGCGGAGGAAGACCATGGCCCACTGCTGTCCGATGCCGACGACCTTGATGAAGGCCACGGCGGCCGCGAACCGGCCGACCCCGGCGGGGAGCCCGCCACTCCCCGAGAGCGCGAGCCACTCCACGAGGAGGGCCATGGCGAGGATGACGGAGTCGACCGCCATACCGGCCAGGTAGATGCCGTGGCGTCGAGCCCGTGGCATGGTGACGACCTCGGTGAGGTCGGTCTCGAACACGAGGAACACACCACGTCGACTGACCCGGAACCGCCCGGACAGCCCCTCTGCCCGTCCCGCGAGCCAGTGCCACAGCTCGTGGACCCCCGCGAGCGCGATACCGACGAGCCCGACGACCAGTGACGACAGTGCCTTGTCGCGAAGGAACCACACGTCCGAGTACCCGGGCCGTAGGGCGGGCGTCGACAGGATCGCGAGGAGCGAGCCGAGGACAGCAACGGCGTAGACACACCACGCGACCCGGCCGAAGAAGACGCCGGCGACGCCGGGGGTGACCAGTGGCCGCGTCCGGGTCTCGTCGACCTCCGGATCGGTGAGCAGGCCCATCCCGGCGAGCGCCCGGACGAAGTCTTCACCGTCCACCTCCTCACCCGCGACCTCGGTGGCTGCGCGGGTGGCGCGCACGAGGTCACCGTGGTCCTGCAGCGACCGCACGAACGCGCCGCCGGCGGGAGGCACGGTGACATAGCGGCCGAGGTCAGGCCGGCCGAGGACGCAGCCGTCGTCCTCGTCCGCCACGACGAGCCGCCGCAGGCCGTGGCCCACGGCGAGCGGCTCGGAGGACGTGGTCTCCGTCGTCTCGTCCACAGAAGCCTCCTCTCGGGTGGTGGACCGGGACCTGACCTTCCGGCCCCGGCCCACCTGGTCGGACGTGACCGGGTCAGCTGTCCTCTTCGGGGACCCAGACGGTCAGGCGGGTGTTCTCCACCTCACGGATCTCGATCTTCATGGGGCACCTCCTCTCGGTCGTCGCGGCAGGGCGTCAGACGGCCACCGGCCGTCGCGACGTGCTGGAGGTCGTCCGGCGGTCGAGCGGGCCGAAGGCCCGGCAGACCGGGCAGTCGGTGTGCCGCTCCCAGCGCCGAACCGTGGTGGAACATCCGTCGACCAGGTCGATGGTGAGCAGGGAGCCGGAGTACTGCGGCTCCTGGAAGCCGGTGAGCAGGCGGATCACCTCGAACGCCGCGTACGAGCCCAGGAGCCCCGCGACCGCCCCGATCCCCCGGTTGACGCGGGGTTTGGCCTCGAAGATCCTGCGAGCGGTTCTCGTGTGCGCGTCGTCGCTCCCGGGCGAGAAGTCGGACTCGCCGTGGGTGGGGTCCGCCAGCTCGAGGCACATCCGGCACGCACTCACCCCCGGCACGACGGACCAGACTCCGGCCGCCGAGACGCCCATCCCCCCGCGGACGAACGGGACGCCACGCGGGACGCAGACCTCGTTCACCCACAGGTCGACCTCCCGCGGCGAGTCGATGCCCGACATGACGACGTCCGGAGCCGTCTCGTCGACGAGACGGGCGACGTCGGAGGGACCTCGTACGTCGAGCTCGTGGGTCGCCACGTCGAGGTCGGGGTCGAAGCGCTCGACCCACGCACCGGCCGCCTCCACCTTGGACCGCCCGAGATCGCGCCACGAGTAGAGGTACTGCCTGGCGAAGTTCCTGGCCTCGACGAGGTCACGGTCGGCGAGGGTCAGGCGGCCGACCCCCAGCCCCGCCAGGTGCGGGACGGTGTTGGAGTTGAGGCCGCCGGTCCCGAGCACGAGCACATGGGCGCCGCGCGCCGCGTCGAGGAGATCCTCGTGCGAGCGCGCCAGCGTCGCGAAGGTCTCGAAGAACGCGAGGTTCGAGTAGTGCCGCTCACCCAGATCGCCCCGGTACCGGCCGAGCCGTTCGCCGTCCTCGACCAGCCGGTGGCCGTCGAGGGTCGCCACGATGTCGGCGACGTCCGACGGCGGCACCGCAGGGCCCTCCTGCGAGAGCCGCGCGGCGAGCTCGTCGACCGTGAGTCCTCCGAGCCGCAGCAGCCCCAGGAGCATCTCCATCCGACCGTCGACATCGGTGACGACGAGTGGCGAGCGCCGGTCGAAGACGAGCGTGAGCTCGTCGTCCGTGCGTTCCCAGACGACGTCCTTCAACTGTGGTCGCACCCTCCCTGCTCCTCCCCGCCGGGCGGTGCCCCACGGCACCCCTGCAGAGATGCTGCCTCTGCATCCGACGGCCCACCAAGCAGACTGCAACAACCTGCATCCGGACTGCGGACGGCCCGCCCTGGGCAGTAGTCGTCTCCCGGATCGGCCCCTCGAGCAAGACCGCCTCGCGGTCGACGACCTTCATCTGGAACTCGGTGACGGCGAGCAGGTAGCGGCCGACCGGCTGGTCCACGATGATCTGCCGACACTCCTCGTCGAGCCGCTCGCCGTCGAAGACGCTCCCATCCGGCAGTCCTCGCGTCCCCGCATCACGACGTCCGGGCGGCTGAGCCCATGGGCCCGGAGGCCCTCCGGCGCCCGTCAGTGGACGAGGACCGGGGTGCCGATCTTCATCACGCCGCTGGACCAGAACATGTTCATCGCCGCGTTGCTCACCCGGGCACAGCCGTGCGAGGCCGGGTACGGCGGGATGTTCGGCGACCCGTGCACCGCCCAGCCGCGGTAGAAGTACTTCGGCCGCCACAGCTTGCCGAGCTCGCTGTCGTCCGGGCCGTCGACCTGCCGGACGACCTCGAAGCTGCCCTTGGGGGTGACGGCCCGCGCCGGCCGTCCGGCCGAGGAGGTATACGGCTCGCCGTTGCCGGTGGAGGTGTTGATGACGGTCGCCGCCTTGCCGCCGCGGACGACCATGATGATCTGACGGTCGATGTCGACCTCGACGCCGTTCCCCTCGAGCTTCGGGCTCGGCCGGGCGCCGGCGGCGAGGGCCTTGCGGGTCTTCGGGCCGACGACGCCGTCGCGGGACAGCCCGGCGGACTTCTGCAGCGCGAAGACGGCCTGCTGGGTCAAGGAGCCGAACTTACCGTCGACGTCGCCGAGCCAGTAGCCGAGCCCGCTGAGGCGCTCCTGGAGCTCGCGCACCTTCGGCCCGGAGTCGCCGTACCGCAGTGACGTCCGCTTCGGCGTCGGGCTGGGCGAGGGCTTCGGGCTCTCCGACGCGGTGGGGGTCGCGGTAGGGGTGGCGCTCGGGGTCTCGGACGGAGAGGGTGAGGACGACGGGCTCGGGCTCGCCGACGGCGAGCTCTCGGAAGGCCGCGGGGTCCCGGTGGGGGTGGCAGTGGGCGTCGGTGGCTCGGCGGCGGCGCTCGCCCCCGTCCACTGGTCGAGCTGGGCGCAGCCACCGAGGACGGTGGTCACGGCCAGGGCCGACGCGGCCACAGCGGCTGCGCGGTGTGTCGTCCTCATGGCACCTTCACTTCCGGTCGTCGAGCACGTCCGTGCTACCCAGAAGACGCCTTCATCACGCGCGGGGTTGCCCGACCCGCGCGCCCGTGACCCTTTCGTTACCCCGCCGTGCTCAGCCGCGGGCGCGGATGGCGTCGTGTGTCGCGAGCACGCGCTCGGCGACCTCGACGTGCAGGTTCTCGACCATCCGGCCGTGGTGGGTCACCACGCCGGACCCGGCCCCGGCCTCCCAGGCGGCGAGGAGCCCCCGGGCGTCCTCGACCTCCTCCTCGGACGGCGCGAAGGTGGCGTTGCACGGGTCGACCTGGCCCGGGTGGACGAGCGTCTTGCCGTCGAAGCCGAGGTCGCGGCCCTGGCGGCACTCCTCGACGAAGCCGCCCGCGTCCTTGACGTCGTTGTAGACACCGTCGAGCACGGCGACACCCGCGGCCCTGGCGGCGAGGACGACCGTCGAGAGGGCCGTGAGGAGCGGGGCACGGCCGGGCACGAACCGCGCGCCGAGCTCCTTGACGAGGTCGTTGGTGCCGAGGACTAGGACGGCGAGCCGCTCGTCGGCCACCGCGAGGTCGCGGGCGCCGACGACCGCGCCGGGGGTCTCGACCATGGCCCAGAGTCGGGTGTGGCCCGGTGCTCCGTGACGCTCCATCGCCGCGACGAGACCGCGGACCTCCTCGGCCGAGCCGACCTTGGGGACGACGACGCCGTCCGGGCCGGCGGCGCACGCGGCCGCGAGGTCGGCGTCGTGCCAATGCGTACCGAGACCGTTGACCCGGATCGTCACCTCACGGTGCCCGTACTCGCCGGAGGCAGCAGCGGCGCAGGCGTTCTCGCGGGCGGTCTCCTTCGCGTCGGGGGCGACGGCGTCCTCGAGGTCGAGGATGAGTCCGTCGACGGGCAGGGCCTTGGCCTTCTCGAGGGCCCGCTCGTTGCTGCTCGGCATGTAGAGGACCGAGCGGCGCGGGCGGTACGTGTCGGTCATGCCGGGCCACCTTCGGCGTAGAGCTCGGCGAGCTCGGGGTCGGTGGCGGCCAGCCGCTCGGCGAGCTCGAGGATGACGAGGCACTGCTTGAGGCTCGCGTCGTCCTCCATCCTCCCGTCGAGCATGACCGCCCCGGTGCCGTCGCCCATGGCCGCCTCGACCCGGCGGGCATGCGCCACGTCCTCGGCGCTCGGGCTGAAGACCTGCTTCGCGATGGCGATCTGCGCCGGGTGCAGCGTCCAGGCGCCGACACAGCCGAGCAGGAAGGCGTTGCGGAACTGGTCCTCGCACGCGACGACGTCCTTGATGTCCCCGAACGGGCCGTAGTACGGGAAGATGCCATGCATCGCGCAGGCGTCGACCATCCGGGCGATCGTGTAGTGCCAGAGGTCCTGCTGGTACGTGGTCCGCTCCCCCGCGACGTCCCCGTCGACGGGGTCCTGGCGCACGAGGTAGCCGGGGTGGCCCCCGCCGACGCGTGTGGTCTTCATCCGCCGGTCCGCGGCGAGGTCGGCAGGCCCCAGGCTGACTCCCTGCATCCGCGGGCTCGCGCCGGCGATCTCCTCGACGTTCGCGACGCCACGAGCGGTCTCGAGGATGGCGTGCACGAGCACCGGGCGGGTCAGCCCGGCCCTGGCCTCGAGCTGCGCGAGCAGCCGGTCGACGTAGTGGATGTCCTCGGGGCCCTGCACCTTGGGCACCATGACGACGTCGAGCCGGTCGCCGACCTCGGTGACCAGGGTCACGAGGTCGTCGAGCGCCCACGGGCTGTCGAGCGCGTTGACCCGCGTCCACAGCTGGGTGTGCTCGCCGAAGTCGGTGGCGCGGGCGATGTCGACGAGACCCTGCCGCGCGGCCTCCTTGTTCTCGGCCTTGACGGCGTCCTCGAGGTTGCCGAGGAGGACGTCGACGCTGCCGACCATGTCCGGCACCTTGGCCGCCATCTTCGGGTTGCTCGGGTCGAAGAAGTGGATCATCCGCGCCGGCCGCGCGGGTACTTCCCGCAGCGGGGCCGGCGCGCCCACGGCGAGGGGAGCGAAGAAGTCCTTGGCGCTGCGCATCGAGGGTCCCTTCGGGGGCGTGGACGGGTCCGCTCGGACGCTAGCAGCGGGCCGGGCCGCGCTCGCATGAGGCACGTCACGGTGTGACGGACGCCGCGGTGGCCGGAGAGCGCGTGACCGGCGCGGACCGGGCGTGGGGCGACGGATGAAGCCCGGGCTCCACAGGTGGGGGCGTATGGGATCCGGGCTTCACCGGTCGACTCACGGGTGAGCTCACGGATGGGCTCATGGACGGGCTGCGCGGGGCGGAGGTTCGTGGTCTGCGTCGTGGGGTCCGGTCCCGGCTGTGCGAGAGTGCTCCTCATGAGCGGGACGGACGGCGACTCGGCCTCGGCGGCTCCGGGCCGGCCGGCGGACGCGGCCGGCGCGGCACCCCCCGCACCCCCCGCGCGGCATCTCGTCGACGTCACGCGGGTGACGCACGAGGCCGCGTCGAAGTCGGGGATGCTCTGGGTGCGCATCCCCGAGGGAACCACCCATCCCGTCTGGCACGTCTGGCACGACACCGAGGACGAGGGCGGCGCCGGCCCGGCGGCGTACGTCGTCTCCGGCCCGGGCGAGCAGAGCCTGCCCCGGCTGCCCGACGAGGTCGAGGTCGTCCTGCGCAGCAAGGACTCCGGTGGCCGGCTGCTCATCCTCCGCGCGACGGTCCGGGAGGTCGAGCCCGCCTCGCCGGAGTGGGACACCGCGGTGGCCGTGCTCCGCCCGGCCCGGCTCAACGCCTCGGGGACCGCGGACGAGCTCGCGGAACGGTGGCGGCACTCCGCGACCATCCACGTCCTCACCCCGCAGGGTCCGCCCGTCGAGTCCCCCGGCCGCTACGACGACGACTCCGGCGCGGCGCCGGTCCGCCCCGCGGCCGGCACGACGGCACGGTGGAGACCGTGGCACTGGCGCGGACGCTCCGGGGCGCGCCGCAACGTGCGGGCTGCGCAACACGGCCCCTGACGCGGCCGGGTGAGCACCGCCGACGGCTAGCCTGTCGGACGTGAGCACGCCGACCCGCGCCTTCGTCGGCCGTCTGTCCGAGCTGGACGTCTTCGACCCGCTCGGTGACAAGGTCGGCCGGGTCCGCGACGTCGTCGTCACCTTCAGTGTCGCCCGTACCCGCCCGCGCGCCATCGGGCTCGTCGTCGAGGTCCCGGGCCGGCGCCGCGTGTTCGTCCCGATGACCCGGGTCACCTCGGTCGAGGGGGGCCAGGTCATCACGACCGGTCTGGTCAACATGCGTCGCTTCGAGCAGCGGCCGAACGAGACCCTCGTCGTCGCCGAGCTCTTCGAGCGCCAGGTGCAGGTGCGCACCGACGGCGGCGACGTCGTGCCCGCCACCGTCCAGGACGTCGGCATCGAGCAGCTGGGCCCGCGCGGATGGAACGTCACCCGCGCGGCGGTCCGGCTCCAGGCATCCCGGCCGAGCCGGCTCGGACGCCTCGGCCGGCGCCGCGGCGAGACCTTCGTCGCGCCCATCGAGGACGTCCGCGGACTGCGGGACGCGAGCGAGAACCAGGGCGCCGCCAAGCTCCTCGAGACCTACGGCGACCTCAAGCCGGCCGACCTCGCCGAGGTCATCCACGACCTCAGCGCCCAGCGCCGGGCGGAGGTCGCCGCGGCACTCACCGACGAGCGGCTCGCCGACGTCATCGAGGAGCTCCCCGAGGACGACCAGGTCGAGATCCTCGTCGGGCTCGAGGTCAGGCGCGCCGCCGACGTCCTCGAGGCCATGGAGCCCGACGACGCCGCCGACCTCCTCGCCGAGCTGCCGGTCGAGCGCCAGGAGGAGCTGCTCCAGACGATGCAGCCCGACGACGCCGCAGACCTCCGCCGCCTCCTCACCTACGACGAGAACACCGCCGGCGGTCTCATGACGACCGAACCGGTCATCCTCGGCCCCGAGGCCTCGATCGCCGAGGCCCTCGCCGTCGTCCGTCGCAAGGAGCTCTCCACGGCGCTCGCCTGCACCGTCTTCGTGTGCCGCCCGCCGCTCGAGACCCCCACGGGCAAGTTCCTCGGCGTCGTCCACCTCCAGCGGCTGCTCCGGGAACCGCCGCACAACCCGGTCGGCGGGATCATCGACAAGGACGTCGAGCCGCTCCCCCCGGCCGCGAGCCTCGGTGCGGTGACCCGCACACTCGCCACGTACGACCTCGTCGGACTGCCGGTCGTCGACGACGACGGCCACCTGCTCGGCGCGGTCACGGTCGACGACGTCCTCGACCACATCCTCCCGGAGGACTGGCGCGAGGAGCGGCACGACGTCGTCGCCCCTGCGGAGGTGAGCGGTGGCTGAGCGCGAGCGGCGGACCCGGATCGACGTCCCCGTCGAGGCGCGGCGTCGACGCCTGACGATGCCCGTGTCGTTCTCGGAGGAGGCGTTCGGCGTCCTCTCCGAGAAGTTCGCCCGGTTCATGGGCACGGCGTACTTCCTCATCGGGATGACGGTGTTCGTCGCGGCCTGGCTGCTCTGGAACAGCCTCGCCCCGGCCGACGTCCGCTTCGACCCGTACGCCTTCATCTTCCTCACGCTCATGCTGAGCCTCCAGGCCTCGTACGCGGCCCCGCTCATCCTCCTCGCCCAGAACCGGCAGGCCGACCGCGACCGCGTCGCCCTCGAGCAGGACCGCTCCCGCGACGAGCGCAACCTCGCCGACACCGAGTTCCTCACCCGCGAGGTCGCGGCGCTGCGCCTCGCGATGCGCGACACCGCCACCCGCGACTTCGTCCGCAGCGAGCTGCGCGACCTCCTCGACGAGATGGAGGAGCGCGGGCTCGTCGTGACCAGGCAGGAGACGCCCGCCGGGGCCGAGGACGGCGAGCAGGCCGCGGCGACCTAGACTCGAGGCCATGCCGCAGGTCAGCCCCGACGCCCTCCACGCCGCCCTCGAGACGGTCATCGACCCCGAGATCCGGCGGCCGGTCACCGAGCTCGGCATGGTCGGGGACCTCACCTGCGACGCCGACGGACGGGTCGCCGTGACGATCCTCCTCACCGTCGCCGCGTGCCCGCTCAAGGACACCCTGACCGCCGACACGACCACGGCGCTCTCGGGCGTCGAGGGCGTGACCCACGTCGACGTCACCCTCGGCGTGATGACCGACGAGCAGCGCGCCGAGCTCAAGACGAAGCTGCGTGGCGGCACGGCCGAGCGCGAGGTGCCGTTCGCCCAGCCCGGCTCGCTGACCCGCGTCTATGCCGTCGCGTCCGGCAAGGGTGGGGTCGGCAAGTCCTCGGTCACGGCGAACCTCGCGGCGGCGATGGCCGAGCAGGGCCTCACAGTCGGTGTCGTCGACGCCGACATCTACGGCTTCTCCATCCCCCGGATGCTCGGGGTCGAACGCCGCCCGACGCAGGTCGACGACATGATCATGCCGCCGGACGCGCACGGCGTGAAGGTCATCTCGATCGGGATGTTCGTCCCCGGCAACCAGCCCGTCGTGTGGCGCGGGCCGATGCTGCACCGCGCACTCCAGCAGTTCCTCGCCGACGTGTTCTGGGGCGACCTCGACGTCCTCCTCCTCGACCTCCCGCCCGGCACGGGCGACATCGCCATCTCGGTCGCCCAGCTCGTCCCCGGCGCCGAGATCCTCGTCGTCACGACCCCGCAGCAGGCCGCCGCCGAGGTCGCCGAGCGCGCCGGCTCGATCGCCCTGCAGACGCACCAGCGGATCGCGGGCGTCGTCGAGAACATGTCGTGGCTCGAGCTGCCGGACGGCACCCGCGAGGAGATCTTCGGCAGCGGCGGTGGCCGCGAGGTGGCCGAGTCGCTCTCCCGGGCGGTCGGCGCCGACGTGCCGCTGCTGGGTCAGGTCCCGCTCGACACGCGGCTGCGGGTCGGGGCCGACCAGGGTATGCCCGTGGTCCTCGGCGAGCCGGACTCCCCCGCCGCCGTCGCCCTGCGCGCGGTGGCCTCGGACCTCGCCTCGCGCGCCCGGGGTCTCGCCGGCCGCTCGCTCGGGCTCTCCCCCGTCGGCCGCTGAGGTCGCCGGCGTCAGGTGGCGTCGGTGTCGAACGGGGTGGGACGACTCGGGTCCCAGGCGCGGGGCCGGCCCCACTCCTCCCGGTCCATGACGAGCTCGTCGTCGTCCATCAGGTCGTCCTCGTACTCCGGCGGGTCCTCGTCGTCCCCGGGGACCTCCCCCGTCCCCGCCCCGGCCGCGGCGGCCCCGCCCGTCTCGGCACCGTCCCGGAACCGGGCGGCGTCGCGCACCGAGCCGATCTCGTCACGGACCGGCGCCACGGCGTCGTCGAGCGGGTCGAGCAGGGCCTCGCGCACGATCCGGCGCGGGTCGTACTGCCGCGGGTCGTACTGCCGCCAGTTGATGTCCTCGTACTCCGGCCCGAGCTGGTCGCGCAGCTGGTCCTTCGCACCCTCGGCCATGACCCGCAGCCGCCGGATGCCGTGCGCCAGCTTGGCCGCGTACTCCGGCAGCCTGTCCGGACCCAGCACGAAGACGGCGATGAGCGCGAGAAGGATGAACTCCCAGCCGTTGACGCCGGCCACGACCTCACACCCCTTCCGCCGTCGGCCGCCCGGTCACTCCGAGCCCTGCAGGACCATCCTGACATCCCGGTCCGCGCCGTCGCGCCGCACGGTGAGGGTCACGGTGTCACCCACCCGCCGGGCCCGGATCTTCACGACGAGCTCGCCGCCCTCGGTGACCGGCTGTCCCTCGAACTTCACGATGACGTCGCCGGCCTCCAGCCCGGCCTCGTCGGCGGGGCCCTTCGGGTTGACGGCCGGTGCGCCGTCCGGCCCGGAGTCCGCGATCCGCACCCCCTCGCCCTGGTACGAGCTGTCGAGGTAGACCCCGATGATCGGGTGTTTCGCGGAGCCGGTCTCGATGAGCTGCTCGACGGTGGTGGACACCTGGTCGCTCGGGATGGCGAAGCCCACCCCGATGTTGCCGCTCTGTCCACCGATGGAGCTGCCGGGGACCCGGGCGATGGCCGAGTTCACGCCGATGACGTTGCCGGCCATGTCGAGCAGCGGCCCACCCGAGTTGCCCGGGTTGATCGCGGCGTCGGTCTGGATGGCGTTGATGAAGGACTGGTCGTCGTCGCCACCGGGTGTGACCGGCCGGTCCAGGGCGCTGACGATGCCGGTGGTGACCGTGGAGTCCAGCCCGAGGGGCGCCCCGACGGCGATGACCTCGTCGCCGACGACGACGTCGGCGGAGCGTCCGAGCGGCAGCGGAGCGAGATCCGCCCCGGTGACCTCGACCACGGCGAGGTCGTAGGAGGCGTCCCGACCGACGACCTTCCCCTCGACCTGCTCGCCGTTCGCAAGGACGACGACGATGTTCCCCCGGTCCCCCGCGGAGGCGACGACGTGGTTGTTCGTCACGACGTGACCACCGTCGTCGTAGACCCACCCGGACCCCGTGGACCCGCCGTCGGCGCCCTCGACGCGGAGCGTGACGACGCTCGGCAGCGCGGTGGCGGCGATGTTGGCGATCGAGCCCTGTGGACGGGACGTGGCCCCCGCCCCGGGGGTCGGGGCGGGGGCCCGCGACCCGGAGGCCGACGACTCGGTGTCGCCACGTTCGACGAGTGCGCCGCCGAAGAGGCCACCGACGGTCCCCGCGAGCAGGGCGCTGGCGACCGTCGCCCCGACGAGTGCGCCCCAACCGGGCCCGCGCCGACGCGGCGGCGGGGCGGACTGCGGAAGCGGCTCGGTGGGCAGGAGCGGCGGCTGCGCCGACCACGACCCGCTGATCGGCTCGTAGGGCGCCGTGGGGGTGCTCGGCTGCGAGACGGGGTACTGCGCGGCCCACGACGGCTCGGCCGGCTGTGGAGCGGAGAGCTGCCGGCCCTCGGCCGGGCTCTCACCCCGGTCCCACGGCTGCCACTCCTCGGCCCCGGGCTCCCGTTCCGTCATGGACCCGATTCTGCCTGGCGGCCGGACTGGACGGGCCGCGGGGTGGCGGACCGGCCGAACCCGACGGTCGTGATGACCGGGCCGGTGGGGCGCGGCGACGTCGACCCCACGGGCGCCACCGCGGGTGAGGTGGGCCCGGTGACCACGGCCTGGCGCGCGACGCCCGGGCCGCCCATGACGGTGAGGCTCCAGGCCGCGGCGGCCGACGCCCCCGCGGCAGCCGCCGCCACGACCGTCGCGCGCAACGCGCTGCGGTGGCAGGCCGGTGCGGTCGGGGCCAGCAGGGCCAGCGGCTCGCGCGCCGAGGCCCGCGACACCGCGGGGACGTGGTCGAGCTCGCGACCCAGGGCGAGCAGGGTCAGCCGGAGGTCGCCCGGCATCGACGGGCCGCCGGCGAGCGCCTCACGCAGCCGCCGCTCCTCGGCGACGGCGTGACCGCACACCCGGCACGCGACGAGGTGCAGGTCCCACGCGCGGGTCCGGAGGTCGTCCAGCCGACCGGCGGCGTACTCCGAGAGCTCGTCGTCCAGGCAGTCCACGGTGCGTCGCTGCGTCATACGGTTCCCGCAGCGGGACGGCGGACGACGGGCCCACGGCGGACCTTCGCCGTCGTCGCGGGACGCGGCTGCGGGGCCCGGTGGGCCAGGGCCTCGCGCAGCTGGGCCCGCCCGCGGTGGATGCGGGAGCGCACGGTGCCGAGCTTCACCCCGAGCGTCGCGGCGACCTCCTCGTAGGACAGCCCCTCGATGTCGCACAGGACGACGGCCGCACGGAAGTCCGGCGAGAGGGCGTCGAGGGCGCGCTGCACGTCGTCGTCGAGGTGGGTGTCGGCGTAGGTCTGCTCCGGCCCGCGGTCCCGGCTGGGCAGCCGGGCGGCGGACTCGTCGGAGAGGGCGTCGAACCGGATCCGCTGCTTGCGGCGCATCTTGTCGAGGAACACGTTGGTCGTGATCCGGTGCAGCCAGCCCTCGAAGGTGCCGGGCTGGTAGGTGTGGAGGGACCGGAAGACACGGACGAAGACGTCCTGGGTGAGGTCCTCGGCGTCGTGGACGTTGCCGGTGAGCCGGTACGCGAGGCGGTAGACCCGCGCCGAGTGCTGCTCGACGACCTCCTCCCAGGTCGGCGGCGCCCAGGCGGCACCGGCCCCGGCCCCGGCGGTGTCCTGTGTCGTCATCGGCTCGTCCCTCGCCATGCTGGTCATGTCACCCATCGATACGCGTCGGAGCCGTGAATTGTTCCCGGAGAACCTGGGTGTCCGCTGGGAGCCACGTGGCGCTGCTCACCCCCTCCGGAGCCGTAGGGTTGGCGCATGAGCGGGATGAAGCCGGCCAGCTGGTCGTACGCCGAGGAGTTCGTGCCCGAGCCGGAGGTCATCGAGGCCGCTCGTCGCCGCGGAGCCGAGCTCGGTGCCGCGGCACCGGTGGGCACCGGGGCGGGTGCCGTGCTGCGGCTCCTCGCGGCCGCCGTCCGGGCCAGGCACGTCCTCGAGGTCGGCACGGGCGCCGGGACCTCGGGCCTGTGGCTGCTGGCGGGGATGCCGGAGGACGGCGTGCTCACGACGATCGACGTCTCGGCCGAGCACCAGCGGCTCGCCCGCCAGGCGTACCTCGAGGCCGGCTACCCCCACCAGCGGACCCGGGTCATCACCGGCGCGGCCGCGGAGGTCCTGCCCCGGATGGCCGACGGCGGCTACGACATGGTGCACGTCGACGCCGACAAGGAGACCTACCCCACGTACGTCGACCACGCGGTCCGGCTGCTCAAGCCCGGGGGCGTCCTCGTCGTCGACAACATGCTGTGGCACGACCAGGTGGCTGACCCGGCCTCCCGGGACACCACGACGACCACGCTGCGCGACCTCGGGAAGTCGCTGCGCGACCACGAGGACCTCGTGCCGACCCTGCTGCCGGTGAGCGACGGGGTGCTCGTCGCCGTCCGCCGCTGACCGGCCGCGCGTCGCTCAGCTGACCGAAGGGCCTGCACCGCGGCGGAAGCCCGCGGGGCCCTCGGCGATCGCGACGACCTCCCACTCCTCGAGCAGGACCGGGGCCGACCCGATGATGTCGCTGCCGGGCGAGGTCGCGGCACCCGGCTCGAAGTCGGCGCGGAAGGAGCGGCGCTCCTCCTCGCTGTCGAAGACGTAGGTGCCCTCGAACCACTCGCCCTCGCGCATCCGCCACACCTTGAAGGCGAGGCCGTCGAGGAACATGAAGCGGGCGATGGACGTGCCGACGACGTACTCGCGCAGCCGGTCCGGGGCGTCGTCGGGGGCTCCGTCCAGGGACCAGCGCACCGTCAGTCCGTACCCGGCGTTCATCGCATCTCCTCCAGCCACCGCAGCAGCAGTCGTGTCCCGAAGCCGGTCGCACCCTTGGCGGTGAGCCCGGCGTCGACGTCCGAGCGACCGGTGCCCGCGATGTCGAGGTGCGCCCAGGGGCGCTGCCCGACGAACTCGCGGAGGAAGAGCGCCGCGGTGACGGCACCACCGCCGACCCCGGTGGCGATGTGGGTGAGGTCGGCGACGTCGGAGTCGAGAGCACGACGGTAGGTGTCCGCGAGGGGCATCCGCCACAGCGTCTCACCGGTCGTCTCGCCGGCCCGGGTCAGTGCCTCGGCGAGGGCGTCGTCGGTGGCGAAGACGGGAGCGACGGCGCGGGCCAGGGCGATGCGGGCCGCACCCGTGAGTGTGGCGATGTCGACGACGACGTCGGGGTCGAGACGGGCGTCGGCGTAGGCGAGGGCGTCCGCCATGACGAGCCGGCCCTCGGCGTCGGTGTTGCCGATCTCGACGGTCGTGCCGCCGTACTGGGTGACGACGTCCCCGGGCCGGTAGGAGGCCCCGCCGACGGCGTTCTCGGCGAGCGCCAGGAGGCCGGTGACGCGCACCGGGACCTCGAGCTCGGCGCAGGCGGCCAGCACGGCGAGGACGACGGCCGAGCCGGACATGTCGGTCTTCATGCCGAGCATCCCCTCGGCCGGCTTGACCTGGAGGCCTCCGGTGTCGAAGGTGATCCCCTTCCCGACGAGGACGACGTGCGGCGCCCCCGCGGCCGCGGACGGGCGGTGCGAGAGCTCGACGAGGCGGGGTGGCGTGACCGAGCCGGAGCCCACCGCGAGCAGACCGCCAAAACCCTCCGTGCGGAGGGCCTTCTCGTCCCGGACCCGAACCTCGAAGCCGGCCCGGCGGGCGACGGTGCGGGCCTGCGCCGCCATCCAGGCCGGGTTCTTCGTGTTGGAGGGCGTCATCGCCAGGCCGCGGGCCACGAGCTGGGCGCGGCTCTCGGCGACGGCCCGGTGCACGAGGGCCTCGGCGTCGGCCCGGACGACGACGGCGGAGTGCGCCGGGCGGACCGCGGCGACGGCACCCTCGCGGGTCCAGCGCGGCGAGCCCCAGCCGCCGAGAGCCGCGCCCTCGACCCACGCCGCCGTCGTGGCCTCCGAGCCCGCGGACAGGGCGTGGACCACGGCGGAGCGTCCGCGAGTCGCCCGGCCGACGGCCGCACCGGCCGCGCGGTACGCCTCGGCGGTGCCGTCGCCGACACCGACGAGCAGCACCCGCCGGACCGCCGCGGACCCGGGCCGCAGCGGCACGGTGCACACGCTCGCCACGGAACGGTCGGGGGCGTGGGTCTCGAGGAGGTCGGCGGCATCGGTGCCGGCCGCCTCGAGCGCGGCGGTGACGGCGACCTCGTCGCCGAGGGGGACGACGAGGTCGCGCTCGCCGCCGTCGCCGGCGAGGGCCTCGTCGAGCGACGGGGCGGTGGACCAGGCGGACAGGGGCGGGTCGAGGAGCACGTCGTGGGGCACCCGCACGACCCTACTCAGGGCGGACACGGCGGGGGGGCCCCCCCCGGCCCGGGGGGGGGGCCCCCCCCGGGGGGGGGCCGGGGGGGGGGGCCCCCCCCCCCCCCCCCCCCCGGGGCCCCCCCGGGGGCCCCCCCCCGGGGGGGGGGGGGGCCCCCCGCGCCGGGTGTCGTCCGGAGTCAGGACAGACCCTCGCAGTTGTCGATGGCCTTGCCGAGCGCACGGACCTCGTCCGGGGTCATCTCGACGACGAGCCGGCCGCCGCCCTCGAGTGGCATCCGCAGCACGATGCCGCGGCCTTCCTTCACGACCTCGAGGTCGCCGTCGCCCGTCCTGGGCTTCATTGCCGCCATTGGGTCAATTCCCTTCGTCACCGCGACCACGAAGGTCGAGCCGCGTTCTCGCGCGGCGCCCTACCGCCGCACAACAGGGCCTATTATCCCGCAGCGCTCCGACCTGACGAAATCCACACGCGCCCTTGTCGGTCGAGGTCACGGTGGGAACGAGCCCCATGGGGTGTACGTGAGCAGTGTGACGGTCCACCAGCCGATCCCGGCGACGAGGAGGAGGACGACCACCCCCACCCGGCGCCGCCAGTGCGGGACCACCCGCTGCCCGTTCGCCGTCCGCATCGCGACGGACGCGACGAGGGCGGCCAACGGGACGTCGAGGAGCAGGAAGCGCCACATCGACGTGATCGGGCGGGTCACGGCGAACATGTACAGCGGGTAGGCGAGCGCCCAGGCACGCATCTCGAGGCTGAGCCAGCGCCCGTGCCGGCCGAGGACGAGCGCCACGTACGTCGCGACGAGCCCGACGAGGACGAGCACCCCGAAGAGGCCGTGGGCGTCCCAGGCCCACTCGAGCCAGAGCACGTACGGCCCCAGGGCGGGCCGCTGCCCCCAGGCGGCCTGGACGTCGAAGAAGGCCGTGGGCACTCCCGTGGCGATCCCGGCCACGGCCGGCCAGGCGACCGCCGACAGCCCGAGCGCCCCCAGCATGACGACGGCCGACACCCGCTGCCCGGCGAGCGGCCCCACCGGGTCCCCCCGCTCCTCGCGCCAGCGGGCGACGAGGTGGATGACGACCGCCACCCCGAGCGCCGGGGCGACGCCACGGGTGAAGCCGAGCGGCACCGCCACGAGGGCCACGAGGACGTAGTGCCGCCGCACGAGCATGAGCAGCGCGGTCGCGACGAGGGCGACGGCCAGCGCCTCGGTGTACGGCTTGAGCATGACGCCGGTCGTCGGGTAGAGGCACCAGAGGCACGCCGCGACGAGCGCCAGCCGCTCGCGCTGGGGCTGCCGGTCGGCGTGGTAGCCGGTCCGGAACAGGGCGTGGATGAGCACCGCCGCGACGGCTCCCAGGACGAGGTTGAGCAGCATCCCCGCGGCATCGAAGGACAGCCCGGTGACCATCACGCCCTTCACGAGGTACGGGAAGAGCGGGTAGAAGGCCCAGGCGCTGTAGGTGATGAGGCCGTTGTCGGCGTCGCGGGGCAGCGGCACCGGGTAGCCGTCCTCGACGATCCGCCGGTACCAGACGCTGTCCCACAGCCCGAGGAGGTCGGACACCGTCGGGTCGTGGTGGCCGACGCCCGCCGGGTTCTGGAACCACTCGGCGGCCATCCACAGCGCGACGAGGCTCACCACGCGGGAGACGACGTAGACGACGAGGACGGTGCGCACCGGATGCGCCAGCGCGTGCCCGGCCAGCTCGTGCCGCCCGGCGGAGGTGAGCAGCCGGCGGAGGACCGACGTCCGCGTGCCGGTCTCCTGGCGGGTCCTCGTCCCGGCGGTCATCCGGCCTGCCCTCGGACGTCCCAGACGGAGACCCCGCCGACCCGGTCCGGCTCGCCGAACGCCAGCGAGAGCGCGGTGCGCAGGGCGTCGGCCGAGGGGCGGCCGTCCGGCAGCACGATCGCGTCCACGCGCCCGGCCCGGAGGTCGGCGGTGAAGCCGTCCACCTGCTCCGGCGTGGCGGGAGTGGGCACACCGCTCCGGGCCGTCTCGGCGAGCCACACCGTGAGGCCCGTGGGCGTGGCACCGTACTGGCCGCCTCGCTCGGGTGAGCCGTCCGGACCGACGAAGTAGCCCGCGACGACGGGGAACTGCCAGCGCGCCGCGGCCTGCCACTCCAGCGCCCGGGTGTCGGCGACGTCGGGCGGGGGCGCCGCGAGGACGGAGCCGCCGTCGTCGACGTACCCGCGCCACGCGCCTGCCGTGAAGAACGCCGGGACCGGGTCACGCGGGTCGACGACGAGGGGGGTGGGGACGACGGGCGCGAGCACGAGCGCCGCGGCGACCACGGCCAGCGCGGCGCCGGGCCCCTCGTCCCCCACCGCGTCGTCCACCCTGCGGCGCAGGGCCTCGGCACCGAGCGCCAGGAGCGCCCCGAACGCCGGGAGCGCCACGAGGGCGAACCGGGTGGGGAGGACGTTCTCGACGACCGGGACGTGCTCCAGGAGGGCCCACGGGCCGGGGACGCCGAGCGGGGTGCCGTGCAGCGTGAGCTCCTCACCGAGGCTGAGCCAGCACGACACGACGACGACGGCGGCGAGGGCCCGGACGACGGCGCTGCGCCACAGGAGGAGCACGGTGACGGCCGCGGCGACCCAGAGCGGGACGCCGAAGAACGAGTTCTCCTCGGTGCGGTTCATCGAGACCGCCGCGGACGCCCACGGATCGGCCCCGACGGTACGGGTGGCCCGTCCCCACAGCTGCGCGAGGTCGTTGCCCGCAGGCGGGTGCCAGATCGAGGTGTAGCTCTGCGGACCGGAGAACTGCCACCAGAGCGGGAACGCGACGAGGACCGCGGCCAGCCCGGCCGCCAGGCCGAGACCCTGCAGCGCGGGCCGGAGCGCCAGCCGCGCCCGGGCCCGCGCGTCGGAGAGGAGCACCGCACCGGCCACGCCGATGCCGACGGCGGCCAGGAGCAGGACCTCCTCGCCGATGAGCACCTGCCAGGCGACGAGGAGACCGAGCACCACGCCGTCACGGACCGGGCGCCGCCCCTCCGCGAGATGGAGCACACGGTCGACGACGAGCGGGACGAGGGCCTGGACGACGAAGTTCGGGTGCCCGTTGGCGTGCGAGACCATGCCCGGTCCGAAGCCGGCGAGCGCCGCACCGAGGAACGCGAGGGCCGGGTGGACGGCGAGCCGGCGCCGGAAGAGCACGTACCAGGCCGACGCCGTGAGGGCCAGACCGAGGAGCTCGACGAGGACGAACGTGACCTCCGGCCCGGCGAGGAGGGTCACCGGGGCGAGCGGCACCCCGAGCCCCAGGACGGCGGCGTTCGCCATGAGGTTGACGCCGTCCGGGAAGTTCTGGAGGTCGCTGATGAGGGGGTTGGAGAAGGTGACGAGGTTGTGCGCCGTGGCGCCGAAGTACCACTCGAAGGCCTGCTGGTCCTGGACGCCCTGGGACAGGTAGCCGGTACGGATGCCGGCGAGCAGGTGGCGCGTCACGTAGGCGGCGGCGACGAGGTACGCGAGCGGGGCGAGCCAGTCACCGGCACGCCACGGCGCGGGGTCGCCGGCAGTCGGATCCGTCCCGGCTGCCGGCCGGTCTCGAGGGGGCGGGTCGTCCCCCGCGTCCACCGGGCCCTCGGTCGGAGGTGCCGGCGCCTGCGGTTCGGCGAGGGCCACGGCCGACGCAGCGGGCTCCTCGCCGCGCAGCCGCGCGATCTCGACGTCGTGCGACGCGATCCGGGTGCGCAGCCGCTCGACGACCTCGTCGACCTGGTCCATCCGGTACCCGCGGACCGCCGTCCGGAACGAGTCGGCGCTCCCCACGGCCGCGGCCCGGGCGCCGCCGGGACGCAGCGCGAGCCATCCGGCGACGGCCGCCAGCGCGAGCAGCGCGGCCGCCGCGGCGAGCAGCGACCAGGTCATCGGGCACTCCCCCGGCCCGGCGCGGCCCGCTCGGCCCCGCTCACGAGGCCGTCGACGACGCGTCCGAAGAGCACGGGGCCGAGGCGGTCCCCGAGCGGACGGGTCACGCGGCGCAGCCCCGGGAGCCACAGCTCCTCGGTCCACTCGACCCGGCTGCCCTCGGGGGAGTCCTCGACCGTGATGTCGGCCCAGCCGCGCAGGAACCAGCCGGTCTTGACCAGGCGGAGCCGACGGCCGGGCTCGAGGGCCGTGACGAGCATCCGGTCCGCGCCCGCCAGGGGGCCGACGCGGGTCACGGCTCGGACCTCCGTCCCGAGCGCGAGGTCGCCGGCGACCTCGACGTCGGTGAGCGGCACGTGACGGGTGTGCTCGGGCAGGTCGGTGACGACCGCCCAGGTCTGCGGCGCCGGGAGGGAGGTGCTGCGGTGCACCGTGAAGGCCATCAGGCCTCCTGGTCCCGAAGCCGGGCGAGCTCACGCTCGCGGTCGGCGAGCTCGTCGCGCAGCGCGTCGAGCCGGGCGTCGACGTCCTCCGGACGGTAGCCCCGGGGCGCGGTGTCGAAGTGCACGGAGTCGACGTCGGAGGCCTCCGGCTCGGTCCCCAGGCCGTGGTCCGGGGTCGACGTGGTGGCCTCCGCCAGCCCGTCGACCCGCAGCCGTCCGGACGCCACCGCGAGGGTCGCGGCGACGAGGGCCACCCCGGTGAGGAGCAGGAGGACGATCGGGACCACGCGCCGATCCTACGGCCGCGACCTGCGGCTACTCCGGCCGCACCGGGCCGCCCGGACCTCCCCGCCCCGCCACCCGGTCGGCGTCGACGACGACACCCACGGCCTCGTCGACGTCGTCGGTGACGGTGAGCAGGGCGAGGTCCTTCGCCCCCACCGTCCCCTGTACGGCCGCGGTCCCCTGTAGCCAGTCGACGAGGCCACCCCAGAACGCGGACCCGAGGAGCACGATCGGGAAGCTCGTCACCTTCTGGGTCTGGACGAGGGTCACCGCCTCGAAGAGCTCGTCGAGGGTGCCGAAGCCGCCCGGGAGGACGACGAAGCCACTGGCGTACTTGACGAACATCGTCTTGCGCGCGAAGAAGTAGCGGAAGTTGACGCCGAGGTCGACGTGCTCGTTGAGGCCGGCCTCGAAGGGGAGCTCGATGCCCAGGCCGACGGAGGTGCCGCCGGCCTCGAGGGCGCCCTTGTTCGCGGCCTCCATCGCACCTGGGCCGCCGCCGGTGATGACGGCGTAGCCGGCTTCCACGAGCGCCCTCCCCACCCGCTCGCCGAGCGCGTACTCCGGGGCGTCCGGGCGGGTGCGGGCCGAGCCGAACACGCTGACCGCCGGCCCGAGCTCGGCGAGCGCACCGAAGCCGTTGACGAACTCGGACTGGATGCGCATGACACGCCACGGGTCGGTGTGCAGCCAGTCGGCGGACCCCCGCGTGTCGAGGAGCCGCTGGTCCGTGGTCGACCCCGGCACCTTGGACCGGCGCATGACGACCGGCCCCTGGTAGTAGTCGCGGTCCTGCGAGGGCGTCATGTCCGTCACTCTAGGCCGGTCCACGAGTGGCCCCGGGTGCCGCTGCCTCCGCGCGTCAGCACAGCCAGCGGAGCAGCGCGGCCTCGCACTCCTCGTACTGGGCGACGGGACACTGTTCGTCGTCCATGTGCGCGAGGTTGGGGTCGCCCGGCCCGAAGTTCACCGCGGGCACGCCCATCGCCGAGAAGCGCGCGACGTCGGTCCATCCCTGCTTGGCCCGGGCGGGCAGGCCGAGCGCCTCGACGAAGGCGCGGGCCGCGGGGAGGTCGAGCCCCGGGCGGGCGCCACCGGCGTTGTCGACGACCTCGACCTCGAAGCCGGAGAACACCTGGCGGACGTGGGCATCGGCCTCGGCCTCGGAGAGGGAGGGCGCGTACCGGTAGTTGACCGTGACGACGCAGCGGTCGGGGATGACGTTGCCGGCGACCCCGCCCTCGACGCCGACGGCGTTGAGGGCCTCGCGGTACTCGAGGCCGTCGACCTCGACGGTCTCCGGCTCGTAGGCGACGAGGCGCGCGAGGATCTCGGCGGCGTCGTGGATGGCGTTGTGCCCCTTCCACGGCCGCGCGGAGTGGGCCGCGATGCCCTTGGTGGAGACCAGGGCCCGCAGGGTGCCCTTGCAGCCGCCCTCCACCCGCGCGTCGGTGGGCTCGAGCAGGACGGCGAAGTCGGCGTCCTCGACGAGGTGCGGGGCCTCCTGCTGGACGTGGAGCAGGCCGTTGAACCGGCTGTCGATCTCCTCGGCCTCGTAGAAGACGTACGTGATGTCGCGGGTGGGCTCGGGCACCTCGTGCAGGACGCGCAGCATGACGGCGACGCCGCCCTTCATGTCGACCGTGCCGCGGCCCCAGAGCACCTCGCCGCCGGCGCCGTCGACCCGCCGGGTCGGGAGGTTCTCGGGGTCGGTGGTCAAGGGCACCGTGTCGAGGTGCCCGGCGAGCACGACGCGCTCGTCGCGGCCGAGGGCGGTCCGGGCGACGACGGTGTTGCCGATCCGGGTGACCTCGAGCCGGCCCGTCGCGCGGACCGCGGCCTCGACGGCATCCGCGAGAGCGGCCTCGTCGAGGCTCACCGACTCGATGTCGCAGACCGCCGCCGTGAGGCTCGTGACGTCGGCGGAGAGGTCGAGGGACGGGGCTCCGGGTGGCATGCCGTCCACCCTAGTGAGCGGGCCGGACGCGCTGTGGGGTGCCCGCGCCGCCCCCGTACCCTGGACGGCATGACGCGCACCGCCTGGGGCCACGGGCTCCTCACGACCACCGGGACCGGCACGGTCCTCGACGCCTGGTACCCCTCCCCCGCCCTCGGTGAGCCGGGGGGCGCCGGAGAGCTCGACGCGCCCGCAGGGCTCGAGGCGCTGGTCGGCCCGGACGACGCGCGTGGCGTGCAGCGCGAGATCCGGCTCGTGACGGTCGACCTCGACGCGGCACCGGTCGACACCGCCGACGCCTACCTGCGCCTGCACCTGCTCTCGCACCGCCTCTGCGAGCCGAACTCGATCTCGCTCGACGGCCTGTTCGGCGTCCTCCCGAACGTGGTGTGGACCACGCAGGGCCCGTGCGCCGTCGAGGGCTTCGAGACGACTCGCGCCCGACTCATGGCCCGCGGTCCGGTCCAGGTGCTCGGCGTCGACAAGTTCCCCCGGATGGTCGACTACGTCGTCCCGGGCGGAGTCCGCATCGGCGACGCGGACCGCGTGCGGCTCGGCGCGCACCTCGCGAGCGGCACGACGGTCATGCACGAGGGCTTCGTCAACTTCAACGCCGGCACGCTCGGCTCGTCGATGGTCGAGGGGCGGATCAGCCAGGGCGTCGTCGTGGGCGACGGCTCGGACGTCGGCGGCGGGGCCTCGACGATGGGGACGCTCTCCGGTGGCGGTACCGAGCGGGTACGCATCGGCGAGCGCTGCCTGCTCGGGGCGGAGGCCGGCCTCGGCATCGCCCTCGGTGACGACTGCGTCGTCGAGGCCGGGCTGTACCTGACGGCAGGGACGAAGGTCACGCTGCCCGACGGCACGGTCACCAAGGCCCGCGAGCTGTCCGGCCAGAGCAACCTCCTGTTCATCCGCAACTCGGTGTCGGGCGCGGTCGAGGCCCGGCCGCGGGACGGCCACGGCATCGTCCTCAACTCCGTCCTGCACGCCAACGACTGACCACCGGAGGGACTTCGCCGATGCCCCGCACGTCGAGGGGTGCCCTGACCCTCGCCGAGGAGCAGCCACGCGGCCGTGCCGCGCGGGTCCTCGCCGGGGTCGTCGGCGTGCTCGTCGTCGGGGTGCTCGGCGTGGCCGGCTACCAGGGGTTCCAGCGGGTCGTGCACACGCTGTCCAGCCAGCGGTGCCAGGTCAGCGCGGGCGGTGCCACCTACACCTGGGCCCCCGACCAGTCGAGCAACGCGGCCGCGATCACCGCGATCGCGGTCAAGCGCGGGCTGCCGCCGCGAGCCGCCTCGATCGCCCTGGCCACCGCGATGCAGGAGTCGAAGGTGCGCAACGTCCGGTTCGGCGACCGTGACTCGCTGGGGCTCTTCCAGCAGCGTCCGTCGCAGGGCTGGGGCACCGCGGAGCAGATCCTCGACCCCGAGTACTCGACGAACACGTTCTACGACGCGCTGGTCGAGGTCGACGGCTACACCGAGATGGACATCGCCGAGGCGGCGCAGGAGGTGCAGCGCTCGGCCGCCGGGTCGGCGTACGCCCAGCACGAGGGGCAGGCGAGAGCGACGGCCTCCGTGCTGTCCGGGCAGACGAGCGCCGGCATCGGCTGCGCGCTGCGCGACCCCGAGGCACCGGGCGACGCCGAGGACCTCGCCGCATTGCTCCGGAAGGACTTCGGTCTCGCCGGGGAGGTGGACGGGGCGACCGTGACCGTCCGCTCCGACGGCGACCTGCCGTGGGCGGTCGCCTCCTGGGCCGTGGCCCGGGCGACCGACACCGGTGCCGTGCGCGTCACGCTCGACCGCTACCGGTGGGAGCGGTCGATGGCGGACACCTCGCTCACGTTCACCCGGCTCGACGCGGACGACTCCGGTGCCGGCGACCCCGGGCACGTGGTCATCGACCTCGCCACCTCCTGAGGCGCGGTCACCCGACGAGGACGAGCGCCAGGAGGAGCGCGAGCGCCCGGCGGGCCACCGGGTCGAGGTCGCCGACCACGAGGTCGAGCCGGGACGACAGGCAGGCGTCGAGCTCGTCGGCGACGTCCAGGCCCGCGTCCGTGAGGCGGGCCTGCCTCACCCGCTGGTCGTGCCATGCGGGCTCGCGCTCGACGAGGCCGCCCTGCTCGAGCCCGGAGAGCACGGCGGACATGCGTTGCGGGCTCCGACCCAGGTACTCGGCGAGGTCACCGCCCCCCGACGGGCGGGCCCGGACCCGGCGTAGCACCTCGAGCTCGAGCAGGTTCAGCTCCGACCCGGCCCGAGCGAGGGCTCGGTCGAGCTGGGTGTCGAGGGCCGCGGAGGCAAGGCGCAGCAGCAGTGGGAGGTCACCGGCGAGGTCGACGTCCGGATGGTGCATCCGGTACGCGTGTCGTCGCTCCAGGCGTACGCGCTGCTCCAGCAACTCCACCAGCTCGGCCACCGACCGGTCGGGCTCCGCCCTCCCGCTGCTCGTCACGTGCCCACCCATCTCCACGCTCGCCTCCCCTGGTCCTGCGCCTCCGCCGCCGGTGTCCACCGCGCGTCCGGAGCACCATCACCCGCCCGACGCCCGGAACCATCCTGCCCGGGGCGGCGCACGAGGCTCGGGCGTTGTCCACAAGCCCGATGACGAGGAGACGTGAAGGCGGTCGAGGAAGTAGGGGTCGTCACCAGGCCAGGTGAGACCACCGGGCAGGGAGGCGGGGCCAGGCACCCCGTGCCATGGGGGTCGGCAGAACCACTACCGCGCCGGAAGCGAACCCTTCACCCGCAGTATTAGCTCTGCCGAGGGGTCTCCCCTCCCCCGTCCGCTGGAGGCCGCGGGCAGGCGCCAACCCGGGCGCCCAGGGCAGGTGCAGATCGTGGCGCGCGGAACGCCCAGGGCAGGGACAGGTCGTCGCGCCCGAAGAGCGCCGCGCAGACGAGTAGGGGCGTGGCCGCTCAGCGCTGGTCGAGCGGCACGTAGTCACGCTCACCCTCGCCGGTGTACACCTGGCGGGGCCGGCCGATCTTCGTCGTCGGGTCCTCGATCATCTCGCGCCACTGGGCGATCCAGCCGGGGAGCCGGCCGAGCGCGAACAGCACGGTGAACATCCGCGTCGGGAAGCCCATCGACTTGTAGATGAGCCCCGTGTAGAAGTCGACGTTGGGGTACAGCTTGCGCTCGACGAAGTAGTCGTCCGCCAGCGCGATCTCCTCGAGACGCATGGCGATCTCGAGCAGCTCGTCGCCACCCCCGGCCTTCTCGAGGATGGAGTGGGCGGTGTCCTTGATGATCGCCGCGCGCGGGTCGTAGTTCTTGTAGACCCGGTGCCCGAAGCCCATGAGCCGGACGCCGTCCTCCTTGTTCTTCACCTTCTTCATGAACTCGTCCGTGGAGTACTCGGCGCTCTGGATCCGCTCGAGCATCTCGAGCACCGCCTGGTTGGCGCCGCCGTGCAGCGGCCCGAACAGCGCGTTGATCCCGGCCGAGACGGATGCGAAGAGGTTGGCGTGCGAGGAGCCGACGAGCCGGACGGTGGACGTCGAGCAGTTCTGCTCGTGGTCGGCGTGCAGGATGAGAAGGAGCTCGACGGCCTTGACGATGTCGGGGTCGACCTCGTACTGCGTCGCCGGGACCCCGAACGTCATCCGGAGGAAGTTCTCGACGAGCGAGAGGTCGTTGTCCGGGTAGAGGAACGGCTGGCCGATCGACTTCTTGTACGCGTACGCCGCGATCGTCGGCAGCTTGGCGAGCAGGCGGATCGTCGAGATCTCGACCTGCTCCTGGTCGAACGGGTCGAGGCTGTCCTGGTAGAAGGTGGACAGCGCCGACACGGCGGACGACAGCACCGGCATCGGGTGCGCGTCGCGCGGGAAGCCCTGGAAGAAGCCCTTGAGGTCCTCGTGCAGCATCGTGTGGTCGCGCACCCGGTCCTCGAAGTCCTCGAGCTGCGCGGTGGTGGGCAGCGTGCCGTAGATCAGCAGGTACGAGGTCTCGAGGAAGGTCGAGCTCTTCGCGAGCTGCTCGATCGGGTAGCCGCGGTAACGCAGGATGCCGGCGTCGCCGTCGATGTACGTGATGGCGCTCGTGCAGCTCGCGGTGTTCGTGAAGCCCGCGTCGAGGGTGACGTTCCCGGTCTCCTTGAGGAGCGCGGAGATGTCGTAGCCGCTGTTCCCCTCCGTGGCGGGGACGAGGGAGAGGTCGAGCTGCGTTCCCGCAGCGTGGAGGGTGGCTCCGTCGGTCATGTCGCGATCCTCGGGGGTTCGTGGTGGCTCGGACGTCCTTTCGACCCTACCCGCCCGTAGCCGGGGCGTGAAACGCGGCCGTCGACGGTCGAGCCGGAGCGGCCCGGCACGATCAGGCTGCGCCGCCGACCCGCACAGTCAGACGGTATGACGTGACGCCCTCGCGGTGAGGGGGTTGCGGGCCGGGGCCTCGCTCACGAGTGTTCGTGGGTTACCGAGCAGGAGGCGCCTGCTCGGCCTATCCACAGTCGTAGGAGGCCCCGGT
>NZ_JAFDVE010000021.1 GCF_016888005.1 Phycicoccus sp. CSK15P-2 | reverse complement strand
AGCGGTGACGGTCATCCATCTCGGGTGGCCGTTGCCGACCACCTCCAGCACCCTACCCGCGTGCTCGGGCGGGCAGCCCTCCAACGCACGCTGTCTGGGCTTGCTCCGGATGGGGTTTACCGAGCCGGCCTGGTCACCCAGGCCGCTGGTGGTCTCTTACACCACCGTTTCACCCTTACCCGCACCTCACGGCGCGGGCGGTCTGTTCTCTGTGGCACTGTCCCGCGGGTCGCCCCGGGTGGCTGTTGGCCACCATCCTGCCCTTCGGAGCCCGGACCTTCCTCGGCGGTGGGAGACCCACCGACGCGACCGTCCGCCCGACTCGTCCGCGGGACAGTCTAGGGGTCACCCGCGCCGGAGCAGGACGGTCCCCGTCGCGACGTCGGCGGTCTCGACCCGGACGGCGACGGTGTCGCCGAGCTTCCCGCGGTCGCCCACCGCGTTCGCGAGCACCGGCAGGTCGACCAGCTGGACCTCCATGCCCTTCTCGGTGTGGTCGACGACGACGGCGTCGAGGGAGTCCCCCGTCCGGCTGCTGAGGACGGCCGCCTCGGTGGCGTCCGCGCAGGCCCGCTCGGCGGTGCGCGCCGTGCGGTCGGTGCTCCGCATGAGGTCCGGGACCTCCGGGAGCGCGGCCCGCACCTCGGCCGGCACCTCGGCGCCACGGCACAGCGCCTCGCACACGACGAGGCCGAAGCGGTCGACGAGCCGTCGGAGCGGTGCGGTGACGTGCGCGTAGGGTGCCGCGACGGCCGCGTGCTCCGTCTGCTCCGGAACGGTGCCGTCGAGCGCGGTGTACGACGCCCCGCGGAACAGCGAGGTGGCCTCGTGGATGAGGGCGAGGTGGCAGGGGTCGGTGCGGTCGAGCCCGCGGACGAGGTCGCCGTACGGCTGGCCCTCGGGCCACTCGACGCCCAGTCCCCGTGCGGCGCGCCGGAACCGGGCGACCGCCTCGTCGGTGGGCGCCGGCATGGTGCGCAGCACTCCGACCCGGGCGTCGAGCATCATCCGCGCCGCGGCCATACCGGTGAGCAGGGAGATCTGGGCGTTCCACTCCTCGGCCGCGACGGGTGGCCGGAACTCGAGGGTGAACCCGCCCTCCGGACGGGGGGTGACCTCCTGCTCGGGCATCGGCAGGCTGGCCCCGCCGCGGGCCCGCTCGCGGGCGATCCGGAGCTCGCCGACCTTGCGGAGCAGCAGCATCTGCTCGTCCGCCGTGCCGGCGTCGACGTCACGCTGCACGCCGTCGTAGTCGAGCCGCGCCGTGCTGCGCACGAGGGCCCGGTGGACCTCGGCCGTCCCCAGCACGCCCTCGGCGTCGAGCCGGAGGTCCCAGACGAACGCCGGCCGGACCCGGCCGGGCAGCAGGCTCGCGGCGTCCTCCGACAGCACGGGCGGGTGCAGCGGCACCCGGGTGTCCGGGCAGTACACGGTCTGGCCGCGCTCGCGGGTCGCGTGGTCCAGCGCCCCACCCAGCCGGACGAAGGCAGGCACGTCGGCGATGGCGTAGCGGACCCGATAGCCGTCGCCGGAGCGTTCGATGTGCAGTGCCTGGTCGAGGTCCATCGAGCCGGGCGGGTCGAGCGTGACGTACGGGACGTCGGTACCGTCCCGATCCGGGAGGTCCGGGCCGTCGGCCAGCACCCGTTCGGCCTCGGCGAGCGCGTCCGCAGGGTAGGGGCCGTCGATGCCGAGCTCGGCACGGACCGAGGCGAACCGGGCGAGCAGGGCCGCCTCGACGTCGCGGGGCGTGTCCACGTCGGTGGGCCGGAGCACGACGATGGGGTGCGGCATGTTCCCCAACCTAACCTCCGTACGCTGCCCCTGTGCTCGTCCTCCTCCCGCCGTCGGAGTCCAAGTGGAACCGTCGCCGCGGCCACCCGGCCGACCCTGCGACCTGGTCCTTCCCCACCCTCGCACCGCTGCGGGCACGGGTGGCGGCAGCGCTCGCGGAGGTGAGTGCCACGCCCGACGCCGCCGCAGTGCTCGGCGTGTCCGAGGGTGTGCTGGACGAGGTCGGCCGCAATGTCGAGCTCGCGACCCTGCCCGCCACGCCGGCGGCGCAGGTGTACACCGGAGTCCTCTACGACGCGCTCGACCTCCCCGGGCTCGACGCCTCGGCACGCCGGCGGGCCAACCGGTGGCTCGTCGTCGTCTCCGCCCTGCACGGGGCGGTCCGGCCCACCGACCGGATCACCGCCTACCGGCTCGCGATGGGCGTCACCCTGCCGGGAGTGGGACCGTTGGCGACCGCCTGGCGGGAGGCCCTCGACGCCCCGCTCACCGAGGCCGCCGGACGCGGCGTGCTCGTCGACTGCCGGTCCGCGGCCTACGTCGCCGCGTGGCGTCCCCGCGGCACGCTCACGGAGCGGTGGGTGCAGGTCCGCGTCCCCGGAGCGAGCCACATGGCGAAGCACACCCGCGGTCTCGTCGCACGGCATCTGTGCGAGGCCGGGGTGGCGGCACGGTCGGTGCCCGCGGTCGCGGACGTCGTGTCCGGAGCGTTCGCCACCACGTTGCACGAACCCGACCGTGCCGGCACGCCCTGGGTGCTCGACGTCCGGGCGCCCTGACCCAACCTTCGACACCCGGAAGCGCGACGGGTCCATCGTCCGTTGGACGTGGTGGACCCCACGGCGGACGGAGGCACATGACGGTCATCGACGGCATCGGCCGGGCGGCGCAGCGCCGGTTGGGCCACGCCCTGCGCGCCCGGGTGGCGGGCGAGGACGCCCCGGAGCGCGCCGCGGTCATCTGGGGCCGCCGTGGGGAGCGCTGGTTCCGGCCCGACGACCCCGTCTGGCGGGTGCACGCGGAGGCATCCATGTTCCCCGGCGGTGTCGCCGCCCTGCTCCTGCAGTCCCTCCACCCTTCGGCGATGGCAGGCGTGGCGGGGCACAGCGGATACCGGGGCGACCCGTGGGGCAGGCTGCAGCGGACGTCACGGTTCCTCGCGACGACGACGTTCGGCACCGTGCCGGACGCCGAAGAGGCGATCGAACGCGTCCGGGACGTCCACGACCGGGTCCGCGGTCGGGACGACGACGGTGTCCCCTACCGGGCGTCCGACCCGGACCTCCTGCGCTGGGTGCACGTCGCGGAGGCCTGGAGCTTCCTGCGCGCCTTCCAGCGTTACGCCGCCGAACCGCTCACCGACGGTGAGGCCGACACCTACGTCGCCCAGGCGGCCGTGGTGGCCCGCCGGCTCGGGGCCGCGGACGTCCCCACCGACGTCGCGGCGCTGGACGACGCGCTCACCGCCTACCGCCCCGTGCTGCGGGCCACACCGGCGGCCCGGGACGCCGCCCGCTTCCTGCTCCTCGACCCTCCCCTGCCGTGGACCGCCCGGCCCGGGTACGGGCTCATCGCGTCCGGCGGTGTGGCGCTGCTCCCGCCGTGGGCACGTCGGCAGCTGCGGCTACCCGTCACCGGGCCGGTGGCCGGGACGGCGGGCGCCCTGGGGCTCGTGGGCACCAAGGCCGTGAGATGGGCGATGGCGGGCGTCGCGGAGGAGCGTCGGGCGGCGGTCGAGGGCGACTGACCGAGGGATGAGGGCCGCCCCCCGCACGTCCGATTCACGGTGAGCCCAGGCCGTCGTCCGGCCGGTCCCCACCTCGGAGCGGGGCCCAGGCGTCAGCCGCCCGTGACGAGCTCGTCGATGCGCTCGAGCGTCGACGCCATGTTGCGCCGCGTCATCCCCTCCATCCGGCGCACGGCCGGCTTGCTGAACGCCGCCTCCTGCGAGATGTCCCAGGACTCGGTGACGAGCGTGCCGCCGTCGACCGGCTCGAGCTCGTAGCGCCAGATGCGTCCGCCGACGAACCTGCTCAGGACGCCCCCGGCCAGCGTCTGCCAGGCGATCCGGCGGTTCGCCTCGTACTCGATGACCGTGTTGCTCGTCGAGTAGGGAGCCCCGATCTTCATGTCCATCCCGAACCGGTCTCCGAGCGTCAGGCGCCGGCCGCCGCTGCGCGCGCCGCGCACCGATCCGCCGCCGTCGATCCGGGTATGGCCCGCGGGGTCGACGAGGAGGTCGAAGATGGGCTCCGGGGCCGCGGGGATGAGGCGCTGGACGGAGACGACGTCGCGAGAGGGCATGGCGCGACGCTAACAGCGCGGTGGCCTCACCGCTCAGCGCGTGGCCGCCTCGGCCGCCGCGAGGGCGTGGTCGAGGTCCTCGAGGAGGTCCTCGGTGTCCTCGAGGCCGACCGAGACCCGGACCGTGCCGTCGGTGATGCCGACGGCAGCACGGGCCTCCGGGGTGAGCCGGCGATGTGTCGTCGTCGCCGGATGGGTCGTCAGGGACTTCGCGTCGCCGAGGTTGTTGGAGATGTCGACGAGCCGGAACGCGTCGAGCATCGCGAAGGCCGCGCCCTTGCCGCCCACGACCTCGAAGGTGACGACGGTACCCGCGCCACCTTCGAGCTGACGCAGTGCGAGGTCGTGCTGCGGGTGGCTCGGCAGGTGCGGGTAGACGACCCGGGTCAGGCCCCGGCCGTCGGCCATCCACTGCTCGAGCCTCTGCGCGATGTGCAGGGTGGAGTCGGCCATCGCGCGGACCCGGAGGTCGAGGGTCTCCAGACCCTTGGTCATGACCCACGCGTTGAACGGGGAGAGGGACGGGCCGGTGTGCCGCATGAGGTTCTTCACGGGGCCGTCGATGTACTCCGCCGGGCCGAGGACGGCACCACCGAGAGCCCGGCCCTGACCGTCGATGTGCTTGGTCGCGGAGTACACGACGACGTCCGCGCCGTGCGCGAGCGGGTGGCTGAAGACCGGGGTGCCGAAGACGTTGTCGACGACGACGGTGGCCCCGGCGGCGTGGGCGAGGTCGGAGACGGCCCGGATGTCGACGAGCTCCTGCATCGGGTTGCTCGGGGTCTCGAAGAACACGGCGGTGGTCGGGGTGGCGAGGGCGTCCTGCCACTGGTCGAGGTCGGCGCCGTCCACGAACACGGTCTCGACTCCCCAGCGCGGCAGGATCTCGTCGAGGATGACGAAGCACGAGCCGAACAGGGCCCGCGAGGCGACGACGCGGTCACCCGCGCCGCACAGCGCGGCCATCGCCGTGAAGACCGCCGCCATCCCGGAAGCGGTGGCGAAGCAGGCCTCGGCGCCCTCCATGAGGCGCATCCGCTCCTCGAAGACCGTGACGGTGGGGTTGCCGTACCGGCTGTAGATGTAGTGCTCGACCTCGTCCTTGAAGGCCGCCTCCGCCTGGGCTGCGGACTCGTAGACGAACCCGGAGGTCAGGTAGAGCGACTCGGCGGTCTCGTCGAAGCCGCTGCGCTCGAGGCCGCCGCGGACCGCGAGCGTGCGCGGCCGGAGCGCGTGCTCGGGGCCCGGGGCGTCGCTCACTGCTGCCGCCAGGGCAGCCCGTCGACCTTCCAGCCGGACACGCTGCGGTGGCCGGCCGGGTCGACCGGCCCCTCGAAGCCCTCGACGATGTTGTACGCGGGGCCGAGGCCGGCCGCGGTGGCCGCCTCGGCGGCGGCGACCGAGCGCACGCCGGACCGGCACAGGAAGTAGACCGGCCGGCCGGGCTCGAGGCCCGCGGCCCGGAGCTCGTCGACGAAGCCGTCGTTGACCGCGCCCCCGGGGAAGCGGTTCCACTCGACGAACAGCGGCCGGCGCCCCGAGGAGCCGAGCTCCGGCACGCCGACGAAGGACCACTCGGCGGAGGTGCGCACGTCGACGAGCACCGCGTCGTCCGGACCGGTGACCGCCGTGTACGCCTCGGGCGGGGTGACGTCTCCTGCGTAGGCCATGCCGACGAGGGTAGACACGTCGGCACGGCCCTGTCCCGATGTCTCATCGGACACGGTGGCCCGCGTCGGTCTCCTGGCCCGCCCTGCCTCCGGTCAGGTGCGGTTGGTGAAGGCCACGGACACGTCGTCGCCCGCCCACACCTCGACGCCGGCGAGCGAGCCCGGCGCGACCGCGAGGCGTCCGGAGCGCCCTGCGGGCATCCCGAGCACGTGGCCGAGCACCGCGCGGACCGTGTCGGGCGGGCACACGACGACCGTGGTCCCTCCTCGCCCGACGACCCGTCCCCAGGCGTCCGCCGGATCCACCCCCACGTCCCAGCCGGCGTCGACGACGGGGTCCACACCGAGCGCGTCCCCGACCTCGGCCGCGGTCTCGACGGACGCCTCCCCCGGCGCCGTGAGCAGCCGGCGGGGCGCACCGCCGAGCAGCCGTTCGACGGCCTGCGCAGCCGTCCTCGACGCCGCGCCCGTGGCCTCGGCGACGAGGACCACCCGCACCGGCGTCCCGCTCCGCACCGTGGCCGGGTCGCACGCGGCGGCCTCCCCGTCCTCCGCCTCGGAGCCGACGTCGTCGTGCCGGCGGTCGACCGTCAGACCGTCCATGCCGTCGTTGGAGAGCGCGTCTGCGTCGGAGTTCTCGGCCCGCGGGATCCACTCGTAGCGCACCGACCCCCCGGCGGTGCGGATGGCCGCCGCGACGTCGCGAGCCCGCAGCGCGAGGCGCTTCATGTCCTCGTGCTTGATCTTCCAGGTGCCGGACATCTGCTCGACGACGAGCTTGGAGTCCATCCGCACGACGACGTCGGCCCCCGGCTCGATGGCGTACGCCGCCTCGAGGCCGGCGATGAGCCCGCGGTACTCCGCGACGTTGTTCGACGCCTTCCCGAGCGGCTCGGCCCGCTCGGCGAGCAGCGCGCCGGTGGCGCCGTCCCGGACGAGCGCGCCGTAGCCGGCCACCCCCGGGTTGCCGCGCGAGCCGCCGTCGGCCTCGACCGTGAGGCGCCGGCTCACAGCCCGGACTCGGGGGTGCGCACGAGGATGCGGCTGCACTCCTCGCAGCGGACGACCTCGTCCTCGTCGGCGCTCCGGATGCGGGAGATGTCGACGGGGTTGAGCTCCAGCCGGCACCCACCGCAGCGGCGCTGGCTCAGCGCGGCCGCCCCGGTACCGCCCGAGCCGGCCCGGATCTTCTCGTACAGGGTGACGAGGTCCTCCCCCACCTCGCCGACGACGGTGGGGCGGGGCGCGGCGACCTCCGTGGCCTCGGTGTCCAGGGTGGCGAGCGCCTCGTCCCGCGCGGACTCGAGCCCGGTGATCCGTTCGGCGAGCTCGGCGCGCCCGCGCTCGAGCTCGGCGACGTCGTGCTCGGCCGCCTCGGCACGCTCCATGACCTCGAGCTCGACGTCCTCGAGCTCGGACTGGCGGCGGCCGAGCGACTCGAGCTCGTGCTGCAGCGCCTGGAGGTCCTTGGCCGTGCCCACCCCCGAGTCGAGCCGCTTCTGGTCCCGCTCTGCGCGGTCACGGACGAGCTGGACGTCCGACTCCGCCTTCGCGACCTCACGCTGGACGTCACCGAGCTCGGTGCGCGACCGCACGAGCTGGTCGTCGAGGAGGCGGGCCTTGCCCTCGAGGTCGGCGAGCTCGGCCAGCTGCGGCAGGGTGCGCCGCGCGTGGGCGATCTGGTCGAGCCGGGTGTCGATGGCCTGGAGGTCGAGCAGCCGCTGCTGGCGGGCGGACTCGGCTCTCACGGGGTACCTCCCTCGTCGGCACCGACGACGAACGTCCAGGGGTCGGTGCGCACTGTGCTGATGTGGGTCTCCACCCTAGTGGCGGCCTCCCCGAGGCCGGCACGCAGCGCCCCCTCGGCCCGGGCGAGCCACACGTGCTCGCTCGCCCAGTGCCCGGCGTCGACGAGGTACGGGGTCCCGTCGCGGGCCTCCTCCCGTGCCTCCAGCGCCGGGTGATGACGCAGGTCGGCCGTGACGTACACGTCGGCGCCGCACGCCCGCACCGCGTCGAAGAGGTCGTCTCCCGAGCCCCCGAGCACGGCGACGCTCCGGACCGGGGCGTCCGGCGGGCCGGCGACCCGCACCCCACCCGCCGTCGGCGGCAGGTGGACGACCAGCGCCTCGACGAAGTCACGCAGTGTCGTCGTGGCGTCGAGCTCACCGACCCTGCCGAGCGGCCGGCCCTCGACGACGAGCAGCGGTTCGGTGTGTCCGAGCCCGCAGGCGTCCGCGAGCGCCTCGCACACTCCCTCGTCCGCGACGTCGGCGTTCGTGTGGGCGACGTACAGCGCGACGTCCCCGACGACGAGACCGGTGACCGTCGCACCCTTGGCCGAGGTCGTGGCCACCGAGTGCACGCCCCGCAGCAGCAGGGGGTGGTGGGTCAGCAGGAGGTCGGCCCCGAGGTCGCGTGCCTCCTCGACGACCGCGAGGGTCGGGTCCACGGCGAGGTGCACCCGGCGCACCGGCTGGTCCGGGTCGCCCGTGACGAGCCCCACGCGGTCCCAGGACTGCGCGTGCTCGGGCGGGTACAGGTGCTCGACGACGTCGAGCACCTCGCGCAGGGTGGGTGCCTCGTCGCTCATGTGGGCCCGGCCGGGATCGAACCGACGACCGACGCGGTGTAAACGCGGCGCTCTACCAGCTGAGCTACAGGCCCCGAAGGGCTCACCCTGCCACGGCGGCCGGGGAGCCGCGAGCATTCTGGCAGGTCGCCGTCCCGCGTGCTCAGACCGACAGCGACTCGACCTCGGCCGTCAGGCCCGAGAAGTCCCGGGCCTCCCCCACGCCGTTGACGAGCGTCCAGCGCACCGTGCGGTCCCGTCCGACGAGGAAGGTGCCGCGCAGGGCGGCGCCGGTGCGCTCGTCCAGGACGCCGTACGCCGAGGCCACCGCACCGTGCGGCCAGGCGTCGGACAGCAGCGGGAAGAAGTACCCCTGGATGTCGGCCCAGGCACGGACACTGAACATCGGGTCGCACGAGACGCACACGACCTGGAGGTCGTCGCCGACGAAGTTCTCGAGGTGGTCGCGGATCTCGTCGAGCTCCCCGGTGCAGATGCCCGAGAAGGCCCACGGGTAGAACACGACGACGACGTTCTTCTCGGCGGTGAGCTCAGAGAGCGTGACGTCGGCGCCGTTCTGGTCGCGGAGCGTGAAGTCCGGAGCGAGGTCGCCGGGCTCCAGCGGGCTCGTGCGGGTCATGGGGCTCATCCTGCCAGTCCGGGCCGACACGATCGCGCCGGACGTCGAACCCCGACGCCCGCCGCCCGGGGCCGACGGTCAGCGGCGGGCCGACTTGGGCGCGACCAGCTTGTGGGCCCGCCAGTCGTCCGCGGCGTTGAACGTCCCGGCCAGGTGCAGACCGGTGACGACCGCCGCCTCGTCGATGTCGCTGGGGTCGACCTCGTCCTCGCCCCGCGGGGTGAGCAGGACGACGAAGCCACCGTCGTCGAGGACACCCACCATGTCGACGAGCGCGTCCCCGAGGTCGCCGTCCTCGGGCCGGAACCACAGGAGGACGGCGTCGGCGACGCCGGTGTACTCGTCGTCCTCCATCTCGGCGCCGCAGGCACCCTCCACCGCGAGCCGGAACGCGTCGTCCACGTCGGTGTCGTAGCCGAACTCCTGGACGACGAGCTCCCGGGCGAAGCCGAGCCGCTCGACGGCACCGGAACCGGCGGAGCCGGGATCAACCGGCGGAGGGGCGGGGGTGTTCACGCTGTCAACCTCTCATCTCTGACGACCCTGCGCGGCCTAGTCCACCAACCGCGGCGCGTCCGGTGCAAGAGGTGCGACCGCGAGCGGCGTGTCCCCGGACGTCGCGGTGCCGGTGCGACGCCGCGCCACGCGGGTGCGCTCGCCGACGACGTCGAGGAACCGTTCGGCGTCCGGGACGGTCAGGTGCCGCACCCCCGCGGACACCGGGCCGGGCGTCGAGACGAGCTTCGCGCTCGCGAGGCCGAGCCGGGCCTCGATCGGGCCCTGGCCGAGGGTCGTCGACTGCACCCGCGCGTACGGCACGATGGCGACGCGGCGTCCGAGCCTCCCCGAGCGCAGGTGCACGGTGGCGTCGGAGAGCGCGTAGCCGATCCGCCGCCAGGACAACGGGTCGAACCAGCGCGCGGCACGCGGCGGGCCCACCCAGCCGCCGTCCGGGCCCGAGCCGTGCAGTGCCGTGGCGACGAGCGGGTCGTCCGACCGGGCACCGAGGATCGCGAGGACCGCGAGCGTCTCCTCCAGCGTGCCCACCGGCAGCAGGGTGGTCTCGCCGTCGTCACCGTCGCTGCCGTGGACACCGGCGACGTTGACCCGTAGCCGCCACCACCCGAACGGCCGCCACCACAGCGGCTGGACGGCCTCGACGGCCTGCACGCGGTGCAACGGCACGCTCGCGGCCCGCAGCTCGGTGAGGCCGTGCCGGATGCGCAGGGCGGTCCCCGTCCGGCTCAGCGCGAAGTTGCCGTGGACGAGAAGCTCCTTGACCCGCACGACCCCGAGGCCGAAGACCACCGGGACGAGGGCGGGGGCGGCGCCGAGCACGACGACCCCGAGCTCGAGCGCACCGGCGGAGCCGAGCGCGAGAGCGGCGATGAGCGCGAGGGCCAGACTCGACCCGTGGAGGATGGTCGCGACGAACAGCCGCCCGTTCGGCACCGTGACGACCGGCTCCTCCTCGGTGGCCGCGCGGTGGGTCGTGACCCCCACGGGCCCGTCTCCGGGCCCGACCACGGCCCCCGCGACCGTCTCGTCGGCCTGTCCGGCCAGCTCGAGGAGGTGGGCCCGCACCTCCTCCGCGCGAGCCTGGTGCAGGTAGGCGAGGGCGAGATGGGAGTCCGACCCCCCGGCCGACTGGACGACGACCTGCGAGAGCCCCGTGAGCCGCGCGAGCAGCGGGCGGGTGGTCTCGACCGCCTGGATGCGCTCGAGGGGCACCTGCCGGTGCTGTCGGAAGAGCACCCCCGAGCGCAGCTCGACCTGTCCGTCCGCGACCCGGAAGCGCGCGAACCGCCACGACACCCAGCTACCGACGCCGATGAGGGCCAGCACGACGACGAGCACCGAGGCGCCGACCAGCGGCATGCGGGCCAGGAACTCCAGCCCCTCCGTCGTGTCCGGTGCACCCGGGACCCCGAGCGAGTCGTCGACCGAGCGCAGCGTGCGGTCCACGACACCGCTGACGAGGTAGCCGACCACGGCGACGAGGAAGAGCCCCCCGCGGAGCATCGGCGACAGCGGGTGCAGCCGCTGCCAGCCCTCGTCGCCGGTCCGGTCCTCGGGCGGTTCGGGCGGAGGCTCGGCGGTGCTCACAGCCCGGCCCGCTGGGCCTCGCCGCGACGGGCGAGCCGCGCCCGCAGCTCCTCGGCCTCGGCGGTCGGTAGGCCCGGCAGCGCGCCACCGCTCTCGGGCGAGGCCGTGTGCAGCTCGCAGGACGCGATGCCGAAGGCCCGCATCAGCGGACCGGACTGGATGTCGACGTACTGCAGCCGTCCGTACGGGACGCTGACGAGGGTCCGGAACAGCCGGCCCCGGCGGATGACGATCTCCTCGTCGAGCTCGACCCAGGAGATCGCGCTGACCTGCCTCCGGACGATCCAGACCCCCCACGCGGCGACGAGCAGCACGGCGAGCGTCCCGAGCCACACCCACGGGGTGACCAGGACCGCGACGACGACCGACACCACGAGCGGGGCGACGAGCACGCACCCGAGGACGATGAGCCGCACCGTGGCGAGGGCGGAGGAGACCGGCCGCCAGCCGAGGTCCCCACCGCGCAGGGTCACGTGGTCGGAGTCGTCCCCCGTCGGACCGGGCGACCCCGTGAGCGTGTCCGTCATGGCCACAGTGTGCCCGAGGACGTCGCCGGGACACCGGGCCGGGGCCGGGGTGTGTTTGGATGCCGTCATGGGTCGGGTCACCACGCGCGTCCCGCGCACCCGGGTCGACCTCGGGCGCGCGGCGACCGTGGGGCGCCCGGACACGGTCGCCGTCGAGGAGCCCCTCGAGGTGCGCGTCGACGGAGCCGTCGTCACGACGACGATGCGGACCCCGGGCGACGACTTCGACCTCACCCTGGGCCACCTGGTCACCGAGGGCATGGTCGCCGGCGCTGACGCCGTGGCGACGATGATGCACTGCACCGACCTCGGGCCGGACGGCTCGCCCACCTTCAACGTCGTCGAGGCCGCGCTCGCCCCGGGCGTCTCGCTGCTGCGTCCCGCCCGTGACCGCACCGAGGCCATGACGAGCGCCTGCGGGGTGTGCGGTGCTGCCTCGGTGGACGCCGTGCGCACCGTGAGCCGGGTCGACGTCGCGGCCGACCCGGTCACGGTCACCCCGGAGGTGCTGGCGTCCCTGCCGGACGCGCTGCGCGAGCGTCAGCCCGTCTTCGACCGCACCGGTGGCGTGCACGCCGCCGGCGTCACCACCCCCGACGGCACGGTCCTCGCCGTGCGCGAGGACGTCGGCCGGCACAACGCGGTCGACAAGGTCGTCGGCGCCCTCGCCCGAGAGCGCGACCTGCCGTTCGCCGGGACCGTGCTCGTCGTCAGCGCCCGGGCCAGCTTCGAGATCGTCCAGAAGGCGGCCGTGGCAGGTGTCCCGGTGGTCGTGGCCGTCGGGGCACCGACGTCCCTCGCCGTCGAGCTCGCGGCCGAGAGCGGCATCACCCTCGCGGCGTTCGCCCGCGGCCCACGCTTCTCCCTCTACAGCCGCACCGACCGCGTCCGCGCCTGACCGCCCTCGACGTACCGTCCAGTAGGGGGACCCGGGTTGTGACGGAGGCCGCGTCAGGGTGAAAGATGGGAGGAACGGCCCCCGACCGGGGCACGGTTCGCGAGCGCGGAAAGGACGAGCGCGTGGCTCTCCACGAAGACGTCGGACCCATCCTCAACGGCATCCCGACGCACCTGCCGGACATCGACCCTGGTGAGACAGCGGAATGGCTCGCGAGCCTCGACTCCGTCATCGACGGACCGGGCCGGATGCGCGCCCGCTACCTCATGCTCCGCCTCCTCGAGCGCGCTCGCGCGATGCAGGTCGGGGTGCCCTCGCTGACGACCACCGACTACGTCAACACGATCAGCCCCGAGCAGGAGCCGTGGTTCCCCGGCGACGAGGACGTCGAGCGACGCTTCCGCGCGTACCTGCGCTGGAACGCAGCCATGGTCGTGCACCGCGCGCAGCGACCGGGCGTCTCCGTCGGCGGCCACATCTCGACGTACGCGTCCGCGGCGACGCTCTACGAGGTCGGGATGAACCACTTCTTCCGCGGCAAGGACCACGAGGGCGGCGGCGACCACGTCTTCTTCCAGGGGCACGCCTCCCCCGGGATGTACGCCCGGGCCTTCCTCGAGGGCCGGATCAGCGCCGAGCGGCTCGACGGCTTCCGCCAGGAGAAGTCGCACGTCGTCGACGGCTCGCCGCTCGCGCTGCCCAGCTACCCGCACCCGCGGCTCATGCCGGACTTCTGGGAGTTCCCCACGGTGTCGATGGGCATCGGCCCGATGAACGCCATCTACCAGGCCCAGTTCGACAAGTACCTGCACAACCGCGGCATCAAGGACACCTCGCGGCAGCACACCTGGGCGTTCCTCGGCGACGGCGAGATGGACGAGCCGGAGTCCCGCGGCCTGCTGCAGCTCGCGGCGCAGGAGGAGCTCGACAACCTCACGTTCGTCGTCAACTGCAACCTGCAGCGGCTCGACGGACCGGTGCGCGGCAACGGCAAGATCATCCAGGAGCTCGAGGCGTTCTTCCGGGGTGCCGGCTGGAACGTCATCAAGGTCGTCTGGGGTCGCGGCTGGGACCCGCTGCTCGCGGCGGACGGCAACGGCGCGCTCGTCCACCTCATGAACTCCACCTCGGACGGCGACTACCAGACCTTCCGGGCCAACGACGGCGCCTACGTCCGCGAGCACTTCTTCGACCGCGACCCGCGCACCCGCAAGCTCGTCGCGGACTGGTCCGACGACGACATCTGGTGGAAGCTCAAGCGCGGCGGGCACGACTACCGGAAGGTCTACGCGGCGTACAAGGCGGCGCTCGGCCACACCGGCCAGCCCACGGTCGTCCTCGCCAAGACCATCAAGGGCTACGGCCTCGGCACGTCCTTCGCGGGCCGCAACGCCACCCACCAGATGAAGAAGCTGAGCCTCGACGACCTCAAGGGCCTGCGGGACTCGCTCGACATCCCGGTCACCGACGAGCAGCTCGAGAAGGACCCGTACGACGCGCCCTACTTCCACCCGGGCGCCGACGACGACGTCATCCGGTACGCCCTCGAGCGCCGCTCGAAGCTCGGCGGCGGGCTGCCCGAGCGCCGCTCCCGCCACGTGCCCCTCCACCTTCCCGGCGACTCGGCGTACGAGCAGGTCAAGAAGGGGTCGGGCAAGCAGGAGGTCGCCACGACGATGGCGTTCGTCCGGCTCCTCAAGGACCTCATGCGGGACAAGGAGTTCGGCAACCGGATCGTGCCGATCATCCCGGACGAGGCCCGCACGTTCGGGATGGACTCGTTCTTCTCGACGATCAAGATCTACAACCCGCACGGGCAGCGCTACACCCCGGTCGACGCCGACCTCATGCTCGCCTACCGCGAGGCCACCGACGGGCAGATCCTCCACGCGGGCATCAACGAGGCAGGCTCGATGGCGGCGTTCACCGCGTCCGGGTCCTCGTACGCCACGCACGGCGAGCCGATGATCCCGGTGTACGTCTTCTACTCGATGTTCGGGTTCCAGCGCACCGGCGACTCGATCTGGGCGGCCGCCGACCAGATGACCCGGGGGTTCCTCATCGGGGCCACGGCCGGGCGGACGACGCTGACCGGTGAGGGCCTGCAGCACGCCGACGGCCACTCCCCGCTGCTGGCCTCGACCAACCCGGCGGTCGTCCACTACGACCCCGCGTTCGCGTTCGAGATCGCGCACATCGTCCAGGACGGCCTGCACCGGATGTACGGCTCGGACGACTCGCTCACCGACGACCAGCGCAACGTCATCTACTACCTCACGGTCTACAACGAGCCGATCCGCCAGCCGGCCCAGCCCGAGGACCTCGACCGTGAGGGCCTCGTCAAGGGCATGTACCTCTACGCCGAGGGCTCCGAGGAGGGACTGCCGACCGACGCCCCGCGGGTGCAGCTGCTCGCCTCCGGGGTCGCGATGCCGTGGGCCCTCGAGGCACAGGAGCTGCTGCGGGACGACTGGAACGTCGTCGCGGACGTCTGGTCCGTCACGTCGTGGAACGAGCTGCGACGGGACGGCCTCCGCTGCGACGAGGAGCGCTTCCTGAACCCCGAGCAGGACGCCCCGACGCCGTGGGTGACCGAGAAGCTGCAGGACCGCAAGGGTCCGACGGTCGCGGTGTCCGACTACATGCGGGCCGTCCAGGACCAGATCGCCCCGTGGGTGCCCGGCGAGTACGCGACCCTCGGCGCGGACGGCTTCGGCTTCTCCGACACCCGTCCCGCGGCCCGTCGCTTCTTCCACATCGACGGTCCGTCGATGGTCGTGCGGGCCCTCGAGATGCTCGCCTCCCGGGGCGAGGTCGAGACCTCGGTGCCGAAGGAGGCCATCACCCGGTACCGGCTGCACGACGTGACGGCCGGGACCTCCGGCAGCCTCGAGGGAGCCGACGCCTGACCCTTTCGCCTGATGCCGGAACGTTCGGTCACGCACCCCGAAGCTCGGGGTGTCCGACCGGAGGTCGCGGTGCGTCCGGCAACCGTGACCCCGACATCGGAGGAACGTCCATGATCGTCGCGTTCAGCATCGCCGGTACGCCCGACGAGTCCGGCTCCTACGCCGAGTCCGTCGCCGAGGTCGTCCGCATCGTCCGGGCGTCCGGCCTGCCGCACGAGACCAACTCGATGTTCACCAACGTCGAGGGCGAGTGGGACGAGGTGATGGCCGTCGTCAAGCGGTGCGTCGACGCGATGACGGCGCACTCGCCCCGGGTCTCGCTCGTCGTCAAGGCCGACATCCGCCCCGGGCACACCGGGATGCTGGAGTCGAAGGTGCGCCGGGTCGAGGACCTCCTCGACGAGGGCTGACGCCGGGCGGCGACTGAGGGCCGGACGCCGCACGGCGTCCGGCCCTCAGTCGTCGCGCTCGGGTCAGGAGTGGAGGTCGAACCGGTCGTTCTCCATGACCTGGACCCACGCGGCGACGAAGTCGTCGAGGAACCGCTGCTCGCCGTCGGCGCTGCCGTAGACCTCCGCGATCGCGCGCAGCTGGGCGTGCGAGCCGAAGACGAGGTCGGCGGCTCCGGCGCTCCAGCGGCCGTCGCTGCTCTCGTAGACGTCCTCCTGGGCGGAGGTGGACCACGTGACGCCCGGCGCCAGGACGGTGGAGAAGAACCCGTTCGTCAGCTGTCCGGGGGTCTCGGTGAGCGAGCCCCCGACGCCCACGGACCGCAGACCACCGACGAGAGCGGTCATCTGCGGCGCGGTGAGGCCGAGCATGAAGGCGCGCTCGAGGAGGAGCTGTTCCGGACGGGCCTTGTCGCCGGAGCGCAGGTACCCGCGGAAGCCGTCGGCACGCGGCTCGAGCCACGCGACCGACTCGACCTCGGTCATCTCCTGGGTGGCGTCGGTACGGCCCGGCGTGAAGGGGACGGTGAGCTCGTGCCCGGCGTCCTTCGCCGCCTTCTCGAGCCCTGCGGAGCCGCCGAGGACGATGAGGTCGGCCAGCGAGACGGACCGGCCGCCCGCGTCGTCGAAGTCCTTCTTCACGGACTCCAGCGTCGACAGGACGGAGGCGAGCTCATCCGGCTCGTTGAGCTCCCAGGAGCGCATCGGCTCGAGGGCGATCCGGGCGCCGTTGGCCCCGCCGCGCATGTCGGTGCGCCGGAACGACGCCGCCGAGGCCCACGCGGTCCTCACGAGCTGCTGCACCGTCAGGCCGGAGTCGAGCAGCGCCTGCTTGAGCTGCGCGACGTCGTCGTCGGTGAGCGCATCGCCCGTGCGGGCCGGGACGGGGTCCTGCCACAGCTGGGGCTCGGCCACCCACGGCCCGAGGAACCGCTCGACCGGGCCCATGTCGCGGTGGAGCAGCTTGTACCAGGCCTTGGCGAAGGCGAGCCGGAACTCCTCGGGGTTCTCGTGGAACCGCCGCGAGATCTTCTCGTACTCCGGGTCGAAGCGCAGCGAGAGGTCAGTGGTGAGCATCGTCGGCGGACGCGACAGCGAGCCGTCCTCCGGGTCGGGGACGGTGTCGGCCCCGGCCCCGTCCTTCGGCTGCCACTGGTGCGCGCCGGCCGGGCTCTTGGTCAGCTCCCACTCGAAGCCGAAGAGGTTCTCGAAGAACTTGGTGCTCCACTGGGTCGGTGTCTGGGTCCAGGTGACCTCGAGACCGGAGGTGATGGCGTCGCGGCCCTTGCCGCTGCCGTGCTCGCTCTTCCAGCCCAGGCCCATCGCGTGGACGGGGCAGCCCTCCGGCTCGGTGCCGACGAGGTCGGGGTCTCCCGCGCCATGGGTCTTGCCGAAGCTGTGGCCGCCGGCGATGAGGGCGACGGTCTCCTCGTCGTTCATCGCCATCCGGCCGAAGGTCTCGCGGATGTCGCGCGCGGCCTTGACGGGGTCGGGCTCGCCGTTCGGCCCCTCGGGGTTGACGTAGATGAGGCCCATCTGGACCGCGCCGAGGGTCTGCGTGAGCTCACGGTCGCCGCTGTAGCGCGCGTCGCCGAGCCAGGTGTCCTCGGTGCCCCAGTTGACCTCCTCCGGCTCCCAGACGTCCGGGCGGCCGAAGCCGAAGCCGAAGGTCTCGAAGCCCATGTCCTCGAGCGCGACGTTGCCGGCGAGGACGAGCAGGTCGGCCCAGGAGACGGCCTGGCCGTACTTCTGCTTGACCGGCCAGAGGAGCCGGCGCGCCTTGTCGAGGTTGGCGTTGTCCGGCCACGAGTTGAGCGGGGCGAACCGCTGCTGCCCGCGGCCACCACCTCCGCGGCCGTCCTCGACGCGGTAGGTGCCGGCGGCGTGCCAGCTCATCCGGATGAAGAGCGGGCCGTAGTGCCCGAAGTCCGAGGGCCACCAGTCCTGCGAGGTGCGCATGACCTCGACGAGGTCGGCCTTGAGGGCGTCGACGTCGAGCCCGGCGAACGCCTCGGCGTAGTCGAACGTGCCGCCGAGCGGGTCGGCCTTGGCGTTGTTCGTGTGCAGGACCGACAGGTCGAGCTGGTCGGGCCACCAGTCCTGGTTGGTGCGGGGCCGGGCCCCGGTGGCGGGCGTGGGGCTGTCGATCGCCGGGTTCTCGCTCTCGCTGCCCTGCGGGGTCACGCCGGAGTGCTGGTCGGTCACGTGGGTCCATCTCCTGTTCGATGCGGGTGGTACGGATCGTGGTCGGACGCGCCTGTGGTGGCGCACGAGGAGCAGGTGCCCCAGTACACGACCTCGGCCTCGTCGATGGTGAAGCCGTGGTCGTCGGACGCGGTGAGGCACGGGGCCTCCCCGACGGCGCAGTCGACGTCGGCGATCGTGCCGCAGCCGCGGCAGACGACGTGGTGGTGGTTGTCGCCCACACGCGACTCGTAGCGTGCGACGGAGCCCGGGGGCTGGATACGGCGGATGAGGCCGGCATCCGTGAGCACGCGCAGGACGTCGTAGACGGCCTGGTGCGAGACGGCCCCGAGACCCGCGCGGACGACGCGGGTGATGGCGTCGGTGTCGGCGTGCGGGTGCTCGTGCACGGCACCGAGAACGGCCAGGCGCGGCCGCGTGACGCGCAGCGCGGCGTCACGGAGCATCCGGTCGTACGTCGAGGACATCGACGCCCAGCATTGCGGCTTTTCTGGAACCGGTCAAGAACTGCTGTTCAGGGCGGCGCGTCGCCCGTGCAGGCCGGTCGTCCGCTCCCGTCTCACCCGGCCGCGCGACCCCTCAGCCTCTCCCGGGCGGCGACGCAGACGTCCGGCTGGTCGCAGAAGACGCCGTCGACCCCGGCGCGCAGGTACTCCAGCACCTCGTCGGCCATCCGACCGTGCGCTGCCGGGTCGGCGCCGACCCGGTGGTCGGCAGGGAGAAAGGTGTTCTCCGCCCGGAAGGTCCAGGGGGTCACCGCGAGCCCCGCGGCGTGTGCGTCCGTGACGAGCCGGGTCGGCCCCCCCAGGCTGTCGTCGGCCTCCCACGGGATGACGAGCCGCTTGTCCGGACCGATGGCGTCCACGGTCCTGGCGAGCCGCCGCAGGGAGCGCGCCGAGAGCATCTCCTCGTAGGTCCGAGGCACGCCGGCGGCCTCCAGGTCGTACGGACCACCCGTGCGGCTCGCGAGGAACACGAGGCGGGCACGGTAGTGGTGGCGCTCGCGCAGGGCCACGAGGTTGGTCCACTCGAACGACTGCGTCCACAGCGGGGCGTCCCGGTGGTTGAGCCCGGCGCGGGTCACGGCCCGGACGAGGGCCCGCTCGGGGTCCAGACCGGCGGCGTGCAGGTACGTGGAGTGCTTGATCTCCGGGATGATCCCGATGCTCCGGTGGTACTGGCGGCTGAGCCGAGCCCGCAGCCGCAGGACCTCCTCGAACGTCGGCACGGGGTACGCGCCGTCGTACGCGGCACTGTCGGGGCGCAGGTCGGGGAGCCGCTCGACCGCGCGCAGCGTCCGCAGCTCGCCGAGGGTGAAGTCCTCGACGAACCAGCCCGTGACCGCCTCGCCGTCCACCGTCCTGCTGGTGCGGCGGTCCGCGAACTCCGGGTGCGAGGCGACGTCGGTCGTCCCGCTGATCTCCGGCTCGTGGCGGTCCACGAGGACCCCGTCCTTGGTCATGACGAGGTCGGGCTCGATGACGTCGGCCCCCATCCGTACGGCGAGCTCGTAGGCGGCGAGGGTGTGCTCGGGGCGGTAGCCCGACGCGCCGCGGTGGGCGATGACGAGGGGCTGCGCGGCGTGGCGCGGGTCCTGGTGGCCGGCCGACGCCGTCGCTGCGGACGGGACGGCGAGGGCTCCGAGAGCGAGCATGGTCACGGCGACTCCTGTCAGGCGTCGGATCATGGCTTCGACGCTAGGGAGCGACGGGCGAACGGCGGCCCACGTCCACGTGACCGTTGGCCGTCGGGTCGGCGAAGACCACCCGACACACGAGCGTCGTCTTTGTAGATATTCGGAGTCCTGCATATACTTGCACCGTGTCCAAGGTCCTCACCTCCCTGCCCGTCGGCGAGCGCGTCGGCATCGCCTTCTCGGGGGGTCTCGACACCTCCGTCGCCGTCGCGTGGATGCGCGAGAAGGGTGCGGTCCCGTGCACGTACACGGCCGACCTGGGCCAGTACGACGAGCCCGAGATCGACACCGTGCCGGGCCGTGCCGGGCAGTACGGGGCCGAGGTCGCCCGGCTCGTCGACTGCCGTGCCGCGCTCGTCGAGGAGGGCCTGTCCGCCATCGCCTGCGGCGCCTTCCACATCCGCAGCGGTGGCAAGACCTACTTCAACACCACCCCGCTCGGCCGGGCGGTCACCGGCACACTCCTGGTGCGCGCGATGCAGGCCGACGACGTGCAGATCTGGGGTGACGGCTCGACCTTCAAGGGCAACGACATCGAGCGGTTCTACCGCTACGGGCTGCTCGCCAACCCCGACCTGCGCATCTACAAGCCGTGGCTCGACGCCGACTTCGTCGCCGAGCTCGGCGGCCGCCACGAGATGAGCGCGTGGCTCACCGAGCGCGCCCTGCCCTACCGGGACAGCCAGGAGAAGGCGTACTCGACCGACGCCAACATCTGGGGTGCGACGCACGAGGCGAAGACGCTCGAGCACCTCGACACCTCGCTCGAGGTCGTCGAGCCGATCATGGGCGTGCGCTTCTGGGACCCCGCCGTGAGCATCGACTCCGAGGACGTCACGGTGTCGTTCGTCGAGGGCCGCCCGGTGGCCGTCAACGGCCTCCGGCTCGACCCCGTCGCACTGGTCCGTGAGGCGAACACGATCGGTGGCCGGCACGGCCTCGGGATGTCGGACCAGATCGAGAACCGGATCATCGAGGCCAAGTCCCGCGGCATCTACGAGGCACCAGGGATGGCGCTGCTCCACATCGCCTACGAGCGCCTGCTCAACGCCGTCCACAACGAGGACACGATCACGAGCTACCACCAGGAGGGCCGCCGCCTCGGCCGGCTGCTCTACGAGGGGCGCTGGCTCGACCCGCAGAGCCTCATGCTGCGCGAGTCCGTCCAGCGCTGGATCGCCTCGGTCGTCACCGGCGAGGTGACCCTCCGGCTGCGGCGGGGCGACGACTACACCGTCCTCGACACTCGCGGCGAGAACTTCAGCTACCACCCCGACCGGCTCTCGATGGAGCGCGTCGAGAACGCCCCGTTCGGGCCGATGGACCGCATCGGCCAGCTGACGATGCGCAACCTCGACATCGCCGACAGCCGCGCCAAGCTCGAGCTGTACGCGAACCAGCCCGTCGACCAGGGGCAGCTGCTCGTCGAGAACGGCACGCTGTTCGGCGAGCTCCCTGCCGGTGGCTACGACCGCATCACGGACAACCCGGCGGTCGACGGGGACGAGGAGGACGCGCTCGACCGCGCGGCGATGGAGCTCGGCACCGACTGAGCGCTCGCTTGTCCGGGCCGCACAAATACACTGCGGGGATGACCACCGCCTCCTCCGCCGACACCCGCGCCCGGGTGACCCGTGCCGCGGGTGACCTCGGAGCTCTCGCGGTCAAACAGATGGAGGCCGACCACGAGTGGTTCCGGGCGCTGTCGGCGGAGAACCGTTCGTGGGTGGGGCTGGTCGCCCAGGCCGGCATCACGAGCTTCGTCGACTGGTTCGGCGGCGACCAACGCACCCCGGCGGTCATCGCGGACGTCTTCGGCACCGCGCCCCGTGAGCTGACCCGGTCCATCTCGCTCGCCCAGACCCTCGACCTCATGCGCACGGTCATCGGCGTCGTCGAGCGCGAGATCGCCGGGCTCGCCGCGCCAGGCGAGGCCGACCTCGCCCGCGAGGCCGTCCTGCGCTACAGCCGTGAGGTGGCGTTCGCGGCGGCCGAGGTCTACGCGGAGGCCGCCGAGTCCCGCGGCGCGTGGGACGCCCGGCTCGAGTCCCTCGTCGTCGACGCGGTCATCCGGGGTGAGGCCGACGAGTCGATGCAGTCCCGGGCGGCCGGACTCGGCTGGGGCGACGTCACGGACGTCGCGGTCGTCGTCGGCTCCACCCCACGCGGCGCGAGCGGTCCCGTGGTCGACGAGCTGCACCGCACCGCGCGCCGCACGGGCCTGGAGCTCCTCGTCGCCATCCACGGCCCGCGCGTCGTCTGCATCGGGGGCCGGGTCGCCGACCCGATGGCGCTCGCGACCTCGCTCGACCCACAGCTCGGCGACGGGCCACTCGTCGTGGGCCCCACGGTGCCGCACCTGTTCGCCGCGGGGCGCAGCGCGCGTGCGGCCATCTCGGGCCACACGGCCGCTCGCGCCTGGCCGGCCGCGCCCCGTCCGGTCCATGCCGACGACCTCCTCGCCGAACGTGCCCTGCTCGCCGACCTGCCCGCACGGCACGCTCTCGCCCAGCGGATCGTCCGGCCGCTCGAGGAGGCGAGCGGAGGCGCCCTGCTGGCCACCGCGGCCGCCTACCTCGACGACGGGCTCGGCGTCGAGGGCACGGCCCGGACGCTCATCGTGCACGCCAACACGGTGCGCTACCGGCTCGCGAGCATCGAGAAGGCGACGGGCTACGACCTCACCGACCCGCACGACGCGCAGACCGTGCGCACCGCCCTCGCCTTCCACCGCCTCGGCCCGGCGACCCGGACCACACCACGATGACCGCGCACACCGCAACTGTGGGATCCCTACAAATCGCGCCCGCCAGGTTCGTCCCTCTTCGTCGGGAGAGGGTCACGCCCGGCACGCCATGCTCGACACGTGATCGTCATCGTCTGCCCCGGTCAGGGCTCGCAGACCCCGGGCTTCCTCGCCCCGTGGCTCGAGCCCCCCGGCGCCCGTGAGCACCTGACCGCGCTCTCCGAGGCCGCCGAGGTCGATCTCGTCGCCCACGGCACCACCTCCGACGAGGACACGATCAAGGACACCGCCGTGGCCCAGCCGCTGCTCGTCGGGGCCGGGCTGCTCGCGCTGCGCGCCCTCGGCGGGGTCGACGGCGCCGGGGCCCTGTCCGGCCACTCGGTCGGTGAGGTCACCGCCGCCGCGGCGGCCGGCGTCCTCCCCGAGGAGGACGCGATGCGCCTCGTCGCCATGCGCGGCCGCGGGATGGCCGAGGCCAGCGCGGTGACAGCCACCGGCATGAGCGCGGTGCTCGGCGGCGACCCGGACGAGGTCCTCGCCGCGATCGAGGCCCGCGACCTCACCCCCGCCAACGTCAACGGCGCCGGCCAGGTCGTCGCGGCCGGCGCGCTGGACACCCTCGCCGGACTGGCCGAGGAGCCGCCGGCCAAGGCCCGGGTCATCCCCCTCAAGGTCGCCGGCGCGTTCCACACGGCCTACATGCAGCCGGCGGTCGAGGCGCTCGAGGCGGCCGCGGCCGGCCTCTCCCCCGCCGACGCACGGGTCCCGCTCGTGTCGAACCGCGACGGCGAGGTCGTCACCGGTGGCCGCGAGGTCCTGGACCGCCTCGTCGCCCAGGTCTCCAACCCGGTCCGCTGGGACCTCTGCATGGAGCAGTTCGCCGACCTCGGCGTCACCGCCGTCATCGAGGTGCCGCCGGCCGGCACCCTCGTCGGGCTCGCCAAGCGAGCGCTCAAGGGCGTCGAGCTCCTCGCGGTCAGGACCCCCGACGACCTCGACGCCGCCCGCACCCTGATCGAGGAGCACTCCGCATGACCGTCACCCCCAAGGGCTTCGCCGGCGAGCTGCGCACCAGCCCGGTCTCCCACGCCACGATCACCGGCATCGGCGGCTACCGCCCGAAGCGTGTGGTGCCGAACTCGGAGATCGTCGAGCGCATCGACTCCTCGGACGAGTGGGTCCGCGAGCGCTCCGGCATCATCGAGCGGCGTTTCGCCGGCGAGGGCGAGTCGGTCGTCGACATGTCCGTCTTCGCCACCGAGCCGGCGCTGGCCATGGCCGGGATCGAGGCCGGGCAGCTGGACGCCGTGATCGTCGCGACGGTCAGCTGGCCGTACCAGACCCCTGCCGCAGCGCCGATGATCGCCGAGCGGCTGGGGTCGAAGGCGGCGGCGTTCGACATCTCGGCCGCGTGTGCCGGGTATTGCCACGCGGTCTCGCTGGCCACCGACATGGTGCGCGCCGGCACGGCACAGCACGTGCTCGTCGTCGGGGTCGAGCGCCTCTCCGACTTCACCAGCCCGGACGACCGGGGCACGGCGTTCATCTTCGCCGACGGCGCGGGCGCGGCGGTCGTCAGCCGCTCCGAGTCGCCGGGCATCGGGCCGACGGTCTGGGGCTCCGACGGAGCGCAGTGGGAGGCCATCTCGCAGACGGAGAGCTGGATCGACGTCCACGAGAAGAACCTCGGCTGGCCGCACATCGGGATGGCCGGGCAGACCGTCTTCCGCTGGGCCGTCTGGGGCATGGCGCCGGTCGCCCGGAAGGCGATGGACGCCGCCGGGGTCACCGTCGACCAGCTCGACGCCTTCATCCCGCACCAGGCGAACGTGCGGATCGTCGACGCGATGGCCAAGCAGCTGGGGCTGCCGGCCGACCTCCCCATCGCCCGCGACATCGCGTACACGGGCAACACGTCGGCGGCGTCGATCCCGCTGGCCATGGAGCGGATGGTCCGGCACGGTGAGATCCCGAGCGGTGGCCTCGCACTGCAGATCGGCTTCGGCGCCGGGCTGTCCTACGCCGCGCAGGTCGTCGTCATCCCCTGACCTCCCGTGGGCCCACGGGTCACCCGGGCCGAGAAGTACCGCATCCCCCACAGAAGGAGAGAGCAGTGGCAGACCAGCAGGAGATCCTCAGCGGCCTGGCCGAGATCGTCAACGAGGAGACGGGCCTGGACCCCTCCGACGTGCAGATGGAGAAGTCCTTCACCGACGACCTCGACATCGACTCGCTGTCGATGATGACCATCGTCGTCAACGCCGAGGAGAAGTTCGGCGTGCGCATCCCCGACGACGAGGTCAAGAACCTCACGACGGTCGGCGACGCGGTCAGCTACATCCAGTCCAACCAGGGCTGAGCGCAGGCCCGGCCTCACGCCGACCGCGGAGGCCGGGCCCGCGCCGTTCCACCCCGCACCCACAAGGAGCATCAGCACCATGAGCGAGCGTCGCGTCGTCGTCACCGGACTCGGTGCCACCACGCCCCTCGGCGGCACCATCGCCGAGACGTGGGAGGGCATCCTCGCCGGCCGGTCCGGAGCCAAGCCGCTCCCCTCGGAGATGGTCGAGAGGTACGAGCTGCCGGTCCACTTCGCCGCCTCGATCGCGCAGGACCCGGCCGAGGTGCTGAGCAAGGTCCAGCTGCGCCGGATGGACCCCAGCGCGCAGTACGCCGTCATCGCCTCGCAGTCCGCGATGGAGGACGCCGGCTCGCCGGAGGTCGACCCGCTGCGCCTCGGCGTGGCGATCGGTACCGGCATCGGCGGTGTGTGGACCCTCCTCGACCAGTGGGACACGCTGCGCGAGAAGGGTCCGCGCCGGGTCTTCCCGCTCGCGGTCCCGATGCTCATGCCGAACACGTCCTCGGGCAACGTCTCGCTGCTGCTCGGCGCGCGCGCCGGGGCGCACACGACGGTCTCCGCCTGTGCCTCCGGCGCCGAGTCGATGGGGACCGGGTTCGAGATGATCCGCGCCGGCCGGGCCGACATCGTCGTGGCGGGAGGCACGGAGGCGGCGATGCACCCGCTCTGCTTCGCCGGGTTCTCCCAGATGCAGGCCCTGTCGACCCGCAACGACGACCCCATGGCCGCGTCCCGGCCCTACGACACCGGCCGGGACGGCTTCGTCATGGGTGAAGGCGCCGCGGTCATGGTGCTCGAGGAGTACGAGCACGCCGTCGCGCGTGGCGCGCGGATCTACGCGGAGTTCGCCTCGATCGGCATGTCCGCCGACGCCCACCACATCACCGCGCCCGAGCCGGAGGGTGCCGGGGCGAGCCGCGCGATGCAGGAGGCGGTCGAGCGGGCAGGTCTCACCGACGCCGACATCAGCCACATCAACGCACACGCCACGTCGACCCCCGTGGGTGACATTGCCGAGGCCAACGCCATCCGGCGGGCCTTCGGCGCCGCCGCGGACGGGATGTGCGTCAGCGCCACGAAGTCGATGACCGGGCACCTGCTCGGGGCGGCCGGCGCGCTCGAGGGACTGCTCACCGTGCTGTCGGTGCACCACCGCACGGCGCCCGCTGCGGTCAACATCGACGAGCTCGACCCGAAGATCGACCTCGACGTCATCCGGGGCGAGCACCGCTCGCTGCCCGACGGTGACATCGCCGCGCTCAACAACTCGTTCGGATTCGGCGGCCACAACGTCGCCCTCGTCATCAAGAGCGTCTGAGCCCGCATCGGGCCGAAGCCGCACGGGCGGCCCGGGCCGCCGTTACCCTGTCGCCGTGCAGGACGGGACGAACGACGGTGTCGGCGGCGTCGCGGAGCGGCGGGCCTCGGCGTCGTACGTGAGCACCCGTGAGGTCATCGCCCGGGAGTCGTCCGTCCTCGTCGAGGACATCGAGGGCGCGCCGGGGTACTGGCGGCGGTTCACGGTGCACCACGTGCTCGTCGCCGCGGTGTTCCTCGCCCTCGTGGTCGTCCTCCATGCCCTGGGACGCACCGACGGCCTCGCGGGGACGGTCCGCGGCACGACGGCGTTCCTCGGCGTTTTTGCACTCCTGACGGGCTTCGACCTCTGGCACGCGAAGCGGACGCTGCGTCGCGATATGCGCCAGCAGGTCGAGCTCCGCTGCTCGGTGGGCACGCTCGTGTCGGCGGAGTACACCCCCGAGCGGTTCACGTTCGTCCTGCCGTCTCACGAGGTCGTCGTCGACCCCGCCACCGTCACGCGGGCCCGCTACGTCCGCGGCGTGTTGCTCCTCGACCAGGCCGGGGCAGAACGGGCGTGGGCGGTCCCCATCGAGCTCCTCGGGGCTGACGGGCTCGCCCTCCTGCGGGACACCCTGGGCACCCGCTTCGTGGAACGGCTCCGGTAGCCGGCCCGGTCTCCCGCCTCGTGCCGCGGCCACCCTGCGCCCGCGGAGCCGTTCTGTCGGTCAGCCGACCTTGTGCAGCCAGCGCACCGGCGCGCCCTCGCCGGCGTAGCGGAACGGCTCGAGCTCCTCGTCCCACTCGGCCCCGAGCAGCTCCTCGAGCATCTCGGCCATGGCGTCCGGGCTGCCCTGGGCGAGCGCGACGACCTCGCGGAGGCGGTCCTCGTTGACGACCGCGTCGCCGTTGGCGGAGGTCCAGGTGTGGTGGATGCCGAGCCGGGGCGTGTGCGACCAGCGCGAGCCGTCGCAGCCGGGGCTCGGCTCCTCGGTGACCTCGTAGCGCAGGTGGTCCCAGCCCCGCAGAGCGCTGGCGAGCAGGGCGCCCGTGCCGGACTCGCCGGCCCAGCTGAGCTCGGCGCGCACCATGCCGGGGGCTGCGGGCTGGTCGGTCCAGTGCACGCTGACGCGGGCGCCGAGGACTCCCTCGATCGCCCAGACCACATGCGGGCACAACGCCTTGGGGGTCGAGTGGACGTAGACCACTCCCCTGGTTGCGGTGCGCGGCATCGCGACAGACATCCTGGTCTCCTTCACGTGCGGTGGACGTCTTCCCCAACGCCGTCGCGCGTGCGAGACCGGTGCGTGCTGCCGGTGCTTCAGCTGTACGGGCCCGTCGTGGACGAACCGGTTGTCACGGCCATTGTGCACCACACACCGCACCCGCACCAGGAATCCCACGAATCACGTGGTCCCGGTGCGGGTGTGGAGGACGGGAGGGCGTCCGGGTCAGACCGTCGAGGTCGTCGCTCCCGTCGTGCTGCCCGTGCCGTTGGCGTCGCTCGGGTCGCTCGACTGCCCCTGCTGCCCTCCGGGCCCGCCGTCGCCGCCACGCGTCCCGCCGGGGCCGCCCTGGCCGTGCTCCTCGGTGCCGGTGACCTCGAAGTCGGCGCTGACGAGGACGTCGACACGGCCGGAGTCGTTCGTGACGGTCACCTCGTAGGTGCCGTCGGACATGGCGCGGACGCCGGTGACGGTACCGCCGTCGAGCTCGCCCTGGGCCGCCTCGACCGCCTTGCTCGCGGCGTCGGCGGTCAGGGTGCCGCCGCCGTCCATCCCGGGGCCGCCGCCCTGGCCCTGCGGGCCACCGCTCGTGCCGCTCCCGCCGGGCTCACCGCCCTCCGGGAGGGTGTCGGTGCTGCCGCTGCCGTTGGCCTGCGCGCCCGAGCCGGCGCTCGCCGAGGAGGACGCGGCCGTGCGGGAGGTGTCGTCGGCGTTGGCGAGCGCGGCGCCGGTCAGGCCGAGGGCGACGGCGGCGGCGATGCCGACACCGCCGATGGCCATGGTCTTGGTGTTGCGGTCCATGAGAGCTCCTTCGTCGTCGGGGACCTGCTGACACCACGGTCGGCCGGTGGTCTGTGCCGGACCTGTCGCGGTCGTCGGGCGACCCTGTGACCTCCCGGCGCCGGCCGCAACGTCCGCTCCGACAGGCATAAACCCCCTCGCGACGGGCGGTCTCGGTCCCGTCCCGCCTCGATCCTGGTCGACACCTCCCCCGGTCCCCGTCGCGTCGGGTGTTGCCTGTCCGATGCTCCGGCCGGCGCCGGGCTGGCCGACGATAGGCTCACCGAGCCGCGGCACCCGCCGCGCGAGGGGCGTTAGCTCAGTCGGTCAGAGCAGCGGACTCATAATCCGCCGGTCGTCGGTTCAAGCCCGACACGCCCCACCCACAGCCCGCTTCAGTTCACGGTGATGGTGAACGTCGAGGTCGTGTTGCGGATGTCCTGCGCGTTGTCGGAGAGCTCCAGGTTCGTGAAGGTCGCCGAGCCGACCGCAGGGCCTTGGCCCTGCTCGGGCATCTCGTTCGCCCAGATGCCGAAACCGGACTTCGCGTCGAACGCGTCGCCGCTCTTGTGCGCCCCGGTGATCGTGACGTTCTCGAAGGTCGTGTCCCGGATGGGCTGCTGCGCCGACCCGCCGGAGTAGTTGGTCTGGAACATGATCCCCGAGTAGGTGGGGTCGACGATGTCGACGTTGCGCACCCGGATGCCCGTGAACGTCTTCTGCGCCGAGAACAGCCACATGCCGGGGAAGGTCTGCGAGCCCCAGAAGTGGCCGCCCGACCGTTCGATGGTGATGCCGTCGAAGATCGTGGTGCCGCTGAAGCCCTCCATCGGGATGCCGAAGTCGAGCGAGGAGATCGTCACCCCTGAGTAGACCAGGGTGTCGGCGATCCGCATGTTGCGCACGGTGTTGTCCGACCCGCCGTACACCGCCAGCCCCGCGGCGCGCCAGGTCAGGCGTGACGTGAGGTTCTCGAACACGTTGCCGGACTGGCCCGAGCCCCCGTTGTCGGTGGCTGCGAACATGGCGAACGAGTCGTCACCCGTGGTCCGCGCCTCGATGTTCCGGATCGTGTTGCCGGAGCTGCCGTTGGTCATGTTGATGCCGTCGGCCCAGGTGTTGCGGATGCGTGAGTCGGTCACCGTCGAGTCGTCGATGTTCGACGCCCAGAACATGCACACCATGTGCTCCACCCAGACGTCCGAGATCGTCATGTCCGAGACGTTGGTGAGGTCGAACGCCTTGCCCGGCCCGTCGATGCGCTGTACGTAGTTGCCGAAGAACCCCATCTGGGAGAACGTCGACCCGCTCGCTCCCGACTGCCCGTTGAAGCCGATGTCGGTGTTCGAGCTGCCCGGCGCAGCGGTGATCCGCGTGTACCACGGCCCGGCCCCGGTGATCGTCATCGCGCGTCCGTAAACCTGGGCCTTGTTCCCCATCGTGTAGGTGCCCGCCGGGAGGTAGACACCGGCCTTGCCGGGGTCCTGGATGACCGTGTCGATGGCGGCCTGGATGGCCTGCTGGTCCCTGCCGCGAGGCTCGACGTACCTCGTGGGGTCGGGGTTCGCGACCGGGGCGACCTCCTCGAGGTCGACGAAGTCCAGCGAGTAGTAGGCCGCGGAGTTCGCCTGGTCCTTCTGCAGCCTGATCCGGGCTCCGGCGGGCACCGTGGAGTCCAGGAGCACGTTCGCCTCGTCGTAGATGTGCCGCTGCTGGTTCTCCACCGGGGTGTTGCCCGGGTTGGTCTCGTTCCCGTAGACCCAGGCGTACCGGCTGGTCAACGGGATGGAGCGTACGAACCGGCCGTCGACGTAGAGGTTGATCGACGAGTCGATACCACCGCCGCCCGGAGCGTCCGGCATGGCGAACCGGGCCACGAGGGTGTTGGTCGCCACCGGGGTCGTCCACTCCACGTACTCCCCCGTTGCGTCGAGGACCACCGCCCGTCGGCCGGACGCCTCTCCGGCGAGGTCCCCCACGGTGCGGTTGGGGCCGACGACGGTCGCACCCCCACCGGCGGTGCCGTCCTCTGCCTCGAGCTCGGTCCACGGCACGCTGGCGCCGCGACCCACGAGCAGCGGAGTGGTCCCGGTGTTGTTGCCCCGCCGGGCGGCGATCTCGTTGTCGTCGTCGGCCACCGTCGTCGTCACGGACCAGCTGCCGTCAGCAGCCCTCCACGAGCCGACGTCGACGGCCGGGCTCGTCGCGCCCGGAGCGATCGCCCCGGCGACCGACCCGGTCAGGGTCCTGTCGGAGCCCGAGCCACCCGCGATCCGCACGGTGACGGCGTGCGGATCCGAGGACGTCGCCCGGGAGCCGACGTTGCGGACCGCCACCGAGAAGGTCACTGTCTGGCCGGCTCGAGGCGCCTGGGGCGAGAACGTCAGGACCGGCACGAGGTCCGCGCTGGGGGTCTCGGCGACCGCGACCGGGGCGCTACCGGTGTTGTTCGACTCGTCGAGCTCGGCCTCCTCCTCGTCCGGGTCGACCATGGCGGTGACGGTGTGACTACCGGCAGGCTGCGCCGGTGCGGACACGCTCACGGTGGCGGAACCACCAGGCTCCAGCGCAGGAACCGCGGTGGTGTCGACATCGGCGTCGTCGACGGAGAAGCGCACCGAGCTCGGCGACGATCCCGCGGTACCGACGTTCTCCACGGTCGCGGACAGCGTCAGCTCACTCGACTCGGTCGGGCTCTCCGGGGACGACGTGACCGACGAGACCGTGAGGTCCGGCGTCGGGGCCGGGGTGCCCCACACCTCGAGCTCCGCGACCTGCCCGTTGCCTGCCCCGGTGTTCGCGGTGAAGCGGAGCCGGACCTCCGAGATGTCCGCACCGCTGACCGGGATCGTCACCGTGTTGCCGGTGGACGGGTCGAAGGAGTAGGTGTCTCCGGCTGTGAGCGTCCGCAACTCTGTGGAGCCGCTCGTTCGCCCGAGGACCGACAGGGTCTGGGCCCGAGGCGACCATGCCTGGTCCGGGTTGAGAGCGATGGTGAGGCGGTCGAGCGATGCCGGGGCGCCGAGAGCCACGGTGAGGGTCGACGGGTACTGCCCGGCGGCGCCCTCCCAGTAGGTCGTCCGGTTACCGTCGTTGGCGTGTGCGGCGACATAGGTCTGCTGAGTCGACGACGCACTGATGCTCTTGCCCCGTGCCAGCTCGACGACCGACCCGCCCGACGGTGTGGGCGAGGGGGTCGGGGACGCATCCTCCGTGCCCAGCACCTGCAGCTCGGAGAGCTGACCCGCCGGCCACACGGTGTTGGCGGTGAAGGTCAGGCGGACGACCCGGGCGTCGAGATCCGGGACGTCGATCTCGACGGTGTTGCCGGACACCGGAGCGAAGGTGTAGTCGGCAGCCGCCTTCACGGTGGAGAGTGCGGACCCGCCGGCACCGGCCGACACCGCGATGGTCTGGCTCCGCGCCTCCCATCCGGCCGGCAGCTGCAGGCGCAGGCTCTGCACGGTCGCGCTCCGGCCGAGGTCCACCTGAACCCACTGCGGGAACGACCTGTTCGCGCTCTCCCAGTAGGTCGCGCGGTCCCCGTCGGTGATGTTCGAGGACGGGTACACGTCCGCGTGGCTGGACTCTCCGGTGGCACGTCCAGCAGCCAGGTCGACCGGTGCGGCGGACGCCGCCGCACCGAAGGACACCCCCGAGGTCACCAGCAGCGCGGTCACGACCGCGATCGCTGCACCGAGCGGCCGGACCCGTCGACGTCGTGTCTCCATCGTGGTGTACCACCCTGTCCCTTGTTCATGCGGTGCACCGACCCGAATGGTGCCACGCCGTCGTGACCTGGTGGACGACTGTCCACCTGACCGAGGACGCTACGCGCGGGCATAGCAAGCAGACAACAGCAGAGTGCAATATTTTGACATTTTCTTGGCATCTCATGACTTTGACGAGTGGGAGAACGGAGCCGAGCGCGCGTGCCACCGCTGGCCCGGGCCGTCTGCGTGGACTCCCGATCGTCAGGTAAGGTTATCCTTAGTTAGGATGACCTAACCAAGGAGCAGTCCGTGGCTACCACACGCACCGTGCACGAGCTCGCCCGCTGGGCGCGAGCTGCTGTCCGCACCCCCATGGAGGCGACACTCGCCGTCGACGACGTGAACCGCACGGGGCACGACGACGGCATTCTCGCCCTGTCCGACGTCGAGGGAATGCCCACCGTCCACTGCTCGATCGACTCCGCACTCGCCGGAGCGGCACGCGCCGGAGCCGGAGCCGTCCTCAAGGTGCGCAGTGACGTCGCCGGGCCTCCCGGCACCTGGGTCCGGCTCTCCGGCAGTCTCGCCGTCGCCGACATCCATCTCCACCTCCCGGTCCCCAGGATGGAGGTGCGCCTGGTCCCCCTGTTCGTCAGCGTCCACAGCGGTGAGTCGGACACCAGGGGCGCCGTGGTCCCACTGGCCGCGTACGACGGTGCGGTCGAGACGGCCCCCGACCTTCCGTCGGTCGCCGACGCCTTCGTGGCTCACTCGCGCGAGTGCCACGGCACCGAGGTCCGCGCCTTCGTCGCGCGCCGGATGGCCATCCCCGTCGAGGCGGTCGCCGCGGCCGAGCTGACCTCCGTCGACGAGCTGGGCGCCGAGGTCTCGTGGGTCGACGCTCGAGGGGCCCATCGCATCGACCTGCCCTTCGCCGCCCCGGCGCGGTGCCCCCACCAGATCGCCGAGGCCCTCCGGGCGACGTTCGACGCCTGACCCCGGCCGCGCGGTGCCGTGACAGCATGACGGCATGCAGAACGACCACCGCCGCGAGCTCTGGGAACGCCGCACGGAGTGGCCGCTGACCATCGGCGCCGCCGTCTTCCTCGTGGCCTACGCGTGGCCCATCCTGCAGCCGTCGCTGTCGCAGCAGACGGTGTTCGCCCTGGAGATGGCGTCACTCGTGGCGTGGGCCGTCTTCATCGTCGACTACGGCGTCCGGCTCGCCCTCGCCGAGCAGCGGCTGACGTTCGTGCGCGGCAACCTGCTGGACCTCGCGGTCGTCCTGCTCCCCCTGCTCCGGCCGTTGCAGCTGCTGCGGCTGGTCACGCTGCTCGGGGTCCTCAACCGCAAGGCCGGCGGGTCACTGCGCGGGCGGGTCGCCGTCTACGTCGTCGGCGGCACCCTGACGGTCATCGTCGTCGCCGCGCTCGCCATGCTCGACGCCGAACGCGGCGCCCCCGACGCCACCATCGCGAACGTCGGCGACGCCCTGTGGTGGGCGACCGTGACCGTCACGACGGTCGGGTACGGCGACACCTACCCGGTCACGGTCGAGGGCCGGGTCGTCGCGGTGGGACTCATGCTCGCCGGCATCGCCCTGCTCGGTGTCGTGACGGCGACGTTCGCGAGCTGGCTCATCGAGCGCGTCCAGGACATCGAGGAGGAGTCCGAGGCCGCGACGCGGCGGGACGTCCACGAGCTGTCGGACCAGATCGCCGAGCTGCGCGCCCTCGTCGAGCGCCTGGGCGGCGAACCCGACCCGGACGCGTAGCGCTCAGCTGTCGAAGCCGACACCCAGCCGGTCCAGGGCCCTGAGCCACGGGCCACGACGCCCCGTGCGGTCCTCGGCGGCCAGCGCCGCCCGGGTCAGACGGATACCCGCACCGCGCACCGGCTCCGGCGGGAAGGGCAGCGGCTTGCGGCGCACCATCGACAGCCGCGTCGCCTCGGTGTCCCGGCCGTCCACGAGGTCGAGCGCGACCCGCGCCCCGAACCGCGTCGACGCCACGCCGAGGCCCGTGTAGCCCACGGCGTACGACACCCGCCCGCCGAGCGCCGTCCCGAACACCGGGGTGAACCGCGTCGTGGTGTCGATGACCCCGGCCCAACGGTGGGTGAACCGGATGCCCTCCAGCTGCGGGAAGATCTCGAGGAAGTGCCGGGCCAGCAGGTCGTGCGACGGCGACTGCTCGTAACGCGGGTCGATCCGCCCCGGGAAGTGGTAGCTCGCGTCGTAGCCGCCGAACAGCACCCGGTCATCGAGGGTGCGCCGGTAGTAGTGGAACTGGTTGCCGGCGTCGGTGATCCCCTCCCGCCCCTCCCAGCCGACCTCGGCCAGCTGCGTCGCGCTGAGCGGCTCGGACATGAGGACGTGGTCGTACACCGGCACCGTCCAGTACCGCAGCCTCCGCAGCGGCCCGGGGAAGGCGCCGGTGCCGAGGACGACGCGCCGCCCGGTCACGGCTCCCCACTCGGTGGACACCCGCACCCCCGACCCGTCGACGTCGAGCCCGGTGACGGCGGTGTCCTCGTGCAGCCGCACCCCGAGCCGCTCGGCGACGTCCGCGAGACCCCAGACGAGCCGGGCCGGGTCGACGAGCCCAACGGTCGGGTCGAGCATCCCGGCGAGGTACCGGGGCGAGTCGACGAGCGCCCGGGTGGCCTCGGCGTCGAGCAGGGCTACCGGAACGCCGTGCTCGCGGTGCAGGTCGTGCAGCTCGCGGACCGTGGTCACCTGGTGCTCGGTGAGCGCCGTCGTCAGCTCGCCCGGCACGTGGAGGTCGGCATCCACCCCGTGGCGCTCCAGTGTGGCGATGAACGCGGCCATGTTCTCGGCGCCCAGCCGCTCGAGCCGCCCGATCTCGTCCGGCCAGCACGCCACCCCCTGCGCCAGCCCGTGGGTGAGCGACGGGCTGACGAAACCGCCGTTGCGCCCGGACGCCGCGATGCCGAACCGGCCGGCCTCGAGCAGAACGACGTCGCGGGACGGGTCGTCCTCCTTCGCCTGGACCGCGGCCCACAGACCGGTGAACCCGCCTCCGACGACCACCAGGTCCGTACGGAGGCCACTGCCGGTCAGCGCGGGCCGCGCGACGGGGCGCAGCGCGGGACGGTCCATCCAGTAGACATCGGGCACCGCGTCCGTGAGCGCCGCCCGGACCGCGGCCGGGGAGACGGTCATGGCGCCATCATGCCGCCGCCCGCACCCCTGGTGCCATGCGCGAGCAGCACGAGCGTCTTGGTCTCGGAACGGTCACGATCGCCCCCATTCGTTCTCACCTTGTTGACCGTCGGCGGTCCGGCATCGCTAGGTTCTCGGCATGAGCGAGCCTCTCGTCGTCCTCGAGGACGTCAACAAGCACTTCGGTGACCTCCACGTCCTCAAGGACATCAACCTCACCGTCGGACGCGGAGAGGTCGTCATCCTCATCGGTCCGTCGGGCTCCGGGAAGTCCACCCTGTGCCGCACGATCAACCGCCTCGAGACCTTCGAGTCCGGCTCGATCACCATCGACGGCAAGGAGCTCCCCGAGGAGGGCAAGGAGCTCGCGAAGCTTCGCTCGGACGTCGGGATGGTCTTCCAGTCCTTCAACCTCTTCGCGCACAAGACGATCCTCGAGAACGTCACCCTCGGACCCATCAAGGTCCGTGGCCAGAAGAAGGCCGAGGCCGAGAAGCGCGCCATGGAGCTCCTCGAGCGGGTCGGCATCGGCCACCAGGCGCACAAGTACCCGGCCCAGCTCTCCGGCGGCCAGCAGCAGCGCGTCGCGATCGCCCGCTCGCTGGCCATGGAGCCCAAGGTCATGCTCTTCGACGAGCCCACGTCCGCGCTCGACCCCGAGATGATCACCGAGGTCCTCGACGTCATGGTCGAGCTCGCCGAGAGCGGCATGACGATGGTCGTCGTCACCCACGAGATGGGCTTCGCCCGCAAGGCGGCCAACCGCGTCGTCTTCCTCTCCGACGGCGCCATCGTCGAGGAGGCCGAACCGGAGGAGTTCTTCACCAACCCCAAGAGCGACCGCGCCAAGGACTTCCTCGGCAAGATCCTCACCCACTGACACCCGGGGCCCTCGCACGGGGGCACCCGGTCCGGCCCTCGGGTCGGCGAACACAGGAGGAGCACGACACATGAGAAGCACTCGGATCGGACTCGTCGCGGCGGCGGCGGTGCTCGCGCTGACGGCGAGCGCCTGCGGCTCGGACGACGGCGGCGACAGCGGCTCGGGCGACGGCGGGAGCGAGTCGATCAAGATCGGCATCAAGTTCGACCAGCCCGGTCTCGGCCTCAAGCAGGGCAACGACTACACCGGCATGGACGTCGACATCGCCACGTACGTCGCGAAGGAGCTCGGCTACGAGGCGGACGCCATCGAGTGGGTCCAGGCCCCGAGCGCGCAGCGCGAGAACCTCATCTCGACCGACCAGGTGAAGCTGATCTTCGCCACCTACTCCATCACCGACGAGCGCAAGGAACAGGTGTCCTTCGCGGGCCCGTACTTCATCGCCGGCCAGGACCTCCTCGTGCGCGCCGACGACTCCTCGATCACCGGCCCGGACACCCTCGACGGCAAGAAGCTGTGCTCGGTCACCGGCTCGACGTCGGCGCAGAAGGTCCAGGACGAGGTGCCCGGGGTCAACCTCCAGGAGTTCGGCACGTACTCCGAGTGCGTCGCGGCGCTCGTCTCCGGCGCCATCGACGCCCTGACGACCGACGACACCATCCTCGCCGGCTACGCCGCCCAGCCCCAGTACGAGGGCAAGCTCAAGGTCGTCGGCAGCACCTTCTCCGAGGAGCGCTACGGCGTCGGCCTGAAGAAGGGCGACACCGAGCTCTGCCAGCAGGTCACCGACGCCATCACCAAGATGGTCGAGGACGGCGCCTGGCAGGCAGCCGTCGACGACAACCTCGGCAAGGCGGGCTACACCCCGGGTGCGGGCAACCCCCCGACCCCCGACGCCTGCTCCTGACCCGTCGTCATCGGTGACGCCGTCCGTCCGTCCGGGACGGGCGGCGTCCCGGTGCACGGCTCCTCACGTCCGTCGGCCGAAAGGTGAGGTGAATGGGCGACTTCTTCGCTGACTACGACATCGTCGGTGCCTTCTGGGTGACCATCCAGCTGTCGGTGCTCTCCGCCGTCGGAGCCCTGGTCCTCGGCACGTTCGTCGCCGTGTTCCGGGTCTCGCCCGTGGGTGTGCTCCGGCTCATCGGGTCGCTGTACGTCAACCTCATCCGGAACACCCCGCTGACGCTGCTCATGGTCTCGAGCATCCTCGGGCTGACCTTCATCCTCGGCCTGCAGATCTCGGAACAGGCGACCCGCAACGCCTACTGGTGGGCCGTCATCATGCTGAGCATCTACCATGCGGCGTTCGTCTGCGAGGCGCTGCGCAGCGGTGTCAACACCATCCCCGAGGGGCAGGCCGAGGCGGCCCGCTCGATCGGGCTCACGTTCGGGCAGTCGATGCGCGAGGTGCTCCTCCCGCAGGCCTTCCGCGGTGCCATCGCCCCGCTCGGCTCGACCCTCATCGCGCTCATCAAGAACACCACGGTCGCGGCCGTCATTCTCGGCACCGCGGAGTCGGCCGGCCTGCTGGCGAAGATCACCGAGAACGAGGGTGCCAGCCTGCCCCTGTTCTTCGTCTTCGCCCTCGGCTTCGTCATCCTGACGCTGCCGATCGGGATCGCCGTCACCACCCTCTCGCGACGACTGGCGGTGAAGCGATGAGCGCCGAGAACGTCCTGTTCGACGCCCCCGGGCCCCGGGCCCGGCTGCGGCACAACGTCCTCACCGGGGTGGGTGTCCTCCTCTTCCTGGTGGTGCTCTGGGTCGTCTACCGCCGTATGGACCAGGCCACGCAGCTCGAGAGCTACCTGTGGACCCCGTACGTCACCGACCCCGCCGTCTGGACGGCCTACATCCTCCCGGGCCTGTGGGAGACGCTGAAGGCGGCCGTGATCTCGATGGTGCTGGCCGGGCTCTACGGCTTGGCCTTCGGCATGGGCCGGCTCTCGGAGCACCGTGCCGTCCGGTGGGTCAGCAGTATCGTCGTCGAGTTCTTCCGGTCGGTACCGGTGCTGCTGATGATGGTCTTCTTCTTCTACGGGTACTTCGCCCGAGCGGGCTGGCTGTCCAGCGAGTACGCCCCCCTGGCCGCCGTGGTGCTGGGGCTCACCCTGTACAACGGCTCGGTCATCGCCGAGCTCGTCCGCTCCGGCGTGCACTCGCTCCCGAAGGGACAGTCCGAGGCCGGCCTGTCCGTGGGGCTCACACCCTCACAGACGCTGCGGTCGATCCAGCTGCCCCAGGCGCTGCGGGCCATGTTGCCGGCACTCATCGGCCAGCTCGTCGTCGTGCTCAAGGACACCGCACTCGGGACGGTCGTGCTCTACCCCGAGCTGCTGACCCAAGGTGGCCGGACTCTGGGCTCGGCCTACGGCAACACCGTGCCTGCCTACATCGTCGTGGCGGCGATCTTCATCGCCATCAACTACTCGCTGACCAAGGTCGCCGGGTACGTCGAGCAGCGGATGAAGCGCAAGCGTCGCTCCGCCGGCGGCCCCACGACGAACGCGATGCCCGGAGCGCCCGGCGGGACCGGCGCGATGGCCAGCTCCGGCCTCGGCGGCGGCAACGTGCAGAACATCGACGCCACCAACGCCGGGCAGTAGCCCTCCTCGGCGGCGGTCCGCCGCCGAGGAGGGGTGTTCCCTCGCCCGCAGATCTTCTGTACGCTCTCCTCGCTTGGTCATTTTCAACCACGTAACCCGGGGGGGTTTCACATGAGAAAGCTCGTACCACTGCTCGCTGCCGTCTGTCTGGCCGGCACCGTCGCACCGGCCTCGGCCCAGCCACCGACGCAGGCGCCATCCCAGCAGAGAACGCAGACACCAGCGGCGGTCCAGGCGGCCGCCACCAGCCTGCCCGGCGACAACGACCCCACCTGGGAGAAGGTCTTCGAGGACGGGTTCAACCTGCCGCACGCGGTCACGACCGACGCGGACGGCCACAGCGCCTACCAGGTCGGGAACGACATCGTCTGGAGGAACGTGGGCGTGGCACCGCCCGGGTCTATCGACCGGTGCGCGCCCATCGACACCTCGGCCGGGGTGATGACCCTGAAGCCGTTCCCCAACGGCGGAGGCGACCGGTGGGAGTGCCGCATCACGTCGACCCGGATGTTCTCGGGCGCACCCCACATCTTCGCCGCGCGGGTCAAGGTCCACCGCTCGAAGGGGCACCTGAGCTCGTTCTGGCTCAACACGGACCCGAAGAGTGGCCAGCCGATCAACGAGATCGACGTCATCGAGAACACCGGTGCCAAGTCGCTGCCGAACGGGTGCAAGGGCAGCCCCACCGTACAGACCAACGCCAGCGCGTACTACGGCCTGAACCACTCGTACTACTCGGCGTACAAGCCGCAGGTGGCCGGGATCAAGCACTGTCTGCCGCAAGGTGTGGCCACGCCCCTGCAGGACGACCAGTTCCACACCTTCCACGCGGAGTGGGCGCCTGGCCAGTACATCCGCTTCTACACGGACGGCACCCTCTCGGCCAGCTTCGGGCCGGAGTACGCCGTGGACACGCCGCTCAACGCGATCCTCACCAACATCGACCAGCAGGACGCGGCCAACCCCGCCAAGTCCTTCGAGGTCAACTGGGTGAAGGTGTGGAAGCAGCGGCCACCGGCTCCCCAGTGCGACAACGAGTGCTGGCGCGGTCAGCTGGGCGGCCAGAACTACACCTACCACCCCAGCTCCAACCCGAGCGACCCGCGGCTGATGCGGATCATCTTCGACAGCCAGTTCTACCTCGACCGGTATCCCTCCGTCCTAGAGTGGGCCCAGGGCAAGGTGGCCAGCCAGGGCGGCAACATCTACGAGCATGCTGAGTGGCACTGGCGCAACTACGGCATCTCGGGGGGTCTCATGGGCTCGGCGACGTTCGACCCGATCCACTACATGAACACCCAGCCGGATGTCGCGGCAGCCTTCGGCGCGACCAACTACCTCGCAGCGATCCAGCACTTCGTCACCTACGGGCGCCACGAGGGACGCCGCTCCTCGCTGGTCTTCGACACCACCTTCTACCGCAACCGGTACCCCGACATCGCCGCGCACAGCGTCGGCTACGCGGTGGAGCACTTCGCCGTGTGGGGCGCGAGTGAGGGGCGTCAGGGCTCGGCCGAGTTCGCGACCGCGTGGTACCTCGGGGTGAACCCCGACGTACGCCGCGTGTTCGGGAGCAACAACTACCGTCGCGGGATCATCCACTGGCACAACCACGGACGCGCGGAAGGGCGCCCCGGGGCACCGTAGGACCGGTGTCGGGACGGTGACGGTGCGCTGCCAGCACCCGAGCCGAGACGCCCGGACGCACGAAGGGCCCGGACCATGTCGGTCCGGGCCCTTCGTCTGTCCGGCTCCCCCGGTTGGACTCGAACCAACAACCCTCCGGTTAACAGCCGAATGCTCTGCCAGTTGAGCTACAGGGGAAAGGCCACCACGGGATCGCCGCAGCAGCGGAGCCACGATAGCAACACCGCCCACGCCCGACGAAATCGGATCCGGTGCGGGAGCCCGTCAGTCCAGACCCACCTGTTCTCGCACCCGCGCGAGCCCGGCACGCACCTCCTCGGCCACCCCGGGATCGGCCGGCCGGACCCCCGACCCGAGAACGGCCTGCGAGAGCAGACGGCCGGTGGTGAGGTCGCGCCGGACCACCACCTTCGCGGTCCGGCGCGGCCCGAGGTCGAGGGTCTCGGCGAGGACGACGGACGCCTGCACGCGCTCGCGGAAGGTCTCGGGGAACATCCCCGGCTCGTCGACCGCGACCCGCAGCAGCGGCTCGCCGTCGACCCAGGTGACCCGCAGGACACCCTCCTCGGACCACGTGCCGGCGTCGACGAGATGCCAGGGGCGCGAGACCCGCACCTGGTGCGCACCCTCGGTGTCCGGCGCGACGACGTACAGGTACCGACGTCCGGCGACCACGGTCTCCCCGGCCGTCGTCGTCGCCCAGGCGAGCAGCCGCTCGCCGTCGGACGGCGCGACCGCCGCGGCGACGGCCTCCGGGACCGGGGCACGCCGCAGACCGGACCATCGCAGCCTCACGCCGTCCCCACCCCCTGTCGCAGACGGACCCGCTCGAGCTCGAGGGCGTGCAGCGCCGTAGTCCTCTCGCGCAGAGCGTCAGGGGTGGCCCCGGGGTCGTTCTGGGCCTGACGCAGCGTGGCCATGGCGTCCGCGATCCGGCGCCCGAGGTGGGCGTCCCGGACCCCGACGACGAGGCTGTCGACGTAGCGCTGTGGCGGCAGGCCCGTGGAGGTGTCGTAGCGCACCGGCAGTGGGGCGACCGAGAGCTCGGCGACCAGGCGCTTGACCGAGACCGGCGAGGCCTCGCCCACCGCGGCGACCCAGGCCGCCGACGACCCCGTACGGTGCCCCCCCGCCGCCGCGATGCGGATGCCGTCGAGCACCGCGCGGTGCGCCGGGGCGCTGAGGGCGTCCGCCTCGAGGGTGTCGACCACCGTGTCCGGGAACTGCTGCGGGTACTGCACGAGCGCCTGCAGCAGCTGCCGCTCGGCCGACACGACCGGGTCGCGCAGGTCGGGTGCGGGCAGCGCCGCCCCCTCCCCCGCGGCCGGCTCGGGGACCTCGTCGGTCCCGGCCGGAGCCCGCCGGTCCGGGGCGTCCTGGGGGTTCGGGAGGCGCCCGGCACGGCGCACGGCGTCCGCCATCTGCTCGACCTCCACGCCGAGCCAGCCGGACACCGTACGGGTGTACTCCGGGCGCAGGCTCGTGTCGCGGATGGAGCCGACGATCGGCGCGACGGCCTTCATCGCCTGCACCCGGCCCTCGGCGGTGTCGAGGTCGAAGCGGTGGATGGTGGTGCGCACCGCGAACTCGAACATGGGCACCGCGCCGTCGACGAGCGCCGCGACCTCGGCGTCCCCCTTGGCGAGTCGCAGCTCGCAGGGGTCCATGCCGTCCGGCGCGACCGCCACGAAGGACTGCGCCGCCCAGCGCTGGTCTTCCCCGAAGGCCTTCATCGCGGCCTTCTGTCCCGCGGCGTCGCCGTCGAACGTGAACACGACCTTCGCGGGTGCGAGGTCGGCCTCGTCACGCATGATCCGGCGGAGCACCTTGATGTGGTCGACACCGAACGCCGTGCCGCACGTGGCCACCGCGCCCTCGACCCCCGACAGGTGGGCCGCCATGACGTCGGTGTAGCCCTCGACGACGACGGCCCGACGGTCCGTGGAGATCGCCTTCTTCGCGAGGTCGAGGCCGTAGAGCACCTGGGCCTTCTTGTAGATCGGCGTCTCGGAGGTGTTGAGGTACTTGGCCTGGATGCGGTCCTCGTCGAACAGGCGCCGCGCCCCGAATCCCACCGTGTCACCGGTGGTGTCGCGGATCGGCCAGACGAGGCGGCCGCGGAAGCGGTCGTACAGCCCGCGGCTTCCCCGCCCGCTCAGGCCCCCGGTCGTCACCTCGTCCTCCGAGAAGCCCCGCTGGAGCAGGTGTCGGGTCAACGCGTCGCCGTCGGCAGGGGCGAACCCGACGCCGAACCGCTCGGCGGCCGCGGAGTCGAAGCCCCGCTCGCGCAGGAAGTCCCGACCCGTCCGGGCATCCGCGCGCCCGCGGTCGAGGAGCATCCCCGTGTAGTACTCCTCGGCCACCCGGTGTGCCTCGAGCAGGCGGGAGCGCCGCCCGAGCGAGGCGCCGTCGCGCGGACCGCCGCCCTCCTCGTAGCGCAGCTCCATGCCGACCTTGGCCGCGAGCCGCTCGACGGCCTCGGTGAAGGAGAGGTGCTCGACCTTCTGCACGAAGTCGAGGACGTCGCCCCCCTCGCCGCAGCCGAAGCAGTGGTACGTGCCGACGGCCGGGCGGATGGTGAAGCTCGGGGTCTTCTCGTCGTGGAACGGGCAGAGACCCTTGAGCGAGCCCACGCCGGCGGGGCGCAGCGTCACGTGGTCGCGGACGACGTCCTCGATGGACGAGCGTTCCTTGACCGAGGTGATGTCCTCGGCCCTGATCCGACCCGGCACTGCGGCCTCCCTCGCTGTGACAGCGCGAGTCTAGGTCGTCGCGGTGTCAGGCCGTCGGCCGCCGGCACCAGCGCCGGTGCAGCCCGAGCGCCCGGACGTCGGTGAGCGAGGCCACCTGGTCGACGAGCACCCGGCGGACGGCTGCGTCGTCGGTGGCGTCGTCGAGGTCCGCCCGCAGCCAGGGGTCCAGACGGGTCGGGTCGGTCTCGTACGCGTCGACGAGACCGGCGACGACGTCCCGCTGCTCCTCGTAGACCGCGACGCGCTCGGCGGAGAGCATGACGAAGTGCGCCGCGACCGCCTTGAGCACGACGGTCTCGGCGCGTGCGCCGTCGGGCACGACGAGCGACGCCTCGTGGCGGACCAGCGCGCTGTCTCCGTGGGCCTCACGGGTGGCGCTCTCGACGGCGACGGCGAAACGGCCGATGAGGCGCGAGGTCATGTCCTTGAGCGCCGCGAGGGCGCCGCGCGACCCGTCGTGTCCGGCCGGGACGGCGCCGGAGGCGAGCACCCGCTCGAGAGCCGACCCGAGGGCGTCCGCCCCGACGTCCGGCTCGTACACCCGTGCGGCGACGTCGAGGACCGCCTCGACGTCCGCGCGGTCGCGCAGCCGGCGCGGGTCGAGCCACCCGGACGCGACGGCGTCCTCCACGTCATGGACCGAGTACGCGACGTCGTCCGCCCAGTCCATGACCTCGGCCTCGAACGCCCGACGGCCCTCCGGAGCACCGTCGCGCATCCAGTCGAACACGGCGAGGTCGTCCTCGTAGACGCCGAACTTCGTCGTCGGCACCGGGCCGTGTCCGCGCCGCCACGGGTACTTCGTGGCTGCGTCGAGGCTGGCCCGGGTGAGGTTGAGCCCGGCGGGACGCCCGTCGGCGTGCGTGCGCTTCGCCTCGAGCCGGGTGAGCAGGCGCAAGGTCTGGGCGTTGCCCTCGAACCCGCCGATGTCACCGGCGAGGGCATCCAGCGCCGCCTCTCCGTTGTGCCCGAACGGCGGATGGCCGAGGTCGTGGGCGAGGCACGCGGTGTCGACGAGATCCGCGCTGCAGCCGAGGGCGGCCCCGAGCTCGCGGCCGATCTGTGCGACCTCCAGGGAGTGGGTGAGGCGGTTACGCACGAAGTCGTCCGACGCGGGAGCCACGACCTGGGTCTTCGCGGAGAGCCTCCGGAGAGCGGCGGAGTGCAGCAGCCGGGCGCGGTCACGGGCGAAGTCGTCGCGGTCGGAGCGCTTCTGTGCCGGGTCCTCCGCGACCCAGCGCTCCCGGTCGCGGGCGGCGTACGTCACGCGGGCGAGCCTACGACCCCCGTGCTGCGGCAGCCGCAGCGGCGGCTCGGGCCAGCCAGGCCGGCTCGTCGCCGTAGCGCTGGAACTTCACGAGCCGACCGGCGGCGGAGTCCTCCACGAGCTGGGCGAGGCGGCGGTCGCGGGTGGTCTGCTGCTTCGCCCCCGCGACCCAGTGCGCGACGATCTTGCGGTAGCCCGCAGTGGCGGCGTCCCAGAAGGCCGCGGCTGCGGCATCGGCGCGCAGGGCGGCCTCGTGCTCGGGTGTCAGACCTTCGTCCGGGCGCTCGAAGGAGTAGACGCCGGTGCGGTCCTCCCGGCGGCCCGCGAAGGCCGCCAGGCCGCTCGGCTGCATCCGGCCCTCGGCGGTGAGCTCCTCGACGGCCTTGACGTTGACCGCGCTCCACGTGCTGCCCTTCCGCCGCGGGGTCCAGCGCTGACGGCGGGCGGAGTCGTCGACCCGCTCGACGTGGCTGTCGATCCAACCCCAGCACAGGGCCTCGCGGACGGCCTCGGGCCACGTGATGCCGCCCTTGCCGGAGGCCTTGTTGTAGATGCCCATCCACAGCTCGCCGGCCGTGTCGTGGTGCGCCGCGAGCCAGCGCCCGAACTCGGCCCCGTCGGCGAAGAACAGCGCCGGCTGCTCGGCGGTACCGCCCGGCGTCCCGATGTCGCTCACTGTCGCAGCATCCCGTACCGCACCGACAGCGCCGCCGGAAACCCGGGTGGTGACGCCGGTTTCTCCGGGCGCTGTCGGCCGGGCCGACGGGGCCTGTGGACGACGCACCGACGGCGGCGCCGCCTTCGGGCATGCTCCGGTGATGGATCTCGATGCGCTGGTCAGGGCACAGCACGGCGTGTGCACGACGCAGCAGGCGCTCGCGCGCGGGCTCACCGAGAACGCCGTACAGTGGCGCGTCTCCAGCGAACGGTGGACGCGACTCGGTCGATGCCTGTACGTCGCACAGACCCGCCGCTGGACCGGCTCGGGCGGGCGCACGCGGCGGCGCTGCGCGGGCGGGCCGGGCTGCGCTCTCGCCCTCGACGCCGCGGCACATCTGCACGGGACACGCCCGGACCCGCCACCGGTGATCGTGGTCTGGGTGGCGAGGGGGGCGCTCCGTGACGCGCCTTCCGGGGACGCGCTACCGGGAGCGGAGCACCCTCCGGCCGTCGCGTCGGAGGGGCCTGCCGGTGACCGGCGCCGCCGACACGGTGCTCGACCTCGCCGACGTCCCGGGGACGTCCTGGCACGAGGCGGTGGACATCGCGGCCCGGTGGGTCCAGCGACGTCGAGCGCCGTCACGGCCTGCCGAACGCCCGGCTCCAGGTCCCGGCCGGCTCAGAGGGGAACCGGCTGCGCCAGGACGCCGAGTACGAGGAGTGGGGCGTCGTGCTCGAGCTCGACGGACGGCTCGGCCACGAGGGCGAGTTCGTCGCGCATGACCGGCGACGCGACCGAGCGGCGGCGCGTGCAGGGAGGCTCACGATGCGGGCCGGGTGGGTGGATGTCGACCAGGACCCGTGCGGTCTGGCCGTCGACGTCCATGAGACGCTGCGCAGCCGCGGCTGGCGTGGTCGCGGCCGGGCGTGTGGCCCTCGGTGCGCGCTGAGGCACGTCGTCGCCGGAGCCGCATGACCCCGACCCGGAGAAACCGGCGTCACGGCCCCGGTTTCTCCGGGCGCCGGTCGACGGGGCACCCGGTGGCGGGCACGGCCGGTCGGCCGGGTCAGCCGCCGGAGACGGACAGCTCGGCCTGGGCGACCTGTGCCCGCTGCGCCTCGTCGAGATCGCGGCCACGCAGCCAGTTCTCGGGCAGTGCGACGACCCGAGGAGAGCCCGCCCGGCCACGCGGGCCCTCGGCCGGGTCGCCCGGCCACGGCGCGTCGAGGTCCATCCCGGCGATGAGCCGGTCGAGCGCCTCGAGCGAGTCGACGAGGGCCAGCTGGTTGCGCACCGTCGACCCCGCCGGGAAACCCTTGAGGTACCAGGCGATGTGCTTGCGGATGTCACGGCAGCCGCGCTGCTCGTCGCCGTCGTAGAAGTCCACGAGGTACTCGGCGTGTCGGCGCAGCACGGAGGTGACCTCGCGCAGCCCGGGCCGTACGCGCGCGTCCGACCCCGCGAACGCGGCCGCGAGGTCGGTGAACAGCCACGGCCGGCCGAGGCATCCGCGCCCCACGACGACGCCGTCGCAGCCGGTGCGCCGGACCATCTCCAGGGCGTCCTCCGCCGACCAGATGTCACCGTTGCCGAGGACCGGGATGCTGGTCACGGCCTCCTTGAGCCGCGCGATGGCGTCCCAGTCGGCCTGCCCGGAGTACGCCTGGGCCGCGGTGCGGCCGTGCAGCGCGACCGCGGCGGCGCCCTCGGCCTCCGCGATCCGCCCGGCGTCGAGGTATGTCACGTGGTCGTCGTCGATCCCGACCCGCATCTTCACCGTGACCGGGACGTCGTGAACGGACGCCTCCCGGACGACCGCGCGCACGACGCCGCGGAAGAGGTCGGTCTTCCACGGCAGGGCCGCTCCCCCGCCCTTACGGGTGACCTTGGGCACGGGGCAGCCGAAGTTGAGGTCGATGTGGTCGGCGCGGTCCTCGGTGACGAGCATCCGCGCTGCGAGCCCGGCGGTCACGGGATCGACGGAGTACAGCTGCACCGAGCGCGGCGACTCTCCCGGATCGTGCGAGATGAGCCGCATCGTCTCGGGGGTCCGCTCGACGAGCGCCCGCGACGTCACCATCTCCGCGACGTAGAGGCTCGTCGCCCCGGACGCCCCACCGCCCTCGAGACCCGCGGCGCCGTACTCGCGGCACAGCCGGCGGAAGGCGCGGTTCGTGATGCCGGCCATCGGTGCCAGCACGACCGGCGACTCCACGACGTGCCGCCCGACCCGCAGCGGAGGCAGGACCGGGGTGTGCACCGGGGTGGCGGTTGTGAGCGACATGGCGCCGCCCATTGTCGCGCGGGCGCCCCGGATCCCCGAATCGCCGCCCCTGCGTCGTGCTCATCCGGCGCGGCGACCGGCCCAGGCGATCAGCTCCCACAGCGCCGCGGCGGTCTCGGCCGGGTGGGTCAGCGGGAAGACGTGCAGGCCCCGGGGGACGGTGACGACCCGCACCCACGGCGCCGACCGGGCCGCCCGGCGGAACCGGCGGACGTCGACGCGCAGCTGGTCGAGCTGGCCGTTGAGCAGGAGCACCGGTGCCGTGACCTCGGCGAGCATCTCGGGACGGCACTCGCGCATCACCGAGGACCAGGCCGCCGGGATGCCGTCGAACCCGTAGCCGAGGTCCTTGATCGCGGCCGCGAGGGCCGGCGGCAGCAGGGCCTCGAACTCGCGGTCCATCCCGCGCGACATCCGGTCGACCCCGAGCCGCTGCTGCACCCGTGCCAGGGTGCGGTAAGCCGACGCCCCCGGGCCGGCCGGCACACCGGACGCCCCGATGAGCGCGAGGCCCGCCAGACGGTGCGGGTTCCGGGCGGCCCAGGCGAGCACGACGTAGCCCCCGAGGCTGTGCCCCGCGAGGACGACCGGGGTGCCGTCGTCCGGCCCGACGGCCGCGTCGAGGGTGGCGAGCGCGGCGTCCCACGAGAAGGTCTCGGCCCGCCGGTCACCGTGGGCGGGCAGGTCGGGTGTCACGACGTCGACGTCCGGGCCGAGGAGGGCCGGGTACCGCGTCCAGACGGCACGGTTGACCTGCGACCCGTGGACGAGGACGAGACGGACGCGGCGCACCTCGCCATCCTCGCGCACCGGACGTCCGGGGGGACCGGTGGTTGGATGACCGGGTGCGCGCACTCATCTCCGCCGACGAGCTGGCCACTGCCTCCGGCCGGGGCGAGGTGCGCGTCCTCGACGTGCAGTTCGCCCTCACCGGCACCCCCGGACGCGAGCTCTACGCCGCCGGCCACGTCCCGGGCGCGCCCTTCCTCGACCTCGACACCGCCCTCGCGGGCCCGCCCGGCCGGGCCGGACGCCACCCGCTCCCGGACCCGGCCACACTCGAGGATGCCCTGCGCCGCAGCGGAGTCTCGGCGGACGACGACGTCGTCGTGTACGACCAGCGCACGTCGTTGTCCGCGGCGCGGGCCTGGTGGGTCCTGCGCTGGGCGGGGCATCCGCAGGTGCGCGTGCTCGACGGCGGTCTCGACGCGTGGGTGCGTGGCGGCCACCCGGTGACGACGGAGGTGCCGTCGCCGGAGCCCGGGGACATCCGCGTCCGACCCGGCTCGGTCCCGGTGCTCGACGCCGACGGCGCCGCCGCCATGGCGCGCTCGGGTGTCCTGCTCGACGTCCGCGCAGCCGAGCGCTACCGGGGCGAGGTCGAGCCGCTCGACCACGTCGCCGGGCACATCCCGGGCTCGGTGAACCTGCCGATGACCGAGCTGCTCGCCGAGGACGGCACCTTCCTCCCGCCGGACGAGATACGGGCCCGGGCGGCCACGGCCGGGGTGCACCGCGACACGCCGGTGGGGGTGTCCTGCGGCTCGGGCGTCACCGCGGCCCAGATGGCCCTCGCGCTGCACCTCGTCCGCGTCGAGGCCGTCCCGTACGTGGGCTCCTGGAGCGAGTGGATCGAGGACCCCCGGCGTCCGGTCGCCACCGGCGACGGGGAGGGCTGAGGGCGTCTCAGAGCGACCAGGCTCCGCTGAACCCCTGCTCGAAGGCGGCACCCTCGGGTGCCGGCGGGTCGACATCGGCCACGAACGCCATCCGTCCGCCGATGACGTCCCAGGCGAGCACCCGCACCACCGGCCCCCCGCCGGCCGGGTCCGTGGACCGGGACTCGAGCAGCACGGTGTCCCGGGGTCCCCACGCCAGCGGGCGGTACGCCGCCGGCGGCACCGCGTCCGCCGCGGGGGCCGCGAGGATGCGCGGGAGCGGACGCAGGTCGCCCTGCACCGCGACCAGACCCTGACCGCGACCCTGGACCTCCGGTGCGGACGCGAAGAACCCCGCGCAGCAGGCCCAGCCCTCGGTGTTCGACACCGACGGCCCGTACGCGTCGAACGCCGGCCCTTCCATCCTGCGCACCTCCACGAGGCGGCCGCTGCCCGAGAACCGCTGGACGAAGGCGGCACCGGACGTGACCCGGATGTCCGCCCAGCCCGGGTTCACCGGGTTGCCGGCGCGCCGGACGTCCTCGGTCCGGCTGTCCACGAGCCAGCCCGACCGGGCGCTACGGGCGATGACGGTGCGTCCGTCCGTGGCCCAGCCGGCCTCGGAGAGCGCGTCGTCCGGCACCGCGATGCGTCGCGCACGGGCCGAGCGCACCTCGAGCACCACGACGGCTCCGGGCTGCGCGAAGACGAGACGGTGCCGGTCGGCGTCGACGGTCCGGGGCCCGAGCGCCACCGACACGTTCCCCGCCGGGTCCTCGGTGGGCCGGAGCGGAGCCATCGCGACCACCTGCGGCTGCGGCGACTGCCGCGGGAGCAGGAGCGCCGGCTGGTAGCGGTCCTCCCCCACCCGGACGAGGTAGACCGCCCGCACCGACGCCTGCGAGCCGGCCGGGGACAGGATCGGCAGCGGCCGTGCGGTACCGGGTCCGAGCCGGGCGGGCAGCGCGAGGGAGGCGGCGTCCGGGTAGGCGGGGAGGTCCACCTCGTCCTCCGGTGCGGGCGCGAGATGCACCGTCGCGCCGGCCAGCGCCACCGAGGACAGCCGGCCGTCGGATGGGCGGTGGCTCGGCTCCGGACGGGGGCCGCCCGGCCTCTCACGTGCCAGGACCCAGGTCAGTGCTCCCCAGGCCAGCGCTGCCCCTCCCGCGACGACCACCCGTCTGCGGGCTGTGCGGCGGCGTGTCACCGCGCTCTCCCACGCCTCCTGGACGAGCCCCGGAGCGACGGGCTCGGGCACGGCGCTCTCCAGCCGGTCGCGGAGCTCCGCCTCCGAGAGGTCCTCGGGTCCCGCGGCGAGCGCGGCCGTCAGCGCCGCGGTCATCGCCGCCGCCGCGGTGACCCGGTCGGCGCGCACGGTCTCGAGCGGACGACCCACCACGGCTGCCACCTCGTGGTCGGTCCGGTCCTCGAGCAGAGACAGCCCGAGCACCACGCGCTGCTCGGGCGGGAGGCGGTCGAGAGTCATCCGGACAGCGACGTCGGGGTCGTCCGGGTCCGGGGCTGCCGCCCCGGCCTCCGCGCCGTCCGCGGGGGGTACCGACAGCGCCTCGGCGACGGCTCGCCGCACGACCTCGCTCCGCAACCAGTGGGCCGGCCCGCTCTCCCGCGCCTCGCCCCAGTGCCCTGCGAGCCCGACCAGCGCGTGACGCACGACGCCCTCCGCCACGGCCGGCGAGCGGGTCACGAGGAGGGCGAGCCGCAGCGCCGGCCCTCCGTGGGCGGCGGCCAGCTCGGCGAACTCCTCCGCCTCGTCGGCCGCCTCGGCATCCCGCCGCGCCATGGGCACCTCCTCCGTGGCGTCATCGTGCCACCCGGCGAGCCTGGGCCACGGCGGAGTCCGCCCGTCTGGTTCGATCGGTGCATGACCGGGGCGAACCAGAGCTTCCACGTCGACCTCAGGGGCGTGGTGGACCTCCTGTCCCATCACCTGTACTCCAGCCCCCGGGTGTACCTGAGAGAGCTCGTCCAGAACGCCGTCGACGCCATCGCTGCACGCCGGGAGGAGGACCCCACGGCACCCGGGGCGGTCCGCATCGTGCCCGCCGACGTGTCCCCGGACGGCCGTCTCCACGTCGTCGACACCGGGGTCGGGCTCGACGAGCACGGGGTACGCACGGCGCTCGCGACGATCGGCGCGTCCACCAAGCGCGACGCCCTGGGCATGGCTCGGGAGTCCTTCCTCGGCCGCTTCGGCATCGGGCTGCTGTCGTGCTTCCTCGTCACCGACGAGATCGAGGTGGTGACCCGCGCGGCCGGGAGCGGTGAGGGCCTGCGCTGGCGGGGCCGGGACGACGGCGCCTACACCCTCGAGGCCCACGGCCGGGACGAGCGGGGCACCGACGTCGCTCTCGCCCCGCGCGGCAGTGCCGCCGAGCTGCTCCGCACCGCCTCGGTCCTGCGGCTGGCCCGCACCTACGCCCGTCACCTCGAGGTCGACCTCGTCGTGGAGACCGCCGACGGGCCGGTCCCGGTCGCGGGTGAGCGCTTCCCCTGGGAGGGCGAAGGGCCCACGGCCCTCCGCGGCACGCCCGCCTGGTGCGAGCAGGTGCTCGGCTTCACCCCGCTCGACGTCGTCGCGCTCGCCGACCCCGCCAGCGGTCTGCGGGGGCTCGCCTTCGTCCTGCCCAGCGCGTCCGCGGGCCGTCCGACGGCGCGGGTCCACGCGCGCCGGATGCTCGTCTCCGAGGCGGAGCCCGACCTCCTGCCACCGTGGGCCACGTTCGTCCGGGCTGTCGTCGATGTCGACGGGCTCGACCTCACGGCGTCCCGCGAGTCGCTGCGCGACGACGACTCCCTGGCGGCGACCCGGGACCACCTCGGCGAGCAGCTGCGCACCTGGCTGGTCCGGATCGCCGCCACTGACCGCCAGCGCGCCGACCGCTTCTTCGCGGTGCACCACCTGGGGGCGAAGGCCATGGCCGCGACCGACGACGCGATGCTCGACGTCGTGGCGTCGGTCCTGCCGTGGGAGACGACGCTCGGGACGATGACCCTCGCCGAGTTCGCGGCGCAGCACCGGGTCATCCCCTATGTCGACAGTGTCGAGCACTACCGGCAGGTGTCCACGGTGGCGACCGCGCAGGGAGTCCCCGTGCTCAACGCCGGGTACGCCTACGACAGCGCCATCGTCGAGCGCTACGTCGCCGTCACCCCGGGTGCCGAGTCCCGGCGGATGCCACCCGAGGAGCTGACGGCCCACGTCGAGCGGCTCGACGCCGACGACGAGTCGGCCTTCGCGGCACTGCTGGACATCGCCCGCAGCGTCCTCGCCCGCTCCGACGCCGAGCCCGTCGTGCGACGGTTCCGACCCGAGTCGATGCAGTCGGTTCTCCTCGTCGGCGACAGCGCGACCCGGGAACGGGACCGCCACACCGTGGCCGATGCGGCCGACGGCCCCTGGGCCGTCGCCCTCGAGGCGCTGACCTCACCGCACCCGAGCGGGCCGTCCTTCGTCCTCAACGCCGGGAACGACTCGGTCCGCCGGCTGGCCGAGAGCCGCGACGCGGAGCTGCAGCGGCTGGCGGTCGAGGCGCTGTACGCCCAGGCCCTGCTCGCCGGCCGACACCCGCAGACGCCGTTCGACAGCGCTCTCGTCGCCCGAGCGCTGCCCGCCCTCATCGACCGCGTCATCGCGGGGAGGGACCTGTGATGCAGTGGGAGCAGGTCTCACCCGAGTTCGCGGACCTCTCGCTCGCCGCCGACCGGCTGCCGCACGGCCCCGCGCAGGTGCGGGCGCACGAGGAGGCGCTGCGGCTCGCCCGGCAGCACGGGTCGTTCGCCGAGGAGTTCGTGGCCCGTCAGGACATCGTCACCGCCCTGTACTACGTTCCCGACGACCCGGTGATGCTCACGCACATCGCGTGGCTGCGCGCCGCCCTGGCCCCGGGGAAGGGCCTGGAGCAGGTCGAGCGCAACGAGGTGCTGTGGAAGCTCAAGTGGGCCGTGGACAAGATCGAGAAGATGCCCGAGGTCCCGCTCGACGCCTGGGCGGCCACCGTCGACGACCTCGCCGCGGCGCTGGGCGAGGACGGGTTCCACCTGCGTCCGGCGTACGCCGCCAGGGCCTGGCTGGCGGTCGCGCGCGGCGACGACGACGGGCGGGACGAGGCCCTGGCCCGCTGGCTCGAGGAGCCGCGCGACGAGCAGAGCGACTGCTTCGCCTGTGAGGCCCGGGAGCAGGCGCTGCTCGCCCACCGGTCCGACCCGCAGCGGGCCCTCGACCTGCTCGCGCCCGTCGTGGCCGGCCGGCTCTCGTGCGGCGAGGAGCCGCAGACCTGCCTGTCCCACGATGCCGAGATCCGCGCCGGACAGGGTGACCTCGACGGCGCCGCGGGCTCCTTCCGCCGGTCCTGGCAGCTCGTGGCGGACGACGCCGCGGAGGCGACGACCGCGGCCCGATGCCTGCGGGTCCTCGTCCGTCTCGGCAACACCGACCGTGCGCTCGACCTCCTCCTCCCCCGCCTCGGCTGGCTCGACGAGCTCCACACGGCGTTCGACCGTATGTGGTTCGCGGCCACCGCGGCGTGGGTGCTCGGACACGCACGCCGGGTGGGGCTGGCCCCTGACACGGTCGACGGCCGGCCCACCGCGCAGGTCGAGGACGAGCTGCGGGCGCTGGGCGCGGAGCTCGCCGCACGCTTCGACGACCGCAACGGGACGTCCGTGGTCGGGGACGCGGTCGGGGCTGCGCTCGACGACGGCGTCGTCGCCGAGGAGCCGACCCTGCCGCCGACGCACCTGCCGAGCACCGAACCTCGGCCGGAGCGCGGAGCGCCCCAGCCGACCAGCGGCGACGAGGTCGTCCACCTCGCGGCCCGGGTCCAGCAGGCGCGCCACGAGCTCGACCCCACGCTCGAGAAGGCCCTGCGCGGCTGGCTCCGCTCGCGCGAGGAGGTGCTCGGCATGCTCAGCACCCCCGCGGAGTGGGCCGCTGCGGCGGTGCTCGACCGCTCGTCGTGCCCCCTGCTGCGTGACCCCGAGGCGGTCCGCGCACGGCTGGACGCCGCGGCGTCCGAGGCCATCCGTGGCGGCGACGGCCTCGAGGCCACGATGGCCAGGGCCGACCTCGCCGCGCTCGAGGTCACCGAGGCACTCGCCGCGCACGGCCCGTCGTCCCCCGAGGTCGCGCACGCCCGGACGGCCGCTCGCGCGCTGCACACCGTCATCGAGGAGGACGGCCACACCGCGGAAGCCGCCTCAGCCCTGCGCTGGTACGCCCTGACCACCGGGCCGGACGACGCGGTCGAGCTGCTGCTCCACGCCGCGTCGCTGTACGGCCGCTCCGGTGGGGTCGCCCGTCAGGCGCTCTGCCTGCTCGACGCCTCCCCGGTCGCCTTCGCGGCCGACCCCGCCCGCGCCGCGGCCATGATCGAGGAGGCCGCTGCGCTGGCCGGGGAGCGGCCCGCACTGCAGGTCCGGATCCTCGACCTGCGTGCGCGGCTCGCCCGCATCGAGGGCGACGACGAGCAGGCCGATGCGCTCTACCTGGAGGCCCTCGCGTCACCCGGTGCCGTCGAGGGCGCCCGGATGACCCTCCTCTTCGCCTACTGCGACCTCCTCGTCCAGCAGGGCGACTACCCCCGGCTCGAGCCCCGCGCGGCCGACGCGGTCGCCGTCGCGACCGCGATGCGCGAGCCGGTCGCCCTCGCCGTGGGGCAGCGCCTGCTCGGGCTCTCCTGGCTCGAGACCGGCCGTCCGGTCGAGGCCGCCGAGCTGCTCGAGGCCGCGTTCCCGGTCATCCGGCAGAACGTGCCGGACCTCGTCGGTCCCACCGGCTGGGCGCTCGGCAACGCCCTCTCGGCCGTGGGCTCGCCGGCACAGGCCCGCACCGCGTACGCCACCGCGTCCGCCGCCTTCGAGGCGGCCGGGAGGCTCGAGGAGGCCGGCCACAGCCAGGTCCGGGCCGGCACCAGCGCTTGGGACGCCGACGACCCCGAGGCCGCGCGCGCGCACTTCGACGACGCCATCGACAAGACCCGCTCCAGCGGCACGCTCGACGCCCTGCTGGCGGCGCTCCGCTACCGCGCCGGGCTCGTCGCCGGCCAGGACGACGTCGACGCCGGTCTCGTCGAGCTCGACGCCGTCCTCGAGGAGGTCCAGCTCGTCGCCGACGCCCTCCCGGACGGGCGCGGTGACGCGTTCGACGCCGAAGAGCTCGAGCCGGACCTGCTCCGGCAGGGCGGTCACCTGCTGGCCCGTGCCGGCCGCACCGACGACGCCGTCGCCCGGATGCGTGCCGCGCGAGCCCTCGTCGGTGGGCACTACGAGACCGTGCTCGGCGCCGAGGAGGCCGCCATGCTCGCGGAGGCCGACCGGATCGCGGAGGCCGAGCCCCTGCTGCGCACGGCGTTGACCGACCTGCGGTCGGCCGGCCTGCACGCCGAGCGGGTCGAGGCCGCGGGAGCCCTGGCCCGCGCACTCGACCGCGCCGGGCGCCCGGACGACGCCCAGGCGGTGTGGGAGGAGTTCGGCCCGGAGGCCTGACGTGCGCTCGAGGCTCAGCAGCCGACGAGGCGCTGGGCCAGGTACCCCTCCACCTGGTCGAGGGCGACCCGCTCCTGGGTCATCGCGTCCCGCTCGCGGACGGTCACCGCGTGGTCCTCGAGGGTGTCGAAGTCGACGGTGATGCAGAACGGGGTGCCGATCTCGTCCTGGCGGCGGTAACGGCGGCCGATGGCGCCGGCGTCGTCGAAGTCGACGTTCCAGTGCCGTCGGAGCGTGGCGGCGAGGTCCTTGGCCTTGGGCGAGAGGTCGGCGTTGCGCGAGAGCGGGAGCACGGCCGCCTTCACCGGAGCGAGCCGCGGGTCGAGCCGCAGCACCGTCCGGGTGTCGACGCCACCCTTGGTGTTGGGGGCCTCGTCCTCGGTGTAGGCGTCGACGAGGAAGGTCATCAGGCTGCGGGACAGGCCGGCCGCCGGCTCGATGACGTACGGGGTGTATGTGGAGCCGGTCGCCTGGTCGAAGTACACGAGGTCGGTGCCGGAGTGCTTCGTGTGGGTCGAGAGGTCGAAGTCGGTGCGGTTGGCGATGCCCTCGAGCTCACCCCACTCGCTGCCGGAGAACCCGAAGCGGTACTCGATGTCGACGGTGCGCTTGGAGTAGTGCGAGAGCTTGTCCTGCGGGTGCTCGAAGTGCCGGAGGTTCTCGGAGCGGATGCCGAGGTCGGTGTACCAGCGGGTCCGCTCGTCGATCCAGTACTGGTGCCACTCCTCGTCCTCCCCGGGGGCGACGAAGAACTCCATCTCCATCTGCTCGAACTCGCGGGTCCGGAAGATGAAGTTGCCGGGGGTGATCTCGTTGCGGAAGCTCTTCCCGGTCTGGGCGATGCCGAAGGGCGGCTTGCGGCGCGAGGCCTGCATGACGTTGAGGAAGTTGACGAAGATGCCCTGCGCGGTCTCGGGCCGCAGGTAGTGCAGGCCGGACTCGTCCTCGATCACGCCGAGGTAGGTCTTGAGCATCATGTTGAACTCGCGCGGCTCGGTCCACTCCCCCCGCGTGCCGCAGCTCGGGCAGGCGATCTCCGAGAGCGGGACGGAGTCGGGGTCGACCTCCTTGCCCTTCTTCGCCGCCTTGTCGGCGACGGCCTCCTGCATGTGGTCGACCCGGAAGCGCTTGTGGCAGGACTGGCACTCGGTGAGCGGGTCGGAGAACTCCCCGACGTGGCCGGAGGCGACCCACGTCTGGCGCGGGAGGATGATCGAGGAGTCGAGCCCGACGACGTCCTCGCGCGCGGTGACCATCGCCTTCCACCACTGCCGCTTGATGTTCTCCTTGAGCTCGACGCCGAGCGGGCCGTAGTCCCAGGCCGAGCGGGTGCCTCCGTAGATCTCGCCGCACGGGAAGACGAAGCCCCGGCGCTTGCACAGGGAGACGACGGTGTCGACGACGGAGGTGGAGGATGCCATGTCGGAAAGGCTATCCGCCGGGCGGTGCGCCTCTCGCACCGGTTTCCGGCGGCAACCGTACGCTGGGTGACCGTGTCGAGCCTGCGCCAGTCATTCGAACGTGCCAGCCTGCCCGCCGTGACGTGGCTCAGTGGCCTGCCGCGCGTCGTCCCGTTCCTCCTCGTCCTCGGTCTCGTCGTCGCCGGCCTGTTCCTGCCGGGCATCGGATGGGTCCTCATCCTGCTCGTCGTCCTCGCCCTGACCTGGATCCTGGCGCTCGCCTGGCCCCGGCTCGGGCCCGCCGAGCGGCTCATGCGGGTGGCCGTCGTCGCGCTCATGGTCGCCGTGCTCGTCACGCAGGTCTTTCCGCGCACCTGACCGGCTCGACCCACTTGACAACGGTTCTCATTTCATTTGAGAATGATTGTCATGAAGCGTGCTCTCACCGCCCTCGCCACGACCTCGGCCCTCGCCCTCACGGGATGCGGCTCGGCCGACCCCGGGTCCGACGGCTCCGGCACGTCGCTCGACGTCGTCGCCGCGTTCTACCCGCTGGAGTGGGCCTCCCAGCGGGTCGGGGGTGACCACGTGTCCGTCACCGCTCTCACGAAGCCCGGTGCCGAGCCGCACGACCTCGAGCTCACCCCCAAGGACGTCGCCGGAATGACGAGTGCCGACCTCGTCGTCTACCTCGCCGACTTCCAGCCCGCCGTCGACGAGGCGGTCGCGAACGAGGCCTCCGACGCGAGCTTCGACGTCTCCCCCGACGCCGACCTGTCGCTCGCCGCACCCGAGGGGGGCGAGCACTCCGACGAGGAGGGCGAGCACGCCGAGGAGGACGGGGACCACGCCGAGCACGAGGGCCAGGACCCGCACTTCTGGCTCGACCCCGTCCGCTACGAAGCCGTCGTGACGGCCATCGGCGAGCGGTTCGCGGAGGCGGACGCCGGTCACGCCGAGGACTACCGCGCCAACGCGGCCGCTCTCGTCGCGGACCTCCGGTCGCTCGACCGCGACATCGAGTCGGGGCTCGCGGGCTGCTCGAGCACCGACCTCGTCACGAGCCACGTGGCCTTCGGCTACCTGGCCGAGCGCTACGGCCTGCACCAGCAGGGCATCGCGGGGATCTCTCCGGACATCGAGCCGGACGCCGCGACCCTCAGGGACCTCGCGGCGTACGTGCAGGAGCACGACGTCACCACCATCTACAGCGAGACCCTGGTCTCCCCCGACCTCGCCGAGACCCTGGCCCGTGAGACCGGCGCACGGGTCGAGGTGCTCGACCCCGTCGAGGGGATCACGGACACCTCCGCCGGCAGCGACTACCTTGAGGTGATGCGCAGCAACCTCGCGACGCTCGAGAAGGGACAGGGCTGTTCGTGACGCCCGCTCCGTCCCTCATCGAGCTGCGGTCGGCGTCCTTCGGGTACGGCGACCGCAGCATCGTGTCCGGCGTCCACGTCACCGTCGAGCCGGGAGAGGTCGTCGCCCTGCTCGGGCCGAACGGCTCCGGCAAGTCGACCCTCGTCAAGGGACTGCTCGGTCTCGCCGACCACCAGGGCGGCGAGGTCCTCCTGCTCGGCGTCCCGCGCGACCGGTTCCGTGAGCACACCCGCATCGGGTACGTCCCGCAACGGCACTCGCTCTCCGCGTCGGTGCGCGCGACCGTCGCCGAGATCGTCGCCGTGGGGCGGCTGCCGCATCGCCCCTGGTGGAAGCCCGCGAGCGCCGAGGACCGCGCCGTCGTCGCCGAGTCGATCGACGCCGTCGGCCTGTCCGACCGGGCCGACGAGGAGGTCGCCTCGCTCTCCGGCGGGCAGCAGCGCCGGGTGCTCATCGCCCGGGCGCTGGCCGGCCGGCCGGATCTGCTGGTCATGGACGAGCCGACGGCCGGCGTCGACACCGCCAGCCAGCACGCGCTGACGGACGTCCTCGCCCGTCTCGTCGCGGGCGGCACCTCCATGCTCGTCGTCACGCACGAGCTCGACGCCCTGCACGACGTCGTGACGCGCATCGTCTGCATGGACGCCGGGCACCTCGACTTCGACGGCACGCCCCCCGAGTACGAGGCGCACCTGGCCCTGCGCGCGCACCACCACGGCTCCGGGCACCACCACGACGACCCCGGACGACCCGGGGTCCGCCGCGTCCTCGGAGGCGGACCGCTCGACCCCACCGCACAGGCGGTGGCCGGTGAGTGACATGCTCGCGCTCGACTTCATGCGCCAGGCGCTCCTCGCCGCGCTCCTCGCCGGGATCGCCGCCCCCCTCGTCGGCACCTTCCTCGTCCAGCGTCGGATGTCGCTCATCGGGGACGGCATGGGGCACGTGGCGCTCGCCGGTGTCGCGGTCGGTGTCCTGACCGGCCAGCAGCCGGTCCTCACCGCGCTCGTCGCGGCGGTGGCCGCCGGGGTCGCGATCGAGCTCATCCGGGCCTCCGGACGCACCAGTGGCGATGTCGCCCTGGCGGTGATGTTCTACGGCGGCATCGCCCTCGGCGTGGTCCTCATCTCCCGCTCGAGCGCCGGAAGCCCGTCGAACCTCACCGCCTACCTCTTCGGCGCCATCCTCACGACCAGCCGCGGCGACCTCGTCGTCCTGGCAGCCCTCGCCGCGACCGTGCTCGGGGCGACCCTGCTCCTCCGACCGCGCTTCTTCGCGGTCGCGAACGACGAGGAGTACGCCCGTTCGGCGGGGATGCCGGTCATGGCGTACAACCTCGTCCTCGCGGTGCTCACCGCCGTCACGGTCGTCGTGTCGATGCGCGTCGTGGGCCTGCTGCTCATCAGCGCACTGATGATCATCCCCAACGCCACGGCCCAGCTGCTCTCGCGCAGCTTCGCCGCCAGCGTGAGGTGGGCCGTCGTGATCGGGGTCCTGAGCAGCGTCGGTGGCGTGGTCGTGTCCTACGAGGCCGAGACACCCTCCGGCGGCACGATCGTCCTCGTCGCGATCGCCACCTTCCTCGTCGTCACCGCGGTCTCCGCCGTGCACGGACGGCTCCGCCGCGCCGCGCACGCCCGCGCCGAGCGGCACGACCACGAGCACGGTCCACGGTGCGGCCACCCGGCGGTGCCCCACGGAGACCACGTCGACTACCTGCACGACGGGCACCGGCACGCGGCGCACCAGGGCCACTACGACGAGCACGGCGAGCACGAGGAGGTCACGGCACGATGAGCGGACAGGCCCGCACCGAACGACGCCCCACCCGCCAGCGCGCGGCCATCGCCGAGGCGCTGGCCGATGCCACGGAGTTCCGGTCCGCCCAGGAGATCCACGCCGACCTCGCATCCGCCGGGGATCGGGTCGGGCTCGCCACCGTGTACCGCAACCTCCAGGCCATGGCCACCGACGGCGAGGTCGACGTCATCCGCACCGCCGACGGGGAGAGCGTCTACCGGGCGTGCGCCACCGAGGACCACCACCACCACGTGGTGTGCCGCGGCTGCGGTCTCGCCGTCGAGGTCACGGCCGACGCCGTCGAGCGGTGGGCGGAGACCGTCGCCGCGTCGCACGGCTTCACCCAGGTGCGGCACACGGTGGAGGTCGACGGCCTGTGTCGTCGGTGCTCGTCCGGCTCCTCCTGAGTCCGACCGGCTCGTACATCTCCGTTTCACCGGCGAGCCGGCCGTCCGAGGAGCTACCGTTCCGGCCGTACTGACCCACCTCCATGCACGGGGAACGGACCACGCCATGACCCGCTCACGACGGGCGTTCGCCGCCCTCACCGCGACCGCCCTGTGCGCGACCCTCTCGGTGGCCACACCGGCCGCCACAGCACACGCCGCCACCACGTCGTGCGCGGCGAAGGCCGTTGCCGTCGCCGACCGCAAGGACCCGGCCCTCGCGCGCAAGGCGCTCGTCGGTGTCGCGAGCTACAACATCCTCGGGCAGAGCGCCGGCGGGACGTGGACGAACTGGCCGGCCCGCCGCACTGCCATCGCCGACCAGATCGCGAAGTGCCTCCCGGACGTCGTCGGGCTCCAGGAGGCGTCGCAGGGCTGGGTCCGCGAGACCCGGACGGCCACCCCTCGCCACATCTCGCAGTACGAAGACCTCACGGACCTGGTCAACGCCCGCACCCTGTCGGCCGGAAACCTCTACATCCCCGTCAACCGCTTCCGCCCGTCCTGCTCGTCCACCCCCGAGTGGAACGGCCGGTGGAAAGGACAGGCGGCTCCGTGGCGCACGTGCTACACGAGCCCGACCAAGGGTCCGAACGACAACCGCCTCCTGTACAACTCCCGGACCACCCGGTTGCTCACCCACGGGTCGGCGAACCTCCGGAGCTCGACGACGACGCGTCGCACCGTGGAGTGGGCCGTCCTCGAGCAGCGTGCGACCAAGCGACGCTTCCTCGCGGTCAACACCCACCTCGACGCCAAAGCAACCGACGCGTTCCGAGTCGCCCAGATGAAGCAGGCGCTCGGGGTCGTCGCCAAGCACCGGACGTACCAGGGGGCGTCTCTCCCGACCTTCGTCGTCGGCGACCTCAACTCCTCGCGCTACACCGAGGCGAGGACCGCAGCCGACGTGCTCACGTCCGCGAAGTGGGTCGACATCGTCGGCAACGACCGGCGGATGAAAGCCAGCGGGAGCGGCCTGGGCTGGTGCCGACGCCTCACGCCGCGGGCCCCGAGCGTGCCGATGGCGGCCCCCCGGTTCGTCAACGTCGTCTACAACACGACGAACAAGAGCACCTACTCCTGCACCTTCCCGGAGGGCAACACCTCGCGGCCGCGCCTGGACCGCTCCCAGTGGTGGAAGTACAACGGCAGCGCCATCGACTACATCTTCGTCTCGTGGGGCGTCCGGGCCCGGACCTGGGAGACGGTCGTCCCGGCGGGCAGCGCCTACGGCAAGGCCAAGAACCCGCCATCCGACCACAACATGATCATGACCTGGGCGTACGTCTGAGCCGGTCTTGGCGATGTCCGGTCCCGCTCAGAACGCGCTGACCGGCCCCACTGCTCGCTGTGGCCGGCTCAGAGCCCGGACGAGCGCGACCTGGCCGTGTCGCTCCGCGGCCACGGCCGCGAGCAGCGCGAGGACCTCGCGCACCGGCTCGGCGGGGAGCTCCGGCGTCGGCAGCCCGACGCTCGCGGCGAGGTCGTCGGTGTGCACGACGCACTCCATCGTCCGCGTGAGGAGGAAGTCCGCCGTCGAGAGCGACCATCCCTGCCACGGCAGATGGACCGCGTCAGGGACCCGCGCGCCCCGGATCACGGGGTCGAGGGCGTCAGGAAGGGCCTCGAGGTCGGCGTCCATCCGAGCCAGCAGTGCGTCAGGGCCGCTCGCTGCCGAGGCGTCGGCAGAGCTCCGGATCTCGACGTTCTGGTCGTCGTCGAGGCTCGTGTGCACCCACGCCGCCCTGCGGTAGTGGTCGAGCACCGAGATGACCTCGTCGGCACCGGGCGCCGCAGAGAGCAGGGTGACGACGTGCGAGGTCTGACGCGCCACGTGGTGGGCGAGACCACCGACCGTCATCCCCGCGCACGCGCTCTCCGCGTGCCAGTGCCGGGCGACCTCGGGGCTGCGGACCAGCCGGGCGACGACGGCCGCGACCTCCGGGTACTGGGTGACGACACTCGAGAGAGCCATGCCGGGTGAGGCTACCGGGAGTCCGCTCGTGGGGCGTCCACCGCACCGCCGTAGCGGCGGTCACGGGCCACGTACGTCTCGATCGCCGACCACAGGTCCCGGCGGTCGTAGTCGGGCCAGAGACGGTCCTGGAACACCATCTCGGCGTAGGCGCTCTGCCAGAGCAGGAAGTTGCTCGTCCGCTGCTCCCCCGAGGAGCGGACGAAGAGGTCGACGTCCGGCATGTCGGGCTCGGGCAGGTACCGCGCGACCGTGCGCTCGTCGACGGCGGACGCCTTGAGCCGGCCGCGCGCGACGTCCTCGGCGATGCGCCGGGTGGCGTCCCCGACCTCGGCCCGGCCGCCGTAGTTGACACAGAAGTAGAGGGTGAGGCCGGTGTTGTGCCGCGTCAGCTCCTGCGCGGTCTCGAGCTCCTTGATGACCGAGCCCCACAGTCGCGGCCGGCGACCGACCCAGCGCATCCGGACCCCCCACGAGTGCAGCTGGTCGCGGCGGCGGCGGATCACCTGACGGTTGAAGCCCATGAGGAAGCGGACCTCGTCCGGGCTTCGCTTCCAGTTCTCGGTGCTGAACGCGTACGCCGACAGGTGGGTGACCCCGACCTCGATGGCGCCGGCCACGACGTCGAGCAGGGCCGCCTCCCCCGCCTCGTGTCCCTTGGTGCGGGGCAGCCCGCGCTGGTTCGCCCACCGTCCGTTGCCGTCCATGACGATGGCGACGTGGCCCGGCATCCGCTCGGCGGGCACCGGCGGCGGAAGGGTGCCGCTCGGGTGCCGGAAGGGCTGCTCGTACCGGGTCGGCGCGCTCACCGCTCCACCATACGGAGGCTGCGGATGCCGCGTTCGAGGTGCCACTGGAGGAACGCCGCGGTGAGCCCGCTGCCCTCACGACGGTGCCGGGGGTCGGAGATGTCGGCGAGCGCCCAGTCACCGGCCAGCAGGGCGGCGAGGAGGCGCAGCGTGTCCGGGTGGGGTGCCGTGGAGCCCGGGGGGCGGCAGACCGGGCAGACGACACCCCCGGCGGCGACGTGGAAGGCTCGGTGTGGTCCGGGGGCGCCGCACTTGGCGCAGTCGTGGAAGCTCGGCGCGTAACCCCCGACGGCCATCGCGCGCACGAGGTAGGCGTCGAGGACCAGACCGGGGTCGTGCTCGCGGTGGGCGAGGCTGCGCAGCGCCCCGGCGAGCAGGAGGTACTGCTGCAGGGCCGGCTCGCGCTCCTCGGTGAGTCGCTCACAGGTCTCGAGGACGGCTGTGGCCGCCGTCCAGGCGTGGTACTCGCGGGCGATGAGGTCGCCCCACGGGTCGAGGGTCTCGACCTGCGTCACGGTGTCGAGGGTGCGGCCCTCGTAGCACTGGACGTCGATGTGCATGGCCGGCTCGAGCCTGGCCCCGAACCGCGACTTCGTCCGGCGCACCCCCTTGCCGACCACGCGGAGCTTGCCGAGACGCCGCGAGAGCACGGTGACGATGCGGTCGGCCTCACCCAGCTTGTGGGTGCGCAGGACGATCGCCTCGTCGCGGTAGAGGGGCACCCGGCCATTGTCGGGGCTGGGACCGACATCCCCGCGCTGCCCCGCCGTCGTCAGCGCGGCGGGTCGAGGGCGTGACGGGTCCAGAGGTGGACGACGGCCAGCGAGCGGTACGGACGCCATGCCTCCGCCAGGCGGGCGGCCTCGGCGGCCGGGACGCCCCCGAGCGCCTTGCGCAGGACGAGGTCACCGGGGAGGAACACGTCGGGGTCGCGCAGGCAGCGCATCGCGACGAGGTCGGCCGTCCAGGGACCGACCCCCGGCAGTGCGAGGAGCCCGGCCCGGACCTCGGCCCGGGCGATGGGGTCCGGCTGCGGACCGAGGTCGAGACCGCCCTCGACCGCTCGGGCGAGCGCGACGAGGGACCGCGCGCGACCGCCCGTGACCCCCACCTCACGCCGGACCGCGGCGGGGTCGGCACGCGCCAGGTCCCGCACAGCGGCGCCGCGCGCCGCGAGACGGGCGGCGAAGACCCGGCCCGCCACGAGGGACACGTGCTGTCCCACGATGATGCCGACGGCGGCCTCGAACGGGTCGGGGGCACCGGGCACCCGGACGTGCGGCCGTGAGGCGACCAGCGGCCCCAGCACGGGGTCCGTCCCCAGCGCCGCCACCCCGGACGCGACGTCGAGGTCGACCCCGAGCCAGCGTCGCCCGACCTCGACGGCCTCCTCGGTGCCCGGACCGCCGACCCGGAGGACGGGAGTCGCTCCTGCCGCGAGGACCACGGCGAGCTCCACGGAGCCACGAGCGGTGCCGACACGCCGGGTGACCGTCGTGCCGCCCGCCTCGGCGGTCACCCGGTCGACTCCCTCGACCGCGTGGGCGAGCAGCCACGCCCGGGCGGCCCGGACGTCGACCGGATTGCTGACGGCGTGCTCCACGGCGTCCTCCATGGTGGCCATCCTGCCGGGCGGGGGACACAGGGTGTGGACAGGTGTTCGATTCGTTCCTACACTCGAGACATGTCCGTGCTCCAGGGCTCCCTCCTCGACCTCGCCGACGGCATCGAGGTCCGGCCGCTCGGAACCGCGGTCCAGCGCATCGACCTCGGGAAAGGTGCCTGGGTCGACCGCCGCACGGGCTGGGTCGGTGGTGCGGACGAGCTCTACGGGGCCCTGCGCCGTGACGTGCCCTGGTACGCCGAGCGCCGCCAGATGTACGAGGGCATCGTCGACGTCCCTCGCCTCCTGACGTTCTACGGCGAGGGACGGCCACTCCCCCACCCCGTGCTCGACGAGTGCCGCGACGCGCTCACCGCGCACTACCGCGACGAGCTCGGCGAGCCGTTCGTCACCGCGGGCCTCTGCCTGTACCGCGACGGCCAGGACTCGGTCGCCTGGCACGGCGACCGGGTCGGACGCAGCCGGGACGAGGACACCATGATCGCCATCCTCTCCGTCGGGGCTCCGCGCGATCTCGCCCTGCGCCCCCGTGACGGCGGCTCCTCGGTACGGTTCGCCGCCGGGCACGGTGACCTCCTCGTCATGGGTGGGTCGTGCCAGCGCACCTGGGACCACTGCGTCCCCAAGACCGCCAGACCCGTCGGGCCGCGGATCAGTGTGCAGTTCCGGGTGCGCGGCGTCCGCTGAGCCACCCGGACGCTCAGCCCCGGATCTCCCCGACCCGGAACTCGACGACCCGGCGGACGAGGTCGAGCGGCAGCGGCTCGGTGTGCGGGAACAGCACCGAGCTCCTCGGTGTCGATGCCGGTGGTCAGTGCTGCTCGGCCCAGCCCCGTGCGCCGGACGCACCCACCGAGCGGCTCGCGACCCCCACCGCCGCGGCGAGCATCCCCGGGAGGTCGGCCGTGCCGTCGCGGGCGACCTCGGCGAGCAGAGCGCCGTGGAGGACGTCCCCAGCACCCAGGGTGTCGACGACGTCCATGACCGGGACGTCGACCTGTCCACCGCGGCCGTCGGCAGCCGACCAGCGCACCGGCCCGGCGCCGTCGGAGCACGCGACCCACCCGGGGCCGGCGTCGAGCAGCGTCTCGAACCCGCCTCCGCCGGGCTGTGAGAACGCGGCCGAGACCACGGCGATGTCCACGTCCGCGATGAGCTCCTCGAGCCCGGGCTTCCACGAACCGCCGTCGAGGAGCACGGGCACGCCGCGCTCCCGGGCACCCCGGGCGACCCCGAGTGCCACCGGGAGGTGGTGGCCGTCCACGAGTACCGCGGTGACACCCTCGAGGAGGGCGTCGAGGTCGCGGTCCGCGAGCGCACGGTAGTCCGCCGTCCCCACGGCGTTGCGCGAGACGACGGCCCGCTCCCCCGTCGCCTCCGTCACGAGCACCGTCGACAACGGTGGCTCGAAGGCGGCGGGTGCGAGGTCGGTGACGGCCACCCCGTGGGTCGCGAGGTCACGCAGCACGACGGCGGACAGCGGGCCGCTGCCGACAGCCCCGACGAAGCGGGTCTCGACGCCGAGCAGGGCCGCCGTCATCGCCGCGTTGCACGCCGGCCCACCCGCCGCCACGGTCGACGCCAGGGCGACGACCTTCTCGTCCGGCAAGGGCGGCGCCGCGACGACCTGGACGACGTCGACCGTCGCCAGCCCGCACGCGAGCACCGCACCCATGCGTCCGGAGCCTCAGTCGGTCTCGGCGCCGGCGCGCTCGGCCCGGTTCACCGCCGAGAGGATGGCGCGCAGCGATGCCTTGACGATCGACTCGTGCAGGCCGACACCCCACAGGACGCGGTCGCCCACGGCGCACTCGACGTACGCCGCCGCGCGGGCGTCCCCGCCGGCCGAGAGCGCGTGCTCGTGGTAGTCGAGCACGCGGACGTCGACGTCGAGCGTCGCCAGAGCGGCGGTGAAGGCGTCGATCGGGCCGTTGCCCCGGCCGTGGATCTCGGTCTCGGTGCCCTCGACGCGCACGACCGCGTCGATGACGTCCTGGCCGTCGTCGGTGCCGGTGATCGTGGAACGGACCGGCGTGAGCCTCCCCCAGCGCTGCTCGGCGTCGTCGGCGTGCAGGTACTCGTCGGCGAACATCGCCCAGATCTGGGTGCCGGTGAGCTCGCCCCCCTCGGTGTCGGTTCGGCGCTGGACGACGTGGCTGAACTCGACCTGCAGCCGGCGCGGGAGGTCGAGTCCGTGCTCGCTCTTGAGCAGGTACGAGACCCCGCCCTTCCCGGACTGGCTGTTGACGCGCACGACCGCCTCGTAGGAGCGGCCGATGTCGTGCGGGTCGATCGGCAGGTACGGCACGCCCCAGTCGAGGTCGTCGATGCTCGTGCCGGCCGCCTTGGCCCGGCCGTCCATGTCCTCGAAGCCCTTCTTGATGGCGTCCTGGTGGGAGCCGGAGAAGGCCGTGTAGACGAGGTCGCCGCCCCACGGGTGCCGCTCGTGCACCGGCAGCTGGTTGCAGTACTCGACCGTTCGCCGGATCTCGGCCATGTCGGAGAAGTCGATCTGCGGGTCGATGCCCTGGCTGAAGAGGTTCATCCCGAGCGTGACGAGGCAGACGTTGCCGGTGCGCTCGCCGTTGCCGAAGAGGCACCCCTCGATCCGGTCCGCTCCGGCGAGATAGCCGAGCTCGGCGGCCGCGACCCCTTCGCCGCGGTCGTTGTGCGGGTGCAGGCTGACGACGACGGACTCGCGCCGGTCCAGGTGGCGGACCATCCACTCGATGGAGTCGGCGTAGACGTTCGGGGTGGCCATCTCGACGGTCGCCGGGAGGTTGACGATCATCTTGTGGTCGGGGGTGGGGTCGATGACCTCGATGACCTCGTTGCAGATGCGAACCGCGAACTCGAGCTCGGTGCCCGTGTAGGACTCCGGCGAGTACTCGTAGTAGACGGTGGTCTCGGGGACGGTCTCCTCGAGCTTGCGGCACAGCCGGGCCGCCTGCAGGGCGATGTCGACGATGCCGTCCTGGCTCATGCCGAACACCACACGCCGCTGCAGCACCGAGGTCGAGTTGTAGAAGTGGACGATGGCCTGTTTCGCGCCACGGATCGCGTCGTAGGTGCGCTCGATGAGGTGGTCCCGACACTGGGTGAGGACCTGGATCGTCACGTCGTCGGGGATGTGACCGCCCTCGATGAGCTCGCGGACGAAGTCGAAGTCGGTCTGGCTCGCGCTCGGGAAACCGACCTCGATCTCCTTGTAGCCCATCTTCACGAGCAGCTGGAACATCCGGAGCTTGCGCTCGGCGTCCATCGGGTCGATGAGCGCCTGGTTGCCGTCGCGGAGGTCGACGGCGCACCAGCGCGGGGCCGTGGTCATGACCTGGTCCGGCCAGGTGCGGTCGGGGAGCTCGACGCGGATCTGCTCCTGGAACGGGACGTACTTCTGCGTCGGCATCCCGGAGGAGTGCTGGGGGTGGATCATCTGCTCACTTCGCCTTCGACTCGTCTGCGGTGGGACCGGCCGATGCAGCAGTGACTCCGCGACGAGGGGCGGCCAGTGTCAGGCCCCGCCGCGGCAGCGAAGGAGGAGGCGCGAGGAACGCACGGAAAGAGCATGCCACACGCGGGCGCGCCACGCCCATGGTCGTCCACGGCTCAGTCGGTCGTCCCGAGGACCATGCAGCCGTCCACGCGTCGCCCTGAGCGCGTCGGGGAGTGGTCGGAACCGCACCCGGGAGGCCTACCGGGTGCACGTCGTGACCGACCCTCGGGGCTGACCCGGGCGTGCCGCGAACGTCCGACTAGGAGCGCAGCGTCTCGACGGTGTCGACGTACTGGGTCATGGCCTCGTCCCGCGGTGTCCCGCTGACCGCTGCCCAGGCGTCGAACTTGGCGCGGCCGATGGGGTTGGTGAACCCGGGACGGGCGCCCGAGACATCACCTTCAGTGGCTTGCTTGTAGAGGGCGTAGAGACGCAGCTTGGTCTCGACGCCCGGGTCCTTCGTCATCGCGGACACGGCCGCGACCGCGGCGTCGAAGTCCTCGTCAAGCCATGCCATGGCGCAACTCTACGACCGCTCACCCACCGCGGCATCCCTCGTCAGGCGCGCTTGGCCAGCTCCTCCGCGACCTGCACCGCGTTGAGCGCGGCGCCCTTGCGGAGGTTGTCGCCGACGACGAACAGCGCCAACCCTTTTCCGTCCGGTGCGGCCTGGTCCGCGCGGACCCGCCCGACGAACACCTCGTCGCGCCCGGCGGCCTGGAGGGGGTTCGGGACGTTCGTCACGACGACCCCCGGCGCCTGGGTGAGCACTGCCACGGCATCCTCCGGGGTGATGTCGTGCTCGAACTCCGCGTGGACGGCGAGGCTGTGACCGGTGAAGACGGGGACGCGCACGCACGTGCCGGACACCCGGAGGTCGGGGATGTGGAGGATCCTGCGCGACTCGTTGCGCAGCTTCTGCTCCTCGTCGGTCTCGAGACTGCCGTCGTCCACCACCGAGCCGGCGAGCGGGACGACGTTGAAGCCCACCGGAACCGCGTAGACCTGGGGCTCCGGGAGAGCCAGGGCGTCGCCGGCCAGGGCGAGCTGCTTGGGGTCGCCGGCCGCGTACCCGCCGCGCAGCTGGTCGTCGAGCTCGGTGAGGCCCTTGCCTCCGGAGCCCGAGACCGCCTGGTAGCTGCTGACGTGGAGCCGGACGAGGCCTGCCCGTGCGTGCAGCGGCGCGAGGACCGGCATCGCCGCCATCGTGGTGCAGTTGGGGTTGGCGACGATGCCCTTGGGGATGTCGTCGAGGTCGTCGGGGTTGACCTCGGAGACGACGAGCGGGACTTCGGGGTCCTTCCGCCAGGCGCTGGAGTTGTCGACGACGGTCGCGCCGGCCTCGGCGACCCGAGGGGCCCACTCCTTCGACGTCGTACCGCCGGCGGAGAAGAGCGCGATGTCGAGACCCGAGAAGTCGGCGGCCGCGGTGTCCTCGACGACGACCTCGCGGTCCCCCCACGGCAGCGTGCTCCCCGCTGAGCGCGCTGAGGCGAAGTAGCGAATCTCCTCCACCGGGTAGTTCCGTTCGTGGAGGAGGGTACGCATGACCTTGCCCACCTGACCGGTGGCACCGAAGACTCCGACTCGCATGCACCTAGTCTAGGGAGACGGGGCGTGGGCGCCGGCCCGGACCGTCATCCGAGCGGATGGCGTGGCCGGAGCGCCCCCACCCCTGGAACGGCGCACCCGGCCACGCCCGCTCTCCGCCCCGGAGGTCCGTACGTGGCGCGACGGCCGGCCGTCGAACGGTCGCCGTCGCATGACTACTGTGAATGTGCTGTCCAGCCGGAGTCCAGCGACTTTGCGAGAGTTCGCAAACGGAGACCTCCACCTGGCCGGAAGGGGCCACGCGTTTCGCGATCGGGACAGTGCTGCCCACTGCGCTTCTCGAACACGCCGCTACCGGCCCTGTCGCTGACCTGGTTCGGACGCGGGCCTCGATAGCATCTCCAGACGCACGGACCCAGGGATGTGCCCCGCTGGTGGGCAGGGCTCAGGAATGGAGGAGGACAGGTGCGGACCCCCTCGGAGCCGACGTCCGCTCGAGCGTTCTTCGACCACGTTCACGCCCTCATGCTCGCCGACGACCCCCGCCTCACCCTGCTCGGACCACTCACGTCCGCGGACGAGCACCTTGACCGCCGGTACGCGCAGACCCGCCACAGCTTGTGGAACCAGCAGGTCACGGTCAGCGTGCGCTCCACGACGAACGGATCGCGGAGCTTTGACAGGCACCACCCCGGTGGTCTCCCAGAGGAGCGAGGTCTGGTTGATGCTCGTGGCCTGGCGGATAACCCCCTCTTTCCGAGTCTCCACCCCCAGGATCGGATTCACTTCGTGAGCGACCCGATGCTCATCACCGACGAAACACATGTCTTGCTGGCAGGTCCCTTGGGCACCAGGTACGCCGACACCATCTGGGAGTCGGTGCACACCGATATCGTCGGACCTGCGTGCCACATATTTCTCGCCGCGTGGACGGTCGGCCGCCCGATCACCGACGTCGTCGACCGCCCACTGCTAGAACCTCGCCCCCTCCAGGTCGCCCTCCACCTCGCCGGCGGCGCCACCGACCGCGAGATCGCCACCGCGCTGGGAACCAGCCACCGCACCGTCTCCACCGAGGTCCGCCACATCATCGACTGGCTCGGCGCACGCAACCGCGCCCACGCCGTCGCCATGCTCGTCGGCACCGAGCACTGAGCAGGCGACCCCCCTGCCATGAACACCCCCACCGCCCGACACGACGACTTCTTCCACCACGTCGCCCGGCTCATGCTCGCCGACGAGCCCCGCCTCACCCTGCTCGGCCAGCTGCCCGATGCTCCAGCCCACATTGCCAACCGAGTGGGCACGACTCGGTCCAGTCTGTGGAATATGCAGCTCACGTTACCTCTCCTGGCGATGCGCGACGGGATCCACACGGCCGCCGAACTAGGCCTGGGCTCCGTCAGGGACGTTCGCGAGATGGTCACCGAAACCAGTCTGAGGACGAATCCGCTCTACGCCAGCGTCGAGCCACTGTCCCGGGTCGCAGATGTCTCAGCACCCCTCCTCGTCGTCGACCAGACGCACGCTTTCCTCGCTGGACCTGATGGGACCCGTCACGAAGCGACCATCTGGGAGACCACCGATCCCGGGCTCGTCGCCCACGCCTGCCAGGTCTTCCTCACCACCTGGGAAGGGAGCCGACCCATCACCGAAGTCACCGACCGGCCACTGCTACCCCCGCGACGTCTCCAGGTCGCCCTCCACCTCGCCGACGGCGCCACCGACCGCGACATCGCCCACTCCCTCCGCATCAGCCAACGCACCGTCTCCACCGAGATCCGCGCCGTCATCGACTGGCTCGGCGCCCGCAACCGCGCCCACGCCGTCGCCATGCTCGTCGGCGCCGACCAGTGAGGAGATACCGGCGGTGACCGACCCCCTCCAGACCGGCTTCTTTGATCACGTCGCCCAGCTCATGCTCGCCAACGACCCCCGCGTAACACTCTTGGGCCCCTTGGCTGACGCCTCCCGACACCTCACGCGCGGCCTCGGTGGAGCTCGGGTGCACACCTGGAACATGCAAGTGTCGGTGAACATTCCGGCATTGCGAGAAGGCCTTCGACGCGAACAGGCACTCACCCACCTGGGATCTCTCGACATGTGCGAGATCACTACACGGACCACGCTGCGCATCAACCCCCTCTACGCGAGTGCCGAACCGAAGTCCCGCGTCGCAGATGTCGCAGCGCCCCTCCTCATCGTCGACCAATCGCAGGCGTTCCTCGCCGGACCCGACGGGACGCGCCATGAGGCGACAATCTGGGAGACCACCGACCCCGGCCTGGTCGCACGCGCCTGCGAGACCTTCCTCGCCACCTGGGTCAACAGCCGCCCCATCATCGAGATCGTCGACCGTCCACTGCTGGAGTCCCGCCGCCTCCAGGTCGCCCTGCACCTCGCCGAGGGGGGCACCGACCGCGAGATCGCCACCGCGCTGGGAACCAGCCAACGCACCGTCTCCACCGAGATCCGCCACATCATCGACTGGCTCGGCGCACGCAACCGCGCCCACGCCGTCGCCATGCTCGTCGGCGCCGACCAATGAGGAGACGCCACCGGTGACCGACCCCGTCGCAACCCAGACCGTATTCTTCGCGCTACTCGCCGAGCTGATGCTGACGGATAACCCGCGCGTACGGCTCCTCGGCCATCAGACCCAGGCCGCGCACTTCGTGAGGGCTCGGGCCCACCGGACAAGCGACAGCGTCTGGAACCAGCAGCTGTCGGCGACGGTCCGCGATGTTCGCGAGGGAATGACGACGTACACCCAGGCACACCAGGTCCCTCTGCCCCGCGATCGCGACCTCGTCACGGAGGGTTTGATCGCCTCGAACCCTCTGTCCGCGTCCGTATGTCCACAGGCGCGGGTCGGCGCGATCGTCGCACCGATGCTCATCACCGACTCGGTGCATGCCTTCGTCTCGGGACCTGACGGCACGCAGCTCGCGGGAACCGTGTGGGAGACGACCGACGAGGACCTGCTCCGGCGTGGCGTCGAGGTGTTCGAGGCGGCGTGGGCGGTTGCACGACCCGTCTCTCAGATGGTCGACCGGGCCCTGCTCTCCGGACGCAGGCTCGAGACGGCCATGCTGCTCGCGGAGGGACGTTCGGACCAGGAGATCGCGGAAGCACTGGACGTCAGCCCGAGGACGGTCTCGACCGAGGTCCGCGCCGTCACCGACTGGCTCGGTGACCGAGACAGGGCACACGCGGTCTCGACCCTCAACCACGGCGCGCGATGACCCCTCGACGGCACGCCGACGACTCCCGGCGCACGAACCCTCCCACGACATGAGCGGCCGCCCTCGTACACTCTCGGCGGGGCGACCGGGGCAGGTGGCCGCGGACAGCGAGGGAGGCTTCTGTGGGGACGACCGGTGCCGAGCCGTGCGTCGACGAGAGGGCGAGTGCTCACCGGGTCCACGAGGACCACGGAGGAGTCGGGCCCACCTCGCTCGTGCGATGACCAGCACACCCGACGACGGGCCTCGGCAGTTCTTCCACTGGGTCGAGGGCCTCGTTCACGCCGGAGACCCTCGGCTGACCTCCTTGGGCGCGGCCGGCGGCGCCATTCGTGCGGGAGTGGACGACCTCGCCCGCTCCGTCCGCAGGTCCCTCTGGCACATGACGGCGCTGCCCTCCTGGGGAGAGGTCGGCGCTGCACGGCCCTTGGCCGAGGTCGCGGACTCGCCGCGGGTCGAGTACCGGTACGTCACGACGCCCCGGGCCACCGGCCGACTCCCGATGCTCACGAGCCATCACCGCGGAGTCCGGCTGGCTCCGGTCGTCGCTCCCCTGCTCATCGTCGACGCCTCGCTCGTTTTCGTCGGCGTCCCGCGGGGCAACCCGCTCACGGGTGGCGTCTGGAGCAGCACCATCCCGCACGTCGTCGCGGCAGCGGTCCGGTGCTTCGAGCACGTGTGGCAGGGTTCCGAGCCGGCGGTGCCGCCCGGGGAGGACCCACCGTTCACGCGGCGCATGGTCGACATCGCGTTCCTCCTCACGGACGGTGCCAGCGACCGGCAGATCGCTCGGCAGCTGCACGTGTCGGAACGAACGGTCTCAGCGGACGTCTCGGAGGTCATCCGCCGCCTGGGGGCCCGCAACCGCTCGCACGCGATCGCCCTGATCGGCAGCGGAACCTACTGATCGCCCGCTGTCAGAACCCCAGCCGCTGGAGCTGCTTCGGGTCTCGCTGCCAGTCCTTGGCGACCTTGACGTGCAGGTCGAGGTGCACTCGCTGGCCGAGCAGCGCCTCGATGCCCCGCCGCGCCGTGGTCCCGACCTCCCGCAGACGTGAGCCACCACGTCCGATGACGATGGCCTTCTGGCTGTCGCGCTCGACGAACACGTTGACGCGCACGTCGAGGAGCGGGTCGTCCTCTGGCCGGTCCTCGCGCGGAACCATCTCCACGACGACCACCGCGAGACTGTGCGGCAGCTCGTCACGCACCCCCTCGAGGGCGGCCTCACGGACGAGCTCGGCGACCATGACGGCCTCGGGCTCGTCGGTGAGCTGCCCGTCGGGGTACAACGGACCCGGTGACGGGGGGAGGTGCTCGGACAGCACCCGGGCCACGACGTCGACCTGGTCGTCCCCGGTGGCCGAGCACGGGACGATCGCAGCCCACTCCCCCAGCTGGTCGACGGCGATGAGGTGCTCGGCCAGGCGCTGCTTGTCGACCCGGTCGGACTTCGTCGCGATGGCCACGACCGGTGTGCGCCTGCCCCGCTGCAGCTCGGCGAGCTCTGCCGCGATGAACTGGTCACCGGGACCGACCCGCTGGTCGGCCGGCAGGCAGAACCCGATGACGTCGACCTCGAGCAGCGTCTCGCGGACGAGGTCGTTGAGCCGCTCCCCGAGCAGTGTTCGGGGCCGGTGCAGACCCGGCGTGTCGACGAGGACGAGCTGGCTGCGCTCGGTCGTCACGATGCCGCGGATGGTGTGCCTCGTGGTCTGCGGCTTGCTCGAGGTGATCGCGACCTTCTGCCCGACGAGCGCGTTCGTCAACGTCGACTTGCCCGCGTTCGGGCGGCCCACGAAGCAGGCGAAGCCGGCGACGTACCCACCGTCCTCGGGCGCGGCTGTGACCTCACTCATCCGACCCGCTCCTCCAGCTCGTCCTCGGCCGCGACGGGAGCGACCCGCTCGACGACGACGGTCGCGACCCGGTGCCGCCGCCCGGACATCCGCTCGGCGGTCAGTCGCAGACCGGCGACCTCGCACGTCGACCCGAGGATCGGCACCATGCCGGTGGTCTTGCCGATCAGCCCTCCCACGGTGTCGACCTCGTCCTCGTCGAGATCGACCTCGAAGAGCTCGGCCAGATGGTCGACGTGCATCGTCGCCGACACGCGGGTCCGGCCGTCGGGGAGCTGCTCGGTCTCGGGACCTTCCCGGTCGTACTCGTCGGTGATCTCCCCGACGATCTCCTCGAGGATGTCCTCGATCGTCACGATGCCGGCCGTCCCGCCGTACTCGTCGACGACGACGGCGAGGTGGGTCTGCTCGAGCTGCATCTCGCGCAGCAGCGCGTCGACGGGCTTGCTGTCCGGGACGAACCGGCCCGGACGCATGACCTCGGTGACCGGCAGCGTCTCGGCGTCCGGGTCGGCGTTGAGCCGGCGGATGACGTCCTTGAGGTAGAGCAGCCCCACGACGTCGTCGACGTTCTCACCGACGACGGGGATGCGTGAGAACCCCGAGCGCAGGAAGAGCTTCATCGCCTGGCGGCAGACACGGTCGGCGTCGATCGCCACCATGTCGGTGCGCGGAACCATGACCTCGCGCGTGTACGTGTCGCCGAGCTCGAAGACGGAGTGGATCATCGCGCGCTCGTCGGCCTCGATCAGCCGGTTCTCGCGGGCGACGTCGACCAGGCCCCGCAGCTCCGACTCGCTCTCGAACGGGCCGTCCCGGTAGCCCTTCCCGGGGGTGACGGCGTTGGTCAGGGCGATGAGCAGCCGGGCGAAGGGGCCGAGGAGCCGGCGCAGCCAGATCACGACGGGCGCAGCGACCAGCGCGACACCGGTGCTGTGCTGACGGCCGAGAGTCCCCGGAGAGACGCCCACGATCGCGAACGACACCAGCGCCATAACCCCGATCGCGACGAGGAACGGCTGCCACGTGCCCTCCACCGCGTCGACCGCGGCGAGCGTGACCATCACGGCGGCGGTGGACTCGGCGATGACGCGGAGGAAGGACAGCACCGACAGGTAGGCGGCGGTGTCGGCCACGACCCGGACCAGCGCGGCCGCCCCGGGTCGCTCCTCGTCGACGAGCTCGTCGGCGCGCACCCGGGACATGCGCGCGATGGCGGACTCGGCCATCGAGATGAGGAAGGCGAACACGGTGGCCAGCACCGCGGCGAGGACGATCCGGGTCATGGCGGGGTCAGGCCCCCGGACGGCCGCGGGTCGCGAGGAAGGTGAGGAGCAGCTGGCGCTGCAGCTCGAACATCTCCTTCTCCTCGTCCGGCTCGGCGTGGTCGAACCCGAGGAGGTGGAGGATGCCGTGCGTCGTGAGGAGGAGCAGCTCCTCCTCGGTGGCGTGGCCCGCCTCGCGCGCCTGCTTCGCGGCGACGCTCGGGCAGAGCACGAGGTCACCGAGGACGCCTTCCTCGGGGGGCAGGCCGTCCCGCCCCGGACGCAGCTCGTCCATCGGGAAGCTCATGACGTCGGTGGGGCCGGGGAGGTCCATCCACTGCACGTGGAGAGTCTCCATGGCCGGCTCGTCGACGAGCCGGATGCACAGCTCGGCCTGGGGATGGACCTTCATCCGGTCCAGGACGTACCTGGCGCACGCGACGAGCTCGAGCTCGTCGAGCACGTGGTCGGTCTCGTTGAGGACGTCGATGCTCACGGCGCCGGCCGCTCCTGCTCGCCGCGGCGGGTGCGGGGGCGACGTCCCTCGTGCGTGTCCCGCGGGGTGCGGCGCTGCTGACCGGCGTCCCACCGACCGTAGGCGTCGACGATCTCGCCGACGAGCCGGTGCCGCACGACGTCGACGGCCGTCAGCTCGCTGAAGTGGACGTCGTCGAGGTCGTGGAGGATGTCGCGCACGACCCGCAGGCCGCTCTGGTTGCCGCCCGGCAGGTCGACCTGGGTCACATCGCCGGTGACGACCATCTTCGAGCCGAACCCGAGCCGGGTGAGGAACATCTTCATCTGCTCGGGCGTGGTGTTCTGCGCCTCGTCGAGGATGACGAACGCACCGTTCAGAGTCCTACCCCGCATGAACGCCAACGGCGCGACCTCGATCGTGCCGGCCGCGAGGAGCCGCGGGATGGAGTCGGGGTCGACCATGTCGTGCAGCGCGTCGTACAGCGGGCGGAGGTACGGGTCGATCTTGTCGTTGAGCGTGCCCGGCAGGAACCCGAGCCGCTCCCCCGCCTCGACCGCCGGCCGGGTGAGGATGATCCGGTTCACCTGCTTGGCCTGGAGCGCTGCGACGGCCTTCGCCATGGCGAGGTAGGTCTTGCCGGTGCCGGCCGGGCCGATGCCGAAGATCACGGTGTGCTCGTCGATGGCCTCGACGTACCGCTTCTGCCCGAGCGTCTTGGGGCGGATCGTGCGGCCCCGGTTGCTGACGATGTTCATCGTCAGCACGTCGGCCGGCCGCTCGACGGTCTGCGCGCGGAGCATCTGGATCGACCGCTCGACAGCGTCCCGGTTCAGTGGCTGGCCGCCCTCGAGGACCGCGAGCAGCTCGTCGACCAGACGCTCGACGAGGGCGACCTCGGAGCTCGGGCCGGCGATGTGGAACTCGTTGCCCCGGACGTGGATCTGCACCTGCGGGAACTGGCGCTCCATCGTCCGCAGGAGCTCGTCGCGCGGGCCGAGCAGGGTGACCATCTGGACCTCGGGAGGGATGGTGACCGTGTGCTGGGGCACGTGGGGCTGGGTGGAGCCGGAGGGCACGACGGGATCGTCGGAGTGCGGGTCAGTCATCGTGGCCCCAGTCTACGGGCCCGCACCGACGACAGGCACACGAGAAACCGCCGCTCAGCCGGGGGGCCACGTCATGTCGCGGCCACCCAGGACGTGCAGGTGGGCGTGGAACACGGTCTGGTGCGCCCGGGCGCCGGTGTTGGCGACGAGGCGGTACCCGTCGTCGAGCCCCTCCTGGGCCGCCACGGCGGCGGCGAGGACGACGGCGTCGGTGAGCTCGTCGGGGTGGTCGGCGAGCTCACCGACGGTCGCGACGTGACGCCGTGGGATGACGAGGCAGTGCGTCGGCGCCTGGGGCTCGATGTCCCGGAAGGCGAGCGAGTGCTCGCTCTCGGCGACGACGTCGGCGGGGACGTCACCGCCGACGATCCGGCAGAAGAGGCAGTCCGGGCTCGTCTCGCTCATGCCCCGACCCTAGGGGCAGCGCTCTCGGACGTCGACGGCGAGCCGGACCACGACGGTCTCGCCGCCCGCGATGCGGCGGTCAACGCCAGCGAGCAGCCGCGCTGAGCACGGCGAGCGCCGCGGGGCCGGCGCTCGACGAGCGCAGCACGGTGGGGCCGAGGCGCACCGGACGGGCCCCGGCGGCCTCGAGCGCCTCGAGCTCCTCGGGGGCGACCCCACCCTCGGGGCCCACGACGACGAGCACCTCCCCCGCCTCCGGCAGCGTCGCCCCAGCGAGCGGCAGGGTCGCGTCCTCGTGCAGGACCAGCGCGAGGTCCGCCGTGCCGACGCGCGCGACGAGAGCCTCCGTCGTGGCCGTCGCGCCCAGCACCGGCCGACGCGTCCGGCGGGACTGTTTCGTCGCCGCGACGATCACCGCGTCCCACTTGCGTCGTGAGCGCTCGCCCCGCTCGCCCCGCCACCGTACGACGCTGCGCGCCGCCTGCCACGGGACGACCTCGTCCACACCGCACTCGGTGGCCGCTTCGACCGCCTGGTCGTCCCGGTCGCCCTTGGCCAGGGCCTGGACGAGCACGAAGCGTGGGCTGGGCTCGGGCTCGTCACGGACCGCGTCGACCCGGACGGCGAAGGTGTCGCGGTCGACCTCGGCGACCTCCCCCTCGGCCGAGCACCCCGCCCCGTCGGCGAGCACGACCCGCTCCCCCGCCCGCGTGCGTCGGACGGCCACGGCGTGCCGCGCCTCGGGGCCGTCGACCCGGACGACGTCGCCGGCCTCGCAGCCGTCCAGCAGACCCCCGGCGACGAGGTAGACCGGCAGCGTCACCGGGCTCAGCGCACCTTGAACGCGTCGCGGAGCTTGCCGAAGAGCGACCCTTCCGCGGGGTTGGTGGCCTTGCCCTCCGGTCGCTCCTCACCACGGAGCGTGGCGAGGCGGCGCAGGAGCTCCTCCTGCTCGGCGTCCACCCGGGTCGGGGTCTGCACCATCCAGTGCACGACGACGTCGCCGCGTCCGCCGCCGCGCAGGTGGGTGACCCCGAGGCCGCGCAGCGTGCTCGTCTCACCGGACTGGGTGCCGCGGCGCAGGTCGAGCTCCTGGCCGCCGTCGAAGGTGTCCATGGCGAGCGACGCGCCGAGGGCCGCGGCGGTCATCGGCACCTCGATCGTCGCGTGGAGGTCGTCACCCTGCCGCTGGAAGACCGGGTGGCGGCGCACCGCGACCTCGACGTAGAGGTCCCCCGCCGGCCCGTTGCCCGGGCCGACCTCACCACGTCCCGCGAGCTGGATGCGCGTGCCGGTGTCGACACCCGCCGGGACCTTGATCGTCATCGTGCTCCGGGTACGGACCCGGCCGTCGCCGCTGCACTCGTAGCAGGGGTCGGTGATGATCTCGCCGAAGCCCTGGCACGTCATGCACGGACGGGTCGTCATGACCTGCCCGAGGAAGCTGCGCTGCACCTGCCGGATCTCGCCGCGACCCTCGCAGACGTCGCACGTCCGGGTCGAGGTGCCGGGCTGCTTGCCGTCGCCGTGACACGTGCTGCACCCGACCGCGGTGTCGACGCTCAGCTCCTTCTCCGCCCCGAACACGGCGTCGGCGAGGTCGAGGTCGAGGCGGACGAGGGCGTCCTGACCACGGGCCTGCCGCGAGCGTGGCCCCGTCGCCCCCGCGGCCGTGCCACCGAAGAAGGCGTCCATGATGTCGCTGAACGAGAAGCCCTGGCCGAAACCGCCGGCCGCGCCCGCGTAGGGGTCGGACCCCATGTCGTACGCCTGCTTCTTCTGCGGGTCGGACAGGACGTCGTAGGCCTGCGAGACCTTCTTGAACTCGTCCTCGGCCTCGGCGCCCGGGTTGACGTCCGGGTGCAGGCGGCGTGCCGCACGGCGGTAGGCGCGCTTGATGTCCTCGGGGCTCGCGTCGCGGGCGACGCCGAGGTCGGCGTAGTAGTCGTTCACGGGTGGGTGGTCCTCCGTGGCAGGTGGTCGGTGGGTGGCGGGGCTCGCTCGCGTCAGTCCGCGAGGATCCGGGAGACGTAGGTGGCGACGGCGCGCACGGCGGCCATGGCCCCGGGGTAGTCCATCCGGGTGGGGCCGACGACGCCGAGGGCGGCGACGAGGTCGCTCCCGGCGCCGTAGCCGGTCGAGACCATGGAGGTGCTCTGCAGGCCCGCGTAGGGGTTCTCGCCCCCGATGCGGACCGCGACGGCATTGCCCTGTTCGGCGACGGTGCCGAGCAGCTTGAGGAGGACGACATGCTCCTCGAGGGCCTCGAGGACCGTCCCGATGCTCGTCGAGAAGTCCCGGTCGGAGCGGACGAGGTTGGCCGTGCCGGCGAGGACGACACGCTCCTCACGCTCCTCGGCCAGCGAGTCCTCGAGAGCCGCGACGACCGCGCGCACGACTTCGCCGTGGGCGGGGTCGAGGCGCTCGGGCACGACGGCGAGCTCGGCGGAGGCGTCGGCGAGGGTGCGCCCGCTCGTGGCGGCGTTGAGCTCGGTCCGCAGCAGGGACAGCGTGGCCTCGCCCTCGGTGGTGAGCAGGTCGGTGCCGACGTCGATGACCCGCTGCTCGACGCGTCCGGTGGTCGTGATGAGGACGACGAGCAGCCGCGGGCCACCGATCGGGACGAGCTCGACGTGCCGCACCGAGGAGCGGGACAGCGACGGGTACTGCACGACGGCGACCTGACGCGTCAGCGACGCGAGGAGGCGGACGGTGCGGTCGACGACGTCGTCGAGGTCGACGGCGCCCTCGAGGAAGTGCCCGATGGCGCGCTGCTCGGCGACCGTCATCGGCTTGATCTGCGAGAGACGGTTGACGAAGAGGCGGTACCCGGCATCGGTGGGGATGCGCCCAGCGCTCGTGTGCGGCGCCGCGATGAGGCCCTCCTCCTCGAGCGCGGCCATGTCGTTGCGCACGGTCGCGGCGGAGACCCCCAGCCGGTGGCGCTCGAGCAGGGCCTTGGACCCGACGGGCTCGGAGGTCTCGACGTAGTCCTGGACGATGGCTCGCAGGACCCGGAGCCGGCGGTCGTCGTTCACGGTCGTCCTCCTCCGGGCGTCGTCGGGGCTTGCTGCGCGCGGGCGGAGCACGTGCTGGCACTCTCGCCGCCGGAGTGCCAATCCTACGCGCCGCGCCCGGACGATGCGAAAGCCGGAACCGCCGCGCGGCGGTCCACGCCGCTCCCGGCTGGGCGGGCTAGCCTCGCGGCCGTGGTGGACAGGTACGGGACGGACGTGCTCTCGGGCGACTGGCGCGCCCCTCGTCGGGGGCGCGCGGTCGAGCTGCCCGCCGAGCCCGGCACCGTCGTCGAGGACGCGGAGACCGGGTGGGTCGGGGCGGTCGTCCGGGTCGAGAAGGCCGGGGGCATCCACGTCGTCCACCTCGAGGACCGCCGCGGACGGACGAAGGGTTTCCGGCTCGGGCCGGGTTTCCTCGTCGACGGTGCGCCGGTCACGTTGGTCCCGCCCACGGCGGCCCAGGCGACCCGGCTCTCCGCCGCGCGTGCCGGCTCGTCCCGGACGGCCAGCGGTTCCGTCGCGGTCCGGGGGGCGCGGGCCCGGGTCGCCCGCGGCTCCCGGATCTACGTCGAGGGCCGCCACGACGCAGAGCTCGTCGAGAAGGTGTGGGGCGACGACCTGCGCGTCGAGGGCGTCGTCGTCGAGATGCTCGACGGCGTCGACGACCTCGCCGCCGTCATCCGCGAGGTGCGGCCCGACGCCGAGCACCGGATGGGGGTGCTCGTCGACCACCTCGTCCCGGGGAGCAAGGAGTCCCGCGTCGTCGACGAGGCCCGCCGGGTCCGGCCCCACGCGGACCACGTCCTCGTCGTCGGCCACCCGTACGTGGACGTGTGGCAGTCGGTGAAGCCCCAGCGGCTCGGGATGGACGCCTGGCCGGTCGTCCCCCGCGGCACGTCGTGGAAGCACGGCATCTGCGCCCATCTGGGATGGCCGCACGAGACCCAGGCCGACCTCGCCCGGGCCTGGAAACGGATCCTCGCGGCCGTCGACTCCTGGACCGACCTCGAGCCCGAGCTCCTCGGCCGCGTCGAGGAGCTCATCGACTTCGTCACCGCGCCGTAGCCGCACCGGGCCGACGAGGTCCGTGGACCCAGGTCGGTGCCGCCCGGCGCATCCCGATGGGGGTCGGCCCTGACCGGACCCCGATGCAAACCCCGACTCGCCCCGGAGGTCCGTGCGTCAGGGCGATGTCGGGGTGTGAGATAGGGGCAGACCGCAAGGAGGAGAGCATGAGCGAGAAGAAGCCCCGAGACGACGCGTCGAGCACCGAGCCCACCGAGGTCGTCGCACCGCCCCCGGCCCCGCAGGACGGGGACACCGTCGCGCCCGAGACCACCCCGGACCCCGAGACCACCCCGGACCCCGAGCCAGAGCCGGCCCACGAGCCGAGCCCACCGCCGCCCGCCGCCGACGTCCCACCGCCACCGCCCCCGGCCGGCCCGCCGCCGCCCGGGGCGTCGGCCACCCCTCCCCCTCCGCCCCCGCCTGGCGCTCACGGTCAGGCCCCGGGGTACGCCCCGGCCGGCCAGACCCCCATGACGGTGCAGGAGGAGAAGACCTGGGGCCTCGCGGCCCACGGCATCACCCTCGCCGTCATGGTCGTCACGAGCGGGACGCTCGGGTTCGTCGCCGCACTCGTCATGTACCTGCTGTACCGGGACCGGGGCCCCTTCGTGCGGTCCCACACGGCGAACGCGCTGAACATCCAGATCACGACGATCATCGGCATCGTGGTCTCGATTGTCCTCATGTTCGTGCTCATCGGGTTCGTGACGATCTTCCTCGTCGCCGTGTACAGCCTCGTCATGCCCGTCATCGGCATGGTCAAGGCGAACAACGGCGAGTGGTGGGACCCGCCGATGACGCCGAAGTTCGTCCGCTGACGCAGGCATCACACCGCTGACCCGTGGGGGGGGGGGGGGGGGGGGGGGGGGGGGGGGGGGGGGGCGGGGCGGGGGGGGGGGCGGGGGGCGCCCCGCCCCCGCCCCCCGCCCCGC
>NZ_JAFDVE010000020.1 GCF_016888005.1 Phycicoccus sp. CSK15P-2 | reverse complement strand
GTGTGGCGGCCCGCGGCCGACCCCCCCCCCCCCCCCCCCGCGCGCCCGCCCCCCCCCCCCCCCCCCCCCCCCCCCCCCCCCCCCACGACCGTGTCGGCCAGCAGCCGTCCGCGCAGCGTCAGCACGGCCCGGCGGTCCCGGACGGCCGCCGTGCCGTCGAGAAGACCGTCGGCGACGAGCCCGGCCACTGCCTCGCGACCGGCCGGGTCGAGCCGGTCCACCGGAAGGCCGTCGCGCAGCCGGACACCGAGCAGGACGTCCTCGTCGTACCGCTGCTCCGGGGTCAGCAGCTCGCGCCCTGCCGCGGGCGACTCCCCCGCCGCCAGCCGGGCGGCGTAGGCCCGCGGATGCTTGACGTTCCACCATCGCACCCCACCCACGTGGCTGTGCGCGCCGGGGCCCACCCCCCACCAGGCGTCGCCACGCCAGTACCCCTCGTTGTGCCGGCAGCGACCGGCGTCGGTGCGCGCCCAGTTGCTCACCTCGTACCAGGAGTAGCCCGCGTCGGCCAGCACCCGCTCGGCGAGCTCGTACTTCTCGGCCTCGTCGTCGCCGTCGGGGGAGGCGAGCTCGCCACGGCGCACCTGGGCCGCCATCCGGGTGCCGTCCTCGACGACCAGGGCGTAGGCAGAGACGTGGTCCGGCTCGAGCGCCAGGGCCGCCTCGAGGCTGGCCCGCCAGTCGTCGAGCGACTCCCCGGGGGTGCCGTAGATGAGGTCCAGGCTCGTGACGAGACCCGCATCGCGCGCGGCCGCGACCGCCGCTCCGACGCGCGCGGGGTCGTGGGTGCGGTCGAGCGTGGCGAGGACGTGCGGCACCGCCGACTGCATGCCCAGGCTCACCCGGGTGAACCCGCCCTCGGCCAGCGTGGCGAGGGACGCCGGCGTCACCGAGTCGGGGTTGGCCTCGGTCGTGACCTCGGCGTCGGGCGTCAGCCCGAACCGCTCACGCACGCCGTCCAGAAGACGGACGAGGTCCTCGGCCGGGAGCAGGGTCGGCGTCCCGCCCCCGACGAACACCGTGCCGACCGCCGGTGCCCCGGGGCCGAGCACGTGGGCCGCGAGGTCGAGCTCGGTGAGCGCGGTGTCCGCGAAGTCCGTGGTGGAGGCTCCGGGGCCGAGCTCGGGGAGGGTGTACGTGTTGAAGTCGCAGTATCCGCACCGCGCCGCGCAGTACGGGACGTGCAGGTAGACCCCGAACCGCCCGCCACCGAGGCCCTCGAGCGCGTGGTCGGGCAGCTCGCCGGTGCGCGGCGCGGGCTCTCCGTCGGGCAGTCGGGGCACGGCCCCATCATCCCCGCCCGGGGCCCGGGCCTTCGCATCGGGACGTCGGGGTGGGCACCTACGATGAGAACGTGCCGGAACGCTGGATCCACCTCGACGGGCTCGTCAACATGCGAGACCTCGGCGGGCTCCCCACCCGCGACGGCGGCACCACCCGGCCCGGGCGTCTCATCCGCTCGGACAACCTGCAGGACCTCACCACCGACGACGTGACCCGGCTCGTCGACGAGCTCGGGGTCACCGACATCGTCGACCTGCGGACCGAGACCGAGCTGCACCTCGAGGGTGACGGGCCGCTGCGCCGGGTCACCTCGCTCACCCACCACCACCACTCACTGATGCGGGAGCGCCCGGCGGAGTCCAAGGAGCAGGTCGCCGCCCGGGCCCTGGCACTCCCGGAGCAGGACGAGCCGGTGCGCGACGGCGCGTTCTGGGCCGAGCACTACCTCGGGTACCTGGCCCGCCGGCCCGACTCCGTCTCGGCCGCGCTCCGGGCGGTATCCGAGGCCCGCGGGGCCGCGGTCGTCCATTGCGCGGCGGGCAAGGACCGCACCGGCACGGTGGTCGCGATGGCGCTCGACGTCGCGGGCGTGCCCCACGAGGAGATCGTCGCCGACTACGTCCTCACCGCCGAGCGCATCGAGGCGATCATCGGCCGGCTCTCCACCCGCGACTCCTACGGCCCGGCGCTGGCCCGCCAGGTGGTCTCCGACCAGACGCCCCGGCCGGAGACGATGCTCACGATCCTCGACGCCGTCGACGACGGATGGGGTGGCGCCGCCGGGTGGCTCCGCGAGAACGGCTGGGGCCAGGACGCCGTCGAGCGGCTGCGGATGCGCCTCACCCGCGCCTGACCGAGCGCCTCAGCGCGCGGGCCGCTCGCTCACGTAGACGGTGATCGTGCCGTCGACGACCACGGTGCCATCGGTGCGGAGCGCCCGGACCCGCACGGGCACGTCACCCACCTCCGCCCAGTCCTCCGGGTCGGTCTCGGCGACGCACAGCAGGTCGGTCGACGACTTCGCCCGGTAGCTGACCTCCATCCCCTTGGGGATCCAGCGTCGGCCGGGCGGGGTGGTGGCCTCCGCGAGCAAGCCCATCGCCGCCTCGAGCCCGTTGCACACGGCGATCGCGTGCACGGTCCCGAGGTGGTTCTCGACGGCCTTGCGCTTGCGGACGACGAGCTCGGCATGATGCGGACGGACGTCGCGCACCTGCGGGCGGACCGTGCGGAAGTACGGCGCCTTGCGCGCGAAGGCGACGGAGAAGAGGCGGCGGCCCGCGGGCAGCCGGGCAGCACGGCGGTAGAGGTCGTAGGTGTCGGCCACGGGGCGATGCTACCTGTGGGTAGCGCACCGGGCCGGATCCATCCTGCGGGAGCCGCCGGAGCCTGCAGGGGCCTGCGACGGCGCTAGCGTGGCCGGGTGAGTGAGCATCCGAAGCTGCCCGGTCAGCCCGGGTTCGTCGCGATCCCGGCCCCCGGCGACCGGCCGCACTTCACCCGGCGCGCGGTGCGCGTGCTGCTCCTCGACGAGGACGACCGCATCCTCCTCATCGAGGACTCCGACCTCGGTCTCGACCCCGTGCCCCGCTGGTGGAGCACACCGGGAGGCGGTGTCGACCCCGGGGAGAGCGACGAGCAGGCCGCCGTCCGCGAGCTGTGGGAGGAGACCGGGCTGCGGGTGGCGGAGGGCGACCTCGACGGGCCCCTTCTCGTCCGGCAGGTCAGGCACGGCTGGTCGGACAAGACCGTCGACCAGACCGAGGTCTTCTACCGGGTCAGGGTGCCCGCGTTCGAGGCCGACACCTCACGGCACACCGAGGAGGAGCGGCTCACCGTCGTGGGGCTGCGCTGGTGGGCCGTCGGCGACCTCGCGGCGTCGGGCGACGTCGTCTGGCCCCGCGACCTCGACGCCCTGCTCGCCCTCGCCGACGACGCACAGCGGTGGCGGGACGGGCCGCTGCCGGGTGGCACGGTGGAGGAGTCGACCGTGCCGCTGTGAGCCGGACACACGGTGGCGGACCCGGCGGGCCGCCTCTACCGGTGGCTCGGCTTCGACGGAACGGACCCCTCCGACGGGGTGAGCACCCCCGATGTCGAACCTCCGGCGTGGGCCCGCCGACGAGCGATTCCCCTCGAGGCGACGAGGACCCCGCCGCCGAGCACCACGAGCAGCGCACAGCCGAGGAAGACGCCGGTGTAGCCGAGGACCGACGCGCCACCCAGCGCCAGCACCGGACCTGCGACGATCGCCCCGACCCGCGTCGTGTTCATGAAGAGGGAGGACGCGAGGCCGGGCCGGCCGACGACGTCCTGGTAGATCGTCAGCCCCAGGCCGGACACCGTGGCGATGTAGGTGGCGTTGAGCAGCTGCCCACCGACGAGGACGACCTGGCCGCCGACGGTGAGCATGAGCAGGTAGTACGTGAGCCCCGCGACGCTGCCCAGCGCGACGAGCCGCCACGGGCCGAAGCGCGCGGTGAGCCGGCCCAGGGAGAGCAGCAGCGGGATCTCCAGGGCTGCACACGTGCCGAGCGCGATCCCGCTCCACTCGACGTGCAGCCCGAGCTCCTCTGTGACGTACAGGGGCATGACCGCCACGGATGCGGTGACCGAGCCGAGGAGCAGCACGAACGTGGCGAGCAGTGCGATGACGGCGGGACGGCGCAGCACGACCGACATCCGGTCGCCGACCGGTGGCGGCGCCGCGGCGTGGCGCGAGCGCGCGTGCCGGGACTGCATCAGCCGGGTCAGGCCCAGCCCGAGCAGCCCGAGTCCCGCGATCGACCACAGGACGGCGCGCGAGCCCCCGGTGCCGATGATGAACGCGGCGAGCGGAGGGCCACCCACCCACGCGAGCGAGAAGATGGCACGGGTGCGCATGACCTGGTCGGCGGTGGCACCGGTGTGCCGCTGGTGGGCGAAGATCAGCCCGACGGCGACGCCGGCCGGGCCGCCGAGCGCGACGAGCGCCAGCACAGCCAGCGGCAGCGTGGGTGCGACCGCGAGCGCGGTGACGAGGGCGATCGTGAACACCCCGCACCAGACGAGCGGCCGGAGGTAGTCGCCACTCCGGTCGGCCCGGGTCGGGACGACGAGGGTCGCCACGAAGGCGCTGCTGTTGTACGCGGCGAGCGCCACCCCGATCTCGGTGGCGCTCGCGCCGTAGAGCGCGGCGAGGATGATCCCGATCGCCGGGGTGAGGAAGGCGAACTGGGTCCCCCACAGCAGTGCGGAGGCAGGGAGCAGCAGCCGGGTCGTCGGCAGGTCCCCGGGGGGACGGGAGGGGGCGACGGTGCCCGGCGCAGAGGAGACCGTCACCTCTTGGTCTTCTCCCCGCCTGCTCCGTCGGAGGTGAGCGCGGCGATGAAGGCCTCGGGCGGGACCTCGACCGAGCCGATGTTCTTCATCCGCTTCTTGCCGGCCTTCTGCTTCTCGAGCAGCTTGCGCTTCCGGGAGATGTCACCGCCGTAGCACTTGGCGAGGACGTCCTTGCGGATGGCCCGGATGTTCTCGCGGGCGATGACGCGGGCACCGACAGCGGCCTGGATGGGCACCTCGAACTGCTGGCGCGGGATGAGCTCCTTGAGCTTGCCCGCCATCATCACGCCGTAGCCGTACGCGCGGTCCTTGTGGACGATCGCGGAGAAGGCGTCGACCTGCTCGCCCTGCAGCAGGATGTCGACCTTGACGAGGTCGGCCACCTGGTCGCCCGCGGGCTCGTAGTCGAGGCTCGCGTAGCCACGCGTGCGGGACTTCAGGGCGTCGAAGAAGTCGAAGACGATCTCGGCGAGCGGCAGCGTGTACCGCATCTCGACGCGGTCCTCCGAGAGGTAGTCCATCCCGAGCAGCGTGCCGCGCTTGCCCTGGCAGAGCTCCATGATGGCGCCGATGAACTCGCTCGGCGCGAGGATCGTCGCCCGGACGACCGGCTCGCGGACGTCGCCCACCTTGCCGCCGGGGAACTCGCTCGGGTTGGTGACGACGACCTCGGTGCCGTCCTCCATCGTCACCTCGTAGACGACGTTCGGCTGGGTCGAGATTAGGTCGAGGTCGAACTCGCGCTCGAGCCGTTCGCGGACGATCTCGAGGTGCAGCAGCCCGAGGAACCCGCACCGGAACCCGAAGCCGAGCGCGGCCGAGGTCTCGGGCTCGTAGACGAGCGCGGCGTCGTTGAGCTTGAGCTTGTCCAGGGCGTCGCGCAGGTCGGGGTAGTCGCTGCCGTCGATCGGGTAGAGCCCCGAGAACACCATCGGCTTGGGGTCGCGGTACCCACCGAGCGGGCTCGCGGCCGGGGCCTTCGCGTTGGTCACGGTGTCGCCGACGCGGGACTGCCGGACGTCCTTGACGCCGGTGATGAGATAGCCGACCTCCCCGACGCCGAGCCCGTCCGCGGGCTTCGGCTCCGGCGAGATGACGCCGATCTCGAGCAGCTCGTGGGTGGCCTTGGTCGACATCATCGCGATCCGCTCGCGCGGGTTGAGGTTGCCGTCGACGACCCGCACGTAGGTGACCACGCCGCGGTAGGTGTCGTAGACGGAGTCGAAGATCATCGCGCGGGCCGGCGCGTCCGCGTCCCCGACCGGGGACGGGAACTGCCGGACGATCGCGTCCAGGAGTGGCTCGACGCCCTCACCGGTCTTGCCGGACACCTTGAAGCAGTCCTCGGGCTCGCAGCCGATGAGGCCGGCGAGCTCCTCGGCGTACTTCTCGGGCTGGGCCGCCGGGAGGTCGATCTTGTTCAGGACCGGGATGATCGTGAGGTCGTTCTCCATCGCGAGGTAGAGGTTCGCGAGGGTCTGCGCCTCGATGCCCTGTGCGGCGTCGACGAGGAGGACCGCGCCCTCGCACGCGGCGAGGCTGCGGGAGACCTCGTAGGTGAAGTCGACGTGCCCCGGGGTGTCGATCATGTTGAGCACGTGCCGGTTGCCGTCGACGTCCCACGGCATCCGCACGGCCTGGGACTTGATGGTGATGCCACGCTCCCGCTCGATGTCCATCCGGTCGAGGTACTGCGCGCGCATCGCCCGCTCCTCGACGACGCCGGTGATCTGGAGCATCCGGTCGGCGAGGGTCGACTTGCCGTGGTCGATGTGGGCGATGATGCAGAAGTTGCGGATCGCCTCCGGCGGCGTGGCGTGCGGCTGCAGCATCGTGCTGGCGCGGGGGGACACGGGCGGCTGGTTCCTCGGGGTCGGGGGTCGTCAAGGCACTCCCCCCAGTGTCCCACGCCGAGGCGTCGTCCCCGAACCGGCGCCTCCCGCCGGGGTGCGCCGAACTCTGCGGCCGGATGGTCGCAACGGTCAGCGGACGGCGACGGTGGGCGGCGGCCTGGCTAGGGTCGGGTCCATGCAGTGGCAGCGCATCCTCCGACCTCTGGTCCAGAGCGCCGTCCGCGAGGCGGTGAAGGCGGCCTCGAAGACCCGGAAGGGCACGGGTGGCGGGGCCGGTCGCACCCGGGGCTCGGGGAGCACGCACTCCCCCGGCGCTCCGGCGGGCTCCGACGGCTACCCCGGTGACTACCGCGGGCCTCTCGACCCCGTCTACGCCCCGGAGCCGGACGGACGCCCGGACCCCGGTGAGATCGTCTGGACCTGGGTGCCCTACGAGGAGGACCACAGCCAGGGCAAGGACCGACCGGTCCTGCTCGTGGGCCACGACGGTCCCTGGCTGCTCGCACTGCAGCTGACGAGCAAGGACCACGACCGTGACGATGAGCAGGAGCGCCGTGCGGGCCGGCTCTGGGTCGACATCGGCTCCGGTGCCTGGGACCCCCGCGGGCGTCCGAGCGAGGTGCGCGTCAACCGTGTCATCCGGGTCGCCGAGGACGACGTCCGCCGTGAGGGGGCGGTCCTCGCGAAGGAGCGCTTCGACGAGGTGGCCGCCGCGGTCCGGGTCGCCGCCCGCTGAGCCGCGACGCACGAGGGCCCGTCACCCCTGGGGTGACGGGCCCTCGTGCGTGGCCGGCTCGGCTCAGAGCTGAGCGGCCTGCCTGGCCATCGCGGACTTCTTGTTCGCGGCCTGGTTCTTGTGGATGACGCCCTTGCTCACGGCCTTGTCGAGCTTGGTGGACGCGGCCTTGAGCGCCTCGTTCGCCGCGGCGGCGTCGCCGGAGGCGGCGGCCTCACGGAAGCGCCGGATCGCCGTCTTGAACTCGGACTTGACCGCCTTGTTGCGCTCGGTCGCAACGCGGTTCGTCTTGATCCGCTTGAGCTGGGACTTGATGTTCGCCACTGGTTCGTATGCCTTCGGTCGGGGTTCGGTTGCCGTAGAGGGCGGCAGTCGCGGGTCGGGACCGGGTGTGGGGCACCCGTGGTGGATCCGCGCTGGGTGGTACTCGTGCGCGCGCGACCACACGCGCACGCAGTCGACAAAGGTACCAGCGAGGCGGTTGAGCCGCCAAAACGACGCCGTCCCCAGCGGACGTCAGCCCTCGCGGCCCCGCGCGTGCTGGGCGGTGATGGTCAGCACGACGCGCTCGACGGCGTAGACGGGGTCCCGCCCGCCCCCTTTCACCTCGGCGTCGGCCGCCGCCAGTGCTTGCAGACTCGCCGCCAGCCCGTCCGCGGTCCATCCCGACAGGGTGCGGCGCGCGCGGTCGACCTGCCAGGGCGCCATCCCGACGTCCCGCGCGATGTCGGAGGAACGGCCCCGCCCGGCAGCCCCCACCTTGACGAGCTGCCGGACCTGCTGGGCCAGCACCGCGACGATCGGGACGGGGTCGACCCCGACCGCGATGGCGTGGCGGAGCAGCCGGAGGGCCTCCCCCGCCTTCCCGGCCATCGCGGCGTCGGCGACCCGGAAGCCGGTCGCCTCGACCTTGCCCGCGTGGTAGGTGAGCACGACCTGCTCGTCGATGACCCCGGTCGTGTCCTCGACGAGCTGCTGGCACGCGGCGGCGAGCTCGCGGACGTCCTTGCCCACCGCCTCGACCAGCGCGTGGACGGCCTCGGGAGTGGCCTTGCGACGCGCCCGCCGGAACTCGTGGGTCGCGAAGTCGGTCTTGTCGCGGTCGGTCTTGACCGCGGGCGCGTCGAGGACGCGCGCCCCGGAGCCCCGCAGCCGCTCGAGGACCTTCCTGCCCCGCTGGCCGCTCTTGTGCAGCACGACGAGGGTGAGGTCGGGCTCGGGGCCCGCATCGAGCGCGGCGAGGAGGTCGGTCTGGAGGTCCTCGGCCGCCTCGTCGAGGTCGTGGACGACGAGGCACTTGGCCCCGCCGAACAGTGACGGGCTGGCGTGCATCCCCAGCTCTCCGGCCTGGTAGGCCTCCGCGTGGAGCGTGATGACCTCGACGTCCGGCTGCGCCACCCGCAGCTCGTCCAGCGTGCTGGCGAGGGCACGCTCGGCGAGGACCCCCTCCGGCCCACTGACGAGCACGTACGGCGGCACCCGTGGGGCCACCGCCACCGTGTCGTCGGACATGGCCCCACTCTGCCACCCCCCACCGACCGGTCAGCCGCGACGGCCCGGCTCCCCCTCGCGGATGCGCCCGCCTCCCCAGGTGAGCGGCTCCCGCGGCGGCCGGCTCAGCAGGTCGGCGGCGAACCCCCGCCGCGAGACGAGGACGAGCACCCCGGCGACGACGAAGCAGGAGCCAGCGGCGAGCCAGGTCCGCTCGAACCCCACCGCCCCGGCCATCGACCCGAAGAGCGCCGGCCCGGTGGCTCCGCCGACGAACGCCCCGGCCTGGATCACTCCGGAGGAGCGGGCGGGGCTGTCCCTGCCCACCCGGGCGACGGCGAAGAGGAGCAGCCCCGGCCACGCCCACCCGACGGCGAAGGCGAGGAAGCCGAAGACGACGACCGCCCACGGCGCACCGAGCGCCAGGCCGGCGAAGCACACCGCTCCGGAGAACATCTGGACCGCGACGACCGGCAGGTTGCCGCCGTGCCGTCCGTCGGCCCGCCAGCCCGACAGGATGCGCACCGCGACCGACCCCGCCGAGCCGCACGCCATGAGCACGCCTGCGGCGGTCGGGCCCATCCCGACGACGGCGGCCCACGAGGCGACGAAGGCACCGAGGAAGTTCGCTGCCGCGCTCGCGAACGTGATCGCGACACCCGCGAGGACGAGGGGCGGCCACGGGGGACGGTCCGGCAGCCCGCCCTCGGGGGCGGCCGCCCGGACCTCCGGGAGCGGACGGAGCAGTGCTCCGACGGCCACGACGACGCCGACGGCCGCGGTCACGACGAACGTGCTCCGCCACCCCAGCCAACCTCCGACGGTGGGGACGGCGAGCCCGCCGAGCATGATCGCGACCGGGACCGCGGACTGCTTGACCCCGAACCCGAGCCCCCGACGCCCGGGGGGCAGGGCGCGCGCCATCGAGGTGTTCGCTGCGGTCTGACAGCAGGCGTTCCCGAGCCCGAGGACGACCATCGTCGGGACGAGCAGCGCGGCGCCCGACACGACGCCGGCCATGCCGAGACCACCGGTCGCGACGAGCGCCCCCGCGGCCACCAGCCCCGTCCGCCGGCCCGCCCGGTCGAACAGCACCCCGGCGAGGACGGACCCGACCGCGGCCGCCGCGAAGAACGCACTGACCGCGGCGCCGAAGACACCCAGCCCGACCCGGAGGTCCTCGCGCACCCAGACCGCCTGCGCGCCGAGGAGGAACGGCGGCAGCGCCCCGAGCGTCGTCAGACCGGATGCCGAGCCCATGAGACGTGCGGTGCGTGGTCCTGCACTCGCGGAACCGCTGCTGGCCACGACGTCGAGGCGTGGCTAGAGGACGAGCCCGAGCGCGACCGGGCCGAGGAGCACCGTGAAGAGGGTGATGAGCAGCACCCCGACGACGTTGAGCACGGCACCGCCCCGGGCCATCTCGCTGATCCGCACCGACCCGGAGCCGAAGACGATGGCGTTCGGTGGCGTGCCCACGGGCAGCATGAAGGCACAGGTCGCGGCGAGCGCGGCCGGGATGAGCAGCGTCATCGGGTCGACGTCCAGGCCGACCGCCACGCCACCGAGCACCGGGATGAAGGTCGCGGCGGTAGCGGTGTTGCTCGTCACCTCGGTGAGCATGAGGACGAGCGCCACGACGGCGCCGAGGAGCAGCACCACCGGCAAGGCACCGAGCCCGGTGACCTGGGCGCCGAGCCACTCGTCGAGCCCGGTCGCCTTCACCGCGCCGGCCAGGCTCAGACCGCCCCCGAACAGCAGCAGCACACCCCACGGCAGGCCCTTCTCGGCGTCGCGCCACTCCAGGGTCATCCGGCCGTCGCGGTCGGCGGGGACGAAGAACATGACGAGCCCCGCAGCGATGGCGATCGCGGTGTCCTCCATCGAGCCGAGCCACGGGACGGCCTCGTCGAGCGCGTCGATGTTCGACAGCAGCCCCGGCACGATCCACAGGAAGGCCGCGGAGCTGAACACCGCGAGGACGATCTTCTCGCCGCGGCTCATCGGCCCGAGGTCGTCGATCTGACGCTGGATGAGCTCGTCGCCGCCGGGGATGGAGTCAAGGTCGAACCGGAAGAGCACCCGGGTGATGAGCACCCAGGCGAGCCCCACGAACACGACGACGATGGGCAGGCCGAGCATCATCCACTGCGCGAAGCCGACCTCCTGGTCGAGCTCGCTGCTGATGTAGCCCGCGACGATGGCGTTCGGAGGGCTGCCCAGGAGGGTTCCGAGACCGCCGATCGAGGCCGACCAGGCGACGGAGAGGAGCAGCGCGACCCCGAAGAGCCGCACGCCACGGTGCTCGACGATGTCGCTGATCGCCTCGTCGCCCTCGAGCCGCTCTCGGATGCCGGCTGACTCCTCCTCCGAGGTGGCCGCGGTGTTCTCGACGACGAGAGCGAGCACGGACAGGGCGATGGGCAGCATCATCAGCGTGGTGGCGGTGTTCGACACCCACATCGACAGGAACGCGGTGGCGATCATCATCCCGAGGACGATGCGCCGCGGATGGGTCCCGACCCTCCGCAGCGTGAGCAGGGCGATGCGGCGGTGCAGGTTCCACTTCTGCATCGCGATCGCGATCAGGAACCCGCCGAGGAAGAGGAAGACGATGGAGTCGGCGTAGGGCGCCGTGGCGTCGTCGATGTCGATCGCGGTCAGCGACGGCAGGGCGACGATCGGGATGAGCGCGGTGGCCGAGAGCGGGATGGCCTCGCTCATCCACCAGACGGCCATGAGGACGGCGACGGACGCGACGACCCGGCCGTCCCCGGAGAGCTCGGCCCCGCCGAGCAGCAGGTAGACGATGCCGGAGAGGACCACGCCGAGGAGGCGCATCCCCCAGACCGAGCGCGGTGACCTGCGCGGGTCCGGGTCCTCCTCGGTGACGTCGGTCCTGGTGCGGTCTGGAGCGGCGCTGCTCATGGTCTCTCCCTCGGGTGGGTCCCCCCGACCCTAGGGGCGGGTGGGCCGCGACGCGCGCTCAGCGGCAGCCGGATTCCGCCGGGTCCGGACCTGCCTGCTCAGCCGAACGTCAGGGTCGGTCCCTGTCCCGGTTCGAGCCCGAGCCCGTCGAGCCGGGCGGACACGACGTCCGGCGCCAGCTCCATCGACTCGGCCAGCTCCTCGAGGGTCAGGCCCAGCCCGACCCCGTCGCGCAGCTCCTCGTCCTCCTGGGCGGTCCAGGCGTGGCCCTGGGTCACCGCGGTGCGGGCGGACTCCGGGGGTGGCGGGGGGGTGGCGACGGGTCGCTCACTCGGCACCGGAGCCGCACCGGCCATCGTCGTCCCGGCCACCGAGCCGGTGAGCCCGCGCAGCGTGGGCTCGGCGACCGGGAGCGGCGGCGCCGCGGTCTCGTCGAGCCGGCGCAGCGCCCCGAGCACCATCTCGCGGTCCGCCGTCGGCCAGAACGGCGGCAACGAGCGCTGGAGGAACCCCGCGTAGCGTGCGGTCATCATCCGCGAGTCGAGGAACGCGACGACTCCCCGGTCGTCCGAGCGGCGGATGAGACGGCCCGCGCCCTGTGCGAGGCGCAGCGCGGCGTGGGTGGCCGACACCGCCATGAAGCCGTTGCCGCCCATCCGGGCGATCGCCTGGGACCGGGCGGACGCGAGCGGGTCGTCCGGGCGGGGGAACGGGATGCGGTCGATGAGGACGAGCTGGCACGAGGAGCCGGGCACGTCGACGCCCTGCCACAGCGAGAGCGTGCCGAACAGGCAGGTGCGCACGTCCTTGGCGAACTCGCGCACGAGGGTGGAGATCTGGTCCTCACCCTGGCAGAGCACGACGATGTCGGCGTCCTCGAGCCGCTCGCGCATGACCTCGGTCGCCTCGCGGGCCGCACGCATCGACGAGAACAGCCCGAGGGTGCGCCCGCCCGCGGCGCGCACGAGCGCCTCGATCTCGTCGAGCGTCTCGGGTGCGGTGCCGTCCCGGCCCGGTGGCGGCAGGTGCTTGGCGACGTAGGCGACGCCCTGCTTGGGGTACTCGAAAGGGCTGCCGACGTCGAGGCCGCGCCACCGCGGGCTGCCCTCACCGCGCAGCCCGACCGTCCCGGCGACGGCGTCGAAGGTGCCTCCGAGCTCGAGCGTTGCCGACGTGACGACGACCGTCCGCTCGTCGAAGACCTTGTCCCGCACGAGCATCGCGACGCTCATCGGAGCCACCCGCAGCACGGGGCCGCGGCGGGGGTCCTTGCCGAGCCAGGTGACGTCGAGCTCGCGCTCCTCGAGCATCCGGGCTGCGGTGTCGAAGAGCTCGTCGACGGCGGCGCGGGCGACCTGGCGGCCGGCGTCGGCCTCCTCGCCCTGTTGCGGCTTGAGCTCGGTCTGGGCGGCCCGGGCGACGTCGCGGATGCGCCCGAGGGCCGTGGCGAGCGCGTCGGGGACCGCGGTCAGCCGCCCCTCGGGCATCGGCTCGAGCACCGAGTCGAGCAGGGTGGCGGCGTCGTCCAGCGCGTCGGCGGCGTCGGCCTGCCGCCCCGCACGCTTCGCGGCCGCCCGGACCGACCCGGCCGACAGCTCGTCGGTGATCGTCGACGTCACGCGGTCGACGAGCTCGTGACCCTCGTCGATGACGAGGACGTCGTGCTCGGGCAGCATCTGGCGACCCTCGAAGGCGTCGATCGCCATGAACGAGTGGTTGGTCACGACGACGTCGACGTCACGCGCCGCCTCCCGCGAACGCTCGACGAAGCACTCGGCGACCATCGGGCACCGCGAGCCCAGGCACTCCTCCGCACTGACCGACACCTGGCGCCAGGCCCGCTCGGAGACGCCGGGGACGAGCTCGTCACGGTCGCCCGACTCGGTCTTCCCGGCCCACTCGCGGAGCCGGACGACCTCCTGGCCGAGGCGGGACGCCGCCTTGTCGACGTCGCCGACGCTGAGCAACGAGTCGGCGTCGTCGTCCGGGAACCCTCCCTCGAGCTTGTGCAGGCAGACGTAGTTGCGCCGGCCCTTGACGAGGGCGTAGGTGGGCCGGCGGCCGAGGAGCGGCTCGAGGGCGTCGGCGAGCCGGGGCATGTCGCGGTCGACCACCTGCGCCTGGAGCGCGAGGGTCGCCGTCGCCACGACGGCGGTGCGCCCGGTGTCCACCGCGTGCTGCACCGCGGGGACGAGGTACGCCAGCGACTTGCCGGTGCCGGTGCCCGCCTGGACGAGCAGGTGCTCGCCGGTGTCGACGGCCGCGGCGACCGCGTGCGCCATCTCGACCTGGCCCGGGCGCTCGGCGCCGCCCACGCCGGTGACGGCGGCGTGCAGCAGGTCGTCGAGAGAAGGCACCCGAGCAGCCTAGGTGTCCGGGGCCGGCGCCGCGCCGCAGGCCCTGCCGACCGGTGGACGACCACGGCGGACGCGCGACACTGTTGCGTAGTCCGAATCGTGTTGCGACTTACGCGACGTTCCGCTTGTCCCGGGGTTCGTCCGGGTGTCACGATGGCGCTCGTGAGCACCGACGCCCGGACCCGGCCCGTCCCACCCGACATCGAGATCGCCGAGGCCGCGGAGCTCGTGCCGATCACCCGTCTTGCCGAGGAGCGGCTGGGCATCGACCCTGACGTGCTCGTCCCCTACGGTCGCACGAAGGCCAAGATCCCCATCGACCACCTCCGCACCCTCGAGGACCGTCCCGACGGCCGGCTGGTCCTCGTGAGCGCCGTCTCGCCCACCCCTGCGGGCGAGGGCAAGACGACGACGTCGGTGGGGCTGGCCGACGCCCTGGCGTCCCTCGGGAAGAACGCGATGGTCGCGCTGCGCGAGCCGTCGATGGGCCCGGTCTTCGGCATCAAGGGCGGCGCGGCCGGCGGCGGGTACGCGCAGGTCGTCCCGATGACCGACATCAACCTCAGCTTCACCGGCGACTTCGCGGCGGTCGCGGCGGCGAACAACCTCCTCTCGGCGATCATCGACAACCACATCCACCACGGCAACGCCCTCGACATCGACCCCCGCACGGTCACGTGGAAGCGGGTGGTCGACCTCAACGACCGCGCCCTGCGCGACGTGGTCGTCGGGTTGGGCGGGGTGGCCAACGGGGTGCCGCGCGAGGACGGCTTCGACATCGTCGTCGCGTCCGAGGTGATGGCCGTCCTCTGCCTCGCGACATCCCTGGCCGACCTGCGCGAGCGGCTCGGCTCGGTCGTCGTCGGGTACACCCGCGCCAAGGAACCGGTGCGGGCCCGCGACCTCGAGGCGCACGGCGCGATGACGGTCATCCTCCGGGACGCCCTGGCGCCGAACCTGGTCCAGACCCTCGAGCACACGCCGGCGATGATCCACGGCGGCCCCTTCGCGAACATCGCGCACGGGTGCAACTCGGTCATGGCCACCCGCGCGGCGCTCAAGCTCGCCGACTGGGTCGTCACCGAGGCCGGCTTCGGCGCCGACCTCGGCGCGGAGAAGTTCGTCGACATCAAGTGCCGGGCCTCGGGTCTCCGGCCCTCGGCCGTCGTCGTCGTCGCGACCGTGCGGGCCCTGAAGTACCACGGGGGGGTCGCGGTCTCCGACCTCGGTACGGAGTCCGTCGAGGCCGTCGAGGAGGGGATGTCCAACCTCCGCCGGCACCTGCGCAACGTCCGCGACGTCTACGGCCTCCCCGCCGTCGTCGCGCTCAACCGGTTCCCGTCGGACACCGACGCCGAGGTCTCCACCGTGCTCCGCCTCGTCGAGGCCGAGGGCTTCACCGCGTTCGAGGCCACGCACCACGCCGACGGCGCGGCCGGCGCCCAGGAACTCGCCCGGGGCGTCCTGGACGCCGTCGAGCGCGCCACGGGTGAGATGACCTTCGTCTACCCGGACACGCTGTCCCTCGCCGAGAAGGCGGAGGCGGTGGCCATCCGGGTCTACGGGGCGGCGGCGGTCACCTTCGAGGGCAAGGCGGCCAAGCGGCTCGCGGCGATCGAGGCGGAGGGCTACGGGCACCTGCCGGTCTGCATGGCGAAGACACAGAGCTCGTTCTCCACCGACCCGACCCTGCGCGGGGCCCCGGAGGGCCACACCGTCCACGTCCGTGAGGTGCGGCTCGCCGCCGGCGCGGGCTTCGTCGTCATGGTGACCGGCGACATCATGACGATGCCCGGCCTGCCCAAGGTGCCCGCCAGCGCACGCATCGACATCGACGAGGACGGGCGGGTCGTGGGCCTCAGCTGAGCCGACGGGCCATCCAGATGTCGTCCCGGTCGTCCCCCGGTGCGACCCGAATGCCGCCGGGGAGGCGCCCCGCCTCGGAGTAGCCGAGGCGGGCGTAGAACCCGTCGGTGCCCGTGCCCCCGCGGACACCGAGCTCGACGACCTCGACACCGTCCGCCCGGGCGACCCGGTGCATCGCCGCCATGAGCAGGCGGCCGAGGTTCTCACCCCGGCGACCGGGGTCGGTCATCACCCGGTAGGCGGTGCGCCGATGGGCGACCAGCGGGCTCGCAGTCTCGGCCCACCAGCCGAGCGCGACCAGGGCGTCCGTCGCGTCGCGGAGCAGGACGGCGGTCGAGCGGCCCTCGGCCATCGACTCCTCGTGCGCGGCGAGGGCCGCGCGGACCTCTCCCCTCGAGGCTCCGCGGACGAAGCCCACGGCTCCCCCGGCCTCGGTCACGGAGCACCAGAGGTCGAGCACCCGGCGACGCAGCCCGGGTTCGAAGCGGGTGCGGTGCACCTCGACCCGCGGGGCGAGGAGGACGACCGGACCGGGAACGTCGACGGGGTCCGCCGCCCGGGCACGGACGACCACCGAGCGGGGCACGCCCGGGAGCACGGCGTCGTGCTCCGCCGCGCCCACGAGCGTCAGCCCGGCCCGCTGCGCCGTGCGGATCGACGCGTCGTGCTCCGGGCGCGCCGTGGCCGTCAGGGGCAGGTCGGGCCCGTGCTCCACGGCGTCGGCGACGAGTGCCCTCGCGATCTCCGTGCCCAGCCCCCGCCCCTGGTGCGGCACGTCGAACCGGCAGTAGAGGTTGAGGTTCTCACCGTCGCGCCCCTCGATGACGCCGGCCACCCCCAGCGGATCGCCACTCCTCCGGTCCTCCACCACCCCGTAGCCGAAGCCGTGCTGCGCCCAGTGCGCGAGCGCACGCTCGAACAGCGCGTCCGCTGCCGTGTCGTCCTGCGCCCGGGCCCACGGCGCGAACGGGTACTGCTCGCGCGCGGTGTGCAGCCGGGCCCACAGCGACCGGTCGGTCGGAGCCAGCGGACGCAGATGCAGGCGGTTCGTGGTGGTCGTCGCGAAGGGCACGCCGACACCTTATTGCAATGGGTTCGCAACAAGTACCGGGATGCGGCCGCTCGGTCAGACCACGAACGCCGACAGGTCCTCGGCCAGCTCGGCGTCCACCCGGGCGGTGAGCCGCGTGCCCTCGGCGACATGATCGCTCGCGAGCACCTCCCCTGTCTCGTGCACCCGGCTCACGAGGTCGCCCCGGTCGTAGGGCACGAGGACGTCGACGTCGACGTCGGGTTGCGGCAGCTCGTCGGCGATGAGCGCCCGCAGTGCGCCGATCCCCTCGCCCGTCCGGGCGGACACGGCGATCGAGTGCGTCTCGTGGCGGAGCAGGCGGTCGAGGACCTCGGGGTCGGCGAGGTCGGCCTTGTTGACGACGACGACCTCCTTGACGTCGTGGGCCTCGACGTCCGCGAGCACGGCCCGGACCGCGGAGACCTGACCCTCGGGGTCGGCGTGGCTGCCGTCGACGACGTGGAGGAGCAGGTCGGCGTCGGCGACCTCCTCCAGGGTGGACCGGAAGGCCTCGACGAGCTGGTGCGGCAGCTGCCGGACGAACCCGACGGTGTCGGCGAGCGTGTAGAGCCGGCCGTCCGGCGTCTCCGCCCGACGGACCGTCGGGTCGAGGGTCGCGAACAGCTGGTTCTCGACGAGCACGCCGGCGCCCGTCAGCCGGTTCAGCAGAGAGGACTTGCCGGCGTTGGTGTACCCGGCGATGGCGACGCTCGGGACCCGGTTGGCGCGGCGGCCACCCCGCTTGGTGTCCCGTACCGTCTTCATCCCCTTGATCTCGCGCCGCAGCCGCGCGATGCGGGAGTTGATCCGCCGACGGTCGAGCTCGATCTTCGTCTCACCCGGACCACGCGAGCCCATGCCCTGCCCGCCCGCGGCCTGGCCACCGGCCTGCCGGGACATCGACTCACCCCAGCCACGCAGCCGTGGCAGGAGGTACTGGAGCTGGGCGAGCTCGACCTGCGCCTTGCCCTCCTTGCTCTTCGCGTGCTGGGCGAAGATGTCGAGGATGAGGGCGGTGCGGTCGACGACCTTCACCTTGACGACGTCCTCGAGGGCACGACGCTGGCTCGGCGCGAGCTCGGTGTCGGCGACGACGGTGTCGGCGCCCTCGGCGACGACGATGTCCCGAAGCTCGGCGGCCTTGCCCTTGCCGAGGTAGGTGGCCGGGTCCGGGTTCGGTCGCCGCTGGATGACGCCCGCGAGGACCTCGGAGCCCGCCGTCTCGGCCAGCGCGGCGAGCTCGCGCAGCGAGTTCTCGGCGTCGTCGATCGTGCCCTCGGACCACACGGCGGCGAGGACGACCCGCTCGAGCCGGAGCTGCCGGTACTCGACCTCGGTGATGTCCTCGAGCTCGGTGGAGAGCCCGGAGACGCGGCGCAGCGCGGCCCGCTCCTCACGGTCGTACTGCTCGCCGTCGACGGTGAGCCGGTCGTCGTCCAGGACGAAGCCCGCGTCGTCGTGGCCCTGGGTGTCGGCGAGCGCCTCGGCCCGCCCGGAGAGGATGTCTCGTGCAGTCATGTTCTCCCTAGGATCCCTGATGGAACGCTCCCGGGCGAACCGTTTCTTCCGGGACCGACGTCGTGGCCGGGCTCCCGGCACCGGCTAGCGTTCCCTCCGATGAGCGAGCCCGACCACTACTTCACCGCCCGACCGGCCAGCGAGGACGAGCGCCGGCGGCTTCGGGTCCGCCTCGCCGGGCGGGACGTGGAGGTCGAGGTCGCTCGCGGGGTCTTCTCCCCCGGCGCCCTCGACAAGGGCACGGCCGTCCTCCTCGACGAGGTTGCCGACCCGCCCCCCTCGGGGACCTTCCTCGACCTCGGGTGCGGCTGGGGCCCGCTCGCCCTGTCCCTCGGGCTCCGCTCCCCCGCCGCGACCGTCTGGGCGCTCGACGTCAACGAGCGCGCCCTCGACCTCTGCCGACGCAACGCGGCCGCGCTCGGCCTGGACGGCGTCCGTGCCGCGACCACCGTCGACATCCCCGCGGACACCCGGTTCGACGCCATCTGGTCCAACCCCCCGATCCGGGTCGGCAAGGCGGTCCTCCACGACCTGCTGCGCACCTGGCTGCCCCGCCTGGCACCCGAGGGCGTCGCCTCGCTCGTCGTCCAGAAGAACCTCGGGTCCGACTCGCTCCAGCGATGGGTCGCCGCCGAGCTCGCGATGGGGTGCGAGCGCCGCGCCTCGAGCAGGGGCTTCCGCGTCCTCGAGGTCCGTCACCGCCAAGGCGGCTGACCGGGCTACCGTCGCTGCGGGCGGACCACCATGGCCGAGCCGCCACCTCGCCGCTCGGGCTCGGCGGCCGCGGTGTACCGGCCGTGCCCGAGCGACCGGACGGCCGTCGCCGCGCCGATCTCCGCGGTCTCCGACAGCCGGTGGCCGAGCGCGGTGAGCCCGGCACCCGACTCGGAGCCGGCGATCGCGGGCTCGGCCGACTCCCGGGACCCGTTCCGGCTCGACAGCCGGGGCGCAGCCACCGCGTCACCGACCGCGAGCCCCCTGTCGTAGTGCCCCAGCAGGATCTGGGCCACCGTCGTGATGATCGTCGAGCCGCCCGGGCTGCCCGCCACGAGGTCGAGCCGGCCGTGGTCGAGCACGATGGTCGGGGACATCGAGGACCGCGGCCGCTTCGAGGGGCCCGGCAGGTTCGGGTCGGGCACGCCGGGGGTGATCGGCGCGAAGTCGAAGTCCGTCAGCTCGTTGTTGAGGATGAAGCCCCAGCCCGGCACGGTGATGCCCGAGCCGCCGGTCTGCTCGATCGTCGTCGTGTACGACACGGCGTTGCCCCAACGGTCGACGACCGACAGGTGCGTCGTCGACATCCCCTCGTGCGGCAGCACGCCCGACGCGGTGCTCTCCCCGCAGTCGGCGTAGTCGCCGTCCGGGCTGCCGAAGGGGACCGGGCGCGGTAGGGCCGAGGTCGCCGAGAACAGGCAGCTCCGCTCGTCGGCGAAGCCCTGGGACACCAGCTCGGCGGCCGGCACGCCCGGCACGTCCCCGATGTACCGGTTCCGGTCCGCGAAGGCCGTCGCCGACGCCTCCGAGAGGCGGTGCAGGTACTGGACGTCGTCGACCTCGCTCGTCGGGGTCCCGCTCCGGTCGGCGTAGGCCTCGACCAGGCCCAGGATCTCGGCCACGGTGGTCCCGCCACTGCTGGGGACCGGCATCCCGTAGACGTCCTTGCCGCGGTACTCCGAGTGCACGGGAGCCCTGTCGACGGCCCGGTAGCGCGCGAGGTCGCGACGGGCCAGCTCACCTGCAGGGACCTCGACGCCGGGGGCAGTGCTCGGGTCGCGCACCTCGGCGACGACGGCCCGGCCCAGCCGCCCCCGGTAGAGGCTCGCGACGCCATGGGTCCTGAGCTCGCGGTACGCCCGGGCCATGTCGGGGTTGCGGAAGACCGAGCCGACGGCCGGGGGCCGCCCTCCGGGGAGGAACACCTCGGCGGTGGCGGGGAACATGGCGAACCGCTCGGCGTTGGCGGCCGTCTGGTCGTGGAAGGTCTGGTCGACGACGAACCCGTGCCGGGCGATCCGCTCGGCCGGCGCCAGCAGTGTCGCGAGCCGCCGTGTCCCCCATCGGTCCAGGGCCCGCTGCCAGGTCGCGGGGGTGCCGGGCACCCCGACGGACAGGCCGGAGCTCACGGCGGTCGCGAACGGGAGCGGCTCGCCGTCCTCGTCGAGGAACGCCGTCTCGTCGTAGGTCGCCGGGGCCGCCTCGCGTCCGTCGACGGTGTCGACAGAGCGTGTCCGGGCGTCGTAGTGGACGAAGAACCCACCGCCACCGATGCCGGTCGAGTACGGCTCGGTGACGCCGAGCGCAGCGGCCGTCGCGACCGCGGCGTCCGTCGCGGTCCCGCCCGCGGCGAGGACGTCGATGCCCACCTGGCTCGCGACGGGGTCGACGCTCGCGACGGCCCCGCCGGTGCCGGTCATGACCGGCACTTTGGGCAGACGGTGCCCGACCGGCGGGGGGCCGCCGTGTTCAGGGCGACCGTGGCCGTCCGGGGCTGCCGCGGCCGGGGAGACCAGCGTCAGCGCGGCGGCCGTCCCTACGGCGACGGCACCGGTGACCCGGCGACGGAGGTGGGACAGGACGGAGGTGGTGGATGCGGGCACCATCCCGGCACGCTAGGCCCGGCCGCGGCACCCCGCCACCCGAGCGGCGGAGGGGGATGTGAAGTCAGCCCGGCAGGACCTCGAGGTCCACGGTGCCGTCCGCGACGAGCACCGCCGGACCCGCGAGCTCCACCCCGTGTTCGGGTAGGAGCCGGACGGTCAGCCGGCCGCCGGGGACGTCGACCAGCCACTCCGAGCCGCGGTCGAGGGAGCCCGCCCAGAAGCTCGTGGCGACGGCGGCGGCACACGCCCCGGAGCCGCACGAGCGGGTCTCGCCCACGCCCCGCTCGTGGACCCGCATGACGACGTGCCCCGCGGCGACCGGCCGGACGACCTCCACGTTCGTGCCGTGCGGTGGCTCCGGACGCACCAGCGGCGCCCTGGTGAGGTCGAGCGCCCCGAGGTCGACCTCCTCGGGCAGCGCCAGGACCGTGTGCGGGTTGCCGAGGTCGACGCTCAGCGCCGAGAACGGGTCGCCGTCGCCGATGTGCACGAGCGCGTCGAAGCCGTCGCGCTCGGCGGTGTCGGGGTCGGCGAGCCGCCACGGGCCGAGACCGACGGCCCAGCCCTCGCCGTCCCGCCGCACGGCCTTGGCGCCGGCGCGGGTTGCGATGACGAACTCGTCGGCCGTCTCCAGACCCTCCCGGCGGAGGTACTCGGCGAAGACGCGTGTCCCGTTGCCGCACATCTCGGCCACCGAGCCGTCGGTGTTCCGGTAGTCCATGAACCAGCGGGCCTGCGGGGCCTGCGCGCGGACGTCCGCCTCGTCGGCGAGCTCGGCGGGCACGACGCGGATCACGCCGTCCCCCCCGACCCCACCGCGCCGGTCGGCGAGCCGGGTGGCGCGGTCGGCGGACAGGCCGAGCGCGCCGTCGAGGTCGGGCACCACGACGAAGTCGTTCTCGGTCCCGTGGCCCTTGGTGAACGTCAGCCGGTCAGCCATGCGACCCATCGTCCCATCCCGGGTACCGCTGCTCCGAACGCGCGGTCTCGACGGCCGCGAGGGCGTGGTCGAGCAGCCGCGCGTCGAGGGCGTCGAGCCAGACGATCCGCGGGTCGGCACCGAACCAGGACTCCTGGCGCCGGACGAGCCGGCGGGTGCGCAGCGCGGTGTCCGCGACGGCCTCGTCGGGGCGCATCGTGCCGTCGAGCACCGCGAGCGCCTGCGCGTACCCCACGGCACGGCTCGCGGTGCGCCCTTCCCGCAGGCCCCGTCGCGCGAGCTCCTCGGTCTCCTCCACGAGACCGGACCGGAACATGCGCCGGGTCCGGTGCTCGATGCGCTCGTCGAGCACGTCCCGCGCCACGCGCAGCCCGACGACCACTGCCGGACGGACCAGCTCGCGCCGGGGCATCGACGCGCTGAAGGGGCGTCCGGTGAGCGCGAGGACCTCGAGGGCGCGTACGACCCGTCGGGTGTTGTTCCGCTCGATGGCGGACGCGGCGTCCGGGTCGGCCCGCGCGAGCTCGTCGTGGAGGGCGGAGGTCCCCTCCTGCTCCGCCCGGTGCTCCAGGGCCCGGCGGACGTCGGGGTCGGTCGGGGGGATGTCCAGCCGGTCCAGCACGGCGCGGACGTAGAGCCCCGACCCGCCCACCACGAGCGGGAGCCCACCGCGCCGGACGACGTCGTCGAGGTCGGCACGGGCGTGCCGCTGGTAGCCCGCGACGCTCGCCTCTTCGGTGACGTCGAGGACGTCGAGCTGATGGTGCGGCACTCCGTCGCGCTCGTCGGACGTCAGCTTCGCGGTGCCGATGTCCATCCCCCGGTAGAGCTGCGAGGCGTCGGCGCCGACGACCTCCCCACCGAGTCGGCGGGCGAGCTGCACCCCGAGGCCGGACTTGCCGGTGGCCGTCGCGCCGACCACGGCCACCGTGGGGGTCGGCCCGGTCAGGGGACCGCGCCCTCGGTGTCGCCCTCGCTGTCGTCGTGCCCGAACGGGTCACGGTCGACGCCGGGCGTCCAGGTCTGCCCCGGCTGCCCCCACCCGTGGGCGCGGATCGCCTTCTTGGCCTTGCGTGCCCACGTCGCGGCGAGCCGGTCGACGTAGAGGAACCCGTTGAGGTGGTCGTACTCGTGCTGCAGCATGCGGGCGAACCACCCCGTGGCCTCGTACCGCAGCTCGTGTCCGTCCACGTCCTGGCCGGTGAGGACCGCGCTGGGGCCACGGCGCAGGGGGAAGGACTCCCCCGGCACGGACAGGCAGCCCTCGACCTCGTCCTGCGGGTCGGGATCCCCGACAGCGGGCTTCGTGGCGGTGAGGAACGGGTTGATGACGACGCCCCGCGGCGGGATGCCGTCGTCGTTCGCCAGCTGCCATGTGAAGACGCGCAGCCCCACCCCGATCTGCGGTGCGGCGAGGCCGACCCCACGGGCGGCGTCCATCGTCTCGTACATGTCGGCGACGAGCTCGCGGACAGCGTCGTCGATGACCTCGACGGGCTGAGCACGGCTGTGGAGGACGGGGTCCCCGGTGATGACGACGGGACGGATGGCCATGTCCGAGATTCTTGCAGAGGCGCCACGCCTGCCCGCGGCGCGGGGAACGGGGTGGCGCGCGGAGCCGATGAGGTGTGGACTGGACCTGCTCCCACGGGAGCGGTCATGTCCCCGGACGGAAGGAGGCCGCCGATGGGTTTTCTCGACAGCGCCAAGGAGAAGCTCACCGAGCTCGCCGACAAGCATCCCGACCAGGCCGAGAAGTTCAGCGACCAGGTCATCGAGCGCGGCGGTGACGCCGTCGACTCGGCGACCGGCGGCAAGTACGCCGACCACGTCGACAGGGCCCAGGCCAAGGCCGACGACGCCATCGGAGAGCCGGAGCGTGACGCCGCCCGCAACCAGGGCCGCGACATCTGAGCCTCCGGCGCCGAGACCCCCGACCGGTGACCGGTCGGGGGTCTCGTCCGTTCGGCCAGGTCCGGAGGTCCTTCGGCCGAGAGTTGGGAGCGCGGGGCCGGAAGCCGCGCATCCTCGCGGAGGGGTCCCTAGGGTTGGAGGAATCTCGCCGCCGGAGGAAGGACGACCCCGTGTCCCATTGGCACTCAGGGCTTCCCAAGCTCGACATACAGCCGTTCGACGCGTCCGAGCTCTACGACGCCGTCAACACCGAGGCCACCGCGAACGCCGCGGCCGCCGAGCGCCGCGACAAGCGGCGTCCCTTCGTGATCGCCGTCGTGGCGGCCTTCGTGGGGATCGCGGTCGTCGCCGCCCTCGCGACCATCCTGATCTCCTGAGCCCTCCCGGCGGGCGTACCCCTCGTCCGGTCCGTGCTCAGGACGCGCAGGACGGAGCCGTGACCGGCTCCGGACGCCCGACGGACGGCATGCCGAGTGCCACCGCGGGCTTCCCCGGGACCGGCGCACCCCGCAGCGCCTCCCACGCGTCCCCTCCAGGGGTCCTCCGCACGGAGTAGACCCCGCCCCGCACCCCGCTGTCGGCGACGAGATGGTGCGGCGCGCCGTAGGTGACACCCACGGTGACGAGGTCACCGGGCCGGGGACGCTCGGCGCCGTCGGGAACCGCGAGGTGGACGAGCCGGTTGTCCCGGGCCCGCCCGGACATCCGGGCGGTCTCGCCGTCCTTGCGCCCCTCCCCCGGTGCCACGAGCACCTCGACCTCGCGCCCCTCGACCGCCCGGTTGCCCGCCCAGGAGAGCTCCTCCTGGAGGGCGACCAGCCGGTCGAAGCGCTCCTGGACGACGGCCTTGGGGACCTGGTGCTCCATCGTCGCGGCCGGCGTCCCGGGGCGGACCGAGTACTGGAAGGTGAAGGCGCTGGAGAAGCGGGAGGCCTCGACGACCCGGAGGGTCTCGGCGAAGTCCTCCTCGGTCTCGCCGGGGAAGCCGACGATGAGGTCGGTCGTAACGGCGGCGTCCGGTATCGCGGCGCGGACGCGGTCGAGGATGCCGAGGAACCGCTCGCTGCGGTAGCTGCGCCGCATCGCCTTGAGCACGCGGTCGGAGCCGGACTGCAGCGGCATGTGCAGGCTCGGCATGACGTTGGGCGTCTCGGCCATGGCCTCGATGACGTCGTCGGTGAAGGCCGCAGGGTGTGGGCTGGTGAATCGCACCCGCTCGAGGCCCTCGATCTCGCCGCAGGCGCGCAGCAGCTTGCCGAACGCGAGCCGGTCGCCGAACTCCACGCCGTAGGTGTTGACGTTCTGCCCGAGCAGGGTGACCTCGACGACGCCTTGGGCGACGAGCGCCTCGACCTCCGCGAGGACCTCCCCGGGGCGACGGTCCTGCTCCGTGCCGCGCAGACTCGGGACGATGCAGAACGTGCACGTGTTGTTGCAGCCGACCGAGATCGACACCCAGCCGGAGAAGGCGGAGTCGCGGCGGGTGGGCAGCGTGGAGGGGAAGGTCTCGAGCGACTCGAGGATCTCGACCTCGGCGCGCCGGTTGTGCCGTGCGCGGTCGAGCAGCGCCGGGAGGCTGCCGATGTTGTGGGTCCCGAAGACGACGTCGACCCAGGGCGCCCGCTGGACGATGGTCTCGCGGTCCTTCTGGGCCATGCAGCCGCCGACGGCGATCTGGAGGTCGGGGTTGCGTTGCTTGGCGGGGCGCAGCTGGCCGAGGTTGCCGTAGAGCTTGTTGTCGGCGTTCTCGCGCACGGCGCAGGTGTTGAAGACGACGACGTCGGCGACCTCGGGGCGGTCGGGCGCGGGGACGCTCGCGAGGTCGACGTAGCCGGCGGTCTCGAGCAGCCCGGCGAGGCGTTCGGAGTCGTGCACGTTCATCTGGCACCCGTGGGTGCGCACGTCGTAGGTCTTGGCGGCAGTCATGGCGCCCTCAAGGGTAGGTCCGCCGCCGCGGACCACGAAACCGGCGGCCGCCGGTCAGCGGGACGTGGTGCGCTGGTACTGGCGGACCGACAGCGGGACGAACACGAGGAGCACGGCGAGCGCCCACAGGAGGGAGTAGACGACCGGATGCTGGAGCGGCCAGACCTCCGGCGGCGGGAACTGCGGGTTCGTGTTGCCGAACAGCTCGCGGGCCGCCTGGGTGACGCTCGACACCGGGTTCCAGTACGCGAAGGTCCGCAGCGGCCCGGGGAGCGTCTCCGGGCTGACGAAGGTGTTCGCGATGAAGGTCAACGGGAAGATGACGATGAACGCGGCGTTGTTGACCACCTCGGGCGTGCGTACGAGCAGGCCCACGAGCGCCATGATCCAGGACACCGCGTAGGCGAAGACGAGCAGGAGCAGGAAGCCGAGGACGGCGTCCAGCGGGTTGCTGCGGATCCGCCAGCCGACGACGAGACCGCTGAGGCCCATGACGACCAGGCTGATCGCGTTGTTGACGACGTCGGAGGCGGTGCGCCCGAGCAGCACCGCCGCCGGGGACATCGGCAGCGTCCGGAAGCGGTCGACGAAGCCCTTCTGGAGGTCCTCGGCGAGGCTGTACCCGGTGAAGGTGCTGCCGAAGACCACGGTCTGGGCGAAGATCCCCGCGATGAGGAACTCCTTGTAGTCGATGCCGGTGTCCTGCTCGCCGATCGCCCCGCCGAAGACGTAGGCGAAGAGCAGGACGAACATGATCGGCTGCAGCGTCGTGAAGACGAGCAGGTCCGGGACCCTTCGGATCTTGATGAGGTTGCGGCGGGTGACCGTGACGGCGTCGGCCACGGTGTGCGACAGCGTGGTCATCGGGCCACCCCCTGGGCCTCGGTGCGGCCGGCATCCGGCCCGTCCGGCTCGTCCGGCTCCTCCGCGGCCCGGCCGGTGAGGGTGAGGAAGACGTCGTCGAGCGTCGGCCGCCGCAGCCCGAGGTCGGACACCCCCACCCCTTCGGCGTCGAGCCGCCTGACGGCCTCGACGAGGACGCTCGCGCCGCCGCTCACCGGGATGGTGACGCGCCGGGCCCGCTCGTCGACGACGGCCTCCCCCCGGCCCAGGCCGGCGAGGGCCTCGCGCGCCGCCCCCAGTGAGCCGGCGTCCTCGACGACGACCTCGACCCGCTCGCCGCCGACCTGTTCCTTGAGCTCGTCGGCCGTTCCCTCGGCGATGACCCTCCCGTGGTCGATGACGGCGACCCGGTCGGCGAGCTGGTCGGCCTCCTCGAGGTACTGGGTCGTGAGGAGCAGCGTCGTGCCCTCGCGGACCAGGTCGTCGATGACCTTCCACATCCCCAGGCGCGAGCGGGGGTCGAGCCCGGTCGTCGGCTCGTCGAGGAAGAGGACGGGCGGCCGCGCGACGAGCGCCCCGGCGAGGTCGAGCCGGCGACGCATGCCCCCGGAGTAGCCCTTGACCTGCCGGTCCGCGGCGTCGGTGAGGTCGAACTGGTCGAGCAGCTCACGGGACCGCTCGCGCGCTGCCCGGGCCCCCAGGTGGTAGAGCCGACCCACCATGTCGAGGTTCTCGAACCCGGTGAGGTACTCGTCGACCGCCGCGTACTGGCCGCTCACCCCGATCGTGCCGCGGACCCGGGCGGGGTCGGCGAGCACATCGGTGCCGAGGACGCGCGCCGACCCGGAGTCCGGCCGCAGCAGCGTCGTGAGCACCTTGATCGTCGTCGTCTTGCCGGCACCGTTGGGCCCGAGCAGCCCGACGACGGTGCCCTCCGCCACCCGCAGGTCCAGGCCGTCGAGCGCCCGGACCGCGTCGTCACCGGACCCGTAGGCCTTGGCGAGGCCCTCGGCCTGCACTGCGTCGCTCATCGCGTCCTCCACTCCGCCGCTCGGTCCGTGCGGCACTGCGCACCCTAGAGGTGCCCGGTGACATACCGGTGTCGCCCGCGAGGCTCCGTGCTCACGGGCGGGATGTCCTCCGGTCGCACGGGCGCCGAACCGGGAGATCTTTTTGTCGTTGCGACCGGGCCCTTCCGACGGAATTCCTGAAGTGGAAATACACCCCTCGCGGTGGTAGGCCGGGGTCACCAGCCAACGGTTACCCACAGAGAGGAGCGGTCGATGACGACCACCCTGTCCCAGGGCCTGCTTCGCCGGGCCCTGACCGCCACCGTCGTCGCGGCGGTGTCCGTCACCACTTTCGCCGTCACGGCATCACCTGCTTCGGCGTCGGACCTCGGCGTCAACTACAACGGCCTGACGCGCGCCGTGAACGACAGCGAGCTGGACCGGGTCGGGACCGGCCTGGCCCGCGGCTTCCTCGACATCCGTGCCCTCCAACGGGGCGGCGTCGGCTCCCTGGACTCCGACCCGGATGTCGCGGGCTTCACACGCATCTCGGGCACGGGGCGTCGGGCGGTGCTCAACCTCAAGTTCGACTTCCGCGGCGACAGCTTCCCCGCCGACGCCGACAGCACCCGGTTCAAGGACCTGCGCGCGTTCACGACCGAGGTGCTCGACCGCGTCTACGCGAGCACCGACGTGCTCGTCGTCGGCAACGAGCCGTTCATCGAGTCCGACCCCGCCGACCGGAACCAGTCGCTCGTCGACTTCTACACGCACATGGCCAACCACGTCATCGCCTACAACAAGACCCGGCGCGACATCCCCGTCTACGTGGGTGCCTTCAACAACCTCCAGAAGTCGGGCTGGCGCACCCCGGCGACCGAGAAGCTCATCGCCTACGCCAAGAACACGCCGCGGATCGCAGGCATCGACCTGCACATGCACGTCGGGGCGATCCCGGAGATGGACCAGGCCATCACCTGGGCCCGTGGGCGGCTCGGCGGCTCCAAGGGGATCATCAGCACCGAGTTCTCGCTGAAGAACCACTTCAAGGCCCAGCTGGGCAAGCCCGTGAACGCCGGGTTCGCCTCGCGGCACGCGGCCGTGAACCCGAGCTGGAAGGTGTGGCAGTACCTCGACTTCTCGCTGCGCAACCCGCGGCCACGTGCCGAGTGGGTCGACTTCCTGAAGTCCTCGGACTGGTTCTTCAACGTCCGGTTCTTCCTCGGCAACGCCGACGAGCTCTTCGACCGCAAGAACCTGAGGTTCGCCACCTATGCGATGCGTCAGTCGCAGAGCAGCATCGGCCCGAACACCGACCCGTGGATCCTCAACGGGATCTACTGCAACCAGACGTGCACGCGGCCGGGTGGAACGTCACAGCTCAACTACGCATGGGTCGACAGCTTCCGCAACCGCACCTGAGGCCGACGCCGGCGCTGACCCGCTGCCGGGAAGGCTCACTGCCGGCAGCGGGTCACGCGAGTCGGGTCATCGTGACCTCGACCTGCTGCGCCGCGGTCGCGCGGCCCGAGTAGACGCCCTTGAACGGCGAGACGTCCTCGTAGTCCCTCCCTCGGGCCACGACGACGTGCTCGACGCCGACGGGCGTGCCGTTCGTCGGGTCGACCGGGACCCAGGCGTCGTCCCACAGCTCGACCCACGCGTGGCTCTCTCCCGACGCACTCTCGCCGACGTCGAGGTCGCTGCGCGGCGCCAGGTAGCCCGAGACGTAGCGGGCCGGGATGCCGAGCGAGCGCAGCGCGCCGATCGTGATGTGCGCGAAGTCCTGACAGACCCCGGCGCGGTCGGCCCATGCCTCCTCGCCGCTGCTGTGCACCCCTGTGGCACCCGGCCGGTAGGTCATCTCGTCCCGGACCCGGCGGCACAGCTCGTCCGCCGCCTGCCGCGGGCTCGGCAGGTCGCGGACGGCGTCGACGATCGCCGCGACACCCTCGCCCGGCCGGGTCCGGGTGGAGAGCATGAGCCACTCGTAGAGCCGGTCCTGGACGGAGGGGTCACGCACGGTCTCCCAGTCGCAGACCGGGTCCGGCTGCTCGACGTCGGACTTCTCCACGGTGGAGATCGCCTCGATGTCGAGCCGCTCGTGCTCGGCGAGGCTCTCCATGGACATGACGTGGGTGCCCCAGTGGTCGCGGTAGACGTTGCTCCACGTCATCGGACGGATCCGGATGCGGTTCTCCAGAGTCGTCTGGCCCGGCTCGTTGAGCGGGGTCATCCGCAGCTCGTTGTGGGCGGCACGGATCGGCCCGTCGTAGGCGAGGGCGGTCGTGTGGACGATGCGGTAGCGGCGCACGGTCACATCCTGTCGCGGGTCCACGTCGGCAGTGGACCCGACTGGAAGTAGCGGCTGGCGATCGAGCTGGACGCAGCGGTCACGGCCGACTGCACGCGCAGCATCTGGGCGGGGAGGTCGGAGATGACGTCGGCCGTGGCGCGGTACTCCAGGCTCGTCCGGATCCGGCCCAGCTGGCGCCGGGCCTCGTCGGAGACCCCGATCCGCTCGGTGTGCGGCGGCGAGAGCGCCTCGAGCCGGCGCTCGGCCTCGAGGAGGGAGAAGAAGACCGACCGTGGGAACTCGCGGTCGAGGACGAGGAACGCGGCCGCGCGGTCGTCCGTGAGCAGCCCCCGCTGGCTGCGCATGAACGCCTGCTGGGCACCGCAGCTCGAGAGCACGACCGCCCACGGTGCGCCACCGCCGGACAGGCCACCGGTGGCCGCCAGCCGGGCGGTCATGTCGGCGCGCTCGAGGCTGCGCCCGAGGACGAGGAAGTCCCAGGCCTCGTCGTGCGACATCGTGGAGTCGGCGATGCCCGAGACGAGCGCCGCCCGCTCCCGCACCCACGACAGGTGCCGCTCGGTGACGATGCCCCGGCCGAAACCGTTCCACCGGTGCCAGGTCGTGTTGATGCCCTCCCACAGCTCGGTGGAGAGCGTCTCGCGGGCCCGCCGGGCGTTCTCGCGCGCGGCGAGCCAGGCACCGGTGATCGAGCTCGAGTTCGTCCGGTCGAAGACGAGGGAGGCGCCGACGTCGTCGAACGTCGTCCGCCCGTCCCCCGGCAGCCCCATGATGACCGACCGGACGGTGTGCGAGGCGGCCCCCTCGTCAGCCATCGGGTCCTCGAGCAGCTGAAGGCGCAGGACGTCGAAGATCCGCGCGGTGCCGTCGGCCCGCTCGGTGTACCGGCCGATCCAGAAGAGAGACTCGGCGATGCGGCTCAGCATCCGGCCCCACTCACCACTGTCGGCCCGGGCGCCGGTTGCCGTTGTTGTTGCTGTTGTTGCTGTTGGGCCCGCATCGAGTCCTCGAGCGAGGCCGTGGGTGCGCTCATGACGACGACCTCGCGGTTGTCCGAGGTGGACGCCGTGGCCGGGACGCTGGCGCGCCGGTCGGAGAGCACCCAGGTGTCCTTCGACCCACCTCCCTGGCTGGAGTTGACGACGAGCTCACCCTCGGGCAGGGCGACGCGGGTCAGGCCGCCGGGCAGGACGCGCACCTGCTCGCCGTCGTTGACGGCGAAGGGTCGCAGGTCCACGTGCCGCGGCGCGAGCGCGCCCTCGATGAACGTCGGCACGGTCGAGAGCTGGACGACGGGCTGCGCGATCCACCCGCGCGGGTCGTCCTCCAGGGTGCGGCGGAGCTGGTCGAGCGTCACCCCGTCGGCCTTCGGCCCGACGACGAGCCCCTTGCCTCCGGAGCCGTCGACCGGCTTGACGACCATCTCGTCGAGATGGTCCAGGACGTGCCGCAGTGCCTCGCCGCCGTCCGCGCACCGGAAGGTGTCGACGTTGGGGATGATCGGGTCCTCGTCGAGGTAGAACCGGACGAGGTCGGGCAGGTAGCTGTAGATGAGCTTGTCGTCGGCCACCCCGTTGCCCACGGCGTTCGCGACCGTGACCCGGCCGGAGCGCATCGCCGAGACGAGGCCGGCCACCCCGAGGACGGAGTCACCCCGGAAGTGGACGGGGTCGATGAAGTCGTCGTCCACCCGGCGGTAGATGACGTCGACGGGCCGGTCACCGGTCGTCGTGCGCATCCGGACCTGCCCGCCGACGCAGACCAGGTCGCGGCCCTCGACCAGCTCGACGCCCATCATCCGGGCCAGCAGTGCGTGCTCGAAGTACGCGGAGTTGAAGACGCCGGGGGTGAGCACGACGACGGTGGGGTCGCTCGCGCCGTCCGGAGCGGCGGCGCGCAGCGCCTGGAGCAGCATCCGCGGGTAGTCGTGGACCGGGCGGATGCGCATCGTCGCGAAGGCCTCGGGGAACACGTTGGCCATCGCCCGGCGGTTGGCGATGACGTAGCTGACCCCGGACGGCACCCGGACGTTGTCCTCGAGGACCCGGAAGGTGCCCTGCTCGTCGCGGACGAGGTCGACGCCGGCGACATGCACCCGGACCCCGTTGGCGGGGCGGATGCCCATGACGGCGCGGTGGTAGTGGCTGGAGCTGGCGATGAGCCGCCACGGCACGATGCCCTCGTGCACGGCACGGGGGATCTCGCCCTCGCGCGAGTAGATGTCGTCGAGGAATGCCTCCAGCGCCGTCACGCGCTGGGCCACCCCGGACTCGATGACCTGCCACTCGTGGGCACTGATCACCCGGGGCACGGCGTCGAGAGGGAACGGGCGCTCCTCCCCCGCGTAGTCGAACGTCACACCCTGGTCCAGGTAGGAGCGGGCGAGGATGTCCGCTCGCTCCTTGAGGGTGGCTCCGCGCATCGAGCGGAGCGTGTGGAAGACGGGCTTGTACGGGGTCCGCGGGTCGTCCGGCGCCGCGAGCATCTCGTCCCAGGCGGCCCCGAGGCGGTAGTCCCCGAACAGGCCCTCCGTGTCCTCGGTCGTCGTCGGTTCGCTCACCCCCCGAACCTATGGGGAATCGGTGAACATGTCATCACCGCCCGGTCTCGGGCGTGTTTCCGGGACATCCCTGATGTCGTGGGTCCCCGGAGTCGTGCGACGCTGGGCCACACCGAGGTTCGGAGGTCCGGTGCGCACGCTGCTCAACATCGTCTGGTTCGTCTTCGGCGGGCTCTGGCTCGCCCTGGGGTACGCCCTCGCGGGGGTGGTGCTCTGCCTCCTCGTCGTGACCATCCCCCTGGGGGTGGCGTCGTTCCGGATGGCCCGCTACACGCTGTGGCCGTTCGGACGGGCCGTCGTGGACAAGCCAGGGGCCGGCGCGGGGGCCGTGGTCCTCAACGTCGTGTGGCTCGTCCTCGCTGGCTGGTGGCTGGCGCTCGGGCACCTGACCACCGCAGCGGCCCAGGCGGTGACGATCGTCGGCATCCCGCTCGCCGTCGCGAACCTCAAGCTCATCCCGGTCTCGCTCGTGCCCTACGGCAAGGACATCGTGCGCAGCGACTCGCTGCCGCCGGGTGAGCGGCCGCTCCACTCGTTCTGAGCCGGGTCCGACCGCGGTCACCTGCCGTCCCGACGGGCCTGGGGCCACCGGCTCAGTCGCGCCGGTGCTCGGGGGCGTCGTGGACGGCCTCGCGCACGACCCGCATCGCGACCTCCGCGTCGTAGCCCTTGCGGGCGAGCATGCCGGCGAGCCGGCGGGTCTGGACGTGCGGCTCCAGACCGTGCATCGAGCGCATCCGCTTGGCGACGAGCTGCCGGGCCCGCTCCTCCTCCGCGTGCGGGTCGACGTCGTCCAGGGCCGCTGATGCGATGTCGTCGTCGACCCCCTTCCTCCGCAGCTCCTGGCGCAGCGCCCGGCGAGCCAGGCCTCGTCCGGCCTGCTGGGAGCGGACGAGCATCCCGGCGTAGGCCTCGTCGTCGACGAGACCCACCTCCTCCATCCGGTCCAGGACAGTGGCCGCGACGTCCTCCGGGCAGCTCTTGCGACGCAGGACCTGTTCGAGCTGCGACCTGCTGCGCGGGGCGGCCGTCAGCTGACGCAGCACGATCTGCCGGGCCCAGTCGTGCGGGTCCGGCTCCTCGCCCCGTGTGCGCGGGTCGCCCTCGGCATCCGGCGGCACGACCGGCCGGGACCGGGAGTCGCGCGCCCGCCCGGGCCGGTCACCGCGACGCCGGCCCTGGGCCGCACGCCCAGCGCCGTCCTCGGCCTCCTGCAGGACCGCACGCAGGTCGTCGAGGGTCGCCCCCTCGCCGTGCGTGTCCGCCCTGCCGCCGGAAAGGAGTGGTGGCCCCACCGCCCATGCGGGCGGCGGGGCCGAGCCGTCACCGAACGCCACGCGGTGTCACCCTCAGAAGTCGACCGGGGCGTCCGCGGTCGGCTCGGCGTCGGGCTTGGCGCCGACCCCGAGCTTGTCCTTGATCTTCTTCTCGATCTCGTCCGCGAGCTCGGGGTTGTCCTTGAGGAAGCCTCGAGCGTTCTCCTTGCCCTGGCCGAGCTGGTCGCCGTCGTAGGTGTACCAGGCGCCGGCCTTGCGGACGAACCCGTGCTCGACGCCCATGTCGATGAGGCCGCCCTCCCGGGAGATGCCCTGGCCGTAGAGGATGTCGAACTCGGCCTGCTTGAACGGCGGGGAGACCTTGTTCTTGACGACCTTGACGCGGGTGCGGTTGCCGACCGGGTCGCTGCCGTCCTTGAGGGTCTCGATGCGCCGGACGTCGAGCCGGACCGAGGCGTAGAACTTCAGCGCCTTGCCACCGGTCGTCGTCTCGGGCGAGCCGAACATCACGCCGATCTTCTCGCGGAGCTGGTTGATGAAGATCGCCGTCGTGCCGGTGCTGTTGAGCGCACCGGTGATCTTCCGCAGTGCCTGCGACATCAGGCGCGCCTGGAGGCCGACGTGGCTGTCGCCCATCTCCCCCTCGATCTCGGCCCGGGGCACGAGCGCGGCCACGGAGTCGATGACGATGATGTCGAGGGCACCGGAGCGGATGAGCATGTCGGCGATCTCGAGCGCCTGCTCCCCCGTGTCGGGCTGCGAGACGAGGAGGGCGTCGATGTCGACGCCCAGCTTCTTCGCGTACTCGGGGTCGAGAGCGTGCTCGGCGTCGATGAACGCCGCGATGCCGCCGGCCTTCTGCGCGTTCGCCACCGCGTGCAGCGCGACCGTCGTCTTACCCGAGGACTCCGGGCCGTAGATCTCGACGACACGACCGCGGGGCAGACCCCCGATGCCGAGCGCGACGTCGAGGGAGATCGCCCCCGTGGGGATGACGGCGATCGGGGGACGGACGTCGTCCCCGAGGCGCATGACCGCACCCTTGCCGTGGGTCTTCTCGATCTGGGCCATCACCGAGGCGATGGCCTTCTGGCGCTCGCCGTCCGGGGCGGCGCCGTCGGGCGCCGGAGGGGTCAGGACGGCACCGCGTGCGCCGTTGGGTCCAGCCATGTCACACCTGTTCCTTCACATGTCGTCATCGGGCGCGCCCACCGGCGACCAGCTCCCGCTGTCGGCCTCGTCGCGAGGTCTGGTCAGACGCTAGGCGGGAGCACCGACACCGACCACGGGCCGCCGTGGGACCTGTGGACGAGTGGAGCCGGAACCCTCACCTGTGGACGACCGTAGCCGAACACGTGTTCGACATCGTGCCCGACACGCGCGACACGCCGGTGGGCTCAGGTGAGGAGGAGTGTCGCGATCCGGCGCGAGGTGCCGACGACCCCGAGGGCGCCGAGCACGGCCAGGTACAGGACGTGCCACAGCAGGCCCCACCCGACCTCGTCCAGCATGAGCGCCCGTTCCAGGGCGACCCCGTGGTACAGCGGCGTGGCCCGGACGAGCCACTCGAGGGCGTCGGGGTACGTCGACAGCGGGAAGAACGTGGCCGAGAACAGGAACATCGGCTGGATCGCGAGCGTGACGTAGTCGAAGTCCTGCCAGGACCGCATGAACGTCGTCGTGAACATCCCGACCGCACCGAAGGCCAGGCCGACGAGCAGGGCGGCCGGCACGGCGAGCACGGCCCACCAGGACTCGACGAGCCCCGCGACGAGCGCGACGACGAGGAACATCGCGGAGTACAGGCTGCCCCGCAGCAGCGACCACGTGATCTCGCCGACCGCGATGTCCCGTGGCCCGACGGGGGTGGCGAGCATGGCGTCGTACAGCTTCTGGTAGCGCAGCTTGAAGAAGACGTTGAACGTGGCGTCGAAGATGGCGCCGTTCATCGCGGACGCGGCGAGCAGCGCCGGCGCCACGAAGGCTGCGTACCCGACGACCGACCCGCCGTCGGTCGTGACCCGGCCGATGAGGGCGCCCAGGCCGACCCCGAGCGAGAAGAGGTAGAACACCGGCTCGACGAAGCCGCTGAGCAGGAGGACCCACGCCCGACGGAAGGCCGTCGCGTTCCGCGCGACGACGAAACGGGCCATCCCCAGGCCCACCGGGAAGGGCAGCGCGCGGCGACGGGACGGCGCGGAGGTGACGGTCACGACAGCAGCCTCCGGGCCAGCCGCCGGCGGGCGAGCACCCAGCCGACCCCGACGAACACCAGGAGCACCCCGACGTGGAGCAGGCCCGCCAGCCCGGGCGAGCGGCCGTACGCGGCGTCCCGGGTGAGCACCACGCCGTGCCACAGCGGCGTCACCCAGGCCGCCGGACGGAGCCACACCGGCAGCTGCTCGAGCGGGAAGAACGTGCCGGAGAAGAGGAGCACCGGGGTGAGGACGAACCGGTAGAGGATGCCGAAGACGTTGTCGTTCTCGACGCCGGCGCTGATGGCGAAGGTGGGCACCGCGAACGCGAGCCCGGTGAGCAGCCCGATGGGCACGGCGACCAGCACCCACCACGAGGCGAACGCCCCGAAGAGGGCGGCGACCCCGACGAAGATCCCGCACGCGACGAGGAGGTTGACGGACAGCAGCGCGAGGTGGCCGAGGACGACGTCGGTGACGTCGAGCGTCGTCGACAGCGCAGCCGAGTACATCCTGTTCCACTTGATGTAGCCGAGGACGGGGTAGGTCGTGTCGCCGAAGCCGAGGAGCGCCGCCTGGTAGGCGATGATCCCCGGCACGACGAAGTGCAGGTACGACCCGCCGTCGACGCCACCGCTGCCGGCGTCGACGAGCGAGCCGAGCCCCAGCCCCAGCGCCGCCAGGAAGAACAGCGGGGAGAGGAAGCGGCTGATGACCGAGCCGCGCCAGGTGCGCCGGTAGACGCGCACGTGGTGCTCCGCCGCGGCGGCGACGCGCTCCGCCCGGCTCATCGGTGGTCGTGGGCCGTGGGCCAGCCGCCCGCCGGCGGGGACGGCTCCCGTGGGTGCGGAGGTGGTGGCCATCAGTCGACGAGGGTGCGGCCGGTGAGGAGGAGGAAGACGTCCTCCAGCGTGGAGCGCCGCACGAGTGCCGAGAGCGGCCGCACCCCGCGGTCGTGCAGGCGCGCCAGCGCATCGTCCCCGTCGGCGGTGTAGACGAGCAGCCGGTCGGGGAGCTCCTCGACCCGGTCGGCGACGCCCCGGACGGCCTCGACGTGCCGCTCCTGCTCGTCGACGGCGAACCGCAGCTCGACGACCTCGCGCGTCGAGTGGGCCTCGATGAGCGCGCGTGGGCTGCCCTCGGCGACGATCCGCCCGTGGTCCATGACGACGAGGCGGTCGCACAGCTGCTCGGCCTCGTCCATGTAGTGCGTCGTGATGATGAGCGTGACGCCCTCGCGTTTCAGCCGGTACAGCCGGTCCCACAGGACGTGCCGCGCCTGCGGGTCCAGGCCGGTGGTCGGCTCGTCGAGGAGCAGCACCTCGGGGTTGTTGACGAGCGCCCGGGCGATGGTGAGGCGGCGCTTCATCCCCCCGGAGAGGGGCTCGACGCGGTCGTGCCGACGCTCGGTGAGCTGGGCGAACTCGAGCAGCTCGTCCGCGCGGGCCCGCACCTCCCGTCGGGAGAGCCCGAAGAAGCGCCCGTAGACCCACAGGTTCTCCTCGACGGAGAGGTCCTCGTCGAGCATGTCCTGCTGCGGGCACACCCCGAGCCGGGCGCGGATGGCCGGGCCGTCGGTGGCCGGGTCGAGTCCGAGGATGCGCAGCTCGCCCCCGGTGGCCGGCGAGACGCAGCCGACCATCTTCATCGTCGACGACTTGCCCGCGCCGTTGGGGCCGAGGAAGCCGAACGCCTCGCCCCGCCGGACCTCGACGTCGATGCCGTCGACGGCCGTGAAGTCACCGAAGGTCTTGGAGAGCCCTCGGGCGCTGAGCAGCACCTCGTCCGTCACGTCGGCGACAGTAGACGACACCCCCGACACCGGGCATCAGGGTTTCGGCGGTGGCTCGATGCCGTGCCGGCGGGCCTCCGGCACGTCGAGGTCGTCGCACAGCGCCCGCCACACCTGTCGAGGCGCGACCCCGGCGTCCAGGGCCTCGCTGGCGGTCCGGCCGCCGAGCGCGGACATCACGTGCGTGCGGGCGAGGGTCCGGGCGTAGGTGTCGCCGAACTCGCCCGCCATGAGCTCCCAGAACCTCGAGTGACGCACGCCCCGATGCTAGGCGGCCGGGTGGGCTCCCTCGCCCGGCGGCATACTGAGCCCCATGCGCCTCATCACGGCCGAAGGCGTGCCGCCCTCCCCCGCCCGGGTCCACGAGCCGTCCTCGGCGCCGGTCCGCGTCGGGCTCGTCCAGCACTGCTGGGACCCCGACGCCGAGCGTCTCGCAGCGACCCTGCTCGAGGGCGTGCGCACCGCCGCGGGCGCGGGCGCCCGGGTGGTGTTCCTCCCCGAGCTCACGCTGTCGCGCTACCCCGCCGACACCCTGCCGGAGGGCCGGCCGGACACCACCGCCGAGTCGCTCGAGGACGGCCCGACGACGACGTTCGCCCGCGCGGCCGCGGCCGACACCGGCGCGTACGTCCACGCCAGCCTTTTCGAGCGAGCAGCCGCACCGGACGGCTCGGACGACGGCCTCGGCTACAACACCGCGGTCCTCGTCGCCCCCGACGGCACGCTCGTCGGGCGCACGCGCAAGACGCACATCCCGGTGACGGCCGGCTACCACGAGGACCGGTACTTCCGCCGTGGACCCGCCGCCGACGCGTTCCCGGTGTACGCCCTCGACGACCCGGCCGTGCGGGTGGGGCTCCCCACGTGCTGGGACGAGTGGTTCCCCGAGGTCGCCCGGGCGTACGCGCTCGGCGGCGCCCAGGTGCTCGCGTACCCCACCGCGATCGGCTCCGAGCCGGACCACCCGCAGTTCGACACCCGGCCGCTCTGGGAGCACACCGTCGTGGGACACGCCATCGCCAACGGCCTGTTCGTCGTCGTGCCCAACCGCTACGGCAACGAGGGCCTCGTCACCTTCTACGGCTCCTCCTTCGTCGCCGACCCCTACGGCCGGGTGCTCGTCCGGGCCCCGCGCGACGAGGCCGCGGTGCTCGTCGCCGACCTCGACCTCGCCCAGCAGCGCGACTGGCTCGACCTCTTCCCGTTCCTCACCACCCGGCGCCCCGACGCCTACGGCCCCCTCACCGGCTCCTCCCGCACCGAGCACCGCGGGACGGTCTGACGTGCCGAGCCCCGGCGCCTGGCGGATGCCCGCCGAGTGGGACCGTCACGAGCGGACCTGGATGGCCTGGCCGACGGCCGGCTACGCCCTCGGGGAGACCCCCGACGACGCGGAGGAGGCGCAGCGCACCTGGGCGGCGGTCGCGAGGGCGGTGGCGCTCTTCGAGCCGGTGACCGTCGTGGTCGACCCCGCCGACGTCGACGACGCACGCCGCGCCCTCGCCCGGGGCAGCGCGCCAGCGTTCGGGGTCGACCTCGTCGAGGCACCCCTCGACGACGCGTGGATGCGCGACATCGGTCCCACCTTCGTGCGCGGCCCCGACGGGTCGCTCGGCGCCGTCGACTGGACCTTCAACGGTTGGGGCGCCCAGGACTGGGCCGTCTGGGAGCACGACGAGCGGATCGGGCTGTTCGTCGCCGACCTCGCCGGTGCGCAGGTCGTCGACTCGCCGATGGTCAACGAGGGTGGCGGCATCCACGTCGACGGCGCCGGCACCGTGCTGCTCACCGAGACCGTGCAGCTCGACCCGGGTCGCAACCCGGGGCTGACCCGCGCGGACGTCGAGGCGGAGATGGCCCGCACCATCGGCGCGACGTCGTGCATCTGGCTGCCCCGGGGGCTCACCCGCGACTACGACGAGCTGGGCACCCGCGGGCACGTCGACATCGTCGCCACGTTCGCCGGCCCGGGGACGGTCCTGCTCCACTGGCAGGCCGACCCGGCGCACCCCGACCACGCGGTGTGCGCCGAGCTCGAGAAGCTGCTCGCTGCCTCGCGCGACGGTCAGGGGAACTCGCTCGAGGTCGTCCGGCTGCCGGCGCCGGCGACGCTCGACGACGGCGAGGACTGGGTCGACTGGTCCTACGTCAACCATCTCGTGACGAACGACGGCGTGGTCTCCTGCACCTTCGACGACCCGCGCGACGACGACGCGACGCGCCTGCTCCGGTCCGTCTACGCGGGACGGCGCGTCGTCGGCGTCGACGCCCGGCCGCTCTTCGCCCGCGGCGGCGGCATCCACTGCATCACCCAGCAGCAGCCCGCGGTCACCACCGAGGGTGCACGGACTCCCTGAGCAGGTCGTCGTAGACCTCCTGCACCGCGGCGTCGAAGGCTCCGAGGTCGGCACCGCCCTCGAGCAGCGCGCCGACCTCCACGTTGGCGCGCGCCTGGTCGGCCGTCCGCGCCCCCGGGATGACCGAGGTGACCCCCGGCCGGGACGCCACCCAGGCCAGGCTCGTGGCCGGCAGGGACACCCCGTCCGGCAGGGCGTCGGTGAGACGGGAAGCGGCCTCCAGACCGGTCTCGAAGTCGACCCCGGAGAACGTCTCGCCCTGGTCGAAGGCCTCCCCGTGCCGGTTGAACGTGCGGTGGTCGTTCTCGGCGAAGGTCGTGTCGCGGGTGTACTTGCCCGTGAGCAGCCCGGAGGCCAGCGGGACGCGGGCGAAGACGGCCACCTCGGCGTCGAGGGCCGCGGGAAGGACCTCGTCGAGGGGCTTGAGCCGGAAGGCGTTGAGGATGATCTGGACGTTGGTGACGTTCGGCCGGGCGATGGCGGCGAGCGCCTGGTCGCAGGTCTCGACCGAGACGCCGTAGGCCGCGACCGCGCCGTCGGCGACGAGGGAGTCGAGCGCGTCGTACGTGGCGTCGTCCTCGATGACGGCGCTCGGCGGGCAGTGCAGCTGGACGAGGTCGAGGGTGTCGACGCCGAGGTTCGCCCGGCTGCGGTCGGTCCAGGCCCGGAAGCTCTCCAGCGTGTAGTTGACCGGCTCCTGCGCGACCCGACGGCCCATCTTCGTCGCGACGGTGACACGGTGCCCGGGACGGTCGGCGAGGAAGGCCCCGATCGTCGACTCGCTGCGGCCGTCCCCGTAGACGTCCGCGGTGTCGAGGAGGGTCACCCCGCCGTCGGCGGCGGCCGCGAGCACCTCGGCTGCGTCCGCGTCGCTGACGTCGCCCCAGTCCGCACCGAGCTGCCAGGTGCCGAGGCCGATGACGGAGACGTCGCGTCCGGTGCGTCCGAGGGGTCGTTGCTCCATGGGTGGGGTCCTTCCGTGGCCGGCCGCGGCGGTCGCCGCGACGCCTTCGACCCTAGCCCCGGGCCGGAGCCTTCCGGGGCCGTGGTGTCGGTCCGGGGTGAGAGGGTGTGCGCAGCATGGATGGCGACGTCCTCGACCGCTTCTCCCCCGCCACGGCCGCGTGGTTCCGGGGGAGCTTCAGCGCACCCACGGCTGCACAGGAAGGCGCCTGGGAGGCCGTCTCCGGCGGCCGCCACGCTCTCGTCGTCGCCCCCACCGGCTCGGGCAAGACGCTGTCGGCCTTCCTCTGGGCGCTCGACCGGCTGGCAGCCGAGCCCGTGCCGGCCGAGCGGCTACGACGGTGCCGGGTGCTGTACGTCTCCCCCATGAAGGCGCTGGCCGTCGACGTCGAGCGCAACCTGCGCAGCCCGCTCGTCGGCATCCGGCACGCGGCGAGCCGTCTCGGCCTCCCCGAGCCGGACATCACGGTCGCGGTCCGCTCCGGCGACACCCCGGCCGACGAGCGCCGGGCCTTCGCACGCACCCCGAGCGACGTCCTCATCACGACGCCCGAGTCGCTCTTCCTCCTCCTCACCTCGGCCGCACGCGAGGCCCTAGCCGGCGTCGAGACCGTCATCGTCGACGAGGTCCACGCCCTCGCCGGCACCAAGCGCGGTGCCCACCTCGCGCTGTCCCTCGAGCGGCTCGACGCGCACCTCGACCGCCCGGCACAGCGCATCGGGCTGTCCGCCACGGTCCGCCCCGTCGAGGAGGTCGCGCGCTACCTCGCGGGCGGCCGGCCGGTCGACGTCGTCCAGCCGCCCTCGACGAAGGAGTGGGACCTCCGGGTCGTCGTCCCCGTCCCGGACATGTCCGAGCTCGGGCAGCCGACCGGCGACCTCGCCGGGGCCGCGTCCGGCCAGGAGCAGCGCGCGTCCATCTGGCCCCACGTCGAGGAGCGCATCGTCGACCTCGTCGCAGAGCACACCTCGACGCTCGTGTTCAGCAACAGCCGGCGCCTCGCCGAACGGCTCACGACCCGCCTCAACGAGATCTGGGAGGAACGCGTCGAGGCCGCGGACGGCGCCGCGACCGTCGGGGCCGAGGGTGCGGTGGCCCGGCCGTCCGCCCTGAGGCGCACCCCGGCGCAGGTCATGGCCCAGTCGGGGCAGAGCAGCGGTGCGCCGCCTGTCCTCGCCCGTGCGCACCACGGGTCGGTGAGCAAGGAGCAGCGGGCCCGGATCGAGGAGGAGCTCAAGACCGGGCAGCTGCCGGCCGTCGTCGCCACGAGCAGCCTCGAGCTCGGCATCGACATGGGCGCGGTCGACCTCGTCGTCCAGGTCGAGTCGCCGCCCTCGGTCGCGTCCGGGCTGCAGCGGGTCGGGCGGGCCGGGCACCAGGTCGGCGCCGTCTCGCGCGGCGTCCTCTTCCCGAAGTTCCGCGGCGACCTCGTGCAGACCGCGGTCGTCGTCGAGCGGATGCTCTCGGGCAGCATCGAGGCACTCCGGGTACCGCAGAACCCCCTCGACGTCCTCGCCCAGCAGGTCGTCGCGATGTGCGCCCTCGACGACTGGCAGGTCGACGACGTCCTCGCCCTGGCCGGGCGGGCGGCGCCCTACGCCACGCTCTCCCGCCCCGTCCTCGAGTCGGTCCTCGACATGCTCGCCGGGAGGTACCCGAGCGAGGACTTCGCCGAGCTGCGGGCCCGGATCACCTGGGACCGGCTCTCCGACACCCTGTCGGGCCGGCGCGGTGCGCAGCGGCTCGCCGTCACCTCCGGCGGCACCATCCCCGACCGCGGCCTGTACGCGGTGTTCCTCGCGACCGGCGAGGGGCCCGGGCGGCGGGTCGGCGAGCTCGACGAGGAGATGGTCTACGAGTCGCGGGTCGGCGACCTCTTCACCCTCGGCACCTCGACGTGGCGGATCGAGGACATCACCCACGACCGCGTGCTCGTCACGCCGGCCCCCGGTCTGCCGGGTCGGCTGCCGTTCTGGAAGGGCGACAGCCTGGGCCGGCCCGCCGAGCTCGGCCGCGCGGTCGGCGAGTTCGTCCGGGAGGTCGAGTCGCTGCCCACCGAGGCGGCCCGCGAGCGCGTCATGGCCGCCGGGCTCGACACCTGGGCGGCCGACAACCTCCTCACGTACCTGCGCGAGCAGCGCGAGGCCACCGGCCACGTGCCGGACGACCGCACGGTCGTCGTCGAGCGCTTCCGCGACGAGCTCGGCGACTGGCGGATCGCCGTGCACTCGCCCTTCGGCGCTCAGGTGCACGCACCGTGGGCACTCGCCCTCTCGGCCCGGATGCGCGACCGGTTCGGCGTCGACGTCCAGGCGATGCACGGCGACGACGGCATCGTCCTGCGGCTGCCCGACCTCGAGTGGGCCGACGTCGAAGGCCTCGACCGGCGCGGCGTCGGCCGCGAGCTGCTCGACCTCGTGACCCTCGCGCCCGACGACGTCCGCGGCCTGGTCACCGACGAGATCGGCGGGTCGGCGCTGTTCGCCAGCCGGTTCCGCGAGTGCGCGGCGCGGGCGCTGCTCCTCCCCCGGCGCCGCCCGGACCGCCGGCAGCCGCTGTGGCAGCAGCGGCAGCGGGCATCACAGCTGCTCGAGGTCGCCAGCCGCTTCCCGACCTTCCCCATCGTCCTCGAGGCCGTCCGCGAGTGCGTCCAGGACGTCTTCGACGTGCCCGGGCTCGTCGACCTCATGCGGGACGTCGAGGGGCGGCGGGTCACCGTGGTCGAGGTCGAGTCGAGCACGCCGTCGCCGTTCGCGAAGTCCCTGCTGTTCGGCTACGTGGCGCAGTTCCTCTACGAGGGCGACAGCCCGCTGGCCGAGCGGCGTGCCGCGGCGCTGGCCCTCGACCCGAGCCTGCTCGCCGAGCTGCTCGGCGGCTCCGAGGGGCTCGCGCTGCGTGACCTGCTCGACGCCGAGCAGGTGGCCCGCACCGAGGCCGAGCTCCAGCGTCTCACCCCGGAGCGTGCCGCCCGCGACGCCGACGACGTCCTCGACCTCCTGCGCGTCCTCGGCCCGCTGTCCACCGAGGCGGTGCTGCAGCGCTCCCGGGAGGGCGTGACGGGCTCCGACGTCGAGGGATGGCTCGCCGGGCTGGAGGGCGCACGACAGGTCATCCCGGTGCGGGTCGCCGGCGAGGACCGGTGGGCGGCCGTCGAGGACGCCTCGCGCCTGCGCGACGCCCTCGGCGCCTCGATGCCCCCGGGCGTCCCCCAGACCTTCCTCGAGCCGGTCGACGACCCGCTCGGCGACCTCGTCGCCCGCTACGCCCGCACGCACGCGCCGTTCCACGCCGCCCAGGTGGCGCACGCGTACGGCATCGGCGTGGCGGTCGCCGCCACGTCCCTGGCCCGGCTCGTCTCCTCCGGCCGGGTCGTGCAGGGCGAGCTCCTGCCCACCGGCGGCGGCGCCACCGAGTTCTGCGACGCCGAGGTCCTGCGGATGCTGCGGCGCCGCTCGCTCGCCGCGCTGCGCGCGGAGGTCGAGCCGGTCACCCCCGACGCGTTCGGCCGTTTCCTCGCCGAGTGGCAGGGCGTGGGCGGCCGGCTGCGCGGCCGGGACGGCGTGCTCCGGGCCGTCGAACAGCTGAGCGGGGCCGTCCTCCCGGCGAGTGCCGTCGAGTCGCTCGTCCTCCCCGCACGGGTGGCCGACTACACCCCGGCACTCCTCGACGAGCTCCTGGCGAGCGGCGAGGTCCTGTGGTGCGGTCACGGCTCGCTGCCCGGCGACGACGGCTGGGTGTCGCTGCACGTCGCCGACTCCGCGCACCTCACGCTGCCCGGTCCCGACCCGGAGCAGGTCCCCGACGAGCAGGGCATCGCCGTCCTCGACGCCCTGAGCGGCGGCGGTGCGCACTTCTTCCGGGGGCTGTCCGACCAGGTCGGCAGCACCGACGACGAGGTCCTTGCCGAGACCCTCTGGGCCCTGGTCTGGTCCGGGCGGGTCACCGGCGACACCTTCGCCCCCGTGCGTGCGCTGCTCTCCGGGGGCCGTACGGCGCACCGGCGGTCCGCACCCGGGCCGCGTCGGTCCCGTTACGCAGGGCGGCGCGGCCCCCTCGGTGCGCTCGGATCGGCACCGTCGCGTCCGGCGATGCCCAGCCGCTCGGGCCCGGCCCGCGTGACCGGACGCTGGTCACTGCTGCCGCTCGCCGAGGACGACGCGACACTGCGGGCCCTGGCCACCGCCGAGCTCCTCCTCGACCGTTACGGCGTCGTCACCCGGGGGGCCGTGGCCGCCGAGGACGTCCCCGGTGGCTTCGCTGGCGTCTACCGGGTGCTCGGCAAGGCCGAGGAGGCCGGGCGGGTCCGCCGGGGCTACTTCGTCGAGGGCCTGGGGGCGTCCCAGTTCGGCACGTCCGGCGCCGTCGACCGGCTCCGGGCCGGCACCGGCGGCGACCGGCGTGCCGAGCCCGTCCCCCTCGTCCTGGCTGCCGGCGACCCCGCGAACCCCTACGGCAGCGCGCTGCCCTGGCCCGAGCGCGCCGTCGACCCCGCGGACGGCGAGAGTGGCACCGACGCCGCCGACCGACGCCGGCGCCACCAGCCGGGCCGCAAGGCCGGCGCCGTCGTCGTCCTCGTCGACGGCGTGCTCGCGCTCTACGTCGAGCGCGGCGGCCGCACCCTGCTCACCTACACCGACGACAGCGAGGCACTCACCGTCGCCTCGGGGGCGCTCGCCGACGCGGTCCGCCGCGGGCAGCTCGGCCGGATCACCGTCGAGAAGGCCGACGGCGGTCGGCTCCTCGGCTCGGACCATCCTGTCGTCGCGGCCCTCGAGACCGCCGGGTTCCACCTGACGCCACGCGGCCTGCGGATGCGGCGCTGAAACGTGCCCGAGGGAGACACCGTCCACCGCACCGCGGCGCGGCTGCACGCCGCGCTCGCCGGTGCCGAGGTCACTGGCGCCGACCTGCGCTGGCCGTCCGTCCCGGACGTCGACCTCCGCGGCTCGACGACGCTCGAGGTCGTGGCGCGCGGCAAGCACGTCCTCCAGCGCTTCGACACGGGCACCACGCTGCACACCCACCTGCGGATGGAGGGCCAGTGGCGCGTCGAGCACCCCGGCCCGCGCACCGACCGGATGCTCCGCCGCCGCGACCTCCGGGCAGCGGTCCTCACCGCCTCGTGGTCGGCGGTGGGGCTACGGCTCGGGATGCTCGACCTCGTCCCGACCGCACGAGAGCGCGACCTCGTCGGTCACCTCGGTCCGGACGTGCTCGGCCCGGACTGGGACCCCGGCCGCGCCCGCGACAACCTCCTGGCGCATCCGGGAACGTTGGTCGAGGCGCTGCTCGACCAACGCTCTCTGGCCGGGGTCGGTACCTTCTGGGCCAGCGAGGTCCTGTTCCTCGAGCGGCTGCACCCCTGGGCCCCGGCCCGGGACACCGACCCCGCCCACCTCGAGCGGCTCCTCATCCGGCTGCACCGGCTCATGACGGCCGCCGAGCGTTCGGGGTGGCAGATGACGACCGGCGTCCAGCGGGCCGGCGAGGAGGCCTACGTCCACGCACGGTCCGGGCGGCCGTGCCGACGCTGCGGTGACACCGTCCGGGTGGCGATGGCGGGCAGTCCGCCCCGGGAGCGGACGGTCTTCTCGTGCCCGTCGTGTCAGGGCGGCCTCGCACCCACGGACGACGGCCGCCCGCAGCGGCCTCTCGGAAGCAGCCCGGGGCCACGCGGCGCCTACCGACGCCGTGCTCCGTGAGGAGAACCGCTCAGGCCGCGGAGGCGGAGACCTCGTCGGCGTCGACCGCCGGACCGACCGGGAGCGTGACCGGCGCGGTGAGAGTCTCGACGTGCTCGACGCGCTCGCGGACCAGGCCGAGGAGCTCCGAGAGCGGCATCCCGAGACCGTCGCAGATGGAGGCGAGGAGCTCGGAGGACGCCTCCTTCGTGCCACGCTCGACCTCACTGAGGTAGCCGAGCGAGACGGCCGAGGACTTCGCGACGTCTCGCAGGGTGCGGCCCTGGGCGGTCCGCACGTCGCGCAGGACCTCGCCCAGCTCGTGGCGGAGCAGGATCACGGCGCCTCCTCTCGGGTCGTCGGTCTCGGTGCCGTGGGTCCACCGTACCCCTGTTGGTCCGCGGCGTCGTGCATGTTCGGGACGCTCAGCGCGAGGAGGTCGACCGCCGTACCGACGGCCGCGGCCCCCGGCTCGCCCCGGTCTCTCGGCAACACGTGGTGCTCGGCCCGTGTTCCCGCAGGCCCTCCGGCTGCGACGACCACGGCGCCGCGTACGACGGGCGTCATCCCCGGCGCTCCGCCTGACGGGCCGCACGTGCCGCCCGCTTGCGCGCCGTCCGCTCGCTCGTGCGCCGCAGGCGGAGGGCCTGGACGACGTAGTCGACGCCCGTGACGACCGTGACGGCGACGGCTGCACCGAGGAGACCCCACGCGAGGGCGTCCCAGAAGCCCGCGGCCGGAAGGGTCCATCGCGGCCACAGGAAGAAGCCGATCCCGAAGGTCTGCAGCAGCGTCTTGAGCTTGCCCCCGCGCCCCGCGGCCATCACCCCGTGCCGGATGACCCAGAAACGCATCGCGGTGATGCCCCACTCCCGCACGAGAACGACCACCGTGACCCACCACGGCACCTCCCCGATGCTGGAGAGCCCCACGAGGGCCATCGTGACGAGCGCCTTGTCGGCGATGGGGTCGGCGACCTTGCCGAAGTTGGTCACGAGGCCGCGGCTGCGCGCGAGGTCGCCGTCGACGCGGTCGGTGACCATCGCCACGGCGAACACGACGAACGCCACCCAGCGCAGCACGGGCCGCTCACCGCCGTCGGACAGGAGGAACCACCCGAAGATCGGGACGAGGAGGAGGCGCGCCACCGTGAGGTAGTTGGCGATGTTCCACGCGCTCGGACCGGTCTCGGGAACCGCGGGGCTCGCGGGGTCGATGCCGACGCGGTACGGGTCGCTGGCCCGTCCCTCGGCCAGCGGGCCGGGCCGTACCGGGCGGGTCGGCCGGGCGGGACGCTCGCTCATCGCGGCTCCACGAGGAGGTCCACGCCCTCGGACCCGACGACGACTCCCTGGACGAGGTCGCCGACCGCGGGCAGCGGCGCTCCCCCGGGCACCCGCACCTGGCAGACGCCGTCGACGTCCGGGCCCTGGTGGTCGGCCCGCCCGACGGCGACAGCGGGGTCGTCCGCGTCGTGCTCCTCGACGAGGACGACGACGGTCTCCCCCGCCCGTTCGCGAGCACGCTGTGCCGTCAGCTCCTCGACGAGCCCCGAGATCCGCTCGACGCGCTCGGCGACGACGTCCTCGGGCAGGTGGCCGTCCAGGGACTCGCCCTCGGTGCCGTCCTCGTCGGAGTAGCCGAAGACGCCCACGACGTCGAGCCGGGCATCGACGAGGAAGCGCTCGAGCTCGTCGACGTCGGCCTCGGTCTCACCGGGGAAGCCCACGATGACGTTGCTGCGCGCCCCGGCCAGCGGCTGGCGCGCACGCACGCCGTCGAGCAGGCCGAGGAAGGCCTCCGTGCCACCGAACCGGCGCATCCGCCGGAGCAGGGTCGGCGAGGCGTGCTGGAAGGAGAGGTCGTACCAGGGCGAGACCCCCGGTGTCGCGGCCATCGTCTCGAGCAGCCCAGGGCGGACCTCGGCCGGCTGGAGGTAGGACACCCGCACCCGCTCGACACCGTCGATGCCCGCGAGCTCGGGCAGCATCGTCTCGAGCAGGGTGAGGTCGCCGAGGTCCTTGCCGTAGGACGTGGAGTTCTCGCTGACGAGGAACAGCTCTCGAACACCCTGCCCGGCCAGCCACCGCGCCTCGCCCAGCACGTCCGACGGGCGCCGCGAGACGAACGAGCCGCGGAACATCGGGATGGCGCAGAAGGCACACCGCCGATCGCAGCCGCTCGCGATCTTCAGCGGCGCCCACGGCCGGGAGTCCAGCCGACTGCGGACGACGCCGGCGTCGTGGCCCGGGAGCGAGACCCCCCCGGTCGCGGCCGGGCGCTCGACCGGGGTGAGCGGCAGCAGGCGCCGACGGTCGGTGGGGACGTGCGCCTCGGGGCGGGCACCGTCCAGCACGGCCCGGAGATGGCCGGACATGTCGGCGTAGGAGTCGAAGCCGAGCACCGCGTCGGCGTCGGGCAGCTCGTCCGCGAGGGTCCTCCCGTAGCGCTCGGCGAGGCAGCCGACGGCGACCACGGCGCGGGTCCGCCCGGACTCCTTGAGGTCGGCGGCCTCGAGGATGGTGTCGATGGAGTCCTTCTTCGCCTGTTCGACGAACCCGCACGTGTTGACGAGCGCGACGTCGGCGTCGGCGGCGTCGTCGACGAGGTCCCATCCGTCGGCCGCGAGGCGCCCCGCGAGCTCCTCGGAGTCGACCTCGTTCCGGGTGCAGCCCAGGGTCACGAGCGCGACGCTGCCACGGCTGGCCCTCGTCGTCATGTCGTCACTCTAGTTGCGGCGGGTGGCTCGCCCGGACACCCCGGTGGTCGACCGGTATGGTCCCGCCGCATGGACGAGCTCGGGGGACGGATCCGCACGCTGCTCGACACCTCGCCGGTGTTCGACGGGCACAACGACCTGCCGTGGGAGGCGCGCAGGCGGGTCGCCTACGACTGGTCCCGCCTCGACCTCGCCGCGGGAGGGCTGCCGACCCACACCGACCTCCCTCGGCTGCGGGCGGGTGGGGTCGGCGCGCAGTTCTGGTCGGTCTTCGTCCCGGCCGACCTCGCAGGGGACGCCGCGGTCGCGGCGACACTCGAGCAGGTCGACGCGGTGCACGCGATGGTGGCCCGGTACCCGGAGCACCTTGCCCTCGCCACGAGCCGCGCCGACGTGGAGCGCGCCTGGGGCGCGCGACGGATAGCGTCGCTCATGGGGGCCGAGGGCGGCCACAGCATCGACTCGTCCCTGGGGACGCTCCGGATGCTGTACTCCCTCGGTGTCCGGTACCTGACGCTCACCCACAACGACAACGTCCCCTGGGCCGACTCGGCCACCGACGAGCCGGTGCTCGGCGGGCTGTCGGCGTTCGGCCACGAGGTCGTCCGGGAGATGAACCGGCTCGGCATGCTCGTCGACCTCAGCCACGTCTCGCAGGACACGATGCACGACGCGCTGGACACGGCACGGGCGCCCGTCGTCTTCTCGCACTCGTCCGCGCGCACCGTCTGCGACCACCCTCGCAACGTGCCGGACGACGTCCTCGAGCGCCTCCCCCTGAACGGCGGCGTGTGCATGGTCGCGTTCGTCCCGAAGTTCGTCAGCCAGGCCGTTCGCGAGTGGGACCTCGTGGCGGCGGACGTGGCTGCCGCCCAGGGCATCTCGTCCACCGACATCGTCGCCTACACGGAGTTCACGGCCGAGTACCGGCGCGGCCATCCCTCGCCGGCGGCGACCGTGGCCGACGTCGTCGCGCACTGCGAGCACGTGCGCGAGGTCGCGGGCATCGAGCACGTGGGGCTCGGGGGCGACTACGACGGCGTGGACCTCCAGCCCGAGGGCCTCGAGGACGTCAGCGGCTACCCGCGCCTGCTGGCCGCCCTCGCCGAGCGAGGGTGGAGCGACGCCGACCTCGCCCGGCTGGCGAGCGGGAACGCGATGCGGGCCCTCGGGGACGCCGAGGACGCCGCCGCCGGGATCGCCGCGGACCGAGGGCCCTCGCTGGCCCGCATCGAGGACCTCGACGGCTCCCCCGCGCCGTTCTGAGCATCCGTGCGGCCCGGGGTCACTGACGCGCACGCATCACCGTGAGGGCGACGAGGCGCGAGATGACCATCGCCACGTACAGCACCCCGCCCAGCTGCTCGACCGTGACCAGGGCCCGCGCCTGGGGCTTGATCGGACCGACGTCGGAGAGCCCGACGCTCGTGAGGTTGGCCCCGGAGAAGTAGAGCAGCTCGAGGAAGCTGCGCTGGCCCGGACCCTCGTACGAGGTGAACGAGTGGGGCCAGACCTCCTGGATCGCGAGGAACAGGTAGGCAAAGGCGAAGACGAGCACGGTGAAGCAGGCCCCGACCGCGAAGAGCTCGTCCTTGGTGACCCAGTAGTCCTCGAACATGTACGAGATGAGCGCGTACGCCGTGTAGAGGTAGAAGATCGCGAGCGCGAGGTGCGCCGCCACGAGGATCCCGGAGTTCGCCGGCTCGAAGAGACTCCAGACCTCCAGGACAGTGGCGGGTACACCGAGGCCCACCGACAGCCAGGTCAGCGCCGGGGTCGAGCGGACTGTGAAGACGGCGATGATCACGGCGGCGAGGCTGAGCAGCGAGATCACGGCTCGACCGACGCCCTTGTACTGCTCGCCGCTGGTCTGGAGGAACGGCAGCAGGAGGATGACGGTGATCTGCGCGACGAGGAGGAAGGCCGACGGCTGTTTGCGCAGGGTGGCCTTCCACCGCCCCCACGTCGACGGCGGCTCCTGCAGCTCCTCCCACATGAGCGTCATGGCCACACGGTAGACGGCTCTCGGCGACAATGCCGGGATGCCGAGCCCGCTCGTCCTCCCGCTGCTCACCTGTGCGGTCGTCCTCGCCCTGGGTGGAGCCGCGGGGCTGCGCGACCCCGCTGCCCTGGGACGCGCGGTCGACTCGCTCCCGGTCCCCCGGCGGCTGCGGGCGCCCTGGCTCGTGCGGTCCGTGCCGTGGGTCGAGGTCGCGCTCGGCCTCTGGCTGCTCGTCGCCACCGGGGCCGCGCTCGTCGTCGTGACGGTGATGGTCCTCGCCCTGTTCTCGGGTTACCTCGTCCTGGTGTCCCGGGCGGTCGCCGGGCCGGAGCCTGCCGAGTGCGGCTGCTTCGGCCCGCTCGGCGAGGACCGCGTCACGCGGGCGACCGTTGTCCGCAACGCCGTGCTCGTCCTCGCCGCGATCCTCGGGGTCGTCGCGGCGGTGCGTGGGGTGGCCGTGCTCCCGGCCGCGATGCAGGGAGCCACGTGGGGATGGCTCTCGGCCACAGCCCTGGCCGTGGCCGTCGGCGTCCTCGTGACGTGGCGCTCCCCTGGCGCGGAGCCGGCCGGCAACCCGTCCGACGGTGCGGGGACGGCCGGCGGCACGTCCGACGACGAGGACTACGAGCGGGCCACCGTTCCGGAGGTCCAGCTGCTCACGGACGAAGGCGACCTCGTGCTGCTGACGCACATGGCGTCGCTCTCGGCCCGGCTCCTCGTCTTCGTCCGTCCGGCGTGCGGCGCGTGCGCCCGCGTGGCGCCACTCGTCCCGGTATGGGCGGCAGAGCTCGCACCGGTGTCCGTGCACGCCGTGCTCGTCGGCGGGCCGGACGAGCTGGGCGACCACCCGGGGCTCGTCGGCCACGCCTGGTTCGACCCCCACGGCATTGCACATCGCGCGCTGGCCACGGGCACTCCGTCCGCTGTCCTCGTCGGCACCGACGGGCTGCTCGCCGGCGGACCGGTCCGCGGGTCCGACGCCGTCGTGGCATTCGTCGAGGAGGTCCGCGAGCACCTCGCGGCGCCCGACCTCAACGACGGCCGGTGAGCTCCCAGGCGTCCTCGCCGCCGTCGTCGTCGGCCTCCACCTGCGGGTAGCGGTCGAGCTCGGCCTCGAGCGCGTCGGCTCCGTAGTCGCGCACCGGCACCTCCGCGGTGTCGCTCCGGGCGTCGTCGGCCTGGGCCAGGGCGCGGGCGTCGCCGTCGAGCGGCTGCCCCTCGTCGGCCTCGGCGTCGAACGGCACGTCGGCCTCGGGCACGTCCTCACCACGCATCAACGCGAGGGTCGTCGGGAGGTCGTCCGGCTTGACGAGGACGTCGCGCGCCTTCGACCCCTCGGACGGCCCGACGACCCCCCGCGACTCCAGGAGGTCCATGAGCCGGCCGGCCTTGGCGAAGCCCACCCGCAGCTTGCGCTGGAGCATCGAGGTCGACCCGAACTGCGTGGTGACGACGAGCTCGGCCGCCTGGAGCAGGATGTCCAGGTCGTCGCCGATGTCGTCGTCGATCTGCTTCTTGGGCTGCGCCTGGACGACGTCCTCACGGTACGAGGGCTTGAGCTGGTCGGTGACGTGCCGGACGACGGACTGGATCTCGGTCTCGGTGACCCACGCGCCCTGGACGCGCATCGGCTTGTTCGCCCCCATCGGGAGGAACAGCGCGTCACCCTGGCCGATGAGCTTCTCGGCGCCGGGCTGGTCGAGGACGACCCGGCTGTCGGCGAGCGAGGAGGTGGCGAAGGCCATCCGGGAGGGCACGTTGGCCTTGATGAGGCCGGTGACGACGTCGACCGACGGGCGCTGCGTCGCGAGCACGAGGTGGATGCCGGCCGCTCGGGCCAGCTGGGTGATCCGGACGATCGACTCCTCGACGTCACGCGGCGCGACCATCATGAGGTCCGCGAGCTCGTCGACGATGACGAGCAGATACGGGTACGGCGCGATCGTCCGCTCCGAGCCGGGCAGCGGCTCGACCTTGCCGGCACGCACCGCCTTGTTGAAGTCGTCGATGTGCTTGTACCCGAACTGCGCGAGGTCGTCGTAGCGGGTGTCCATCTCGCGCACGACCCACTGCAGCGCCTCGGCGGCCTTCTTCGGGTTCGTGATGATCGGGGTGATGAGGTGCGGGATGCCCTCGTAGGCGGTGAGCTCGACCCGCTTGGGGTCGACGAGCACCATCCGGACCTCGTCGGGGGTCGATCGCATGAGGACCGAGGTGATCATCGAGTTGACGAAGCTCGACTTGCCGGCGCCCGTGGCTCCTGCGACGAGCAGGTGCGGCATCTTCGCGAGGTTGGCGATGACGTACCCGCCCTCGACGTCCTTGCCGACGCCCATGACCATCGGGTGCTCGGTACCGCGGGCGACCTGGCTGCGGAGCACGTCGCCGAGGCTGACCTTCTCGCGGTCGGTGTTCGGGATCTCGATGCCGATCGCGGACTTGCCGGGGATCGGGCTGAGGATGCGCACGTCGGCGGAGGCGACGGCGTAGGCGATGTTCTTCGAGAGCGCCGTGACCCGCTCCACCTTGATGCCGGGGCCGAGCTCGACCTCGTAGCGCGTCACCGTCGGGCCGCGGGTGAACCCGGTGACCTGGGCGTCGATGTCGAACTGGTCGAGCACCTGGGTCAGCGCGTCGACGACGCGGTCGTTGGCCGCGCTGCGGGTCTTGTGCGGGGTGCCGGGCTCGAGGACCCCGGAGTCCGGCAGCGTGTACGTGACATCGCCGGCGAGCGAGAGCTGCTCCACACGCTGCGGCAGCTGGCTCGTCGGCGGCGCCTCGAGCGGGGCCTTGGCCACCGGGGCGGATGCCGCCGGCGCCGGCGGGTCGGCCGGCGTCGGGCGCTTCTGCCCCGGCCGCAGCTTCCTGCCGGTGTGCGGGTCGACGACGGCGGCCTGCTCGAAGGCCTCGTCGCCCTCCTGCGGGACCTCCGGGTCGGCCGCCCGGGCGCGGCTCCGGCGACGCGAAGCCTTCTCCGGCTGCTCCGGCGCGGGCTCGGGCACGTGGCCGGTGAGCCGGTCGGTGACCTCGCGCAGCCGCTGGGGCACCTGGTGAAGGGGGGTGGCGGTGAGGACGAGCACGGCGAACAGCCCGAGCAGGAGCAGGAGGGGGACGGTGCCGTACACGGAGACCGCGGCCTCGAGCGGGCTCGAGGCGAGGAAGCCGATGATGCCGCCGGCGGCGCGCATGCCGTCCGCGCCCTCGGGCGGCGTGGGAATGTCCGCGGAGACGTGGACGAGACCGCAGGCGGCGAAGGCGAGCGCCGTCGTGCCGATGGCCATCCGGGAGGTGGCGGCCTCGTCCTGCGGAGCGCGGAGCACCCGGAGGCCGAAGAGCAGCAGGACGATGGGCACGGCGTAGGCGACCTTGCCGACGGTGCCGGCGACGACGGCATGCACGACGACCCCCACGGCGCCGGGCATCCCCCACCACTCGCGGGCCGCGACGACCACCGCAAGGGCGACGAGCAGGAGGCCGACCCCGTCCCGGCGGTGCTCGGGGTCGAGGTCGCGGCCGGTGTCCCCGACCTTGCGGGCGACGGCCCCGGTGGCGTGTGCGACCCCCATCCACGTGGTCTGTGCGGCACGCAGCGGCAGCGGGAGACCCCCCGACCGGGCGCCGCCGGAGGTCTTCCGTGCGCGAGCCCCGCCAGAGCGGGTCTTCGGCCGGGTCGAGCCCGAGCGCGCGCGGGACGTGGAGGACGTGCGGGTCGCCATGGTCGCAGGCTACGCGAGAGTCACACGAGACTCACGCGTCACACGCGGCACGTCGAGGCCCAAGTCTGCCCGGGACGCGACGAAGCGGTGACCCGCTCGACCCCTGTCATCGAGCGGGCCACCGCTTCGGAACCGGGCCCCGAAGGGCCCGGCCCCCGCACCGCGGCGGCGCGGCCGGCCATCTGCCGACCGTCGGCGCGAGCGCCGACCGGAGGGGCCGACCGGGATGGTGCCGCTGGCACGCCGCGGTCCGGGGTGCTCCTCGGCCGTTCCGGGGCCTTGACCGAGGACTTACCTTTACTTTACCTAGCCTTTACTTTTCCCACTCGCGGATCGCCCGCCGTCATCACGGTCCGACCGAACGGCCGAGCACCGGCCGTGGCCGTTGGGACGAAAGGCCCCGGCGGGTCGGTCAGCAGTCCTGCCGGATGACCTGGAACGAGAAGTCGGTGAACGTGACGATCTGGTTGCGGTCGGCGTTGCTGAACGACGGAGCGTTGTTCCAGTAGACGATCGTGAAGCTCGAGATCGTGCCGGGGTACGTGATCGTCGCGTTGCCGAGGTTCTCGGTGGCCGACCGGTCACCCCAGTACCTCGGGCGAAGCGGGTCACCCTGGGTGCCGCTTCCCTGCAGCCAGGTCGAGTTGTAGGAGTAGGTGAAGGCCCCGGACAGCTCGACCATGTCGACGAAGTCGCCCTGGACGGCGTCGATGTCGGTCATCGTGAAGGACAGGCCGGTCACGGGTCTACTGAACGAGAACGTCACCGTCTGACGCGCACTACGTCCGGGCACGGAGTTGCGCGTCCCCGTCACCGTCTGCTCGAGCTGGAGCCCGCGGCTGGAGGTGCCTCCCACGGTGCCGCTCGAGATACGCAGGTTCTGGTTCTGGCTGCCGGACTCGTTCCCCGTGGCCATGCGGCCATCGAGGACCGACGCGATCGACAGGGTGACCGGCGGCATCCACCCGGCGCCGTCGGGGTCGGTGACGGCGGTGGCGGACGTGGACGAGTTGCGCGTGTAGGTCGTGCTCGACCCGCCCCACGACATCACGTAGCTGTCGGGTGGACACGGGGACGCGGAGGCCTTGGGGGCGGCGGCGCCGATGCCCACCACCGGGACGGCCCACGCGAGGCCGGTGGCCACCGTTCGGCGGCTCGGGCGGGCCGGGCCGTTCGGCCGGGCCGGGTCTTCGGAGAGAGCGGTCTTGTCAGGCTCGTGCGGCGCGACGGGCTCGTCGGTCGTCCGTTCCTGCATCTGCACAGACATGGTGGAAGGTCACCCAACTGTCGGGAACACGGTCGCCGGGCCCTGACCCGGCGAAGTCATGACCTTTACTTTACCTTTCCTTTACCGAACGTGAGGGGAAGGTCATGACATCGATGTCTCAAGATAGGCCGAACGGGCTGCCCACCGTCGGGCATTCGGCCAGTCCGCCCAGGTCAGGACTCGATGACGGTCGGGATGATCATCGGGCGCCGCCGGATCGTGCGGCCGGCCCAGGAGCCCACGGTGCGCCGGATGACCTGCTGCAGCTGGTAGCTGTCCGTGACCCCTTGGCCGGTCGCCTCGTCGAGCGCGGCCTCGATCCGCGGACGGACCTCGTCGAACACGACGTCGTCCTCGACGAAGCCGCGGGCCGTGATCTCCGGCCCGGCCACGACCTTGCCGGTGGAGGAGTCGATGACGACGATCACCGAGATGAAGCCCTCGTCCCGCAGGATGCGACGGTCCTTGAGCAGCGTCTCGTCGGCCTCCCCGACCGACGAGCCGTCGACGTAGACGTACCCGCAGTCGACGGCCCCGGCCACCGAGACGCGTCCGTCGACGAGGTCGACCACCACGCCGTCCTCGACCACCGCGACGTTGCCGCGCGGCACCCCGGTGGCGACGGCGAGCTCGGCGTTCGCCACGAGGTGCCGCCACTCGCCGTGCACGGGCATGACGTTGCGCGGCTTGACGATGTTGTAGACGTACAGCAGCTCGCCGGCGCTGGCGTGGCCGGACACGTGGACCTTGGCGTTGCCCTTGTGCACGACCGTCGCCCCGAGGCGCATGAGCCCGTTGATGACGCGGTACACCGCGTTCTCGTTGCCGGGGATGAGGCTGGACGCGAGGAGGACGGTGTCCCCCTCCCCCACCTCGATGCGGTGGTCGCGGTTCGCCATCCGCGACAGCGCGGCCATCGGCTCGCCCTGCGAGCCGGTGCAGACGAGGACCACCCGGTGGTCCGGCAGGTCGTCGAGCTCCTTGATGTCGACGAGCACCCCGTCGGGCACCCGGAGATAGCCGAGGTCGGAGGCGATGCCCATGTTGCGCACCATCGACCGACCGATCATCGCCACCTTCCGGCCGGCCGCCGCGGCGGCGTCGAGCACCTGCTGGACGCGGTGGACGTGCGAGGAGAAGCACGCGACGATGATCCGCCGGTCGGCGTCCCGGAAGACCTTGTCGATCGCCGGGCCGATCTCCCGCTCCGGGGTCGTGAACCCCGGGACCTCGGCGTTCGTCGAGTCGGTGAGGAAGAGGTCGACCCCCTCCTCGCCGATCCGCGCGAAGGCCCGCAGGTCGGTGAGCCGGCGGTCCAGCGGCAGCTGGTCCATCTTGAAGTCACCGGTGTGCAGCAGCGTGCCGCCCGAGGTACGGACGCACACCGCGAGCGCGTCGGGGATCGAGTGGTTCACCGCGACGAACTCGCAGTCGAACACGCCCAGGCGCTCGCGGCCTCCCTCGGCGACCCCGAGGGTGTACGGGGTGATCCGGTGCTCCTTGAGCTTGGCCTCGACGAGGGCGAGCGTCAGCTGGGACCCGACCACGGGGATGTCCGGCTTGAGCCGCAGGAGGTAGGGCACCGCCCCGATGTGGTCCTCGTGGCCGTGCGTGAGGACGATCGCCTGCACCTGGTCCAGCCGCTCCTCGATGGAGGCGAAGTCCGGGAGGATGAGGTCGATGCCGGGGTGGTGGTCGTCCGGGAACAGCACGCCGCAGTCGATGACGAGCAGCTGGCCGTCGTGCTCGACGACCGTCATGTTCCGGCCGACCTCGCCGAGACCGCCGAGGGGGGTGACCCGGACCCCTCCCTTCGCGAGCGGCGCAGGGGTGTCCAGGTCGGGGTGGGGGTGGCTCATGCGTTCTTTCGGTCAGAGGGTGGCGAGGGCCGTGCGCAGCGCCTCGAGGTGCGCTGCCGGCGACTCGACGAGGGGCAGGCGCACGGTGGCGTGCTCGATGACGCCGAGCTCGACGAGCGCGGCCTTGGCCATGATGGCGCCCTGCGACGGCTTCATGACGGCGTCGACGAGCGGGATCAGGGCGCGGTGGATGCGGCGGGCCTCGGTGAGGTCCCCGCGGTCGACGGCCTCCACGATGGCGCGGTACTGCTTGCCGGCGGCGTGACCCACGACCGAGACCACGCCCGTGGCCCCGATCGCGAGCAGCGGCAGGTTGAGCGCGTCCTCCCCGCTGAACCACAGCAGGTCGGTGGCGGCCATCACGCTGCTGGACGCGTGCAGGTCGCCCTTGGCGTCCTTGACCGCGCGGATGTTCGGGTGCTCGGCGAGGGCGATGAGCGTCTCGGTGGCGAACGGGACGCCGGTGCGGCCCGGGATGTCGTAGAGCATCACGGGCAGGTCGGTGGCGTCCGCGACGGCACGGCAGTGCGCGACGAGCCCCGGCTGGGTCGGCTTGTTGTAGTAGGGCGAGACGAGCAGCAGGGCGTCGGCCCCGGCCTCGGCCGCGCGGCCCGCCATCTCGACCGCGTGCGCGGTGTCGTTGGAGCCGACCCCGGCGGTGACCGGAGCCCGGTCGCCGGCGCGGTCCTTGACCCGCCGGACCGTCTCGATGCTCTCGTCGTCGCTGAGCGTGGGCGACTCACCGGTGGTGCCGTTGACGACGATGCCGTCGTGGCCGGTGCCGAGCAGGTGCTCGACGACGGCGTCGACCCCCGCGAGGTCGAGGTCCCCCCCGGGCGACATCGGGGTCACCATCGCGGTGAGGACTCGGCCGAAGGGGTTGGACGTCATGCGCTCCAGCGTAGTGGTCACTGCTCCCTCCCGGCCGTCCCCTCCGTCCGCGGTTGTCATGTCGGGCCTGCGGGGCTACGGTCGTCGGTGGACGTCCCATGACGTCCTGGGCGTGCAGACCGGAACCGGTTCCGGGTGTCCGCCCAGCGGAGGGGGCATCGCCGGGGGGCGTACAGCGGCTCGTCGCCGCCGTGTGGTTTCGGTGGGGCCGTTCCTTCGCGACACGACAGTCACGTGTTCTTAGGGGGACATCATGATGAAGCGCATGGCGGCCGCAGCGGTCGCGTCACTCGGTCTCGTGGGGGCGCTGGTCGCCACCGCACCTGCTGCCTCGGCGGCGACCCGGAACGGGTCGTGCGAGTCGGGCGAGCTCTGCCTCTACCAGAAGGTCGGCCAGGGCGGGGCCGTCCTCGACGTCAAGCGGTCCATCCGCAACTACGGGACCGGGTCGGGGTGCACGACCTTCGTCGGGTCCACCGTGTGCGTCAAGAACCATGCCGCCTCGGTGTGGAACCGCACCGGCAAGCCGGTCTTCGTCTTCTACAACAGCGACTTCGGCGGCCGCTACGACCGGATCCCCACCAACACCAAGGTCAACCTCAACGACAACGTGCGCAACGACAACGCCTCGCACATCATCGGCAACGCAGAGCTCCGGTTCCCGCTCAACACGAACCAGGCCCACATCAAGAACCGTTCACCCCACTGGTGCTGGAACAGCAAGACGAACTGCCACCACGACTACAACGCCGCCGACATCTTCGCGGCGACCGGGACGGCCGTCGTCTCGCCCGTGAACGGCACGGTCAAGACGGTGAACCCGCGCTCCAGCGGGGTGGGCAGCACGGTCACCGTCAAGGACAAGTTCGGCCGCCTCTGGTACCTCGCGCACATGCACCACAACCCCGCACCGGTCGTCTCCGAGGGGCAGCAGGTGAGCAAGGGGCAGCGGATCGGCACGGTCGGCACCTCGGCGCACGCGCTGGGCACGTCGCCACACCTGCACATCGACATGCGGGTGGGCGTCAACTCACGCGTCGGCTGCAGCGCGTCCGAGTGCGCGGGCTACGGGTTCGTCAACAACCAGCCCCTGCTCCGCACCGCGTTCCTCAAGCGCCCGTGACGGGCCGGACGGGTGCCGACGGGCACTGACCGGGGCGGCGGGTGTCGACACGCGGTCGGCGCCCGCCGCTCCCCTACGCTGGGCTGGTGCGCCAGTACCTCGACCTCCTCGACCACGTCGTGACCCACGGGGTCGACAAGTCGGACCGCACCGGTACCGGCACCCGCAGCGTCTTCGGCTACCAGATGCGCTTCGACCTCACGGCAGGGTTCCCCGTCCTCACGACGAAGAAGCTGCACCTGCGCTCGATCATCGGCGAGCTGCTGTGGTTCCTCCGTGGCGACACCAACGTCGGATGGCTGCACGAGCGGCGCATCACGATCTGGGACGAGTGGGCGGACGAGAACGGCGACCTCGGCCCGGTCTACGGCCACCAGTGGCGCTCCTGGCCGACCCCTGACGGACGCACCGTCGACCAGATCGCCAAGGTCGTCGAGTCCATCCGCACGACCCCCGACTCGCGACGGCACATCGTCTCGGCGTGGAACGTCGCCGACGTCGACGACATGGCCCTGCCGCCCTGCCACACGATGTTCCAGTTCTACGTCCGGCCCGCGGCGGACGGGGGCGCCGCCTACCTCGACTGCCAGCTGTACCAGCGCAGCGCCGACATCTTTCTCGGCGTCCCGTTCAACATCGCGTCCTACGCCCTGCTCACGATGATGGTCGCCCAGCAGACCGGGCTGCGGGCCGGCGAGTTCGTCCACACCCTCGGGGACGCGCACCTCTACAGCAACCACGTCGAGCAGGCCGCGCTCCAGCTGACCCGCGAGCCCCTGCCGCTGCCCGGGATGCACATCACGCCGCGCAGCTCCATCGACGCGTACGACCTCGAGGACTTCGAGCTCGTCGGCTACGAGGCGCACCCCTCGATCAAGGCGCCGATCGCGGTATGACCCGTGTCTCGCTCATCGCTGCCGTCGGCCGCAACGGGGTCATCGGCACGGACAACGCGATGCCGTGGCACCTGCCCGAGGACTTCGCCTTCTTCAAGCGCACCACCATGGGCCACCCCATGGTGATGGGTCGGCGGACCTTCGACTCGATCGGCCGGGTGCTCCCGGGGCGTCGCTCGATCGTCGTGACCCGGCAGCACGACTGGTCCCACGCGAGCGTCGAGACCGCGCACTCCCTTCCCGAGGCACTCTCGCTCGCAGGACCAGCCGACGAGGTCTTCGTCGTCGGGGGAGGTCAGGTGTACGCCGAGGCCATGCCCTGGGCGCACCGGCTGCTCGTCACCGAGGTCGACCTCGAACCCGAGGGCGACGTCGTCTTCCCGGCCATCGACCCCGCGGTGTGGCGCGAGACCTCCCGGGAGCCGCGCGACGGCTTCTCCTGGGTCACCTACGAGCGCGGCTGAGAGAGAGCGCCGGGCGCCGGCCGTCCCGCCACCGCAGGGCGCTCCGTTAGGGTCGGGCCGTGCCCGTCACCTGCTCGCTCGAGGACCGCGTCGCCCTCGTCACCATCGACCGCCCGGAGCGCCGCAACGCCCTCGACCTCGACGCCCTCGAGGAGCTGCACGCCGCGGTCGCCGAGGCCGCCGACTCCGGTGCGCGGTCGATCGTCCTCACCGGCGCCGGGGGCCACTTCTGCGCCGGGGCCGACCTCACCGAGCTCGAGGACGTCTCGTTCACCCAGCGGCTCGCCGACGTCCTGCACCACCTCGCCGACGTCCCGGTCGTCACGGTCGCCGCCATCGACGGCGCGTGCATGGGTCTCGGGATGCAGCTCGCGCTCGCCTGCGACCTCCGGGTCGTCGACGACGGCGCCCGGTTCGCGGTGCCCGTCGCCCGGCTCGGGCTCATGGTCGACCACTGGACCGTCGACCGCCTCGCCCGCTTCTGGGGCGAGGGCGCGGCCCGGCACATGGTGCTCGCCTCGGCCGTCCTCACCGCGGACGACTCGTGGCGGCTCGGCTTCGCCCAGGGACGCGGGGGGCTCTCCGAGACGCTCTCCCTCGCCCGTCGTGCGGCCTCCCTCGCACCGATGACCCAGGCCGGCTCGAAGCTCGGGCTGGGCACCCGGCCCGGCGACGACGCCGCCGTGTCGCGCTACGAGGCCGCGTTCGCCCGGGCGTGGGCGAGCGAGGACCTCGTCGAGGGGCGCACCGCCTTCGCCGAGCGCCGCGAGCCCCGGTTCAGGGGGCACTGAGCCGATGGCGCACGACCACTCCCCCGGACCCGTCGCCGACGCGAGCGTGCGGGCCGCGCGCCCCAACGACGCACCCGCCGTCGGGCTGGTGCAGGCGACGGTCTTCCGCGACACGTATGCCGGCCGGGTCCCCGACGAGGTCCTGGCCGCCTTCGAGCCCGAGCCCTTCGCGCGGGCCTGGCGGGACGGCCTGACGAACCCACCCGAGGGTGCGTACCGGCTGCTCGTCGCCCGTGCCGGCGAGCAGGTCGTCGGCGCCGTCGCGACCGGTCCCGCCCAGGACCCCGACGCCGAGCCCGCGTGGGCCGAGGTGAGCCTCCTCGTCGTGCACCCGGACGCCCGGCGGCAGGGACACGGATCCCGGCTCCTCAATGCCGCCGTGGACCTCCTCCGGGAGGCCGGCGCCGAGGCCGTCACCGCATGGCTGCCCGCCGACGACGAGGGCACCCGCACGTTCCTCACCGCGTCCGGCTTCGGCCCGGACGGCGCGTTCCGGGACCGGGCGGTGTCCCCGGACGGCGACGCGCTGCGCGAGGTGCGGCTCGTCGCCCGCATCGCGGACGACGGATGACCGCCGCGGTCGAGCACCCGCTGACACCGGACCGCCGTCGCGCGGTCGTCCGTCAGGCCCTGTCCGTCGGAGTCGCCACCGGCGCCTACGGCATCTCTTTCGGGGCGCTCTCGGTCGCCTCGGGTCTCACGGTGCTGCAGACCCAGGTGCTCTCCCTCCTGCTGTTCAGCGGCGGGTCGCAGTTCGCCGTGGTCGGCGTCCTCGGCGCGGGTGGCGGGGGCGCGGCGGCCGTCGCGACCTCGACGCTCCTCGGGGTCCGCAACGGGCTGTACGCGCTGCAGACCTCCCGCTTCCTCGGCGTCCGGGGGGTCCGCAGGCTCGCGGCCGCCCAGCTGACCATCGACGAGTCGACGGCCGTCGGGCTGGGACAGGAGGAGCGGGCGGCACAGCGCCTCGGGTTCTGGGTCACGGGTCTCGCGGTGTTCACCGGATGGAACCTCATGACCCTCGCGGGCGCACTCCTCGGCAACGCCCTCGGCGACCCCCGGGCCTACGGGCTGGACGCCGCGGCGGCCGCGGCCTTCGCCGCCCTGCTGTGGCCGCGGCTGCGCAGCGGGGACGCCGCGGTGACCGCCGTCCTCGCGGTCGTCGTCGCGCTCGTCGCGAGCCCGGTCCTGCCGGCCGGCGTCCCGGTCATCCTCGCCGCCGCGGCCGCGGTCGTCGTCGGGCTGCGGCGCCCCGGCCGCCACGAGAGCGCGCCGACCGCGCACGCCGACGACCGGCCCGGGGCGGACCCGCTGCCATGACGCCCTGGGTCACCGTCCTCCTCGCCTGCGCCGCGGCGTACGCGCTCAAGCTGGCCGGCTACCTCGTCCCCGCCGGCTGGTTCGACGGTCCGCGCCGCTCGAGGATGATCGCCCTGCTGCCCGTGGCGCTGCTGTCCGCCCTCGTCGCGGTGCAGACCGTCGTCGGTGACGGCGGTCTGCTCGTGCTCGACGCCCGGATCGCGGCCTTGGCGGTCGCGTTCCTGCTGCTCGCCCTGCGGGCGAACTTCCTCGTCGTCGTCGCCGGCGCCGCGCTCGTCGCGGGCGTCCTGCGCGCGCTCGGCTGGTCCTGAGCCCCCACCTCTTTTTCGCCTCGTGCCGGAAGGTCCTCTCGCACACCTCGAACTTCGGGGGGTGTGACCCGAGGTTCCGGTACCCGGCCCGCCGCGGCTCGGATGCTCAGCCCGCCGACGCACCGCCGAGCGCAGACCGGTACCGCTCGACCACCAGCGCCACCACCCGCTCGTCGGGGAGGAGCGGCGCGCTCACGGCATCCGCACCGCTGCCCTCGAGCCTGCGCTGGAAGAACCCGGGCGCGAGGAGGTACGACGCGACCACGACCCGCTGCGCGCCGTCGATCCGCGCCGCGGTGACGCCGCACGCGACCGGAGGTCGGGCCCCGGCAGCGTAGGCGACCCGCACCGGCACCCGCAGCCGCTGCTCCAGCCGTCGGCCGGTCTCGCGGGAGTCCTCCTGCGACCGCTCGTCGCTCGAGCCGGCCGGGGCGAGGACGACCTGGTCCGAGGGCCCGACCTCGGGGCCGAGCCGGTCGCGGACGACGTCGACGAGCCGGTCGTCCGGGCCCAACGCCGGGGTCACGACAACGTCCTGCCGGTCGCGGACCGCCGCCGCGAGGTCGACCCGGACGTGGTAGCCGGCTGCGAGGAGCAGTGGGACGACGACCCCTGCGAGCCCCTCCTCGAAGCGCGGCAGGCCCGCGACGACGGTGTCGACCTCCGGGCCGTGGACGTCGACGTAGGCCTCTCGGACCTCGACACCCGGCAGGCGGGCGGCCACGGCTCGCACGGTGTCGGCGACCGTGGCCCGCCCCGTGGGGTCCCGGGTGCCGTGCGCGCACACGACGAGGACGGGCTGCACGCGACGGCTCAGGAGGCGAGCGCGAGCGAGTAGCCGCGCTTGACGACGGTGCGGACGAGGTCCCGGGAGCCGCAGGTGTCCCGCAGCCGGGCGATGGCGGCCTCGAGAGCGTGCGCGTCGCGAGAGCCCCCGGGCAGCAGCGTCAGCAGATGCTCCTTCGGGACGACCGCGCCACGGGCCGCGACGAGCTCGGAGAGGATCGCGTGACCGGCGGGGGTCAGGGTGAGCGCGCTGCCGTCGAGTACCGCGCCCCGGGCGCGGACCGAGAGCGGACCCGCGACCGTCGCGAGGAACGGCTGCGCCGCGTAGTGGCCGACGATCTCGCGGACGACCGCGCCGAGCCGCCACCGCATCGGCACGAGCGGCGACATCCCGTGCGCCGCGAGCGGCCCGGCCGTGACCGGTCCGACGGTCGCGAGCAGCAGGCTCCCCTCGAGGTTGCGCCGCCGGATGCCGATGAGCTCGTCGTCGGTGGCGCACCCGAGCCACGCGCTCGCGCCGGGTGCCGAGGTGAACACCACCGCGTCGAGGGCTCCCTCGGCGGTCCGGGAGACGGACCTGGCGAGGACCTCGGCGTCCGCGGGGCCCCACCGGTAGACGACGAGGCTCAGCACCTCGGCCCCTGCGCCGGCGAACGCCTCGTCGAGGCCGTCCGAGCCGCTGCCGTGGTGCTGCACGGCGATCCGCTTGCCGGCGACACCCTCGGCGAGCAGGAAGTCCTTGATCTCTGCTGCGGTCTCGGAGGTCGCGACCCAGTCGGCGGTCAGGCCGGCGGCCTCGATGGAGCCCCGCGCCTTCGGACCGCGGGCGATCAGCCGGGCGTCCTGCAGGACGTCGAGCAGCTCGTCGGCGAGGCCGGCGGCGTCGGCCGCCTCGACCCATCCGCGGAACCCGATCCCCGTCGTCGCCACGACGAGGTCCGGTGGGTCGGCGATGACCGTGCGGGTGACCTCGACGAGCGACTCGTCGTCGAGGTGCGGTACGACCCGCAGCGCCGGCGCGTGCTCGACGGACGCCCCGCGCCGCTCCAGCGCACCGGCCAGCTCACGGGAGCGGCGGTCGGCGGTGATGGCGATCGTGCAGCCCGCCAGGACCTGGGTTCCGGACCGGTTCTCAGACATCCGCCACCTCCCGCAGCGGGGTGGCGCAGACCGGGTCGTCGAGGAAGCCCTCGGCGGCCACGAGCCCCATGACGACGACCGCCGGGGGGCGGACCCCCGCCCGCGCGAGGACCTCGACGGCGGTGGCGACGGTGGCCCGGGTGACGCGCTCGTGGGTGGTCGACCCCTTCTCGACGACGGCGACGGGGAGGTCGGGAGCGACGCCGGCCGCGAGGGCCGCGGCACAGATCTCGGGCAGCGAGGACACCGCCATGAGGAGGACGACGGTGGCGCCCGCGGCGAGGGCGGCGGTCGTCGCGGGGTCGGCCCCGGCGTGCCCCGACGTGACGAGGACGGACGTGGCCACCCCCCGCTGGGTCACCGGGATGCCGGCGAGCGCCGGCACGGAGAACGCGGACGTGATGCCGGGCACGACCTCGACGGGAACCCCCGCTGCCCGGCAGGCGTGGACCTCCTCGCCGCCGCGGCCGAAGACGTACGGGTCGCCGCCCTTGAACCGCACCACGGTGCGGCCGGTGCGGGCGTGCTCGACGAGGATCCGGTTGATCTCCTCCTGGGGCACGGGGTGGTTGGTCGGCGACTTGCCGACGTCGACGACCTCGACGTCGTCGGGCAGCTGCTCGAGCAGCCAGGTGGCGCCGAGCCGGTCGGTGACGACGACGTCGGCGGTCGCGAGGGCCTCGCGGCCCGCGGTCGTGACCAGCCCCGCGGCACCGGGGCCGCTGCCGACGAGCACGACACGGCCCTGTCGGCGGCGGTGCCGGCGCAGGTCGACGGCGCCGGTCTCGACGAGCCGGCCGAGCGCGGTACGCACCGCGGCGACGCGGCGCGAGTCGGCGGGGCCGTTGCTCACGACCCCGATCCGCAGGTCGCCGTGGGTGCTGGACGCGGCCACCCGCGCCGACCCGGACTCGCCGTCGGACGCGTTGACGCACCAGGTCCGGTGCTCCTCGCACCACGCGGCGACCCGGGCGTTGAGCCCGCGGTCGGAGGTGGCGGCCACGACGAGCCAGGCCTCGGCGAGGTCGTCCACCTCCACGCCGCGCTCGAGGAGCTCGACGTCACCGTGCGAGGCGATGCGGCGTGCCTCGTCCGAGGGCTCGGGGTCGACGAGGACGACGTGCGCTCCGTCCTCGAGGAAGCGCCGGGTGCGGCGCACCCCGACACGGCCGGCCCCCACGACCACGACGCGGCGTCCGGCCAGGTCCAGCCCGACGAGTGTCGTCACTCGCCGTCCACGAGCTCGATGGCCACGCGCCCATCGTTCACGCGGACGGGGTACACCGGCAAATCCTGACCACGACCCGGGCGCGGCTCCATCCCCATCGGGTCCAGACAGCGACCGTCGAGCAGGGAGAACACCTGCTTGTAGACCGGCGACGCCACCGTGGGCACCTCACCGCGGGTGCCGGTGATCCCGCGCGACATCACGGCCGCCCCGGAGAACGGGCAGACGTTGCCGAGGGCGTGCACCGAGCCGTCCGGGAGCCGGAACAGGGCCACCTGCACGTCACCGACGAGTGCCGCGGCCCCGAGGTCCGGCGTGAGCCGGTCGTAGGCGCAGACGTCGACGACGGTCGTCTGCGAGGACGCGACGCTGGTCATGAGCGGACCTCCAGGGTGGCGGGAGCGATGAGGACGGGACCGTGGGCGCGCTCCTCGTCTGTCGCAGGGCGGCGCTGGCCGCGCTCCTCGACGTAGGCGAGCGTCGGGTCGGGCGTGTCGGGAGCGTTGACGAAGGACGAGAACTGGCGCAGCCGCTCGGGGTCACGCAGCACGGCGGCCCACTCGTCCTCGTAGGAGTCGACGTGCCGGGCCATCTGCGCGTCGAGGTCGGCGCCGATGCCGAGGGCGTCGTCGACGACGATCTCTCGGATCCGGTCCAGACCTCCCTCGTGGTCCTCCTGCCACGGTGCGGTGCGCTGCAGCCGGTCGGCGGTGCGGACGTAGTACATGAGGTACCGGTCCACGATCCGCACGGCGCTCTCCGTGTCGACGTCCTCGACGAGCAGCTGGGCGTGCCGCGGGGTGAACCCGCCGTTGCCACCGACGTAGACGTTCCAGCCGTTCTCCGTCGCGATGAGCCCCACGTCCTTGCCGCGCGCCTCGGCGCACTCCCGCGCGCAGCCGGAGACCCCGAGCTTGAGCTTGTGCGGGCTGCGCAGGCCGCGGTAGCGCAGCTCCATCGCGACGGCCATCCCCACCGAGTCCTGCACGCCGTAGCGGCACCAGGAGGACCCGACGCAGGACTTCACGGTGCGCAGCGCCTTGCCGTAGGCGTGGCCCGACTCCAGCCCGCCGTCGACGAGACGCTGCCAGATGGCGGGCAGCTGCTCGAGCCGCGCGCCGAAGAGGTCGATCCGCTGGCCACCGGTGATCTTCGTGTAGAGACCGAACTCCTGGGCGACCTCGCCGATGAGGACCAGCTGTTCGGGGCGGATCTCGCCACCGGGCACCCGCGGGACGACGGAGTACGTACCGTCCTTCTGCATGTTCGCCATGACCCGGTCGTTGGTGTCCTGCAGCGCCGCCCGGTCCTCGGCGAGGACGTGCTCGTTGTAGAGCGTCGCGAGGATGGAGGCCACGGCCGGCTTGCAGATGTCGCAGCCGCGACCGGTGCCGAACCGCTCGACGATCTCGCTCCACCGGCGCAGGCCGCTCACCATGACGGCGTTGAACAGCTCCGCCCGGGCCATCGCGAAGTGCTCGCACATCGCCGACGACACGGTGAGCCCGGCCTTGGCCATCTCGACGGACATGAGCTTCTTCACCAACGGCACGCACGACCCGCACGAGGTACCCGCCCGGGTGCACGCCTTGACGGCCGGCAGGTCGTGGCAGCCGTCCTCGACGACCGAGGCCCGGATCGTGCCGGCCGAGACGCCGTTGCACGAGCAGACCTGGGCCGCGTCGGGCAGCTCGGTCTGCGGCCGGGCGCCGGCGCCTTCGGGCACGAGCCACAGGCCCGGGTCGTCGCCCAGCTCGGCCCCGACCATCGGCCGCAGGGACGCGTACGACGAGGCGTCGCCGACGAGGATGCCGCCGAGCAGGACCCGGGCGTCGTCGGAGAGGACGAGCTTCTTGTACGTCCCGGAGACCGGGTCGGAGTGGACGATCTCGAGGGCACCGGGCGAGGTGGCGAAGGCGTCCCCGAACGAGGCGACATCGACGCCGAGGAGCTTGAGCTTGGTCGAGAGGTCGGCGCCGGGGAAGGTCGCGTCCCCGCCGAGCAGCCGGTCCACGGCGATCTCGGCCATCGTGTAGCCCGGGGCGACGAGGCCGAGGCATCGGCCCTCGATGCACGCGACCTCGCCGACGGCGTAGACCCGCTCGTCCGGGGTGCGGCAGCCTTCGTCGACGAGCACGCCACCGCGCGGGCCGACCGCGAGACCGGCCGGTGCCGCCAGCTCGTCGCGGGGGCGGACGCCGGTGGCGACGACCACGACGTCGACCGGCAGCGGGTCGTCGTCCCCGGTGAGCCGCAGCCCGCCCACCGTGCCGTCGTCGGCGGGCTCGACGGCCTCGCTCGCGGCTCCCGTGCGGACATCGACGCCGAGGCCCTCGATGATCCGTCGCAGCGCCTGGCCGCCGCCCTCGTCGACCTGCAGTGCCATGAGCCGCGGGGCGAACTCGACGACGGTCGTCGCGACGTCGAGGCTGGTCAACGCTCCGGCGGCCTCGAGGCCGAGGAGCCCGCCGCCGACGACCGCACCGCGGACGGGGCGGTCGAGCGAGGCCGCCCGCTCCTGCACCCACTCGCGCAGGGCGACGACGTCCTCGACGGTCCGGTAGACGAACACGCCGGGCAGGTCGGCGCCGGGGAGCGGTGGGACCCAGGCGTACGACCCGGTGGCCAGGACGAGGTGGTCGTAGCCGACGGCGTCACCCGATGCCGTCGTCACGGTGCGGGCGTCCCGGTCGAGCCCGGTGGCCGGGTCACCCAGCCGCAGGGCGACCAGGGGGTCCTCCCACAGCGCGGGGTCACCGAGAGCCAGGTCCTCCGGTGCGGTCCCGGAGAAGAAGGCGGACAACCCGACCCGGTCGTAGGGCGCGCGGGGCTCCTCCGCGAGGACCGTGACGGCGTAGGCGCCCTCGGTGTCCCGGGCCCGGAGGGCCTCGACGAACCGGTGGGCGACCATCCCCCCACCGACGACGACGACGTGCTCGGTCATGACTCGCTCCTCACGAGGTCGGGGTCGTGCTCGATGTCCTGCTGGTGGCCGTCCGCCGCGTGTGCGACGAGGGCCTCGACGGTGGTGCGGCAGTCGCCGCACCCGGTGCTCGCGCGGGTCCGCGCGGAGACGTCGGCGGCCGTCCGGCAGCCGTCCGCGAGCGCGGCCCGGATGGTCCCGGCCGTGACGCTGTTGCACGTGCAGACCCGGTCGCCGTCCTCGAGGTCGGCGGGGGCCCGGGAGACGACACCGGGGCCACCGCCGGACAGTGCGCGGACCATGAGCAGCGCGGGGTCCTCGGGGACCGGCATCGACCGGGTGTAGAGCGCGGAGAGGGTCGCGCCCACCTCGGCGTCCCCGAGGCACGTCGCACCGACGAGCATCCCTCCGGACACGACGACCTCGACGAACCGGCCGCGCTCGGGGTCCTTGAGGGACAGCACGCGGTGGCGTGGGTCGTCCCGGTCGAAGTCGCCGGAGAGCCCCATGCTCACCATCGACATCCCGGAGGCCTTGACGCGCACGACGTCGGTGGTGGAGGCAGCGGGGTCGACCGCGTCGGCCCGGGCGAGACGCAAGACGACCCGGCGGGCCTGCTCCCACCCCTGGGCCACGAGGCCGGTCGCCCCACCCGGCGGCTGCGCACAGTCGCCGACGGCGAACACCGCGGGGTCGTCGGGTGAGCGGAGGTCGTCCTCGACGACGACGCCGCGGTCGCAGGTGAGCCCGGCGCGGCGGGCGAGCATCGTGTCCGGGACGGTGCCGGTGCACATGACGAAGAGGTCCGCCGCGGCCTCGAGCCCGTCTCCGAACCGGACGCCGTCCAGCCGGCCTCGCCGGGTCGTCACACCGACGACCGAGGAACCCACGTGCGTGGTGATGCCCATCCGCTCCAGGCTCGCGACGGCGACCTGCGAGGCCTCCCACCCCAGCTGGCGCTCCATGAGGCGCTCCCCGAGGTGGACGACGCGGACCGCCAGGCCGCGTGCCGCGAGCCCGGTGGCGACCTCGATACCGAGGACCCCGGCGCCGAGGACGACCGCCCGCCGCGCCGAGCGCGTCGCCTCCACGATGCCGGTGGCGTCCGCCATGTCCTTGAGGACGAACACGCCGGGGACGAGGCCGGTGTCGAGGGCGACACCCTGGATGGCCGGCACCCGGGCCGCGGAGCCCGTGGCGAGGACCAGGGCGTCGTAGGGATGGGTCTCCCCCGCGTCGTCGTGCACGACGCGGGCCGTGCGGTCGACGTCCACGGCCCCGACACCGGTCAGCACCCGCAGCCGCGGGTGCGCCGGGCCGGCGACGGAGAGCAGGGAAGGGTCCTTGGAGCCCGCCACGACACTCGACAGCAGCACTCGGTTGTAGGCGGGCACCGGCTCCTTGCCGAGCACGGTGACCTCGGCGGTGGGGTCGGCGGTGACGAGCTCCTCGGCCACGCGGGAGCCGACCATGCCGTGGCCGACGACGACGACCCTCATGCGTGGACCTCCTCGAGCACCGGGCGCGCGTTCCGCGCCGCGACCCGCTCGACGGACACCGCGCACACCTTGAACTCCGGCATCCCCGAGACCGGGTCGGTCGCGTCCGAGGTCAGGAGGTTCGCGCTGAGCGCGCCGGCCCAGTGGAACGGGACGAAGACGGTGTCCGGCCGGATGGCGGAGGTCACCCGGGCCCGGAGCTCCAGCGCGCCGCGGGCCGACACGACCCGGACGAGGTCGCCCTCCGCCACCCCGAGGGTGTCGGCGAGGAGCGGGCTCAGCTCGGCGAACGGCTCGGGCGCGGCGTCGACGAGCTCGGCCACCCGACGGGTCTGCGCACCGGACTGGTAGTGGTGAAGGACGCGCCCGGTCGTGAGGAACAGCGGCCGGTCGCCGGTGACGTCGTCCGCGGGGTCCCGGTGGTCCACCGCGACGAGCCGCGCCCGGCCGTCCGCGGTCGCGAAGCCGTGCTCGAACATCCGTGGCGTGCCCGCCGGACGGTCCGCCGGGCACGGCCAGTACAGGGCCTCCCCCGCGTCGAGCCGGTCGTAGGTGATGCCGGAGTAGTCGGCCTTGCCACCCGCGGAGGCCCGGGCCAGCTCGTCGAAGACCTCGCGGGCGTCGGCGGACAGGTCGTGGCCGAACCGGCGGGCGAGCTCGCTCAGCACCCACAGCTCGTCGCGGGCGTCGCCGGGCGGGTCGGTGGCACGCCGGCGGCGGACGACGCGACCTTCGAGGTTCGTCATCGTCCCCTCCTCCTCCGCCCACTGGGCGACGGGGAGGACGACGTCGGCCATCCGGGCGGTCTCGGACGGGACGACGTCGCTGACGACGAGCAGGTCGAGGCGACCGAGGGCCTCGCGGACCCGGCCGACGTTCGGTGCGGACACGACGACGTTCGCGCCGTGGACGAGCAGCGCGCGCGGTCCGCCCTCCGTGCCGAGCCGGGCGAGCAGCTCGACGGCGGGGACCCCCGGGCCGGGCAGCGACCCGGGGTCGACGCCCCACACCCCGGCGACGTGCTCGCGCGCCGCGGGGTCGGCGATGAGCCGGTAGCCCGGGAGCTGGTCGGACTTCAGGCCGTGCTCCCGGCCCCCCTGGCCGTTGCCCTGTCCGGTGAGGGGCCCGTACCCGGAGCCGCGCCGGCCGGGCAGCCCGAGGGCGAGGGCCAGGGTGATCGCGGCCGACACCGTGTCGGTGCCGTGCGCGCTCTGCTCCATCCCGCGCCCGGTGAGGACGAAGGCACCGCCCCCGCCGTGCACGGGTGCCGCGGCCGCGAGACGGCGGGCCGTGCGGCGCAGGGTGTCGGCCGGCACCCCGCACACCGCCTCGGCGCGCTCGGGCCACCAGCGGCTCACGGTGGCGAGGACGTCCTCCCATCCCGTCGTGCGCTCGGCGAGGTAGTCGGCATCGACCAGGGCCTCGTCGACGAGCACGTGGGTCAGCGCGAGGAGGACGACGAGGTCGCTGCCCGGGACGGGGGCCAGGTGCGTGCCCGCGCCGTGCTCGGTGAGGCGGGCGGTGGCCGAGCGGCGCGGGTCGACGACCACGAGGCCGCCGTGGGACCGCGCGCCCGCGAGGTGCTGCACGAGCGGCGGCATCGTCTCCGCGGGGTTGGACCCCACGAGGAGGACGGCCTCGGCGCCGCCGAGGTCGGTGACGGGGAAGGCCAGCCCGCGGTCGACACCGAGCGTCCGGTTCGCCGCGGCCGCGGCGGACGACATGCAGAACCGGCCGTTGTAGTCGATGTACGGCGTACGCAGGACGACCCGGGCGAGCTTGCCGAGGGTGTAGGCCTTCTCGTTGGTCAGTCCGCCGCCGCCGAAGACCGCGACCGCTTCCGGGCCGTGCTCGTCGCGGATCCCCTCGAGACGCGCGTGGACGAGGTCGAGCGCCTCGTCCCACGTCGCCGGGACGAGCTCGCCGTCCCGGCGGACGAGCGGGGTCGTGAGCCGGTCCGGTGCGGTGAGGACCTCGGCCGCGCTCCACCCCTTCTGGCACATCCCGCCGCGGTTGGTCGGGAAGTCACGCGCCTGCACCTCGACGGGCACTGGCCCCTCGGCGCGGACCAGCTGCTGCGCGCACTGCAGGGCGCAGTAGGGGCAGTGGGTGGCGGTGGGGCCGCCGTCGCGCGGCCCCACCGTCGCCCGGTCGGGGGAGAGGGTCACGTCAGACCTTCGCCATGAGCGAGCCCTTGCGGACGTACACGACCCCGGTGACGACGGCCATGACGAGGAAGAGCACGACGTAGGCCTGGAGGGCCGGGACGATCGAGCCGTAGCTCTCCTTCGCGAACTTGTAGACGAAGGGGATGACGAACCCGCCGAAGGCGCCGACCGCCGAGATGATGCCGACCGCGCCGGCCGCGCGACGCTTGAACTCGACCCGGCTCGTCTCGGAGCCGTCGCCGTCACGCCCCGCGATCCGGGTGAAGATCGCCGGGATCATCCGGTAGGTCGAGCCGTTGCCGACACCGGTGGCGACGAAGAGCACCATGAAGCTGACGAAGAACAGCGGCAGGTTCTCGTTCTGCACGCCGATGACGGCGGTCCACCCGGCGGCGGCCATCGCCACGAAGGTCCACACGGTGACCACCGCGCCACCGACCCGGTCGGCCAGCTTGCCGCCGAGCGGGCGGGACAGCGAGCCGACGAGCGCGCCGAGGAAGCCGTACGTGAGCGCGATGTCCCCTCGTTCGAAGACCACCTTCAGCAGCGTGGGGAACGCCGCGGAGTAGCCGATGAACGAGCCGAAGGTCCCGATGTAGAGGAAGGCCATGACCCAGGTGTGCAGGTGCTTGGTCGCGTTGGCGGTCGGGGTGGGGTCCGCCTTGGCCTCGCGCAGGTTGTCCATGAAGAGCCAGGCGAGGACTGCCGCGGCGATCGAGAGCGGCACGTAGACCAGACCCGCGTTCGACAGCCCCGCGGCGAGGCCGCCGAGCCCGATGGCCAGAGGGACGATCTTCTGCGCCACCGCGACACCGATGTTGCCACCGGCCGCGTTGAGCCCGAGCGCCCAGCCCTTCTCCTTCTCCGGGTAGAAGAACGAGATGTTGGCCATCGAGGAGGCGAAGTTGCCGCCGCCGAAGCCGGCCGTCGCCGCGACGGCCAGGAGGACCCAGAACGGCATCTCGGGGTGCTGCACGACCCAGGCGAGGCCGAGCGTCGGCACGAGCAGGAGCAGCGCCGAGATCGTCGTCCAGTTGCGGCCGCCGAAGAGCGGCACCGCGAACGTGTAGGGGATGCGGAGGAACGCGCCGACCCCCGAGGCGACGGCGAGGACGGTCAGCGCCTCCCCGGCGGTCAGGGCCCACCCGGCCGCGCCGGGCGTGACGAGCGAGCCGTCGGCCGCGTAGGTGCCGGTCATCTTGACGACGACGATCGACCACAGCAGCCAGACGGAGAAGCCGATGTGCTCGGCGACGATGGACCAGGTGAGGTTGCGCCGGGCGATGGCCTTGCCCTTCGCCGCCCAGAAGCCGGCGTCCTCGGGGTCCCACTTCTCGATCCAACGGCCGGGGCCGATGTGCCCCGGCTCGACGTCGACCGTGCTGGTCGACCTGGGGGTGACGGTGGCGCTCATGTGCTGCCCTTTCCCGGAGTTCCAGTGCCTCGGGAACACCGACCTCCGGCGTCCCGCGTCGTTGTCGGACGTCGAGAACGCTAGGAACGGGGTGTTTCAGTGGGCCGCGGCCCGTGTGAACCGTCCGAAACATCCACCTCATGTCGGCGGGCACGAAGGGTGTGAGGGTTCGGTAACACGCCCGTCACATGGATGCGTCGGCCCAGGTGAGGGGTACGGCGGTCAGCCGTCGAGGCCGAGGTAGTGCTCGAGGCCGACGGTGAGACCCGGGTGGGCGGAGACCTGCCGGACGGCGGCCAGGACGCCCGACATGAACGAGACGCGGTCGAAGGAGTCGTGCCGGACGGTGAGCATCTCGCCGGGGTTGCCGAGCAGGACCTCCTGGTGGGCCACGAGCCCGCGCAACCGGACCGAGTGCACCGGGACTCCGTGGACGAGGGCGCCACGCGCGCCGTCCGGGTCGTGCCGGGTGGCGTCGGGGACGGGGTCGCAGCCGGCCTGCTCGCGCGCCACGCCGATGACGGCGGCCGTGCGGGCGGCGGTGCCGGACGGCGCGTCGACCTTGTCGGGATGGTGCAGCTCGACGACCTCGACCGACTCGAAGAAGGGGGCGGCCCGGCGGGTGAGCTCCATCATGAGGACCGCGCCGACGGCGAAGTTCGGGGCGACGAGCACGCCGACCTCGGGGTGGCTGGCGAGGTGGTCGCGCAACGTGGCGAGGCGCGCCTCGCTCCATCCGGTCGCGCCGACGACGACGTGCACGCCGCGCTCGACACAGTGCGCGACGACGCCGGGCGAGGAGTCCGGCACGGTGAAGTCGACGGCCACCTCGGCCCCGCCCAGGTCGCCCAGGTCGTCACCCGACCCGACCCGCGCGACGAGCTCGAGGTCGCCGGCCGCCTCGACGGCGGCGCAGGTGGTGGACCCCATCCGCCCGGATGCGCCGACGACCGCGACCTTCGTGCCACTCATGGCCGCCACTCTAGTGAGCGGCACGCTCAGGAGGGATGGGGCCCTTTCGCGGTGACCCACCCCATGACGAGCGGGGGCAGGACGAGGACGACGAAGGCGAGGGCCGCCAGGGTGTAGACCACCTCGCGGGTGACGGCGAGCACGACGAGCACCCCCACCGCCCACGCCATGAGGACCGCCACGGCCAGCAGCCCCATCCCGGCGACGGCCGCACCGTCCCGGGGGTCACCGGCGAGGCGGCGGTTGGCCCGCTGCACGACCAGCGCGGCCAAGGCGCCGATGACGGCGAGCGCGGCACCCACCCACAGCAGGGCCGCGGCGTCTCCCGGCGCGGTGAGCGCGAAGGCCGCGCACGCCATTGCGAGGAGCAGGCACAGGGCGAGCGCCGCGAGGGCACCGCGGGCCCGGATCGTCGCCGCGTCCCGGGCGGTGCGCTCGTCCATCGTCACGGCGGCAGCCTACGAGCCGAACGCCGGCCAGGAGCCGCCAGGGAACTTCGCGAGCTTCGTACGCGCACCCGCGAGGTCGCTCTTGGCGAGCAGGCACAGGGTCGTGAGGGCACCCGTGCCGATGATCAGCCCGCCGACGAACGAGGCCCAGCCCGCGTAGACCGTCGGGGGCACCGCCGGGAGCCCGAACACCGAGATGGCCTCACCCGTGGCCGTGACGAGGCAGATGACGAGGATGCCGATGCCGACGATGATGCCGAGCCACCAGGTGATGATCCCGGCACCCACCTTGGTCAGGCTGGCCGCGATGGTCTCCGCGAACTGCTCGGAGACCGCACCGAGGGCCCGCTCCTGCTCGCCCAGGCGGTCGTTGTAGCGCGTCGCGGCGGTGCCCTTCCAGGTCGTGTCGACGTCGAGCTGGCCCTTGGTCGCCAGGCCCGCCCGCTCCGAGGTCGGCTGCCCGACCCCCGAGCGCCAGTCGCCGGCGGCCCCGAAGCATAGCCAGGGTGCACCGAACACGTTCCAGTGCTCGGACATCCAGTCCACGGCCTTCTGCCAGGCCGGCACGACGGTGTTGTTCCAGAAGGCGGCCGCCTTCTCGGCCACCCAGCCGGAGAAGCGGGCGATCTTCTGCAGGGTGTTGTTGAAGGCTTCGAGCAGGGCGGTGGCCTTGCGCTCGACCTCCTCCCACTTGGCGTGCAGCTTCTCGAGGATCTCTTCGGGTGTCATCTCGGTGTCCTCACTCGACGGGCGACCACTGGTCGCCGATGCGCTGGGCGGCCGACTGCTCGTCGGCCTCGTACTGCTTCCGCACGTCCCGCAGGGTCGTCGCCATGTCGGACGACGCGGCGGACCCCTCGTCGAGCAGCCCGGCCACGAAGGACTGGATGTCGGCGTAGGTGCTCGTGAACCCGGTGGCGTCACCGACGAACGAGACCGCGTTCGTCGAGAGCACGATCCCCCGTGCGGCGCCCGCCGCCGTGGACAGGGTGTCCCCGGTGGCGTCCCAGATCTTGGCGTCGTGCTCCAGGGCTTCCTTCTGGACCTCGAACGACACGGTGCCCTCCTCAGACGTCCAGGCCCGCGCGGCGGGCCAGCCGGGTGGGGTCGCCGAGCCGGCCGAGGCGGTCCACGGCGGCGTCGGCGTCCTGCCTGGTCCGGGCGAAGCCCGCGAGCGCGCTCGCCTGCGCCTGCTCGAGCACGGCGAGGATGCTGCGCCCGATGTTCGCCGGGTGCGCCCGCTCGAGCCAGGACTCGCGCAGCACGAGCTGCTGGAGGCCGCCGGACGCGCTCAGCTCGACGTGCACGGTGCCGTCGGGGCTGGAGGCCCGGTGCACCTGTGTCGTGCGGTCCTCGAGGTCGGCGAGGGCGCCGTCCAGCTCGGACTCGATCTCCGACCACAGCTCGGCGATGCGCGTCATGACCTCCTCCTCGGTCAGGTTCTCGGAGTCGGGGACGAGCTCCATCACCTCCTCGACCGTCGTCGGCAGCGGCCGGTTGCGGGGTGCCGGCATGGCGAAGGCGTCCTCGACGTCGGTGACCCAGGTCCCGACGCGCTCACCGGCGGCCGTGACGTAGGCGGCGGCGATGGTGTCGGCCAGGTCTGCCGCGGCCACGTGGTCCTGCCACCGGTGGTCGACGGTGATGGACCGGACCGTGCCGTCCGCCGCCACCCGGACCGAGACGACCCGGGCCGGGTCGCTGCCCTCGACGTCCTCGTCCCGCACGGGGATCGAGTCAAGCCGCTGCTGGCTGCGGTCGATCTCCTCCCGCGTCTCCCACAGGGTCTCCATGTCGCGCTCCACGGTCACACTCCTTGCCCTCGGTCGGTCGGCCTCTCCCGGGCCAACAGTGGACCTGCTCCGCGTCGGGCACAACGGGGAGCACTCCCCTCCCCCCGCGGTGACGACGACGGACCGGGCCTCCGAGGCGCCACCGGGGATACCCGTGCCACGCAGGTTGTTCATGTTTTGTTCACCTTAGCTCCGCGATACCTGTACTCTTGGTGAACGCAGGGTGAACGATCCGGGAGGAGGCATCATGAGAAAGGTCGCCACTACGACGACCCGTACCGGCCTGGCCATGCGCTGGGTGCCGGTCGTGACTGCCGACGGACGGACGCGGATGGAGATGCGCTGGAAGGCGCCGCACCAGCTGCGCACCCGCTCCGCGGCCTGAGCACACATCGAAGGGCCCGCTCCACCACGAGGTGGAGCGGGCCCTTTCGGTGTCCCGGGCCTCAGGCCCAGGCGGCCCCGCCCTCCGGCCGGTTCACGCGCACGGGCCAGGCGGGGTCGGTCGACGTCGGCTCGACGCCGGGCGTTGTGATGAGGTCCGACCCAGAGCCGTCCACCGGCTCCTCCGGCACGTCCCGTGGCGCCGGCCCGGTGGCTGCTGCGTCCTCGGCAGGTCTGTTCATCTCACACCACTCCCCCATCTCGCATCGGCGGTGTCCCCCTGCCGACATCTACCGGACACACGCTAGACGATGCGTGTCCTCCGGAAGGTCATGAACCTGCCAGCGACACCGAGGTGTCGCCGGCAGGTTCGTCACCTGGCGGTGTCCCAGCCCGAGGCGAGGACCCGGGCCTTCCCCGAGTCCGCGACGGCGAGCAGCACGACGACGCCGATGTCCCTGGACAACAGCGTGCGTTGTCCGGACTGTCCGAGGGCGGTGCCGTACGGCTCGTCCCACTGGAGGCGGCTGTTGCCACCCACCGAGAACGAGTCGTGCGCCCGGATGCTCACGACGGCCAGCACGCCGTCGTCGGTGCGCACCGCGCGCACCGACCCCTCGGCCGAGACCTGGTCGTCGGCCCCGTTGGCGAACGTGGCCGACATCCGGTGGTCCACCCCCTTCGCGTCCCGGATCGAGGACCCGGCGCGGAGCTCCTTGAGCGTCTTGTCGAGGGTGACGCCCGAGGCCTTGCCCTCGCCCCGGAGGTAGCCGAGCACGGCCGTGGCCGCGGCGAGGGTGGCCTTGCGCTGCTCCGGTGTGGGCACGCTCTCGGCGCCCACGGGGTTCGGCCCGGGCAGCTTCAGGTCGTCCGCGGTAGCGACGTTCGCTGCCTGCTTCCAGGGCTCCGCCGCGGACTCCCGGAGCCACACCCCGACCGAGGACCACGGCTCGGAGTCCTTCACCGACGAGGTGACGGTCGCCGACCCGATGGCGAACATGGGGTACTCGCCGAACTCGGGTGCGTAGAGCGCCCCCGGCTCGTGACGCAGCGTCGAGGCGGGCTCCTTGCTCTTGGCGACCTTCGCCCGACGGGTGTCGAAACGGTCCCCGTCGAGGACGAGCTCGGCATCGGCGGAGGCCCACACCTTTGGGTCGTCGCTCTTGTGGGCCGCGGCGATGGCCGCGTTGTTGCGCTCGTCGTAGTCCTCGAGCAGCGCCCCGAGCCCGTCGGCCTCGACCGCGGTCTTGGTCACGGTGTCCGGCTCCCCAGGTGTCAACCTGCTGCGGGCCCCACGAGCAGCCGGACACCAGGAGCGGAACCGCCAGACCTGCGACGACGGCGCGCAGCACGGCCCCGGAGGCCGGTGCGGGTGCCTCGTCCTCGACCGGCACGGCTTCGTCCGCGACGCGGCCGCGGCGCGCCAGTCGGCGCATCCCGACGATGCCCCCCGCGACGAGCACGAGCCCGGCACCAGCCGTGACCAGAGCCGTGGTGAAGGCTCCCGGCAGGGCGAGGCCCATCCGCACGGCCAGCGCGGTCGAGCCCTCCGGCGGGAGGACCGCCACCTGCGTCGGCGACCCGTCGAGCGGCAGCACGAGAGTCTGCTCGCCTGCGCCCGACGCCCGGCGCGTCCAGAAGGGGAGGTCGGCGGGGGCCACCAGGGCCTTCGCCTCCGCATCGCCGGGAACCGACGTCCCGCCGACTCCCTGCTGGTCGACCGACGTGACCACCCACCGGCCCGAGTGCCCGACCCAGTCCGCCACGTCGACCGGGTGCGCCTGCCCGACGAAGACCGGGCCGTCCGGGGACGACGCCGTGAGCTGCATGGTGGCACCGCGGAACGAGAGCACGCCGGCGGAGGTCACGAGCACGGCGCTCTCCCCGAGGTCGACCTCGCTCGTCGGCGTCTCGGCGACCCCGTCCGGGCCGATGACGACCGCGGCCGTACCTCCGGCGAGAGTGAGCAGGACACCGAGCGCGACGAGCACGCCGAGGACAGCACGCATAGAACGAATCCTTCTGTGAGCGGGACCGGCTCCCCTGAGCGGTCGCGCACAACCTAGCCGTCCGCGGCGGTGTCCCTCGATGGGGAAGACTCCCCCTGTGGACAACCGCCCGGGACGGCCGGAGCCCCGGTGCACCGAGGGTGCACCGGGGCTCCGGTCCGGATGACGCGAGGCGTCAGGCGTCGCTGGGCGCGCCCTCCTCCGACCGCTCACCGCGGCCACGGCCGCCACGACGGCGACGGTTGCGGCGGCGACGCTCGCCGCCCTCACCGCGCTCGTCCGAGTCGCTGCCGCCCTGGTCGTCGGCGTCATCGGCGTCATCGGCGTCGGTGTCGTCCGTCGCGTCGGAGCCGGCGTCGGCCGCCGGAGCGGCCGGGGCCGCTGCGGCGTCGGAGCCGCCCTCGGCGGTCACTGCGGCGAGGCTGAGCTTGCCGCGCGGGTCGATCTCCTTGAGCTCGACCTGGATCTTCTGGCCGACCGACAGGACGTCCTCGACGGCGTCGATGCGCTTGCCCCCGACGAGCTTGCGCACCTCGGAGATGTGCAGCAGGCCGTCCTTGCCCGGCAGCAGGGAGACGAACGCGCCGAAGGTCGTCGTCTTGACGACGGTCCCGAGGAAGCGCTCGCCGATCTCCGGCATCTGCGGGTTGGCGATGGCGTTGACCGCCGCGCGGGCCGCCTCGGCCGAGGGGCCATCCGTGGCGCCGATGTAGACCGTGCCGTCGTCCTCGATCGAGATGTCGGCGCCCGTGTCCTCCTGGATCTGGTTGATCATCTTGCCCTTCGGGCCGATGACCTCGCCGATCTTGTCGACCGGGACCTTCACCGAGATGACGCGGGGGGCGTACGGGGACATCTCGTCCGGGGCGTCGATCGCCTCGTTCATGACGTCGAGGATGTGGAAGCGGGCGTCCCGGGCCTGGGTCAGCGCACCGGCCAGCACGTCGGCGGGGATGCCGTCGAGCTTGGTGTCGAGCTGGATGGCCGTGACGAACTCGCGGGTGCCGGCGACCTTGAAGTCCATGTCGCCGAAGGCGTCCTCGGCGCCGAGGATGTCGGTGAGCGCCGCGTACTGCGTCTGCCCGTCGACCTCCGCCGAGACCAGGCCCATCGCGATGCCGGCGACCGGGGCGCGCAGCGGCACCCCGGCGTTGAGCAGCGACAGGGTGGACGCGCAGACCGAGCCCATCGACGTCGAGCCGTTGGAGCCCAGCGCCTCGGAGACCTGGCGGATCGCGTACGGGAACTCCTCGCGCGTCGGCAGGACCGGCATGAGGGCCCGCTCGGCGAGCGCCCCGTGGCCGATCTCGCGGCGCTTCGGAGAGCCCACGCGGCCGGTCTCGCCGGTCGAGTACGGCGGGAAGTTGTAGTTGTGCATGTAGCGCTTGCGCGTGGTCGGCGACAGCGTGTCCAGCTGCTGCTCCATCCGGAGCATGTTGAGCGTCGTGACCCCCATGATCTGGGTCTCGCCACGCTCGAAGATGGCCGAGCCGTGGGTGCGCGGCAGGACCTCGACCTCGGCGCTCAGCGCCCGGATGTCGGCGAGGCCACGGCCGTCGATGCGGACCTTGTCGCGCAGGATGCGCTGGCGGACCAGCGCCTTCTGCACGCTGCGGTAGGCGGCGGACAGCTCCTTCTCGCGGCCCTCGAAGCGCTCGGCGAGCGAGGCCTTCATCGACTCCTTGATCTCGTCGATGCGCTCCTCGCGCTCCTGCTTGCCGGCGATCTGCAGCGCCGAGGTCAGGTCACCGGAGGTGGCCTCCTCGACGGCCTGGTAGGCGTCGTCCTCGTAGTCGAGGAAGATCGGGAACTCCTCGACCGGCTTCGCGGCCTTCTCGGCCAGCTCGGACTGGGCCTCGCACAGGACCCTGATGAACTTCTTGGACGCCTCGAGACCCTCGGCGACGACCTCCTCGGTGGGGGCGGTCTTGCCGGCGGTCTTCACGAGGTCCCAGGTGTTCTCCGTGGACTCGGCCTCGACCATCATGATCGCGACGTCGTCACCGGCGATGCGGCCCGCGACGACCATGTCGAACGTCGAGCGCTCGATGTCGCTGAAGTTCGGGAACGCGACCCACTGGCCGTCGATGAGGCTGACGCGGGTGGCGCCGACCGGGCCGGAGAACGGCAGGCCGGAGATCTGCGTCGACGCGCTCGCACCGTTGATGGCGAGGACGTCGTACTGGTGGTCCGGGTTCAGGGACAGGACGGAGATGACGACCTGGACCTCGTTGCGCAGCCCCTTGCGGAAGGTCGGGCGCAGCGGGCGGTCGATGAGCCGACAGGTGAGGATCGCGTCCGTGGACGGACGGCCCTCGCGGCGGAAGAACGAGCCGGGGATCTTGCCCGCGGCGTACATCCGCTCCTCGACGTCGACGGTCAGGGGGAAGAAGTCGAAGCCCTCACGCGGGGACTTCCCGGCGGTGGTGGTGGAGAGGAGCATCGTGTCCTCGTCCAGGTAGGCGGCAACGGCGCCTCCGGCCTGCTTGGCCAGGCGTCCGGTCTCGAACCGGACGGTACGGGTACCGAAGCTGCCGTTGTCGATGACGGCTTCGGTGGCGGTGATCTCGGGACCCTCCATGGGCCCTCCTTTTCTCGATGTCATTCGCACCGCGTGCATCGTCGTTGTGCACGGGTGTGTCCTTCAGGCGGCGGGGCGACGGGCCGCGCCGCAGATGGTTCCGGTGTTCAGTTGTGGGTTCTTCGCGGGCGGCTGGGCCCACCCCCGAGCGGGACGGGCCCGCTCATGCGAGAGGGCGGTCCCCACACGGATGTGAGGACCGCCCTCTCGGAAGTCTCAACGGCGCAGACCGAGGCGCTTGATCAGCGAGCGGTAGCGCTCGACGTCGATGCTCTCCAGGTAGCGCAGGAGGCGGCGGCGGCGGCCGACGAGGAGGAGCAGACCCCGACGGGAGTGGTGGTCGTGCTTGTGCTCGCGGCTGTGCTCGGTGAGGTCCTTGATGCGCTGGGTGAGAAGCGCGACCTGCACCTCGGGCGAGCCGGTGTCGCCCTCGGACGTGCCGTACTCGGCGATGATGCTCTTCTTGACGTCGGTGCTCAGCGGCATGGGGCGACGACTCTCCTGTTCCTGGTGTCTGCTGCGCGGCGCGCCCGGGCTGGTTCACCGGGGCTCTCTGGTTCCGCGGCCGATCTCACGGCAGTCGACAAGGCTACCAGCGGGGGTACCGGGCTCCTAATCGGACGGTGGCCCGGAGAGCACCGCCCGGGACGGTCGCGCGGCCGTCGGCACCCGATGCTCTCCCACCCCCTCGGACTTCACCCACGCGTCCCCCCTACGTCACCGGCTGGTCGCCGAGGTTGCCTACGGTCGTGGACCGTGCTGCCTCCACGGACGCCCAACCACTCGCACGGGGTGGACCGCCGTCGCTTCCTGGCCGTGGTCGGGGCCCTCGCCGGCACCGCGGCCGCCGCTCAGGTCCCCCTCGCGGACGCCTCCGCCGCACCACGGCCCGACATCGGGTTCCCGTTCACCCTCGGAGTGGCCTCCGGGGACCCGGGGCCCGACGGCGTCGTGCTGTGGACCCGCCTGGCACCGGACCCCCTCGTGCCCGGCGGCGGCGCACCCGGGCGCGACCTCGCCGTCGAATGGGCCGTCTACTCCGACGAGCGGCTGCGAACGAAGGTGGCCTCGGGGCTCGCCCTCGCACCGGCCCGCCTCGCCCACAGCGTGCACGTCGAGCTCCGAGGGCTCAGGCCCTGGCGCGAGTACTGGTTCAGGTTCAGGTACCGGGGTCACGTCTCGGACGTGGGGCGGACCCGCACCGCGCCGGCCGCGGGCCACCCGCTGCGCACCGCGACCCTGGCCACGGTGAGCTGCCAGGACTACTCCAGCGGCTTCTACACCGCGTACCGCCACCTCGTCGACGACGACCCCCACCTCGTCCTCCACCTCGGGGACTACGTGTACGAGGGCGCCGTCGGGGCGACCGCCGGGGCACGAGGCACCCCCGTCCCGGAGCCCGCGAGGCCGGCGCCGCGCACCCTCGAGCAGTGGCGCATCCGCTACGCGCTGTACAAGTCCGACGCCGACCTCAGGGCCGCGCACGCCGCTGTCCCGTTCGCCGTCACCTGGGACGACCACGAGGTGCAGAACGACTACGCCGGCACCCGGTCGCAGTACGAGGGCGACATCTCGGCACTCAGGGCCGCGGCCTACCAGGCGTACTACGAGCACCAGCCGCTGCGGGTGGCCTCCATCCCGCGCCCGGACGGTGGCCTCACCCTCCACCGCGGCCTGGACCTCGGCGGACTGGTGCGGCTGAGCATGCTCGACGGGCGCCAGCACCGTGACGTGCCGCCGGGTGGCTGGGGCGAGGCACCGGCGAGTGCTGCTGCCTACGCCCCGTCGGTGACGATGCTCGGACGGCGCCAGGAGTCGTGGCTCACCGCCCGTCTGCGGGCCGGGCGCGCGCACTGGGCCGTCCTCGGGAACAACGTGATGATGGCCCGGCTCGAGCACGAGGCGACCCCGGGCGCCCGCCTCTGGCACGACGCCTGGGACGGGTTCCCCGCGGCACGGAACCGGATCACCGAGGTCCTGGCGACGGCGCGGGTGCGTAATCCGGTCGTCCTCACCGGCGACTGGCACTCGACCTTCGTCAACGACATCCGCCAGGACTTCGACGACCCGGGCTCGCCCGTGGTGGCGACCGAGTTCGTCGGGACGTCGGTGACGACGAACGGTGACCGCGAGGTCTACGGCCCGTACTACGGGCCGATGATCCGCTACAACCCGCACATCCGGTACTTCGACGGCGACCGGCGCGGCTACCAGCTGCACACGGTCACCCGGGCGGAGTGGCGGACCGACCTGCGGACGGTCGAGTTCGTCGGGCGGCGCGGGGGCGGGGTCTCGACGTCCGCGTCCTTCGTCGTGGAGTCCGGACGCCCCGGCGCCCAACGCCTCTGACTCCCGCGCGGATTCGTCGGTCCGCCGCCGCACGCAGGGCTCTTCTCCGCGTAGGCTCGGGCGGTACGTCGATGACCCCACAGAGAGGTGGAGGTTGTGCCACAGCGAGGACCCACCCCCGCACCAGCGCCAGCGCCTACCGACCCGTCCCGGGCGGCGTCCGTCCGGGCCATCGCCGAGCAGCTCGCGGCCGCCCGCGGCCCGCTCATGCCGGTGCTGCACGAGGTCGTGGCCGTGCACGGGTACGTCCACGACGACGACATCCCGGTCATCGCCGACGTGCTCAACCTCAGCCGGGCCGACGTCCTCGGCGTCGTCGGCTTCTACCACGACTTCCGGCGCACTCCCCCGACCACGCACCGGGTGAGCCTGTGCCGCGCCGAGGCGTGCCAGGCCCGGGGCGCCGAGGCCACCTACGCCGCGGCGGCCGACCGCTGGTCAGGCTCCACCGAGGTCGAGGTCGGCGAGGTCTTCTGCCTCGGCAACTGCGCCCTCGGCCCCGCCGGGATGCTCGACGGCTCGCTGCACGCCCGGCTCACGCCCGAGCGGCTCGACGCCCTGACCGAGGGGTGGGGCCGATGAGCACCGTCGTCTGGGTGCCGTGCGACGCCGCGGCCGTGTCGGTCGGAGCGGACGCCGTCGCCGAGGCATTCGAGGCCGCCGGGGCAACCGTTCGTCGCAACGGGTCGCGCGGGATGCTCTGGATGGAGCCGCTCGTCGAGGTCGAGACCGACCACGGGCGCGTGGGGTACGCCGCCGTCGAGCCCGCGGAGGCCACGGCGGTCCTGGCCGGCGACCTCGCCTCCACCGAGCGCTGCGTGGGCGTCGTCGACGAGCATCCCTGGCTCACCCGCCAGCACCGGGTGTCGTTCGCGCGGGTGGGGGTCACCGAGCCCACCGACATCGCCGCCTACCGTGAGCACGGCGGCCTCGCGGGACTGCAGCGCGCACTCACCCTCTCTGCCGAGGAGGTCGTCCAGGAGGTCACCGACTCCGGGCTGCGCGGCCGCGGAGGCGCCGGCTTCCCGGCCGGCATCAAGTGGGACACCGTCCGCAAGGCCGAGGCCGACGTCAAGTTCGTCTGCTGCAACGCCGACGAGGGCGACTCGGGCACCTTCGCCGACCGGATGCTCATCGAAGGCGACCCCTTCACCCTCATCGAGGGGATGGCCATCGCCGCCGTCGCGACCGGCGCCACGGAGGGGTTCGTCTACCTGCGCAGCGAGTACCCGCACGCCATCCGCACGCTGCGCCGCGCCATCGACATCGCCTACGCCCACGGCGTGCTCGGCACGTCCGTCCTCGGCAGCGACCACGCCTTCGACCTCGACGTCCGGGTCGGTGCCGGGGCGTACATCTGCGGCGAGGAGACCTCGATGCTCGACTCGCTCGAGGGGAAGCGCGGCGAGGTGCGGGCCAAGCCCCCGATCCCCGCCCTCCAGGGGCTGTTCGGCAGACCGACGGTCGTCAACAACGTCCTGACGCTGTCCGCGGTCCCCATGGTCCTCGCCGACGGCGGCGCCGCCTACGCCGCGCTCGGCACGGGGAAGTCGCGTGGCACACAGGTCTTCCAGCTCGGCGGCAACGTCGCGCGGGGCGGCATCGTCGAGGCGGACTTCGGCATCGGGCTGCGCGAGCTCGTCGAGGACTTCGGCGGCGGGACCGCCTCCGGCCGCCCGGTCAAGGCCGTCCAGGTCGGCGGACCGCTCGGGGCCTACCTCCCGCCGGGGAAGTTCGACCTGCCGATGGACTACGAGGCCTTCGCCGAGGCCGACGCCATGGTCGGGCACGGCGGCATCGTCGTGTTCGACGACTCGATGGACGCCGGCGCGATGGCCCGCTTCGCGATGGAGTTCTGCGCCAAGGAGTCGTGCGGCAAGTGCACGCCCTGCCGGGTCGGCTCCACCCGGGGCGTCGAGGTCATCGACCGCATCCGGGCCGGCACGCACCGCGAGGCGAACCTCGTCCTCCTCGAGGACCTGTGCGCCACGATGACCAAGGGCTCGCTGTGCGCGATGGGCGGCCTGACGCCGATGCCCGTCCGCAGCGCCCTCGAGCACTGGCCCGAGGACTTCGGCGCCCCACCCGGCGAGGCCGAGGCCGTCGCCGACGACATACCCGAGTCAGCCACGAGCACCGACGGAGGAGCCCGGCCATGACGACCATCGACGAGAGCACCGTGATCGCGGAGCAGGAGACCGACTACGGGACGCCCCGCGTCGCGTCGGACGAGACCGCCACGGTCACCGTCGACGGCCGCGAGGTGAGCGTCCCGGCCGGGACCTCGGTGATGCGGGCCGCCGCGGAGGCCGGCATCGAGATCCCCAAGCTGTGCGCCACCGACTCGCTCGCAGCGTTCGGGTCGTGCCGGCTGTGCCTCGTCGAGGTCGAGGGCGGCAAGGGCACACCCGCCTCCTGCACGACCCCGTGCTCGGACGGGATGGTCGTGCGCACCGACACCGAGCAGGTCCAGGACCTGCGCCGGAACGTCATGGAGCTCTACCTGTCCGACCACCCCACCGACTGCGACGGCTGCGCCCGCGGCAGCTGCGAGATGCAGAAGTGGGCGCGGGCGACCGGCGTCGCGGAGGTCCGCTACGGCCTCGACGGCGCGAGCCACCTGGCCGACACCACGGACCACAGCAACCCGTACTTCGACTACGACCCGGCGGCCTGCATCGTCTGCTCGCGCTGTGTGCGGGCGTGCTCGGAGACCCAGGGCACGTTCGCCCTCACCGTCGACGGCCGCGGCTTCGACTCGCGGGTCAGCGCCGGCGGCACCGACTTCCTGAACTCCGAGTGCGTCTCGTGCGGCGCGTGCGTCCAGGCCTGCCCCACCGACGCGCTCACCGAGCGGTCGGTCGTCCAGCTCGGGATGCCCACCCGCTCGGTCGTCACGACCTGCGCCTACTGCGGTGTCGGCTGCTCGTTCAAGGCCGAGGTGCAGGGCTCGGGCGAGGACACCCGGGTCGTGCGGATGACGCCCTGGAAGGACGGCGGCGCCAACGAGGGCCACTCCTGCGTCAAGGGCCGCTTCGCCTACGGCTACGCCGCCCACGACGACCGGCAGATGGAGCCGATGGTCCGTGACTCGATCGACGACGAGTGGCGCGTCGTGTCGTGGGACGAGGCCATCGCCAAGGTGGCCGACGGCTTCCGCGCCATCCAGGACGAGCACGGCGTCGGCTACATCGGCGGCATCTCGTCCTCGCGGTGCACGAACGAGGAGGTCTACGTCGTCCAGAAGATGGTGCGCGCGGCCTTCGGCAACAACAACGTCGACACCTGCGCGCGGGTGTGCCACTCCCCCACGGGGTACGGGCTCAACCACGCGTTCGGCACGTCGGCGGGCACCCAGGACTTCCGCTCGGTCGAGCAGGCCGACGTCATCCTGCTCATCGGTGCCAACCCCACCGACGCCCATCCGGTCTTCGCGTCGCGGATGAAGAAGCGGCTGCGGGCGGGGGCGAGGATCATCGTCGCCGACCCCCGGCGGATCGACCTCGTGCGCAGCCCGCACGTCGAGGCGTCCTTCCACCTGCCGGTACGGCCTGGGACGAACGTCGCGTTCGTCAACGCGATGGCGCACGTCATCGTCACCGAGGGGCTGCTCGATGAGGAGTTCGTCCGCTCCCGCACGGAGGGCACCGACGGCTACCTCGAGTTCATCGCGCAGCCCGAGCACTCGCCGGAGGCGACCGAGTCCGAGACCGGCATCCCCGCCCCCGAGCTGCGCGCCGCGGCCCGGCTCTACGCGGCCGGCCCGAACTCGGCCATCTACTACGGGCTCGGGGTCACCGAGCACAGCCAGGGATCGACGATGGTCATGGGCATGGCCAACCTCGCGATGCTCACCGGCAACCTGGGTCGCGAGGGCGTGGGCGTCAACCCGCTACGCGGCCAGAACAACGTCCAGGGCTCGTGCGACATGGGCTCCTTCCCGCACGAGCTGCCCGGGTACCGGCACGTGTCGCGAGCCGACGTGCGCGACATCTACGAGTCGCTGTGGGGCGTGACGATCCAGCCCGAGCCCGGGCTGCGGATCCCCAACATGTTCGACTCGGCGATCGGCGGATCGTTCCTCGGCCTGTACGTGCAGGGCGAGGACATCGCGCAGTCCGACCCCAACACCCAGCACGTCGAGGCGGCGCTGCGGGCGATGGAGCTCGTCGTCGTCCAGGACCTCTTCCTCAACGAGACGGCGCGCTTCGCCCACGTGTTCCTGCCGGGCGCCTCGTTCCTGGAGAAGGACGGGACGTTCACGAACGCCGAGCGGCGGCTCAACCGGGTGCGTCCGGTCATGCCGAGCCGGGTCGGCAAGGACGAGTGGCAGGTCGTCTGCGAGATCGCGACGGCGATGGGCTACCCGATGTCGTACGGCTCGGCCGCCGAGATCATGGAAGAGATCGCCGCGACGACGCCGACGTTCGCCGGGGTGTCCTTCGCCCGGCTCGACGCCGAGGGCTCGATGCAGTGGCCGGTCACCGACGCCGCCCCGCACGGCACCCCGACGATGCACGTCGGGCAGTTCGTCCGCGGCCTCGGCCAGCTCACGCCGACCGTCTACGTCCCGACCACCGAGCGCGCCAACCGGCGGTTCCCGCTCGTGCTGACCACGGGGCGCATCCTGTCGCAGTACAACGTCGGCGCGCAGACGCGGCGCACCCCCAACTCGACGTGGCACCCCGAGGACGTCCTCGAGATCCACCCGTCCGACGCCGAGCTGCGGGGCATCTCCGACGGCGACGTCGTCGAGCTCTCGTCCCGCGTCGGCGCCACGCGCCTCACCGCGCTGGTCTCGGAGCGGATGCCGGCCGGTGTCGTCTACACGACCTTCCACCACCCGGTGACGGGCGCGAACGTCGTGACGACCGAGAACTCCGACTGGGCCACGAACTGCCCCGAGTACAAGGTGACGGCCGTGCAGGTGACCGTGGCCACCGAGGCCTCACGCGCCGAGGCCGGGGAGGCCCCCGAGGCGGTCTCGCACGACATGCCGGTCGGCGCGATGGCGAGGCACCGTCGGTGAGCGGCGACGTCCCACCCGTGGTCCGGCTCGGGCACGACCTCGTCCGTAACTTCGAGGCGCTGCCCCCGGAGAAGGCCGCGGAGGAGATCGCGACCCACATCAAGAAGTTCTGGGAGCCGCGGATGCGCCGCGACCTCGTCGCCCGGGTCCGTGCCGGCGAGGTCGACGACCCGCTGCTGGCCAAGGCGGCCGAGGACCTCCTCGAGGGCGACGTCGACCGCGAGGAAGTGAAGGAACCCTCCGGCGGCTAGGGCCTGTTACGAAAGTCGTCGCAGCCAGTGGTCGATGCTGGCGACGTGGACGGTGGCGGCGTAGCGGACGGCGAGCTTGTCGTAGCGGGTGGCGAAGCCGCGGTGGTGTTTGAGGTGGTTGAA